>NZ_JBXAON010000003.1:0-714940 GCF_058802865.1 Caulobacter sp. GW822-FHT01G02
CTATCTAGCGAACCTCGAATTCCGTGTCAAATCGTTTTTTTCAAAACTTTCCGACAAACCCGCCAACCAACCCGGAGATCCTCGGCAGAGCCGGCAGCTTCTAAAGAAACCACCAAATCCAGTCAAGCTATTTCTCGAAGAAAACTTCGAAGCCTTACTGGCCGAAATACTCAAAAGCCCCGAAGAACTCCTTAGCATTTCTCGGAGGGCGGCTTCTAGCGAAGCAGAACTCCCAGGTCAACCGCCCTTTTTACTTTTGTTTTCTTGGAGGCCAGGGCCGCTTCAGAGCGCAAAAGATGACCGAGGCGCGCCGCTTAGGAGCGCCGTAAGTCAGAAGAGATTCGATTGAGGCTGCGGAACTTAACGATCCGCTTTCAGAAACGCAAGCCCGAAAGGCCAAGGTTTCGTCCGGCGGGCCGCGGCCCCGAAGCGAGGGGCGGCTTCTAGAGCCCCCTTCCCGACCCCGCAAGCACGGAATCGCGGATTCATCCCCAGACGCGCCCATTCCCTGTGCATGAACGACGTCATCCAGACTTGCGCGTCGGCCAAGCCTCGCTCAGAAGGCTGAGCACTCTTATAGAGCGCGCCCGCACGGACACGCCCGCCATGCTTCCCATGTAAAAGGTCCCCGGCGTCCATGTTGTCCCAGAAGGCCCGCTACGCCCTGCGCGCGATGATCGAACTGGCCCGCGCGAACACCCAGGTGACCGCCGGCGAACTGGCCGATCGCGCCGACGCCCCGCGTAAGTTCCTGGAAGCCATTCTTCTGTCGCTCTCGCGCGAGGGCCTGGTGATCAGCCGACGCGGCAAGTTCGGCGGCTATGTGCTGGGTCGTCCGGCCGAGGAAATCAGCTTCGCGGAGATCATCCGCCTGGTCGATGGCCCCCTGGCCCTGACCCCTTGCGTCAGCCGCACCGCCTTCCGCCGTTGCGAGGACTGCCGGGATCTCGCGACCTGCGCGCTGCGCGAAGCCTTGCTGCGGGCCCGCGACGCCACGGCCGCGGTGCTGGAAGGCTACAGCGTCGCCGACGCCGCCCAGGGCGCGGGGGCCGAACTGATCGAGGGCTGATCCCCCTCTCTATATAGAGGCTCGACATACAGAGGCTCGGAGCCGCGTATCCGGCCGCGCGCCGGCGGCCGGATACGCGCCCTGTAGCGAGCTAGGGCCCGATAGAGTCGCGCGCCGTATCAACCCGCGGCGATATAGGCCTTCAGACCCTCGGCCTCGGCCTGGGCCTCGTTGATCTTGTACTTCACCAGGTCGCCGATCGAGATGATCCCGGCCAGACGCCCGCCCTTGACCACCGGCAGGTGGCGGATGCGGCGGTCGGTCATGCGCTCGAGCAAGGCGTCAATCGTCTCGTCCGGCTGGGCGAACACCACGCTGGTGCTCATGCAGGCGCTGATCGGCTTGGTCAGCGCGCTGGCGCCTTCCTTGGCGATGGCCCGTACGATGTCGCGTTCGGAGAGGATTCCGATCACCGCTTCCTCGCCGTCGACCACCACCATGGCCCCGACACGTCTTGTATGAAGCAAGGCGGCCGCCGCGCCGATGGTCTCCTGTGGGGAGGCCGTGAACACGAGATCACCCTTGTCTTTCAGGATCTGAGAAACCAGCACCGCGCTTCTCCCTTATGGTTCTTAAGGAACAAGGGTCTCGCAAAGAGACCGTGCAATCAATCAGTTTCGGGCGTTCGTGGCTTAACGCCGGCCCAGCGTGCGAACGGACCGATCAACAGCACCCCGACGACGAAGCCCACGAGGTGCGCCTCCCAGGCCACCGCGCCGCTCCCCATGGTCAGCAGGCCGCCCGCCACGGCCATCACCAGGTTGACGATCAGCCAGCCCAGACCCAGCGAGATGACGCGGGGACCCAGGATCGGTCCGACGCGTCCCTCATAGTCCATGGTCCGGGCGGCCGCGCCCATCAGGGCAGAGACGGCCCCGGACGCGCCGATCACCGCATTGGCGCTGTCCGGATGAATGGCCGCGTAACCGACGCCCGAGAGCGCGCCGCTGACCAGATAGAAGAGGCAGAAGATTCCCCCTCCCCGGCCGTTTAGTCCCAGCAGCCGGGCCACGGGAGCGCCAAAGGCCAGGGCGAAGGCGCTATTCATCAGGGCGTGAACCCAGCCGCCGTGCACGAACATCATGGTCACGGGCCCCGTCCAGACGCCGTTCCAGAAGTCCCGCGGGACCAGGGCCAAGGACTCGACGGTCGCGTCGCTGGCGCGCGACAACAGGATGTGCGGGACCAGGATCGAAGCCGCCGCCAGCAGGGCGGGCCAGGGCGCGTTGAAGATCGGCTCGGAACGCTGCTCGCTCATGACATCTATCTAGGGCGTCTCGCGACGATTCGAACCACCGCCCATCGCCCCGGCGCGCGCTTAACCATTTTTTCTCGACCTAGGGCCTACACGTCGATCTGTACCTTTTTGGCACGGGTGTTGCTTGCCGCGCCGTGTCGACAGTTCGCGGAGCCTTTCATGGCCTGGCATCGGAAAAAGAACATGAGCGTCGCGACGGCCACCGCCGTCGTCTTCACGCTGTGCATCCCCACGCTAGGTTTCGGCGGCGTCGCCGCGGCGCAGTCGATGTCGACCAACTCGGCCTCGTTCAACGCCGGCTATGGCCGCAGCTCCGGCCAGGAGAACCGCATGGTCGAGTATTCGACCCGCGACGCCAACGGCAACCGGGTGATCGTCGACGGCGTCATGCTGACCGGCTCGGACCAGAGCGTGTTCTCGTCAAGCCGCTCGTCCGGCTCGCTGGACGCCTATTCGGGCGTCGGCGGCGTGGGCGGTTATGCCGGCTCGACCGCGATCGGCAACAACCTGACGGTCATCACCCAGGGCAACAACAACACGGTCATCGTCAATTCCAGCCAGGTGAACAACGGCAACGTCACCGCGGGCTCGAATGTGGTGAAGGCGGGAACTCCGCAATGAGCTTCAAACGCACGGGTCTCGTCCTGGCCCTGATGGGCGCGACGGCCCTGGCCGGCTGCGGCGGCGTGCCCGTGGCCTCGACGGCCGGCAACTACGCCAAGCCGATCGGCAGCGCGCCGGTCACGGCCAACCCGACCGACTATTCGGCCGCCCTGGTCTGCCTGAACCAGTACGCCCGCGCCAATCACGTAGCCGCTCCGCGCATCGCGATCGGCCGCATCGCCGACTACACCGGCAAGGAAGAGTCCGACGGCTCGGGCCGCAAGGTGACGCAGGGCGCTTCGCTGATGGCCTTCTCGGCCTTCGCCAAGGCCGGCATGCCCATGGTCGAACGCTTCGACACCTCGGTGTCGGAGTTCGAGCTGAAATACGCCAACAACAAGCTGATCTCGGACCGTCCCAACCCCGCGCCCGACGCGCCGGCGGACTATCGCAAGATCATCGCCGGCCAGGTGCCCGGCTCGGACTTCTACGTGGTCGGCGGCATCACCGAGCTGAACTACAATATCCGCTCAGCCGGCGTGGACGCCTATGTCGGCGACAAGGACACAGACGGGCTGAAGGGCAACTTCCGCCGTCGCGTCTTCGTCATGAACATCGCGCTGGACCTGCGGATGGTGAACACCCGCACGCTGGAGGTGGTGGACGTCATCTCGTACCAGAAGCAGGTGGTCGGCCGCGAGATCAGCGCCGGCATCTTCGACTTCCTGAACGGCAACATCTTCGACATCTCGGCCGGTCGCGGGGCGCTGGAGCCCATGCAGCTGGCGGTGCGCGCCCTGATCGAGCGCGCCACCGTCGAGATGAGCGCCAATCTCTACGGCATGCCCGGCCCGCAAAGCTGCCTGCGCTACGACCCGTTCGGCGACGCCACGGTCGGGCAGACCGGCGCCTTCACTCCGGCCTATGACAACCTGGGAACGAACAATGCGCAAACCCGCGATGACCCGTCTCGCTGGAACGCTAAGCGTGATCCCGATATTCGCGATTCTAAGCGCGGTCGTTACTAGCCAACCCGCCCACGCCCAGGCGACCTCGCCGAGCCCGGTTCTCAACAACCAGATCAATCTCGGCGAGCTGTTCTCGGAGCAGACGCTGAACGTCCAGACGGTGTCCGACGGCGTCACCGCCAGCACGACGGCCCAGGCCAACGGCGTCTCGATCGGCGTGACCAACGCCGACGCCTCGGCCGACTCGACCCAGGAAAACCAGGGCAAGGTCTACGCCCATGGCGTGGTGGATGTCGGCGCCAACGCCGGCGCGGTCTCGGCGGTGCGCACCACGGCGGTCGGCAATTCCGGCGCCCTCTCCGCGTCCAACGGCACGGTCTCGGCCCGCGTCGTCCAGGTCAATTCCAACGCGGTCACCGCGCGCGGCCAGGTCGAGGCGGCCGACGCCTCGGCCAAGGACCTGACCGTCTCGACCCTGGCCATGGGCAACAGCCAGGGCGTCAATCTGGACAACGGCTCGGCCGGGGTGCGGATTAGCCAGTCGACAACGGCCAATGTGCTGGCCGACGGCGGCGCGATGGTCGGCTACGTCTCGGGGACCAGCGCGGTCACCGCGACCACCGCCGGCAACAACATCAATGTCAGCGGCGGCAATCAGTCGGCCGTCCGCGCCATCACCGACCAGGCCAATACGGCCGACGTCACCCAGGCCAGCAAGTTCACCGCCTACGGCAACAGCTACCTGTCGGCGACGGCGGCCACGGCCACCGGCAACAACCTGGCGGTCCAGAACGAGGGCCCTCTGGCGGACGTCACGTCCAATCAATGGAACACCTCGTACGTGCGCGGCCAGGCGCAGGGGACCTCGTATCTGTTCGGCGCGGCCCAGACGAGCGCCTACGCCGCCGGCAATTCCTCGCAGGTGAACAATGTCGGCGCGGACCTGATCCTGGACAACCTGCAGACCAACACCGGCGGCGGCGTCGAGGCGATCGCCAGCTTCGAGGGCCAGGACGGCTACGATACGGTGACCAGCGCCACGGCGATGGGCAATGCGGTGACCGGCTACGCCTGCTCGAAGTGCAACGGTCGCATGACGGTGACCAACAACCAGACCAACAGCGCCGACATCGGCGCCAGCTCCAGCACCACGATCAATTCCGGCCGCCAGGTGACGGGCGTCTCGACCGCCATCGGCAACAACGCCAGCTTCAACGTCACCTCGCCAGGATACTAGGTCGAGCGTCTTGAGCAGGGCGCATACGCCCCGCCCAGCGACAGAGGCCCTACGGCTTCGCGGCGCGATGCAGCCTACGCATGTCGTCGCGCCGCATGCCGCCGATCGTCGCGGCGACGCTGGCGGCGAAGGCGCTGGTCAGGGCGCCGATCCCCAGGAACAGCGAGATCTGCGCGCCGATCTGCCCGGCCCGGATCACTTCAACCGGCGAAAGTTCGCCGACCGGCGCGACCGGGGCCTGAGCCGTCAACGCGCCCAATAAGAGGAGCCCGACGATACTGGCCGCCCAGGCCAGCAGACCGTGGGCCGTGTCGCGGAAATAGGTCTCGTGATCATGGACGTGCAGCCACTTGGTGCGCAGACGCCCGGTCAGATAGCCGCCCATCATGCTCGCCGCGACCTGGCAGGCGACAAACACCGCGCCGATCGCCGGGGTGAAATCGCGCGCCTCCAGGCCCGCGGGCCAGCGCGGCGACATCTTCAGCCCGAGGCCCGCGCCCAACGAGACCAGAACGAAGAGCAGCGCGATCGTCGCCGCGGCGCCGGCCAAGATCGCATCCCAGCTGACGGCCGACTGGTGCTCGTCGGCGATATCGGCTGTCGAAAGTTCGGCTCCGTAAGCCATGGCGGCAATCCTCCGGCTCAGAAGTGATGGGTGCAGAAGGCCAGGAGGAGAATGATGGGGAGCGGAACCCCCAGCAGCATCAGAAGGATCGATCGCATCGCGCAAAGTCCCTTGCTCGGAATGGTAGGGCGCTTCACGTCCTTAGCCGCGCCTTGCTCGATGAACGACGCCGCCGAGCCGAGGGTTCCGGCGCGCATCGCGGCGCGTCCGAGGGCCAATGTCAGGTCCGAGCGCCGTCCAGCGTCGGCCCATCCGCCGGCTTCTCTCCGCGGCCATCGGCCCAAAGGGCGATCTTCAGCAGCAGCTCGCGGGGGCTGATCGGCTTGCCGACGTGGTCGTCCATGCCGCTGGCGCGATAGAAGGCGATCTGCTCGGGCAGGACATTGGCGGTCAGGGCGATGATCGGGGTCAGGCCCGTCTCGCCCGGCATGGCGCGGATCGCCCGGGTGGCGGCCAGGCCGTCCATGCGCGGCATCTGCACGTCCATCAGCACGAGGTCATAGCCGCCGGAGGCCACGGCCTCGACCGCCGCGCAGCCGTCGGCGACGACGTCGACCGCGTGACCCATGGCGCGGACCAACGCGCCGATCAACTCGCGATTGGCCTCGTTGTCGTCGGCGACCAATAGGTTCAGCGGTCGCGACGGCGCTTCCGGGACCTCGGGCTCGCGGCTTTCGGGTGCGACGGCGATCGGCAGGTCCAGCACGCACCAGAAGCGCGCGCCCTGGCCGGCGACGCTATCGACGCCAATCTGGCCGCCCATCAGCTCGACGATCTCCTTGCTGATCGCCAGACCCAGGCCCGTGCCGCCGAACTTGCGCGACACCTCGGGCCCCGCTTGGGCGAAGCGATCGAAAACGAAGTCCAGCATGGCCTCGGGCACGCCGACGCCGGTGTCGGAAACCGCCAGCTCCAGGCGGGCGAAGCCCGGCGCCGCGCCCTCGCGCCGCGCGGCGCTGAGCACCACCGAGCCAACCCGGGTGAACTTCACGGCGTTGCCCAGGAAGTTGACCAGCACGTGGCGCAGGCGATCACCGTCGCCCTCCAGCCACGCGGGGCAGGACGGATCGACATCGAGCTTGAGGTCCAGCCCCTTGGTCCCGGCCTGGGCTTCGAAGATGCCCGCCGTGGCGCCCAGCAGGGCGCGCAGTTCGAACGGCCGGGGTTCCAGACTGACCCCGCCGGCCTCCAGCTTCGAGAAGTCGAGGACGTCGTTCAGGGTGTCCAGCAGAACGATCCCCGCGTCGCGGATGCGCGCCAGGCGGCGGCGCTGCTCGGCGTCCAGCTTTGAGGCGTCCAGCAGATCGGTAAAGCCCAGGATGCTGGTCAGCGGCGTGCGCAGTTCGTGGCTCATATTGGCCAGGAAGTCCTGCCGCGCGGCCATGGCGGCCTCGGCCCGTTCGCGGGCCTCGGCCAGGGCGGACTGGGCCTCGACCTCCTCGGTGATATCGGTTTCGTTGACCAGGATGCAGGGATCGCCCGTGACCGGATCGGGCGTGCGGCGGGCGGCCAGACCATGCCAACGTTCGCCGTGGGCGGTGATCACCCGATAGGCGCCCTCGATCGCCTCGCCGGCCAGGGCCGAGGCCCACAACGCGCCGCCGGCGTCGCCATTGGCGAAGATCTCGGCGAAACGGGTATTCTCGCGTGGATAGCTGGCCTGGGCGGCCGGGTTACCGAAGATACGAAAGCCGTCAGCGTCGTACAGCGAGACCAGAGCGCTGGTGTGGCGCAGGGCCTCTATGGCGCGATGCTCGTCGACCTCTGGCGCGACCCTGGAACCCTCGAACAGGAGCCCACTACAGCCGTCCGGCAGGAGGATGCGCGAGATCGTGGTCTGGACGGTGACCGGCAGGCCGTTCGGATAGAACGTCCAGCGCTCCTCGACGGCGCCGCCGCCTTCGATGCGCTTGGCGATGTTCTCCATGCGCACGCGCACGGCGGGGGACTGGTCGGAGAAGTCGCGCGCCAGAAGCTCGTCCAGCGAGGCCGCGCCCCACAGCGCGACCGCGGCGCGGTTGGCGTAGACCTTGCGCTTGCGGACGTCGTCGAACACCCAGACAGGCCGGCGCAGACCGTCGACGCCCAGGGCAAGACGCTCGGGAGCATCAGAAGCAGCAATGTTGTCCGCGTTCCACGTCAAGGCGAGTACTTGCGCTCCTCAGGACCAAGGTCTTAGCAAGCTCCCGCTTGGCGAGCGGTTAACGGGCGAATCTGTCGCACCCGCCGATCCGCGTTCCGTGGCCTGGATCAACGCGAACCGAGCCGCGATTTTGACGTTTCCTCGGCGCGCGGCCTGCTATAGGGCCCAGACCTCCGCGACATACCGCCGCTTTAGTATTGAACGATCATGGCCTCCCCGACCCGCGCGCCTGTTCTCGCCCTCAAGGACGTTCGTCTCGCCGACGGCGCCAAGCCCCTGTTCGACGGTGTCGACCTGGCCCTGGAGCCGCGCGTGCGCGCCTGCCTGGTGGGTCGTAACGGCGCGGGCAAGTCCACCCTGCTGAAGATCCTGGCCGCTCAAGGCGTCGAACCCGACAGCGGTGAGCGCTCCGTCCAGCCGGGCGCCAAGATCATCTTCGTCAGCCAGGAGCCGGAGATCACCGGCGACACCCTGCTGGACTACTGCACCGCCGGCGGCGCCGAGGACTATGAGGCTCAGGCGGCCCTGGCCGACTTCGGCCTGGATCCGGAGAAGAGCTCGCAAGGCCTGTCGGGCGGCGAGAAGCGCCGCGCCGCGCTGGCCAGGGCGTTCGCCGAGCAGCCCGACGTGCTGCTGCTGGACGAGCCGACCAACCACCTGGACATCTTCGCGATCCAGACCCTGGAAGAAGAGCTGGCCAGCTCCAAGTGCGCGGCCCTGATCGTCAGCCACGATCGCGCCTTCCTGAACCGCGTCACCCAGCGCACCTACTGGCTGGAGCACCGCAAGGTCCGCCGCCTGGACAAGGGCTTCGGCGAGTTCGAGATCTGGAGCGAGCAGGTGCTGGCGGCCGAGGCCGAGGAAGAGCGCCGCCTCAACAAGGTTTTGGAGCGCGAGAACGCCTGGCTGGCGCGGGGCGTCCAGGGGCGCCGGGCCCGCAACGAAGGTCGCCGCCGCGCCCTGATGGACTTGCGCGCCCAGAAGAAGGACCTGCAGGGCGATAAGCGCGGCTCGATGTACATGGCCGTCGAGAGCGCCGCGACGTCGGGCAAGAGGGTGATCGAGGCCAAGCACCTGACCAAGAAGTTCGGCGACCGGGTGATCGTCGAGGACTTCTCGACCCGTATCATGCGCGGTGACCGCGTGGCCCTGGTGGGTCCCAACGGCGCCGGCAAGACCACCCTGGTGCGCCTGCTGCTGGGCGAACTCGAACTCGACGCCGGCACGGTGCAGCTGGGCACCAACCTGGAGGTTTCCTACATCGACCAGGGCCGCATGGCGTTGTCGGACAAGATCACCCTTTGGGACTTCCTGACCCCCGGCGGCGGCGACTCCATCCTGGTGCGCGGCCAGCCCAAGCACGTGGCCGGCTACGCCAAGGACTTCCTGTTCACCGAGGCCCAGCTGCGCCAGCCGGTGACCAGCCTGTCGGGCGGCGAACGCAACCGCCTGCTGCTGGCCCGGGCTCTGGCCAATCCCACCAACCTGATGGTGCTGGACGAACCGACCAACGACCTGGACATGGACACGCTGGACCTGCTGGAGGACCTGCTGGCCGACTTCGACGGAACGTTGATCCTGGTCAGCCACGACCGTGACTTCATCGATCGCCTGGCCACCTCGACCATCGCCATGAACGGTCACGGCAAGGTGCTGGAGACTCCTGGCGGCTGGACCGACCTGATCGACCAGAGCCCCGACTTCTTCAAAGGAGCCCGTGGGGCCAGCATCGGCTCGTCGTTCACGCCGGTGGCCCGGACCACCAAGGCCGCCGCGGTCGCCGCCGCGCCTCCGCCGAAGAAGGCCGGCAAGCTGACCTTCAAGGACCAGCGCCGCCTCGAAGAATGCGAAGCCCTGATCGCCAAGAGCCCGGCGATCATCGCCGGCTTCGAGAAGATCCTGGCTGATCCGAACCTCTACAGCCGTGATCCGGCCGCCTTCGACAAGGCCACGAAGGCGCTCGACAAGGCCCGCGCCGACCTGGAGCAGGCCGAGCTGGAATGGCTGGAACTGGAAGAGAAAAAGGAAAACCTGGCCGGCTGATCCAGGTTCCGCGTCGCGCCGCGGACTGACGGCGGCGCCACCCCGAGAGCGCCGCCGACCTCTTGAATTGTAGGAGCGCCCATGCATTGTCAGCGACGCTCGCTCTCAATCTTGGGAATACAATCGCTTACGGTGTCGACGTCGCGAAGGCGTCCTGCGGCCAAACGACACATCCAGCGATAAGCCGGCAACCGGCCCCTGGGCGGGCGTATTGAATGGTGGCGTTGTCCCCAGGATCGCCTAGCGGTCACTTCCGGGGAGCGCGGTCGTCCAGGCGTTGTCTCCGAACCCGTTCGGCCGTCGACGCCCGATCGCGGGGTCCATTGGGGGAGACGGAAACGGCATGCCGCACAGGCTGGCCCAGCAGGAACCACGACGGCAGACGGCGCTGTTGCTGGGGCTCTCCGTCGCCATCGTCGCCAGCCTAGCGTTCAGCGACTATCTGAGCCGCTCCGCCCTGGGCGTCGCCGCCTTCTGGCCCGCCAACGCCCTGCTGGCCGCCGGCTTGCTCACCCTGGCCGGATCGCGGCGCGTGGCCCTGACCACGGTCTTCGTCATCTTCCACCTTGTCTTCGACCTGCTGGTCGGCGACAGCCTCGCGCGCGCCGCGCTCGACACCGGAGTCGATACGCTGGAGGCCCTGGCCGTCCAGGCGGTCTTCCTGCGGATATGGGGCGGCACGCCACGCATCCGCACCCTGCGCTCGCTGATCATGCTGCCGGCCGTCACCACCCCGATCGCCGCCGGGTTCGCCATTCTGTGCGCCGGGTTGCTGGCGCTGGCCTTCGGCGAGCCCTTCTGGAGCGTCCTGGTCGACGGGTTCCTGCGCGGCGCCCTGGGCCTGGCGATCGCCCTGCCGGCGACCCTGGTCCTGATCGACGCCGAACACCGTCGCTCGTTCCATCGGACCTGGCGCGAGCATCTGGCCCTGATGTTCGGCGTCGCCGCGATCACCCTGCTGTGCGCCCATCCGGCTTCGGGCCTGCCGCCGTTCCTGATCTTCCCGGTCGCCCTCGTCGCCGCCTACCGCCTGGGCGCGCGCGGCGCGGCCATGGCCTCGCTGGTCGTGGCGGTGATTGTCCTGCCGATCGCGATGGCCGGCGCCTCCCCGCGCTTCAACGCCGTCCTTGGCCCCATCGCCCAGGCGCGGACCATCCAGGTGTTCATCCTGGTGCTGTTCTACACCTGCCTGGCGGCGGGTCTGGCCCTGGCCCAGCAGGACCGGCTCAAGCGGCTGCTGCTGCGCCGCGAGCAGCTAACCCGCGCCGCCCGAGCCCGCGCGCTGGCCGCCACCGAGGCCAAGACCGAGTTCCTGGCCACCATGAGCCACGAGATCCGCACGCCGCTGAACAGCGTGCTCGGGTTCGCCCAGTTGCTGGCCGCGCGCGACGACCTGCCGCCCGACGCCCGCCGGCAAGTCAATCTGATCGACAGCGCCGGCGCGGCCCTGCTCACCGTGGTCAATGACATCCTCGACTTCTCGCGGGTCGAGGCGGGCCAGATCGAGCTCCTGCCCCAGCCGACCTCGGCCGCCGGCCTGCTGCGCGACACCGTGGCGATCATGGCCCCCGAGGCCCGCGCCAAGGGCCTGACCCTGGACCTGGAGATCATCGATCCGGTCAAGGCCCTGCACGATCTGGACGCCGACCGCCTGCGCCAGGTGCTGATCAACCTCCTGAACAACGCCGTGAAGTTCACCGACGAAGGCCGCATCGACGCGCGTCTGATCGTCGAGCCCGGCGATCTCGAGGACCGCCTGCGCTTCGAGATCATCGACACCGGCGTCGGCATCGACCTGGACAAGCAGGCGCTGCTGTTCCAACGCTTCTCCCAGGCCGACAGCTCGATGAGCCGGCTGCACGGCGGGGCGGGCCTGGGCCTGGCCATCTGCCGGGCGCTCGTGGATGTGATGGGCGGCAAGATCGGCGTCGACAGCGTACCGGGCCGCGGCTCGTGCTTCTGGATCGAGCTCCTGGCCCCAACCGCCGAGCCGATCGCCGCGCCCGAGCGGCCCAAGACCTCGACGCCCGGCGCGGCCAAGATCCTGATCGTCGACGACCACCCGATCAATCTGGAGATCGGCGCCGCCCTGCTGACCATGGTCGGCTTCGAGGTCGACGTCGCCGAGAACGGCAAGCAGGCCGTCGAGCGCGCCCAGGCCGGCGACTACGACATCATCCTGATGGACATCCACATGCCGCAGATGGACGGACTGCAGGCGACGCGGGCGATCAAGGCGCTGCCGGGGCGTCCGGGCAAGGCCCCGATCATCGCCATGAGCGCCGACGCCCTGCCCCGCCAGGTCGAGCGCTGCTACGCCGCCGGCATGGTCGACCACATCGCCAAGCCGATCCAGCGCGAGGTGCTTTACGCCAAGGTCGAGCGCTGGCTGAACCATCGCCAGGGTTTGGACACCTAACGCCAATCCGATCTTCCCGGCTGTCGCCGGGGAGACGGGAGTTCGGGTTCTGACTTGGAACTGAGCCGCACCGCCTCTAACTTCTCCTCAAATCCGAGGGGACCCCACTCCATGCAGCGTCGCGCTTTCGCCGCCCTGGGCCTGATGGCCCTGCTCGCCGCCTGTTCGCCAGCCAGCAAGGAGACGGCCGCTCCGGCCGGCGAGACCAAGCTGAAGCTGGCTACCGACTGGCGGGCCGAGGCGGAGCTGGGCGGCTACTACCAGGCCCTGGCGACCGGCGAATACAAGAAGCGCGGCCTGGACGTGACCCTGATCCAGGGCGGCCCGGCGGTGAACGTGCCCCAGCTGCTGGCCACCGGCGCGGTCGATGTCGGCGTGGGCTCCAACAGCTACGTGGTCATGAACCTGATCAAGGAGAACGCGCCGGTGAAGGCCGTGGCGGCCTTCATGCAGAAGGACCCGTGGTCGCTGATCGCCCACCCCGACCAGGGCGTCGAGACGATCGCCGACATCAAGGGCCATCCAGTCCTGCTGTCCGACGCCTCGATCACCGGCTACTGGGCCTGGCTGAAGGCCAGGTACGGTTTCACCGACGACCAGGTCCGCAAGTACAACTATTCCACCGCCCCGTTCCTGGCCGACAAGCGCGTGGTCCAGCAGGGCTATGTGACCAGCGAACCCTACCTCATCGAGAAGGAAGGCAAGGTCAAACCCAAGGTCTTCCTGCTGGCCGACAGCGGCTATCCGGCCTACGGCTCGATGGCCCTGGTCAATGACAGCCTGATCGCCAGGAACCCGGCGGCCGTGCAGGCCTTCGTCGAGGCCACCGCGGCGGGCTGGAAGTCCTACCTCTACGGCGATCCCAAGCCGGGCGACGCGGCCATCCTGAAGGACAATCCGGAAATGACCCAGGACGTCCTCGACCAGGCGCGCGACAAGATGCGGTCCTACGGCGTGATCAGCGCCAAGAATGGTGACGGCGACATCGGCCTGATGACCGACGAACGGTGGAGCACGTTCTTCAAGGACGCCATCGCGCAGGGCGTCTATCCAAAGGATGGGGACTTCAAGAAGGCCTACACCCTGCAGTTCCTGCCCAAGGGCCAATGAGCGATCCGGTCGCCCGCCTCGCCGCCATCGAGGTCGACTATGCGCGGGGCCGCGCGCTGGGACCGCTCGACCTGACGCTCGCGGCCGGCGAGATCGTCGCCCTGGTCGGACCGTCCGGCTGCGGAAAATCCACCGCCCTGCGGCTGCTGGCGGGTCTCGAGGCGCCGACGCGCGGAACCGTGACCCGCGCCGCCGGCAAGGGTGAAACCTCGGTCGTCTTCCAGTCGCATACCCTGGCGCCGTGGCTGTCAGCGCGGGACAATGTCGCCCTGCCGCTGGAATTGGCCGGGATGAACAAGGCCGCCGCCCGCGCCGCCGCCGAGGGCGCGCTGGATCAGGTCGGCCTGGGCGCCGCGCTCGCCGCCCGTCCCGCCCAGCTGTCCGGCGGCATGGCCATGCGCGCCTCGCTGGCGCGCGCCCTGGTGACCCGTCCGCGCCTGCTGCTGCTGGACGAACCCTTCGCGGCCCTCGACGAGATCACCCGCCGCGCCCTGGCCGACGACGTCCTGACCCTGGCGGCCGAAATGAAGCCCGCCGTCGTCTTCGTGACCCACAATGTCGAGGAGGCCGTCTACATGGCCCGCCGCGTCGTGGTCATGACCCCCGGCCCCGGCCGCATCGCCGGCGAGATCGCCATCGACGGCCCTGTCGTCCGTCCGCCCGGTTTCCGCACCACCGAGGCGTTCCGCGCCGCGGCCGAAGCCGTCTCGACCCTGCTGGCGCAAGCGACGGAGCGCGCGGCGTGAAGCGCGTCCTCGCCCCCACGATCCTGATCGCCGTCCTGCTGGGCGGCTGGGAGATCGCCTGCCGCGCCCTGGCCGTGCCGCCCTACCTGCTGCCCGCGCCCAGCGCCATCGCCCGCGCCTTCGCCGAGTCCTGGCCGCTGCTGCTGGGTTCAGCCTGGGCGACGCTGTCGACCGCCCTGCTGGCCCTGGTCATCGCCAGCCTGGTCGCCTGCGCCCTGGCGCTGGCGGTCAGCCTGAACAGCCTGCTTGAAGACGCCGTCCGGCCGATCGCGGTCACCCTGCAGGTGACGCCGCTCGTGGCCATCGCCCCCCTGGTGACCATCTGGGCCGGCATTGACCATCCCGAGCGCGCGGTGATCGGCCTGGCCGCCGTGGTGGCT
The DNA here is from genome assembly GCF_058802865.1 of Caulobacter sp. GW822-FHT01G02. Lineage (NCBI taxonomy): Bacteria > Pseudomonadati > Pseudomonadota > Alphaproteobacteria > Caulobacterales > Caulobacteraceae > Caulobacter > Caulobacter sp. GW822-FHT01G02. The sequence continues at coordinate 14,602 of NZ_JBXAON010000003.1, forward strand.
TTCTTCCCGATCTTCTCCGGCGCCTTGACCGGGCTGAAAGCGGTCGATCCGGATCTGGCCCGCCTGTTCGACCTCTATGGCGCCGATCCCTGGCAGCGCCTGATCCGGCTGCGCCTGCCATCGGCCATCCCGGCCCTGCTGGAGGGACACAAGGTCGCGGCCGGCCTGGCCATCATCGGCGCCGTGGTGGCCGAGTTCGTGGCCGGTTCCGGCGGCGCTCAGGGCCTCGCCTGGCGGATCCTGGAGGCCTATAATCGTCTGCAGACGGCCAAGGTCTTCGCCGCGCTGGCGTCTCTGGCTGTACTGGGCGTCGTCCTGAACGCGGCTATGGAGGCGATCGAACGTCGACTTCTGAACGCTTGGCGAGGACGTTAGCCCAAGATTAAGCGACGCGACTTACGACAGGTGTTCGATAGACGTCTCTCGGACCGGTCCATGCGCGCCGCCCTCTTCATCACCGCCCTCGCCTGCGCCTCCATGGCGGGCGCGGGCGCGTATGCGGAGACCGGCAAGGAAAGCCGCTATGGCCCCGCCCCCGAGCGCGCGCCCACGCCGGTGAACGGCCGTGGGCCTGGCTATACCGGCTCGACCTACGGCGGCCGCGCCCTGGCCTGGAGCGGCAAGCGCGAGATCGTCGCGCCGCAAGCCCAGGCCGCCGCCCAGGTCCAGCCCTGGTGGGCTCGCCAGGCGACACAAGCGCCGCAGCCTCAGCCCGCGCCGATGACGCGCGCCACCTATCAGCCGCCAGTTCCGCCTTACGCGCCCCAAGCCCCGCAAGCGCCCAGCGCCGCCCTGCCCCAGAACATCTACGACGCCCCAGCGCCGCGCGCCGCGCCGGTTCCGGTCGCCTACGCCGCCCCCACCGCGCCTGGCCAGACTCAACCCGCGCCGCAATTCCGCGACGGCCAGATCGGCGCCCGCACCTATTCCGTCGGCCGCCAGTTCGGCATGGTCCCGGACCCCATCCCCGCCGCCGGTCCGCCGCGCATGGTCCTGATCACCGCCCCGCCGGCGCTGGACGAGGACAAGCCGCGCGAAGAGGGCGCCGGCGAGTGGTCGGCCAAGCCCGAGAAGGACAGCGGCCAGTGATGCAATCGCGCCTCCACGACCTGATCTCGCTCGCCAACGAGCCCTCGAGCGTCAAGCGCCGGGAGCTGCTGCGCGGCGTCACCGACATGTTCTTCGCCGGCGAGGGCCACAACGCCGTCGAGATGAGCCTGTTCGACGACGTCATGAGCCAGTTGGCCGGCGAGATGGAGGAAGCGGTCAAGGTCGAGCTAGCCCAGCGCCTCGGCGAAGCCCCGGCCCCACCGCGCGGCCTGTCGCGCGCCCTGGCCTCGGACTCGATCGCCGTCGCCGCCCCGATCCTGCGCAACTCCAGCGCCCTGACCGACGAAGACCTGCTGCACGTGGCCCGCACCCAGGGCCAGGACCACCTGCGGGCCATCTCGCAGCGTCCCAGCGTGTCCAGCGTCGTCTCGGACGCCATCGTCGCGCGCGGCGACGACGCCACCCTGGGCGTCCTGCTGCGCAACGAGGGCGCGGTGCTGTCGCGCGAGGCGCACGAGACCGTCGTCGACCGCGCCGCCGCCAATCCGTCGCTGCACGAGGCGGTCATCGACCGCAACAGCCTGCCGGTCGACCTGCTGAACGAGATGTACTTCATGGTCGAGGCGCGCCTGCGCGACCGGATCATGGAAAAGAACGCCGGCGTCGATCCCGCCATGCTGGAGGCCGCTCTGACCGCCGGCCGCAAGCGCGTCGCGGTCGAGGACGGCGCCCTGCCTGCCGACTTCGCCGAGGCCGAGAAGGAATTCCGCATCCTGCGGGCCAAGGCGCAGATCTCGCCGCAGATCCTGGCCAACATGCTGCGGGCCAAGCGCACGACCCTGTTCCTGGTGGCCCTGGCGGACATGGCCGACGTCGACTTCCACACCGCCCGCAAGATCCTGGAGCGGCGCGAGATGGACGCCCTGTCGGTGATCTGCAAGGCGGCCGACTTCGACCGCTCGCTGTTCCTGACCTTCGCCCTGCTGATCCTCGAGCCGACCGACGGCGTGATGCTGAAAGCCAAGTCGTACGGCGAGCTCTACGCCGCCCTGCCCCGCGAGTCGGCCCTGCGCACGATCCGCTTCTGGCGCCTGCGCCGCACCACGGGCGACGTCGCCGCCGCTTAGGGCTGCCGCCCAAGGCCCCTACCTAGAGCATTAAGGCGAAAACCGGCCGCTCGCGCGCCTTGCGTGCGCCATGTCCGACGGCCAAGGTGCCGCCCTCTTATTCTCCTGCCCTGGATTCTCGATGATCAGCGCTTCGCGCTTGGCGCTCGTCGCCGCCGCCGGCCTCTCCCTCGCCGCCTGCTCGCACCTTCCCAAGCCTTCCATCCCGTTCATGAAGAAGGACGGAGCCGACAAGCCGGCCGCGTCCGCGCCGAAGATCCCCGAGGCCCCGCCGCTGGCCGGTCCCAAAACCACCGATCTGAAGCCGGGCCAGTGGGCCCAGGCCCTGTCCGACGTCGCGCCCGACCCGTCCTGGCGCTTCGGGACGCTGTCCAACGGCATGCGCTACGCGATCCGCAAGAACGCCACCCCGCCCGGGCAGGCTTCCATGCGCCTGTGGTTCGACGCCGGCTCGATGATGGAGGCCGACGACCAGCAGGGCCTGGCCCACTTCCTGGAGCACATGGCGTTCAACGGTTCGAAGAACGTGCCCGAAGGCGACATGGTCAAGATCCTGGAGCGCCACGGCCTGGCCTTCGGCGCCGACACCAACGCCCAGACCAGCTTCGACGAGACCGCCTACCAGCTGGACCTGCCCAAGGCCGACGACGAAACGGTCGACACCTCGCTGATGCTGCTGCGCGAGGCCGCCGGCGAGCTGACCATCGCCCCCGACGCCGTCGACCGCGAGCGCGGCGTGGTGCTGTCGGAGCAGCGCAATCGCAATACGCCCGGCTATCGCGTCGCCATCGCCACCCTGTCGGCGCAGATGGAAGGCCAGTTGCCGCCCAAGCGGATCCCGATCGGCAAGACCGAGATCCTGAAGACCGCGCCCGCCCAGCGCATCCGCGATTTCTACGAGGCCTACTACCGGCCCGAACGGGCGGTGCTGGTGGCGGTCGGCGACTTCGACGTCGACGCCATGGAGGCCAAGATCAAGGCCAAGTTCGGCGACTGGGTCGGCAAGGGGCAGCCCGGCAAGAACCCCGACATCGGCGCGGTGGCCAAGCGCGGCCCGACCGCCAAGCTGATCGTCGAGACCGGCGCGCCCTGGTCGGTGCAGATGACCTGGATGCGCAAGCCCGACGGCCTGATCGAGACCAAGGCTCTCGACGAGCGCGACATGATCGAGAACCTGGCCTTCGCGGTGATCAATCGACGCCTGCAGGCCGTCGGGCGCTCGGCCGAGCCGCCGTTCATCGCCGGCGGCGCCTTCAAGGGCGACCAGTACGGCGCGGTGCGGGTGACGACCCTCGGCGCCACCGCCCAACCCAATCGCTGGCGCGAGGCGATGAGCGCCCTCGACGCCGAGCAGCGCCGCGCCGTGCAGTACGGCGTACGCCAGGACGAACTGGACCGCGAGATCGCCACCTTGCGCGCCAGCCTGGCCGCCGCCGCGGCCGGCGAGGCCACCCAGCGCACGCCCGCCCTGGCCAACCAGTTGCTCAACACCCTGGGCGACGCCGAGGTCATCACCTCGCCCAGCCAGAACCTGGCCTTCTTCGACGACCTGGTGAAGGGCCTGACCGCCGAGCGGGTCAATGCGGTCTTGAAGAGCGCCTTCGCCGGCTCGGGGCCGCTGATCGTCATCGCCGCGCCCGGCAATATCGACGGCGGCGAGCCGGCGATCCTGAAAGCCTATGACGAGCTGAAGAACCAGCCCGTCACGCCGCCGGCCGCGCCGGGCGTCAGCCTCTGGCCCTATTCCAGCTTCGGCCCCAGCGGCAAGGTCGCCGAGCAGAAGGACGTCACAGATCTGGACGCCGTCTTCGTGCGCTTCGAGAACGGCGTGCGCCTGACGGTGAAGCCGACCAAGTTCCGCGATGACCAGATCGTGGTGAAGGTCCGCACCGGCCATGGCCTGCTGGACATGCCGTCCGACGTCCAGAGCCCGCTGTGGTCGGCCAGCGCCTTCATCGAGGGCGGCCTCAAGCAGATCAGCGCCTCGGACATGGAGCGCGTGCTGACCGGCAAGATCTGGAACGCCTCGCTGGGCGTCGAGGACGACGCCTTCTCGCTGAGCGGCCGCACGCGGCCCGAGGATCTGGCCACCGAGCTGCAGGTGCTGGCCGCCTACGCCGCCGAGCCCGGCTGGCGCCCGGAAGCCTTCAACCGCGTCAAGACCGCCTACGGCACGATCCACGATCAGCTGGAGAGCACCACGGGCGGCGTCCTCAGCCGCGACCTGGGCGGGCTGATGCACGGCGGCGACCAGCGCTGGACCTTCCCCTCGCGCGAGCAGATCGCCGGCGCGTCGCTGGAGCAGTTGAAGACCACCGTCGCCAACCCGCTGGCCCAGGGCGACCTGGAGATCGTCATCGTCGGCGACACCACGGTCGACAAGGCCATCACCGCCGTCGCCGACACCTTCGGCGCCCTGCCCAAGCGTCCGGGCGAGCCGCCGCTGGCCGGCGCCGAGAAGGCGCCCTTCCCGACGCCATCGGCACAGCCGGTGATCCGCACCCACAAGGGCCGTCCCGACCAGGCGGCCCTGTTCATGGTCTGGCGCACGGACGACCTGTTTTCGAACCTGCAGCGCTCGCGCGACGTCTCGATCCTCAGCCAGGTCATGCAGCTGCGGCTGATCGACGAACTGCGCGAGAAACAGGGCGCGACCTACTCGCCCAACGCCTCGGCCACGGCCAATGTCACCTTCAAGAACTGGGGCTATCTGGCCGTCAGCCTGGAGGTTCCGCCCGAGAAGCTGGACAGCGTGGTGGCCTCGATCCGCAAGATCGCGGCCGACCTGCGCGACAAACCGGTCAGCGCCGACGAGCTGGAGCGGGCCAAGAAGCCGCGCATCGACCAGATCGAGAAGGCCCGCGTGACCAACGAATACTGGGTCGGCGCGCTCTCGGGCGCTCAAGAAGACCCGCGCCTGCTGGACGCCACCCGCTCGGTGCTGGCGGGCCTCTCGCGCGTCACCCCGGCCGACGTCCAGAAGGCCGCCAGGACCTATCTCGGCGACGACCAGTCGTGGCTGCTTCTGGTGAAGCCGGAAGTCGGTGCGACGGCGGCGAAGTAGCAAAAAGGCCCCGGTGGAAGCCGGGGCCTTTTCCTTATCCGTCTCCCCGGCGAAGGCCGGGGCCCAGATGGAAGAGCGTTGAGATGGGCTCTATGAGCGCCGCGCTCTTCCCATCATCCCCAGCGGTCCGAGATCTGGATCCCGGCTTTCGCCGGGAAGATCGGAGTGGGGCGTTGGACTTCTAGTACACCACGCCGCCAACCCCGCCATCCAGGCTGAAACTGGTCGTCAGGGTCTGGCGCTCCTGCACCGTTTCCTCGCGGTAGGCGGTGTAGGTCTCGGTGGTGATGATCGTCAGGATCTTCACCCCGGCGCCGAAGCGGCGCAGCAGCGAGCGTTCGTTGCAGTCGCGGGCCGGCGCCTGCGGGCGGCACGAGATGCTGGCCTGCCCCTGGGCCGCGCCCGGGACGTGATACAGCGCCTCGTTCTTCTGGCAGATGAAGGTCTGGCCGGCGCCGCCGGTCGAGATGTCGATCTGCCCCGAATAGTCGGCGATCACGTACTGCATGCGCGAGCCGGCGATGCAGCGATAGAGCTCGCCGTTATAGCTGTCGTCGATGTCGCGGTCGGGGGTGACCTGCGAGGCCGGGTGCGGGATGTCGCGGTCATCCAGGCAGACGGCGCGGATGATCACGCGGCGCGTCCGCGTGCGGGTGGCTTCATAGGACTGACGACGACGGGCTTCGCCGCCCTCGACGTTCAGGCCCTGGATGTAGCCGCTGGCCATCGGGCCGGAATAGTAGCCACCGTGACCGCCGCCGCCGTAATAGTTGGTCACGCCCGCGGCCGAACCGGCCAGCGAGCCCGCCCCCGAGCTGGCGCCCGAATTGGCCACCGCCGAGGCGCTGGAATTGGCGTTCACGATCACCGTCGCGCCGATGTTCACGTTGACGCCGGGAATGTTGACGTGGTGACCGCCACCGCCGCAGCAACCGGTCGGCGGAGCGGGCGGCTTCGGCGGAGCCGGAGGCGGCGAGCAGCAGGTCGGCGGGGCCGGGCAACCCGTGGTGCAGGCCATCGCGATGCCGCCGATCGTCAGGCCGCCGAGCAGCACGCTCAGGCCGATCAGCAGTCCGCGCAGGTTCAGTTTCGGCGCCTTCATCCGGCGGTTCCCTTCACATCGGGTCGTTCCGCTCTTGGTTAAGCAAGAATCGGGCCGGACCCGCCGCTCCGCCTGGATTGCGCCAGAATGGGACGGTCGAGCCCTTGGCCCGGTTCTCCCAGCAAGCCTCGTGCGGCCGAAAACAGCCGTGAGTGACCCGCCAGGGGACGACGATGTTCCATCCAAGCACGGAACGGTTGATAGACTATTGGCGCGACAAGAAGGGCGAGGCCGCCCTGCCCCGCCGCGCCGACATCAATCCGGGCGAATTCCTGGAGCTTCTGCCCCAGGTGTTCGTGCTGGGTCGCGACGGCGGCAAGCTGCCGTTCCGCCTGGCTGGCGGCTTCGTCACCGAGCTGCACGCCCGCGACCTGCGCGGCCAGGACGCCCTGTCGCTGTGGGCTCTTGCCCACAGGCTGGAGCTGAAGAGCGCCCTGGACGTCGCGCGCAAACGCCGCACGCCCGTGGTGGTCACCGCCGACATCCGCGCCCACGGCGTGCCAAGCGTCGGCATGGAAGTGCTGTTCGCCCCGCTGCAGGGCGCGTCGGGCGAGACCGACCGGTTCCTGGGCCTCTACCAGCCGATCGCCATGATGGCCCGCTTGATGGGCCGCCCCACCTACGAGCTGGGCCTTCGCGAGATCAAGCCGCTGGGCGACGGCAACGCGGACATGCCGCGGCTGCGCCTGGCGACCTTGGACGGCCGCCGGATCGCTTAAGCCCCCAAACCGATTTCCCCGGCGCTCCGAGATCTGGGTCCCGGCTTTCGCCGGGAAGAACGGATGAAGGCGTAACTAACGCCCTGCCTCATCCAGCCGTTTCCAAACCTCACCCGGCAATTCCAGCCGGGCGGCGGCCATCAGCTCGTCCAGCTGCGCGATCGAGGTCGCGCTGGCGATCGGCGCGGTGATCAGCGGATGGGCCATGATCCAGGCCAGGGCGACCTGGGCCTGGGCGGCGCCAACCTCGGCCGCCGCGTCATCCAGCGCCGCCAGCACCGCCCGCCCCTTGTCGTTCCAGTAGTCGCGGAGGATCGTCCGCCCCCGCGCCTTGCCTTCGAAGTCGGCCTCGGCGCGGTACTTGCCACTGAGAAAGCCGGCGCCGAGGCCGTAGTATGGGATGACGCCCACGCCCTCCGCCTGGGTCAGCTCGGCCATCGCGCCCTCGACCTGTTCGCGGTCGACCAGGTTGAATTTCGGCTGGAGGGTCTCGTAGCGCGCCAGGCCCTTGGCCTTGCAGATCTCGAGACTGCCCCGCAGGCGCTCGACCGAGAAGTTGGAGGCGCCGACCGCCCGAACCTTGCCCGCCTTCACCAGACGATCGAAGGCCTCGAGCGTCTCGTCCAACGGCGCGGCCGCGTCGTCCTGGTGTGACTGGTAGAGGTCGATGTAGTCGGTTCGCAGCCGCTTGAGCGAGCCTTCGACCGCCGCCGCGATATTGGCGGCCGACAGGCCCGGCTGCTTGGGCCACATGGCCACCTTGGTCAGGATCAGCACCTTGTCGCGCTTGCCGCTCGCCCGCAGCCAGCGGCCGATCACGCTCTCGGACTCGCCGCCCTCGTGACCCGGAATCCAGGCCGAATAGACGTCGGCCGTGTCGACGGCGTTGAAGCCGCCGTCGACGAAGGCGTCCAGCAGCTGGTGCGAGGTCGCCTCATCCGCCGTCCAGCCGAACACGTTGCCGCCGAAGATGAGCGGCGCGGTCGAAAGGCCGGAGCGGCCGAGAGGGCGATGGTGCATACGGATTTCCTCTATTCGGCCGCGACCGCCCGCCCGTCCTCGAACACCGGAACGTCCAGCGCGGCCAAAGGCGCCTTGCCCAGGATTAGGTCCGAAGCACGCTCGGCGATCATGATGGTCGGGGCGTTGGTGTTGCCGCCCACCAGGTTCGGCATGACGGAGGCGTCGATGACCCGCAGGCCGGCCAGCCCTTGCACCCGCAGTTGATCGTCGACCACCGCCAGCGGATCGCCGGCCACGCCCATGCGGCAGGTGCCGACCGGATGGTAGATCGTCTCGGCCTTGGCGCGGATCCAGGCGTCGAGGTCGGCGTCGCTGCGCACATCCGCGCCCGGGGCGTACTCGGCGTCGCGATAGGGATCGAAGGCGGCCTGGGCCACCGTCTCGCGGGCGATGCGCACGCCTTCGCGGATGGCGCGGCGATCCTCGTCCGTGGCCAGATAGTTGGCCAGGATGGTGGGATCGTCGAACGGATCGGCCGAGCGCAGTCCGACCTTGCCGCGGCTTTCCGGACGCAGCTGGCAGACGTGCAGGGTGAAGCCGTCCTTCTCGACCACGACCTTGCCGTGATCCTGCATGATCGCCAGCACGCCGTGGATCTGCAGGTCGGGGCGGTCGAGGTCGGGCCGCGACTTCAGGAACGCGCCGCTCTCGAGGAACTGCTGCCGCCCGAGGCCCTTGCCGAAGAGCATATAGTTCAGGCCGACGCCCAGCTTGTTCAGGCCCTTGTTGGCCGAATAGGCGGTCTTGAGATTCTTGGCCGTCCACGAGACGCAGACGTCCAGGTGGTCCTGCAGGTTGGCGCCGACACCCTTGGACTCGTGGACCACCGCGACGCCGTGGGCCTTCAGGTCGTCCGGCGCGCCGATCCCCGACAGTTGCAGGATGTGCGGTGACTGCACGGCGCCGGCGCTCAGCAGCACTTCGGCGTCGGCATAGGCGGTCTTCTTCTCGGCGGCCTTACCGACAACGTAGTCGACGCCGACCGCGCGGCCCTTCTCGACGATGATCCGGGTGGTGCGGGCCTCGGTCACGACGGTCAGGTTCGGACGCGCCAGAGCCTGGTTCAGATAGGCCATGGCCGCGCTCCAGCGCTTGCCGTCGCGGATGGTCAGGTCGTAGGGCCCGAAGCCCTCCTGCTGATACCCGTTGAAGTCCTTGGTGGTCTTGTGGCCCGCCTGTCGGCCGGCCTCGATCAGGGTCGAATAGAAGGGGCTGTCGCTCTCGCCCTTCGACACGTGCAGCGGCCCCTTGTCGCCGTGATAGGCGTCGCCGCCGCCGTGGTGGGTCTCCGAGCGCTTGAAATAGGGCAGCACCTCTTCATAGGACCAGCCCGACAGGCCCATCTGCCGCCACTGGTCGTAGTCGCGCGCATGGCCGCGGATATAGATCATGCCATTGATGGCCGAGCTGCCGCCCAGGCCCTTGCCGCGCGGCCACCAAAGCTTGCGGTTGTCCAGATGGGGCTCGGCCTCGGTCCAGAAGCCCCAGTTCTGCTCGCCCTTGGCCTTGATCAGTTCGCCCACGCCGGCCGGCATCTTGACCAGGACGGAGGTGTTCTTGCCGCCGGCCTCCAGCAGCAGGACCTTGACGCCGGGGTCCTCGGTCAGACGCGCCGCGAGCACGCAGCCGGCCGAGCCGGCGCCGATGATGACGTAATCATAGCGTTCGCTGGCCATGCCCCGACGCCCTCCCTGGAAGGTTATCATTGTTAAGGCAGAGAGTGATCCGGGATCGATCGCCGCGCAAGGTTCCCTCACGACGTCGTTGAAGGAAAACGCCTGTTGTGCGTTCACACTCAACTCGAACCATGCCAATACTACCTTGAGACGAAACGGAAGCGGGCTCGCCCGCGCCGTCTCCCCACGCGGAGAGACCTTTGCGTGGTGAGCCCTTCTCGCGCTCACCCGCGCGAGGAGCGGGAGCGTCGCATTGCATCCCCCAAGCAGCGTGCGGCGCTCCCTGAATCTCTCCAGCTTACTCCGCCACCACCTTCAGGTGGCGGACGTAGCGCTTCCAGTTCTCGACATAGTGCAGGGCCGAGCCCTGCAGGATCATGGTGTGGTGCTCGCTGACCTCGCGCACCACCTTGCCCGGCGCGCCCATGACCATCGAGTTATCCGGAATCTCCTTGCCCTCGGTGATCAGGGCGCCGGCGCCGATCAGGCAGTTCTTACCGATCCTGGCCCCGTTCAGCACCACCGCCCCGATGCCGATCAACGAGCCGTCGCCGATCGTGCAGCCGTGAAGCATCACCATGTGACCGATGGTCACGTTGGCGCCGATGGTCAGGGGAACGCCAGCATCCGTGTGAAGAACAGAACCGTCCTGGACATTGCTGTTCTCGCCGATCGTGATCGGATCGTTGTCTCCACGCACCACGGAACCCCACCAGATACTGGCGTTCTTCTTGAGAATCACATTGCCCATCACGCTGGCCGTGGGGGCAATCCAGTATTCGTCTTGCGGGGGAAGCGTCGGCGTCGTGGCGCCCAGGGAATAGACAGTCATCCGTATGCCTCGTTTTCTTGCGCGCCATCTTCCGGTTAACACCCCGGAAACCATAATGCGCCATTGTAGTCAGGCGATTCGAGAGGGAACCTTCCTCACGCGGGGATGATTCTTATCTCGTACGGGTCGGGGGCGACTACCGCCATCGGCCCACCCGCTGACGAAGAAGGTGTCGCATTTGGCGTTCCGGCGTACAGCACCGCCTCCCAATACCGTTCTTGGCGGAAGCCCCTCCGGGCCGCCTCGCCGCGCACGCGACTTCGTCTCTATCTTCCAGCTCACATCCAAGGACGACGCCTTTTGGCCTCGTCCTTTTTTATTGCCCTCATGGAGGCTTTGATGACCAAGCGAGCCCTGAAGCGGATGGCGCGCGAAGGCGCGTATGAGACCGGCCAATACGGTGATGACGCCAAGGTGCGTCGCCTGCCGGTGGATGTTCGCGAACGGGGGAACAGCTGGAATCCCTTGGGGCATGATGGCGCGCCCAACAATCCGGAGCGCGATCAGAGCTACCTGAAAACCATAAAACCAAAGTCGCCAGGCCAGGCGCAGTTGATGGAAGCCATCGACGAGAAGAACCTGGTCATGGCGCTGGGTCCGGCCGGCACCGGCAAGACCTACATCGCCATCTCCAAGGCCGTGGAGGCTCTGGAGGCCGGCCGCGTCGGCCGCATCGTGCTGTCGCGCCCCGCCGTCGAGGCCGGCGAGTCGATCGGCTACCTGCCGGGCGACATGGAGGACAAGCTGGCCCCCTATCTGCGCCCGCTCTACGACGCCCTGACCGATCGCCTGTCGGTCAAGCGCATGCGGGCGCTGATGGCCGAGGGCGCGATCGAGATCGCCCCGGTCGGCTTCATGCGCGGCCGCACCCTGAACAACGCCTTCGTGGTCATCGACGAGGCCCAGAACTGCACCTACATGCAGCTGAAGATGCTGCTGACGCGCCTGGGCTGGAGTTCGACCATGGTCGTCACCGGCGACCCGAACCAGTCGGACCTGCTGCCCGGGATCTCGGGCCTGGCCGATGTCGCGGCGCGGTTCGAGGCGGTCGCCAACATCGCCGTCGTCCATCTGGCCGACCGTGACATCGTCCGTCACCCGCTGGTCGCCGAAATGCTGGGCGTCCTCTAGCGCTCCGTTAGAACAACCATCCCCTGGGGCCCTCGTTTCGATCCGAAACGGGGGCCTTTGGGCCTTCATGGCCCCAAATCCGAGCTTGAGTTGCGGGCGGTCGGACGTGCAAGGTCCGCCGTCTTAACTTTTCCCGGACTCGTTCATGGCCGACCCCGTAGCGCCGCGCACAGAACTGACCCTGAGAGGGGTCCTCCTCGGCGTCCTGATCACCCTCGTCTTTACCGCCGCCCAGGTCTATCTGGGCCTCAAGGTCGGCCTGACCTTCGCCACCTCGATCCCCGCCGCCGTCATTTCGATGGCCCTGCTGCGGGCGTTCAAGACGGCGACCATCCAGGAAAACAACATCGTCCAGACGATCGCTTCGGCGGCGGGCACGCTGTCGTCGGTGATCTTCGTGCTGCCGGGCCTGCTGATGATCGGCTGGTGGGCGCACGTTCCGTTCCTTCCCACCTTCGGCGCCTGCGCCGTCGGCGGCATCCTGGGCGTGATGTACACGATCCCCCTGCGCCGGGCCCTGGTCACCAACTCCAACCTGCCCTACCCCGAAGGCGTCGCCGCCGCCGAGGTGCTGAAGGTCGGCACCGGCTCGCGCGAGGGCGCGGCCGAGGGCAAGGCCGGCCTGGTCGCCGTCGCCCTGGGCACCCTGGCCTCGGCCGCCTTCGGCGCCCTGGCCGCCGCCAAGATCTTCGCCGCCGAAGTGGCCGGCTACTTCAAGGCCGGGGCCGGCGCGACGGGCATCGGCGCCTCCAGCTCGCTGGCCCTGATGGGCGCGGGCCACCTGATGGGCATCACCGTCGGCATCGCCATGTTCGCGGGCCTGGCCATCGCCTGGGGCGTGCTCGTCCCGATCATGACCACGCTCCACCAGATCCCCGGCGCCGACGCGGCCACCCACGCCCTGACCGTCTGGAAGACCGAGGTCCGCTTCATGGGCGCCGGCGTGATCGGCGCGGCCGCCATCTGGACCCTCGGCAAACTGGCCGCCCCGATCTGGAGCGGTCTGGTCTCGTCGTTGGACGCCGGCAAGGCCCGCAAGGCCGGCGGCGTCATTCCCCGGATCGAGCAGGACATCCCGATCACCATCGTCGGCCTGATCTCGTTGCTGTTGCTGGCCCCGGCCGGCTGGTTCCTGGCCCACTTCCTGGTCGGCGGCCCGATCGCCCACCTGACGGTCCCGCTGGTCGCCATCGGCGTCGGCTACGTGCTGATCGCCGGCCTGCTGGCCGCCGCCGTCTGCGGCTACATGGCCGGCCTGATCGGCTCGTCCAACAGCCCCGTCTCGGGCATCGCCATCCTGACGGTGCTGGGCGCCTCGCTGATGGTCGGCGCGGTCGGCCGTGGCCTCATCGGCCCGGACGTCACCAAGGCCCTGGTCGCCTTCGCCCTCTATGTCACCACCGTCGTCCTGGCCGTGGCCGTGGTCGCCAATGACAACCTGCAAGACCTGAAGACCGGCCAACTGGTCGACGCCACCCCGTGGAAGCAGCAGGTCGGCCTGATCATCGGCGTCATCTCCGGCGCCATAGTGATCCCGTTCGTGCTGGAGCTGCTGAACCTGTCGAACGGCTTCGCCGGCGCCCCGAACCTGAACGCCATCGCCAACGACCCTCTGGCCGCGCCCCAGGCCACCCTGATCTCGACCCTGGCCAAGGGCGTGCTGGGCGGCGATCTGAACTGGAGCCTGCTGGGCATTGGCGCCCTGATCGGCCTGGCCCTGGTCGCTATCGACGAGACCCTGCGCAAGACCTCGGCCGGCCGCTACAGCCTGCCGGCCCTGGGCGTGGGCCTGGCCATCTACCTGCCGAGCTCGGTCACCGCCCCCGTGGTGGTCGGCGCCCTCGTCGGCTGGGTCTACGACAAGCTGGTCGACAAGGACGCCACCGGCGAGGCCGCCAAGCGCCTCGGCGTGCTGGTCGCCTCGGGCTTCATCGTCGGCGAGAGCCTGTTCAACGTCGCCCTGGCCGGTCTGATCGTCGGGACTGGCAAGGGCGAGCCTCTCGCCGTGCCGTTCGCGCCGTCCGAGCACGTCGGCATGATCCTGTCCCTGATCGCCGCGGCGATCGTGGTGTTCGGCCTCTACAACTGGGCGCGCGGCGCGGCCAAGAAGACGGCCGAGGCCTGAGGCCGGAGATGTTGAAGGTCTGGGGCCGCCGTTCCTCCTTCAACGTCCAGAAAGTGCTGTGGCTCGTGGGGGAGCTTGATCTTCCCCACGAGCACGTTCCCGCCGGCGGCGACCACGGAGGACTCGACGACCCCGACTTTCTGGCGATGAACCCGCATGGGCGGGTCCCGGTCCTCGACGACGGCGGCGTGGTCGTCTGGGAGTCCCACGCCATCCTCCGCTATCTCGCCGCCCAGCATGGCGGCCCCGCCTGGTGGCCCGAGGCCCCCGCCGACCGCGCCGAGGCCGACGGCTGGATGGACTGGACCCAGACCGCCCTGCAGCGCGACTTCCTGACCGGCGTGTTCTGGGGTTGGTACCGGACGCCGGAAGCTCAACGGGACAACCGCGCCGTCGAAGCCGCTCTCGCCGCCTGCGCCCGCCACTTCCAACTGCTGGACAAGGTGCTGGCCGATCGACCGTTTCTGAGCGGCGATGCGCCGGGACTGGCCGACATCCCGGCCGGCACGCACCTCTACCGCTACTGCGAACTCGAGATCGAACGGCCGAAGACGCCGAACGTCGAGGCCTGGTACGCGCGGCTGCGCGATCGCCCCGCCTATCGCGAGGCCGTCATGATCCCATTCGGCGAGATGAAGGGCCGGCTGGCCTACTAAGCGCGGCCTAATCCGCCGCCAGGATCGTGAACATCACCTCGGCCCGCCCGCGATAGCCCAGCGACTCATACAGCCCGATGGCCGTGGCGTTGTCGGCGTAGCTGTGCAGGAAGGCCTTCTCGCCCGTCGCCAGGATCGTGGCCGTCACCTCGCGCAGCAGGCGGGCGGCATAGCCCTTGCCGCGATGGTCGGGATGGACGCAGACGCCGCTGGCCTCGGTATAGCCGTCAGGCCGCATCCGCTGGCCGGCCATGGCGACCAGCTGCCCCGCGACCCGCACGCCGATGAAGTCGCCCAGCTGGTGGGTGCGCGAGAAGAACGGGCCGGGCTTGGTCAGGGTGGCCAGGGCCAGCATCTCGGCGGCGTCGGCGTCGCCCAGCGGCAGCATGTCGAAGGCCACGTCCCAGGCCGGCGCGACGGTCTCGGCGACCATCTGCAGGCACGGCGAACTGGAGACGATCTGTGTCCCGGGCGGGGCCGGCGGCGTGGTCGGTTCGATCAGGCCGACGGTCCCCATCTCCCGGACCAGCGCGCCCAGATCGGCCGCGCTCTGCGGGCTGTCGTCCAGCGTCCCGGCGAACAGGCCGAAATCCGGATGCATTCGTACGGCGCCGCCACGCCGGACCACCAGATGGCTCTGGCGCCCCGTCAGGGTGGAGATAGCGGGGCGGTCGAGAACGTGAGCGGTCATGCGTCCATTCAAGCGGGACAATAGGCGGCGATCAACGCCTTGACGGCGCCCACCACGGCCTTGGCCGGCTTGTCGTCCCCATCGAACATCTGGCTGGAGGTGAAGACGCCCTCGATCAACAGCATCATGGCGTCGCCCAGAGCCTTGGGATCGGACGCGCCCATCTCGGCCGCCTTGGCCCGGAGACGATCACGTAGGTCCTGCTTGTGGACCTGCGACACCTGGCGGCCCGCGTGCTCACGGTGGGGGTATTCGACCACGGCGTTGGACAGGTTGCAGCCGCGATAGTCGTCGCCGCCCGAGCGGTCGGCCAGCACCTGGAAGTAGGCGATCATCTGGGCCTTGGGGGCGTTCGGATGCAGCGCCTCGGCCGCCTCGAACCGCGCCCAGAAGCCGGCCTCGACCTCGCGCAGCACGGCGGCGACCAGCTCATCCTTGGACTTGTAGCTGCGATAGAGGCTGGGTTTGGTCACGCCCGCCTTGGTGACGATCTCGTCGACCCCGACCGCGCGGATGCCCTCGCGATAGAACAGCTCACGCGCCGTGTCGAAGATGCGTTCGGCGGCGCGCGGCGCAGGACCATAGGGCCCTTTGAGAATTTCTTCGGGTGCTCGATCTGACATGATGCTTGACGATGTTACTTACCGGTACGTATGTAACCGAACAACCCCGTACCGATCGGTTACATAGAGACGACGCATGACGACCGCCAGCCGCCTGACGCGCCAACGCCCGTTCGGCCAGAACTACGCCTTCGTGGTCGCCGGGGCGATCTTCCTGGCCCTTTTGGCCGCCGCCGGCCTGCGCGCCGCGCCGGGCGTGCTGATCCTGCCGCTGGAGAAGGCCTTCGGCTGGGATCGCGGCTCCATCTCCCTGGCCGCCGGCGTCGGCATCTTCCTCTACGGCCTCACGGGCCCCTTCGCGGCGGCGCTGATGCAGTCGTTCGGCCTGCGCAAGACCGTGACCCTGGCCTTGCTGCTGATGGCGGCCTCGACTGGGCTCTCGGCCTTCATGACCGCCTCATGGCAGTACGTGGCGACCTGGGGCGTGCTGGCGGGGTTCGGCAGCGGCGCGGTGGCCATGGTGTTGGGGGCGACGGTGGTGAACCGCTGGTTCGTCGCCCGGCGCGGCCTGATGCTGGGCCTGCTGACCGCCTCGACCGCCACCGGCTCGTTGATCTTTCTACCAGGCATGGCGCTGATCGCCGACCACGGGGGCTGGAAGCCGGTCGTGGTCACCGTCGCCATCGTCTGCCTGGTCCTGGCCCCGCTGGTCTGGCTGCTGATCCCCGAGCGCCCCGCCGATGTCGGCCTTAAACCCTATGGCGCGCCGGACGACTACGAGGCCCCCGCCCCGCTGAACGGCGCCAACGCCCTGGCCTACGCCTTCCAGGCCCTCGGCCGCGCGGCCAGGACCCGGACTTTCTGGCTGCTGTTCCTGGGCTTCTTCATCTGCGGCCTGACCACCAACGGCCTGGTCGGCGTGCACATGATCGCCTTCTGCGGCGACCGGGGCATGCCCGAGGTCAAGGCCGCTGGCCTGCTGGCGCTGATGGGCTTGTTCGACCTCTTCGGCACGACGGCGTCGGGCTGGCTGACCGACCGCTATGACAGCCGCAAGCTGCTGTTCGTCTACTACGTGCTGCGCGGCCTCTCGCTGATCTACCTGCCGTTCTCGGACTTCTCGGTGATCAGCCTGTCGGCGTTCGCGGTGTTCTACGGCCTCGACTGGATCGCCACCGTGCCGCCGACCGTACGCCTGGCCACCCAGGCCTTTGGCGAGCGCGACGGCCCGATCGTGTTTGGCTGGATCGCGGCGGGCCACCAGTTGGGCGCGGCCACGGCGGCCATCGGCGCGGGCATGATCCGCGCCAGCCAGGGCCAGTATGTCGAGGCCTTCATCATCGCCGGCGCGGCGGGCCTCGTCGCCGGCGTGGCCTCGCTGATGATCCGCCGCGCGGTCCCCAAGCCAGCTCTGGCCTGAGGCGCGCAGCGATCAGAGAGGGTTAGTCCAGGTCTTCGGCCAGGATGGCCATTTCGAACATGAACGAGCCGTCCTCGTCCTCGTCCTGGAAGAGCACGCCGATGAATTCGCCAGCGACTTCGACCTCGGCCGAGTCCTTCTGCTTGGGACGCGGCTTCACGGCGATGTGCGGGTTGCCGAAGGTGCGCTTCAGGTGCTTTTCGAGCTTGGCGATGTCGTTGGCGTCCACGGGGGGCCTCTTGTTCTAGCTATGCGCCCGGGAGCGCGTTGTCGGGGCGAAACTAGCGTCCGGGGCGTGGCGCGCAAGCGCTTCCGGCGGATGAGGTGTGGACGCTCCTTCGGCCAGCAGCCAGTCGCGAAAAAGGACGGCCTCTTCGGTGGCTCCGTCGGGCGGCGTGACGGCCACGATCTTGGCCCGGCCGGGCGCGAAACCGAGCGGCGCCACGAGGCGTCCGCTGGCCAGGTCGCGCTGCACGAAGGCCCACGGCCCGATGGCCACGCCCATGCCGGCGGCGGCGGCTTCCAGCATGTAGAAATAGTGATCGAACTCCTGCTCGCTAACGGGCGGCGGCAGGTCGACGACCTCGAAATTGCGCGCCCAGTCCGACCAGCTTTCCGGGAAGGTGCGGGTCAACAGGCGCGGCAGGGCGCAGACCTGCCCCAGGGTCATCGGCGTTTTGGCCAGTTCAGGGGCCATCACCGGCCCATGGAAGTGCTCCATGAACGGCGTCGCCACCGAGTCGTAGGTCACCACCGTGTCGGGCGAGCGCATGCGGATGGCCAGGTCGATCCCGTCGGCCTTGAAGTCGAACGGCCCGTTGGACTCCGCCACCCGCACCGGGATGTCCGGATGCGCCGCCTGGAAGCCCGGCAGGCGCGGGATGAGCCACTTCATGGCGAAGGTCGGCAGGCAGGAGACGACCAGCGGCCTGGGGCCCGCAGGGATCGGGCGCGGCACGGCCGCCTCGATCTGGTCGAAGGCCGGCGACAGGGCCTGGGCCAGCTTCAGCCCGGCCTCGGTCATACGGAGGCGGGTGCGCGGGCCTTCGGTCAGGGCGACGCCCAGATGCTCTTCCAGTTGGCGGATCTGGCGACTGACCGCGCCATGGGTCACGCATAGCTCGGCGGCGGCCAGGGTCATGCGCCCATGTCGGCCGAACGCCTCGAAGGCGCGCAGGGCGTTCAGGGAGGGCAGCTGTCGGCGAGCCATGTGATTAAACCTCACAGAAGACCGACCGATAAGTCGTTATTCGAAGCCGCGCAACCGATGGATAGTCGCGCGCATGCCCGCCGCCGCTCCGCAACACATCACCCTGCCTCAGGTCCTGGCCCTGATGGCGATCTGGACCGCCGTGATCTACGGCGTCACAGCCAAGCGGCAGCCGCACACAGAGCAAATCTCACTGAAGAAGCCCGCCCCCATCGCCTGCGCCAGGCAGGGCTGATCCGCGAAATCAGGGTCCAGATAAGGGTTGGGCCCCGGCGCGTTACGCTGCCGGGGCCCAGGTCCGCCCACTAGGTCGGGGGGGCGTAGAGGGGCGGACGTGAGATAAACGCCAGCCCCTGAACGTGGTTCCGCCAGCTACTTCGTCGGTGCGAGTTTTATTTCGTAGAGCTTGGGCCACAACTTGCCGGTGACGAACAGGCGGTCGCCGACGGCGTCATAGGCGATGCCGTTCAGCACGTCGTCCTGGGTCCCGGTGACGCCGGCTTCCTTCAGCAGGCCCGCCAGCTCGATCCAGCCGACGACGTTGCCCGTCTTGATGTCGATGCGGGCGATGCGGGTGGTCTGCCAGACATTGGCGAGCAGCTCGCCCTTGACCCATTCCAGCTCGTTGAGATTGCGCACCGGCACGCCGTGGTCGGTGATCTCGATACGGCCGGTCTCCTTCAGGGTGTCGGGATCCAAGAAGCGGATGAACGAAGTGCCGTCGCTCATCATGATACGCTTGTCGTCGCGGGTCAGGGCCCAGCCCTCGCCCGGATAGCTGAACTCGCCGATCCGTTCGAAGCTGTCGATGTCGTAGATGATCCCGATCTCGTCGGTCCAGGTCAGCGCATAGAGCCGGTTCTTCCAGTCGACGACGCCCTCGCCGAAATAGCGGCTGTCGACGATGCGCTCCTGCTCGGAAACGCCGGTCTCCAGGTTCCACTTGCGGATGAACGATCGGCCCTTCAGGCCCGTGCTCTCGAAGATGAAGCCGTCGCGATAGAACAGGCCTTCGGTGAAGGCGGCGGTGTCATGCGGATAGGCCTTCACGACGGTATAGCCGCCGACCGGCGCGGTCGCGGCCAGGGCGCTGGTCACGAGCACGGACGACAGGATCAGCCCACTCAGGCCGCGAAGGAAGGCGCCCATGGGCATCCGCGCGATCAGATGTCGGAGCCGTTGTAGACGGTCTCGGCCAGGGTGTGGTCCATGGTCCGGGCCGGCTCCTCGCAGGTCGGGCAGTTGACCAGGCGCGCGGGTACGCCCGCCGCCGTGCAGTGAGCGGGCACGGCCCGCAGCACCACCGAGCCCGAGGCGATCTTGGCGTAGTCGCCGACGGTGATGTTGCCCAGCACCTTGGCCCCCGCGCCCAGCAGGACGCCGTTGCCGATCTTGGGGTGACGATCCCCGCGATCGGCGCCGGTGCCGCCCAGGGTCACGCCGTGCAGCATCGAGACATCATCGCCGACCACCGCGGTCTCGCCGATGACGATGCCGGTGCCGTGGTCGATGAACACGCCCTTGCCGATCCTGGCGGCGGGATTGATGTCGACCTGGAAGACTTCGCTGGACCGGCTCTGCAGATAGAAGGCCAGGGTCTCGCGGCCCTCGGTCCACAGCCAGTGCGACACGCGGTGAGTCTGCAGGGCCAGGAAGCCCTTGAAGAACAGGAACGGCTGGACATAGCCCTTGCAGGCGGGATCGCGCTCGAACACCGCCTTCAGGTCGGCCTCCGCCGCCTCGACGATCGAGGGATCGCTCTTGAACGCCTCGGCGGCGAACTCGCGCGCCGTCATCGCCCGCATCTCCTGGTCGCCCAGCTTCCGCGCCAGCTGAAAGGTCAGGGCGTCGGCCAGATTGTCGTGGCTGAGGATCACCGCGTTCAGCAGCGAGGCCAGGGCCGGCTCGGCCTTGGCGGCATGTTCGGCCTGGTTGCGCAGGGCGATCCAGACGGGGGTTTCCGTCTCCGGCGTCACGACTTCCAGAGGCTTGGCCATCGGGCTCTCCCTTCCCAGAGGCAGTACTCATAGAGCATTTTTTTGAAAAATGCTCGAACCAGCCGGTGAAAGCCGGCTATTCCAAGACGAGAGCCGCCAACTCGGCCGGCAGTTCCCCTCGCACGGCCATATGGTGCGTCCGCAGCAGTAACGCCACCGTAATTGCGTCGGGCATGTGGCCGACGGTCGCCGCGTCCAGCGCTTCTCGGAACGGCACGCGGGCGACGGCCAGATCCTCGGTCTCGTCCGGCGCGGTCTCGGTGGGCGACAGGTCCATGGCTAGAAAGCCGTGGCAGATCTCGTCGGTGACCGAGTTGGAGAGCTCCATCCGCAGGATCTGGCGCCAGTCGGCGGCCTGGAGGCCCACCTCCTCGGCCAGTTCGCGCTTGGCGCCGTCCAGCGGATCCTCGTCCAGCGGCGCGCCGCCTTCGGGCAGCTCCCAGCTGTAATTGGCCAGCGAGAAGCGGTTCTGCCCGACCAGGGTCACCGTGCCGTCCGCGTGCAGCGGCACGACGCCGATCGCCCGGTTCTTGAAACCCACCTTGCCGTACAGCGCCGGCCGGCCCGTCGGGGCGATGGCCCGGTATTCGGTCAGGGTGATCCACGGGTTGTCGTACACGACTTGACGGGACGAGACGCCCCAGGGCTTTCCGTGCGGCTTCAGCCAGGCGGGCTTTTCGGACATGGCGGCTCACGCGACTTGTGGCGGCCGCGCCGCGGCCATAGTTGATCGGCTTATATCGCTTCGGAGAGATCGTCTTGGCCGCTTCCGTTCCCCCTGCCCCTGAATTCGCCGAGACGCTGCCGATCGAGGCGTCGCCCGAAGTCGTCGCGTTCCTGGCCAAGCGGCGCTCGGCCTCGGCCATGAGTCTGGCCGCCCCGGGACCGGACGACGCCCAATTGGCCGACCTCCTGCGCGTCGCCGCCCGCGTGCCCGACCACGGCAAGCTGGCTCCCTGGCGGTTCGTGATCCTGAAAGGCGCGGCCAAGGACGCCTTCGCCGAGCGGATCACCCAGCTGGCCGACAGCCAGGCCAATCCGGCCAAGGCCAACGCGGCTCTGCGCAAGCTGACCCGCCCGCCCGTCGCGGTGGCCGTGATCTCGCGCTTCATTCCGGGCGAGATTCCCGAGTGGGAGCAGCGCCAGAGCGCCTCGGCGGTTTGTCATCAGTTGCTGTTGGCTGCATCCGCCCTGGGCTGGGGCGCCAACTGGATCACCGACTGGTACAGCTACGACCCGCGCGCCAAGGCGATCCTCGGTGTGGCCGAGGGCGAGCAGGTCGCCGGCTATCTGTACCTGGGCACGGCGACGGAGCAGCCGCAGGAGCGCGTGCGCCCTGACGTGGCGGCGATCACCACGGAATGGAGCCCTAGCTAGGCTCGCCGCGTTCCTTCAGCACAACGAGGACACCCCATGGCCAAGCGTAAAGACCCCTGGACGAGCCTGGCCTTCGATTCCTGGTCTCTGGGGCTGGAAGCCTCGACCGTGATCGGCCTGCGCATGATGAAGCTCGCCGCCGGCGGGGCGGCGGCCCAGGCCGAGGCCCAGCTGATGGTCGGCGAGAAGGTCGCGACCGGCATGACCTTGCCGATGCTGGCCATGACCGGCCAACTGGGCGCCTCCGGGCCGGCGATCGCGGCGGGTTCTCTGGCCCATCTGCGCAAGAAGGTGCGGGCCAACCGGCGGCGGCTGGCGAAGGGTTAGGCTTCCACCGCCAACCCCAGCCGCGCCTGGACCGCCTTCACATAGGTCGGCCCCACCGGCACCGCGACACCGTCCCGCAGCACCAACGCGATGAGGCCCTTGCCGAGGCGATTGACCGCCTCGACCCGGTCGGGGCTTACGAAGGCCGAGCGGTGGACGCGGATCATCTTGTTGGGGTCCAGCCCCTGCTCCAGGGCGCTCATGGTGATGCGGTGGATGTGGCTGCGGGTGGCGGTGTGCAGCAGGACGTAGTCCTTGGCCGCCTCGATCCAGTCGATCTCGCTGACCGCCACGCGGACATGGCCGTGGCGGGTGGCCACCCAGATGCCGTCGAGGTCGTTTTCCCGAGCCGGCGCGGTCGCCGCCTCGGCCTGTTCGAAGACCTTCTGCAAGGTGCGGCGGCGGCGAGCCCGCTCGACGGCCTGGCGCAGGCGGTCGAACCGCACGGGCTTGAGCAGATAGTCGGCGGCCTCCACCGCGAAAGCGTCGGCGGCATAGACCTCGAAAGCGGTGACGAAGACGATCTCGGGCCTGTGCTCGGCTGGTAGCTCCGAGGCAAGGGCCAGGCCGCTCAGTTCGGGCATCTGGATGTCGAGCATCATGAGATCGGGCGACAGGTCGGCGATGGCCTGGGCCGCCTCGCGACCATTGCGGGCCACGCCGACAAGCTCTGTGTCGGGGATCTGGTCGAACAGGGCCGTCAGCCGTTCCAGGGCGGCGGGTTCGTCGTCGACCAGCAGGACCTTCAGTCGCATCAGGCCGCCCTCGCCTGGGTTTCCAGCGTCAGCGGGATGCGGATCAGCACCAGGAAGCCCCGCTCTCGCGGAGCCGCCTGCAAGACGCCGCGCGCGCCGTACAGCACCTCCAGCCGCTGGCGGACATTGGTCAGGCCCACGCCCATGCCGCCCGCCGCCTGAGCTCCAACAGGATTTGGCGGCTCCCCGTCGTCCTCGATGATCACCACCAAGTCATCGCCGTCACGGGAGGCTTCTAGGCGGATCGTCACGGGCCGGCTGGTCGGGGCGACGCCATGCTTGACCGCGTTCTCGATCAGCGGCTGCAGCACGAAGCTGGGGACCAGCGCTCCGCGCAGATCGTTGGGGCACGAAAACTCGACGCCCAGCCGGTCGCGGAAGCGAACGCTCTCGATCTCCAGATAGGCCTGCAGGGTGGCCAGTTCGTCCTCGAGCGGGATGATCGCCTGGGGATCGGCCGCCAGGGTCAGGCGCAGAAACTCGGCCAGGCGGGCCAGCATCGACTCGGCCTCGTCGTTGCGACCGGTGATCACCGAGGCCGAGACGGCGTTCAGGGTGTTGAACAGGAAATGCGGATTGAGCTGGTAGCGCAAGGCCGCCAGCCGCGCGGCGCTAGCCTGGGCCTCGGCGGCCAGGGCCTGGGCGCGGGCGTCGGCCAGCTGCCGCTCGCGCTCGTGGGTGACGCGCAGGGCGATCATCATCAGGTATAGCGCGCCCAGCAAGGCGAACATCCAGGCGGCCATCAGGAACTGACTGGCCGCGCGGGCCGCGATGGCCCGCCCCGTCGGATGGGCGCCGTCCAGCATGGCGCGCACGGGACCGCCGACGACCATGTCGAACGCGGCGATGACCGCGGCGAGGCCGAGCACGGTCGGGACCAGGGCGGCGAACCGGATCGCCCCGTCCTCGCGCGTCGTCAGTCCCGCGCGCCGATAGACCAGGATCGACAGCAGCAGCCCCAGGGCTGCGAACAGGACATAGCTAGCCGTCACCCCGGCCAATGGCGGCTTGCCCGCGGCCAGGGACGGCAAACCGAACAACAGCATGTCCAGTCCCCAGACGCCCAGGGTCAGGATCGCGGCCTGCCGCGACAGAGGGGAAGATCTTGAGCCGGCGTCCGGAGCGGTCATGCCTTCCAGTTTAGCCGAAGGCGCAGAAAGCGCAGCCCGCGTCCGGCGCACCGGCGCCCGCTTTCGTCGCTCCGCCGCCCGCTCACGCGGCCCGGTCGCACGAGACCCGACAGCGCTTCTCCGCTGGGCGATGAAGGCGCGACCGCCTCGGCCAGGCGCCCCCTGGCCAAATCCCTCAGACAGGTGAACCCCGTCCGGGGCGGTTGCTCCCCCCCCCCCCTGTCGCCGCGCCTCAAAGGTGCGGCGACGCCTTTTCAGCCTCGGCCGCGATACGGGGCAACGCCCTGGTCGGGGACCCACAGGCCTTCCGGCGCTGGGCCGGTCTGCCAGAAGACGTCGATCGGGATGCCGCCGCGCGGATACCAGTAACCGCCGATGCGCAGCCAGCGCGGCTGGGCGACCTCGACGATCTTGCGGGCGACCTTGACGGTGCAGTCCTCGTGAAACGAGCCGTGGTTGCGGAAGCTGGTCAGATAGAGCTTCAGCGACTTGCTCTCGATCAGCCAGTCGCCCGGCGCATAGTCGATCACCAGGTGGGCGAAGTCGGGCTGGCCGGTGACGGGACACAGCGAGGTGAACTCCGGCGCGACGAAGCGGGCCAGGTACAACACGTCGTGCTGCGGATTGGGCACGCGCTCCAGGGTGGCGGCTTCGGGGCTCTCGGGCGCGTCGACGACGCGGCCCAGCTGGGTGACGTTGAGATCGGTCATCGGCGCGATTTAGGCTCCCGCGCCCCGCGAGACAAGCCATGCGCCTGCCGCTACAACGTCGCAAACACTTGTTTGGGAGAGAACCATGTCGGGACGGGACTTCGACGGCTTCACGGTGGTGATCACGGGGGCCTCCACGGGCCTGGGCCGCGCGATCGCGGTGGAGGTCGCCCGGCGCGGCGCGGGGCTGGTGGTCGTCAACTACGCCAGCAGCGCCGACGCGGCCGCGGAAACCGCGCGCCTGGTCGAGGCCGAGGGTTCGAAAGCCGTCCTGGTTCAGGGCGACGTCGCCAATGACGAGGACTGCAAGAAGATCGTCGCGGCGGCCGCGCCGACCGGCCGCATCGACGCCCTGTTCAACAACGCCGGCGTGACCAAGTTCGCGCCCAACCACGCCGACCTCGACGCGGTGAACGCCGAGGACTTCCTGAAGCTCTATGCGGTCAATGTCGTCGGCGCCTTCCAGATGGTCCGCGCCGCCCGCGCGCTGCTGGAGGCCGCGCCGTCGCCGAGCGCCGTGGTCAACACCAGCTCCATCGCGGCGGCCCAGGGGATCGGCTCGTCGGTGCCCTATGCCGCCTCCAAGGGCGCCATGACCACCATGACCCTGTCGCTGGCCCGGTCGCTCGGCCCGCGCATCCGCGTCAACGCGGTCTGCCCCGGCTTCATCGACACGCCATGGTTCAAGGACGTGCCCGACGACTCGATGGAACGCCTGCGGGCGGGCGCCGCGGCGGCGACGCCGCTGAAAGTCGCCTCGACGGCCGAGGACATCGCGGGAGCCGCAGTGTTCCTGGCGTCACCAGCATCGCGCCACGTAACGGGCGAAACGCTTCTGGTCGATGCGGGTCTGCACCTGGGCGGAGCAAGTCTTTCAATGCGGTAAAGCCACAGGCCAAGCGCTATCGTCTTTTTAAGCACCTGTGACTTGTCTGCGTCCATTCTGAAGCAAAAGCGTCACACTGCGCTCAAACTTTGAGCTTTGGGCGCCGATCTTGCTGGCGCTTCGAGTCCCTCGGTTGCAACAAAGCATACGCCCTCAACTAATCCTTGGGGGACGCAAGCGCTTGCAGGCGCGCGTCGGGGTTCCGGGTCCACAGCCCGGAGAACGACACAGAAAAGGGGATAGAACTATGAAAGCCATGAAGATCGCGCTGGCCTCGGCCGTCGCCACCGTTGCGCTGTCGGGCGCCGCGATGGCCCAAGAATTGAAGCTCGCTCCGAACATCGCCTTCACCAGTGATTATGTCTTCCGCGGCATCAGCCAAACCCAGGAAGATCCGGCCATCCAAGGCGGCCTGGATCTGACCTACGGCAAGTTCTACGCCGGCGTGTGGGGCTCGAACGTCGACTTCGGCGTCAAGGATCCGGACCTGGAAGTCGACGTCTATGCCGGCGTGAAGCCGACCGTGGGCGACACCTCGTTCGACTTCGGCGTGCTGTACTACGGCTACCGCAAGGACAAGAACGGCGCGCCGGGCGCCAACAGCTACACCGAATTGAAGGCTGCGGTGTCGCGCACCTTCGGTCCGGCGACCCTGGGCGCCGCCGTCTACTACTCGCCGGAATGGCCGGGCAAGGGTGGCGACGCGACCTACGTCGAAGGTAACGCCGCCCTGCCGCTGACCAAGCGCTTCACCGTCTCGGGCGCCGTCGGTCACCAGGAAATCGAGAACTACACCAGCTACAACACCTGGAATGTCGGCGTCGGCTATCTGGTCGGTGAAAACCTGACCGTCGACGTTCGCTATCACGACACCGACGAGCACAGCCTCGGCAAGATCTACGACAGCCGCGTGGCCGTCAGCCTGAAGGCCGCGTTCTAAGCTCACTTGAGTTTAGAGACCAAAAGACGAAGCCGCCCCGGTTCGCCGGGGCGGCTTTTTCTTTGTCGGCCTAGGTTGCGGGCGCTTTAGGCGGCCGCATGGCCAGGACGGCGACGAACACCACCGCCGTCACCGCCGCGAACAGTTCGAAGGTCGGCGAGAAGCTCCCCAGCCGGTCGCGCATCGCTCCGGCAATGAACGGCCCCGCCGCCGAGACCGCGCCGACCAGGCAGGTCAGGGAGAACAGCTCCAGATTCGACTGGCGGCCATAATAGTTCAGCAGCAGCACGGTCACGGCCAGCACGGTCAGGCCAAAGCCCACACCCGTGCCGATGGCGTAGAGCAGCATCAGGGCCGGGCTCGCGGCCCTGGCCAGGGCCAGCAGGCCGACGACCAGCATCCCTTGCGCGAAGATCAGCAGCCAGCGCGGATCGACCCGGTCGCCCAGCGCTCCGCCGGCCAGTCGGGCCAGGGTCTGCATCAGCGATTCCAGGCTCAGCATCTTGGCCGCGAGCGCCGCGGCCGCGACCGAGGCGACGCCCGCGGCGACTCCCAGCTCCGTCAGGTGAGTCACCGAGACGCTGGCCACGGTCACGCCGACCAGCAGGTGGCTGAAATAGGCGGCGACCAGGATGTAGAACTGCGGTGTCCGCAGCGCCTGAGGCACGGTCCATTCGTAGGCCGTGCGGTAGACGCGGGCGTTGGCCGGCGCCTGACGGGCCTCCTGCTCGACTTCCAGGTCGACCGCATGGGCGGCCTGGTTCAGCCACTTGGAGCCGCCGACCATCAGGGCGCAGACCAGGCCGACGACGGCGGCCAGCCCGGCCTGGACGATCCAGTAGGCTCGCCAGTCGTTGCCGCTCATGCCCATCAGGGTCAGCGTCATCCAGGGTCCCGCCGCGCCGCCCAGCGAGCCGAAGGTGAAGTAGACGCCGAACGGCAGGGCGCGCTTACGGAACAGCGACGACAGGACGTGGGTGCCCGGGATCAGGGCCGCCATCTGGAAGCCGACGCCACAGGCCGCCGCCCCGACATAGTAGCTGAGCAGGCTCTCGGAATTAGCCAGCCCCAGGAACCCGGCCGCCAGCACCGCCGCGCCCAGCAGCAGCGTGCCGCGCACGCCGATCCGGCGGATCAGGATGGCCGGCAGCCACGACGAGGCGCCCGTAAAGACTCCCAGCACCGAAAAGCCCAGGAACGCCTTCTCGAAGCTCCACTTCAGCTCGCCGATCATCGCCGGCAGGACGACGCCCAGCGAGCCGTAGGTCGAGGCGGTGATCAGGAACAGCAGCAGGCTGAACGCCGCCAGCAGCAGCCACGGGCGGAAGCGGTCGTCAGGCTTGGTCACGATCAGAACGTCCGCTTCAGGGTGGCCCGCCACTCCCTCCCCTTGCCCGGCAAGGCGCCGAGGTTGGCGTAGGTGTCGGCGTCGGGGGTGAAATAGAACTTGTTGAACAGGTTATCGATATTGACCGACAGGGTGTACGGCCCGTGGTTCACGAAAGCTGAAGCGTTGACCAAGGAATAGGACGGATAGCGCACGGCGTTCTGCACCGTACCCGCCGTGCGGCTGACATGGCTGACGCCGACCGTCGCGCCGGCCTGGCCCCAGTCGTAGCCCTTGCTGGTGTAGGTCCCGTACAGGCTGACCACCGACTTCGGGATCAGGGTGTAGGCGTAGTCGCCACTCCGTCCCGGCAGGCTGGCGAAGCTCCACACCACGTACGAACCGCCATAGCCCTGGGCCCCAGGGACGCCCGCCGTATAGGCCGGGATGTACTGGAACGAGGCGTCCGGGCCCTTGATCGTCGTGCGCTGGCTGTTGCCGGCGAAGGTGAACGACAGGCGCTCCGACGCCAGCCAGCGGACCTCGACCTCGACGCCCTTGGCGCGCGTGCCCTGCACGACCGGCGGGGCGATGGCGCCGGCGATCTGAGTGCGGTTCTGGCGATAGGCCGCCAGCGAGCCGATCAGCGTCCCGCGCAGCAGCTGGAACTTCACGCCCGCCTCGGTCAGGTCCGAGCTCGACAGCCACGAGCCGTCGGCCACCAGGTTTGGCGCGACGTCGCCGGCCTGGCTCATCTCCAGCGCGGCGGCCTTGGCGTAGCTGACATAGGGCATCAGGCCGATCGGCAGCTTGTAGGTCAGGCTGGCGCCGTAGGTGGCCTTGTTCCGATCGTCCGCCTGCTTGCCGGCGATGACGTAGCTGAGGACGCCGGTGTCTTCGCTCTCGACGTCGTAGTGGTCCCAGCGGCCGCCCAGCACCAGGTTGAAGCGCCCGGCCTCGATGTCGGAGGTGATGAAGACGCCGGTCTGCTTCCAGGTCGAGCGGTTGTCGTTCTCCCACTGCAGGCCGATGTCGCCGGCTTCCGTGTCGAACGGGCTGTCGATGGTGTCGGTCGGCGTGGGGCCGAAGCTGATGTCACGGCGATCGAGCGCGATCAGGCCGCTGTTGAAGCTCTCGCGCCGGCGGCCCTCGAACCAGCGATGCGCGCCGCCGACCAGGGTGCGGGCGTGAACGGCGCCGACATCGGTCGGGAAGGCGTAGGTCAGGCGGATCTCGCTGACTTTGGCGTCGGTCGTGGCCGGATAGCCATAGGAGACGAAGCGGCGGTTCTCCAGCCGGTCGTGGAACAGCTGCAGCTTGATCGCGCGGTCGCCGCCCAGGTCCTTGGCGAGGTCGAAATAGAGCGTCTGGGTGTTGGTCTTCGAGAAGTCGGCGGGACTGATATAGACCGTGCGCCTGTCCAGCTTCGTCGTGCCGACGCCGGTGTCCAAGGTGTGGGCCGCGTCGGTGCTCGGGAAGCCGTAGTACGCGATGTAGAGGACGCTGGCGTAGGGGTAGAACCCCACTTCATTGGGCGTCAGCTTGCCGTTGTGGTCGGCGTCGACCAGCGACGTGTCGCGGCCGGTGATGTAGGTCCGGTTGTCGATCAGGTCCTGGGTCAGGCGGTTCCAGCCCGGCGTCTGCACGTCGCCGTCCGAGTGGAACGCCATGCCGCCGAAAGCCGTGCTCCAGCCGTTCCCAAGGTCGAAGTCAGACGAGACCTCCAGCGTCTGGTGACGCGGATAGACACCCTTGTAGTAGCTGTGGCTGTCCTCGGCCTCGCCATAGACATAGACGCCGCCCTCGGCCCCGCCGAGGTTCACGGGCGCGCCGAACTGGCCGGTGACCAGCTTCTTGTTGTAGCCGCCGACCGTGGCGGTGAGCTCACCCTCCGGCTTGGCCAGGAAGCGGCCCTCGTCGCGGGCTGACTTGGGGATGAAATTGACCAGGCCGCCGACCTTGCCGGCGCCATAGACCGGGGTCGGAGGGCCGCGCAGGATCTCGATGCGCGAGGCCCCGCCGATCGGAGTCGAATAGGTCCCGCGGTTCTCCACGCGCTTGAAGCCCCTGAAGTAGTTCTCGGCCAGGGTGCCGCGGATGTTGAGCGCCCCGGGCACGCCGTAGAAGCTGGCGGTGTGGGTCCCGGGCGAGACCTTGGTGACGCCGTCCAGGGTCAGCACCCCGTAGCGCTCCAGCGTCACGTCGCTGACCAGGCTGGCCGAACGCGGCGTTTCGACCAGCGGCTTGGCGAGGCCGAAGACGCTCGTGCTCGGCTGCTTCTCCAGCAGGCCCGCCTTGTCGCGCGCCACGATGATCACCGCATCGACCTGATCGGCCACCTGGTCTTCCGCATGCGCCGCGAACGCGGTCGCGCTCGAAAGAGCCAGGATGCTGGCGGACAGGAGAACGCTTCTGGACGGCATCGGAGTTCAGGCCTTCACGCCGACGGGCGGGAAGGCCTGGCGGTCACGCTCCGATATCTGGGTATGTCTTGATCTTCGTCAAAATGCCTTCTGACATTTCAGAAGAGATTGCGATGACGCTGTGACCGGAAAGACGCAGGTCTTATGAAGCTGCTCGCCCGCATCGCGGGGGGAGGATCCAGGCGTTTAGGCCGCGCCGACGTGCGGCCGGGTCTGGGCCTCCGGCTGGACGTTCAGGATCCGTAGCATGGCGTTGCGCGAGGCCTCGGCGTCGCCGCCGGCGATGACGCGGGCGACCTGGCGGTGCTCCTCGATCTCGTCCAGCAGTTCCTGCTCCGTGGCGCCGTTGAACGAAAACACCCAGAAGCGGGCGGCCTTGTGCTGCAGCGGGATCAGGATCCGGGCCAGGGCCAGGTTGCCGGAGGCGCGGGCGACCAGGGCGTGGAAGCGCAGGTCCATGGCCACCAGGGCCGGCAGGTCGCAGATCTTGGCGGCCGCCTCGCCCTCGGCGAAGACGTCGTACATCGTCTGGGCCTCGCCCTTGGAGGCGTGCTTGGCCGCCAGGCTGGCGCAGTGCGGCTCGATCAGCACCCGGGCGTCGTAACCCTGGCGCAGCTCGACCAGATCCAGCGGCGCGACCGTGGTGCCCGAGCGGGCCCGGCGGATCACCAGACCCTCCAGCGCCAGGCGGCCCAGCGCGTCACGCACCCCGGCCAGGCCGGTGTCGTAGTGGGCGGCCAGCGACTGCTCGTCCAGACGCGCGCCGGCCGGCAGCTCGCCCAGGATCAGGTCCAGCAGGATCCGCTCATAGACCTTGGTCTTCTGCAGGTCCGGCGACCAGTCCTCGAGCCCCGAGGAGTTGGCGACGTCCAGCACCAGGGTGCGAGCGGCGTTGAGTGAGGGCGAGGCCATGGGCGATCCGTGAGCGGCGGTCGCTGATAGGTAATGTGAAATTTCAGGGGTGGCTAGGGCGACTAGAACGCCGGGATCACCGCCCCTGCGTACTTCTGCTCCATGAACGCCTTGACCTCCAGCGTCGTCAGGGCCGCGGCCAGCTTCTTGACGCGCGGGTCGTCCTTGTTGTCCGGACGCCCGACCAGGTAGTTCACGTAGGGACTGGTCTTGTCCTCGATGATCAGAGCGTCCTTGGACGGGTTCAGCTTGGCGTCCAGCGCGTAGTTGGTGTTGATCACCGCCAGATCGACCTGGTTCAGCACGCGCGGCAGGGCCGGCGCTTCCAGCTCCTTGAACTTCAGGTTCTTCGGATTGCCGGTGATGTCGCGGAGCGTGGCCAGGGCGTTCGTGGGGTCCTTCAGGGTGATAACGCCGTTCTTGGCCAGCAGGATCAGCGACCGCCCCTCGGTGCTGCCGTCGTTGGGAATGGCCACCGTGGCGCCGTCCGGCAAGGCGGCGATCGACTTCCACTTCGACGAATAGGCGCCGATCGGCTCGACGTGGACGCCCTGGATCGGGATCAGGTTCGTGCCCTTGTCGTGGTTGAAGCTCTCCAGATACGGCAACGTCTCGAAATAGCTGACGTCGATGCGCTTCTCGGCCACCTGGGTGTTGGGCTGGACGTAGTCGTTGAACACCTTGATCTCGATGTTCAGCCCCTCGGCGGCCAGCTTCGGCTTGATGAACGCCAGCACCTCGGCGTGCGGCACGGCGGTGGCGGCCACGGTCAGGGTGTCGGGCGCGCTGGCCTTGGGTTCCTTCTGGCCGCACGCAGCGAGCGTCATGACGGCGAGGCCGAGAATGAGAATAGCGCGGCGGGCGACCATGAACGGCTCCATAAGGCGATCTGACGGGTAGGCTTTTGCCTCGTCAGCGCCTCTTGAGGAAATCAGATTTCCTGAGGGCCTGTCGAGCGATCGCTTGACCCGGCCTCCGAACAGGCGGCTTGGAGGGGGATGGCCAAGGAAACCGTCCACATCGTGCAAGCCTATGTCGCGGGACGCGGCAAGGGCCTGAAGGCCGAACAGCAGATCGGCTGCAAGACGGCGGAAGAGGCGCGCCGCAAGGCCGAGCGGCTGGCGCCGCTGCGCGAAGGCGTCGTCGCCTTTTCGGCCAGCGCCGACGTCGAACTGGGCGACTACGACGAGAACCCCGACATCCTGTTCAAGGCCGGCCGCCTGCCGCACCCGTTCGACCAGGCCTAGGGGCCGAAACCTCGTCCTTCGACAAGCTCAGGATGAGGTTTCTACTCGAACGTCAGCATTCGTCCTCACCCAGAGCTTGTCGAAGGGCGAGGACGCCCCCGAGGCCTCTAGTCCTCGTCGTTCGCCGGCTCGGGTACGTCCGGCTCACCGTGGATGACCCAGTTGGCGATGAAGTCGGGCGTCTCGCCGGCCAGGGTGGTGACGCCCGCCTCGGCGATGTGGATGGCCGAGGTCTGGGGCGGCAGGGTGTAGGTGTCGCCATCGTGCTCGCCCAGCAGGTCCAGCACGATGCCTTCGTCCTCGGTGGCGTCGATCACCACGCCGAAGAACTGCTGGCGCTCGGCCACCTCGCCGTCCTCGTCGAGGAAGGTCAGGTTCATCAGCAGGGTCTTGCCCAGCATACTCTTGGCGAAGGCGGCGTCCCAATGAGCGTCGAGGGGTTGGTCGCCTTGGTCGATATCGTCGGTCATCGTCAGCTCTATTTGTGCGAAACGCGACGCACCACCGCATCGCCGATCATCTGCAGCACCTGGACCAGCACCAGCATCAGCACGACGGTGACGATCATCACGTCGGTCTGGAAGCGCTGATAGCCGAAGCGGATCGCCAGGTCCCCCAGGCCGCCCGCCCCGACCACGCCAGCCATGGCGGTGTAGGAGACCAGGGCCACGGCGGTGACGGTCGCGGCGGCCACCAGGCCCGGCAGCGCCTCGGGCAACAACGCGCCCAGCACCACCTGACGCCGCTTGGCGCCCATGGCGAAGCTGGCCTCGATCACCCCTTTGTCGACCTCGCGCAAGGCGGTCTCCACCAGGCGCGCGAAGAACGGCGCCGCGCCCACCACCAGCGGCGGGATGGCGCCGGCCACGCCCAGCGAGGTGCCCACCAGCGCCACGGTCAGCGGGATCATCACGATCAGCAGGATCACGAACGGCACCGAGCGCAGCACATTGACCAGCAGCGACAGCAGGCCGTTGGCGACCTTGTTCTCCAGCATCTGGCCCTTGCCGGTCAGGAACAGGATGACGCCCAGCGGCAGGCCCAGGGCGATGGTCAGCACCAGCGAACCGCCCAGCATGGACAGTGTATCGATGGTCGCCTGGCCGATCTCGCTCCAGTCGATATTCGAGACGCTCATCGGGCGGTCTCCCCGGACAGCTCGTCGACACGCACGCCGGAGGCCTGGAACTGAGCGATGGCCGCGGCGACGTCGCCACCGGTCATGGCCAGGGTCAACTGGCCGTAAGGCGTCTCGCGCAGACGGTGGATGCGCCCGCCCAGGATCGAATAGTCGACGCCGGTGGTCCGGGCCACCTCGCCCAGCACCGGCTTGTAGGTCGCCTCGCCCCGGAAGGTCAGGCGCACCACGCGGCCCGACAGGGCGGCGTCGGCGGCGGGTTCGCCATCGGCCTCGCGCACGAAGCGGCGGGCGGTGGCGCTCTTGGGATGCAGGAAGACGTCCTCGACGGGCCCCTCCTCCACCAAGCGCCCCGCGTCCAGCACGGCGACGCGGTCGCAGACGCGGCGGACCACGTCCATCTCGTGGGTGATCAGCACGATGGTCAGGCCCAGCTCGCGGTTCAGGCCCGAGATCAGGTCCAGAATCTGTTCGGTGGTCTCCGGGTCGAGGGCGCTGGTGGCCTCGTCGCACAGCAGCACCTTGGGATTGGTCGCCAGCGCCCGGGCGATGCCGACCCGTTGCTTCTGGCCGCCCGACAGCTGGGCCGGATACTTGTCGGCGTGGGTGGTGAGGCTCACCCGCTCCAGCAGCTCGGCCGTGCGCGCCTTGACCTCGGCGGCCGGACGCCCGGCCAGCTTCAGCGGGAAGGCGACGTTCTGGGCCACCGTCTTGCCCGACAGCAGGTTGAAGTGCTGGAAGATCATCCCGACCCGGCGACGCAGGGCGCGCAGGCCCTCGACGCCCAGGGCCGCGACGTCGTCGCCGTCGACGATCACCTTGCCGCCGGTCGGCGTCTCCAGCCCGTTGATCAGCCGGATCAGCGTCGACTTGCCCGCGCCCGAGGCGCCGATCACGCCGAACACCTCGCCGGCCTTCACCGATAGCGAGACCTCGCGAAGGGCCGCGTGAGCGCCCCCTTCCTTGCTTGAGGCCGCATAGGTCTTGGAAACAGCCTCGAAGGCGATCACGTCGAGAAGATCCTGTGATTTTCGGAGCGCTGCACTTAGGCGCTCGCGCTCCGATAGTCGAGGCTCCGGGTTACGGCTGCTTCACCACCGCCCCGCCCTTCATCACGAACACCGGCTTTTCCAGCACCGTCACGTCGGCCAGCGGATCACCCGCCACCGCGATGATGTCGCCCCAGCGGCCGACGGCGACCTGGCCGACGTCCTTGGTCTGGCCCAGGGCCTCGGCGGCGGTCAGGGTCGCGGACTGGATCGCCTGCAGCGGCGTGGCGCCGTAGCGGACCATGACCGCGAACTGCTTGGCGTTGTCGCCGTGCGGATAGACCCCAGCGTCGGTGCCGTAGATCATCTTCACCCCGGCCTTCAGCGCCTTCTTGAAGTTCTGGCGCTGGATCTCGCCGATGTCGCGGTCCTTGCGCAGGTTATCCTCCAGGACGCCGTTCTTCTTACCCTCGGCCTGGGTGTAGTCGGTGTTGTAGATGTCCATCGAGAAGTAGGTTCCGTGCTGGACCGCCAGCTTGATCCCCTCGTCGTCGACCAGGCTGGCGTGCTCGATGGTGTCGATGCCGGCCTTGATCGCCTCGCGGATGCCCGCCGCGCCGTGGGCGTGGGCGGCAACCTTGATGCCGGCCATGTGGGCCTCGTCGGCCACGGCGTGCATCTCGTCATAGGTCAGCTGCTGCTGGCCCGGCTCGTCGCCGCGCGAGAACACCCCGCCCGTGGCGCAGATCTTGATCACCTGCGCGCCGTATTTCTTCAGCGTCCGGACCGCCTTGCGCGCTTCGTCCGGACTGTCGATGTTGTAGGGCCCCTTCTCGTCCATCGACGGCGGGAAGAAGGTCGAATCGCAGTGGCCGCCGGTCGCGCCGATCGCCCAGGTCGCCGTGACGATGCGCGGACCGATTACATAGCCGCCGTCGATCGCCTCGCGCAGGCCGACGTCGTCGAAGTCGGCCGAGCCGACATTGCGGATGGTGGTGAAACCCGCCTCCAGCGTCTTCTTCGCGTTGGCGACCTGCACCACGCTCCAGAAGCGATCGCTGTATTCCAGGCTGTTATAGCCGCCGATCTCGGCCAGGCCGTCGATATGGGTGTGCATGTCGATCAGGCCCGGCAGCAGGGTCGCGCCTGGCAGGTCGACGACCTTGGCCCCGGCGGGAACCGCATCGCCCTTCTTGCCGATGCTGGTGATGCGACCGTCGGTGACGATCACCAACGGGTTGTCGACATACTTGCCGCTCGCCACGTCCAGCAGCCGCGCGGCGCTGACCGCCTCGACCTGCGCCGCGTTCGCCGCGCCCGCCGCCAGTACGCCCGCCGCCAGCACCGCGGCCTTGATCCCCTCACGCATTCGATCCGTCCCCATCCAACTTGAGCGGAGGACGCTAGCACGCCCGCGCGCGCCGTCGAGCCTCCACCCCGCTCGCCGGATCTGACCGAGCCCGGGAACCTTCGGCGACACCAGCCGCATCTGGCCTTCGCGGACGCCTATCCAGCCAAGATGAAAGCCAGCGTCGGCACGTCTCGGCGTCAACAAGCCGTCATACTTTAATCGTATAGATGCACGCGTCTCATTTGCATTTTTTATATCTTCGTTCGTCAAGGGGGCTTCACGAACGTCGCATCGCAAACGGGATCCAGCCTCGCACAGCTCTTCCCTGAACCGCCTCCTTGCCGGGCTTTTCAGGGCGTTAACCCGTCGGTGATCGCCGACGGGAGGGGGACGGCGCGCGCCTTGAGCGGGCGTCGGGACACAATCAACGGAGTTATCCATGTTCGACCCGCCATCGCGTCTCAAGCTCGCGGCCCTGACCGGCGTCAGCGTCTTCGCGCTCGCCTTCGCTCCGGCCGTCCACGCCCAGACGGCCAATACACAGGCCCCGAAAGCCAAGGCCAAACCCTCCGCCGACGACGCCGTCAGCGAGGTGGTCATCACCGGTCAGCGCCTGTCGACCGCCAACTCGATCCAGGATCAGAAAAAGGCCACCGGCGTCGTCAATGTCATTTCCGCCGACGATCTGGGCAAGCTGCCTGACGCGAACGTGGCCGACGCCCTGGCCCGCATCCCCGGCGTCAATGTCGTCGTCAATCAGGAGACCGGCGAAGGCGAATACGTCTCCATCCGCGGCCTGGCCAGCACCTACAACGCCTATTCGATCAACGGCGTGCGCGTGGCGCTGACGGACGCCAGCTCGCGCAAGATGTCGATGACGGTCCTGCCGCCCAACGGCCTGAAGGCGATCTCGGTCAACAAGACGCTGACGCCCGATCTGGACGGTGACGCCATCGGCGGTTCGGTCAACTTCGTCACCCCGACCGCCTTCGACTTCCGCAAGCCCACCCTGCGCGTCTTCGCCTCCTACGGCCTCAATGACCGCGCCCAGAAGCGGGACGAGCCAGCCGGCAGCGGCCAGATCCAGATCGACGGCGCGCGCAAGTTCGGCGATGGCCGCTTTGGTTTGTTCGGATCGGTCTATTACGGCAAGAGCCACTACACCAATGAAGAGTCCGAGAACGACGGCGAGTGGGAGCCTTACCGCTGGCGCAAGGACTCGATCGAACCGATCGACAGCCGCTCGATGTATCTGCCGGGCATCGACCTGGACTTCCGTCGCGGTGAACAGGAGCGCTTTGGCGGCAACTTCTCGGCCGACTATCAGATCGACCAGCACAACTTCTATGTCCGCGGCCAGTACGCCAAGCTGAACCGCACGGGCACCAATGACTACACGGACTTCCGCAGCCGTCCCACCAAGCGCCTGACGCAGGTCAACCTGGAAGACACGACCCTTCTGCAGCCGGAACAGATGATCACCGGCCGCGATGCGGTGAAGGGCAACATCTACGGCTACACCGTCGGCCAGATCGTCGACACGGACAAGGACGGCCTGATCACCGACGCCGACCGCAAGTCGGGCAACTCGTACTGGTCGCTGTTTGGCCGTTCGGGCGTGTGGAACCCCAAGGCGTTCCAGTTCGCCCGCACCCATGAGTCCCAGGACCAGGAGTCCTCGCTCTACACGATCAACGCCGGGGGCCAGAGCCGCTTCGAGCGTCTGACGCTCGACTACGACCTCAGCTACTCCTACGGCGAGAAGGGCACGCCGCTGTACTACGGCATCGGCTACAACTGCGATAAGTGCTCGACCGATCCTATGTTCAACTCGACCGGCATCCTGTGGTCGTCGGCCGACCCGCGCTTCCCGCTGGCGCAGCTTCCGGCCTATGCGGCCAATGTCGATCACCGCGACGATCTGCTGCCGTTCGACGGCGCGTCGATGAACAAGGACAAGCAGTCCGACGCCCGCACCGCGCTGAAGTTCGATGCTCGTTATGAGATGGACGGCCTGATCGACTATGTGAAGGGCGGCTTCAAGTATCTCAAGTCAGAGCGCGAATATGACTCCACCCCGATCTGGGAAGGGGACTTGTCCGGCACGCCGCTGAACGGCAAGTCGCTGGCGGCGTCCGGCCTGGTCGAGCGTCAGGTCGATGGCTTCTTCAAGAACCGCTACTACTATGGCTCCATCCTGAGCCGCGAACGGGTCATCACCGCGGTGAACGCGGCGCGCGCCGCCAATCCGGTGTCCTATTCGACCGCGGACCTCAGCAAGGACGACAAGAAGGGCTCGGAAACCATCTATGCCGGCTATGCGCTGGCCCATGTCAGGTCGGGCAATCTCGAAGTCGTCGGCGGCGCCCGCGTCGAACACACCAAGGTGGAAACCACCGCGTGGATCACCGACGCCACGACGTCGGGGTTCGGCAAGACCAACCGCGACTACACCAACTTCCTGCCCAGCATCACCGCTGTCTACCGTCAGGGCGAGACCCTGGTCTATCGCGGCGCGATCTGGACCAGCTTCTCGCGTCCGGAATATTCGAACATCTCGCGCGGCGAAAGCGTGACCCGCGATCCCGCGACCAAGGAAATCATCGCCATCAGCCGCGGCAATCCGGACCTGAAGCCCGGTGAGTCGGTCAATTTCGACCTGTCGGCCGAATGGTATCCGGATCGCTCCAGCGTGGTGTCCGTCGGCGTCTTCCACAAGAAGATCAAGAACTTCATCTTCACCAACGGCCGCTCGGTCAACGCGCCGACCAAGGAAGGCACGATCACCATCACTCAGCCGCAGAACGGCGAGGACGCGACCCTGACCGGCGTGGAACTGAACCTGATCAAGTCGTTCGAAGGTCTTTCGGCGCCGTTCGACGGCTTCGGCGTCGAGGCCAACGTCACCTCGCAGACGTCCGAGGCCGAAACGGGCCTGGACTATCGTCGCGGCCATCCGATCACGTTCCTGCAGGCGCCGGACCTGATCTACAACACCTCTCTGACCTATCAGAAGTACGGTATCGAGGCCAAACTCAGCTATCAGTATCAAGGCGCTTACATCGAAGACACGCGCGACAACGCGGTCGACAAGTGGGTGCAGCCGAACAAGTCGCTCGACCTGCATACCCGCTACACCATTCGCCAGGGTCTGACGGTCGACTTCGACGTTCAGAATATCCTGGATGGTCACCGTTACTATACGACCAAGGGTAAGAACCCGACCTATCAAAAGGACTACATGGAGCCGGGCCGGAACTTTATCCTGCGCGTCGCCTATTCCTACTGATCAGATTTGATCTTTTTCCTTGCCCTTCCGGCTCGCGCCGGAAGGGCTTTTCTTTGGCCTCCAGGCGAGTGACTGCCCCCGAGCCAAGGTCTGTTTGAGTTTCCGGTCCCGATTTGTATGGTCCGGGTCAGTCACCTGTCGAAGAGAGAATCATGGCCGTTTCGCCTGACGATGGCGCCGAGCGTAGCCGCCGCCGTGAAGCCGGCAGCCTGTCGATCGGGGCGCTGAAGGCCTTCGTCACCGTCGTCGATCAAGGCTCCTTCTCGCGCGCGGCCGCCGTGCTGGGCGTTTCCCAGCCAAACATCTCCAATCAGATCAACGCGCTGGAACAGATCTGCGGCGTTCGATTGCTGAACCGGCGCACCCAGAACCAGAATCTGACCGACGCCGGGCGCGAGCTCTATACGCGGGCGCGGCTGGTCATCAGCCGCGTCGACGATTTCGAGATGACCGCCAATCTATTCAGTGGATTGAAGCGCGGGCGCATGTCGATCGGCTTTTCGACGCCGCCGGCGACCATGCAGCTGATCAGTCAATTCAGGCGCACCTATCCGGATATCGAGATTTCCACCCGGCTGGGCAATACGCGCTCCCTGACGCAGGATGTGATGGAATGTCGGGCCGATGTGGCGATCATTTCGCTGCTGGAGCCCGATCCGATCCTGGCCTGCCATCTGGTTTTCGAGCAGTCGCTCAACCTGATGGTGCCCGTCGATCACCCCTTCGCCCAGCGCGCTCACATCGAAGCCCGTGAGCTGGGCGGTCTGCCGCTGGTCCTGCGGGAGGAGGGCTCGGTGACGCGCGCCCTGACGGAAATCGCGCTCGGTCGAAGCGCCGCCAGCGTGGAAAGGGGCTTCATCGTCGAAAGCCGTGAAGCGGTCAAGGAAGCCACCGCCCACGGCATCGGGTTCGGCTGTATTCTGGATGGCGAAATCGGACACGACGTCCGACTGAAGGCCTTGCCCGTCCACGGCATGCCCCGCACCGGCGGCGTTTACATCGTCACCTTGCGTGAAAACATGGAAATTCCAGCGGTTTCAGCCTTCATTCGCCTTGCTGGACTAAAGGGAACCGCACTATAACAATATCAAATGTCATCGCATGATGGATTTGATATTTTTATGACAAACCCCGCCCCCGCCCTGCTTAACGAGATCCGCGACATCTATCTGGGCAACGCCCAGCGCCCTTACGGCCTTTACGGCATCAATCAGCTGCAGCACGCCCTTCAGTCGGCCGCCCACGCCGAAGCGCAGGCCTTGTCGTCATCCCTCGTCATCGCCTGCCTGCTGCACGATGTCGGGCACATGATCCACGATCTGGGCGAAGCGCCCGCGGAAGAAGGCGTCGACGATCTGCACGAAGCCCTGGGGGCCGAATGGGCGGCGGCGCGCTTTCCCCTGGCCGTGAGCGAGCCCATACGCCTGCATGTGGCCGCCAAACGCTATCTGTGCAGCGTGGAGCCCGGCTATCAGGACGGCCTGTCGAAAGATTCCCGCATCTCCCTGGCGCTACAGGGCGGCGTGATGGACGACGCCGAACAGCTGGCCTTCCTGCACGAGCCCTTCGCCGATCAAGCCATCGCCCTGCGGCGTATCGATGAGCTGGCCAAGGACAAGAACGCCGTCACCGACAGCCTGGACGAGTTTCTCGAGCGCCACCTTGTGGCGGCGCTGAACCCGTAAGCCATCCCCCTGATCGTCACGCGATCATAATAATATCGCATTATATTAACGACTCTATAATGCGATATTATGCCGATTGGGGACACTCAGGGCGCGCACATGGCGACGTGGGACGATCACGACTATGGCGCGAACGACGCCGATCGGACCTATCCGCTGAAGGAGGTCTCCAAGACGGCCTTCCAGCGCTTCTGGAACCTCGAAACCGACACCTTCGCGCCGGAAGACGGCGTTTACAACAGCC
This sequence comes from Caulobacter sp. GW822-FHT01G02, assembly GCF_058802865.1. Lineage (NCBI taxonomy): Bacteria > Pseudomonadati > Pseudomonadota > Alphaproteobacteria > Caulobacterales > Caulobacteraceae > Caulobacter > Caulobacter sp. GW822-FHT01G02. The sequence goes on from NZ_JBXAON010000003.1 coordinate 55,718, forward strand.
GGCTGTTCACGTTCGGCCAGCGCCGGCTGCACGTCATCATGCTGGACGTGCGCTGGCGTCGCGACGCGCCCGATGGCCACGGCGACATTCTGGGCGAGGGGCAGTGGCGCTGGCTGGACGGCCGACTGGCTGTTCCGGCCGACTTGACGCTGGTGATCAGCGGCACGCAGATCCTGCTCAACGCCGGCACGGGCTCCGAGACCTGGGAAGACTATCCGCGCGCCCGCGACCGCCTGTTCAAGATGATCCGCAAGCATCGCCGCGAAGGCGTCGTTTTCATCACCGGCGATCAACACTATGGCGAGGTGGCCCGCGCGCGCGGCGCTCTGGGCTACGACGCGGTCGAACTGCAGTTTTGCGGCCTCAACCAGATCGAGAAGCCGGAAAAGAACCTCTACCGCGTCTCCCCTGTGTCCACGAGCCTGCACGCCATGTGCCTCCTGGATATCCAGTGGGAGGCGGACGACTACAACGCGCCGCACATCCTCTATCGCGTCAGCGACAGCCAGACAGGCGCGACCGACATCGCCTATCGCCTCGATTTCAGTGAACTGACCTATAGCTGAGGGACGTCGCCATGACCGCTGACCGCCGCCATTTCCTCAAGGCGCTGGGCGCCGCCGGCTTGAGCGCCGCCACGCTGGCGACGCTGGAAAAAGCCATGGCCACCCCGGCCAATAACCGCACCGGAACGATCATGGACGTCGAGCACGTGGTGATCCTGATGCAGGAAAACCGCGCCTTCGACCACTATTTCGGCGGCTTCCCCGGCGTGCGCGGCCTGGGCGATCCGCGCCCCTTGCGGCTGCGGAACGGTCACACCGTCTGGCGTCAGCCCAGCGATCAGCACCCGGACGGCTATGTGCAGCCCTACTGGGCCGATTCAAAGACCGCCAACGCCTATGTGGTCGACGGCGCGGATCAGGGGCACAGCGCCGCGACGATCATCGTCAATGGCGGACGTTTCGATCAGTGGGGCGTTTCCCGGCAGCTTCAACACCGCATGACCTACTACAAGGCCTCGGATCTGCCCTTTTACCACGCTCTGGCCTCGACCTTCACCATCCTCGACGCCTACCACTGCTCGACCCTGACCCAGACCTATCCCAACCGCCTGCATCTTTGGACCGGCTGCAACGGCGGCGGGCATGTGGGCGGCGACCCGGTGATGAGCAACTACGGCGAGGACGAAACGCCTTCGGCCGACATGGCCACCGATCAGCCGATCAAGGCCTATGAGTGGACGACCTACGCCGAGCGCCTTGAGGCGGCGGGCGTAAGCTGGAAGGTCTATCAGGAATACGACAATTTCGGCGACAACATCCTGTCGGTGTTCAAGCCCTTCCGCCCCTGCGACAAGGATTCCAACCTCTACAAGCGTGGCCGTTCATGGGTGTCCGAGCACAAGGACGGCCCTGACCGCACCCGTTCGGACGGCAAGCAGCTTGTCGAAGCCTTCCGCGCCGACATCGCCGCTGGACGCCTGCCGCAGGTGTCGTGGATCGTTACGGCGGCCGCCCTGTCCGAACACCCGCGCTGGACGCCAGCGGACGGCGAGAACCTGACCGCCAAGCTGATCGAAGCTCTCGTCGATCATCCCGAGGTCTTCTCCAAGACCGTGTTCATCCTCAACTACGACGAAGCGGGCGGCTTGTTCGACCATATGCTGCCCCCCATGCCCGCCGCCGACGCCACGCGGGGCTATGGCGGCGTCAGCGTGGCCGGCGAGTTCAAGGATTACGACAAACATCCCCACCCCGGCGTCAGCGGCCCTCAGCCGCTGGGCCTCGGCATCCGTGTCCCGGCCATCGTCGTGTCGCCGTGGAGCCGTGGCGGTTATGTCTGCTCGCAGGTCTTCGACCACACCTCGACCCTGAAATTCTTGGAAAAGCGCTTCGGCGTGAAGGAGCCGAACATTTCCGACTGGCGGCGCGCGGTGTCCGGCGATCTGACCTCGTGCTTCGATTTCAAGACTCCGAACGCGCGGGGCGTCGACCTGCCGTCCACCGACGACTACACGCAGCGCCTGGCCCATGCCGCGCGCCAGCCCGCCCTGAAAATCCCCGCGGTCCAGACCCCCGCCGAGCAGCCTCGCGTGCAAAGACCGGCGCGCGCCCTGCCCTATCGCCTGGGAGCCGATCTGCGGCCGGACGGGGAAAACTTGCTGGTCGAGCTCGCCAACACCGGCGGCCACGCGGCGGTCTTCACCATCCATGACTATGCGCCCTACGGCCTGAGCGCGCCGTGGCATTACACCTTGATCCCGGGAGAGCGCCACACGGCGGCGCAGTGGAACCACAAGGACAAGGAAGCCTACGATCTGGCCGTGCATGGGCCCAATGGCTTCTACCGCCATTTCCGCGGTCGCCCGTCCAAGAACGGCTATGTCCGGGTCGCTTTGCGCGAAGAACCGGCGACCGGAAAGGTCATGCTGAGCCTGCGCAATGAGGCCTCGGCCAAGGCGAAGCTCAGCCTTGGCGTCGATCCGCGCTATCCCGTCGCCGCCGGCGCCTCACGCCAGCAGGCCATCGCACTGGAGCCCGGCGAGCAGCGCGAAATCGCCCTCGATCTCGCCGCCAGCGACCTTTGGTACGATATCAGCCTGACGGATGCCGCCGATGCCGACAGCCTGTGGCGCTATGCCGGGCGCGTCGAAAACGGCAAACCGGGCCGCACCGACCCCGGCATTGGGGCGATGGTGCTGACTCTGTAATCCGGACAGAAGAACCGAAACATCAAAGGGCCGGGTCGTGCGCGTATAGCCGCACGGACGGCCACCGAGCCTTCAGCTCCGCAAGCAGGCGCTGGACCTTGAGGCGTTCTGAGAACGCCTCAAGCCTCCGGGAAGTCGGTGCTGATCGTGAGGTCCTCCCAAGTCCCAATCTCCGCCTCGACCGCCTTCAGCTTGGCGCGGGCTCGGCGCAGTGCGTCGGAGCCCAGCAGCAGGTGCAACGGCGGATCGGACGCGTCGACGATGCGCAAGAGGGCCTGAGCGGCGCGGTCTGGATCGCCCAACTGCTGGCCAGCCATCGACGAGAAGGCCGCGCGGGCATTGCCGACCGTGGCGTCGTAGCCTTCGGCCCGCGTCTCGCTCAGGCGGATGGAGTGGGTCGACAGGAAGTCGGTGCGGAAGGCGCCGGGCGCGACGGCCGTGAGCTTGACGCCCAGCGGCGCGACCTCCTGGTGCAGCGACGCCGTCAGCCCCTCCAGGGCGTACTTCGCCGCCGCGTAGAGCGCCGAGGCCGCCCCCGGCGCTCGGCCGGCGATCGAGGTGATGTTGAGGATCCGGGCCTCGCCCTGCGCGCGCAGCCGGGGCAAGGCCGCGCGGATGACCTTGAACGGCCCGAAGACGTCGGTGGCGAACAGCCGCTCGACCTCCGCGTCCGTGGCGTCCTCCAGCGCTCCCAGCAGGCCGTAGCCGGCGTTGTTGACCACGATGTCCAACCTTCCACCGGCCAGGCGGAAGGCCTCGTCGACGGCTCGGTCGATGGCCGCGCCGTCGGTGACGTCCAGGGTCAGGACGTGCAGCATCCCCGGCCCCGCCTCGATCGCCGGTGCGCCCGAGCGGACCGTGCCGACCACGGTGTCGCCCCGCGCCAGGGCCGCCTGGGCCAGCGCGAGCCCCAGGCCGCGCGAGATCCCGGTGATGAACCAATGCTTCGTCATCGCATGCTCCTTGTGAGGCGCACCTTGTGCGCCCGTCAGAGCAACTTCAGAATAGAACTATATCTGTGTGAGCTTATTAGCCGGGCTAAACAATGACCACGAGCACCAACGCGATGCTGAGCGGCGGCGACTTCGTCCACCTGCGCGCCTTCGTGGCGGTCGGCCAGGCCTTGAGCTTCACCCGCGCCGCCGAGATCCTCGGGGTCACGCCGTCCGCCCTCAGCCAGGTGGTTCGGACCTTCGAGGACCGGATCGGCGTTCGTCTGCTGAACCGCACCACTCGCAGCGTCTCGCTGACCGAGGCCGGCGAGAACCTGCTGCGCCGCGTCGCTCCGGCGGTGGCCGAGCTCAGCCAGGCCGTCGGCCAGGCCCGCCTCCACCAGGAGCGTCCGTCGGGGACGGTGCGGGTCCATGTGTTCCGCTCGGCCGCGGAGCTCTACATCCAGCCGATCCTGCCCGCGTTCCGCAGCGCCTTTCCGCAGGTCGTGCTGGACATCACGATCGACGACGAAGTCGTCGACACCGTGGCGGCCGGGTTCGACGCGGCCATCCGCATCGGCGAGGTCATCGAGCGCGACATGATCGCCGTGCCGTTGGAGCCGCCCGTGCGGCAGATCCCGGTCGCCGCGCCCAGCTATATCGCCGAACGCGGCCTGCCGACCCATCCCCGCGCCCTGCTTGGCCACGACTGCATCCGCTGGCGCTGGCCGGGCCGCACCCAGCCCTATCGCTGGGAGTTCTTCGAGAACGGCGCCTGGTTCGAGGTCGAGGTCGACGGGCCGCTGATCGTCAACAGCAAGGACATCGCCCTGAAGGCCGCCATCGACGGCGTCGGCATCGCCTTCTCGGTCGAGCGCACCGCCCGCCAGGCCATCGCCGATGGCCTGCTGGTTCCGATGCTGGAGCCCTGGTGCGAGCCCTTCCCGGGCCACCACCTGTGCTTTCCTCAGCAGCGCCAGATGAGCCCAGCCCTGCGCGCCTTCATCGACGCGGTCCGCGACGGCGCTTCGGCCACTTAGTCCGCTTGCCAACGAGCGGCGAAAGCGTTGAGCCCGTGAGAACTTGGCGGACTTGACGCGGCTGGCCACGCTCGACGTGAAGACGCGCCGGTCTCGCGGGCAAGCGCCCGCGCCGCCTGATGGGCTGACGGCCGCTGCGCGGTCATGGCTCCGCTTCGCATCGCCCTTAAGTGATGCGACTGATTTGCATTTGCAAATATGGCTCGTTAGAAGCCCGGTCGTTGTACGAAAGCCACGGGGGTCCAACGATGATCGGAATCAAGAGCCGGGCGCTGCTCATGGCCGGGGCGAGCGTCGCGCTGCTGACCCCGGCCAGCCTAGCCCACGCCGACGAAAGCAAGACTGACGTCAATCAAGTCAAACAGGTGGTCGTCACCGCCGCCGCCACCCAGCAGAAGCTGACCGATGCTCCCGCCAGCATTTCGGTCGTCACCGAGGAGGATCTGCACGTCCGTCCGGTCCGGGACCTGACCGATATCCTCGACCGGGTCGAAGGCGTGACCCTCAACCGCTCGGGCAATCAGCGCACGATCCAGCTCCGCGGCCTGGGCAGCGCCTACACGCTCTTCCTGATCGACGGCAAGCGCGTGAACTCGACCAGCGCCATGTTCCGCGGCAACGATTTCGACGCCGGCTGGGCGCCGGTCGAGGCGATCTCGCGGGTCGAGGTGGTGCGCGGCCCGATGTCTTCGCTCTATGGCTCGGACGCCATCGGCGGCGTGGTCAACATCATCACCAAGCCGGTCGGCAAGCATTGGACGGGCTCGGCCAGTCTTGACTACGTGCTGCAGGAGGACGGCGACGCGGGGGACGCCTACAAGGCTGGTTTCTTCGCCAGCGGCCCCCTGAAGGACGACGTCCTGGGTCTGAAGATCTATGGCGGCTACAACCGCCGCCTCGGCGACACCAACAACGTCAACCCTCCCACGACGAGCGGCGGCGCGCCGCTGTTCGGCATCCGCGACAAGCACGAGGGCTATGTCGACGCAACCCTGGCCTGGACGCCCGACAAGGCCAACACCGTCCTGGCCAACCTCGGCTGGAACCGCCTGACCCACGACAGCTTCCCGATGGAGCGTCGTGACTGGTCGCTTACCCACAAGGGCAAGTATGGTTTCGGCGCCACCCAGTTGCGAGCCTACGGCGACCGCATCGAGAACGAGATCGGCAACGTCACGGGTCAGAAGAATCCGAACAAGGCGACCAACGCCGCTGTCGACGGCCGTGTCACCCTGCCTTGGGACGCCGCGCGCCAGACCATCACCTTGGGAGCGGAGTGGCGGCGCCAGGAACTGAAGGATCCGGCCAACCTGCGCGGCCTGCCCGGAACGCCGACCTACAATCAGAACCCGGTCACCCAGGTTGACCAGAAGGCCGCCTTCATCGAGGACGAGGTTCGTTTCACCGACGATCTGCGCCTGACGATCGGCGACCGCTATGACGACCACGAGAACTTCGGCGGTCACCACAGCCCCCGCGCCTATCTTGTCTTTCACGCCACGCCGAACATCACGTTCAAGGGCGGCGCGGCCAAGGCCTTCCGCGCGCCTACCCTTCTGCAGAACAGCCCCAACTGGGGTTCGGTATCCTGCGGCAGCGCCACGACGGGCTGCTACATCATCGGCTCGACCGAGCTGAAGCCCGAGACGGCCACCAGTCGCGAACTGGGCGTGCGCGCCGAGTTCGACCGGTTCAGTGGCGGGGTCACCGTTTTCCGCAACGACCTGAAGAACATGATCGACATCACCAGCCGCACGCGCGACGTCAAGCTGGCGCCAACCTATTCCAATTTCGTGGGCTTCCTGCCTGATGGCCGGCCGATCTTCCGCTACCAGAATATCGCCAGGGTCCGCTCGCAGGGCCTGGAGGCGAACGCCCGCTTCCGAGTCAGCGACAAGGTCGATCTGACCGCCAACTACACCTACCTCGACAGCAAGAACCGCAGCAATCCGGTCGAACTGGCGATGATCTATCAGCCCAAGCACTCGGCCAACGCCACGGTCAACGTGCGTCCGACCGACGCCTGGTCGCTGTTCGCCACCTGGAACTATGTCGGCGAGCAGTTCCTGGCCGTCTACACGAACGCCGCCAACAACGTGAAGCGCCAGGGCTACGGCACGGTCGATATCGGCGCGGCCTACGCTCTCAATCCAGAGACCACGGTGCGGTTCGGCGTGCTGAACACCGCGGACAAGGCGATCAAGCGCCAAACCTCGGACGAGTATAACGAGGAAGGTCGCCGCTTCTTCGCCGCCGTCACGCGGCGGTTCTGATGGTCTCGCGCCCCTGGGCGATCGTGGCCGGCCTGACGCCGGCCGCCCTGGCCGCGGTCGCCCTGGCCGCGCCGCTGGAAAGCCCGCGGCTCGAGGCCCTGCGCCAGACGCTGTCGGCGCCCGGCGCCGCGGCGGAGTTCTGGGCCGGCGTGAAGGCCAGGGGCGCGCCCCTGGTCGAGCCCAGGCCCGACGGCTCGGCGCTGGTCACCTTCCTCTGGCGCGGCGAGACCCATCGCGAGGTCGAACTCAGTTGGCCGGTGTGGACAGCGGACCGACGCGAGAACCATCTCCAACGGCTGGCCGGCAGCGACGTCTGGTTCAAGACCGTGCGCCTGCCGGCCGGAACCCGACTGTCCTACCAGCTCGCGCCAGATCCCAAGCGCGGCGCCCCAGGCGACCGCGCCGCGTATCGCGCGGGGCTGGTCGCGGCGCTGGCGCCCGATCCGCTGAACCCGCATCGCTGGGAGACGTCCTCGGTTGTCGAGCTTCCCGGTGCGTCCCCTCAGCCCTGGGTCTCCCCGCGCGCGGTCGCCAAGGGGCGGCTGGCGACCAGCGTGTTCGAGAGCAAGACCCTGGGCGCCCGGCGGGAGGTGACAATCTATTCGCCGCCGGGCCCAACCAGGAACACGCCGCTGATCATCGTCTTCGACGCCGATCGCTACCTGTCGTCGATCCCGACGCCGACGATCCTGGACAACCTGATCGCCGCCGGCGCCATCCCGCCGGTGACGGCGGTGTTCGTGGCCAATCCCACGCGAGAGTCGCGCGGGGTCGAGCTGGCCTGCAACCCCGCTTTCGCCGACATGCTGGCCGATGAACTTCTGCCCTGGATCCGCGGAAGAGCGTCGGTCTCGGATGATCCGGCCAGAACCGTTCTGGCGGGCTCCAGCTTCGGCGGGCTGGCCAGCGCCTGCGCGGCCCTGAGGCGTCCAGAACGGTTCGGCGCGGTGCTCGGCCAGTCAGGATCATTCTGGTGGGAGCCCGATAACGGCAAGCCCCCTTCCGACGCCGCCGGTTGGGTGGCGCGCCAGGTCCAGGCGCAGGACCGCAAGCCCGTCCGCTTCTATCTCGACGCCGGCCTGCTGGAGTCGACCGGCGGCTCGGAGAGCATCCTTTCGACCACCCGCAAGCTGGCCGACGTCCTTCGGGCCAAGGGCTATGAAATCCGGCAGGTCGAGTTCGCCGGCGGTCACGACGACCTGGCCTGGCGCGGCACGCTTTCCGACGGCTTGATCCATCTGCTTGGAGACCTGCGATGATCTCCCGACGCCATGCGCTGGCCCTTCTGGCCAGCCTGCCCGCCGCGCCGGCGCTCGCTCAGCCCGGAACAGGTCCCGCCGGCCCCGGCCTGTTCGAAACCGGCGCCGAGACGCACAGGATCACCCGCCACGCTTTCCTCTCGGCCGACGGCAAGCGCCGCTATCGGGTCGACATGGCCACGCCCAAGAGCAGGCCGCCCCGGCGGGGCTGGCCCCCACTCTACCTCCTGGACGGCAACGCCGCCTTCACGATCCTGACGCCCGCGGATCTGGCGAGCGTTCCGAATCTGGCGCTGATCGCCATCGGCTACGAGACCGAGCAACGGTTCGACAACCTGGCGCGGACCTTCGACGACACGCCTTCCTTGCCCGGCCCGCCCGAGACGCCGGGCCGTCCCGAGGGAGGATCGGCCGCCTTTCGCGAACTGCTGCTGGGAGAGATCCGGCCGCGCCTCGAACAACTCGGTCGCCTGGATCCCGACAAGGCGGCGATCTGGGGACACTCGTACGGCGCGCTCTTCGTGCTGGACACCTTGCGGGCGGCCCCGGAAGCCTTTCGGACCTACGTTCCGGTCAGCCCTTCGCTTTGGTGGCGCGACGGCGCGATCGCGGCCGCGCCGTTCCGCTCCCCAAGCCGTCCTGTCCGCGTCGCCTTGATGGTCGGCGACCGCGAAGCGCGACGCACCGGCGGCTCGCCGCCTTCGCCGGATGACTTCGCCGCCTCCGTCGCCCGCGTCCGCGCCTTGGGCGAGAGCCTGGCGGCCACACCGCGCCTGATCGTCGACGTCACCGTGCTGCCCGGCCAGTCGCACGGCGGCGCCCTGACAATGTCTCTTCCCCTGGCCCTGCGCCTGGCCGCCGAGGATCGTCCATGAAATCCGCCGCCTTCATCGCTAGCCTCACGCTCGCCGCCGTTCTGGCCTTCCCGGCCGCGGCCCCTGGGACCTCGTCGCCTACGTCCTGATCGCACCGGCCCTGATCCTTGTTGCTCAGGTCTCGGCAAGGGCGGCGCGCGGCCTGCGCGGCCCCACCGATCTCCAACCGTCCCAACCGAGACCATCGGCCAAGAAGACCTGACACCCCAAGTCGAACACCGCTTCGGCTTTAAGCCAAAATGTCCAAACAAGGGTGGTGCGGGCGCGAACCATCCGGTCCGGTCAATCGCGACTTCGCGTTAAAGATGCGCCATCTGCTGACCTTGGCCCCCCCGCGCCGGAAAGCCGACTTGCGGCCAGCTCCTGGCGCTAGCGGGCGCCAACCACCCGGTTCATCGTGAGAAACTCCAGGGCCTCGCGTTCGATCTTGTCCTGCTCCTCTTTCGGGAACTTGCCATGCACGCCGCCCGGCACGGTGTGGAGGCGGTTCGCAACGCCGGCCTTGTCCAGGTCGGCCTTCAGCGCCAGCGACGCCTCATAGGGAACGGTCGGGTCCGCATCACCATGAACGATGAACACCGGTGGCTGGCCCTTGCGCACGTACGTCGCCGGCGACATCGTCGTCCACAGGGTCTCCGGCCCTTCACCGACCCACCGCGCCGTCGACGGGCTCTTGAAGGCGCCGGGAAGGTTGGATCGCAGGTGATAGGGTCCGTAGAAATCGAGGATCGCCGGCACGGTCGGCTGGTCGCGACAGGCGGGCAGGTCGATATCGTTGGTCTTGGGCAGCATGCCCGCCATCAAGGCCAGGTGACCGCCGGCCGAGGTGCCATACGGCACGACCCGCTTGGCGTCGAAGCCATAGGTCTTGGCGTTGGTCTTGACCCACGACAGGGCGCAGCGAACGTCCTGCACCGCCGCCGGCGCCGTGGCGAGGTCGCTCAAGCGATACTCGACCGTGACGACCGAGAAGCCCGCCGCCAGATAGGCGCGGAAGCCGCCCCATCCGGCCGGCTTCTCGCCCTTCCACCACGCGCCGCCGTGGATATAGACCAGCACCGGGCGCGGCCCCTTGAAGGCGGTGTTGCGATAGACATCGAGATGCAGGTCCTTGCCGCTGGCCCGCAGGTAGACGACGTCCTTGGTCGCCTCCGGCGCCTTGACCGACACCGGCGGCGCGGGTTCGGTCGGCGCCTGGGCGACGACGGGCGTCGCGCCCAGCAGGGCGATAGCGGCCAGAGTTTGGGCGATCATCGATACCTCTCCCATCAGCTCATCAGCAGGCCGCCGTTGATGTCCAGGCAGACCCCCGTCAGGAAGCTCGACTCGTCGCTGGCCAGATAGGCCACCGCGTCGGCGACCTCGGGCGCGCGACCCTCGCGACGCAGCGGGGTGCTGGCGGCGACACGGGCACGGACCTCGTCCTTGGAGAAGGTGTCGTGGAAGGTGGTGCCGATCATGCCGGGGCACAGGGCGTTCACCCGGATGCCCTGCGGCCCCAGCTCCTTGGCCATGGCCTTGGTGAAGGTCATGATCGCGCCCTTGGCCGTGGCGTAGGCCGTGGCGCCGGGACCGCCGCCGTCCTTGCCGGCCTGCGAGGACAGGTTCACGATCGCCGAGCCGGCGGCCATGTGCGGGACGGCCGCCTTGGTGGTCAGGAACACCGAGTTCAGGTTCAGGCGCATGACATGGTCGAAGAAGGTCTCGTCCATCTCGTCCAGCGTCTTGCGGGCGAGCATGCCGCCGGCGACGTTGACCAGGGCGCCGATCGGGCCGCCGAAGGTCGACAGGGCCGCATCGACCAGGGCCTGGACGTCGCTGGCGGAGGTCATGTCGCCCTTCAGGATCAGCGCGCGGCCGCCCGCGGCTTCGATCTCGGCCAAGGTCGCCCTGGCGCCCTCTTCGCTGCCGAAATAGTTGATCGCGACATTGGCCCCTTCGGCCGCCAGCTTCAGCGACACGGCCTTGCCGATATCGCGCGCGCCGCCGGTGACGATGACGGTCTTGTTGGTGAGGCGCATCAGGATTTTGCTCCGTTGGTAGTGCGGGCCGCGAGGGCGGGATCGACGAGGCGTTCGCCTCGGCCGCCCAAGAGCCAGATGGACAGGATGGAAAGGGGAACCAGGCTGGCGCCCATAACAAAGACCGGGGCGTAGCTGACCTTGGTGGCGACCGGGACGATCCAGGTGGTGATCAGCACCCCGGCCACGGCGGCGGTGCCGCTGATCCCGGCCAGCGAGCCGACCGACCGAGGCAGGTAGTCGCTGGGCAGGGTCTGGATGTTGTTGATGGCGATCTGGAAGCCGAACAGGATCACGGCGATCAGCAGCACCGCGTGCAGCGGCGAGGACGCGCCGATGGTCAGCAGCAGGGCCGGCAGCATGAAGACCCCGCCCAGGGTGATCGCCCATTTGCGGGCCTTGACCGGCCGCCAGCCGCGACCGATCAGCCAGCCGGAGATCCAGCCGCCGAACAGGCTGCCCGCCGCCGCGCCGACATAGGGCACCCAGCCGAACAGGCCGATCTGCTTGATGTCGAAGCCGAAGCGCTCGGCCAGGTAGATCGGCAGCCAGGAGACGAACAGCCACCAGACCGGGTCGATGAAGAAGCGCGCCAGGATCAGGCCCCAGGCCTCGCGGTGGCGCAGCAGACCCGACCATGTCGGCTTGTAGTCGACCTCGGCGTCGCCGGAAGCCGGGCGCTGGCCGGTCAGGATGTGCTGGCGCTCCTCCTCCGACAGCCAGGGATGGTCCTCGGGCACGGCGCGGCAGACGATGGCCCACGGGACCACCCACAGGACGCCCAGCAGGCCGATGACCAGGAAGGTCGCGCGCCACCCGAAAGTCAGGAACAGCCAGGCGATCAGCGGCGCGGAGATGATCGCTCCCACCGAGGCGCCGGCGTTGAAGATGCCTTGGGCGAAGGCGCGCTCGCGCACGGGGAACCACTCGGCGTTGGCCTTGGCCGCGCCGGGCCAGTTGCCGGCCTCGCTGACGCCCAGGGCGGCGCGCAGCAGGCCGAGCGTCAGGATCGACCGGGCGACCGAGTGCAGGGCGATCGACGCCGACCAGGCCAGGATCGACAGCATGAAGCCGACCCGCGTGCCCAGGGCGTCGAAGATCTTGCCAAAGATCGTCTGACCGGCCGCGTAGGACAGCATGAAGCAGGTCAGGATGAGCGCGTACTCTTCCTTGCCGACGCCCATGTCCTTGGAGATCTGCGGCCACATCACGGCCAGCGCGTTGCGGTCGATATAGTTGATCACCGTGGCCAGGCCGACCATGCCGACGATCAGCCAGCGAAGGCCCTTGAACTTCATCTCGCGCCTCATTGTGCGGGACCCGCCAGGCCGGAGAACCCGGTCCAGGCGTAGGCGCCGGCGGGGGTCGTGACCCGATGGCGCTTGGCGGGATCGGGATCCCAGGAGACGCCGATCGCCAGGCTCTTGCCGGAGTTCAGGCGGATGAAAACGAGGTCGGCGCCGTTCTCGGACACGCGCTCGACGGCCTTGACCGAGGCGATGGTGTCACGGGCGTATTCCTCGGCGGCGCTGTAGGCGCCGTGTGGCTCCAGCACCCCCGCCAGCGTGAAGCTGTCCTTGTCGTCGCCGCGCAGGATGAAGGCCCGCTCGTTGCGGAGATTGTAGTTCGGGTCGTTGGCGCCCAGCTCGGTCAGGACGACCTGATCGACGTCGCTGGACGCGAAGACGTAGTCGTAGAACCGGCCCTGGTTGAACCAGGAAACGCGCGCCCCCTCCTTCACCGGCGCGCGGCCGCGATCCCACAGGTGCTGATAACCGTCGGCCTTGCCCAGGGGCTTCAGGTCGCTGATCCCACCCTGGAACTTCAGGCCGGACTCGACGATCTGGCCGTCATAGTGCAGCGGCAGGTCGAAGCGATGCTTGCCGCCGCCTTCAGCCCGGACCAGCTCCAGGACGATCGGACGCCCAACCTCGGGCCGGTCGATCAGCGCCATGGCGCGGCGATAGCGCACGCCGGGCCAGGCGTCGTCGATGCTGGCGGCGGTCATCTGGACGCCGTCCTTGCTATCGAAGGCCAGGATCGTCGGCCAATGCTTCTCGCCGATGTCGGTGTTGGCGCCGAACTGGCTCTTCTCGTCGACCACCAGGGTGTTGTGAGCGACCGTCTGCTGGGCCCAGCTGTCGTTCTCGGGCAGGTAGCGGCCGCCGGCCTTGGCCTCGACATTCAGGAACCGCGCCGCGCCATAGTCGGTCACGACCTCCTGGCCGGCGTCGTAAAACAGCCAGGACAGCTTGTCGAAATGGCCGTGCCCCATGCCCTGCGACGTGGCCTTGAAGACCAGGGCCTGGTCCTTGGGCTTGGGTCCGGAGCGCAGCACGACCAGCGCGCCCTTGTCGCCCTTGGCCCCGTCGCGCAGCTTGATCGAGGCGAACGGGAACGGCCTGGCCTCGCCGCGCGCGATGGCGGCGGCGACCTCGCGGCCTTCGGGACTGAGCACCACCGAGCCCTGCTGGATGGCGATCGACAGCAAGGCCGGGTCCTTGGTCGCGGCATAGGTCACCGCCACGCCGTGGACCAGTTCGGGGGTGTCCAGACCCTTGTCCTTGATGGCGTCGTTGATCGGGAACAGCAGGCCGCCATAGCTCTCCTGGATCGTGGCGTAGACGGCCTTGCGCAGCACGCCATCGCGATAGTCGAGGATCTTGCGCGACGGGTCGTGGCGCTGGATGGACTGGGCCAGCAGCAGGAACGGCGACAGGGCGTAGCGCTGATAGTACGGGCCTTCGGCATAGTAGCCGTCGGGCGAGAACAGCTCCTGCAGCTGCTTGTAGAAGCCTGACTTGCCCGAGCCGTCCAGGCCGTACAGCGCCTGCTTGACCAGGCCCTGATCGCCGATCGCGTAGCCGGTCATGCCGACCGCCGCCAGCGCCCAGGTGCCGTGGTTGTGGATGCTGTCGAAGGTCTTGGGCGAGCCCGTCGACAGGAACGCCGCCATCGGCCGGAACACACCGGCCTCGATCGTCGCGCGGTCGGCGGCCGGGATGGCGTCCATCACCGCCTCGTAGCCCTGGATGGAATTGACCAGCCAGACGCTGTCGTTCAGCACCTGCCAGAACAGCCGGCCCGGAACCTGGTTGGCGCGCTTGGGATGCAGCGGCAGGGACGGATAGAGCTTGGCGTAGTCCAGCAGCACACGGCGCACCAGGTCGGCATAGGCCTTGTCGCCGGTCTGCCGGTACAGCATCCCCGCCTCATAGATCAGGCGGTAGTTGTCCTTGTGCCGCTCGTGGGTGTAGCCGCCGCCGGCGTCGGCCGGTACCGGCACGTCGATGGTCTTGCGCAGTTGCGGATCCACGAAGGCCTTGCTCTTGGCCAGGGTGGCGGCGAACAGCGGCGGCGCCTGAGCGGAAGCGACTGGCGTGGGCTTGGCCGGCGCGGCGGCCTGGGCCGCTCCAGCCAAGGCCAGGGCCGCGAGGCCGGCGAAGAGATGGACGCGGAACTTGGACATGGCTGGCCTACTTGCGCTGATCGACGATCTCGAGCGCCGCGCCGATGTTGCCGGCCTCGCTGAGATCGGGCTTGCCGACGTGAATGGTGACGCGGGCCGGCGCCGCGCGCTCGAAGAGGTTGCCGTCGAGCTTCGCGACCTGGACTCCGTCCAGTCGCATCGACGGCTGGCCCGGCGCGATGTCGCGAAACGCCGAGTCCTTGACCCGGACCCTGGGGCCGAAGGTGCTCTCGTCCGTCCCGCCCCGCTGAAGGTCGAGCACGGGTCCGCCCAGGCGCGTGAATTGGCTTCCGGTGATGTCGACCGTCTCGGCCCCGTAGAGGCCCGAACCGCCCGTCTCGCCGGCGAGGTCCAGCACCGGCCCGCTGATGTCGGCGAAGCGCGAGCCGCTGATCGTCACATGGTCGGCGAAGGTGCTCTTCTCGCCCATCAGGACGGCGAACGCCTGGCCGCCCAGATGTGAGACCTCGGTGTCGACCAGTTCGACGGCGTAATTGCTCGGCGGATAGCTAGGGCTCACGCGGATCACGGCATTGCCGATCGCGTCCCGCGCCTTGGCGCCCGACAGGCGCAAGCCTTGCAGCTTCAGAGCGCCTTGGCCGACCAGGTTGAACAGGGTCGTATGATCGAAGGTCACCAATGGTTCGGCGCCCGTCCCGGCGCGAAAGGTCAGGGGCTGGCGGACCTCGATGAGGTGGCCCTCGGCATAGTCGCCGGTCGCCAGCTCGATGATGTCGCCGGCCTTGGCCTTGAGGGCGGCGGCCGACAGCTGGTCCCGGCCTGGCTTGATCTTCAGGACTTGGCCGCTGTCGAGCGCGACGGTCCGGTCGCCCTTCGGATACCAGGCCACGCCCGTCTCTTCGCGGGTCAACAGCTTGACCGGTTCCTTCAGGCCCAGGGCCCTGCGCGCGGCGGCGTCGGGGTAGATGCGGCCATCCGGCAGGGTCTCGCGACCGATCGCCTTGGTCTCGAAGCCCGAGGCGCCGGCTGGCGGCGCGACCCCGTCGACCCGGTTGCCGGCAAAGGTCAGGCCGTCGATCGGCGCCGTGGCCTTGAAGATCGCTTCGCCGCCCGCGCCGAGGAAGACGTTGCCCGACAGCGTGCTCCGGGCGGGCGGCAGGGTGCGCTCCTGGTCCGCGCCGGCGCCGAACAGCACCTGCTTCACGTCGACGAAGACATTCTTCTCGATGCGGGCGTCGAGCACCTGATTGTAGCGGTTGAGCGGCGAGTTCGGGACGCCGTTCATCATCACCAGCGCCGCGGCGAAGCCATCGCCACGCAGGCCCTGGAAGTAGTTATCGCGCACCGTCTGGCGGGCGTTGATCACGCGCACGCCGCCGGTATGGGCCACCCCGCCGCCCAGGAAGACATTGTCCTCCACCAGGTTGCCGTCGCCATGGCGCAGCACCAGCGACCCTTGCGAGCGGACGAAGACGTTGCGGCGATAGATGTTGCCGCCGGACTTGTTCGAGACGATCTCGACCTCGCCGCTGCAGCCCTCGAAATAGTTGTCCTCGACCACCGTCAGGGAGCGGGTGCGCGAGAACTGGCTGGTCCCGACCCGGATCGTCTCGCCGCCATTGGATCCCAGCGGGGGGCGCGGGCCGAAATAGTTGTGGTCGATGCGGTGATGGTTCTGCTGGCTCTCGACCGAGCTCAGCACCACGGCCAGGGTCACGCCGTTGTTCAGCTTGCCCTGCAGGTGGTTGTGATCGAAGCGGTTGTTCTGGCCGTAGAGGCCGACCCAATAGTCCTCGGCGGCGCGGTCGGGCTTGTTGAACCCGTCGATCACCGTCTCGGTGACGCGGGAGTCGAAGGCCAGCGCCTGGTTGTCCTTGCGGAACGAGATGACCTCGGACGATGGGCTGAAGCCATCCTTGAAGATCAGGCCCGAGACGATCAGATGCCGGCCGGCGATGCGCAGGTTGGACTTGCCGGAGATCACGACCTTGCCAGGGGTCTGGGCCCGTAGGGTGATCGGTTTCGCGGCCGTCCCCTCGCCGGTGAACACCATCTCGAAATCGCGCCAGACGCCATTGGCCAGCACCACCGAGTCGCCGGGGACCGCGGCCTGTACAGCCGCCTCGAACGCTTCCGGCGTGCGCGCCAGACGCTCCGCCGCGTCGGCGTGGATCGAGCCGGCCAAGGCGCCCAGGCCCATCAGGGAGGCAAGGCTCGAGCGCAGGTTTCTCAATCGACGTCCTCCCCGCTCGAAGCTGTGACCGCTTCCTGTGTCCGTCAAACCGGCGCCGCGCGACGTGCGCGTCCGATGACAAGGACACCTCAGTCCGACCATTTGAGCGATAAGCTGTCAACCAATTTGTCGACCAATTTTCAAGCTGGTCGCAAACCATGCCCTGAACAACGAGAATTTCCTGCCTGTGTCCGCCACACTGCTTCTGCGCCGAATGGCTTCAAACCCGGGCGTTCGGCCGCGACAAGGCCAGGCTTTGCTAGGCTCTGATTGGGGAGCGCTTCAGGAAAACGGCGTGATGGGGAGTTGACATTCGTTTTCAAGCGGTCAACCAAATAGGTAAGCCAAATATAGAAAATTGGTATCCGGGGAGGATGAGAACTATGGACACCCATCCACGGCGCGCCGGTGTGCGCGCCATGCTGCTGGCATCGACGTGCCTGATCATCGGCTCGGGCTTCGGCCAAGCCTTCGCGCAGGAAGCGCCGGCATCGCAGGACCCGAACGCGACCGGGGAGGCCCAGGAGGTCGAGGCCGTCGTCGTCACCGGCTACCGCGCCTCGCTGCAGAGCGCGCTGAATGTCAAACGGCAGTCGGACGTCATGATCGACGCCATCAACGCCGAAGACATCGCCGACTTCCCCGACGCCAACCTCGCCGAGTCGCTGCAGCGCATCCCCGGCATCTCGATCGATCGCGACAACGGCGAGGGGCGGACCATCACCGTCCGCGGGCTGGGCGGCGATTTCACCCGCGTGCGCATCAACAACCTCGAGGCGCTATCGACGGCGGGCACCAACGACACCAACTCCACCGCGATCAATTCCACCCGGACGTTCGACTTCAATGTCTTCGCCTCGGAGCTCTTCAACAGCCTGAAGGTCCGCAAGACCGCCTCGGCCGAGACCGACGAAGGTTCGCTCGGCGCCACGGTCGACCTGCAGACGGGCCGGCCGTTCGACTATCGCCAGGACCGCTACGCGCTCTCGGTCGAGGACGCCTACTACCAGAACGGCAAGCACCACAATCCGCGCCTGGCGGGCCTGTTCTCCAAGCGCTTCGCCAACGACAAGATGGGCTTCCTGGCCTCGGCCGCCTATTCGGAGAGGGACTCCGAAACCGACCAGTACCGCCGCCAGATCGTGACCGGCGAATATGTCTATCGCTCGGCCACGTGGGCGACGCTGGAAAATCCGCGACGCGCCGGTTTCTCGGCGCCGGTCGGCACGCTGTTCACCAACCGCATCTCGAATCCGACGGCGACCAATCCCGGCACGGTGTCCGCCACGCCCGCCATCACCAATCCGGCCTATATCGACGCGGTGACCGGCTCGGATCCGGGCGCCTACGCCCTGCTCCACCCCTCGCTGGACGGCTCGCAGATCATCTTCCCCGCCCTGGCCGGTCCCGAGCAACAGGACCTGCATCAAAAGCGCCTGGGCCTCACCGCAGCCTACCAGTGGGATATCTCGTCGCGGACGCGCCTGACCATCGACGGGCTGCATTCGAACCAGAAGAGCACCTCGACGCTGAACCAGCTGCTGCCGTTCGGCCTGAACCGCAACAACACCAATGCGACCTTCGCCACGGCCAGCGCCGCGACCGCCTTGAACTCCAAGCGCGGGCTCTATCCGGGGACCTGCAACTACACGGCCGGCGGGGCCTACGCCTCGCCGATCGATTGCGGCCAGGCGACCTATGGCGGCGCGCTCGTCGCCGGTACGAGCTTCTCGTACAACCCCAACAATTTCGACGTTTACGACTACTACAACTCGCCAGTCTCGCCCGGCTATGTCCCCTCCGCCGATGGCCTGGCCATGCGCGCCCAGCAGATCGGTCGCCCAGCGACGGACGTGCTGGCCGCCAATGTCACTAACGGGGTCGCCGACTACCTGCAGCTGCGGAACCTGGACTGGTCGGCGCGCGCCGACCAGGGCAGCTACAACACCACCTTCGACCAGCTGTCGTTCAACCTGACCCACGAGTTCAGCGACCGGTTCAAGGCCGACTTCACCTACGGCCTGTCGCGGTCCAAGCTCAATTCCTACGGCAAGATGGCCGAGTGGGGTCAGTTCGATCAGCCGGCCACCTTCACCTATGACGAGCGCGGCGGCGGTGACATGCCGCTGTTCGACGCCGGCTTCAACGCCGCCGATCCCAGCCAGTGGACGATCCTCAAGGGGGTCTCGTTCCTGCGCTATCACAAGAAGGTCGTCGAGAACCGCTACAATTCGTGGAAGGCCGACTTCACCTGGGAGCTCAACGACAACCTGACCCTGAAGTTCGGCGGCACCCAGCGCGACTATCGTTTCTCGACCTCGCAGACCGAGCGCCAGAACGTCCAGATCAACCCGACCGAAAAGGAGGCGGGCGTCTCGATCGCCAGCCTCGGCAAGGTCATTAACTTCGGCCAGGGCCTGGACGTGCCCGCCGGCACGACGACGTCGTGGTTCGGCCCGGACATCCAGAAGTTCGACGATCTGTTCGGCTTCACCTGCGAGTGCATCAACAAGTGGGGCGACTGGCGTCTGACCCAGTTCCGCCAGCAGGGGCGCGAGACCTTCGCCGTGCAAGAGAAGACCGAGGGCGCCTACGGCCAAGTCAACTTCAACTACGATTTCCTGGACGGCTGGAACACCTTCGGCAACATCGGCGTGCGCTACGCCAAGACCGACGTGGACTCTACCGGCCGCTCGACCGGCGGACGCACCGTCCAGGGCGGGAATTCCTATTCGGATGTCCTGCCGTCGTTCAACATCGCCATCCGCCCGCGCGACAATCTCTACTTCCGGTTCGGCGCGGCCCAGACCATGTCGCGCCCGACCCTGCAGCAGCTGGCCCCGACCATCACCCAGCTGACGATTCCCGAGGGCGGGATGACCTCCGGCGCCACCCTGACGATCGGCAATCCCAAGCTGTCGCCCTTCCGCGCCAACAATTTCGACGCCGCCGTGGAGTGGTACTACGCCGAGGGCGGCCTGATCTCGGTGGCGGTGTTCAAGAAGAAGATCGGCTCCTATCCGCAGACCGTGCGCTTTTCCGCGCCGCTGTCGACCTTCCTCGACGCCGAGGGGCTTGCCAGCCTGATCGAGCAGTTCGGCGCCAACAGCGACCAGGCCGCCTATATCCGCGGCGACTTTGATGCGACCGCGCGCCAGTTCCGCGACGCCCCCGGCGGAGAGCTGAAGGGCTGGGAGGTCAACTACCAGCAGGCCTTCACCTTCCTGCCCGGACTGCTGAAGAACACGGGCATCCAGCTCAACGCCACCCACATCCAGTCCGAGCTCACCTACATCCTCGATCCCGGCACCGACACGACGCCGGCGACCCTGGGCAAAGCCCCGTGGCTCGGCGCGTCGCCCAACGCGGTCAACCTGACGCTCTATTACGAGGACAAGCGCATCAACACGCGGGTCTCCCTGGCCCAACGCGACGGCTACTACACGACCTACCCGCTGGTGGCCGGCGCCTGTGCGCCGGGCGTCGTCGGCGGCGTGGCGTGCGACACGCCGCTGATCAACGACTTCGGCGGATCCAAGGACACGCTGAACGTCGATTTCGCGTTCAGCTACAAGCTGTCGAGCCAGGCGTCCTTCTCGATCGAGGGCTTGAACATGACCAACCAGGCGACCAGCCGGTACTACTACGCAGACAATCCGGTGGCGGCGCTCTATGGCTCGCCCGGGCGACAGTTCACGGTCGGGTTCCGGTTCAAGCACTAGGCTTTGGTCTATCAGGGGTATACCGCTTTGGTTCACCCCTGATAGAACCTTCCAATGTCCCATCAGCCCGAGTTGGGAACGCCGAGTCGTCTCAAGACGACCCGGACGAGCGGCAGCGGAGCATCGGCGGATGACCATGGATAGGCGTTACCAACAGGTCGCGAAGCAGATCATCGAGCTCATCGAGTCTGGTGAGTTCGCCCCGGGCGGCCGACTGCCCGGCGAGCGTGAGCTGGCCGAGCGGCTGGGCGTGTCACGCGTCACCGTGCGGGAAGCCGAGATCGCCCTCGAGGCGCAGGGCTACATCGCCGTCAAGACGGGCTCGGGCGTCTATGTCCGCCCCCGTCGGCCGGCCGACCTGTCTCCCCTGACCGAGGTTGATGCGTTCGAGCTCACGACGGTCCGCGCGGTCGTCGAGGCCGAGTCGGCGGCGCTGGCGGCGCTCAACATGTCCTCCGAGTCCCTGGCGCTGCTGGAAGAGACCATGCGGGTGATGGCGGGCAATGACGAGGCGGCCGAAGAGGCCGACGAGCGCTTCCATCTTCTGATCGCCGAGAACAGCGGCAGCCCCATTATCGAGCATTTCGTGCGCACCCTCTGGCGGATGCGCAACGAGGCGCCGCGGGTCGTCCAAGTCTACAGCAACGTCTGCAAGAGCGGGTTCGAGGACCGGATCGAGGAGCATCGGGCGGTGTTCGAGGCCATCCGCAACCGCGATCCCAACGCCGCGCGGCTGGCGATGCGCGAGCACTTCAGCCGCCTTTTCGAAGCCATGCTGGCGGCCGAGGAGACCGAGGCCATCGTGCAGCTGCGCCGCAAGGCGCTACAGCACCGCGACCGCTTCAAGCTCTCCGTGCAGCACGGCGCCGCCTGAGCCCAAAGCGGGCAACACAAGACTGGGCGGACGAACCCAGCCGACGACATCGAGGAAACGGCATGAAAAGCGTCGCCACTCTGGCCTTAGCCGGAACCCTGTGGTGCGGCCCGGCTCTGGCCGAAGCCCCCCGCTTCACCAACCTCTTCAGCGATCACGCGGTTCTGCAGAGGGGCGAACCGGTTCGGCTCGGCGGTCGGGCCGCCCCGGGCGCCGCCCTGAGCGTCGAGATCGGCGGCCAGAGCCTGGCGACGACCGCCGACGCGAACGGGCGGTGGGCGGTGACGACCAAACCCATGGAGGCCGGCGGCCCCTACACGCTCTCCGTCTCCGACGGCCGCGCGCGGACCGTGCTCAACGACGTCATGGTCGGCGAGGTCTGGTTCTGCTCCGGACAGTCGAACATGGGCCTTAAGCTGCAAGACGCGACCAATGGCGGCAACGAGGTCCGGGACTCCGAGAACCCGCTGCTGCGGTTCACCGACGTCGGGCGCGATGTCGCTCCGCGCCCGCTCGACGAGGCCAAGGCCGTCAGCGGCTGGGCTCTGGCGGCGCCGGCGAGCGTCGGCCCGGCCTCGGCCGCCTGCTACTTCATGGCCAAGGCGCTGCAGGCCCACTTCGGCGTGACGGTCGGCTTCATCACCGCGACCTGGGGCGGCACCCAGACCCAGGCCTGGATCGGCGAGGCCGGGCTGCGTCCCCTCAAGACCTATGACGACGCGCTGGATCGCCTGGACCTTTACGCCAAGGATGCGCAGGCCGGCGAGGCGCGTCAGGCGCGCTATTTCGACGCCTGGTGGACGGCCCATGAACCCGACGCCAAGGCCGCCTGGGCCCGGCCCGATTTCGACGACGCCGGCTGGAAGCCGGTCCATCCGACAAGGGTCTGGGAGCGCCTGGGCGACCCGGAGCTGGCCAGCTTCAACGGCGCGGTCTGGTATCGCACCGCCTTCACCCTGACCAAGGCCCAGGCGGAGGGCGCGACGCGCATCGCCCTGGGCCTGATCGACGATAGCGACACCACCTTCGTCAATGGCGTGCGCGTCGGCGGCATCGAGGGGCGCACCACGCGACGCGGCTACGCCTTGCCGAAGGGCCTGCTCGTGGCGGGCCGGAACGTCGTCGCGGTCCGGGTGCTGGATTCTGGCGGCTCCGGCGGCCTCTACGACACCGACGACCAGCGCTTCCTGGCCCTGGCGGACGGAACGAAGACGCCGCTGCCGCAAGCCTGGCGCTATCGCGTCTCAGCGCCGCTGGACGCCTTGGGCGGTGTTCCGGTGACCCCCTGGGATCCGACCAAGGGCACGGGCAGTCTGTACAACGCCATGGTCGCGCCCGTGACGTCCTACACCGTCAAAGGGGTCGCCTGGTATCAAGGCGAGTCCAACGTCCATGACCCGGCGGGCTTCGGTCGTCTTCTGCCAGCGCTGATCCAACAGTGGCGCGCGGCGTTCGGCGTGACGGACCTGCCCTTCGTGCTGGCCCAGCTGCCGAACTACGGTCCAGTCGGCGACCATCCCGGCGCGTCGAAGACCGCCGAGGTGCGCGAGCATCAGCGGCGAACGGCCCAGACGTTCGACCTTGTGGGCTTGACCTCGATTATCGACATCGGCGACCGCTACGACATTCACCCCGGCCAGAAGACAGTCGTGGGAAACCGGTTGGCCTTGACCGCCCGGCGCGTGGCCTATGGCGAGACGGTGGCGCAAAGCCCCTCCCCCGTGGCGACGACGCGTTCGGGCGACGACCTGGTCGTGCGCTTCAGCGACGCCGCGGACGGCTTGCGCACCTATAGCAGCGACACCGCCATCGGCTTCGAGGTCTGCGACCGCGATCGGCGATGCCGCTACGCGTCCGCCATGGCCGCCGGTGACCACGTGACGCTATCCGGCGCCAATCGGCCCGAAATCCGCGCCATCCGCTATGCCTGGAGCGACTCCCCGTTCGTCAACCTGTTCAACAGCGAAGACCTGCCTGTGGGGCCTTTCGAGATCCCCGTCGACTAGCGACGCGCGAGGCGGACGCCGCTTCGCGCGTCGGCGCGCAGGACACGTTGGGAACTGGCGGTCGAACCCGCGCCAGAAGCCGCCCTCGCCTTTCGAGCGAGGGCGTCCGGCGGCGGGGTCAGCGGAAAGGCTCAGTAGAAGGTCACATCGTCCAGCTCGAACCAGAGCTTTCGACCGGCCGGACGCGAACCCGAGACGCCCACCTCCAGCAGGTCCGTCCCGGTCCAGGCCCCCGCGCCCCGACCCGATCGCTTGAAGTCGGCGAACGGGATGGTGATCTTCTCCCAGGTCCCGTTGGCCGAGACCGTGGCGACCCACGCGCCCGAGACGCTGTTGATCGTCACGACATAGGCGCCGCCGTCGCCGCGCAGCTCGAAGGTCACGCCCTTGAACGCCGAGGCGTCGACCGGCTCGACCGAGCCACGGCTCAGCGGCAGCAGGACGCCGGCGTCCGGTTCGGCCTTCTGGGCCATTTTGGCCGCGACGCTCAGCACGTGGTCGCCATTGCCGCGGTCGACGGTCTGCAGGACCTCGACGCTGCGATCACGGCCGCCGTCGAAGTCGCTGAGGCGCAGGGTGTCCAGGCTGGTTCGGCCGTCGGCGCGCTCGAAGTCGTCGACCAATGGCCCCTTGGCCTTCAGGGTCGGCATGGTGAGCTTGTCATTGTCGGCCGAGCGGGTCGAGCCGGGCCCAAACACCGCCTTGCCGTCGATGAACACACGATCGACCTTGCGGATGTCGGTGATGGTCGTCCACGGCTGACCGGCGATCATCACGAAATCGGCGCGCTTGCCCTTCTCCAGCGTGCCGCGGTCGGCCAACAGGTTCATAGCCCTGGCGCTGGTGGCGGTGCCCGCGATCAGGGCCTCGGACGGGGTCAGGCCCGCCTGGACCAGCAGTTCCATCTCGCGCAGCGTCGAGGCGCCGTGCGGCGTGCCGGGCATGCCGGCGTCGGTGCCCAGGGCGATCGGCACCCCGGCGTCCTTCAGCGTCTTCACGTTGGCCAGGGCATAGCCGAACTTCTGGACCGCCAGCTTGGCGCGCGGGCTATCGGGGTCGGACGGCGGCGCCTGGCCAGGCTTGACCGGCTCGTAGACCGCCAGGGTCGGGGCGTAGAACGTGCCGTTGGCCTTGAGTTTCGCGACGGTCTCGGCGTCGATCGGGCCATCCTGCAGACTGTGGGCGATGATATCGACGCCGCTGGTCGCCGCGACGGTGCCGCGCTCGACCGTTACGGTGTGCGACAGGACCTTGAGGTTCAGCTTGTGGGCCGAGTCCGTGAGGGCCTTCAGCGTCCAGCCGTCCATGCTGGTGTTGTCCGGGGCCGAGCCATAGCGCCAGCCGTCGGTGAAGGCCTTGATCGCGTCGGGCTTGTAGGGGGCCAAGCCTTCGATGGCGGCCTTGGCCGCCTCGGGAGTGTTCACCCAGCGGGTCGTGGCCTCGTCGGCCCAATCGGCGCCGTGACCGCCAGGCGTGCTGACCCGAGCCACGAAGTTGACGTGCGGCGTGGTCAGGGTCGACAGCCATCGGCGACGCGGCGCGAAGGATTCCGGCTGCTGGTGGAAGTCGTTCACCGTGGTCACGCCCGCGGCGACATAGGCGTCAGCGATCTTGGGGGTGATGTTCGGCGCGCCGGCGGGGGTCCAGTGGGTGTGGACATCGAAGAAGCCAGGCACCACGGCCTCGCCCTTGGCGTCGATCGTCTTGGCGCCCTTGGGAACCTTCACGCTGCGGCCGACATCGACGATGCGGCCGTCCTGCACGACCAGGCCGCCCCTGTAGGGCGCGGCGCCGGCGCCGTCGAAGATCTGGGCGTTGACGATCGCCAGGGCCGGCGTCGCGGCCTGGGCGGCGGCCATCGGCAGCAGGACGCCGGCGGCGACGATCAGCGCCCCTCGACGGGAGACCTCGAGCAGCCTGGCATGGTGAGCGGTCATGGGACGCTTTCCTTCTTGGATACGCATTACAAACCTGCGCTCGGGGCGCAGAACCAGCAGTCTTCCCCACCGATCGGCATGCCGGGCGGCAGGCTCTCGACCGCGCCGGAGCGGGGCGCTGCGAGGGCCTGCCTGACGGCGATGTCGTCGCTGAGCAGGGCGCGCGACAGCGCCGCGGCCTGGTCGCCCTCGGCCCCGCCGCCCTTGTAGGCGGCCAGGGTCTTGCCGAAGGTGCGCAGCGCCGCGTCGATCTGGACCGCCGCTGTCGGCGACAGCGCCTTGTCGCCCTGCGCTTCGACCAGGTCGCCGACGACGCGGGCGCGTATGCGACGACGCAGGTCGCCCAACCGCCCCTCGGCCTTGCTTGGGGTCACGCCCGCCAGCAGGCGCTCGGCAAGCTCGGCCACGCCCAACTGGGCCGGATCGCGGCGGTTCTGCTCGACCACCCGGTTCAGCCGCTGCGGATTCAGCAACAGCGACACGGTCTGGTCGGCGGCCATCTCGGCGGCGGTCGGCAGGTCGAAGACCGCGGGCCCCGAGGTCGGGAAGATCTCGATCTCATAGGCCTTGTCGCGCACGCCCGACTGGCCGGACGACAGCAGGTTCAACAGAGGGTCGGGCAGGTCCAGCGTGGCCGGGTCGGTGGTCAGCAGCAGGGCGTCAAGCGCCTTGCGCTGGACGGCCGCCGACGGGATCGACGCGACCTCGTGGCCGTCGCCGCGCACCGCGTACGAATAGTCCACGCCGCCGATCAGCTTCACGGCGGCTTCGACCTGGTAGCGGTGGAACAGGTAGATCGGGGCCAGGACACGCTTCAGGTCCGCCGCCGGCGCGCCACTGGGCAGGTTGACCAGGCCGAACTTGCTCAACGCGATCTTGCGCACGGCCAGCACGTGCTCCAGCTCGGCGACCGCATCGGGACCATTGTCCCACAGCGCGCCATAGGGCTGGCCGGCCGCGGCGCTGCGCGAATCCCCGTCGGTGACGAAGCGCAGGCCGTTGGCCTGGGCGTCGCGCGCCAGGCGATCCAGACGCGCGGCCTCGTCCGAGCCGGGCGCGCCTTGCGAGTAAAGCCAATTGATCGCGAACCGGTCCCAAGCCCCCACGCCCTTGGCATAGGCGTCGGACAGGTCCAGGCGGTCGCCTTCGATCCTTACCAGCGGCGCGGGATAGTCCATCACCGAGGCGCGGTCGTAGGTGCTGCCCGCGAAGTTGTGGGCCAGGCCCAGAGTATGGCCGATCTCGTGCACCGACAGCTGGCGGATGCGGGCCAGGGAGACGTTGAGCGGATCGTCGGGACCACCCTTCCCCGTCTTGTCCGCGCCAACCAGGCCTTCGAAGATCAGGCGATCCTGGCGCACGCGCAGCGAGCCCAGCTGGACGACGCCGCGGACGATCTCGCCCGTGCGCGGATCGACCACCGTGGTCCCGGTCGACCAGCCGCGGGTCTGCCGGTGAATCCAGTTGACGACATTGTAGCGCGCGTCCATCGGGTCGACGCCCTCGGGCAGCGACTCCACCCGGAAGGCGTCGATATAGCCGGCCTCCTCGAAGGCCTTGGCCCACCATTGGCCGCCTTCGATCAGGGCGGTGCGGATCGGCTCGGGCGCGCCGCGGTCCACGTAGTAGACGATCGGCTTCTTGACCCGCGAGCGGACCGCCGTCGGATCGGTCTTCTCCAGCCGGAACCGACGCGCCAGACGCTGGACGATCGGCTGGTCCAACCGCGTGGCGTAGTCGGCGAACAGCACCTGGGCCGAGGTGCCCGTGCGCGGATCCTGCGGACGCGGAACGAAGCCCGGCGCCGGCAGGCGGATGAAGCTGTGATGGACGCCGAAGGTCACCGCTCGTCCGTCCGGGGCGATGCCGTTGACCTCGGATCCCGGATCATCGGCGGTGAAGGTCTGCCGCGTCTCGAATTCGAGGTTGTCGGGAAAGACGCCGGTGACCGGCAGGTCGACATAGCTGAGCGCCGGGGCCAGCTTGTAGGCGCCCTGCTTGCCGCGCTTGAGGCCGCCGGCGATGTCGAAGGCGTCGCGCAGCAGAAACGAGGCGATGTCGACGGAGACGCCGCCATCCGGCTTCTCGGCGATCACCTCGCCCGACCAGACGACCGAGGCCGGGAAGCTGTCCTGGACGGTCCGGGTTTCCTCGGGCGTTCCGCCGACGGCGCGGAAGCCGTAGTTCTCGAAAGCGATCAGCACCTTCTTGCCGACCCGCCGGAAGATCAGCACCTGGGTCTCGCCCGTCGCGGCCCGGTCCAGGCCCACCGGCGTCGACCCGAGGCCGCCACTGAGGCTGGGCTGATAGAGGAACCGTCCCGACACGCCGTCGGCGGCGGGCGCCGGCAGGGTGATGACGACGGCGCCCTTGGCCGCGTCGGTCTTCACCGGCAGCAGCCCCAAGGGCGAGGCGGCCGCCGGCGCGGGCGCGCCAGCGGCTTGAGCGAAAGTCGCCGGCGCGGCGGCGAGCGCGAGCGCGACAAGCGCGCTCGAAACCCGCCAGCGCGCCCGGTCGGCGCTGAACTCGTACTTCACAATCGGTCCCTTGTTCCTAGAACGTCTTCTTGACCGAGACGTACCAGTAGCGCGCGTACGGCAGATAGACCGTCCCGTCGTAGCCCGTCGAGCTGAGCGGCGGATTCTTGTCGGTGATGTTCCGCACGCCCAGCCGCAGCTTGGTGTTGGCCTGGGCGAAGTCGTACTCGCCGTAAAGGTTGGCGGTGATCTGCGAGTCCACGACCCACGGCGCGCCGGTCGAGTCCAGCAGAGCCGTGTCGTTGTACTCGCCGATGTACTGGGTAAAGCCGCCGACGGTCAGCTGCTTGTAGCGCCAGGTCAGCGCGGCCGAGACCTTCCAGTCGGTCTTGCCGTTCTGTTTCAACAGGTCGCCCCCGCCGGTGATGGTGGTGCCGGCGTTGATCTTGCCCGCCGACCGCGCCGCCATCAGCTCGGCGATGCCCGGCGAAGGCGACTGGTAGTACTTGATCAGGTGGGCGGCGTTCACGTTCAGGTCGAAGTCGCCGAGCTTGTCGGTCGACAGGTGATACATCAGGCCCAGGTCCAGCCCTTCGACGTCCTGCGGCTGCAGGTTGGTGTACTTGTCGTTGACGTACAGGACCTGGCCGGCGGCCGCGAGGCCGGTGCCGGCGAAGGCGGCGTTGTCGTCGGCCGTCGGGGCGGCGCGGATGACGTTGGGATTGCTCGAGCCCGACTGGCGCAGCAGGTAGTCGAGGATCAGGGCGTTGCCCTCGCCGAACACCCCGATCAGGCCCGTCTGCTTGACCTTCCAGTAGTCGACGGTGAAGGTCAGGCGGCCATATTCCGCCGGGATGAACTTCGGCTCCAGGACCACGCCGTACGACAGAGTCTCGGACTCTTCGGGATTCAGGTCGGGGTTGCCCGCCCGGCGCGCCGTGGTCAGCAGTGACCGCGAGCAGCCCGCGAACGAGGTGATGCGCTTCGCCCGCAGGTCGGCCTCGCAGAAGGCGTAGTCGGTGCGGTTGTTCGAGCGGGACACCACCGTGGCGTTGATCTGCTCCAGGTTCGGGGCGCGGAAGCCCTTGGCCCACGAGCCGCGGATGCGGAAGCCGTCGACCAGGTCCCAGGCGCCGGCGATCTTGGGTTTCGCCGTATTGCCGAAGTCGCTGTAGTGCTCGTAGCGGCCGGCCAGCTGCAGATCCAGGCGATGGACCAGCGGGATCGACATCTCGGGCGAAACCAGCGGAACCGCGAACTCGATATAGGTCGAAGCGACCGAGCGATGGCCCTTGGTGTCGGGGTTCATGCTGGAGTTGATCAGGTCGCTGAGCACCGCGCCGCTGATCGGATCGGTGAAGGTGATGGTCCCATCGATGCGCTTGTCGCGGTCGTCCAGCTGGGTCTCGCGACGCACCTCGACGCCGGAGGCCACGCCGACGTCGCCGCCCGGCAGGCTGAAGAGGTCGGGCTTGGAGACCTTGAAGTCCCACGAGGCCAGGCTGCTCTTGGTGCGGCGCTTGATCTTGACGCGGATGGCGTTGATCGCCGCCTCGCTGTTGCGGGTGGTGTCCGCGCCGCTGGGGTTGTTGATGTCCGAGCCGTTGAAGACGTTGTAGGCGTCGGGCGTGGACAGGGCCAGCTGGGCGTAGAGCTTGGTGTTGGAGATGTTGTCGCTGATGTCGTCGGCGGTGGCTTCCGAATAGACCAGGGCCGATTCCCAGTCGAAGCCGAACTTCTCGCCGCGAACACCGGCCAGCACGCGATACTGGTCGTTGGTCACATCGACATGCGTCGGGCCCAGGTCGGCGAAGGTGTAGCCGCGCAGGGTCAACGACAGACCGCTGGCCGGGACGTTCAGATTGGGCAGGCGGTTGGGATTGGCCGTCCCGTTGGCGAAGGTCACCGGACCGAAGGGATTCCAGTAGTTGCTGGCGGGGATGCTGATCACGCCCGAGGACAGGGTGGCGATCGGCGCCTGCAGGGCGCTGGTCTTGGCGTGATAGAGACCCAGTTCGCCGAAGACGGTCAGGTCTTCGGAAATGTCGTAGTGGCCGGTCAGGAAGACGTTGGTGCGCTTCAGTTCCGGGATCACCGTCGTGCCCAGGGCGGCCGAGTTGAACCGCAGGTCGCGGTCGGCGGCCGAGGTCGCCAGGGCGCCGTCGTCAATGCACATGCCGCCGCTGATGTTCAGCTGGCAGCCCGCGAACGTCGAGGGCTGGATGTGGAAATAGCCTGCGCTGCTGGTCAGCGCCGTGGTTCCCTGGCGCACCGTGCCGAAGCTCTGCGGCGTCTGGACATAGGCCCATGGCGTCGTGGCGCTGCGACCGTCCAGGCTGGCGACGCCCTCGAAGCGGGTGCCGGCGAACAGCGGACGGCGATCCAGCGAGGCGGTGTAGTCCTGGTCGGTCGAACGCATGCTCGTGCGCTGGTCGTACGAGACGAAGGCGCTGACATTGCCGCGACCGTCGGCGAAGTTCTTCCCGCCGAAGGCGTTGAAGTTGTACTCCTTCAGGTTCGTGCCTTCGGCGAAGCCGTATTGCGCTGAAGTGGTCAGGCCGTCGACATCGTCGCGCAGCACGGTGTTGACCACGCCGGCCACCGCGTCGGCGCCGTAGATGGCCGCCGCGCCGTCGCGCAGCACTTCCAAGCGCTTGAGGCCCGACACCGGAATGGCGCTGGTGTTGTAGGTCAGCACCGGCACCAGGTTGTCGTTGGCCTGGCTGGTCGGGTGGGTCACCACGCGACGACCGTTCAGCAGCACCAGCGTATTGCCGATGCCCAGGTTGCGCAGGTTCACCGAGCCGACGTCGCCCCGAGCGCTGTTGCTGCTGCCTGGCAGGTACTGGGCGTTGAAGTTCACGTCGCCCATCTGCGGGATCGACCGGAAGAGTTCGTCGCCGGACACCGCGCCGGACGCCCTGATCTGGTCCTCGCCGACCACCGTCACCGGCAGGGCCGCGTTGACCTTCGCGCCCTTGATCTGCGAGCCGACGACGACGACGGCCTCGATCTCGGTGGGTTCAGCGCCGGCTGGCGGCGCGGTCTGGGCCCAGGCGTGGGCGGCGAAGCCCACGGCGCATAGCGCCGTGGTCGCAAGCACGAGTTTGCGATGATTGTTGATCATGGAAGCCCCTCCAATAAACGCGACGCGCGAGCCACCCCCGCCCTGCTCCAGACGAAGCAGGGCATGGCTCACGCCACACTCCGAACCCAAAGGGATCGATGGAAGGTAATCCCATCAAACTTGTAGGGTTTTAAAAAGGGGAATTTTTCTGACAGGCGCCGCAGGGATGGTCATAGAAACAACCCTAAACGAGGCCTTTTGCTCAACGGAAAGGCAAATATTTGCCCATGATAAAGGGATTGACGAGGGCGGGAAAACGCCCTCACGCGAGAGGAAATCAAACCTGAAATCACGGCCGCCGCTGTTCTTGGGCGCGCCCTTCGGGCAGGCCTTGGCCTGCCGCCGGACGTTCGACGTCGCCCCACGCGCGGGACGCGCGGGTCCGTTGCGGGCTTCATCTCAGCCGGCCACCGACGCGGCCAGGGGCTGCGCCCTCAGGGTGGAGCGGGCGCGGACGCCACGCGCGACGAAAACGGGAACGGACTGTGGTCGATCTTGCGTTACGGCGGTCCCGGAGACCTCCTGACGTTCGCCGATCGTTCCGGTCTTCACGCGGACCGAAGCCTTGTGATTACGCCCGAAAACCCTTAGGCCACGCGGGACGGGGACGTGGCGGAATGGTAGACGCGCCGGACTTAAAATCCTATGCGCCCCACCGCAAAATCTAGAAAAACCCTAGAAACAACAACTTCTTATCGCAAATCCAAGGCAAAGCTTAGCACAGAGCTAGCACACTCCGCCGGGGCTCTAGCACAATCCCGCCCCATAGGACTTTCGTCGCCGCGCGACGGCCGCCACGCGATCCTGGACGGCAAGGTTCAACTCTATCTGCGCAACGGCAGCCCCAACTGGCAGTGCGCCTGCTCGGTCGGCGGGCGCCAGCACCGCGCCAACACCGGCGAGGATGGCCTCACCCGCGCCGCCGCCTTCGCCCACGACTGGTATCTGGCGCTGGCCCATGACGCCGCCATCGGCGGCGCCATGGGCGCGGGCGCCGGCCGCACGGCGGCCCGGCCAATCCCCCGTCCAGGGCCGCTCGCGGGCCGGCGCGGTCCGCGATCGGCCGCCAGCGCGTCCCGTCAGACCTTCCGCGAAGCGGCCAGCCGCTTCATGGTCGAGTTCGAGGCCCTGACCCGCGGCCAGCGCAATCCGATCTATGTCGCGGGCCATCGCGCGCGCCTAACCAACTATTTGATCCCGTTCTTTGGCGCGATGAGCGTCCGTGAGATCGATGCGGGAGTGATCGCCGAGTATCGCGTCATGCGCATGGGCGACCGCCATCGCGGCGCCCCGCCCGCCCGCAGCACCTTGCATCAGGAAATCGTCTGCCTGCGTCAGGTCCTGAAGACGGCGATCCGACTGCGCTGGATCGATCACCTTCCCGACCTCTCTGCGCCGTATGGTCGGTCGGGCAAGATCTCGCACCGGGCCTGGTTCTCGCCGGAGGAATGGGCGCTGTTCGAGGCGGCGCTGCATGATCGCGTCGCGCGGCCGCGGAAAGAGCGCTGGCGCGAGGCCAGCGAGAACCTGCGCGACTACGCGCTGATCATGATCAACACCGGCCTTCGTCCCGACGAGGTGCTGCGCCTGGAGTATCGCGATGTCGCGGTGATCGCCGACGAGGCCACCGGCGAGCGGCTCCTGGAAATCGCCGTGCGCGGCAAGCGCGGCGTCGGCTGGTGCAAGAGCATGCCCGAGGCGGTGGAGCCCTTCCTCCGCCTCAAGGCGCGCAATGGCGGCCAGCCGCTCGATCGCCTCTTCCCGGCGTTCCAGCGCGAGCTCTTCAACGCCATCCTCGACGAGCTGCGCATGAAGACCGACCGCGAGGGCCGGCGACGCACCGCCTACAGTCTGCGCCACACCTACATCAGCACGCGCCTGATGGCTGGCGCCGACATCTACCAGGTGGCCAAGAACTGCCGGACCAGCGTCGAGATGGTCGAGACCTATTACGCCGCCCACATCAAGAATGTCATCGACGCCTCGGCGATCAATGTCCGCAAGGTCCGCCCCTCTCCTGTCGGCGCGACACCCGCGCCGTGATCCTTGGTCGCCCAAGGCCGGAACCGGCCGATGCGGCCAAGCGCGAAGGGATGGGCCGAACGGCCTAGCCCGCTGGCGTCCGCGCGCCGCACGGCGCGCAGCCATCGCAACGTCCCCTACGGCAGCGCCGTAGATAACTGTTGATCGAACTGCGGCATTGCCGTATATGGGTGACGACATGGAAGTGGTTGTCGAAACGCCAACCTACCTCAAGGCGGCCAAGGCAGCGAGCATGACCGAAGCCGAGATGAAGGCCGCCGTGCTTTTGGTTTCGGCTAACCCGGAGGCCGGCGATCTGATGGTCGGAACGGGCGGTTGCCGAAAGGTGCGTCTGGCCGGCAAAGGCAAAGGGAAGTCAGGGGGCTATCGCCTGATCACCTTCTACAAGGTGGGTGAGCAAGTGTTCTTGCTGACCGTGTTCGCCAAGGGCGATCGCGCCAACCTGACCCAGCGCGAGCGCAACGCCCTGAAGGACCTTACCGCCCTGCTCTGAATCTGATGAGCCAGGCATGGAGAGAGCAATGACGAAGACAGCCTTTGAAAGCATCGCCGCGGGGCTCAAGGACGCCGTCGCGATCTCGGCGGGAAAAGCAGACCCCGCGAACTATCGTGTCCACGTGCCCGCCGAGATCGACGTAAGGGCCATCCGGACCCAGATGGGATTGAGCCAGGAAGCCTTCGCCGAGCGATTTGGGTTCGCGGTCGCGACCGTGCGCGATTGGGAGCAGAAGCGGCGACGGCCGGAGGCGAGCGCGCGCGTCCTCCTGCGTGTCATCGAACGAGAACCGGACGCAGTCCAGCGAGCTCTTTTTTATTGATGGAGGGAAGCGATCATGGCCTCATTCTTGGACTACGACTTCACCTCTCCCCTACCCCATCCTGGCGAAATCTTGCGTGAGGCCTATTTGGCCCCGCGCAACATGACCGCCAGGGCGTTGGCCAAAGCGATGGGCGTGGAAGCAGCCGACCGCATCGAGCGCATCGTCTCCGAGCGTAAGGCGTTGACCGCCGATATGGCCCTTCGGCTGGAGCGCGTGTTTGGCGCCAGCGCTCATTTCTGGATGAGCCTTCAAGCCCAGTACGAGCTCTCGAAGGCCGCGATTTTGAGCGGCGCTGAGTTGAAGGCAATCCCTCCTTTGGCCGTCGCCAGACCTCAGTGACGAAGGACTGCATCAATGGAAGACAAGACAAACTTCAACCGGGTCATCCAGACGAGACAGCTCATTACCGCGCGCGCCGAATTCCGGCGGGAAGACGGTGCTTTGATCGCCGAGTGCACCGCTCAACAAATTCTTATGGCCTTCGACCATTGGCCCGCAGAGCAGGCCGCGATCGAGGCGATGTCAGCGACATAGACGTCCGTTCCGCCTCCGCCCTCATGCCCCATCCCGCGCGAACGCCCAGCTTGGGTCGAAGAATGAACTTGGCGCCTGTCCAGACCTATCGGTGTCACCACGCTGCGGGACAAGGCCGCCTAGGCGTTACTCCTGTAGCGAGCTACACGACGGTTTCGGTCGCATTCACAGGCCCGCGCTATTTTTTCTGATATATGTAGCGATATCAGATGGCCTATTTGATGCAGAATTTTGCATCATATGTGGACGAGCCACCCAGCCGTATATATATAATCCTACATCACGGGATAATTCCGATGCAGGATAAGCTATCAAAACGCTATGGCTTAGCGCCATTCGCAGAGACCGTTCGCCAAGCGCGCCTCCAGAAGGGGTGGACACAGCGAGATCTCAGCGCGCGCTCCCACATGCCTCAAGCGCAAATCTCCCGCTTCGAAAATGGTGAAGTCGATCCCCAGGTCTCCACCCTGATCGAACTTGCACGAACGCTCGACCTCGAACTGCAGCTCGTGCCGCGCTCGGCCATCACTGCCGTGGAGGCTGCCGTACGGTCCGCCGAGGAGCGCTCGGAGGAACGCACCATAAGAGAGCTTCTAAAGAAGCTTCAGACCGCCGCCGAGGAGGCGCTGAAGTCGGCGCCTGACCGGGAGGACATCGCGTCTATCCGGGGCAGCCTCCGCGAGCTCGAACATCTGGCGCCGCTCATCCGCGGCGTCGAGGTCATCAAGGAACTCCAGGGTCTGCTGCTAAATCTGGAGCAGTTCACCGTCTATCCGCCTGCCCAGCGTGGACGGCACGCCAAGGGCTACGTCGACGCGGCGAGCTGGCTACGGCGCTTTCGAAACCAATTGGTCCATGCGCCTCAGACGGAACGCCCAGCCTACAGCCTCGATGACGAGGAGGACTAGCGATGACCGCCGACGTCCTAGAAGTGCTGCTCAACGACCGCCGGGTTGGAACGATCACCGCCTTGGGCGGCGATCAATCGATCTTCTCGTTCGAGGACGCCTACGCCGAGGATCTACAACGTCCGACGCTCAGCCTGTCCTTCAAGGGCGAGCGCGGCGGCTTGCTACGCGATCACAAAACCACGCAGACGCGCCTACTGCCGTTCTTTTCCAACTTGCTGCCCGAAGGCCCCCTCCGCGACTACCTAGCGAAGCGTGCGGGTGTGAAGCCGGTGCGCGAATATCCGCTCCTTGAGGTCCTCGGCCCCGACCTGCCGGGCGCCATAACCATTCAACCGCTCGGCGACGGCGTCGCGGACGAAGACAACCTGCCAGAGGAGACCTCTCGCGCTCCGCAGGAGGGACCGTTGAGGTTCTCCCTCGCCGGCGTGCAGCTAAAGTTCTCCGCGGTGGAGAAGACCAGTGGCGGACTGACAATTCCGGCGAGCGGCAAAGGCGGCGATTGGATCGTCAAGCTGCCGTCCGTGCGCTTTAGGGGTGTCGCAGCCAACGAGTTCTCGATGATGAGGCTGGCGCGCACCATGGGCATGGACATCCCGGACGTGGAACTCGTACCTCTCGACCAGATCGAGGGCCTGCCGGAGGGCATCGGCAAGATCGACGAGGACGCTTTCGCCATCCGCCGGTTCGATCGCCGGGAAGACGGCGGTCGGGTCCACATCGAGGATTTCGCCCAGGTCTTCGGCGTCTATCCCGACGACAAATATAACAAGGGCTCCTACCGCCACATCGCCAAGGTGCTGTGGCTAGAGACGGGCGAGGCCGGCGTTCGAGAGTTCATTCGACGGTTGGTCTTCAACGCCCTGATCGGCAACGCCGATATGCATCTGAAGAACTGGTCTCTGATCTACCCCGACGGTCAGACGCCGCAGCTCTCGCCGGGGTACGACTTCCTCTCCACGACGATCTACATTCCCGACGAGAGCGCCGGCCTCAAGTTTGCCAGGACCAAGAAGGTGGCCGAGCTCACGAAGGATGAGATCACCTACATGGCCGCCAAGGCCGGCGCGCCGGAAAGCCTCGCGCGCGACGCGGCCACCGAAGCAGTAAGCCGCTTCCATGAGGTCTGGGGTAGCGAGCGGTCTCATCTGCCGATCTCAAAGGACCTGGAAGCCGAGGTTGAGCGGCTGCTTGGGGTCGTGCCGCTGGCGTCCGGGCGCTAGCTAGCTCGCGAACCCCGCGGCCCTGCTACGACACCCACACGGCGCGCAGCCATCGCCCACCGCGAATCCGTGCCCCCGCACGCACTCGCGTGAGAGCAGCATCTCTGCTATCCTGGATAGAGTAGCTATAGCTTTCGGGTTGGCATTTTGGCCGAGTCCGTGCGTCATGCCTTGATGGATGGTCGGGTGCAGGTTTACCGGCGCGCCGGCAGCCCCCATTGGCAATGCTCATGCTCAATCGCCGGCCGCCAGCGGCGCAAGACCACAGGCGAAGACAGTCTGGCGCGCGCCAAAGACGTCGCCTTGGATTGGTACCTGGGCCTTCTTGGCAAGTACCGCGCCAGCGACATCAAGGCGGGCAAGACCTTTGCCGAGGCCGCGGACCGCTTCATCGACGAGTTCGAAGTCATCACGCGCGGAGAGCGCAGCCCGATCTATGTTCAAGGCCACCGCGCCAGGATCGCCAACCATCTAGGGCCGTTCTTCGGCGCAACCGTCCTTGGCGATATCACCGCCGGCATGGTCCAGGACTATCGCATCCATCGCATGCGCGAACTACGCGACGGCAAGCCCCCTTCGCCAAGCACCCTGCACCAGGAAATCGTCTGCCTGCGCCAGATCTTAAAGGCCGCCAACCGCCATCGCTGGCTGGACAGCCTTCCAGATCTCTCCACGCCCTTCCGGCGCTCGACCAAGGTCTCCCATCGCGCCTGGCTGTCGCCGGACGACTACAAGCGCCTCTATACCGAGACGCGCGAACGGGCCCGGCGTAAAGACGCCTCTCCTGGCGACAAGGATCTCCACGACTATGTGCTCTTCATGGTCAACACCGGCCTTCGCCCCGACGAGGCGGCGGGGCTCGAATACCGGGATGTAACGATCGCAAGCGATCAAGGCGGCGGCCAAATCCTTGAGATCAAGGTTCGTGGCAAACGCGGCGTCGGGTGGTGCAAAAGCATGCCCAATGCCGTCGTTCCGTTTCAGCGCCTTCAGGCTCGTCACAGCGGCGCACCGTCAGACCGCCTCTTTCCAACCTCGCAACGCGATCGGCTCAACGCCGTTCTGAACGCCCTCGACCTGAAGCTCGACCGCGAGGGACGGCGTCGCACGGCCTATAGCCTTCGCCACACCTACATCAGCTTGCGCCTGATCGAAGGCGCGGACATCTACCAGATCGCCAAGAACTGCCGCACGAGCGTCGAGATGATCGAGACGTTTTACGCGGCCCACATCAAGGATGTCATCGACGCTGGCGCGGTCAACGTCCGCAAAGTCCGTCGACAGGCCAGCGGCTCCACGAAGCCCACCGCCGGCGCCACGCGAAAGGCTCGACGCCCCGCGGCCGGCCGACTATAGCTCGCGTTGGTTTTAAGCGGGCGTGGCGGAACTGGTAGACGCAACGGACTTAAGCCAAGGATTGAGTGCGCTTGGGGAAACCCAGGACGTAGAACCGCTCAAATTCGGGGAACCCTGTGAAATGGCGATCCCGAGCCAAGCCCCTTTGGGGAAGGTGTAGAGACTAGACGGGCGGCGCCTAAACCTCGGTCGAGGCATGGCGAAGGGATAGTCCAGACCACGAACGCGGCCTCGCCGCGGCGGCGAAAGCCGAAGTGGTATGAAAATCCGTCAGCCGAAAGGCTATGCCGGTTCGATTCCGGCCGCCCGCACCAAACTCTGTCGTCGCCCAAATCTCGCGGCAGCCCCAGCTGCCCCACCTCTCCGAGCCAGATCTTACGCTCGGCATCCGCTATGGCCGCTACACCGCGGCGGCGGCTCAGTCGCGATCTGGGCGCTTCAGGAGGTCGGCCGGTTCGACACGCAGCGCCAGGGCCAGCCGCTCGATATTGTCTAGCGAGAGGTTGCGCTCGGCGCGTTCGATCGACCCGACATAAGTGCGGTGCAACTCAGCGCGCTCAGCCAACTCTTCCTGGCTTTGCTGTGCTTCCCGCCGAAGACGCCGCACGTTGTCAGCCACCACGCGGCGCAGGTCGGAAGGAGGCGCTTTCATCGCGCCAAATCAGACGCCTGATGACTATGAGTCGACAGACGATAAGTAGCATTGTAAGTGATGACGATGAGTAGCACTTGGGAGTGACACAAGCGTGGCAATGGGTGGTGTGAACGAAGCTGGACGTCAGGGGTGCGGTGGAGCCGAGCACGCGAACCAAACAACCGACGACGGACGATGTTGGCGCGGGGCCTTGGCGCCTACGACTGGAAACGGGCGCGAGAAAACCTTCTCAAGCGCCCTTAAATCGGCGATCCGAGCAGGTGGCGAAACGTGCTACCAGCTCTACGGCGCGCTGCGGGCTGCGGGTTACAAGGTGCCGTATACGAGCCTTTATGCTTGGTGCCGAGGCGACGACCACCCGCGCCACGTGGAGAGCATTCGAGCGCTCAAGTTCATCGAGCGCCGCTACGGCCTTCATGCCGGCGAACTCAAGGGCCTCATCCCTCATCAAGCCAGGGCCTACGCTGGCCATAAACCGACCGGGCTGACGGCGAATGAGCGCAGGCGCCTTGCTTGGCATTTGCCAGAAGACTTCAACGACCGGCCGCTCGAGCAGCAGGCCGAGATTATAGGCTGGGCGCGCTCGGTGATCCTGACCGGCTCCACGGCGTACCGCCGCTACCAGAGCGCCTCCCAGAAACGTCCTTTTGCGATCGGGTTCTCAGAAGAGGCGCTAGACACCTCCGCACCCTATCGGCAGCCCGGCGAACGAAAACGAAGCTTGGCCAAAGCCGCTCACTTTCACCGCGTCCCAGCGCCGCCCATTCTCGATCAGGAATTAGCCAGCCTGCTCCGCTTCAAGGCCGCCAAGATCACGCCGCTCGGGTTTCGGCGCGTTGGCGTGTGGGGAGCCCAGACCCGTCAGCAGAAGGCGGCGCACCTGGGCCTTCTGTTTGGCGCCTTGTCAGCTTCGGCGAGTGGCCCGATCGCAGGCCTTGGCGTTCCGCAGGCCCATTTGACCGTCGCCCTGCTCGCCTTTCCGAAGATTTGGAATTGGTACATCGAATGGCGCCTACAACGCCGCGGCTTTCACACGCGCTGGGAGTCGGACATGCTCTGTCTGGCAGTCTCGCTTCTACGCCGAGAAACAGGCTGGCTGCGGCAATCGCCGCAGCTCTCTCAACACCTGCTACCCATACCGGGCATCCTGACCGATGAAGAGATCACCAGCGCGCAGCGCGACTGGCAGGGCGCATGTGACGTTGGCTACAGTTACGCCAGCGCCTGGCGCAAGGACATCAAGCGCGTAGCGCGAGTGCATCGCGACACGTTCGAGCCGATTTTACCCGTATTGGAAGCCGAAAGTCCGGTTGGGGTCTACAACATGATCGCCGAGGAAATCGATCGGCGCACGCCAGACTCGCGACAATACCCCCTCGCAGCGGCCGAAGCGGTTCGAAGCCTGTTGATGATACGGCTTGGACTTCACACGGGACTGAGGCAGCGGAACCTTCGCGAGCTGGGCGTTCGCCAGCGGGACGAGGCGCCAACACCGCTCCGCACGCTAGAGGCCTTGCAGCGAGGCGAATTGCATTGGGACGTAGTGCGACAGGGATGGATGATCACGATCCCGGCTGCCGCATTCAAAAATGCCGCCTCCTCCTATTTTTCGGACCAACCGTACAAACTGTTACTACCCGACGTTGGAAATCTCTATGGCCGGATCGAGGCGTACCTTCGGACACACCGGGCCGCGCTCCTGTTCAACGCACAGGACCCAGGCACCTTCTTTGTAAAGACCGCCCGGTACCCACACCTAAGGCACGCCAGCTATTGCCAGACCTCGTTTTATGAAGCGTGGCGCCACACCATCGAGCGCTATGGGGTGTACAATCCTTACACCGGCCGCGGCGCCATAAGAGGGCTTTTGCCTCACGGCCCCCATAACGTCCGCGACGTACTGGCGACCCATGTTCTGAAGCGCACCGGTTCGTATGAGCAGGCTGGCTACGCGATCCAGGACACAGCCGAAACCGTCGCGCGCTACTACGCGCGCTTCTTGCCGAACGACAAGGCCGCCATTGCCGCGCGGATCCTTGACGAGGTGTGGGAAGCAGCCTGATGCGTTTAAGTGATCACCATTTGCTTCAGGGCACATCGCGACATACCTTCGCGCCCCTCTCGTCACCCCACCGACGAGCACCTAGCCGGCGGCGTTCAGTGAGTGCTGCCGGCCCTCTCCCCGCTTTCGCCACCTTGGAACAGGCTCCAATGCCACGCCGATGGCGATGCGAGGCCTATGCCCGCGCTGAACCGCATTTGACAGTTGCGAGCGCATGGAGGCTCCTGTATCGAACGCCCTCCCCCGCCGACGTGATTTGCGTCGACGACCGGATGGCCCGGTGGCGGAGTGGTGACGCAGCGGACTGCAAATCCGTGCACCCCGGTTCGATTCCGGGCCGGGCCTCCACCATTTTTCAAGCACTTAGCTCCTTTGACGATCGACCAGTTTGCAGGTCGGTTTGCGGAATTCGTTCTTGGTTCAGCCCCTAGCGAGGCGTTCGTTGATCCGCTTGGCCGTCGCTTCGGCGATCGCGCCACGGTCGGCCTAGAGCATCGGCCCGGTGAGTTGAATCGAATGTGATCGGGCTTGGGATTCCCAAGTTGATTGAAGCGTGAGTCCATTGCGGCCTGTTTTGGGAGGTGGCGATGGGCAAGGCTCGGTCGGAGGATTTGCGTGAGCGGGTGGTCGATGCGGTGGCGTCGGGGATGTCACGTCGGCAGGCGGCCGCGCGGTTTCAGGTAAGCGCGGCCTCCGCGGTTCGCTGGGTTTCGCTGAAGGCGGAGACGGGCGGCGTGGCCCAGCGTCCGCGTGGCGGTCGGAGCCGGTCGCCGCTGGAACCGCACGCGGTCTGGCTGCTGGAGTTAAACGAGGCCGAGAATGACCTGACCCTGGCCCAAATCGGTCAGCGGTTGCAGGACGAGCGGGGGCTGTCGATCACCGAAACCTCGATTCGGCGGTTCTTCAAGCGGCGGCGGATCAGCTTCAAAAAAACCCTGCACGCCAGCGAGCAGACGCGGCCCGACGTGGCCGAGGCGCGCGCCTTGTGGAAAGCCAACCAACTCAGCCTTGATCCGCGCCGCCTGGTCTTCATCGACGAGACGGGGACCAACACCAAGATGGTCCGGCGCTACGGCCGCGCCCCCCGGGGCCGCCGCGCGCTCGGCCGCCAGCCGTTCGGGCACTGGAAGACCACGACCTTCACCGCCGGACTGCGCTGCGACGGCCCGACCGCGCCCTTCGTGCCGGACGGCCCAATGAACCGCGAAGCCTTCCTAGTCTACATCGACAAAGTGCTGGGGCCGTCGCTCAGCCCCGGCGACATCGTCGTCATGGACAACCTGCCGGCCCACAAGGGCGACCAGGTCCGCACCCTGATCGAGGCCAGGCACGCCCGGCTGATGTTCCTGCCGCCCTACTCACCAGATCTGAACCCCATCGAGCTCGCCTTCGCCAAGCTGAAGACCCTGCTGCGAAGCGCCGCCGAGACCACCGTCAGCGGCCTCTGGAACCGCATCGGCGACGGCCTGAAAGCCTTCACGCCAACAGAATGCGCCAACTACTTCCGCCATGACGGATATGCATCAACTTAAACGCCGAATGCTCTAGCTTGCCGGCTTTTGAGAGCGGGATCGCTGATCAGCTGCCTCAAGATCCGCGACAATACTTTTCACCACTCTTGCGGCTCCAGCACGCGAAAGATGGGTCGCATCTAGGTAAAGAAGGCCCTCTGAGCCGACAGCCTGACACCATCGCGGACCGCACAGCATTGCCCAAGGCCGGATGATAGGGATGTCATACCCGGCGGATGCCGCTCGGAGGAAAGACAGCACCTCCGCCTCGACGGAGCCATTCCGTATTTCGAAGCGGCTACAAGGGCTCTGGTCCAGATGATTGAATTTCGCCACAGCCAGGCAACCGACCAGATTTTTTCCAGGAAACGGGGTTTGGGCGACGATGATTACCCTCACGCCCCGGCCCTCAAGGGTCTCAATTACCTGATGTAAGCTTCGCGTAGCTTCCGCCAAGGAATCTTGAACACTGGGCATTCCGCTGCCGTGGCCAAAACGAAGCTCGCCAGACGTTATCGCGTCCCACCTGGCAGCAAGGATCACGGTCGACCCGGGCCTCGCGGACGAGACGATTTCCATCGCACGTTCGTTAAAGGCGGGGCATTTTTCCCGAAGCGCGTCCCGTGGAAATAGGTTTTTCGTCAGAATCGGCGGGCAACTCCGCTTCGTTAGCTGCGTAAACTCCCGGCTCCCGCTCAAGCGTTCACGCAACACCGGCGCTAACTGCCCCGCGTGTGAGTCACCCCATAGAATGACATGCGACCTACCCTCGTCGGCACGGATCCGCCGAAAACATTCATCGGGCGAGGCCCCCGATCTCTCAGCCACCAGACAAGGGGACGCCATCATGGCCTCGCGCTCAGTGTAATACGCCTTGATGCCCGCAGCCTCCAAAGGTCGCCGAAATGGAGCGCCTTCGCTCACATAGAAGAATGAACCGAGTAAGGCGGCGATGATGCTCGCCGTAAAGGCAAAGATGAAAGACAACTTCATGGGGCGGCCTTCAGGCGAAATGGCTGTTCGATGAACCGCCAAGACAAAAAGCCAACTAGAATAGAGGCGACCACAATCATGGCGGACGTCAATCCGCTGATTTCTCTAAGTGTAATATACTCGATATATACAATAATCGGCCAATGCCATATGTAGGTCGAATAAGATATTTTCCCCATAAACACTAACGGCGCGGACGACAATAGCTTTCCTACAAACGTATCCGCCCCCACCCCGATTAGGATCGCCGTGCACACGGTTGGCAAAATGGCGGCACACCCAGGAAATGGCGTCGCTTCCGAAAATAGGAACACCGACGCGGCTATCCCCAGAAGCGCGACACTAGCCAATATCTCCGAGTATACCCTTTGAACAACTATACCTCCCACGGCCGCCAGAATGCTGCCTAGAAGCAACTCCCACGCGCGGGACGGAAGCATAAAGAACGCAAAATCCGACCAACGCTCCG
Organism: Caulobacter sp. GW822-FHT01G02; assembly: GCF_058802865.1. Classification (NCBI taxonomy): domain Bacteria; kingdom Pseudomonadati; phylum Pseudomonadota; class Alphaproteobacteria; order Caulobacterales; family Caulobacteraceae; genus Caulobacter; species Caulobacter sp. GW822-FHT01G02. The sequence continues at coordinate 99,212 of NZ_JBXAON010000003.1, forward strand.
TCCCAGCCACGGATATGGCGAGCGAAACCGCAGAAAATACGCCGAGAAAAATCAAACGCACGGAACGCGATCTCGACCGCAAGATCCACAGAAGTATCGGCAGAAATAGATAAAACTGCTCTTCGACCCCAAGAGACCAAGTGTGGAGCAATGGCTTCACGGATGAGGCGCTTGAGAAATAACCAGCTTCGGAAAAAAATACGATATTTGACGAAAATAAAGCCACGCCGACCATACTTTTCCCGAGCATTCTCAGGTCATACGGTATCAGCACAAGCCATCCAACGATTGAAACAACGATCAACATTGCAAATAGCGCTGGAAATATGCGCCTAATACGGCGCTCATAGAATTTTGCAATCGAGAACTTATTTGAACCTATATCGGATAGTATAATTTTTGTGATTAGAAAACCAGATATAACAAAGAATATATCAACCCCCACGAACCCACCCTCGAAGCTTGGAACGCGGGCATGGAACAGCAGTATAGGCAATATGGCCAACGATCGAAGACCATCAATATCCGCTCTATATTTCATGCACCGCTCGCGGTTCGTACAGATTTTGAACGGCTAGCATGCATCACGGATTGAAGCCAAGCTCGGAGTTCGCGTCCAATTGAAAGATTGGGCGATCGCCTAGAATGTCGCGGGAAGCTATCGTTTGACCAAAACTTTTATGCGAATTCATAACTTGTGAAGAGCCCTGCGACAGGGCTATCTCCGCGCGTGGGCGGTTTGAAGCCGAGGGACGCGATTTTGGTGAATTTCACTGCCACCGGCCAGCCAGCTCAACAGAATTCGAGACTGCTGACCGTACTCGCGGGGCTCATGCTGGCCGGGGCGATATTCAGTTCGTCGGGCGCGGGCTATTTCGCTTACGTCAATTTCGACCCATCCAAGGCGCTTGGCCGGGTCGGCGAGTCCGGGCCGACCGCGATCATCGGCACGGCCGTCACCGCGCTGAGCATTCTTCTTTCTGGGCTCGCGCTGATGAGAGGCACAATACGCCTAAGCGCCAGCGCGACGATCTCGTGCCTGTTTTGTATCTACGCGGCGACCTCTTTCCTATGGAGCGCCTCAGGCGGGCTGAGCACCAACGCGGCGGCGCTGGGCGCCATCTTCAAAGGCATAGCGATGGTAATCGCGGTTGATTACTGCGTGCGCGTTCTCGGGACAAAAGAGTCCGCGAGAGCGGCCATCATTGGGATATTTATTATCCTTTCCTGTTCACTGATTCTATCCACGCTAGACGGACGATTTCGCACAATTACGGTCAACAGTAATGTTGTTGGTTCCGAACAATACGGTTGGCGAGGAGCATTCGCACACAAGAACCATTTGTCGGGATTTTGCATATCATCATTGCTTCTAGTCTTGTGCCTCAAGCGGTACGCTTCAATTAAATTCATATCATCCGCCTCGATCGCCCTGTCCTTGATACTCATATTCCTATCGAGGGGAAAATCTGGACAATTGACCCTGGTGATGGCCGCACTTGTTGGCTTCGCATACTTTGTGGCGAGAAGAGGCTTCAGACTATCAATGGGTGGAAGCGCCGCGAGTACTGTGATGCTCTTCACGTTGAGCACCATTGCGTTCACGGTAAGTCCGCTCGCTAGCCGTTTCGATTGGACGTTCACGGGTAGAAGTTCAATCTGGCTAGCCTATTTCCGGCTCGGCTTAGACAATCCGATTTTCGGCCACGGCGCTGGCGCATCGGTTACCGCCAACGCGATTTTCGGCTACCTGCGCCAGAATGCCGGCGGCATGACGTCAGCCCACAGCTCAATATTGTCTATCTTCTTTTCATTGGGCCTGGTCGGCGTGGTGATTTTTCTGGGTTGGCTGATCGTTCTCGCCAGAGACGGCATCAATACACGCACACCCGAAGACAGCAGGGTATATTTTGCTCTGGGTGTCTTCGCGGCGATCTTGTACGGGATTTTTGAAGCAAAGGTCTCCCCTCACGCCGGGACGTCGTATGCCGCCCTGACGCTCACCGTCACGGTGTCCGTGCTAAGATATGCCGGCCGCGCCTCACTCCCAGCCACCCAAGCCGTACGTCGGCCGGCGCCGCGACTCTCGTCGCGAAGTGGCCTGAACGCATAGTTGTTCCGGCCGGTTCGCGGCCCATTTAGCGCCTTAGGCAAGCGACGGGTCGGCGAGACGTCCCCATACGCCGTCTGGCTCGAAGGGCGTGTCGGATCCCAGATGTCTCGATCCGACCAAGCACCGGGCAATGACCGGTCGGACTGTTTGTTTCGGCGCCCATCCGGTTGCACCGCGCACACGCGACCTGATAGGGTTGGGTGCGATGCAGCATCCGCCTGGGGGGTGATCGGTCATGAGCTTCGAACGGGCGGGCTTGATCGGCGCGACTGGATTTGTTGGCGGCATCCTGGCGAGGGACCATCGCTTCGCTCGCAACTATTCGTCGCGCAACATCGGCGAGATCGTTGGCGAGACGTTCGACACTCTGATCTGCGCCGGCGCTCCGGCCACCATGTGGCTGGCGAATAACAATCCGGGCGCCGATATGGCGAACCTGGACACCCTCGTCGACCACATGGCCAGCGCGAAGGTTGACCGGCTTGTCTTGATCTCGACCATCGCGGTGCTCGAAGACGCCAGCGCGGGCCTCACAGAAACGAGCGCTCGATATGCTGTCGACAAGGCCTATGGCCGCAACCGGCGGCGGCTTGAGGAGCAGGTCATGGAGCGGTTCAACGCCTATGTGCTGCGCCTCCCGGCGCTGTTTGGGACCGGCCTGAAGAAGAATTTCGTCTTCGACATCATGAACCCACTGCCGTCCTTCGTGGCGTCGGCCAAGCATCAAGCGTTGGAGACCGCCTTTTCCAAAGCCGAACGCGCTTTGCTGCATCGCTACTACAGCCCGGATGAAGCCACCGGCATGTTCAAACTGGATCGGGCGGCGGTTAGCGGCTCAATCGACGAAACGCCGCTAACCAACGCCTTCGCGGCCCAAGACTTCCTCGCGACCAACTTCACGAACAGCGATAGCCGGTTCCAGTACTACGGCGTGAAGAACCTCTTCAGGGACATCAACATCTGCCTCGACAATGACATCCGCGCCCTGAACGTGAGCGTCGAGCCCTGGCGCGCTGGCGACGTGCACCACGCCCTCACCGGCCACGCCTTTCTCAACACCGCGCCGGCCCTGGTGAACGAGGACATGCGAACCGAACACGGCGGGGCCTTCGGGGCGTCGGGACCCTACCTCTACGACCGGGCGACAATCGAGACCGCGTTGATCGACTTCGTGCGGGCGGAGCGCGGGCGCGTCCTGGACCAGGTCGCCGTCTGATGCATCTGGCCATCTCGAATATCGCTTGGCGGCCGGAAGAGCGCGCAGCGGCCTACGATATCATGGCCGAACTTGGCGTTCGCGGACTTGAGATAGCGCCGGGCCTGACGTTCGGTGCCGAGCCCGACGCCTTCGAGCCAGGCGAGGCGGCGGTGCGCGCCCTACGTCGGGATCTGGAACGCTCCGGCCTGGAGCTGGCATCCATGCAGTCCCTGCTGTTCGGCGCTTCGGGCTGCGCCCTCTTCGGGACCGCGGACGAGCGGGCGGCGATCGAACACGCTCTCGGCAGAGCCATTCGGTTGGCCGGTCGCATCGGCGCGCCCAACATCGTCTTCGGGTCGCCCGCCAATCGCATCGTGCCGGACGGCATGGACGAGGCGACCGCGCTGGCGATCGCCGTGCAGGTCTTCGGCCGCCTTGGCGATCTGTGCCTGGAGAGCGGCTGCACCCTGGCGCTAGAGCCCAATCCGGCCGCCTACGGCACCAATTTCATGAACACCATCGGCCAGACCGATGCGGTGGCGGTAGCGGTGGGCCACCCCGCCGTGACGGTGAATTTCGATCTCGGCGCCCTGATCATGAACGGCGAGATCGATGAAGCGGAGCGCTGGTTCGCCCAGTGCGCGCCGCGCGTTTCGCACGTTCACATCAGTGAGCCGCAGCTCGCGCCCGCGCCCACCGCTCCCGCCCGCGTCGCGGCGCTGGAACAGGCCTTCGCCGCGGCGGGCTACAAGGGCTGGTGGTCGGTCGAGATGCGGCAGTCGGCGGAAGATAACCTGCCGATCGTTCGTCGGTCCCTCGAAGCCTGTCTCCATTCGGTCTCTCGCGCCCGGGCGGACGCCTGATGTCGCCGCCCCTCCCCGCCGGCGTCGACGCCTTGATCAGCTTCTGCTTCGTCCAGGAAGGTGACATCGCGGCGGAAATCGAGGCACTGGTGTCCTTCGCCGCCGCTTGCGACACGCGCCTGAAGTACTGGGAAGCGCTCTATGTGGTGAACGAGGGTCGGCGTGAGACGATCGAGGCCGCCGCGTCGCGCCTCGCCCAGGTCCGCAACCTGCGCATCCTTTTCACCAACCGCGATGTCACCTTCTACCGGGCAAGGGTGATCAGCGCTTCGGAGGCGATCGGTGACGTCGTCGTCCTGTCTTCATTCGGCGAGCTTCCCCTATTGGACCTCGTCGGGCTGGCGGAGGAGGCTCTCAAATCGGGCAACACCCTGATCGCCCAGGGCACGGCCCCGGCTTTCTCGCCCGCCCACTGGCTGCTGGATGTCGTCTCGCCCTACCGGATTGATCCGCGCGACCTGAAGACGGTCATCTTTCCCCGGGCTCGCCTGACCGCCGTGCTCGCTCGCCCCACGGCAACGGTTGATCTGCGGTTCCAGCCCAAACGCGGAGCCGGGCGATATGTCCGCCGCGCTTTCAACAGCGCGCCGGCGCGGCGGGTGGGCATGCATCATTTTGAGCTCCTCGCCGAGATCATCTCGACTTCGGCACCGCGCTTTCTCAAGAGCTACGCCCTCATATCGTTGCTCGTGTTTTTCCTGGCGGGGCTCTACGCGGTCTACGCCGTCGCGGTCTACATCCTGAGGGATGACGTCCAGCCCGGCTGGTTTTCAGCCTCGCTCGTCCAAAGCGGGTCGGTCGGCTACATCGCCCTCGGCTTCACCATCGTATCGCTCGGGGTGGCGCGGATCGTCGAGCAGTCGGGGGGCGCCACGGACCGCGCCATCGTCGACGAGATCGGCAACATCAACTTCTTTACCCAGGCCAATCGATTGAACATCGAAGCCCACGACGACGACGAAGATCGGTCCCAATGAACGCACAGACTCACCGATCCGAGATCTCCGCCAACGGCTGGTCAGTTCCCGATTTTCGCGTCGACATCTTCTCCCCGGCGGCGGCGAAGACCGTGGTCCTCGTTCCGGTGATCAACGAAGGGGAGCGGATCCGCGGCCAGCTGCGCGACATGGCCGCCCTGAACCTCGCGGGCCTCATCGACATTGTCGTGGTCGACGGCGGCTCGACCGACGGTTCGCTGGACGAGTCCTTCCTGCGCACGGTCGGGGTTCGCGCCCTGATCACCAAGACCGGACCCGGCAAGCTGTCGGCGCAGCTGCGTTGCGGTTACGCCTGGGCCCTGCTCGAGGGCTATGACGGCCTGATCACCATCGACGGCAACGGCAAGGATGGGGTCGACACCCTGCCCGACTTCGCCCGCGCGCTCGACGAGGGCTACGGCTATGTCCAGGCTTCCCGCTTCATCAAGGGCGGCCACGCCGAGAACACCCCGCTGTCGCGTTTCGTGGCGATCCGGGTGATCCATGCGCCGCTGCTCAGCCTCGGCGCCGGCGTCTGGCTAACCGACACCACCCAAGGATATCGCGCCTATTCCCGCGCCTATCTGATGGACCCTCGGGTGCAGCCGTTCCGCGACACTTTCGTACGCTATGAATTGCTCGCCTATCTGACCGTTCGCGCCTCGCAGCTCGGCTATCGGGTGCGTGAGCTGCCAACGTCGCGAATCTACCCGAAGGGCGAGGCGATCCCCACGAAGATCGCCGGCGTCGGCGCCCTGGTCAATCTGGTGCTCGTCGTCCTGCGCGCGGTCGGTGGCCTGTACAATCCCCCGCGGACCGCAAGCCAATCGGCCGGGGGCTGACCCTGTCCGCCACCGCCGACTTTGACGTTGTCATCATCGGGGGCGGCTTCTTTGGCTGCTGCCTCGCGCTCTTCTTGCGTAGCGTCACCCCGCGGGTGTTGGTCATTGAGGCTGGAGATGGAGTCCTCCAGAGGGCGTCGCGGGTCAACCAGGCCCGGGTTCACACCGGTTTCCATTATCCACGCAGCTTCACCACGGCTTTGCGGTCGCGAATTCTACAGGAGCGCTTCGTCCGCGATTTCGAGGATGCGGTGCTCGACGACTTCGATATGCTTTATGCGATCGCGTCCCGCCGCTCGAAGGTCACCAGTTCGCGGTTTCTGCGGATGTTCCAGAGCATCGACGCGCCCCTGGCCCGGGCGCCGTTGCATTTGCGGGGCCTGTTCGACCCGGGACTCATCGAGGACGCCTTTATCTGCAAGGAATTTGCGTTCGACTGGACCCGCCTGCGCGGCCATCTGCTGGACCGGTTGGACGCCAACGGCGTGTCCGTGCGAACGGCCACCGAGCTGCTGGGCCTATCTTTCAAGGACGGCCAAGCTCTCCTCGCCCTCGGCGACGGTTCGGAGATCAGGGCGGGAACGGCCTTCAATGTCACCTACGCCAATGTGAACCACGTCACCGGCCTTGCCGACCTGCAGCAATTCGCGATGAAGCATGAGCTGGCCGAAGTCGCCCTTGTCGAGCCGCCGTCCGAGCTTAAGCGCCTCGGCGTAACCGTCATGGACGGGCCGTTCTTCTCCGCCATGCCCTATCCCTCCGAGGGCGACCTCTATTCCCTGACCCACGTGCGCTACACACCGCACTTCAGCTGGACCGAAAGCCCGGGAGACCCTTCTCCCTACGCTGTCGCGGCCGGCCTGCCCAAGGAAAGTCGCTGGCGCTATATGGCCAAGGACGCGCAGCGCTACATGCCTTGCCTGGGCGCCGTCACCCACAGAAAGTCGCTGTTCGACGTCAAGACCTTGCTGGTTAAAAACGAGCGCGACGACGGGCGACCGATCCTCCTGCATCGCCATGCGGACGCGCCTGCGCTGATCTCGGTGATGGGCGGCAAGATCGACAACATCTACGACCTGTTCGAAGCCCTGCCCGAGCTGGATCCGCGATGGGCGGACGCCAACGCCGACCTGGTGCTGAAATGATCGCTCAAGCCCTCTGCCTTTTCCGGGCCCGGCAGGTTCGCTATCTGGCGGTGACCGTACTCGGCTTCGCGGTCGATTTCGGCGTCAGCCTGACGTTGATCCACATGCTCACCCTATCGCCCGCGGCGGCGGCGGCGGTCGGCTTCTGCGCGGCGCTGGCGCTAAACTACTTCCTGTTCGAACTCTGGGCATTCGCCGGCGATGAGGCTCGCGCCGGCCTTTCCGTCCGGCGCTTCGCCCTCACCATCCTCGCGGCCCTGGTGGCCCTGGCCGCTCGGGTCTCGGTGATCCTGGCCCTCGGGCGCGTTCTCCCGGCGCTGCCGATGCGGGAGGCCATCCTGCTGGTGATGGGGGCCGGAGCCTCGGTGACGGTCAATTTTCTATTGGTTTCGAGACTATTCAGAAGAAAATCGGTGTGAGACGCTACGGCAACCGCATTCTCTGAGCTGACTTCGCCCGTCATCGCATTTAGTTCGACTTGTCGGACGTCGAGAACGCCACCGTGCGCTGGAGGCGCATGCGTGATACTCGACAGCCGGACGTATCGCGGCTTGAATGGATAGCTAGCCAGCGGCCGGCCGACGTGTAGCCGATCGGCCAATGCTCCCCAAACTCACCATCTCCGCTCCCAGCAAGGCCGCCATGGGGATGAACACGATATACAGCGTCACCCAGTTGATATGCGGGTGGATCATCGAGTGGCGAATGGCCAAGAAGAACCACGACAAGCTGCCGGCAAGAGCAAACAGCGTGGCCCAGGCCAGAGCACGAAGACGCGCCGTGGCCCAGCTATCGTCCTCTTTTCTCAATATTGAAAACGCACCGAGTCCCAGGAGCGCCAATAGCGCCGCATTGACTGGGGCATTGTACATTCCAAAGGTGAATATGCCGTGCCTCACGATATTCTTAAGCGTTGGCAGCGCGTCACTTCTGATGCCCGTGTCCGAACCTATGGAGGAATAGGTGGCGGGGATTATCAGCGCGTCGATCCCGGCTTTCCATGCTCCGAACAGGGCGGTCGCCTTGGCCACATGGAAAAATGCCGCAATGCCAAATCCAGCGATCGCCGCGACACCTATAATAGCCGAGCGAACAAACACCCGCTTCCAGGCATTCGAAAGCCGGCCACCCGCGTCCAAGGTGTCATAATAGACAATCGGAATCGCGGCGCTGAGGGCTACTGTGCTTATATATTCATAGCCCGTGAGGCACTTAATGGCCATAAGCACAGCGACCATGGCCGCAAGCAATCCAAAGCGCGAATACGACGTAGCTTTTGGGTAAAGCCAAAGCATGGCCAGAAATGGAAGGAAGCACAAATATATCTGCCAATATCCACTAGCCGCTCTTTCGAGCATCAAGGGGGCAAAAAAAGCCGAGGTGGCGACTATAGCATGAAATACACTATATCGTTTCCAGACCCACAAAAACAACAACGCAACAACAGCACTCATGCCGAGCATCGCGCCTATGTGGGCGGCCAATAAGCTTACACGACCGTTGTTCCAGTGTGAAAACCCCTTGAACGCATCGTACTGCAGGCCAAAATGAGAAATGAACGGGTAACGTGTCCGTGACGAATTTGGCCCATCGATAGCCTTTACTGTCGCGATATGGACGTCCAGGTCGCGAACCGCCATGAATCCACCGATGTCGCGATCTCCTAGTCGCCCATCCTCGGCAAAGGCATCAGCAATCAGCTTCTCGGAACTGATATCTGGTCGGCTTACCGCTCTTTCGGCGTGAAACGGCAAATGCGGCGTGCGACCATTGCCGGTAATGATCACCCAGCTGGACATACAGAGCAAATAGATCAGAGCGATCGGCAGTATCGCAAACCACCGCTCCGACAGTCGAGCCGCCACCATATCTTCCCCCAATTTGCGCCGTTTCTGTTAGCACGGCTCTTGCCCCTTCTCAAGAAACCCGCTACTGACGCAAATTAGAGACAACAGTCACCGAACCGACCGCTGATTGAGGCGATACAGGGCGCGAGGGACCGCCCTCAGTTGACGGCCTTCTCGGTTTCTAGGCTCATGTTAAAATCCCGGGGGAGGCAACAGTGGCTGGGGCCAGCATACGACGTCTTGCGCGCCGCGCGGGCATACTCGTCGAACGCGCCACCATCTTGACCGTCCCCGCCGCTCGGCTGATCAAGGAGTTGGCCAGGCGAGAGACCGGGCTGATCCTGGATATCGGAGCCAACGACGGCGGCTACGGCCGGGAAATCTACGGCGCGGGCTACGACGGCGAGATGATCTCTTTCGAGCCGCTGCCCGATGCGCGACAGGCCCTCTTGCTGGCGACCGCTAGTCGCAACGGATGGACCATGGCCCCCGCCGTCGCCCTGTCCGACTCAGATGGCGTCGTCACGTTCCATGAGGCCGGCAACAGCGCCAGCAGCTCGCTTATGACGATGAACGAAACCCACGTGAATGCGGCCCCCGAAAGCGCCATTTGCCGGACGTTTGAAGTCGCCACGGCGCGCCTGGACGCTCTCGCCGAGGTGCTTGGCTGCAACCGACCGCACTTCATGAAAATCGATACGCAAGGGGCTGAAAGTCTCGTGCTGGCCGGTGCGACCAAGACCCTCCAGCATGCGGTGGGCATCCAGGTCGAGATGTCGCTCCAGACGCTCTATGACGGACAAACACTCTGGCGCGCGATGGATGACCAACTGACGGGACTTGGCTTTGAGCTCTGGGACATGATCCCCGGCTTCAGACACCGCCAGACGGGTCAGATGATGCAATTTGACGGCGTGTACTTCAGGTCCCAGGCAACCGCCTAGCGGCTAGGACATTGCCGATCCGAACTCCGTTCGCGCCATTTTGAGATGACGGCGACGGCGCCGCCGCTCGCCAGTCAAGCCCAACCGAACGGCCATGACGAGAGTCTCAATGGGCAGTTGAGCGAGTCGCCGCCGGACGAAACCCCGCACCGTCCCTTGCCCGCCACCGCCAAGGTTCAATTCAACCTAGAACTCTCGCCATGGCTGGAGGAAAAAAGGCGATCGCGCCAACTGTAACGCAGCGAGACGGAGGCTAGAATCTAAGCTAAATGGCGATCGAGGAAGGTCGTTTCTTCACCTGTCCAATGGGCGCTGGCGTGAAAACATCACTTACGCCATAAAACGCGTCGATGCGGTCATGCGAAGGGTCTATCCGGAACCGTTCGCCAGTGCGGGATAGCTGACACAGAAAGCATCTAATGGTGGTGAGGAAACTTCGCCTCGCCACAACCCGACTTTGACCTACGGCGTAAATCCATCTTTCCAAAAGATTAACTTGCAAAGATCAGATGAGCCCCTCCTCGCACACAGACAATTCAAAGCAGGCCGCCGATCCCGATCGGATGCTTGTACTGGGCGTTCCGGTCAGCATAGTAAACTTGGACTCCGCAGCCGGTATAATTTCCAGCTGGGCCAAAGCGGGCGCCAGCAAGGTGGTATTCGTGAGAGATGTGGCAAGTCTCGTATTGGCGTCGGAAAGCCCGCCGCTCCTTGCACTGCACCATTCTGCGAACCTCATAGTACCGGATGGCGCGCCCCTGGCCGTGGTCGGGCGGCAGCGGGGTCACGGCGAGAAAATTGGCCAGGTTCCAGGCGCCGATCTGATGGAGACCCTTTGCCGCAGCCCATCAGGGCTCAGGCATTACTTCTATGGGGGGAAGTCGGGGATCCCAGACCGCGTCGCCCGACATTTCGAGGAAGCAAATCCGAAAATTCAGATCTCGGGCTATTTCAGCCCGCCGATGAGAGATCTCGGTCCGGATTTCGAACTGAGCACCGAAATTCTCGATGAGCTTGACGCGATTCGGCGAACAACCCCCGACATCATATGGGTCGGGATCTCGAGCCCCAAGCAGGAACACCTCATGTCACGTCTCGCGCCCTTGCTCGGCCGGGGCGTCTTCATCGGGGTTGGCGCCGCTTTCGACTTTCACTCGGGAGCCGTGAAGCGGGCGCCGCGATGGCTGCGCGTGATGGGGCTTGAATGGCTGCACAGGTTGACGAGTGAGCCTCGGCGCCTTTGGTATCGTTATCTTGTATTGGCGCCCCGGTTTGTCGCGAAAGTTGCAGCCGAGAGTTTGAGGGCCAAATGATCATGCGCGCCCAATCGATAGCCGCTACTTCCGCCCACAACTCCGTCCCTGGCAAGCCGTAATGACGCCGACCTAGCGCGACGCGTATTCTATTGCTCCCTTAATGGGGGAACAATACGTTGGCGTTTTACATTGTCGTCGTGAGAGTTGGGCTTCGGTGCGCGCGATACGCTGCACTGACCCGCAACAAAGCTCTCCACCTATGCCGATCTTCGCGCCGATGCACGAATGATGAGCACGCCACCCCGTCATCTTTTTTTCTTCTCGCAAATGCGAAATGCAGTTTTCTCTAAACGAATAGCCGATTATAAGGCCGAAAGTCACGATCGGTGGGGATTGGCTATTCATGAAAACGGCATTGGTTCTGGGAGCTGGTGGCTTTATCGGGGGCCATCTAGTCAAGCGCCTGAAGCGGGACGGCTTCTGGGTGCGGGGGGTCGACCTCAAGTTCAACGAGCATGCTGAGACGGAGGCCGACGATTTCGTCATCGCCGACCTGCGTGATCCGCATGTGGTCCGCGGCGTCGTCGATCGCCGCTTTGACGAAGTCTACCAACTTGCCGCCGACATGGGCGGCGCCGGCTACATCTTCACCGGCGCCCACGACGCCGACATCATGCACAACTCCGCGACCATCAATCTGAACGTCGCGGACGCCTGCATGAAGCGCACCATCAAGCGCACCTTCTATTCCTCGTCGGCCTGCATGTATCCGGCTTACAATCAGGAAGACCCGGACAACCCCAACTGCGCCGAAGACAGCGCCTATCCGGCCGCGCCTGACAGCGAATATGGTTGGGAGAAGCTCTTCAGCGAGCGGCTGTTCCTCGCCTATAATCGCAACCACGGCGCCCAGAATCGCGTCGCCCGCTATCACAACATCTTCGGCCCAGAAGGCACCTGGGACGGCGGCAAGGAAAAGGCTCCGGCCGCCGTCTGCCGCAAGGTGGCGCGCGCCGCCAATGACGGGTCGATCGAGATCTGGGGCGACGGCGAGCAGACCCGCTCGTTCCTGTTCGTCGATGAATGCGTCGAGGGCACCACGCGCCTGCTGCGTTCCGACTTCGAGGGTCCGGTCAACATCGGCTCGGATGAGATGGTGACCATCAACCAGTTGGTCGGCCTCGTCGCCGACATCGCCGGCAAGAAGATTCACATCGAGCACATCCCGGGCCCGCTGGGGGTTCGCGGGCGCAACTCCGACAACCGCCTGATCAAGGAGCGCCTCGGTTGGGCGCCCAGCCAACCCTTGATCAAGGGCCTGGAGACCACCTACAACTGGATCGAACAGCAGATCCGCCGCAACGCGGCGTAAGTGGCGAGCGGGGCGCCCTCCTAGCCACCCTTAGGTGGATGGGTCTGCAGCTGCGGCGCCGCAGTGGTTGCGGCGCCCCGTTTCCTCTCATCGAGAGAGCGCGGCCTGCCGGCCAAGCGATCCATGGTTTTGGCGGGAGCGGGTAAGTGACGAGCAGTATGGCAAGTGTCGCCGTCGTGTTGGCATGCTTCAACCGGCGGGAGTTGACGCTTCGCTGCCTGGAAAGCCTGCAGGCGCAGACGACCGATAGCCTGAAGTTCACCGTCTACCTCTTCGATGACGGCAGCACCGATGGGACGTCGGAAGCCGTGTCCGACCTGTTTCCCGAGGTTCGCATCCTCAAGGGCGACGGCAACGCTTATTGGGGCGGGGGCATGTTCGCGGCGATGACCGCCGCCTTGAACGGGGAGTTCGACTTCCTCCTTTGGCTCAATGACGACGTCCGCCTCACGCCGACCGCGGTCCAAAGCGCGCTCGACGCCTACCAGGAAGCCCTGGCGACCGACCCGGCGAGCATGCACGTCATCATTGGCCCGGTTAACGACCCCGACACCGGGGAGTGCAGCTATACTGGATTCCGCCGCCTGAGCACCTGGCACCCGGCCAAGCTGGGGCCCATTCCGCCGCAACCGGGCAAGCTCACGCCGTGCGACACCATGAACGGCAATTTCGTCCTCTATCCTGAGCCGCTTGTCCGCAAACTCGGCACGGTGGACACCCGTCTTGTCCAGCAGATGGGAGACATCGACTATGGCTACCGATCGGTGAAGGCCGGCGCCAAGCTTTGGATCGCCCCTGTCGCGGTGGGCACCTGCGCCCGCGGCGAGCGGCCGAAGCGTTGGCATTTCAAGGATACGCCGCTGCCGAAGCGGCTGAAAATCCTCAACTCGGTGCTCGGTTACCCGCCGAAGCCCTGGACACATTTCATGTGGAAGCATGGCGGGGCAGCGGCCGTGGCGGCTTTCTGGCTGAAGTACCTGCGCGAACTTCGCCTGGCCCTCTTCCCGCGCGAGCGGCATGAGTAGTCTCCTCAGGCGCGGCCTAACCGGCCTGGCCTGGAACTTGGGCGGCAACCTCGCCCGAGTGGCTTTACAGTTTGGCGTCGGGGTTCTTCTGGCCCGATTGCTCGGGCCCGGCCCTTTCGGGGCCGTGGCCATCGTCTGGCTACTGATGAGTTTCGGCAACCTGCTGGCCGATGCCGGTTTCGGCGCCGCTCTGGTTCAGAAGCGCGAACTGGACAGCCACGACATCGATACCGCCTTCACCCTGCAATTCCTTCTGGGCGGTGTGCTGACCGTTTCAGTATTCCTGCTGGCCTCGGTGATCGCCGCCTACTTCAAGGAGCCACAGGCGGCCGACCTCATTCGGGTCTCCTCCATGCTGTTCGTGATCCGCGCCGCCTCGCAGAGCAATACGGCCCTGCTAAACCGCGAGATGAACTTCAAGGTCACCCAGGGCCTGAGTATCGGCTCCTATGTGCTCGGCTTCGCCATCGTCGGAACCGGCGGCGCCATACTGGGCTGGGGCGCCTGGAGCCTGATCGCCGCCCAGCTGGCGCAAGCTACCTCCTATACGCTGGTCACGGCGATCTTCGTGCGTCGCATGCCGCGGCTGTCGTTCCATGGCGACTTCCTCCACATGCTGCGCTTCGGCAGTCCGGTCGCCGGGGCCAATCTGCTGAGCTGGCTGATCATGAATATCGACAGCATCGTCATCGGCCGCCTATTCGGGCCGATCTGGCTAGGCCTCTACAACCGCGCCTTCAATTTGATCAATACGCCGGTGAACACACTTTCGGCCAGCATGCAGCCCGTGCTGTTCAGCGGTGTCTCGCGCGGGCAAGGGGCGCCCGACCGGGTCGCCAACGCCTTCCTCGCCGCGACTCAAGGCGTCGCCTTCCTGACCTTCCCTATGCTGGCCTGCGTCGCGGCCGTCTCCACTCCGGTGATCCTCGGGGTCTACGGGGCGCAGTGGGTGGAGGCCGCCGTCGTGCTGCGGCCGCTGGCCGTGGGTCTGATGGTCCACATGGTCTTGGCCCAGATCGGCCCCGTGCTTTCGGGCGTAGGGCAGCCGATGCGCGAGTTCCGGGCGCAGCTGCTGTCGGCCATGGTTGGCGTGCCGCTGGTGCTGCTGGGCGCGCAGGTCTCGCCCGTGATGGTCGCCTGGTCGGTCGTCGCTGCCTATATCGTGCGCTTCGGGTTCCTGCTCTGGCAGTTGCAGCGGGCGATCGGGTTGTCGCCCTTGCGAGTCCTAGCCACCTTGTGGCCGCCTGCGGCCTGCGCCTTCCTGGCGGCCGGCCTGCTCGCGGGGGTCGAGCACGTGCTGCCGACCACAGGAGCAACCGCCATCGTGCGCCTCATCGGCCTGATAGCGTGCGCCGGGGTCTTCGTCGCCATCGCCCTGGCCATTTTCTACGGAAGCTTCGCCAAGGGCCCCTTGATGACCATCGTCGCCCGCAGCGACAAGCTGCCCCAGCCCCTGCGCAGACTGCTGCGTCTGGGGCCTATCGCCAGCACGACCGGAGAGCAACCTTGAGCAAGTGGCATCGAATTCTGCTTGAGGTCGATACGTTCATCGCGCGGCGCCGCCTGATGGCGAAGCGCAGTATCGTGGGGCGAGGTCTTCGGGTCTTCGGCCAACCGATCATCGCCGCGCCGGCGGGCGCCCAGATCACCTTAGGCGACCGGATTGTGCTGACGAGCAAGAGCACGGCCACGGCGCTGGGCGTTCGCGCCACCATCATCCTGCGTTGCTTGAACTCGACCGCGACGATCGAGATCGACGATGACACGGGGATGAGCGGCACGGCCATCTGCGCGGCCAAATCGGTGCGTATTGGCAAGCGCTGCCTCATCGGCGCCGATTGCATGATTTTTGATACCGACTTCCACAATCTGGAAATCGAAGCCGGCGGGCAGCCGCGACGCTATTCCGCCCCGCGCTGGGACGAAATCAGCCAGCCGGTGGTGATCGGCGACGACGTCTTCCTGGGCGCCCGGGTGATCGTCGGCAAGGGCGTGACGATCGGCTCGGGAACAATCGTCGCCGCGGGCAGCGTTGTCTCGCGCGACCTGCCGCCGAACTGTGTCGCGGCCGGCGTCCCGGCCAAGCCCGTCCGAGATCTCGCGGCGCCCGCCGAATGAGGGTCGTCCTTTCCGGCCCAACCCTGACAAGCGCATTGCGGGTTGCGCTTTGTCTCAAGCTTGAAGGCGCCCCGGCCGGGTCCGCCCAGACACCGATAGCGCCGCTGGCCGCTGGACTACGCAAGCTCGGCCACCAGGTGACGGTGATCAGCCTCGACGCCAATATCGACGAGCCAGTCACCTTCGAGGAAGACGGCGTCGTCGTGACCTATTGCCCGGTGCGGGCCGAGCCGCGCTATCGCGCCCGGAACCGTTCGCTTGACCTATTCGAGAAGGAGATCGTCCACCTCGAATCCGCCATGCGCCAAGCCAAGCCGGATATCGTGCACGCCCACTGGACCTACGAGTTCGCCGAGGCCGCCGTGCGGACGCGCCTACCGCACCTGGTGACCATGCACGATCTCGGCTGGGACTATTTCTGGCTCTACCGGGACGCCTATAGGTTCATGCGCGTGATAATGAAGTACCGGACGATGGTGCGGGTGAAGCACCTGACGGTCGTAGCTCCGTTCATGGCTTCCAAAGCAAAGCAGTATGGCTATTTCGGCCGGGTGGACGTCGTGCCGAACGGTGTGGCGGTGCCACCCTACAATGCCGCCCTGGTCGACGCTCGCTCGGTGGATGCGCCAGTCATCGCCTCGGTCGGCAATTCGGAGCGGATCAAGAATATTCAGCGCAGTGTCGAAGCCTTCCGGTTGCTACGAGCGGAAAGGCCGCAGGCACAGTTGCATCTATTCGGTCCGGGGCTCGACGAGGCATACGCGGCCGGCGAACCGGGTGTCTTCGGCCATGGGCCCGTTGATCATCAGTCGCTGATGGCTTTCCTGGCCGATAAGACGACCTTGCTGATACACCCCTCCCTTTTGGAGACCTTCGGGGTCATCATCGCCGAGGCCAAGGGACGAGGCGTGCCCGTCGTGGCGGGGGAAAATTCGGGCGGCGTGGCGTATGCCTGCGGTGACAACGGCGGCGCGATGACGGTCGATGTTCGCTCCCCGGAAGCGATCGCCGAAGCGGCGTTGAGCCTCGTCGGCAATAAGCAAACCTATAATCGCGCCAGCCGCCTCGCCTTTGATGACGCCGCCGAACGGTTCTCCAACGAGGCCATCGCCGCCAAATATTCATCCCTCTACGCCAGGATTGTCGGCTAGCGTTGATCTTGGCCTTAATAGGAAATTCAGGTGAAACAAGTCGGCGTTTTTCATCCAGGCACCCAGCATTCCTGGCACACCGCGCACGCCTTCCATGAAGCGAACCGCCTCGCCTGGTATACAACCTCGATCTTCTACCGCCCTCAGGCCCCGCTATACCGTCAGCTGTCCAAGTTGCCCGGCGCGATCCGCACACCGCTGGAGCGCGAATTGGTGCGCCGCAGCTTCTCTCCGCTGAACGACGCCAAGGTGGTCGAGTTCGGCGGCCTTGAGTTGGCTGAAATTCTTGCTCGCCGGCTCAAATGGCGCACGATCGAGCAGGCCTGTAACGCCGCCGGCAATGCACAGTTCGAGCGGAACGTCAGCCGCTTGGCGAAGAAGACGAAGACGCCCGTCGTGCTCGGCTACAATACTTCGTCGCGCGCGGTGTTCGAGAACACCGACAGCGGCGTACTCAGGGTTCTCGATCAGACCATCGGCCACCCACAGGCCGAACACGAGGCGCTGCTGGCCGAGTATGAGAAGGGTCCCGCTTTCTTCCACACCCGGCCAGACAAGCAGCAGGGCAAGTGGCTGGAGGATCAGTTGGCCGAGCACGACAGCGCTGACCTCATCCTCGCCGGCTCGGACTTCTGCGCCAAAACCCTCATCGCCAAGGGCGTGCCCGCCAGCAAGATCCAGGTGGTCGGCTATGGCTATGACGGCGGGCTCCACACAACGGTGTCGGGAGAGCGCAAGGCGGACGCGCCGCTGAGGTGCCTGTTCGCCGGCACCCTCGCCGCCCGCAAGGGCGCGCGCTATCTGCTGGAGGCCTTCGCGGGTATTCCGGCGGACTTGGCGACGCTGACAGTGCTCGGCCGCGTCGACATACCCGACAAGGTCCGCGCCCTGTATCAGGACAAAATGACCCTGATTGCCCAACGCCCGAAGCATGAAGTCGCTGAGCTGATGTCGGACTACGATGTCATCGTTCTGCCGACCTTATTTGAGGGAAGCGCCCTTGTGCTCTACGAAGGGATAGGAAGCGGCCTAGCGCTTATCCACACCGCGGCCAGCGGCCACCCTGACTACGGCAACGGCGTCCAACTGGCCGACTTGGATGTGGAGGGTTTGCGCGCGGCGATCGTCGCCCTGGCGGAGGACCCCGATCGTCTCGCCGGCTACAAGGAACGATCTCGAGCGCTACGCTCGGGCTTGACCTGGGATGAATATCGTTCGCGGCTGAGGGACGTCATCGACGCCGCAGATCAGCACTGACAGGCCCACATGATCTCTGACGCCGTTCGCGGATGAACGACGCCCGCGCGGGCTTCGTTTATCCGAAACCGTTTGGCAAAGCGCTGCGGACCGCGGCCTCAGGAAGCCAGCGCGGCCCTTACACCCTCGCAGAACCTCTCGGCCATCATCTCGATAGTAAAGTCACCCCTGGCCTTCTCGCCACCATGAACCAATCGAAGACGATATTCGTCGTCCAAAATAACCCTCTCAACCGCTCCAGCATACGCCGCTACATCGTCTCCATCATCCACGATGATTCCATTTTCACAATTTATTAAATAGTCAATTTCGGGGCTATGATAATCTATGTTTGTCGTGACTATGGGGATGCCGTAAGCAAAGGCATCCAGAATTCCCAGGCCGACCAGTCCCGGCATCAGCATCACCTTGGCGGCGCTCGCTAACAGCGTCTTCTCGGCTCCGAATTTTGGACCGACATAGTGGATCCACGGATGGCTCTTCGCCGCCTCTGTGGCGACATTCGCCTCCACGCCAGATCCCACGATGACCAGCTGAAAGTCAGGCACATTGGAGCGCAGCAAAATGGCCGCCTCTATGAGGAACGGCAGCCGCTTTTGCTCGTACAGCCCGCCGATGAAAATGCCGACGTTGGAGGATCCGGAAAATCTCGAAGTCCGCAACGCGTGGACTTGCGCGGGGGCCAAGGACGACACCTCTTCGGAAATCGCCTTTGTGTCGATGGAGTTATTGAATACCGTGATATTTGATGAGGGGAATCCAGATTCCTTGACAATATTGGCGGCCCTATTCGTATACGCGAACCACCAATCCACCTTGTCTATCCAAAATTTTTTGAATAACTCCTCGAAGCTCTTGTCGTTTTTTGCCTGGAAATTTTTTCCATGGCCAAAGAACGCCACCTTTCGGCCAAGCAGTTTACGAGTGACGATCAGGGAGTAGTTGCTTAGAATTTTACTTTCCTGCCCTACGATTATCAGACTGAAACCTCGATCCTTCGGCAGCGACTGCCACACATACTCGGACTTTCCCCAGTAACGCGCTGGCACCTTTTCTGCCCAGTCGAGCGATGCTAGGTCCCCCTTTGCCGCCTCACGCGGGGTAGGATCGCTGTAAGCGAGCCGGTATATTATACCGCTATCCGCCAGGATTGCGCGAACACGCTCATGGAATGGGACTCGGTAGTGTGTGAGTATCCTAGTTAGGAATAGGACTTCCTTTACCGACATCAGATCCTCGTCCAAAATTCTATATCTGGGTGCAATGTGAAAGTTCTAGTTTTCCACAATCGCTACCAGCAACGTGGCGGCGAGGATACCGTCGTTGAAGCTGAATGCGATCTACTTCGCGCATCGGGGCATCACGTTGAATTGGTCGAAGTTTCGAACGACGACATCGAGAGCCTCCCCCAGAAGGCCAAGGCTTTTATCAACACGCCATTTGACCCAGCAAGGGCGGAATGGGCGAGAAAAATAACGCTTAAAATAAATCCGACAGTTGTCCACGTTCACAATTTCTTTCCGCTTTTAACACCCGCACTGCATGTCGGCATTGACAGTACTGACACAGCACTCGTTCAAACTTTACATAATTATCGACTCATCTGCGCCAACGGCCTACTTCTGAGAAACGGCAAAGTATGTGAGAAGTGCATAGACGGTAACAAGGGGTGGGCTGTGGCTCACCGATGTTACCGCAATTCCGCGATTGGTTCGCTAGCGCTCGCCAGAATGCAGTGGCGAGCAAAAGTAAAGTCGACTTGGGATTGCGTGGATCAATTCATCGCCTTGACCAACTTCTCCAAAAATAAATTTGTACAGTCCGGTTTAGATTCAGAACGCATCGCGGTGAAATCCAACTTCACTGCCGACGTCGCGCTTGAAGTCCGCGGGGAGCGAAACGGCGCAATCTACGTTGGGCGCCTGTCGCCGGAAAAGGGCGTTGATATACTACTGCAGGCCTGGAAAGAGATCGGCGACATCAACTTGACCATCATCGGCGATGGGCCAGAGCTTGAAAGACTTAAATCCATAGCCCCAAGCAACGTCACGTTCACCGGGCGACTCTCCTCCGGCGAAGTTCATCGCGCGATGCAATCCGCCGCATTCATGGTTATTCCTTCCATTTGGTACGAAGGTTTCCCGATGAACATCGTGGAGGCATTCTCGACCGGCCTGCCCGTTCTTGCATCTCGGATCGGCTCTCTAACCGAAATAATTACGCCCGGACACAGCGGCCTTCTCTTTGAGGCAGGCAATGTTGAGCAGCTTCGATCGACCGTTCACCAAGTCTTGCAAGGCGACACGTTGAGAATTTGCAGCGCCGGCGCGAAGGCGGACCACCATAACAAATACTCCGCGCAGAAGAATATCGCGGAGTTGGAAGACATCTACCGTGCGGCGATCTCAAACAGGCGCGAAAGATCGGCGGGCCCACCTTTGAGTTAAATTCTCCCGATGGAGGCGTAGGTAAACCCGTGCCGCACCATCTCCGCCGGCTTGTAGACGTTGCGAAGGTCGACCACGACCGGCGTCTTCATCAGGAGCTTGATGCGGTCCAGGTCCAGGGCCCGGAACTGGTCCCACTCGGTGATGATCACCAGCGCGTCGGCGCCCTCGGCGACCTCATAGGCCCCGGCCTTGAAGTCCACGCCCGTGAGCATGTGCGCGGCTTCCTTGGCCCCTTCCGGATCGAAGGCCTGGACGGTGGCGCCCAGGGCCTGCAGGGCCGGGACGATGTCGAGGCTGGGGGCGTCGCGCATGTCGTCGGTGTTGGGCTTGAAGGTCAGGCCCAGCACACCGATCGTCTTGCCGGTCAGGTCCTGGGTCCCGATGGCCTTGGCCACCTTGTCGGCCATGGCCTTCTTGCGCGCGTCATTGACCTCGACCGTGGTCTCGATCAGCCGCACGGGCGCGCCATACTGCTGGGCCGTGCGCACCAGGGCGATGGTGTCCTTGGGGAAGCACGATCCGCCATAGCCGGGGCCGGCGTTCAGGAACTTGCCGCCGATCCGCTTGTCCAGGCCGATGCCCTTGGCCACCTGCTGGACGTCGGCCCCGACCTTTTCGCACAGGTCGGCCATCTCGTTGATGAAGGTGATCTTCATGGCCAGGAACGCGTTGGCTGCGTACTTGATCAGCTCGCTGGTCCGGCGGCCGGTGAAGACGATCGGAGTCTCGTTCAGTGACAGCGGGCGATAGAGCTCGCGCATCACCGCCTGGGCCCGCTCGTCGTCGGTCCCGACCACCACGCGGTCGGGACGCTTGAAGTCCTCGATCGCCGCGCCCTCGCGCAGGAACTCGGGGTTGGACACCACGGCGAACTGAGCGTTCGGATTGGTCTTCTTGATGATCGCCTCGACCTCGTCGCCGGTGCCCACCGGCACGGTCGACTTGGTGACCACCACGGTGAAGCCGTCGATCAGGCCGGCGATCTCCTCGGCCGCGGCGTAGACGTAGGAGAGATCCGCATGGCCGTCGCCGCGGCGGGTCGGCGTGCCCACGGCGATGAACACCGCGTCCGCGTCCTTGATGGCCTGGGCGCCGTCCAGCGTGAAGAACAGCCGGCCCTCGCGGACGTTGCGCGCCACCAGGTCGTCAAGGCCCGGTTCGAAGATCGGGATCTCGCCCTTCTCCAGCCGCTCGATCTTCGACGGATCCTTGTCGATGCACGTCACCACGTGGCCGAAGTCGGCGAAACACGCCCCAGACACCAGGCCCACATAACCCGTGCCAATCATCGCTACGCGCATCGAAACTTCCCTTTTTATACTCGTGAATCGGCTAGCCTCGCCCGGCGCCCCCCCCCCCCTATTGTCCGAAGGCCTGCGCCTGGTGCCAGCGCCAAGCGTTCGAGAGCGTGGCGTCTAGATCCCGTAACGGCTTCCAGCCGAGTGGATCGCGCGCTTTGGTGTTGTCCCCCACAAGGACCGGCGCATCTCCAGCACCTCGCGGAGCCATCTGCACCGACAACGGCTTACCCGTCGCTCGCTCCACGCCGTCAACGAGTTCCCGCACCGCCGTCCCTGTGCCGGTTCCAAGGTTGTAAGACTCAGATGAGCCGCCGGCGAGGAGTCGCCGCAAGGCGGAGACGTGAGCTTCGGCAAGGTCCAGAACGTGGACATAATCTCGAACTGCCGTGCCATCTCTCGTGTCGTAGTCGACGCCGACATTGTTGTCCAAGAACCCGCCGGGATTTTTAACGGCCTCTCCCACTTCGATTCGAGCCGCAAAATGGAGTACAGCAACAGGCCAGTGAGCGGCGAACACCGCGTTAAGACGGGCAGCGTCGCGGATATCACCCTGCTCCAGCGGTCCCCACTGTACATGCGCCCCATGACCGTTAGAGAGGTCATAGAAGGCTACGGGCTTGAAACTTGCCTCGGCTAAGGCCAAACAACAGTGCGAGCCAACATAGCCGGCACCGCCAGCTACTAGAACGGTCCGCATGAATTCCCCCGTACGCGACGAAGAAGCTTGATCCTGGCCACTACCGCCTAATGTTAGTAGGCATTCTCCGCCATCAATAGGTGCGGCACGGTCATCAACAGGATCTTGACGTCACCGCCCAGGGTCCAGCGCTCAATGTATTCGTTGTCGGCATCGATGCGGGCAGCCATCACCTCGACCGCGCTGGTGCCGCCGCGCAGGCCCTTGATCTGGGCCAAACCGGTTAGGCCGGGACGAGCGCGGAAGCGCAGACGGTAATTAGCGATCACAGCGCCGTATTGATCATCGTGAGCGAGAGCGTGTGGACGCGGGCCGACGATCGACATGTCGCCGCGCAAAACATTAATAAGCTGGGGAAGCTCGTCAATGCTGGTCTTGCGGATGATCTTGCCGAGCGTCGTGATCCGATCGTCGTCGCGCTGGGCCTGGACGACCTTCGAACCGTCCTCCTGGCACCGCATCGAGCGGAACTTGAAGATCGTGAAGGCTTGGCCGTTCAGCCCGCCGCGGGACTGCCGGAACATCACCGGACCCGGCGATTCCAGCTTGATCAGAATAGCGATGAGAGCGAGTAGCGGCGCGAAGAACAGCAAAGCGCCGCCTGCCACCAGAATATCCATCGCTCGCTTGAGCGGATCTTTAGCCACCGGCGACGCTTTCACGGCACAGGTTCGCTGATCCGCTGACGGATTAGAGGCTATCAGCACGTGGTCCCCACCAGTGTTATGTATCCGGGTCTTTGCCCGATGATTTAACAAGCCTTTACTAAATCAGCGTTCCGCAAACAACCGCCCTCAGTGGTTGTTAACCAACCTTTCTTCGCGGCGCGGCGATTCCTGCGCGTTCGAGTGACATTCTCAGCCCTAATGACGGGCGCCCGTGTGAATAATGACGACTTCAGCACGCTAAATCAGCGAGCACCGGCGCCTCCGACTGTGACGGAATGCACACGGTAAACGCTGCCGCGCCTCACTGAACCGTCATATGCGTCGCAAGAATATGCGACAGGGTCTTTGCGCCCCCGCTCTTGAATGTCCCCAATACTCGGTAAACGGGAGCTGGCCGATAAGGACTGCGCGCATTGGCGAGCGGCCGATCCAGTAATGGCCGGGAACTGGTCGGCTCTGTCGGCGCCCCACAGGGGACTTAGGGCCAGCCCCCAGCGCGCTGCGAAGCGGCTTCCGCCCAGCTTCGGCCGATGTCGCTCGCGCGCCAGCGGACCTGCAGCCGGTTCCCCGCGAAGCCGCTCCTCCGCTTGCACCCCCGGTCTCGCCGACGGGCGTCGGGTTTCAGACGCGCCTTTTGCGTCCGCAACCCAACGACCGAAGGAGATCACAATGTCCAACGCAGCGGACCGGCTATCGCCCAGGATCTTTGTCGCTTGCCTGGCGGCCTACAATGCCGGCCGCCTTCACGGGGCGTGGATCGACGTCGAGGACGAGGAGACCATCGGAGACGCCATCACAGCTATGCTCAACGCCTCGCCTGTCGCCGGCGCGGAAGAGTTCGCCATCCATGATCATGACGGCTTTGGCGGCGTGACCATCGGCGAGTACGAGGACATCGGGCGGGTCGTCGAAATCGCATCGTTTCTTCGCGAGCGCGGCCAGCTTGGCGCACTGGTGCTCGATCATCTCGGCGGGAACATCGACGAGGCGAGCGAGGCGCTCGACGACGGGTACCGAGGCGCGTTCGAATGTCTCGCTGACTACTTTCAGGAACTGACTGAAGAAACGGTCATGATCCCGGAGCCCCTCCGCCTCTATATCGACTACGAAGCCATGGCGCGGGACGCGGAGCTGAGCGGCGAGGTGTTCACGCTCCGGACGGCTCACGACAAGGTCCACGTTTTTTGGGCGCGATGAGGCGAAGGCGCTCAGAACAGGCCTTTGAATTCAGGATCACTGTAGTAGCGAACCTTCCGCGCCAGCGTCGGGTTCGCTCCCGGCCGGAGTAGGATCAACGACCCAGTATCCATCCGCATGACCTCGTCGGGCGTGAGGAGGTCGCGCCGCGCGAGGTTGACGTTCGTCGAGCTGCCATGCGTCGAAAAGAGCTTGTCGCCGGCCTGCGTCTTTGACTGGCCGCTAGTGCTGTAGACTTCGGTCGTGACGCCCATCGACCGCGATACCCAAGTTGCGGTGTCAATATCGGCGACGTTGAAGACCTGAATGACTCGGGCGTTGGCCAGGAACGTTCCGGCGTGATCGCCATATGCGCTCTTGAGCTGGTGAAGATCCTGGAGGATCGCCCAGATTTGAAGTCCATACCCGGCCATCAAGCCAAACGCCCGCTCGACCGGTTCCAGATATCCGAGGGCGGAAAACTCATCCAGCATGAGCAGTACGTCAGGACCGTCGCGTTCCGCACCTACCGGACCGCGCGCCAAGGCGTCGATTGTCTGCACCACCATCAGCCGCAGCCAACGCGCATGGGTTCGCAGCCGCTCAGGCGGCAGGACCAGGAACACAGTCACGAGCCCAGTTTGCAATTCGCTCAGCGAGAAATCCGACCGCTCCAGCACCCGCGCCATGCGCGGACTGTCGAGGAAGTGTGTATGTCGCTGCGCCGCGGACAACACGCCCGCGGCTTCCCGATCGCTTTTGCCAAGATGCCGGTTGGCCGCGCGCGCGGCCAGACCGCCGGCCGCGCCGCTGTCCTGCATCGCCCTCAGCATCTTGGCGAAGGCGTCTGGCGCAGCGGTGAGCAGATTCCGCACGGTGATCAGGCTGCGAAGGTAGTCGGGCGCCGTCGTTACTACGTGGAGGATGACGCCCGAGATCAGCGCCTTGGCTTCCTCGTTCCAGTGCGCTTCGCCGGTTTGGCCGGGTGGATCATAGACCAGCGCCTCGGCGATCGCCGCGACGTCGTCAACAAGGTCGAGACTATCGGGGTCCAGCGCCGAGAGCGGATTGAACGCCGCGCACGGCTGGCCCGACACGTCGAACGGATCGAGCACGAACACCGGCCCCATCCGTGCGCGCGCCGCCGCCGTGATGCGGGTGTTCTCCCCCTTCGGATCGACGCAGAGCACCGAGCGCCTAAGCGTGAGGAGATTCGGAATGATCGTCCCGACGCCCTTGCCGGCCTGCGACGGCGCGATGGTCAGCAGATGCGCGGGGCCATTGTAGCGAAGCAGCTTGTCGCGCATCGAGCGGCCGACGATTAGACCCTCGTCGCCACCGAGTGTTCGAGCGATCTCGTACTCGCGACTGAACCGCGCCGAGCCGTGCGTGTCGGAGACTGCTCCATCCGGCCACCAGCGCCGCCACCGAAGAAAGCCAACCACACAACCCAGCAAGCTCGCGACGACCAGAACCGGAATGCTCACGCCAGAGCCGACCGGCCCGACGGCGGCAATGACGGTGAGCATAAAGCCCCCGACCAGCCGGCCGATGAAGAGGCCGAGCAGGATCGCGCCGACGAGGGTAACAGTGCGGATCATCTCGCCGCCTCCGGCTTCGGCCGATCGTTCTGCGTATCGGCTTCAAAAACATGCCGCCCGCGATGCCGCCACCGCGCGAGCACGTCGGCGCGGTCAGCGTCTTGGAGCTGGTCGGCAAGTTCGAGCATGCCGCCCAGCAGGGCTGCGCGGTCGTCGTCGGTAAGATCGACCAGGCCGGCCTTGGCGACGAGGCCGCCAAGTTCGATCAGGTGGTGAGTGCGCTCGCGGCGCTGCACGACCCAGGCTCTCGTATCGAGGCGCGCGGCGGCGGCTTCAGCCCGTCGCGCCAGCGCCAGGGTCTTGGCCAGAGCCCGCACCGTCACCAGCAGCCGCCGACGCCAGCTTGCGGCCGGCACTTTTGCGAAAGAAGGCCTCGCCTTCCGACTTCCAGGCCTCCCGCGACTTGGCGTCCTTGGAAGCCTTCGCCGTCAGCAACGCGCCGGCCAGAACTTCCGGGTCGAGTTCGTCCGCGCCCGTGGCGATGACGAGTTCGCCTAGCTGCTTGATCTTCTGGCTTCTGAGTTGTTTCGCCTTCGCCGCCAGAGCTGTCAGCTCGGCGTCGATGTCGCGGGGTTTGCGCATAGCTCAAGGCCTCCTGCGATGGAGCCCGCCCCGCGCCACAAATACCAAAGGTTGTAGCTTGCGCGCAAGTTGTTTAAAATCGCCGTGTGCAGCAAGTCAGGCCGATCTGCGATCGGAGTGCGCGCTTATACGTCGTTCCGACGTGCACGAAGGAGCGAAGCTGAAGGAACGCCGCGATGGCGATCTATCACTTCTCAGCCAAGGTGATCAGCCGCGCCAACGGCTCCAGCGCGGTGGCCGCCGCCGCATATCGCTCAGCCTCCCGTCTGCATGACGAGCGTCTGGACCGGGCGCACGACTTCACCAACAAGGCCGGCGTCGTCCATTCGGAGATCCTGACGCCCAACGCGGCGGCCCGAGAGGCCTGGCCCGACCAGGCGCGTTTGTGGAACGCGGTAGAGGCCGGCGAGAAGCGCAAGGACGCCCAGCTCGCGCGCGAGGTCGAGTTCTCCATTCCGCGCGAGATGGATCAGCAGCAGGGCGTGACCCTGGCCCGTGACTTCGTGCAGCGCGAGTTCGTCGATCGGGGCATGGTCGCCGATCTCAATGTGCATTGGGACATCGCCGAGGATGGCGGTCCCAAGCCCCACGCCCACGTCATGCTGACCATGCGCGAGGTCGCGGTTGATGAAGACGGCGCGGCGCGGTTCGGCGCCAAGGTCCGCGACTGGAACAGCACCGAGCTTTTGACCCATTGGCGCGGCGCCTGGAGCGAGCACGTCAACGAGCGCTTGGCCCAACTGGGCATCGAGGCGCGGATCGATCACCGCTCGTTCAAAGATCAGGGCATCGACCTGGAGCCACAGGACAAGATCGGCCCGGCCGGCGCGCGGCGTGACGATCGCGGGGAGAGCGCGCAGCGCGCTCAGGATCATCGCGAGATCGCCCGGCGCAACGGCGAGCGGATCATCGCCGAGCCGAGGATCGCCCTGTCGGCGATTACCCATCAACAGGCGACGTTCACCGATCATGACCTCGCCCGGTTCGCCCATCGCCACAGCGACGGCAAGGCGCAGTTCGACCAAGTCAGAAGCGCGATCAGGACCTCGCCGGAACTGGTGGCGCTGGGGCGCGACGGCCAGGGCCGCGAGCGGTTCACCAGCCGCGAGATGCTCAATGTCGAACGGCGGCTGGAGCAGTCGGCGCAAGCGATGGCCGAGCGCCGCGACCATGGTGTTAGCACCAGTCGGCAGGACGCCGCTTTGGCCAAGAGCGCGGCGGCCGGTCTGACGCTGTCCGATGAGCAGCGCGACGCCTTCTCCCATGTCGCCGGGCGCGAGAGACTGTCGTTAGTCGTCGGCTACGCCGGCAGCGGTAAGAGCGCCATGCTGGGCGTCGCCAAGGAGGCTTGGGAAGCGCAGGGCTATCGGGTTCAGGGCGCGGCGCTATCGGGCATCGCCGCCGAGAACCTGGAGGGCGGATCAGCCATCCCTTCGCGCACGCTAGCCAGTTTGGAATATGGCTGGGCGCGTGGCCGCGATCAGCTATCGTCCAGCGACGTGCTGGTGATCGACGAGGCGGGCCTCGTCGGCTCACGGCAAATGCAGCGGGTGCTTGATCACGCCGAGCAGGCCGGGGCCAAGGTGGTGCTGGTCGGCGACGCCGAGCAACTTCAGGCCATTGAGGCCGGCGCGGCGTTCCGCGCCCTGACCGAGCGGCACGGCGCGGCCGAGATCAGCCAGATCCGCCGTCAGCGCGAGGACTGGCAACGGCAGGCCACGCGGCATCTGGCGACCGGACGCACGGACCAAGCCCTAGCTGCCTATGAGGCGGCCGGCATGGTCCACGGCCATGACAGCAAGGACGCGGCGCGCGGCGCCGTGATCGACGGCTGGGCCAGCGAACGCCAAGCCGATCCGCAGGCGTCGCGGATGATGCTGGCCTATACCCGAGAAGACGTCGGCGCCCTCAACGCCCTGGCCCGCGAGCGCATGAAGGCCGACGGCGAGCTTGGGCCAGACCATGGCGTGAAGACCACGCGCGGCATGCGCGACTTCGCGGCCCAGGACCGGGTGATGTTCCTGCGCAACGAGCGCTCGCTGGGCGTCAAGAACGGCACGCTGGGCACGGTGGAAACCATCGGCCAGGGCGCAATGGGCGTGCGGCTCGACGATGGGCGGCGCATCAGCGTCGATCTGAAGACCTACAACGATCTGGATCACGGCTACGCGGCGACCATCCATAAGTCCCAGGGCGTCACCGTCGATCGCACCCATGTGCTGGCCAGCGGCCACATGGACCGGCATGCGGCCTATGTGGCGCTCAGCCGGCACCGCGACGGGGTCGCGCTGCACTACAGCCGCCAGGACTTCCCCGAACGGCGCGATCTCGTGAGGACCTTGGGTCGCGATCGGCCCAAGGAGATGGCGCTCGACTATCCCAAGACATTCGCGGCGCGGCGGTCGATCGACGGCCCGGCCGATAGCGCCGGACGCGGCCGGTTCGCCGGGTTCAATCCGAAGCCGGCGCAGACCAAGACCCCCGACATCGCCAAAGACGACCGGGCCGCCCATCGCGCCGTTCGCGGCTACGCGGCGGCGGTGATGGACGTGCAGCGCATGCGGCAGGCCGGCTTGCCGATGCTGGAGCACCAGAAGCAGGGCCTGGAGCGCGGCGCCCAGGCCGTGGCGGGTCTGTGGCCCGGCGCGGCCAAGCACCTGGCGAGCGTGGTCGAGAAAAATCCCACCTTGCTGACGGCGGCGGCCCAAGGCCGCACCGGGCCGACCCTGGCGGCGATGAAGATGGAACGGCTGGCGCCCGACAAGGCGCGCGGCGCGCCAGCCCCCAACCGGGAGAAAGATTTGAAGAAGGGCATGGATCATGATCGTGGGCGCGGACCCGGCGACGAGCCCAGCAAGAACCGTGATCGCGGTTGGGAAAGGTGAAGTGGCGTGACGGACGAGGCGTATGGCGATCCGGCCGAGGAAGCGTTTGGTCAACTGAGGACCGAGGTCGCCTTGTTGCGACGGGCGGTCGAGGGCTTGGCGGCGGCGGAAGAGCGCCATGAGCCGGTCGATTATGGTCCGACCTTAGGCAAGATGGCCAGTCAGCTCGCGGCGGTGGACAAGCGCATCGAGGCCTTGGCGCAGTCGCCGTTGCTCAGCCTGACGCCGGCCCGTGTGGCGGGAGAGGTCCAGGCCGCCGCGACACGCGTCCGACAGGAGGCCCAGGGCGACTGGTCACGAGCGCAGCGCGGTTTGGACGATGCCGTGAGAGCGCTCGGCGAAGTCGTGCCGCGTCCGCGCGCCACGCGCGATCAACGCAGGTGGGTGATCGCCGCCGGCGCCGGAGGCGTGATGGCGGGCATCGTCCTTTGGGTCGGCCTGTCCGGGCCGATCGCGCGGGCGTTACCCGATCGCTGGCAGGTCGCCGAGCGGATGGCGGCGGCCACGCTGAAGCAGGATCGCTGGACGGCGGGCGGACAGATGATGCACGGCGTCAGCCCGCAGGATTGGGCTCGGATCGTTGAGATGTCGCAGTTCGAGCGGGACAATCGCGAAGCGCTGGAGGCCTGCCGGCGAGCGGCGGCCAAGGGCGGGAAGGACCAGACCTGTAAGGTGATCGTCCGGAGGCGCTGAAAGCCGCGCCAGCCTTTCCGCTATTTCTTCAGTCTCACGCCCGGTCCTGCGGAATCGTCGGGACCTTGGAAGATCACTCCAGCTTCCTCCAACGCACGTCGCACCGCCTCTACGTTGACGATGGAGCTGCGTTCCGGCCCGACGGCGCTTTCCATACGCCGAATTGTGGGGACTGAGACCCCAGAGGCATTGGCCAATTGCGGACCGCTCCAGTCCACCAAAGCCCGAGCCGCACGAATTTGCGCCGCAGTGATTGATACGTCACGACTCATGTGATACTTTTCGTATTGTATGAACTGATTCATCGAACAGCTAGACAATCAACATACAGGTTAGTCGTTATGGGCTCACGTCGAAAGACGGGAGGCGCGGTCGCGCGCCTGCCCGAACTGTCGAGACGCGCCGTGTTAGTCGGCGCTTCTGCCACGCCGGTGCTTGCCGGACAGGCTGGCGCCACCGCCACCGATCCGACTATCGCCGCGTGTGAAAGGTGGTTCGCCGTTGAAGCAGAGCGGGAGCGCTTGAGCGCCGAGTGGGGTCGGCATGAGAGTTTTCTGGCTCGCGAATTCAACTGGTTTCGTCTTTCCGAGGACCAACGCCGCGCGTTGCCGCAGGCGCGTAAGCTCGACGACATAGCGGTTGAACTCGAAGCGTTGGATAGGAAGAGCGATGCGCTGCTGAAGGCGTTGCCTTCAACGCCTGCGGCGAGCGTGGCGGCTGTGGTGGCAAACCTGACCATCGCGACGCGGCTCCTCTATCCTGACGGGTACGAAGAGGTCCACGGCCTCATGGTTCGGGCAGTGCAAGACCTCAAGACGCTGAGCCGTCCAACATGAGGAATGACGCGCTCCATCGACGGCACGGCCGCAACGACCGCCGCCTAGCCGAGCGGTTCCTCCGCAACGCCAGGAGCTTCTGGAATGGTACGGAAGAGTTGGTCCCACGGTTCCCGGACGGCGCGCGGCACTTCCTGGCCATCGCGATCGAGCTTGCGTTGAAGGCCTATCTTCTTCACCGGGGGATCAGCGACGACTGGAACCGCATTCACGTCCGCCATGACCTGCTCAAAGCGTTGAAAAGCGCAAAGCGGGCCGGGTTCGATGGCGCGCCACCCGGATTGGCCAAGATCGCGGCGGCGCTCAATCCCTACTACAAAACCCACACCATTCCCCACATGCCGGCGGAGACCATCGCATCGGTGTGCTGGCTCGACGCTTGCCAGACGGTGGACGACCTAATCGCCGCCGTTGGGATCGCCATCGGGGCTCAGGTTCCAGGCGGCCCCACCAATGCGATCCCCCGTGAGCGCGGATGATGCGCCACGCTTGGAAATACTGGCAGTTTGATCCGATCCAATGGTGGCGTTGGCGCCACCCGCGTCTATGGGCCGGCGGAGGCTTTGATCCTCACGACAGCCAGGAGGTGACCTATTACGCCCTCCTGCGACTGCGCGGCGCCGCACGAGACGTTTTCATGCTGAGCTGCATCGAAGCGCTCGACTACGACCAGATCGGCCGTCACCTAGCCCTGACAATTCCAGAGGTCGAAGCGCATCTGGCGGCTGCGCTCTATCAGATCGACTCCCTGGTCCGTTTCATTGAGCGAACTCGCCCCCGGCTTGACGTCGGATGAACTCGCCCATCAGTCTCTCAGCAGTTCGATGGAGGTCCCCACCATGTCCGTTCTGAGAACCAGCACCTTTGAGCACGCCGGCCGGGCCTTCGAGATCCGGGCCGAGACCTACGCAGATCCGACCTATGTCGAAGCCGTCGTGTTCGAGAACGGATCGCCCGCGACCGTGACCTATCCTGGCGGCCTTTCGGCCATGCCCACCTACGGCGCCAACTTCCATCGGGAGCTAGGGCCGGAGGTCGCGGCAACGATCGATGCGTTGATCGCCGGCGCCGAGAGCGAATTTCGGAGGCTGACGCCTCTCGGCGTCAGCTAGTATGAGGTGAAGGGTGTTCGCCGGGCCAGCCGCCCTGTTCGCGGCCTTCTATTTCTCGCCAACACGCGAGAAGCGGTTGATCAAAGACCTGCGCATCCCGCCCCCCCCCTCCACCTACCGGCACAATGTCCATGATCGATTGGAATGGCTTATACAGATCACATTCCAATGGATTTTGATCGATATATCGGATAGATATCGATCATGGTTTGGAATTGGCAGCAGGAAGGCTGGCCCGAGTTTACTTGGGATCAGCGCACATTGGTGCGCGCCGAAGCGCTCTTCATCGAGAACGCGGGCGTGCTCATCGGTGCATCCAAACATCTAGACGCCGACGACCAATATGCCTTGCGCATCGAATTGATGAGCCATGAGGCCGTCGATACTTCCGCCATTGAGGGCGAACCGCTCGACCGAGATAGCGTCCAGTCGTCCATCCGCAGGCGCCTAGGCCTGGCCAGCGATCGTCGCCGCGCGTCGCCCGCCGAGGCCGGCATCGCGGAAATGATGGTCGATCTCTATGAGCGGGCAACTACGCCACTGACCGAAGAGGCCCTGTTCCGTTGGCATCGCTGGATCACCAACGGGCGCACCGATCTGGTCGATATCGGGCGCTATCGCACCCACACAGATCCGATGCAGATCGTCTCGGGCTCGCTGCACGCCCCGAAAGTGCATTTCGAGGCTCCGCCTTCATCCGCCCTTACCGCGGAAATGCAGCGCTTCTGGGATTGGCTGGAGCGCACCGCGCCGGGCGGCGACACACCTCTCCCCGCCATCACCCGCGCCGGCATCGCCCACCTCTGGTTTGAGAGCATCCATCCATTCGAGGACGGCAACGGCCGTGTCGGTCGCGCGATCAGTGAGAAGATCCTGGCGCAAGGATTGGCCAACCCGGTCGTCACCGGCATGGCCAGCACCTTGCTGCAGCATCGCAAGGCCTACTACGCCGAGCTTGAGCGAGCACATCGCGAACTCGAAATCACCGACTGGCTATTGTGGTTTGCCGCCAAGACCCTCGAGGCGCAGCAAAGTACGCTCCGCCAGGTCGAATTCGTGCTGGATAAGGCCCGCCTCATGGGCCGATTGCGCGGCGCACTAAACGAGCGCCAGGAAAAGGCGCTCATCCGGCTATTCGCCGCCGGGCCGGAAGGCTTCAAGGGCGGGCTCAGCGCCGCCAACTACATGACCATCACAGGCGCGCCCTCGGCGACCACCACCCGCGACCTCGCCTCACTGGTTGAGATCGGCGCGCTGACCCGCACCGGCGCGAACAAGGCGACGCGCTATCACTTAAACATCGCCGTTCCTGCCACAACACCAATGAGCGGACAGGACATCATCTAGCCGCACGACAAATGGGTAAGCACCATGAAGGGACGTTGGCCTACCACCGGGAACGTGACGTTCAGCGGGGTACGCGCTACCCTTTTGGCTAGGAGACTACAATGAATCAACGCGATCCGAACATCATCCGATCGGGACTTTCCGGCCCGGTGTCTGCGGATGGAATAAGCGCGACTGTGGAAATCTATCGGCTTGAAAATCAACCGGGCTGGGCGCTTGAGGTCGTGGACGAGGAAGGCACATCCACTGTCTGGGATGATCAATTTCCGACAGATGACTTAGCCATGGAAGCCTTTCGGTCCGTTCTACAAGACGAAGGGATGGCGGCGTTGCTGGGTCGATCGAACGTGGTGCCCTTTCGGCGCTGATCGGTAGCGATGCGCCAGAGCGCCTCATTCAGATCATCCGACGGGTACGAACATCT
Organism: Caulobacter sp. GW822-FHT01G02; assembly: GCF_058802865.1. NCBI lineage: Bacteria > Pseudomonadati > Pseudomonadota > Alphaproteobacteria > Caulobacterales > Caulobacteraceae > Caulobacter > Caulobacter sp. GW822-FHT01G02. The sequence goes on from NZ_JBXAON010000003.1 coordinate 133,092, forward strand.
GGCCGCAGAATCCACGACCCGCCAGAAGCCGTGATTGATCCGTCAGGTCCTATGCCTTCCTTTTCGAAGGCTAGGTCGTCCTCGCCGGATCTACAGACCGTAGGCCGCCACAAGACGGGCTATGGCCTCGTCCGGCGTCATCTTGAGCTTGAAGTCGACCGGCTTGAAGGTCTTGTCGCTGGCCACGGCGTCGACGAAGGCAGTCATGTCGGCCCGGATCGCTTCAGGTAGGGGTTGAACCTCGCCTTCTGGCAAGAGCTGCAACAGACGGAAGACGTCGCTGCGGTGCTTCTTGACGTTCCCGCCATCAACGGCTTCGCCGGAGGCCTTACGCTTCGCCAGATCGAGGTGGGCGCGAGCTTTGAAGGGGATGATCGCCGCTTCGTTCAGCAAGGGCAGGCCGTCGACCACACGGGCGTTCTCGCGCAAGAAATCGTAGTAGCCGCCGTCGAGAAGGATCGCCGACAGGCTGGCGGCCGCGTCGTCGATCGGCAGCGGGACTAGCTGGCTTCCCGGCGCCAAATCGATGCCGTCAGGCGCGCGGGAGAACAGCTCGATCATCTGCGGATAGTCGGATTCCGAGGGGCGCTGGAACCTATAGAGCTTGCCGCCATCGGCCTTCTCGCGCCGCTCGTAGCCGCCCGCCTCGATGAAGGCCCAGAAGACGTCGGCGAAGGCCGCGTCGAGCAACTCGACGAGCAGCACCATATCGAAGTCCTTGGTCAGCCGAAAGGTAAGACCGACCTCCTCCATCACCTGCTCGCACGCCACGCCGCCGACCAATACGTAGCGGTCGGCATAGTCGGCGAAGTGCTCGCGCCAACGCTTCAGGCCTACGACCACGACATGTCCTCTAGGAGCTGCTCGGCGGCTTGGGCGACACGTTCGTCGGGGTGGTCGCGCGTGCTCAGGTATAAGGAGAGGCGGTCGACTACATTGCGGTCGGTGCGATCGGCCAGCGCCGCCGGGTCGTAGCTCCAGGTCTCGACCTCGTCGCCGGCCGGGTCTCCCGGCTCGCGCGCGATCAGGCCGTGGTCGCGGACCAGCTGGGGCCAGTTGGCGGCGGCGACGGCAAGTCGTTGGACGCGTGGCGACGCCAGCGGGGTATAAAGCGACAGGGCGCTCTCGCCCGCTACCCGGCCAGGGAAGTGCTGGGGAAAGGGGATACCGACGGTCCGAACCTTGCGCACGGGCGATTGCAGACGCGGCGCGGCGACCTCCCAAAGATCGAGGCCATGGCTGACGAACCTGAGAGCCCTCTGCTTGCCGGTGCGCGAGGTGTCGGCCAGGCCGGCGGCCTGCAGTTCGTCGAAGGCCCGGCTCACGCTCATGGTGGCCACGCCATAGCGGGTGGCCAGGGCCGTTGCGCTGGGCGCTTCGGTCTCGCGCCGCAGGAGGGCGCCGATGACGATCATCTGGCTGGTAGGCGAAAACGTCTCGACGTCATGCACCGGCGCCCTGGGCGCCCGCTCGCGCAGGTCCATCAAGGCTTCGGGGATGTAGAGCTGCGCCCCCGGCACCAGGAACGCCAACCGCTGCTTCAGCAAGCTCAGGCGCCGCGATGGCGACAAGGTCTCAAACACCAACACCACTGTCGGGGTGTTGCTGCGCTCCCGGACGACATGAACGTGGCGGGCCAGCTCGTCGGCCGTCGCGCCCGTGGCCGCCCGGACGGCCATCAGCACGCAGGACCGCTCGAAGATCTCGGCGCGCCAGAGGGCGTATTGATCGGTTATGAAGAAGGGCATGCCAGTGGGCTCGGCACGAACCAACCAAACGCTCGCGCCGAAGCTCTCCCGCAGATAGGCCTCAGCCTTCTCCGCGAGCTGCTGCTCCCACTTGTCTTTCCACGTCCGTAACATCACGTGCGAAATTAACATCACTGATGTTATCTTCAAGTGCACTGTTAGCGAACGAGCGACCCACGATACTCTGTCGCAGGCTCAGATTGGCGACCGAAGCCTCGGCCGGAAAGAGTCGGAGCGACTCATCGAGACGAGTCCGACGACTATCAGCGTCGTCGAGTGCGGCCTTGACGAGTCTGACGACGCCTACCGCTACCTTCTCTGGACAGTCCGCGCCGAACGCGCGATTATGATTGGCAAAAGCCGCGCTTAGCACACTCTTCTAGCACAATCGGCTTTTTCCCTTTAAAATCAACGATGTAACCGGACTTAAAATCCGTTGGAGCAATCCGTGTGGGTTCGAGTCCCACCGTCCCTACCATCGCCAACCATCCCGCCCTCTGGTCGGTTGAGATCCCGGCGAGGAACCCGCGCCGCGCGATGTGACCGAAAGGCGTACGCTTGAAGGGCTTGCTCGCCCTGCGTGAATACGACGAACCGCATAGATTATACGTTTCTTGGGATCTCGACTCCGCTCAAGATCGCGGAGGCTTTCGCGTATCGCCACTCGATGAGTCATTTCCTCCCCACCGTCGCGTCCGAGTTTGTGAGCATGGCTGAAGACAAGACCCCTGATCCCGTCGACATCCACGTCGGCCGTCGCCTGCGTATGCGTCGCAAGGATCTCGGCTATTCCCAGCAGTCGCTGGCCGACGCCCTGGGCCTGACCTTCCAGCAGGTGCAGAAGTACGAGGGCGGGTCCAACCGGATCAGCGCCAGCAAGCTGCACGCCACGGCTATGTTCCTGAAGACGCCGATCGGCTTCTTCTTCGAAGGCCTGGACGATCCCGAAGAGGCCGACACCACCGCCGCCGACCTGGCCAACGAGATGGCCGCGTTCTGGTCGCAGCCTGGCGGCCCGGACCTGGCGCGCTCGTATTTGGCGATCCCGTCGACGGGCATGCGCAAGCATCTGGTGGACCTGGCCAAGGCCATCGCCGGAGAGGAATAGGCGCTCCCCCGACGCCTTCTAGGCCGGATCCGCCAGGAGCTCGATGTTCTGAGCCCCGGCCTCGGTCAGGGCGGCGATCAGTTCGGCGACCGCCACGTCCAGCTCGGCGGCGTCGCGACCGCGCAGGACGAGGTTGGCGCCGTAGATGTCCGGCGGGCTGAAGAACGGATAGCTGCCCAGCGACATGTCCGGATGGGCCTTGGCCACTGCTTCCAGCGGCGCGGCGATCGAGCCCTCGCCCGTGCCGGTCACCCGCACCGTCTTGGCCAGCACGACGGCGCCCGTCCGCAGGCGCGGCCCGACGTCCTCCAGCATGCCGCGCATGATCGCCGGCACGCCCGCCAGCACGAAGACATTGTCCTTCTGGAACCCGGGCGGGCCCTGCACCGGGTTCTTCACCAGGCTGCCGCCTTCGGGCACGTGCGCCATGCGACGGCGGGCGGCGTTGGGCTCGCCCCAGCGCTCGCGCAGCATGGCCATGATCTCCGGATGCTCGGGGGCCGTCACCCCGAACGCCTTGGCGATCGAATCGGCGGTGATGTCGTCGTGGGTCGGACCAATGCCGCCGGTGGTGATGACGTAGTCGTAGCGGGTCCGCAGCGCGTTGACCGCGTCGATAATCTCGCCCTCGATGTCCGGCACCACGCGGGCCTCGCAGAGGTCGACGCCGTAGGTGGCCAGGTACCTGGCGATGGCCGACAGGTTCACGTCCTGGGTCCGGCCGGAGAGGATCTCGTCGCCGATGATCATCACGGCGGCCGTCACGCGTTCGCCCGTTCCCGTTCGGGTAGCCGTCATCCGCTCGATCCCCTATGTCGCTTCGTTCCTACCGTTTCGACTTAGGCTCCGCATGCTGCTCCCGCAACCGCTCGTTCACGGCCGGCTGGTCAGCCGCTACAAGCGCTTCTTCGCGGACCTGGTGCTGGACGATGGCCGCGAGATCACCGCCCACTGCCCCAACCCCGGCGCCATGCTGGGCGTCCGGGATCCCGGCCAGGGCGCCTGGGTGTCGTGGTCGGACGATCCCAAGCGCAAGCTGGCCTACACCCTGCAATGCGTCGAGCAGGGCGACGCGCTGGTCGGGATCAACACTCTGCTGCCGAACAGGCTGGTCGCCGAGGCGCTGGCCAATGACGCCATCCCCGAACTGACCGGCTACGCGACCATCCGCCCCGAGGTCAAATACGCCGAGGCCAGCCGCGTCGACTTCCTGCTGACCCACGAGGACCGCCCGCCCTGCTGGCTGGAGGTCAAGAACTGCCACTTCAGCCGCAAGCCCGGCCTGGCCGAGTTCCCCGACTGCAAGGCCGAACGCTCGACGCGTCACCTGTCGGACCTCGCCGCCCAGGTCGCCGAGGGCTGCCGCGCCGTGGTGCTGTTCGTCGTCCAGCGCGAGGACTGTGAGACCTTCCAGGCCTGCGCCGACCTCGACCCGAAGTTCGCGGCGGGCCTGGACGCCGCGGCCAGGGCCGGCGTGGAAGTGCTGGTCTACGCCTGCGCCATGAGCACGGAGGCCGTGCGGATCGACCGCCGGATCCTGTGGACCAACACTCACCTAACAGCGATTTAAGCTGCAATCGGCTCGCATTTCGCTACCCATTCCGGGCGCGCGAACTGAGGGGATCGCATGAAGACGAATGTCCTGGCCGCGGCCGCCCTGACGCTCGCCCTGTGTGGGTGCGGACCCAGCGACCCCGGCAAGTCCGAGAGCGGCATGATGACGGGTCTGCGGGCGATCTTCGCCTTCAAGGCCTGCACCGGAAAGCTGGAGGATCGCTTCGGCCTCAAGACGATCTCCGGCGTCACCTCCAACGACATGGATCCCGTCTCGACGGGCAAGCCCGGCGAATGGGACGTCAAGTTCACGGCGGACCTGACCGAGAAGGAAACCGGCCGGGTGACGCGTTACAAGGGCGTCTGCCACGTGCGCCGCGACAGGCCCACGACCCTGGACGCGACCTTCGTCAAGGAGATCCGCCCGGCGACGGACACGGTGCGGCGCATCAATCCTCAGTGAAGGCGGGCCATTGAAGGCGGGCTTGGGGTTGAAATCTGTGCTAGGATGAGCAGATACGCCCCTTCCGCCGACCAGATCGCCGCCCGAAACGCGGCGGCGACGCCCGAGTAGAGCATGACCCTAGACGACACCCTCGAGATCGAAGCCGAAACCCGCACGGGCCAGATCAAGATCCACACGGCCGCGGACTTCGAGGGCATGCGCAAGGCCGGCAAGCTGGCCGCCGAGTGCCTGGACATGCTGATTCCGCACGTGCAGCCGGGCGTGTCGTCCGACGAGCTCGACCGACTGGCTCGCGAGTTCATCCTGGATCACGGCGCCCTGCCGGCCTGCCTGTACTATCGCGGCTATCCCAAGACGGTCTGCATCTCGCGCAACCACGTGGTCTGCCACGGCATTCCGGGCGAGTGGAACCTGAAGGAAGGCGACATCGTCAATATCGACGTCACCGTCATCGTCGACGGCTGGCACGGCGACACCTCGCGCATGTACGGCGTCGGCGAGGTGGGCCCGCGCGCCCGTCGCCTGGTCGAGATCACCTATGAGGGCATGAAGCGCGGTCTCGAGGCCGTGAAGCCCGGCGCGACGCTCGGCGACATCGGCAACGCCATCCAAAGCTATGTCGAGGCCCAGCGCTGCTCGGTCGTCCGCGACTTCTGCGGCCACGGCCTGGGTCGCGTGTTCCACGACGCCCCGAACATCCTGCACTTCGGCCGTCCGGGCCAGGGCGCGGTGCTGAAGCCCGGCATGTTCTTCACCGTCGAGCCGATGGTGAACCTGGGCAAGCCGGCCGTGAAGGTGCTGAACGACGGCTGGACCGCCGTGACCCGCGACAAGTCGCTGTCGGCCCAGTGCGAGCACTCGATCGGCGTGACGGAAGACGGCTACGAGATCTTCACCGCTTCGCCGGCGGGGCTGTTCCAGCCGCCGATCCTGGGCGCCTGATCGCGCTATAGGCGCATTATTGCGATAGACAATCTTTGCGAAGTTCGCAAAGCTCAGTCCATGACCGAGCTTGAGAAACGCAGACGATTTCAGCGCTTCATGTGCTGGGGCTACACGCCCTTCATGGTCGGTTCCTGGCTGGTCCTGCGGGCCTTCCGGCTGCATGACGGCGTTATCTCGGTGTCGGACTTCCTGTGGTACGCGGCGCTCGCCGTGCCCGCCCTGGTCGTGGCGATCATCATCCCCTTCGCGGAGGATCGCCGGCTGCGTCGCCTCGCGGAAGAACGGCAGGCGCATCGTCAGCCCGCCCTGGTTCTCGACAGCTAAGCGGCGAGCGCATGGTCCAGGCGGTGTCGCTCAGCATCTCGGATCCTGAGCCGGTCGCGCCGGAGAAGCCGGCGCGCAAGTCCGCCCACGCCCATCACGCCGGCCATCGCGAGCGGCTGCGCCAGCGGGCCAAGGCGGGCGGCTTCGTCGCCCTGCCCGACTACGAGCTCTTGGAGCTCTATCTCTTCCGCACCTATCCGCGCGGCGACGTCAAACCGCTGGCCAAAAGCCTGCTGGCCCGATTCGGCTCGCTGGGCGGCGTTTTGGGCGCCACGATCGAGGAGCTGGCCACCGTGCCGGGCGTCGGCGAGACGGCGGCCATGGATCTCAAGCTGCTGCACGAGGCCACGCTGCGAGCCGGGCGGGACAAGATCGTCAAGCGCCCGGTGATCAGCTCCTGGAGCGCCCTGCTCGGCTATGTCCGCGTCGCCCTGGCCAACGAGTCGCGCGAGCAGTTCCGCGTGCTGTTCCTGGACAAGAAGAACCAGTTGATCGCCGACGAGGTGATGAACCGGGGCACGGTCGACCACGCGCCCGTCTATCCGCGCGAGGTCATGCGCCGGGCGCTGGAGCTGTCGTCCAGCAACATCATCATCCTGCATAACCACCCGTCCGGCGACCCGACGCCGTCGCGGCCAGACATCGACATGACCAAGCAGATCGTCGAGGCCGGCAAGGCCCTGAAGATCGCCGTCCACGACCATCTGGTGGTCGGCCGTGAAGGCGTGGCCAGCTTCAAGGCGCTGGGATTGATGTAGATCCGGATCAGGACATTAATTTCCGGACAGGACATGCAAGCTCGGCTTGACGCCCTCCGCCGAAACCGTGAGCGTCACGGCTCCTGTTTACGCCCCTGAAGTTGCTCCGGAGTCTTCGCATGCGTCGCCTGCTCACCGTTCTTCTCGGCTCGGCCGCCCTGCTGACCGGCGTCGCGCACGCCGCCGACGCCAAGAAGGCCCCGGAGAAGCCCGGTGAGATCCCCAAGGCGATCAAGACGCTGCACGACGGCTTCCTGACCCTGGACACCCACCTGGACACGCCCGAACACTTCGCGCGTCAGGGCTGGTCGATGATCGACCGTCACGCCGTCACCGAGGACGGCACCCAGGTCGACCTTCCTCGCATGAAGGCCGGCGGCCTGGATGGCGGGTTCTTCGTCATCTACACCGGCCAGGGCGAACTGACGGCCGAGGGCTATCGCAAGGCCCGCGACTTCGCCCTGAACCGCGCGACCGAGATCCGCGAGATGGTCGCCGCCCATCCCGACCAGTTCGAACTCGCCTATACCGCCGAGGACGCCGCGCGGATCAACAAGGCCGGCAAGGTCTTCGTCTTCCAGAGCATCGAGAACTCCTGGCCGATCGGCGAGGACCTGACCTTGCTGCAGACCTTCTACGCCACCGGCGTGCGGATGGCCGGGCCGGTCCACTTCCTGAACAACCAGTTCGCCGACAGCTCGACCGATCCCAAGGGCAAGATCTGGCACGGCTATTCGCCGCTGGGCCTGCGCTGGCTGGCCGAGGCCAACCGCCTGGGCATCCTGGTGGATGTCAGCCACGCGTCGGACGACATCGTCGATCAGTCGGTGGCCCTGTCGAAGGCCCCGATCATCGCCTCGCACTCCGGCGCCAAGGCGATCTTCGACCATCCGCGAAACCTGGATGACGGTCGCATCAAGAAGATCGCCGACAGCGGCGGCGCGGTCTGCATCAACTCGGTCTATCTGAAGGCCTCGGAGCAACCGAGCCCGGAACTCATGGCCGCGCTGAAAGCCCTGGGTCCGATGGACGACGACGCCACCGAGGCCCAGGTCAAGGCCCGGATGGTCAAGATGGCGGCGCTCAAGGCCCAGTATAAGTTCCCGCCGCGCGCCAATTTCGAGATCTTCATGGCCAGCATGCTGCACACCCTGAAGATCGCCGGTCCCAAGGCCGTCTGCATCGGCGCCGACTGGGATGGCGGCGGCGGCGTCGAGGGCCTGGAGGACGTGGCCGACCTGCCCAAGATCACCGCCCGCCTGAAGGCCGAAGGCTATAGCGACGCCGACATCCAGGCGATCTGGAGCGGCAATGTGCTGCGGCTCATCGCCGGGGCGCAGGCCTACGCCAAGAGCGTGGCGGGGAAATAGGGTCTAGCGGGGCGGCCCCTCGAAGGCCGCCCTTCGCGCCGCCGCGGGCGTGTAGACCCGCGCCAGGCCCTCGGCCAGCACGGCCCGCTCCGGTGGGGTCAGGGTGGCGGCATAGCTGGCCAGGGCGGCCTCGACATTGCCGCGCGCCTGGAGATCGAGCGCGCGCGCCGCGCCCAGCCGCCTGGCCACCTCGGCGGCGTCGTAGCCGGGCGAGCCCAGGGCCGCCAGGGCCGCCTGCCGCTCGGCGCGGGCCTGCTGGGTCAGGGGCCTGTTCTTCTTGTTGGCCTCGCCCAGCGCCTTGCGGAACGCCCGCCGGCTGTCGGGCGAGAGCACGTCGCCGGCCGAGATCAGCGGCGGCCGGGCCTGGGCCGTCGGCGGCGGGCCCTCGACGGACGGCGCGGCGGCGACCGCGGGCAAGGCGGACGGGGTAGCGACCGGCGCGGCCGGCGGCTCCCTGGTCGCCGCGTGACGGGGCGGCTTCGACGGCGCCTCGGCCGGCGCGATCGGAGCGGCTGCCGGCGGGCTGGGCGGGGCGACGATGCGCGGAGCCGGCGCGGTCGCGACGGTCGGCGCGACCGGCGGCGCCGTCAGACGCGCATAGCCCATGCCGGCCAGCCCGCCGACCAGGAACACATTGACCACCGCCGAGGCGGCCAGCGCGATGATCCAGGGCCGCGACGTCATAGTTCGGAGGGCTCCGCGATGGCGTCCTGCAGGGCCGAGGAGGTGTCAACGGCCGTGATGACCGGCTGCTCGGCCACGATCGTCGGCGCGGCGGCCTCGGGGCGACCGACGGCCACGCCCACGGCGATCCCCGCGAAGGCGGCGGCCGACAGGCCCAGGGCCGCGCCCAAGCCGGCGATCCAACGGCGAGCGGTGTCGGGCGCTTGCGGCGCCGCGGCGATCAGCCGGCCCAGCAAGGCGGCGTCGGCGCTCTGGGCGGGCGCCAGGTCCAACAGGCGGTCCATCTGCGCGGCGGCGCTCAGCACCGGCGCCAGGCGCGCCGCGTTCACCGCCAGCAGGGCGCGCGCGGCTTCGCGTTCGCCTTCCGGCCAGCGGGCGATCTCGCCACCATAGGCCTCGGCCAGCGCCTCGAACCTCTCGAGCGTCATCATGACCATGCGTCCTTCATCCCCCCGCCCCCGTACCGGCCAGGTCGGCCAGCGAAGCCTTCAGCGCCCGGCGACCTCTGGAGAGCAAGCTCTCCAGCGCCTCGACGCTGATCGCCATCAGTCCGGCGGCCTCGATATTGCCCAGCCCCTGGTGATGACAGAGCACGATCGCCTCGCGCTGACGCGGCGGCAAGGCCGCCAGCGCCGCTTCGACGCGCCTGGACAGGTCCGCGCCGATCAGGCCCGCATCCGGCGCCGGACCGGTGTCGATCTGCTCCGGCGGCGTGTCCGTCGCGATCTCGCGCCGTCGCCGCAGCCGGTCGTAGCAGAGGTTCAGCGCCACCCGGTGCAGCCAGGTGTCGAACCTGGCCGCGCCCGGCTTCCAGGCCCGCGCCTGCTTCCAGGCGCGCAGGAAGGTCTCCTGGGCGACGTCCTCGGCCTCGCCCGAGTCGTTCAGCATGCGCCTGGCCAGGGCCAGGATGCGCGGCAGGCGTCGGTCCAGCAGCGTGCGAACGGCGGACGGGTCGCCCCGGCCCACCCCCGCCAGCAAGGCTTCGTCGGGGTCGTTCCCGTCGGACGCCAACCGTCACTCCGCCGCGCACGTCACCATCAGACCCCAACCTTGGCCTTGCCGGGCTTGGCCTGCAATTCCTCCAGCGTCAGGACGCCGTCATTGTTGGTGTCCATCCGCTTGAACCGCCAGGCCAACAGAGCGTCGGCCTCGGTTCGCGACAGGGCGCCATCCTTGTCGGTGTCGAAGCGGGCGAACAGGCGCTGGCCGCGCTTGCCGGCCTTGCCCGACGCCTTGGCGTCGACCTCGGCGTCCTGCTTGCGGAAGGCGGCGAACTCGTCGGGCGAGATCTTGCCATCCTTGTTGGTGTCCAGCCGCGCGAACAGCTTGTCGCCGTTCCTGGCCTGGAACTGCTGCAGGGTCATGCCGTCGGTGGCGGCGGGCGCGGCTTTCCCCGGCATGTTTTGGGCAGCCGCGTTCTGGGCCAAGGCGGGTCCGCCCAGCGCCAGCACGGCGCCGGCGGCGATCAGGGTGCGTACGATCATCAGTCTTAAGGTCTCCATGGAGGAAGGACCGTCCCGAAGAGTGAAACGCGTAACGATGGCGATTCCGTCGCCGCCTCATCCGAGAAATCGACGCTGAAAATCCTTGTCATCCCGGAAGCCTCGCGGAGGCTGTCCGGGACCCAGGGGCCAGGTCCCGAGCGGTTGCCCCTGGGTCCCGGCTCTTCCCCCGGCCTTCGCCGGGGTGCGGCCGGGATGACAAGCTGGGCGGCCTCTACCCCGGCGCCTTCACGATCGCGGAATAGGCCGCCCGGGCCTCGGCCTTGGCCTTGGCCAGCTTGGGTTTCAGCGACTTGAACTGGCCGACACGGCCGGCCTTGGCCATCAACGCCTTGAACGCCTTGGGCTCCGCTTCGGGGTCGCCGCCGTCCTCGAGGGCCACCTTGATCAGCTGCGAGAGGTCCTGTTCCAGCCGCCAGGCGGTCTCCAGCCGGGTCAGGGCGCCGGCGTCGGCGAGGCCGGCTTCGCGCAGGGCCGCCAGGGCCTCGCCGGTATTCTGGCGCAGGGGGCCGCCCTTGGCCGCGTGGGCCAGCTGCAGGAACTGGGCGGCGAACTCGATGTCGACCAGCCCGCCGGGGACCAGCTTCAGATCCCAATCGCCCTTGCCCGGCCGCTCGCGCTCCATCAGCTCGCGCATCTCGACGACGTCGGCGGCGGTCTTCTTCCAGTCGCGCGGCCGGCGCAGGGCCGCCTCGATCGCCCCCTCGGCCTGGGCCTTGAAGTCCGGCGAGCTGGCCCAGACCACCCGGGCGCGGGTCAGGGCCAGCAGCTCCCAGGTCTCGGCCTCGCGCTCGTAATAGTCCTCGAACGCCGCGAAGCTGACCGCCACCGGCCCCTTGGCGCCGGACGGGCGCAACTTCATGTCGACCGCATACAGCGTCCCCTCGCCGGTGGGGGCCGACAGGGCCGCGATCATCCGTTGGGTGAAGCGGGCGTAGAACGTGTCGGCGCTCCATTCCTTCGTGGCGGAGTGGGCCGCTGGCCCATCGGCGACGTAGAGCGTCATCAGGTCGAGGTCGGACTTGGCCGTCATCTCGCGCGAGCCGGCCTTGCCCAGCGCCACCACCGCCACCTGGCCGGGGAAGGCGCCGCCCAGGCGCTCGGTCTCGGCCAGGGCCGCCGGGGCCAGGCCGCTGATGATCAGGTCGCCCAGCTCGGCGAAGGCTCGACCGATGTCGCGGGCGTCGGCGCTGCCGCTCATCACCCGCACGCCGATGCGGAAGCTCTGGTCGCGGAACAGCCGCCGCGCCGCGTCCATCGCGCCCTCGAAATCGGCCGGATCCCAGGGCGCGACAGCGGGGGTCTCGATCGGGCCAAAGAAGGCCGGATCCAGCAGGGCGTCCAGAGCCGTGGGTCGCCGGGCCAGGGTCGTGGCCAGGCGCGGGGCGAAGGCCATGACCTCGACGATCAGCTCGAACAGGCGCGGCTGGGCCAGGAACAGCGACTGGATCTGCACGCCCGAACTCAAGGACGCGAAGAAGTCGGCGAAGCGGTTGAAGGCCTGGTCCGGCGCGCCGGTGGCGTTGGCCGCGTCGAGCAGACGCGGAGCCAGGCGGGTGAACAGCTCGCGGCCCCGCTCGGTGCGGGTGGCGGCGATGTGGCCGTGGTGCCAGCCGCGAATGGTGGCGGCGACGCGCTCGGGGCTGGAAAAGCCCATGCGCTTGAGCGTGGCCAGGGTCTCGGGGTCGTCCTCGACGCCGGTGAAGACGAGGGAGCCGAACCGCGAGGACAGCTCCTCCTCCCCCGCGAACAGGCGGCCGTAGCGCTGGTTGACGCCCTTGAGGATCTTGCCGACCGCCGCGTCGAAGCTGCGCAGGTTGTCCTGGCCCCACAGGGCGGCGACCTTCTTGCGGTCGTTGTCCGACTCCGGAAGCTTGTGGGTCTGGTCGTCGGCGATCATCTGGGCGCGGTGCTCCAGGGCCCGCAGGTCCTGATAGGCCTTGGACAGCCAGCCGGCGTCCTCCAGGCTCACATGACCGGCGGTCGCCAGCGCCAGCAACGCGTCGAGGGTGCGCGGCCCGCGCAGGTCCGGCTGGCGGCCGCCCAGGATCAGCTGCTGGGTCTGGACGAAGAACTCGATCTCGCGGATGCCGCCGCGCCCCAGCTTCAGGTCCGCGCCCTTGGCGGTCAGGCGGTCGTCGACCTTGTAGGTGTGGATCTGGCGCTTGATCGAGTGGATGTCGGCGATGGCCGCGAAGTCCAGGTTCCGCCGCCAGATGAAGGGCTGCAGGCCTTCCAGGAACGCCGCGCCCTCCTTGAGGTCGCCCGCCGCGATCCGGGCCTTGATGTGCGCGGCGCGCTCCCAGTTCTGGCCGACGCTCTCGTAGTAGTCCATGGCCGCGTCGACCGGGATGGCCGGCGGGGTCGAGGACGGATCAGGGCGCAGGCGCAGATCGATGCGGAAGACATAGCCGTCGGCGGTCCGCTCCTGCAGCACCCGGCCCAGGTGGTTGGCGATCCGCACCGCCACGGCCTGCGGCTCGACGCCTTCGGCCACCTGCAGCTTCTCAGGCGCGTAGAAGATCGAGAAGTCGATGTCGCTGGAATAGTTCAGCTCGAACGCGCCGTGCTTGCCCATGGCGATGCAGAACAGGCCCGGCGCGGGACCGTCGTCCCCTTCCCCGACATGGGTCAGGGCGCCGCGATCGACCTCCTGACGGATGGCCTGGGCCAGGGCGGCCTTCAAGGTGGCGTCGGCGAAGCGGGTCAGGGCGCCGGTCACCTGGTCCAGGTCCCAGACCCCGCCCAGGTCGCACAGGGCCGTCAGCAGATGCAGGTCGGCCTTCAGCTCGCGCAGAACCCGCCGCGCGATCTCGAAGTCCGGCTCGGCGGCGACGGCTTCGGCGGCGGCCAGGGTGGCGGCCAGGGTCTCCGCCGGATCGCCGTCCAGGATCATCGGCAGGCGCTTGCCGTCGCGCCGGGCCAGGCTGGCCAGATAGGGCGAGGCGCCGAACACCGGCGCCAGAGCGTCCCAGGCCGCGTCGACGCGGGCCATGGCCTCGCCAGTTCGCTTGGCGATCATCTCATGGGCTCGCTCGGCGGCCTTGGCGTCGAGGATCGGGCCGCAGGGGACGAGGCGTTCACCGAGCGCGTTGGGGAAGCGAGTCATGCCGGCACCGTGACCCGCCGCAGGCCTTCAAACAAGACTCGCCCTTGACGTTCGAAATTACAGTTGTAACCATTAAACCCGAGGAAACGGCAGGAACCGCTCCGACGATGATCGAGCTCTTCGCCCTCGCCCTGGTCCGGGCCCAGATCGCCGCCGCCGCCGCCGTGCTGCTGGTCGTGATGCTGCGCCCGTCCGCGCGCCAGCTGTTCGGACCGCGCCGCGCCTACGGCCTGTGGGCCATCGTGCCGGCCGCCGCGGCCGCCGCCTTCTTCCCCAGCCTGGCCGAAACCATGGAGATCGGCGATCCGGCCCGTCCGTGGGGCGCCTGGGCCGGCAAGCTCGTCCTGCTGTGGTTGGCCGGCTGCGTGGTCGCCACGGCGGTGCTGGTTGTCCGCGAGCGCCTGTTCCACCGCCGCGTCGACAAGGGCCAGGTCGGCCCGGCGGTCGTCGGGGCCCTGTGGCCGCGCATCGTGCTGCCGTCCGACTTCGCCGAGCGCTTCGACGCCCGCGAGCGCGAGATGATCACGCTGCACGAGCGCACCCACATCAATCGCGGCGATCCGATGGCCAACCTGGTCGTCGCCGTGATCGGCGTGCTGGGCTGGTGCAACCCGATGATCTATCTGGCGTCGGGCCTGGTGCGCATCGACCAGGAGCTGGCCTGCGACGCTACCGTCGTGGCCCTGCGCTCCGACATCCGCGCCGACTACGCCAAGGCGCTGATGAAGGTCCAGATGAACGCGGCCGTCTCGCCCCTGGCCTGTGGCTGGGCCACCCATCCGCTGATCCTGCGCGTGTCGCTGCTGAATCGTCGGGAGCCCAGCCTGACGCGGGACATCGCCGGTTTCCTCACGATGACGTTCCTGGCGATCACAGCCATGGTCATCGTCTGGAGCGTGGCTCCGCGAGGGCCTAACCCCGGCGACTTGCGGCTCGGCATGGCCGCGCAGATCGATCCCTATACCGGCGCGATCGTCTGGGTGAAGGCAGACCGCTGACCCATCGGCCAGGTCCGAAGGGCGCGATCGGGTCCGCCCCCTAGCCCAGGAACAGCTTCACATAGTCGTCGGCCGGTCGGCGGTTGATGGTGTCGTTGATCCAGAAGTCGACCACGCCGTCCTTGTCGGGCCTCGGCAGCCGTACGCCGGCCACGCGCATCCGATCGAACAGGCCCTCGGCGACCCTGGGCTTCACGACCAACTGGCGGATGTTCGAGGCGTTCGGCGCGGGCTTCGGCTTGGCCGCGCCGGCCTTGTCCAGCGCGGCGAACACCTGGTCGGCCGTGGCGAAGGCGGCCTTCTGGCGGGCCTGGAAGTCGTCCAGCGCCGCCAGGGCCAGCACCGCGCTCTCCCAGCCCTGATAGATCGCGCCGCCGAACTGATGGCGCAGGGCGCGGGCCTTGGCGATGTCGGCCTTGGAACCGGCCAGCACCGCCCCGAACGGCGCGTCCAGATACCTGTAGAGCGAGACATAGACGGTATCGAACAGCGCCGCCGCGCCGGCCACGTCATAGCTGGGCGGGGCCAGCAGCAGCCGCGCGCCGTCCAGGTGCAGTCGGATACTCTTGGACCTGGCGTAGGCGGCGATGTCGCGCAGGGCCGACACCTCCAGCAGCTCCCCATGGACGCGGCGGACCGGGCTCTCCAGCGAGATCGCGCCGATCCTCAGGGGGTAAGGTCCGTTCTCGGCCTCGTCGACGGCGGCCTTGATCTCGTCCAGAGTCGGCCCGGCGCGGCCGGGGGCCAGGTTGACCAGGTTCAGGCCGGAGAGCAGCTGGGTGGCGTCGCTCTCGTCGCGATAGAGGTGGCTCTCGTGCTGGACGATGACCCGCGTGGCGTCGCCGGCCAGAATGCGCACGGCCACGTGATTGGCCAGCGTGCCGGTGGGCAGGAAGGCGCAGTCCTCCTTGCCCAGCATCGCCGCGAACCGAGCCTCCAGTTCGGCCAGACGGGTGGCGGTGCGCACGGGATCGGGCGGGGCGCTGTCGCCGACCAGCCAGACGCTCCTGGCGTCGACGGGCGGAAACGGCGGGGGCGACGCTTGCGTCTGGGCCAGCGCCACGGACGGCGCGACGACGGCGCCGAGCAGTGATCCAGCCAGAAACTGTCGACGGTCCATCAAGCCCTCCTCAAGCCAAAACTACTCCACCCGCGGCAGCACCAGAGCCACCCGCAGGCCGGGGCCCGTGCCGTTGTACTCGCCCGGCCCCTCCGACAGCTCCAGCCGTCCGCCGTGCGAGGCCGCGACGGCCTGGACCAGCGACAGCCCCAGACCCGCGCCGGGCTCGCTGCGGCTGTTCTCCAGGCGCACGAAGCGCTGGACCACGCGGGCGCGGTCGCTCTCGGGCACGCCCGGCCCCGTGTCGGTGACCGAGAACTCCAGTTCGCCGGACGAGGTGCGCCGCGCGCGCAGCATGATCGCCCCGCCCTCGGGCGTATATTTGATGGCGTTGTCGAGCAGGTTCGCCAGCGCCTGAGCCAGGAACTCGCGGTTGCCCTTGATGGTCAGGGCCGGGACGATCTCGGCCTTGAAGTCCAGGCCCTTGTCCTCGCACGAGAACGCGTAGAGCTCGGCCATGTCGCTGGCCAGTTCCGAGGCGTCGAAAATGCGCTGGTCCGGGGCCGAGCCGGCGGCTTGCAGACGGGCGATGGCCAGCACGGCGTTGAACGTCTTCAGCACGCCGTCGGCGTCCTGCAGAGCGGTCTCCAGCGCCGCCACAGGATCGCCCTTGCCGTTCTCGGCGTCGATCAGGGCGACCTCCATGCGGGCGCGCAGCCGGGTGAGCGGCGAACGCAGGTCGTGGGCGATGGCGTCGCCGGCGTGGCGCAGGCCGCCCATCAGGCGTTCGATCCGGTCGAGCATGTCGTTCAGGCCCTCGGCCAGTTCGTCATACTCGTCGCGCGTGCCGCGCACCCGGGCGCGGGCGTGCAGGTCGCCGGCCCGCACGTCGTTGACCACGTCCACCAGCCCCTGCATCGAGCGGCTGACATTGCGGCTGATCAGGATGCCCCCGGCCATGCCCAGCAGGATGACCAGCGCCCCGGCGCCCCACAGCGCCCGGACGATCTTGCGGACATAGGCTTCGGAGGCGTCGACATCGGCGCCGACGAACAGGATCTCGCCATGGTCCAGCCGCTGCTGCACCCCGCGCGCGGCCGCCTTGACCTCGGCCCCGTCGAGGTCGGTCTCGGTCACCTTGAAGCTGGCCCACTGCGGGCCGTCGCCGGTGAAGTCGCTGACCGGCGACTCCTCGATCGAGCCCGAGATGCGCTTGCCGGTCTTGTCGGCCAGGAAATAGAGGAACGGCTTCTCGCCCGTCGCCCGCTCGACGATGGTCTGGTTCAGGGCGTCGACGCCGCCTTGGCGGTAGGCCGCCTCCAGGCTCTCGAACTCGCGGCTGATCTCGGCCTGGGCCCGGCGGTTCACCTCGCCCGCCGTGGCCACGTAGATGTAGCCCAGGAAGGCGCTGGCGGCCGCCGCGAACAGGGCCAGGAACAGCAGTGTCAGCCGGAACGGCGTGGTGCGGAGAAGGCGCGGCAGACGCATGAGTTAGGACTTTCCGCGCAAGATGGCGCGAAGGTTTCGGCGGCCATCAACCACTCGCAGAATCGCGACGTCAGGGCCCTTGAGGCGGTAGAGCACCAACCAGGGCGATGCAGACCAAATCCTCAAGCCCTGTCTCAATTCTGGTTGCTCCCGACCCAAGTTCGGAAAATCGCCCAAGCGTTCGAGCGCGCTTTCGATACGGTCCACTTGTTCCGTTGCGACCGCCGCGCCGTTGTTTCGAGAGATTTCGCGAAAGATAGCCATAAGGTCGCCATTGACGGCCTTCGCTCTCAGAACACGCCCCACCCCAGCCCCTCGACTAGTGCTCGTCGCGGAGCTTCAGGGTTCCTTCGGCGATGATCTCGGCGAAACCGCGATTGTCGAACTCTCCGCGCTCGATCTCTTCCCAGGCTTCCTCAATGAGAACCGTAAGCGCCTCGCGGTTACGGTTGATCCAAGCGTCCACGCCAGCGTCGGACATCGAAGTCTCGAACGCATCTTGCGGCGGCGTGACAGGCTTAGTCAGCTTGTTCATGGTCTGATCCTACCACGCCGCCCTCGCATCGCCTACGGATCGAGCCGGTAGCCGGCGCCGCGCACGGTCTGCAGCATGGCCCGGTCGAAGCCCTTGTCGATCTTGCTGCGCAGGCGCGAGATGTGGACGTCGATGACGTTGGTCTGCGGGTCGAAGTGGTATTCCCAGACCTTCTCCAGCAGCATGGTGCGGGTCACCGACTGGCCGGCGTGACGCATCATGAACTCCAGCAGCTGGAATTCGCGCGGCTGCAGGTCGATCTCCTTGCCCAGGCGATGAACCGTCCGGTTGATCAGGTTCATCTCCAGCTCGCCGACCTTCAGGGTCGTGGCGACGGCGCCGGTCTCGCGGCGGCGCGACAGGGCCTCGACGCGGGCCATCAGCTCGGGGAAGGCGTACGGCTTGACCAGGTAGTCGTCGGCGCCCGCCTTCAGGCCCACCACGCGGTCATTGACCTCGCCCAGGGCCGACAGGAACAGCACCGGCGTCTGGTCGCCCTCGCGGCGCAGGGTCTCGACGACTTGGACACCATCAAGCTTGGGCATCATGCGGTCGACGACCAGAACGTCGTAGCCGCCCTTCTGAGCCTCGGCCAGGCCAGCCTCGCCGTCGGGCGCGTGCTGGACGTCGTAGCCGGCCTCCGTCAGGCCGTGAGCCATGGCGGCGGCGGCCTCCAGGTCGTCCTCGATAATCAGAATACGCATCGTCAGAGCCCCTCATGCGCTCGGGCGGAATGGCGGAACGATCGACGTTCCCCCGATTCCACGCATCGCGCGATAGTTGCTCTTGCAATAGCGGTTTCGGCGAGCGCCGTAACTTAAACCTTGGACAGAAAAAGCCCCGCTCCGGAGATCCGAAGCGGGGCTGATCGTTGGCCCGCCCTCGCCCTTCGACGGGCTCAGGGTGAGGACTACCGCGGTCGCCGTGAAATCCTCATCCTGAGCGTGTCGAAGGACGAGGATTTCAAGCGCCAGCCTTACGGCGCGATCTTCAGCGGCACGAAGACCGGGCGGTTCTGGCGGATCACCTTGACCAGCACGCTGTTGCGGCCGGCCTTCTTGGCCGAGGCCACGGCGTTGTTGACGTCGACGACGCTGTTCACCGCCATGCCGTTGATGTTCGACAGGACGTCGCCCTTGGCCAGGCCCTTCTCGCCAGCGTCGCTGTCGCCCTTCACGCCGGTGATCAGCAGGCCCTTGATCTCGCTGTCGATCTTGTAGGTCTGGCGCGAGGCCGGATCGATCGGGCCGAGCGTCAGACCCAGGGCGTCAACCTTCTGGCTGACGGGCTTGTCCGGGGTGGGCGCGGCGCCGCCATCCTTGTCGTCGTCGTCGTCGTTCAGGCCAAGAGCGTTCTCGGCCGGACGGGTGCCCGACTTGACGTCGACCACGCGCGGCTTGCCGTCACGGATGATCGACATCTTGATGCTCTCGCCCGGACGGGCCTTGGCCACTTCGCGGGTCAGTTCCGAGCGGTTGGTGATCGTCACGCCGTTGACGCCGGTCAGGATGTCGTCCGGCAGCAGGCCAGCCTTGGCGGCGGGACCGCCCGGGACCAGCTCGGCGACGATCGCGCCCTTCACGTCCTTCAGGCCCAGGGCCTCGGCCGACTCGGCGCTGAAGTCCTGGATGGTGACGCCGATATAGCCGCGAACGACCTTGCCGCCCGAGATCAGCTGCTTGGCGGTGGCCTCGGCGATGTCCGCCGGAATGGCGAAGCCGATGCCGACCGAGCCGCCCGACGGCGAGTAGATGGCGCTGTTGACGCCGATCACCCGACCGTAAATGTCGAACGACGGACCGCCCGAGTTGCCCCGGTTGATCGGCGCGTCGATCTGGATGTAGTTGACGAACGACGAGGTGTTGTCGCCCAGGTCGCGGCCATAGGCCGAGATGATGCCGGCCGTGGCGGTGCCGCCCAGGCCGAACGGGTTGCCGATGGTGATGACCCAGTCGCCGACGCGCGGCTTGGCCTGGTTCTCGAAGTTCACGTACGGGAAGTCCGCGCCCTTGGCCTTGGGGTCGATGACCTTGACCACCGCCAGGTCCGTGCCCTCGTCGCGGCCGACCAGGGTGGCCTTCAGCTCGCGGCCGTCCTTCATCACCACCTGGATGTCGTCGGCGTCGGCCACGACGTGGTTGTTGGTGACGATGTAGCCGTCGGCCGAGATGAAGAAGCCCGAACCGGCCGACTGCTGCTTCGGCGTGGTCGGCGTGTCGCCGTCCTCACCGTCCTGGCCCGGCTTGCCCTTCTGGCCGCGCGGCACGATGTCGAAACCTTCCAGACCCGGAATGCGCAGCGCCTGCGGCGAGGCCTTGGAGGTCACGTTGATCTGGACGACCGCGGGCGAAACCTTCTCGAAGATGTCGGCGAACGACAAAGGCGCGCCCGGCGGCGGCGCGAACGACGGCGAACCGGCCACGGCCGGACGGGCCACGGGGGCCTCGGCGGCCGCCGTTCCCATGCGCATGCCCACACCGGCCAGAGCGGCGCAAGCCACGCCCGCGCCAGCGATGGCGCCCACAACGAAACCCGACTTCCTAGCGGTCATTCTCTGCTTTCCTCACCCGCGCGTCCCGCGCGCGGTCCCTTTGGATCTGAGAACCTAGTCGTGACGGCGAAAGGTGCAATGGTTCTCGGATTACCTTCGCGTCATTGGAGCCCGCTTCTTGCGGCTCCATTTCGGCGCAATCGTGTCAATCGTCTTGCAGCAATTTAGCGACGCGGTCTTCTTCGTCCTGCGAAAGCTCTGTCTCGACCGTCCGGCGACGCCGCAGAAGGCCGACCATCAGGACGCCGCCCACCAGCAGAACACCGACCGGCGCCAGCCAAAGCGCTGCATTGCCAGCGGAAAAGCGCGGCTTCAGCAGCACGAACTCACCATAACGCTGCACAAGAAACGCGCGGATCTCGCCATCGCTGCGGCCCGCCTTGACCTGTTCGCGGACAATTCGTCGCAGGTCGCCGGCCAGCTGGGCCTCGGAGTCGTCGATCGACTCGTTCTGACAGACCAGGCAGCGCACTTCCTTGAAGAGGACGCGGGCGCGGGCCTCCTGCGCCGGATCGGGCAGACGCTCGGTGGGTTCCGAGGCGCTGCCCATCAGGGCGACGGCGGCCAGGGCCACCAGCAGGGCGCGGACGCGGCTCACGACACGGCCTCGCCGGCGCGGCGGCCGACGCCCAGGCGCACGCGGCGATCGGACAGCGACACGGCGCCGCCCAGGGCCATGATCAGCGGCCCCAGGAAGATCAGCCGCACCCACGGGTTCACATAGGCGCGCACCAGCCAGGCCGGCTTGCCGCCCTCGCCCGCCCGGCGCTCGCCCAGCACGACATAGATGTCGTCCAGCATGCGCGGACAGATGGCGACTTCCGAGGTGGTCTGCGACCCGGTCGGATAGAAGCGGCGTTCGGGCTCGGCGTGGCAGATCTCGTTGCCGGCCTTGTCGACGATCTTCACGATCCCGCGCTCGGCCAGGTAGTTCGGTCCCTCGACCGTGCCGACATCGGTCAGGGTCAGGGTGTAGGCGCCCAGGGCGTGGCTGTCGTTGAGGCTCAGCGCCTGAGCGGCTTCGACGCGCCAGGCGGTCTCGAACGAGGCCCCCAGCACGAAGATCCCGAGACCGGCGTGGGCCAGGGTCGTGCCCCAGGCGCCGCGCGGCAGCCCCTTGGCGCGACGGGCGCTCTCGGCGGCGGGCGCGCGGAACAGTTTCAAGCGCTCGCTCATCTCCAGCAGCGCCCCGCCCAGCAGCCAGAAGCCGAGCGCCAGGCCCGCGCTGGCCAGGGCCTTGCGCGGCTGGACGACGCCGTAGGCGACAAGGCCCAGCGCGGCGGCGGCGGCCAGCACGATCCACAGCTTGCGGGCCACGCTTTTCGCATCGCCACGCTTCCAGGCCAGCAGGGGGCCGGCTGGCAGCACGGCGAAGGCCAGCACCATCAGCGGCACGAAGGTCAGGTTGAAGAACGGCGCGCCGACCGAGACGGCCTCGCCGTCCATGGCCTCGCGGATCAGCGGATACAGGGTGCCCAGCAGCACCACCGCCGTCGCCGTCGACAGCAGGATGTTGTTGAGCACGATGGCGCTCTCGCGGCTCACGGGGCGGAACTGGCCGCCGGGGTTCAGGCTGCCGGCGCGCAGGCCGAACAGCAGGAAGCCCGCGCCCGCCGCGACGCCCATCATGATCAGCAGCAGCACGCCGCGGGTCGGGTCGACGGCGAAGGCGTGGACGCTGGTCAGCACGCCCGAGCGCACCAGGAAGGCGCCCAGCATCGAGAAGGTGAACGCCGCCAGGGCCAGGAACGCCGTCCAGCCCGGCAGCGCCCCGCGCCTTTCGGTGACGATGGCCGAGTGTAGCAGGGCCGCCCCGATCAGCCACGGCATGAAGCTGGCGTTCTCGACCGGGTCCCAGAACCACCAGCCGCCCCAGCCCAGTTCGTAATAGGCCCAGAAGGCGCCGAGCGTGATGCCGATGGTCAGCAGGCTCCAGGCGGCCAGGGTCCAGGGCCGCACCCAGCGGGCCCAGGCCGCGTCGATCCGGCCCTCGATCAGGGCCGCCAGCGACAGGGAATAAACCACCGAGAAGCCGACATAGCCGCTGTAGAGGAACGGCGGGTGGACGGCCAAGGCCCAGTCCTGCAGCAGCGGATTGAGCGACCGGCCCTCGACCGGGACATCGACCAGGCGGGTCAGAGGATTCGAGGCGAACACGGTATAGGCCAGGAACATCACGCCCAGCGCGCCCTGGATGGCGATGGCGTAGGCGCGCAGGCGCGGCGGCAGGCTGTCGCCGAAGAAGGCCATGGCCGCGCCGTACCCGGTCAGAACCAGGCACCACAGCAGCATCGAGCCCTCGTGGCTGCCCCAGGCCCCGGCCACCTTGTAGAGCAGCGGCTTGGCGGTGTGGGAGTTGGCGGCGACGTTGGCCACCGAGAAGTCCGACACCACGAAGGCGTGGATCAGGGCCGCGAAGGCCACGGCCACGGCCACGAAGGTCGCCACCGCCGCGCCGCGTCCGGCCCCGGCCAGCACCGGCGAACGCCGCGCGCCGCCAACGGCCGACAGTCCGGTCTGGGCGACAGACAGCATCAGCGACAGGATCAGGGCGAAGGCGCCCAGTTCGACGATCATCGACGATCCTCCCCCCGTGGGGGAGGCGACCGAAGGTCGGAGGGGGGCGTGGCCGGGGCGGCAGAACTTCCCCCACCGGTCGCTTCGCGACCGCCTCCCCCTTGGGGGGAGGATCCATAGCTCGGCGCCCCCGCGCCCTCGCCGCGCCACTCGCCCTGCTTCTTCAGCGCCTTGGCGACGTCGCGCGGCATGTAGCGCTCGTCGTGCTTGGCCAGCACCTGCTTGGCGACGAAGACGCCGCTTTCATTGAACGCGCCGTCGGCGACGATCCCCTGCCCCTCGCGGAACAGGTCCGGCAGGTCGCCGTGATAGGTCACCTTCGCCGTGGCCTTGTGGTCGGCCACCACGAAATCGACATCGCCGCCGGGATGCTTGACCACGCTGCCGTGCTGAACCAGGCCGCCCAGCTGGACCTTGCGGCCGGGGGCGACGTGGGCCTCCTTGGCCTGGGCCGGCGTGTAGAACAGCGAGATGCTGTCGCGCAGGCCGTAGAGGGCCAGGCCCACGGCCAGGGCCAGCACCGGCGCGATGGCCAGCAAGATGGTCAGGCGACGGCGCGCCTTCCGCGATTTGGGCCAGAAACTCATGGCTGGGTAATCTTCTGAGCGGGCGTGTCGGCGGCCTGGCGCAGGGCCGACAGCACCTTGGGCTGATCCTTGAAGCGGGCCGTGGCCGAGACCAGCGCCGCGTCGCGCTTGGCGCTCTCGCCCAGCACGGCGTAGGCGCGGACCAGGCGGACCCAGCCGTCCGGATCGTCGGGCGATTGGGCCAGACGCGCGGCCAGGCCCTCGACCATGCCGACGATCATGCCCTGGACCTGCGGATTGGCGTCGGCGGCCGGCTGGTCGCTGGGCAGGCGGCCCTGGGCCTCGACCTGGGCGATTTCCCGGCCCAGCGCCGTGCGGCCCGGGTCGTTGGCCGGCAGGCTGGCCACCAGGGCGCGCCAGTCGGCGAGACCGCCGGCCACGTCGCCGTCGGCGACCTTGCCACGGCCGAGGTAATAGCGGGCGCGGATGTCGTTCGGGGCGACCTTCAGCGCCTCGCCGAAGGCCAGCTTGGCGTCGGCCCCGACCTGGCCCCTGGCTTCCATGACGAAGGTCTCGCCCAGAAGACTCCAGAGATCGCCGCGCTTGGGCGCCAGGCGGACAGCCCTGCGCAGGGCGGCCTCGGCGCCGGGCAGGTCGCCGGCCGCGGCGCGGGCCTTGGCCAGGAACACCAGCGGCTCGGGATCGCTCGGCCGCTCGGCGGCGACGCCTTCCAGCACGGCGGCGATCTTGGCGGGTTCCAGCGTGGCCGGATCGGCGGCCTTCCACTCGGCCACGCGCTTGGCGTAGGGCTGGTCGGCCATTTCCGGCTTGCCCACGGTCACATAGAGGCCGACGGCGGCGACGCAGGCCGCGCCGACGGCGATCACCACCGCCTTGCGGGGACCAGCGCCGTCGCGCGCCCAGGTCTCGGCCTGGTCGGCGGCGGCCAGCAGGCCGCGTCCCGCCTCGGCGCGGGCGGCCTTGAGTTCGGATTCGGCCAGCAGGCCGTCTATGGCCAGGCGCTCGACCTCGGCCAGACGGCGGCGATGCGGTTCAAGCCTGGCCTGGGCGTCGTCGACGGGCCGGGCGCGCGCCGCGCCGCGCAGCACCAGCCCCGCCGTCGCGGCCGACAGCCCCGCCGCGGCGATCCAGAAAGCGATCATGGCCGCGTGGTAGCGTGTTCCCGCGTCCGCCGTTAGTAGGAAAAGTGCGTAAGGGCGGCCGAAAGACCAGGTTTGTCAGGCCGCGATCGCCGCCGCGGCGCGGCGTCGCACGATCTCGGCGGTCTTATCGTCGCGGGTGTAGGCGACGAAGCCGGCGGCGACGTCCAGGTACTTCACGGCCAGCCCCGCGTCGCCGCCGTCGCCCGTGCGGGCGACGTGCAGGACGTCCTCGATATAGGGATCGAGGCGGCTGTTCAGCTTTTCCAGGACCTTGTTGCGCGAGCTGCCGTAGCCGGCCTTGTCGGCGCACGCGCGCAGTTCGGCGATGAAGGCCAGCGCCGACTGGGCGCGGCGGATCATCGCCTCGTCCGGTTCGTCGGTCAGCTTGGCCGCGCCCTTGCTGCCCTTCTTGGACATCATCGACAGCGACCGCAGCGGCAGGGCCGCTTCCAGCGTCTTGTCGGCCTGGTCCATGCGCTGCTCGCACGCCTTGGCCATCGCCTGCTTGTGCCGGGCCAGACGCTTGCCCCACGGGCCGTCCTTGGCGACGTCGACCGACTGCTGGAACTCGGCGATCTGCAGCTGGACCCTGTGGGCGGCCTGGGCGGCCGCGCGGCCCGCCCGCTCGCCGTCAGAGAAGTTGAAGGTCTCGACCTGAACGATGGCGGCGTCGATCTCGGCCAGCACGCGCTCGCCGAACGCCTTGACCTCCGACGAGGCCAGGTAGCGATCGCTGGGCCGGTCCATGACCGCCGAGATCACCCGCAGGATGCGCCAGTCGTCCGGCAGGTGCGCCGACAGGATGTCCAGCATCAGGGGACCGGCGTCATCACTGATCCGGCAGGCGTCGCGATAGGCCAGGCGCGCGGCGGCGGCGCGCTCGTCCGACATGCGGCTGACCCATTCCGACAGCTTGGGCAAGCACGAGCGGGTGATGGCCGACAGCTGCAGGCACATGGCCAGCTGCTCGGGGTCGCAGATCGAGCGCACGCTGTCGAAGGCGGCGTTCTCGGGATCGCGCAGGCCAGCGGCGGCGGTCTTGCAGAGTTCGTCGAACACGTCGGGCACGCCCTGTTCGAGATCCCACGGATTGCACTTGGCGGCGGCCTCTTCGACTCGCGACGGGGCCACGGCCCTCAGGGCCCGCCACAGGCGCGGCAGCACCGCCGAAGGGAACTGAACCTGACCCTCGCGGCGCGTGGCGCACAGCGGCACGATGGGGCCCAGGATGTTGTTGCGGACGAAGCGGTGGGCGGTCTCGTCCTCGACCAGGCCGCGCACGGCGGCCAGGGAGCCCGTCGCGCCGGCGCTCGACAGGGCCAGCTCCAGGCTGCGCAGCGCCGCGTCCGGAGCGGTTTCCACCAGCGTCCGGATGATCTGCAATTTGTGCGCGGCGATGGCGGCCATGGTCCCCCGTGTCGGCGCAACCGATTCCGACAGGCGTCAACCATGTTCGGAACGAGGTTAAGGATTTCCGAAATCGTGAAAAATTCACCCGGGCCGCGACCGCGTGTCCCGGTTTGAAAGCCTTTATCCACCAGAAGTTTAGGCCACGGGCATCACGTGCATGGCAGGCCCGCCCCGTAACAATTGAACGCAAGCCGAAGTTAGGCTTGAGCCCGCGGCAGATCCAGGGTCACGCGCAATCCGCCCATCGGCGATTCACCAAGCCGCACCGATCCGCCATAGGCGCGGGTCAATTCATCGACGATCGACAGGCCCAAGCCCGATCCGGGCGCGTTTTCGTCGAGCCGCTGCCCTCGCTTCAGGGCCTGGGCGCGCTCCTCGGGCGGCAGGCCGGGACCGTCGTCGTCGACGGTCAGCAGCATCCGCGCCTCGCCCGATGGCGCGGCCTCGGCGCGGATCCGGCCCTTGCACCACTTGCCGGCGTTTTCCATCACGTTGCCGGCCAGTTCCATGAAGTCCTGCTTCTCGCCCTGGAAGCAGAGGTCCTCGGGGCAGCGCCAGTCGATCTCGACACCCTTGTCCTGGAAGATCCGTTCCAGGGTCACGGCCAGCTCGTCCAGGATCGGCTCGACCGGCGTGCGCTCGCCCGAGGTCTGCGAGCGGGCGGCGGCCCGGGCCCGGCGCAGATGGTGGTCGACCTGCTCGCGCATGGTCTGAGCCTGGCGCTCGACCACCTCGGCCAGCTGGCCCGGCTGCTGGGAGGCCTCGGTCAGCATCACCGACAGCGGCGTCTTCAGGGCGTGGGCCAGGTTGCCGACGTGGGTGCGCTGGCGCTCGACGACCTCCTGGTTGTGGGCCAGCAGGGCGTTCAGCTCGACGGCCAGCGGCTCCAGCTCCTCCGGATAGACCCCGTCGACCCGCTCGGCCTTGCCCCGGCGCACGGCCGCCACCTCGCGGCGCAGGCGGAACAGCGGCGTGAGGCCGAAACGCACCTGCACTACCGTCGCCAGCACCAGGCCGCCGGCCAGGATCGCCAGGGCGATGGCCGTGACGCCGGCGAAGCGGTCGGCGTCGGCGTCGATCGGCGTGCGGTCCTCGGCGGCCAGGAACACCACCGGGTCGGCATAGCCCGGCAGGCGGGCCAGGATGGCGGCGGCGCGCAGCGGCTTGTCCTGCGGGCCGCGCATGTTGAAGTACTGGGTCTGGCCCGGGGCGGCGTCCAGCCGGTCGATCTGCTTGGACGACAGCATCAGGTCGCTGTCGAACAGCGAGCGAGAGCGCGCGACCGGCCCCATCGATCCGTCGGGCCGCTTGTCCAGGATCACCCAGTAGCGGCCGGAATAGGCGCGCGTGGCGCGGATGTCGGTCAGGAACGGCGCGCGTAGCTGCCCGTCCTCCACCGTCGAGCCGGCATAGAGGTCGTCGGTCAGAACGGCCAGGGACTGGTCGAAGCGCCGGATGGCGGCGCTACGGAACTGAGCCGTCAGGAACACCCCGGCGATCAGCACGACCAGCAAGGTCCAGATCCCGGCGATCAGGACCAGGCGGCGGACCAGCGAACGGCGGCGCAGGTCCAGCATCAGGCGCTCTGGAAGCTGAAATCCTCGTCCTTCGACAGGCTCAGGACGGGGATTTCAAATACAGCGCAGCAGTAGCCCTCATCCTGAGCTTGTCGAAGGACGAGGGCGGACCCGCGGGCTGTCACGCCGTCTCGCCTTCCAGCGGCGTCAGGCGATAGCCCAGGCCGCGGACGGTCTCGATCCGGTCGGCGCCCAGCTTCTTGCGCAGACGGCCGATGAACACTTCGATGGTGTTGCTGTCGCGGTCGAAGTCCTGGTCGTACAGGTGCTCGACCAGCTCGGTGCGGCCGATCACCCGGCCCTGGTGCATCATCATGTAGTGCAGCAGGCGGTATTCCAGCGAGGTCAGGCGCAGCGGCTCGCCGTTGACGCTGGCGCGCGCGGCGCGGGGGTCCAGGCGCAACGCTCCGCAGGAGAGCGAGGGCGCGGCATGGCCGGCCGAGCGGCGCAGCAGGGCGCGCAGGCGGGCCAGCAGTTCCTCGGTATGGAACGGCTTGGCCAGGTAGTCGTCGGCCCCGGCGTCGAAGCCGGCGACCTTGTCGCTCCAGGCGCCGCGCGCGGTCAGGATCAGCACCGGCGTCGCGACATTGCCGCGGCGCCAGCGCTCCAGCACCGACACGCCGTCCACCTTGGGCAGGCCCAGGTCGAGGATCACCGCGTCATAGGGCTCGGTCTCGCCCAGGAACTGGGCTTCCTCGCCGTCCGGGGCGTGGTCGACGGCATAGCCGGCGTCGCCCAGGGTCAGCTTCAGCTGACGCGACAGGTCGGGATCGTCCTCGACGAGCAGGATACGCATGGAAGACTCCTTAGCCGCCGCTGATGATCTGCCCGGTCCGCGCGTCGACGATGAAGTCGATGCGGCGGCCGTCGGCGGCGGCCCAGCGCACGCGATAGTTCGAGCCTTCCAGGCCGGCGTCCAGCACACGGCCGGGCACGCGGCGGCCGATCATGTCGATCACCCGCGACAGCGGCACCAGCTGACCCGACTGCACGCCGCCCCGGGCCTGGTCCGACTGCGCGCGCCAGTCGGCGCCCAGCGAGTCGGGACCTCGGTCATGACGCTGCGCCCACGCCGCGCCCGGTAGGGCGGCGGCCAGCGCGGCGGCGACGATGATGGCGCGGATCGTTTTCATGCTCTCCGGTCTAAGGGATCGCGGCTGAATGGAGACTGAACGTCCGGGTTATGAACGGGCCGCGACGTTCTGTCACGACCGGACACGCCCGGAACGAACAGGACGGCCAGGTTCCGGCGCGAACGGTCACGTCGCGAACAGGCGGCCGGCTCTCTCGGTCACGCGGCGGCGGCGTCGATGTCGGAAGAGCGGGTGTGAACGACCGCGACCTTCGTCCCCGGGCCGACGTCGGAGACTTTCAACTCGGCCTGCAACTGCGCCGCCAGCGCCTGGATGATGCTCGTGCCGAGGCCCGCCTTGGCGCTCTCGGCGTCCTTGGGCATGCCGACGCCGTTGTCGCTGACCGTCAGAGACCAGCTCGACGGCGCGCTGCGATAGGCGACCACGATCTTGCCCTCGCGATGCCCCGGAAAGGCGTGCTTGAGCGCGTTGATCACCAGTTCGGTGACGATCAGGCCCAGACTCACCGAGATGGCGGCGCTGGTCGCGCTGTCATCGGCGTCCACCTCGATCGAGAGCTGGTCGCGGTCGCGGATCATCGACGCGCCCAGGCTTTGGCAGAGCTGTTCGAGATAGGGGCGAAGCGCGACGTCGCCGAGCCTCGAGACCGCCAATTGCTGCTGCACCGAGGCGATGGACATCACCCGGTTGTGGGCGTCCTGCAGATGGACGCGGGTTTCCTCCGACTGCACCTTGCGGGCGCTTTGCAGCAGCACGCTGGCGATGATCTGAAGGCTGTTGGCGACGCGATGCTGGACCTCCTGCAGGAGGACGCCTTTCTCGCGCAGCAGCCCGTCCTTTTCGTGCAACAGGGCGTCCCGCAGCTTTTCGGCCGCCCGCGCGTCCGTGAGGTCGAGCACCGCCACGACCAGCCGGACGTGGTCGCTGTCCCCATAGTCGAGTTTCTTGACGTTCAGGACCAGGCGCCGCGTTCCCCGGCCGACGCTCTTGAAGTCCATCTCGTAGGCCTGGATGTCGGCGTCGCCCCGCGCCGTGGCGCCGAGCAGGACGCGCAGCTGCGGCACATCCCACGCACCGCCGCCAAGCGCGAACAGCGGGCGACCGACCACGCTCGAAGGATCGATCTCGAAGGCCTCGCAGAACGACAGGCTGGCCGCGATCACCGAGAGATCCCCGTCCAACAGCAACAATGGCGCGCTGGAAGAGCCCACGAGCGCCAGGGCGAGGTTCAGCGTGGCGTCGGGATGGAGCGGGGTGGCGGCAACCATGGTTGGCCGTTCTGAGAACCGGAGGCTCTCGAAACGAGAGCCATACCCGGGCAGAGTGTCCGTGAGGTCAGGCGGCCAGGAACGGGGAGGCCGCCGATCAATGGCGTCACTCTAACACGGATCGCGAGAAGCTTCGCCCGATTCAACAGGAACTCGACCGACGGGCGCCGCAAGGGCGATCCGCCGTCGGGTCGTCAGAGGCCAGGCTACTTGCGTTTCGGCGTGTAGGGCTTCTGATCCCGCCAGGCCTCCGCGAACTTCTCCAGGTCCTGATCGACCGTCTCCGGCAGGGTCACCACCAGCTTGGCCAGCAGGTCGCCGCGCTTGCCCTTGGCGTCGGGCATGCCGCGGCCCTTCAGGCGAAGCGTCTGGCCGCTGTTGCTGCCCTTGGGCACGTTCAGCATCACATTGCCGTCCGGGGTCGGGGCCTCGACCTTGCCGCCCAGCACCGCGTCGGGGATCGAGATCGGCAGGTCCATGACCAGGGCGTCGCCCTCGCGGCGATAGATCGGGTGCGGCTTGATCGAGAGCTCGATCAGCGCGTCGCCCTGGCCGCCGCGGCCGAGGCTGCCCTGGCCCTTCAGACGCAGGGTCTGGCCTTCCTGGGCGCCGGTCGGGATGGTGACGTCGATCGTGCGGCCGTCCGAGAAGGCCACGCGCTTCTTGCCGCCCTTGATGGCGTCTTCCAGGTCGATGTCGAGGCGCGCCTTGATGTCCGCGCCCTTGGACGAGAAGCCTCCGCCGGCCCCGCCGCCGAACGGGCCGCGTCCGCCGGCCTGGGCGCCGCCTTGGCCGAACATGCCGCCGAACAGGTCCGAGAGATCGATCTCCGGTCCCTCGTCACGGTGGAACCCGCCGCGACCGAAGCCGCCGGCGTTGAAGGGGCCGTTGCCAGGCTGGCCGCCGAAGCCGCGCGCGGTTTCGCGACCGTCGGCGTCGATCTGGCCCAGGTCGAACTTCTTGCGCTTCTCGGCGTCGCCGATGATGTCGAAGGCGGCGCTGACCGTCTTGAACTTCTCTTCCGCCTTCTTGTCCCCCGGATTGGCGTCCGGATGGTGGGCCTTGGCGAGCTTGCGGAACGCCTTGCGGATCTCGTCCGCGGTCGCGGTGCGGGAAACGCCGAGTTCCTGATAGGGGTCGCGCGCCAAGGAGTGTCCTCTGCAGAAGGGGGCCCAAGAAACGGGGAGGTTGGGTTACCGCCCTCCATCTAGAACGTCCAGCGCGCCGCGCAAGGCCCCATGTGGCTAATTTATCACATAAGTGTCGTCACCGGGACGCCCCAGCCGTAAAGCGACGAGCCTTGGGCGACCTCGATCCGCCCGTCCGCCGAGGGCCCGTCGGCCGTCCGCATGGCGGCGGTGTAGATGAAGGCCGGCGCCAGAACCTCGGCCTCGCGCAGCACGACCGCGCCGTCCAGCACCCGCACCCGATAGCGCTCGGCGCCCTCGCTCAACGGGACTTCGCCCTCCCAGACGTCGCCGCCGAGCCGGGCGCGGCGGATCCAGGCCAGTTGCAGGTCACCGCCGCCCCAGCGCTTGCGCAGGTGCGCCGGCGCCAGCGGACGCAGGGCGCGGCCGCCCCATGTCGTCGACACTTCCGTCATCGCCGGCCCCGAGGGCGGGCCGCCCGCCGGCGCGGCGCGAACGATCAGCGGCGTCCCGCGCTCGAAGGCGGCGACGTCCAGCCGGACCACCGCCGCGTCCAGCAGCACGGCCGGGGCGCCCGTAGGGATCACGACCTCGCTCGCCGCGCCGTCGCGCTGGCCGCGCAGCAGGCCCGAGAGCCGCCAGACGTCCGGCGCGACCAGCTCGGCGGCCTGGAAGGCGATCACCTCCCAGTCGCCGGACGGCGCGCGCACGGCCAGGGCGTTGTCGCCGGCCAGCACGGCGGCCAGCGACGCGGAGGCCAGGCTCCGACCTTCCAGCCGCACGGTCAGGCGGCCCGCGCGGTCGAGGCGATGCGGCGAGGCCGGCGGCAGGTCGGACAGCGTCTCGCCCAGGGTCGCCGGGCTGGCGATGCGGGCGCGGAGCTTCAAGGTCTCGACCCCGGCGCCGGCATGGACCTCCAGCGGCCGCCACGGCTCGCTCGCGGCGGCGACCAGCGGCCTCGGATCGTCGGTCAGAGCACCGTCGGCCGGCAGGTCCAGCACGTGGAGCACCGGCGGCGACGGCGGATCGCGCGGCGGGGCCGGCGTCCAGTCGACGCCGCCGCCCACCCCGATCTCGGCCACGGTCGGAACCAGGGTGGCGCGCGGCCGCTCGTCGAGATCCAGCCGCTGAATACGCCAAGTCGCGCCGTCCAGGCTCAGGCGGTCGCCCGCCTCTAGCCGCAGAGCCGCCGAGGGCGACAGATGCACGATCCGCGAACGCCGCGCCGCCGCGTCGGCGGCCAGCATCCGGTGGGCGACGGCCTCGGCTTCGGAGGCCGCCAGCACGATCGGGGCGTCGGCGTCGCGGGTTCCCCGCCCCGCCTCGCGGCGGACGACCAGCGCCCCGACCTGGTAGTCGCGGGCGGCGTCCAGGAACCGCAGGCGCAGGGCCTCGGCGGCGGGGTCGAGCGCGCGGGTCCGCGTCTCGCGCGGCGCGTCGTCGGGCAGAGCCAGGTCGTCCTCGGCCAGCACCCCGACGGCGCGGCCCGCGCGAGCCAGCATCTTCACGTGATCGCCACGCTCGACCGGATCCAGGGCGAAGGCCTCGGTCAGGGGCGTCAGCGCGTCGCGCAGGCGCATCGGCCGGTCGACGACATAGCCGCCGACGCTCCCGCCCGCCTCGCCCGGATCGATCGCCACGCCGGCCCGCGCGCCCAGGGCCTCGATCAGCTCCGGCAGCGGCGCGATTCCCGCCCGGCCGGTCAGCCAGTGGCCCAGGGTCCAGTTGTCGCCGTCGCTCCAGACGTCGGCGCGCGCCGGGAAGTCGGGGAACGGCCGCGCGTCCCAGCACCAGGCGCTGGCGCTCTCGATCATCGGCCCGCCATAGAGCGGCGAGACGGGATTGGCGGCCGGCTCCTCCAGCCAGGCCAGCACCGTCTCCAGATAGCGCCGCTGGCCAAAGTCGTCGCGCTCGCCGGTCGAGTACGGCGGCAGGCCGCTCTCGGCGCTCTTGGGATCGACGAACAGGTTCGGGGCGTTGGCGCCCTTGTCGACGGCCGGACAGCCGAACTCGGTCAGGCGGATCGGCTTGGACATCGGGACCCAGGCCGTGGGCGTGGCCGAGCGCACGCCGCCCGGCCGGTCGTGGTGCGGGTTGCTCCACCACGACTTGAGGTCCTTGGCCCGCCAGATCCACGGCTCGCCATGGGCGCCGTCGGTGATCGGCGCGCGGACCTGGGCGTCGCGATCGGCCGGGCTGGCGTAGTACCAGTCGAAGCTCTCGCCCCCGGTCAGGCCGGCCCGCAGATAGACCGGGTCGCGCAAGCCCAGAAAGCCGGCGTCCGCGTCGAGATGGGCCTCGCCCTCGCGCCAGTCGGTGACCGGCGGATACCAGTCGACGCCGACGAAATCGATGTTCGGATCGGCCCACAACGGATCGAGGTGGAACACCGCGTGACCCCCACCTGGCTGGTGGCCGAAATACTCGCTCCAGTCGGCCGCGTAGCCCAGCTTGGTCGCTGGACCGACCACGGCGCGGACCTCGGCGGCCAGGCTCTTCAGTTTCGTGACCGCCGGATAGGTCCCGCCCGCGCCGCGCACCGTGGTCAGGCCGCGCAGCTCCGAGCCGAGGACGAAGCCGTCGACGCCGCCGGCTTGCGCGGCCAGCGAAGCCTGGTGCAGCACCATCCGCCGGAAGCCCCACTCACCATCGAAGAAGGCGTTCACCTGGCTGGTCGCCGCCGCCGTTCCGTCCGCGCCCGCCGAGCAGCTAATCCGGCCCCGCCAGGGATAGGTCGGCGTGTCCATCAGGATGAACGGATAGAGCGTCACCTTCAGGCCGCGCCGCTTCAGCTCGCCGATGGCCTGCAGCACCACCGCATCAGCCGGCGTGCCGCCATAGGCCGGGGCGCCGTCCTTCAGCGAGATCAGGTGCGCGCCCGAGCGGTCGACTCCCGCCACGCTCCAGGAGATCGGCAGGGTGTCCTTGGCCGCCTGCTCGACGCCGGGACGGATCTCGCACTGGCCGCAGTTCAGGTCGGTCCCGAACCAGGCCACGACCAGGGTCACGTGATCGACGGCGGGCAGCTGGGCCTGAAGTTGGTCCAGCGCCACCACCAGATCCGGCCGCCCCTCGGCGTTGTGGACGCTCTCGGAGGCCGTGCGGGTCAGGCCCTCGCGGCGGAGAACCGCCTGCGTGGCGTAGACGAACTCGCCCGCCCCGGGGATCAGGCACACGCCCTTCAGCCGCTCCTCCAGGCCAAGGGTCCCGGGGGCGCGCGGCCGGCGGAACACCTCGAACGACAGCTGCGGCGGGCGATTGCCGAAGGCGTCCAGAGCCAGGTCCTCGAACACGACATAGGCGACGCCGCGATAGGCCGGAGCGTCGCTCTCGATGGCGGCGATCAGCGGGTCGGGGGCCTGGTCCTCGGTCCCGCGATGCAGGCGCATGGTCACGCCGGTCATGTCCATGACCTTGCCGTCGGCCCAGACGCGGCCCAGGCCGTCGATCGGCCCCTCGGCCACGGCGACGGCGAAGGACAGGCTATAGGCGTAGCTGGCGGTCTTCTCCCCCTTGGAGCCGCCGACCCGACCCTCGACCCGCTTCTCGCGGAAGCGGGCGGCCCAGATCACCTGCCCGCCGACGCGGGCGCGGCCGAACACGCACGGCAGCGCCGCGCCCTCGGCCGCGCCGGTCAGGCGCAGCTCGGGGATGCGCGGCCCGACCTGACGCGTGGGGCTCAGAGCGCTGATCGCCGCCTGGTCGACCATCGCGCCCAGCGCCGCGCCGGCCACGGCCCCGATCGGCCCGCCGATCGCCGCGCCGACGCTGGAGAGGATGACTTGGGCCATGCGGCCTCCTTCAGTTTGCGGGAAATCTGAACGCCGCCGCCAGGCGCTCGCGCCACCAGCGGCCCAGGACGCTCTCGACGCAGGCCCGGCCCCAATAGGCGTGGATCATGCGGTCGGGACCGGACTGGATCGCGCAGTGCTTGGCGACCGCGCCGGGGGCCATGCGGAAGACCAGGACGTCGCCGGGCTGCGGGGCGTCGATGGGGATGAGCCAGCGGGCGAAGGCCTCGAGCAGCAGCTCGCGGCCGCCGGTCTCGGCCCAGTCGGGGCGGTAGGGCGGCGGCGGTTCGGGCTCGGCCCCGTGCAGGGCGCGCCAGACGCCGCGGACCAGGCCGAGACAGTCGCAGCCCGCGCCGAGCGTGGAGGCTTGATGGCGGTAGGGGGTGCCGAGCCAGAGGCGGGCTTGATCGAGGATGGAGCTAGCCCCCTCCACCGCCGTTCGGCTGTCCCCCTCCCCCAAGCGGGGGAGGAGAGAACAATCCGAGGCGGTGATTCTCTCTCCGCCACCCTCCTGGGGGCGGACAGACCTGCGCAGCAGGTCAGGTGGGGGGAAGTGCTGACTCACCGCCTCCCCCCGTCGTTCCGCTCGCCCTCGACCGGGTAGAGCGTCAGGAAGTCCTCGCCCGGCGCCGTCGGGAAACCTCGGAAATTGACGCCGTTGGCGAACGTCCCCACGCACGTCGTCCAGCGCTTGTCGCAGGTCGCGCCCGCCGGCGCGGCGATCCCGCAGCGCGCATCGCCCAACCGGGCGTCGCAGAGCCGCGTGAAGGTCCGCCCCGCCACCCGGTCCAGCTCGGCCAGCGGTCCGGCCAGGGTCGCCTTGAACGCCTCGCCCTCGCGGCTGACCGCGCTGATCGTCGCCGTCCACAGGCGCACGACGCGGTAGGGCGCGCTCCAGTCGACGCGCAGTTCGGCGACCCGCGCGCCGTCATAGAGCCCCGCCGCCAGGTCGGCCTCGGTGATCCCCGCGTCGTCCAGCACGCCCAACGCCGCGCCCTGCCCCGGCGCGTAGCCGGCGGCCGCGTCGCGCGCCCCGGGGCTCCAGCCGCCGCTGGCCCGGCAGGGAACGCCGTCGACCACCAGGTCGCGGTCGTGATCGGTGAAGCCCAGCCTCACGCCGTCGCGACGGATCACGATCCAGGCGCGGCACAGGCGGGCCTCGTCCAGGCCCTCGGGCAGGGCGCGCATCAGACCCGCACCTCGACCAGGGCGCAGGCGGTGACCCGGCCGGCGGCGAACCCCTCCAGGGTCACGTCCAGCCGGTCGAGATCGAAGCGCACCGGCGTGTCGAACTCGAAACCGGCCGTCACCGCCGCCCCGACGGTCGGAGCCGTGGCCAGGGTCACCAGGCCTGTCGTCGTGTCGACGGTGAAGGGCGCGGCCACGCCCGCCACGGCGATCTTCACCGTCCCGGCCACCGGCTTGGCGATCGTCCGCGCGACCGTCCCGTAGGCCTTGGTCAGCTGGAACGCCTTGCGCGTTCCGTCGCCGACGCCGATCGGCTGGTCGCTCGCGCCGGGCTGGGCCGAGGGCGCGCACGACTTGAAGTCGGCCGGATCGCGGAAGCGGAAGCCCGCCAGCCGCCCGCCCCGCGCCTCGAAGAAGGCGGTCAGCTCGGCGATCTCGTCCAGCGGCCGGGCGGCGGTGGCGATCAGGTAGCGGCGGCGGCCCCGCGCCCACGGACTGGTCCGGCGCTCGAAGCCGGACGCCAGGGCGACGACCTCGGTGCGCCGCTCGATCCCGCCGGTGCAACCGAACGCCAGGCGCGCGGGCAGGCGCGCCTCGTGGAACTCGCTCATGGCGATCCCTCAATCGTGAAAAGGTTTGCGGAAAATCGGCGCCAAGCGGAGCTATTGGCGGGCCAACGCCATTAAGTCTGCGTCATGACCCGGTTTTCACTTCAAGGACGGGTCGTCGAGCCCTACGTATGGGGTCGAGATTGGAGACCGAAATGGATTGGAAGACCCTGTTCCTGTCGCCTGAGGGCCGCATCGGCCGGCAGTCGTTCTGGATCGGCTGGCTCGTCCTGCTGGGCGTGAACGTCGCCGTGGGCTGGCTGCCGCTGGTGGGCCATATCATCGCGCTGGGCACGATCTATTCCAGCGTCTGCATCCACACCAAGCGCCTGCACGACATGGGTCAGACCGGCTGGTGGCAGGTCCTGCCCTGGGTGTTCGGCCCGGTGCTGATCATGGGTTCGGCCCTGTCGATCGGCGTCCTGCCGGCCATCGCGGCGATCACCAACGGCGAGCCGGAACTGTCGGCCCTGACGGCCCTGGGCGGCTTCTTCATCTCGTGCTTCATCGCCTTCGCGGTGTGGCTGGCCTTCACCCTGTGGGTCGGCTGCAGCAGCGGCCAGCCGCGCGAGAACCAGTACGGCCCGGCCCCGACCAACGCCGCGGCGGTGGCGATCTAAAGCCGCCTCGCCCCCAGACTAACCGCCCGGGCCAAGGCCTGGGCGATCTGGGCGTCGGAGCGGATCAGCCCCGACGCCTCCCCGCCCTGGACATTGACCGTCACCGAGATTCCGCCGCCGCCGGCCGGTTCGATGCTGCCGGCGGAGGCCGGACGGAACACCTCCGGCCCACGCTCCCCGACCAGATAGCTTCCGCCGGGCAGGACCGGCCCGCCGTCGGCGCGCGCTCCCGAGAAGGTCTTGGTCAGCGCCTCGCCGAGACCTCCGCCTTTCAACGCCGCCCCGGCCGCGCCCAACACGGCGCGGGCCAGTTCCGCCAGGGACACCTGACCATCGGAGGCGGCTCGGGCCAGCGAACGGGCCAGGGAGGTTCCTGCCCGCGCGAAGGACTCGTCGATCGAGCGGGCCGCGCGTTCAGCCGGCGCCTTCAGGGCCTCCAGCGACGCGGCGGCCTCGGCGGCGCGGGCGGGGACGGCGGACAGGCCATCGGATTCGAAGCTCATGGGATCTCCTCGTCGGGATAGCGGGCGATCAGGTCGGTGAGGCCCGAACGGGTCAGGACCGGCGAGGCCGGCGCTTCCGTCAGCGCCCGCCACTCGACCAGCGACAGCCGCCAGAACGCCTCGGGCGCGACGCCCAGCCTGACGGCCAGCCGCAACGGCTCCGCCCAGCTCACGCGGACGCGGCCAGGGCGGCGGCCAGGGCGCTGGCGGCTTCCGGGACCGTGGCCCGGGCGGCGACCTCGGCGGGCTCGCCGCCGCCGTCCAGCAGCGCCGCCAGCACGGCGGTCAGGTCGCCCGCGCTCAGCGTGGCGATGCGGTCCGGCAGCTGCGACCAGTCGGAGAGACCGAGCGCCGCCTCGATGCGGGCCAGCGCGCCGAGCGTCAGGCACAGGCGTCGCGGCGCGCCGGCCAGGGTGACCACGACCTCGCCGCGGGCGGTGTTGGGGGGAAGCATTTCCATTTTTCTTCCTGTGCTGTCCCCCTCCACCGCCGTTCGGCGGTCCCCCTCCCCCAAGAGGGGGAGGAGAGAACAGGAGCGGCGCCGCTGCTCTCCGCCCCGCTTGGGGGCGGACAGACCTGCGCCAGCAGGTCAGGTGGGGGCCTGTGCCGAGTCAGATCGCCGTGAACGTCACCGCGCCCGCGCTGGCCAGGCTGAGCGCGAACGCCGCCTCGCCGTCGTGCTCGCCTGCGTATTCCAGGGCCGCGACGATGAACGGCCCCTCCAGCTGGCCGAAGTCCGGCACCACCAGGCGCCACACGCGCGCCGACTGGTCGAAGAAGCTCGTCCGCACCTGGGCGTCGGAGGCGGCGTCGCGGAACACGCCCGAGCCCGAGACGGCCACCGAGCGCACGCCGGCCCCGGCCAGCAGCTCCCGCCAGCGGCCAGCGCTGTCGCTGTCCGTCGCGTCGATGGTCTTGGCGTTGAGGCTGATGGTCCGCGCGCGCAGGCCCGCGACGGTGACGAAGCTGGACGCCCCGTCGCTGATCTTCAGCAGGATGTCCTTGCCGGCTTGGGCGGCCATGATCGTCTCCTTGTCTTAAAGAAGCTCGGTCACCGCCCGCACGCGGACGATTCCGAGGGTGGTTTCGCGGTCGGCGCCGGCGAAGACGTCGGCATAGGGGACGCGCAGATTGACCAGCCGCCGGCCGCTCAGCGTCGGCCGGGCGTCGTGCAGCGCCAGGCGCACGGCCGCGACCAGGGCCCGCGCCTCTTCCGGCCCGCCGAAGCGGCTGGCGCAGGTCAGGGTCAGCAGGTGCTCGATCGCGTCGTTCTCGCCGACCGGACGCCCCTCGGCGCGGGTGACGACGACGCACGGATAGGTCGGCAGGCGCGGCGGGCTGGCGTGGATCCGCTGGCCGGCCACGGCGGTGACGGCGGGCGCGGCCTTCAGGCTGGCGACGACGGCGTCGATCAGGGGCTTGTCGCTCACAGCCGGGCCTTTCGGTAAGGGGTCAGCCAGGGCTGGGCGAGGGCCAGCGACGGCTGGCCGGCGTCGCCCGGGGACGCACGATGCTCGTAGGCGTGGGCGACCAGGGTCAGCACCGACAGCCGCAGCGGCGCGGGGCTGGCCGGGGTCAGGACGACGCCCGCGGCGGCCGCGACATGGGCCTCGGCGGCGTCGATCAGCAGGGTGAGGACGGCGTCCTCCGACGCGTCGGGCACGCGCAGAAACGCCCTGGCCTCGGCCAGGGTGAGGGATTGGGGCATGGGGGGATTTCCTGAAAATCCTCCCCCCAGCGGGGGAGGTGTCGGCCCGGAGGGACGACGGAGGGGGAAGAGGCGGGCCTTCCAGCACTTCCCCCTCCGTCCGCTACGCGGACACCTCCCCCGTCAGGGGGAGGATTGGGTTACGACGCCGCGAACTTCAGCAGCTTCACGGCGTCGAAGTTCTGCACGCCGCCGCCGACGCGCTTGGTGGTGTAGAACAGCACGTGCGGCTTGGCCGAGTACGGGTCGCGCAGCACCCGCACGCCGGCGCGGTCGACGATCAGATAGCCCTTCTCGAAGTCGCCGAACGCCAGGGCCATGGCGTTGGCGCCGACGTCGGGCATGGCCTCGATCTCGGTGACCGGGAAACCCAGCAGGCTCGCCGACTGTCCCGGCTGCAGGGCCGCGTTCCAGATGTAGTTGCCCTGCGCGTCCTTGAACTTGCGCACGGCGCTGACCGTGCGGCGGTTCATCACGAAGCGGCCGTTCTGGCGGTACTGGGTCTTGGCCGCGTAGATCAGGTCGATCAGCTTGTCGGTCGGGTTGCTGGCCGGCCAGGCGCCGGCGACGCCGGTGGCCAGATAGCCGACCTGCCCCCAGGCGTACGAAGCTTCCGGCGCGGCCGTGTAGGCCAAGAGGCCCTTGGGCTTGTTGACCCCGTCGCCGGTCACGAAGGCCGTGGTCTCCTGGGCGGCGAAGGCGTCCTGCACCTCCTCGGCCAGCCACTCGTCGATGCTGACATAGGCGTCGTCCAGCAGGGCCTGGGTGGCGGCCGGGCTGGCGTAGAGCTCGCCCGCCGGGAAGTCGATGACATCCAGCGTGGGCGCGGTCGTCTCGGGTCGCGCGGCGGTCTCCGCCACCCAGGCGGCGGCCAGGCCCGTGGGCGAGACCGGTTTGCGGAACGTCCCGGCGCCGATGGTGCGGACCTGGCAGATCTCGCGCATCGGCGAGGTCGCGGCCAGGCGACGCAGGATCAGCCGCTCCAGCTCCGGCGGGGCGACATAGCCGCCGGCCGTGGCGGTCCCTTCCGACAGCCCCTTGGCCTCCAGCAGGGCGGCGGGCGTTTCGCCGGTCTTCACGTAGCGGTCGAAGGCGGCCTTGCGTTCGTCGACCGTGGCGACCGGGGTTTCGCCCGCCAGCGTCGGCCTACGCAGGTCGGCCATCAGCCGGTCGAGACGGTCCTGGGCGCGAGCGACCGCGTCGTCGATGCGGCCGACCTTCTCCTCCAGCAGGACATCGGCCCGCTTGGTCTCGATCGCCGCCAGCCGCTGGTCGTTGGCGGCCTTGAAGCTCTCGAACGCCGAGAGCACGTCAGCCAGCGCCGCGCGGGCCTCGGGCGAGGCCGCGTGTTTGGTTTCCTTCATGGGGATCTCCGGGGTTGATAAAGAATCTGCTCCCCCGCTGGGGGAGCTGTCGGCGAAGCCGACTGAGGGGGCGTCGCCGGCCTAGGCCGAGTTGCCCCCTCCGGCCCTCTGGGCCACCTCCCCCAGAGGGGGAGGAGGGCCTCAGCGGATCGTCAGCCGCGCCTGGGGCAGCATCGGGAAGGTCACGATCGACACCTCCCACAGCTCGACGCGGGACAGCACGCGCAGGCGGCCCTGGGTGCGGGCCTTGACCTGCCGGAAGCCGATGGAGAGGCCATCCAGGGCCCCGGCCTCGACCAGGGCGGCGACCAGGCGGCCGCGCGGCGTGGTCCTCAGGATGCGCCCGCGCACGAAGAGGCCCCTGGCGTCCTCCACGACCTCATCCCAGACCCCGACCGGCTCGGCGTCGTCATGCTGGTGCAGCATCGCCACGGGCGCGCCGGCGGCCAGGCTCTCGGCGAAGGCCCCGGCGGCGGTGACGTCGTCATTGAGGTCGCGGGTCCAGAACAGCGAGGCGTAGCCTTCGATCTTCAGCTCAGTGTCCAGGTTCTTGATCATGGAGCGCGCTCCAGCCGGGCTTCGATGCGGGCGAGGCTCTGGCGGGTCGCGGTCGCCTGTTCCTCCAGCCGGGCCAGGCGTTCGGCGACCGGGGCCTGGGCCTCCAGCCGCCGCTGCATGTCGTCGATCCGCGCCGAGGCCTTGCCGGCCCACAGCAGGGCCGCGGCGGCCTGCAGCGCCACGGCGACCAGGACGGCGGCCGAGACCTGGCGGTCCAGCCGCCAGCGGCCAATGGGGTTTTCTTCGGCGGGGCTCAATGCTCCGGCCCCGCCAATCCTAGACCAGCAAGCCGCCGGCGCTCGGCGTCGGTCAGGAAGCTGGCCGCCTGCAGCCGGCTCCACAGGGCGTCGCGCTCGGCCGACAGGGCCGGCACGGCGTCGAGGTCGGGCGCGATCCTGGCGCCGGGGAACTTGCCGGCCAGCCAGCCGGTCAGGGCCCGCGCCGCCCGCTCGGCCAGCGGAACCACCGTCCCGCGCCAGAAGGCGGCGTTGGCCTCGCGATAGTTGGCGTAGGTGTTGTCGCCGGGGATGCCCAGGAGCTGGGGCGGGACGCCGAAGGCCAGGGCGATCTCGCGGGCGGCGGCGTGCTTGCCCTCGGTGAAGTCCATCTCGGCCGGGGTCAGTGACATGGCCCGCCAGTCGAGGCCGCCTTCCAGCAGCAGCGGCCGCCCGGCGTTGGCCTGGCCGGAATGGGCGGCGGCCAACTCGGTCTTCAGCCGGTCGAACTGCTCGTCGGACAGGCGATCGCCGGCGTCCTTGGACGAATAGACCAGCGCCCCCGAGGGCCGGGCGGAATTGTCCAGCAGCGCCTTGTTCCAGGCGCTGGAGGCGTTGTGGACGTCGATCGCGAAGGCCGCAGCCTCCAGCGGCGAGAAGCCGTAGTGGTCGTTGGTCGGGTTGAACAGCTTCAGGTGCAGCACCGGCAG
Source organism: Caulobacter sp. GW822-FHT01G02 (assembly GCF_058802865.1). NCBI lineage: Bacteria > Pseudomonadati > Pseudomonadota > Alphaproteobacteria > Caulobacterales > Caulobacteraceae > Caulobacter > Caulobacter sp. GW822-FHT01G02. The sequence goes on from NZ_JBXAON010000003.1 coordinate 175,321, forward strand.
CCAGCCGTCGGCGTCGCGGGCGATGCGGACCGTGCGCCCGGCGGCCTGGTAGTCATAGGCCAGCGGCCAGCCGCGCGGTCCGGGGACCAGGGTCATCCGGTCGGGACGCAGGGCGTAGAGCTCGGTGGGCGGCCCCTCGCCAGCCGCTTCCAGATAGGCGTTGCCGGCCACCTGCAGGCTCCCGAAGAACGCCTCCATCAGGTCGGGCCCGCCCTGCTCGGGATTGGGCCGGTCCAGCAGGCGCTTGAGCGGATGATCGTCGGCCCGCTGACCGCCCGCGAACACCGCCAGCGGCGTCGACGCGGCGGCTTCGGCGATCAGACGCACGCAGCGATAGGCGACAGGGTTCTTGGCGAACCCCTCGCTGGCGAGCGCGCCATAGTCGCGCGGCGTCCACTGCGGCCGCCCGCCCGTGGTGAGGGCGATCAGGCGCGCGGCGCGGGAGTCCTTGGTCTCGCGAGGCGGGCGGGGTTTGAAGAGGGCCATGGACGCTCCCGAAAGGTTGAGAACAAATAGAGAACAATGTAGGGTGGCGCTCGGCGGCCAGGACAACCTCTCCTCCCCCTTTGGGGGAGGGGGACCGGCGAACGCCGGTGGAGGGGGACAGCACGGGAGGCCCGGAGAATGGAGCAAACGAGGCCCGAAGCCGTGACCCAAGCCCGCCGCCTTCGGCGACAGATGTCGCCACCGGAAGCCCGGCTCTGGACCGCCCTCAGACGCGGCGGCCTCGAAGGCCTGAAGTTCCGCCGGCAGCATCCCTTCGGGCGCTGCGTGCTGGATTTCTACTGCGCGTCGCTACGCCTGGCGGTTGAGGTGGATGGCTCCGACCACACGCTCGACAGCCGACCGGAGCGCGACGTGGCGCGGGATCGATGGCTGCGTATTCAGGGCGTCAGAACGTTGCGGATTCCGGCGCACGAGGTGATGGACTCCGTGGACAGCGCGCTCGGCGCGATCAGGGCGTTCATCGTGGAGGGGCGGCGCTGACCCCCTCCACCGCCGTTCGGCGGTCCCCCTCCCCCAAAGGGGGAGGAGAGAGGTCGCCCCTCGACGCCGCAGGCTCCCTCTCCGCCCCGCTTGGGGGCGGACAGACCTGCGTCAGCAGGTCAGGTGGGGGCCTGTGCTGAGTCAGAGCGACCTCAACCGCGGCGTCTGCCGCCCGCCCAACATCAGCTCACTCACCGCCCAGACCAGAGCGTCCGCGCGGTCCGGGCTGTGCTCCAGGTCGCCGGAGCCCAGGGCCATCAGCTCCTCCTCCAGCGCGACGAACGCGCCGCAGTGGAGCACGCGCCCCTGCTCGTACAGGGCCGCCACGGGCTCGGCTCGCGCGCGCTTGCCAATCGAGGCGCGGACCAGCTTCACCCGGCACGGCGGATCGGCCTGGGCCAGGACCGAGCGCACCATGTCGCCGCCCTGGTTGGCCTCGGCCACCAGGGCGTCGGCGTTGCAGGCCCGCGCGGCGGTCACCGCCTTCGCGGCCCAGCCGGCGGGTGAGAGGCCCCGCGCGGTCTCGTCGGCCAGCACGAAGGCGCGGTCGTCGCGCCGTCCGACCACCACGATCCCGCAGGCGTCGCCGGTCGCGGTCGCCGGCGGGTCCACCGCCACGACCACGCGGTCGAGCCGCGCGGGCTTCGCCGCCCGGCAGCGCGCCAGGTCCTCGGCCCGGAACAGGCCGCCGTCGGTCTCGACGATGATCCCGTCCAGCTCCTGGGCGGCCAGCCGCGTGCCGCCGTAGAGGGTTTCCAGCGTCCGCAGGAACGCCGGCGCCAGATTGCCGGCGTTGGCGCTGGTCCCGGCGCGGGTCATGGCCACGCCGGGTTCGGCGATCAGGGTCTTCAGCGCCCGGATCGGCCGGGGCGTCGAGGTGACGACCAGGCGCGGATCCTCGCCCAGCCGCAGGCCGAAGCGCAGCATGGCCAGGGTCTCGGCGGGCTTGGGCCAGGCGCAGAACTCGTCGGCCCAGGCGGCGTGGAACTGCGGGCCGCGCAGGCTGTCGGGATCCTCCGCCGAGAAGGCGTAGGCGGTCGCGCCATTGGGCCAGACCAGCCGCCGGCGGGAGGCTTCCCAGCGGGGGCGGAACAGTGGCCCGCCCATCGCTTTCAGCCCGGACGGGCCCTCGATCATCACCTCGCGCACGTCGTGCAGCGTGGGGCCGACCAGGGCCAGGTTCGAATAGGCCAGGGCGTTCAAGGTGACCCAGCGCGCGCCGGCGAAGGTCTTGCCCGCGCCACGTCCGCCCAGCATCAGCCAGGTCGACCAGGCGTCGTCGCGCGGCGTCATCTGGTGGATCAGCGGATCGCCCAGGAGCGCGCTAAGCAGGCGCTTCTGGTCCTCCCTGTCCAGCGTCCGCGTCGCCGCCGTCAGCCAGTTCCGCTCGACGCTTGAGCTCGAGGAGCTCAGCGAAGCGATCGAACCGGGCGGCAAGAGCGGCCTGAATCTCTTCGGGGTCGTCGGGGATGCCGTCATGCATGGAGGCCTCGTCGTCATTGGCCGCCTCTCCGGAGGTGGGGGCGGCGGGCTTGATCTTCTCGGCGGGCGGCTCTGGGACCATCGTCTCTATCGCCTTGGCCGAGCGAGCGAGGACCCCGCAGGTGCGGGCGTCCTTCTCGATCTGGGCCTTCTCGGCGGGGTCCGTGCTGGTCTCGAAGGCGTCGATGAGGGTGTCCATCTTCGCCCGGAGCCTGGTCTGCAGCGTCTCGCTCCAGCCCTGCGGCTCGTCGCTTCTTCCGGCCATGACACAAAGGTACGGCACAAGCGGGCGCGGATCATTCATGCGACCATAAAAGTGACAAGCCATTGATTTTGCTTGTCTTTGTTTCGCCAACGCCGGGGATCCAGCGGCCTCAATCCCCATACTTGGCGCTTCCACGCGGTGGAAAGGTCAGCGCCGGTAAAGCCAGGTCCCCGGCAATCCCATCCGCACGCAGGCCTCGTAGGGCGGCGCGCCGGGGATCGGCGTCCGGTCCGCCAGCCGCGCCGCCGCCCTGATCACCGGCAGCTCCAGCGGCCGGGGCAGCCATTCGCGCCCCAGGCCCAGCACCGCGCGCGCCTCGCTCGGAACCAGCCCCACGGCCGCCCGGATCAGCGGGTGCTGCAGCCGGCTCAGCGGTCCGGCGATCCTGACCCCGCGCATCAGGTCCAGGAACTCCAGCACGATCGCCGAGCGCTCCAGCCTCGGCAGCATGGCCGCCAACTGGGCCTCCCAGGCGGCTTCGGACGCCGGTGCCCCCAAGGCCCCATAGAGCCGCGCGGCCGGGGCCGCCTCGGCGTAGAACCGGTCGCGATCCTCCAGCGACAAGGGCGCGACCAGCGCGTGGTAGGCGTTCAGGAACCCGAAGCTGGCCGTGGCCTGCACCCAGTCCAGCAAGGCGACGTCGGAGGCCTGGTAGCCCTCGCCGCCGGGCGTCACGCCGCCGACCCGCGCGTGCTGGCGGCCGACCCCGGCGATCATCGCCTCGGCGACCGAGCGCGCGCCATAGACCGTGACCATCGCGGCGAGGCCGGTGCGCTTCAGCCGGGTCATCGGGTCGGTCCGGAAGCTGGAATGCTCCCACACCCCGGTGCGCACGCGCGGCTCGGCCAGTTCCAGGATCACCGCCGTCACCCCGCCGACGAACAGGGACACCGGGTTCTTGAACACCCGCCACGACACCGAGTCCGGCGCGGCCAGGGCCGGTTCGCCCGCCGGAGCGGTAAAATCCACGCGCGGACCGCCCGGAATCTCGAACAAGGCCTTGGCGGCGTCGGCGAAACGGGCTTTCAAGGGCGCCTCCGGCACGGTTCAGCCCTTTCTAACGCCTGAACCCGCCGTCGCGCGCATGGACTTGTCATGTTAGCGCTCCCATCTATACCGACCGAAACCACTCATTGCGGGACGACGAACGTGCATCTGACGGGCGAGCTTCTGATCGGCGGCGAAAGCCGCAAGGGAACCAACGGCGAGATCAAGGGCGTCAATCCCGCCACCGGCGAGACCCTGGAGCCCGCGTTCGGCGGCGCGACCAAGGCCGATGTCGAGCAGGCCGCGGCCCTGGCGGCCGAGGCGTTCGGGCCGTACCGGTCCCTGCCCTACGAGACCCGCGCCACCTTCCTGGAGGCCATCGCCGAGCATATCGAGGCGATCGGCGACGACCTGATCGTCCGGGTGATGGCCGAGACCGGCCTGCCCCGCGCCCGCCTCGAAGGCGAGCGGGGTCGCACGACCGGCCAGCTGCGCCTGTTCGCCAGCGTGCTGCGCGACGGCGGCTTCCTGGAAGCCCGCATCGACCCGGCGATGCCGGACCGCAAGCCGCTGCCGCGTCCCGACCTGCGCCTGCGCAACGTCCCGCTGGGCCCGGTGGCCGTGTTCGGCGCGAGCAACTTCCCGCTGGCCTTCTCGGTGGCCGGCGGCGACACCGCCTCGGCCCTGGCGGCCGGCTGCCCGGTCATCGTCAAGGCCCACCCGGCCCATCCGGGGACCTCGGAGCTGATCGGTCGCGCCATCCAGGCCGCCGTCGCCTCGGTCGGCCTGCATCCGGGCGTGTTCTCGATGATCCACGACAGCGGCTACGAGATGGGCGTGGCCCTGGTCGCCGATCCGCGCGTCAAGGCCGCCGGCTTCACCGGCTCGCGTCGGGGCGGCCTGGCGCTGGCCGCCGTCGCCCAGGGCCGACCCGAGCCGATCCCGTTCTACGCTGAGATGAGCAGCATCAATCCGGTCATCCTGCTGCCGGCCGCTCTGAAGGCGCGCGGCGAGAAGATCGCCCCGGACTTCGTGGCCGCCCTGACCCTGGGCGCGGGTCAGTTCTGCACCAATCCCGGCCTGATCCTGGCCATCGACGGCCCCGAGCTGGACGCCTTCGTCGCGGCCGCAGGCAAGGTGGTCGAGGCCGCCCCGGCCGCCGTCATGCTGACACCCGGCATCTGCCAGGCCTTCGCCCATGGCGTCGACGCCCTCTCGCAGGACAAGGCGGTCACCACCGTGGCGCGCGGCCTGCCCGGCGCGGACGGCAGCCACACCGGCCGCGCGGCCCTGTTCAGCGTCAAGGCCGCCGACTTCCTGGCCAATCCGCACCTGCACGAGGAGGTGTTCGGCGCCGCCTCGGTGGTCGTTCGCGCCGCCGACCAAGCCGAGCTGGCCAAGGTCATCGACGCCCTGGAAGGCCAGCTGACCATCGCCATCCACCTGGAAGAGGCCGACCATGCCATCGCCGCCGCCCTGCTGCCGGCGCTGGAGCTGAAGGCCGGCCGCATCCTGGTCAACGGCTTCGGCACCGGCGTCGAGGTGGCCAACGCCATGGTCCACGGCGGCCCGTTCCCGGCGACATCCGACGCCCGGGCGACCTCGGTCGGCACCCTGGCCATCGCGCGCTTCCTGCGCCCGGTCAGCTACCAGAACCTGCCGGAAGCGCTGCTGCCGGCGGAGTTGCGGACGGAAAACCCCCTGGGCATCGCCCGGCGGGTCGATGGCAAGGTGAAGCTGGCTTAGGCCGCGTGTTTTCTCTCCTCCCCCTTCTGGGGGAGGGGGACCGCCGAACGGCGGTGGAGGGGGTCAGCGCCGCGCCAATCTAGGCCCGCGCCGTCCCCCTCCGTCACGGCGCGTATTCGCGCCGCGCCACCTCCCCCAAAGAGGGGAGGAGAACTCCAGATCAGCCCTCACGACACTTAAGCAATTACTTGACCTTTTCCCCGCGCCTCGATACTTAACCTTATGCCTAACCATCAACCCTCGCTCGACCTGATGTTCCAGGCCCTCGCGGATCCCGCGCGGCGGAGCATGGTCGAGCGGCTTTCCCGGGGCCCCGCCTCGGTGAGCGAACTGGCCCGGCCGCTGGACATGTCGCTGCCGGCGGTCATGCAGCACCTGGCCATGCTGGAGGCGGGCGGGATCGTGGCGTCGGAGAAGGTCGGCCGGGTGCGCACCTGCCGGATCAATCCCGATGTCCTGAGCCTGGCCGAACAGTGGATCAACCAGAGGCGCACCCAGTGGGAGCAGCGCCTCGACCGGCTGGGCGATTTCCTGGCCGCCGAGGAAAATGGGGAAACCAAATGACCGACCGCCAAAAGACTGGCCGCAGCGCCATCCACGCCACCTTCGTCGTCGAGCGGGTCTATGCCGCCTCGCCCGCCCGGGTGTTCGCCGCCTTCGCCGATCCGCAGAAGAAGGCCAAGTGGTTCCACGGTCCGGAGGAATGGGGCCCGCCGGAAAGCGGCATGGACTTCCGCGTCGGCGGCGAGGACTACGCCGTCAGCCGCCCGCCGGGCGAGCCGCCGCACCACTTCCGCAGCCGCTACCACGACATCGTGCCCGATGAGCGGATCGTCTACACCTACTGGATGCACCACGGCGACAACCTGGCCTCGGTGTCGGTCTCGACCATAGAGATCCGCCCGGAGGGGCCCAAGACGCGCCTGGTGATCACCGAGGTCGGGGTGTTCCTGGACGGCTACTACTCGCCCGAGGGCCGCGAGGACGGGACCCGGCAACTGATGGAACAGATCGCGCCGCTCGTGGAGGGGACGACGCCCTAGACGCCGCCGCACACCTCTCTCCTCCCCTCTTGGGGGAGGTGGCGCGGCGCGATACGCGCCGTGACGGAGGGGGACGGCGCGGGCCTGAATTGACGCGGCGCTGACCCCCTCCACCGCCGTTCGGCGGTCCCCCTCCCCCAAGAGGGGGAGGAGAGACGATACCGGCCTCGCCTCAGTGCCCGCCAGCGCTCGGCGGCTTGGCGATCTTCGCCACATCCGCCTCGGTCACCGGCTTGGCGTAGCTGTTGCCGAAGTGCGTCCGGATATAGGTCACCGCCTCGGCCATCTGGGCGTTGCTCAAGGTCCCGACGAACCCCGGCATCGCGCCCTTGCCGCCCGTCACGATCATGATCGGATAGGCCGCCCCCGCCAGCCGCGGATTGTTCGCCAGGGCCGGGATGGTCCCCGCTCCGGTCGCGCCCTTGGCGTCGGCCATGTGGCAGGCCTGGCAGACCGCGCCATAGACCTGCTCGCCCGTCACGGGCTTGACCGCCCGGACGATGCCGCCGCCGGTGTCGCCGCCGCCCGAGGCCGGGGTCTGGGCCATGGCCGGAAAGGCGATCAGGGCCGCCGTCGCTAAGATGATCTTCCGCATGATCCTCAGGCCTCCAGCGCGCGCTTGTGCAGACGGGTGATGGCGTCGATGGACGAGAGCAGCGCCCCCTCCATCCAGCAGCCGACGTAAGATGCGTGCTCGCCGGCCAGCACGATCCGGCGGTCCATGCTGACCAGGGTCTGGTAGTGCTCCTTGCGGGTATCCTCGTTCCAGCGGGCGCAGCAGCCCAGCGTCCAGGGCACCCGGCTCCAGGCCACCGAGGCCCCGCTGGCGAACTCCTGGCGGTAGCTCTTGGGGTGCAGCACCGAGCCCTGCGCCAGGGCCACCTCGATCCGCTGCTCGGGCGTCATGCCGGCCAGGCGATAGGCCCCCATCTCGCGGGCGAAGGCGCCCAGCAGCACCGCTGGCCCGTCCTTGAACATGTTGTTGTTCGGATAGGAGATCAGGGCGATCTCCTGGTCGGTGAAGCTGTGGCCGCCGTAGATGTAGTCGTCCTCCTCCCAGAAGCGGCGCTTCATCTCCAGGCCGATCTTGACCTGGCCGGAATAGGGAACGGCCTTGATGGCGGCCATCATCTCGTCGGTCACCTGCAGGTCCATCTGGCCCAGGATGCCCAGCGGGATCGTGCAGACGCACCAGTCGGCCTTGGCGTCGGTCACCTTGCCCGTGGCGGTGTCGGCATAGGTCACCACCACGCCCTTGTCGTCCTGGGCGATCTTGCTGACCTTGGCGTTGTAGGTGATCAGGCCCTCGACCTGCCTGGCGAAGGCCTTGCCGATCATGTCCATGCCGCCGACCGGCTGGAACATGGTGGTCTGCATCTCGTGGCCCATGAAGAAGGCCATCGAGGTCCAGACCTGCGGGTCCAGCACGTCGTGCAGCTTGTAGAGGTCCTTGGACGGGATCGGCGCGCCGTTGACCCCGCCGCCCGGCGGCCGCTCGAAGCCGCGATGGCCCGAGGCCTTCAGGCCGGCCGAATATTTGTAGTCGTTGTCCAGCATGCCCCAGCCCTTCAGGGCCTCCAGCAGCTTGTCGCGGTCTTCCTGCGTGACGGTGTCGTCCAGCGCCTTGGCGTTGACCGACTTGGCCAGCAGCTCGGCGATATTGCCCTCGAAGTCGGCGGCGGCGGCGTTGAAGCGCACCGGCTTGCCGTCGAAGGCTTGGGACGAGTGAACCCAGCCGGAGTGGTTGAACTGGATGAACGGCTCCAGGGCCACGCCGAACGACTTGCAGTAATGCAGCAGGGTCCGGTGGTGGTGCGGGATCCGCCAGGGGCCGGGGTTCAGGTAGTTGCCCGGCGAGAAGGCCACCTTCTGGGTCGCGCCGCCGAGTTCGGTATAGGTATCGCCGCCCCGCAGCGACCAGTTGCGGCCGCCGGCGCGGTTCTGGAACTCCAGGATCCTGACCTTGTAGCCGGCCTTGGTCAGCTCGAACGCGGCCAGCATCCCGGCCAGGCCAGCGCCCAGCACGATCACCGAAGCGCCGGGCCGCGCGCCCTGCAGGTTCGGCGGGCCATGGAACTGGGTCTCGGCCGCGTGACCCAGCGTGGTCATGGCCTGATACAGCGCGGCCGTGCCGCCGACCTTGGCGATGGCCGAAAGAAGCTGGCGCCTGGTTGGCGCCGTTACACCCGATCCCATTGAAAGCCCGTCCCCGACAGAACCGTCGAAGCCGACGGTGTGGCCAAGGGTTAGCAGGGGCGACGGCCGGAGCGAGGCTTGGCCGGCCGTCACGCCATGCTGTGGCGTCAAAGGCCCCGATTTATCGGCGCCCTGACGATGGGGCTGCGCGCGAACTGTGCAGCCGTCTCCCTACCGCACCACCCGCAGAGTCGGCCGATCCGATACCGCCTGGGTCAGCGGGACCACGAAGTGGAAGCTGGACCCCTGCCCCGGCGTCGAGTGGACGCCGATCGCGCCGCCCATCAGTTCGACCAGTTCGCGGCAGATCGACAGGCCAAGGCCGGCGCCGTCGTGGGCGCGGGTCAGGGAGCTGTCGACCTGGGAGAAGGTCTTGAACAGCTCGGACAGGTCCTCGACGGCGATGCCCAGGCCGGTGTCCTCGACCTCGAAGCGCAGACCCTTGGCGGTGGGACGGACGCGGACAGTGACGCCGCCGTGGTCGGTGAACTTGACGGCGTTGGCCACCAGGTTGCCCAGCACCTGGCGCAGACGCATCGGGTCGCCGACCCAGCGGCCGCGCAGCTCGGGCGCGATGTCCGACGTCAGGTCCAGGCCCTTGGCCGCGGCCGCGCCGGAGAAGGCCGCGCACGAGGCCTCGACCAGGGCGGCCAGGTCGAAGGTCTCGGACCGCAGCCGCACCGCGCCGGTCTCGAGCCTGGCGATGTCGAGGATGCTGTTCAGCAGGGCCAGCAGCGCCTGGCCGGACTCCTGCAGGATCTTCAGGCGGCGGCCCTGCGTCTCGCTGAGCGTGTCGGCGGCCATCACCTGGGCCATGCCCAGCACGCCGTTCAGCGGGGTGCGGACCTCGTGGCTCATATTGGCCAGGAAGCGGGTCTTGGCGGCGTTGGCGGCCTCGGCCTCCTCCTTGGCGGCCAGCAGCTCCAGGCGCCCGGCCTCCAGCTTGCGCAGGGCCTCGGCGACGCGCTGGGTCAGCACGGCGCCGGCGGCGGCCAGCACCAGAAAGCCGATCAGCAGCCACGGCGCGACGCTCTTCAGCAGCTTCAGACCCGGGTTCCTGGCCTTCCAGGCCAGGGCCCCGAACGCCTGGCCCTCGATGTCGCGCAAGGTGACCTTGGGCGGATCGCCGCCCGGGCGGCGCATCAGGACCAGGTTGTCCAGCCCCAGGTCGTCCGACAACTGATGAACGAAGGCGGCGTCCATCCGGCGGGCGCTGACGACGATCGCTGGCGGGCCGTCATAGAGGTCGGCGACGGCCCGGCTCTCCGGCGTCACGGCGGCGAAGGCGACCAGATAGGCATCGTCGTCGATCCGCATCAGACCCGTCCGCGTCACCTCGCCGGCGGTGCTGAGCTTGCCGGCGCGGCGCGCCGCGCGGGCCTTGGCGGCCACATCGGCGGCGATCGGGGCCGCTTCGGCGGGAAAGCCACCGAGGGCGTCGGCCGAAACCCGCTTGCCGCCGGTCGAGGCGTAGACCACCTGCTCCGAGCGGATGACGAAGGTCAGGTCGTGCTTGAACTGGTCGTGGTAGTAGGTGGCGAAATCGGTGTCGGCCCAGGTCGCGTTGATCGTCCAGCCCATGGCCTTGTAGGCCTGGTCCCAGACCGTGGCCGACGTCACCTCGCGCTCTGTCCGCTCCAGGGTTCGAACGATGGTGCGCTGGGTGATCTCGATCTCGTCGACCGCTTCCATGTGGTCCAGCTGGCGCGCGGCCAGGATCACCAGGGCCAGTCCGCCCAGGATCGAGACGACGACCAGCACGGCGGCCGCGCCGACGATCCCGTGGATCAGTCGCATGGGCCGCGCTTCTGCGGTCCGGAAAGGTTGGTGCGGTCGCGTCATTGACCGTCACCATGATGAACAACCGCGTTCGCCGGAAGGTGACGTGTGGACGCAGCTCAGGCTTAACGCGGCCTTAAGCCCTCCAGGACCAGCGCCGTCACCGCCGCCCGGGTCTCCTGCATGAAGCGCTGGTCGGACAAGGACTTACCGGTCAGGGCGCGCACCTGGACGGCGAAGTCGGCATAGTGCTGGGTCAGGGCCCAGAGGGCGAAGATCAGGTGCGGCGGGTCCACGGGCGCAAGCCTGCCCGCCGCCGCCCACGCCTCGATCACCGCGACCTTGGCGTCGAACACCGCCTTCAGGGGCCCCGCGAGCACGGGCTTCAGCAGCGGCGCGCCGCGCAGCATCTCCAGGGCGAACAGCCGCGAGACCTCCGGATGGTCGCGGCTCAGCGCCAGCTTGGCGTCGATCAGGGCGGCGATGGCCTCGGCGGGATCGTCGCCCTCGCTGAAGCGGCTCAGGGGCGCCAGCCACAGGGACAGCCCCTGCTCCAGCACCGCCACGTACAGGGCCTCCTTGGTCGGGTGGTAGTAGAGGAGATTGGCCTTGGAGATCCCCGCCGCCTGGGCGATGGCCTCGACGCTGGCCCCGTCCAGGCCGAGGCGCGCGAAGACGCCCAGCGCGGCCTTCAGGATAGCGGCCTTGCGGGCCTCGCCGGCCCTTTGGCGAGGACCGGGGCTGCGGCCGCCCTTTGACGCTTCGGCCGCCTTGATGTCGCCCACGCTTTGAGCGGCCTTGACCAGCTCGCGGGCGCCGGACGCGCGCTTGGACGCCGGTTTGCCTGCGGCCTTGCGCGACGGCTTGACGGTCTTGGCGGCGGCGTCGGTCATGCCAGCTCGAACTTGGACCATTTGGTCAAACTTTGACCGAACGGTTCGGATTGCAACGTTACGCGGGATGGTATTCCATGCCCCTCGGATTTCACAAGGAGCCGCGTCGATGAGCTCTCCGATCACCCCGCTTTCGCCCGGCGCGATCATGCTGCCCGCGCGGCCCGAGCCGATCCCGGTCGACCCGAAGACGACGGCGGTGATCGTCATCGACATGCAGAACGCCTACGCGTCCAAGGGCGGCTATCTCGATCTGGCCGGCTTCGACATCTCCGGGGCGGCGAAGGTGATCCAGGAGATCAAGGCCATCCTGCCCGTGGCCCGCGCCGCCGGGATGCAGGTGATCTATTTCCAGAACGGCTGGGACGACCAGTACGTGGAAGCCGGCGGTCCCGGCTCGCCCAACTGGTGGAAGTCCAACGCCCTGAAGACCATGCGCGCCCGGCCCGAGCTGCGGGGCAAGCTCTTGGCGCGCGGCCAGTGGGACTACGAGCTGGTCGACGACCTCAAGCCCGAGCCGGACGACATCCAGCTGCACAAGACCCGCTACAGCGGCTTCTTCAACAGCCAGCTGGACAGCGTGCTGCGGGCGCGCGGCATCCGCCACCTGGTGTTCGTCGGCATCGCCACCAATGTCTGTGTCGAGTCGACCCTGCGCGACGGCTTCTTCCTCGAATATTTCGGCACCGTGCTGGAGGACGCCACCCACCAGGCGGGCCCGGATTTCGTGCAGAAGGCGGCGCTGTTCAACATCGAGAGCTTCTTCGGCTGGGTCTCGACGACCGCCGACTTCAAGGAGGCGTTCGGGCAGCTGGCGCCGGAAACCTAACCACCCCACTCCGATCTCCCCGGCGAATGCCGGGGCCCAGATCGAACCCATGGAAGTACCGGAAGCGGACCGGCCAGCAGGCGCGAACACCCAAACCGACCCGGATGAATCTGGGTCCCGGCATTCGCCGGGAAGGTCGGATTTGATGAGGATTTAGAGGAGCAACACCATGCCCAAGACCGTCATCACCCCGCCCGGGACGGGCACGCCGATCGCCCCGTTCTCGCCCGGGACCCTGGCCGACGGCATCGTCTACGTCTCGGGCACCCTGGCCTTCGACAAGGACAACAACGTCGCCTTCCCCGACGACGCCGAGGCCCAGACCCGGCAGGTGCTGGAGACCATCAAGTCGGTGATCGAGACCGCCGGCGGCACGATGGAGGACGTGACCATGAACCACATCTTCCTGACCGACTGGAGCTTCTACCAGACGATCAACAAGGTCTATGCCGAGTACTTCCCCGGCGACAAGCCGGCCCGCTACTGCATCCAGTGCGGCCTGGTGAAGCCCGGCTTCGTGGTCGAGATCGCCTCGGTCGCGCACATCGGGAAGAAGTAGCCGCATGGCCTCCGGCACGGTCGACGGCCTCCACTACGAGCTGCACGGTGGTCCGGTCGCCGGCCGCGAGGTCGTGCTGCTATCGTCCGGCCTGGGCGGCTCGGGCGCGTTCTGGGCTCCGCAGATGGCGGCCCTGACCGAGCGCTGGCCGGTCGTGCTCTACGACCATCGCGGCACGGGCCGCAGCGTCCGCGAGCTGCCGGACGACTATGCCGTCGCACACATGGCCGAGGACATGGTCAAGGTCATGGACGCCCTGGCCCTGCCCAAGGCCCACGTGGTGGGCCACGCGGCCGGCGGCAATGCGGGCCTGCAGCTCGCGCTGGACCAGCCCGATCGCCTGGGCAAGCTGGTGGTGGTCAACGGCTGGTCGCGGCCCGATCCGCACATCAGGCGCTGTTTCGACACCCGCATCCATCTGCTGAACGACAGCGGACCGGAAGCCTATGTCCACGCCCAGCCGATCTTCCTCTATCCGGCCGACTGGATCTCGCGGAACGACGCCCGCCTACAGGCCGAGGAGCCCCACCACGTGGCCGGCTTCCCGCCGCGCGAAGTGATGCTGGCCCGGATCAACGCCCTGCTGGCCTTCGACGTCGACGCGCGGCTGGAGGAGATCACCCACCGGGTGCTGATCAGCGCCAGCGCCGACGACATGCTGGTCCCGCCCAGCTGCTCGCAACGCCTGGCCGGCCGCCTGCCCAACGCCGACTACCAGGTCGCCGCCTGGGGCGGCCACGGCTTCACCGTCACCGATCCCGAGACCTTCAACGAGGGTCTGATCAAGTTTCTGGAGGGCGCGTGAGCGCGCCCGTCATCTCAAGAACCACAGGGGAATAAACCCATGCAGGTCGGCGTCTTCATCCCCATCGGCAACAACGGCTGGCTCATCTCCGAGACCTCGCCGCAGTACATGCCCAGCTTCGAGCTCAACAAGGAGATCACCCAGAAGGCCGAGAAGTACGGCTTCGACTTCGCGCTCTCGATGATCAAGCTGCGCGGGTTCGGCGGCAAGACCCAGTTCTGGGAGCACAATCTCGAGAGCTTCACCCTGATGTCGGGCCTGGCGGCCGTGACCAGCAAGATCAAGATCTTCGCCACCGTCGCCACCCTGACCATCCCGCCGGCCATCGTGGCCCGCATGGCCTCGACCATCGACTCGATCGCCCCGGGCCGCTTCGGCATCAACCTGGTGACCGGCTGGCAAAAGGCCGAGTACAGCCAGATGGGCCTGTGGCCGGGCGAAGCGCACTATACCGACCGCTACAACTACCTGGCCGAATATACGACCGTGCTGAAGGACCTGCTGGAGACCGGCGTCTCGGACTTCAAGGGCAAGTACTTCACCATGGACGACTGCCGGGTCAGCCCGCACCCCAAGGAGACCAAGCTGATCTGCGCCGGCTCGTCCGACGAGGGCCTGGCCTTCACGGCGCAATACGCCGACTACAGCTTCGCCCTGGGCAAGGGGACCAACACCCCGACCGCCTTCGCCAGCGTCAACAAGCGGCTGGAAGCGGCCGCCGAAAAGACCGGCCGCGACGTCAAGTCGTTCATCCTGTTCATGATCATCGCCGACGAGACCGACGAGAAGGCCATGGCCAAGTGGCAGAAGTACCGCGACGGCGCGGACCAGGAGGCGCTGGCCTGGCTGACCCAGCAGGCCGCGCCTAACGCCAAGGCCGGCGCGACGACCAACACCACCCAGCTGGCCGCGCCGGAATCGGCGGTGAACCTGAACATGGGCACGCTGGTCGGCAGCTATGAGAGCATCGCCCGGATGATGGACGAGATCGCCGCGGTGCCCGGCACGGCCGGGGTGCTGCTGACCTTCGACGACTTCGTGAAGGGCGTCGAGGACTTCGGCGAGAAGATCCAGCCGCTGATGAAGTCGCGCAACGTCAGCTGAATCCGAGACGCCCCTCTCCTCCCCCTATGGGGGAGGAGAGATCAGGACGCCGTCCTAGTCGACCGCCAGCATCCCCAGCAGCTGCAGGCGGAACACCAGCACGCTGTCCGGCGGGATCTCGCCCATGTCGCGGGGGCCGTAGCCCAGCTCCGAGGGAATGTAGAGGGTCCACTCGTCGCCGACCTTCATCTTCGGCAGGGCTTCCAGCCAGCCCTGGATCAAGCCGTCGGCCGGCATGATCGCCGCCTTGCCGCGCGCGAAGCTCGAGTCGAAGACCGTGCCGTCCAGCAGCTTGCCCTCGTAGTGGACCTTGACGATGTCGCCGAGCTTGGGCGACGGGCCGGTCTTCGGGCCCGAGGTCACGACCTTGTACTGCAGGCCCGACGGCAGGGTGACGACGCCCGGGGCCTTGGCGTTCTTTTCCAGGAAGGCCTTGCCGGCCAGGGCGTTGGCCGAGGGGCCGGCGTTCAGTTGCGGCGGGGCCGACGGCTGGGGCGTCTGGGCGGAAGCCGCGCCGGCGACGAGGAAGGCGGCAAGGGCCAAGGGAGCGAGAAGGCGCATCAAGGGTCTTTCGAACGCTGGTGTCAGTGAGCGACACCGTAGCGATCCTTGAGCGGAACTTCGCGGCGAAATTTCGCCTCCTCAACCGCACCAACTCTTGTCATCCCGGCCGAAGCGCAGCGTAGAGCCGGGACCCAGGGGGTGCGTGAACGTCGTGCCGGCCGCCCCTGGGTCCCGGACAGCGCCTGCGGCGCTTCCGGGATGACAAGGATTGGCGCCCCCTAGACCAGCCCCCGCTTCTGCGCCTCCAGCGCCGCCTCGGCTCGGGAGCAGATGTTGAGCTTGCGGTAGATGGCCTTCACATAGCCCGCCACGGTCAGCTCGGTGACGCCCATGACCTTGGCCGCCTCGCCCGAGCGCAGGCCCCGGCCGATCAGGCGCAGCACCTCGGTCTCGCGCGGGGTCAGGGCCGCCTCGGGCTCGACCGTCTGGATCAGAACCGGCCGGGCGCGGAAGTAGTCCAGCATCCGCCGCGCCACGGCCGGCGACAGCGGGGTCTCGCCGGCTTCCAGGCGGCGCAGATAGCGGACCAGTTCGTCGCGGCCCATGTCCTTGAGCAGGTAGCCCCCCGCCCCCGCCGCGATGGCGTCGAACAGGTGGTGGTCGTCGGCGTAGATGGTCACCACCACCGACCGCGTCGCCCCGCCCGAGCGCTCGGCCAGATCGCGCAGGAAGTCGACGCCGCGTCCGTCCGGCAGGGCCAGGTCGACCAGGGCCAGGTCCGGCGCCCCGTCGCACAGGAAGCTGCGGGCCTCGGCCAGATCCGCCGCGCCGCGCGCGACGACGCCGGGAAACGCCTCGGACAGGGCCGCCAGCAGGTGCTCGCGGGTCTCGGCCTGGTCTTCGAGGACGAGGGCCGTGCCGGGGGCGTTGGGAGCAAGGGTCATGCCGGGGCGCTCGCATCGACGGGCGTCGACAGCCGAACCACCGTACCCTTCGTGGTTTCAGGAAACGCCACCGTTCCACCGATCTCGCCCAACCGCCGCTCCAGGTTGGCCAGGCCGCTGCGGCGCCCCCCCGCTTCGCGCGGCAGGCCGACGCCGTCGTCGCTGAGGGTCAGCTCCAGCCGGCCGGCGTCTTCGTGGACCGTGACGGCCACCGTGGTCGCGCCGGCGTGGCGGATGGCGTTGGTGACCACCTCGCGCACGGCCGAGGTCAGGTTCTTGTAGACGCGGTAGGGCGCGGTCACGCCCGGATCGGCCAGCTCGACCGGCGGCCAGTCCAGGGCGATGCCGGCCGCCTCCAGCCGCTCGGCGGTCTCATGGCGCAGGTCGGCCAGCGCCGCCTCCAGCGGCAGGTCCTGGCCCGACAGGCCCGAGACGATGGCCCGCAGGTCGCCGATCGCCCCGCGCACGGCCTCGCGTGTCTGGGAGAGGTCCTGGCGGTGCAGGCCCGACAGCAGGCGGGCGCCGACGTCGTCGTGCAGGTCGCGGGCGATGCGCAGGCGTTCCTCGACCACGCCCCGGGCATAGGCGTCGCGGCCTTCCTCGATCTGGCTCAGGAGGCTCACCAGCTGGTCGGCCAGCTGGACCTGCGCCGTGCCGAACAGGCCCCGCCCCCGGAACGGAAAGCGCAGGGTCAGCGCCGTGGTCCCGGCGGCGGCGGGCAGGCCCAGGGCCACGCCCTCCTCGAGGATCTCGGCCTTGGGTCTGGCGGCCTGGGCGGGGGCGATCTCCAGCGGCTCATAGACCTTGGACAGCAGCGCCTTCCACGCATCCGCCCGCGCCTCGGCCCCGTGGATCAGGGCCACCTGGGCCACGGCCGCGAACATCTCGTGGTCCTTCAGGGTCTTGCGGCCGAGGGTCCGCCGCCACAGCACGTCGCGGAACGGCAGATAGGCGAAGGCCACGATCAGCAGCGACACGCCCAGCGCCGCCTGCGGACTGGTCCCCAGGGCGGTGATCAGGACGCCATCCAGGGCCAAGAGCGCTGCGCCGGCGCTGAGGTAGAACAGGATCCGGAACGCCCACTGGTCCAGCTCGAACAGACGATGGCGACGCAGGCCCACGGCCATGCCGACATAGATGATCACGAAGAAGCCCAGCGAGAAGCGCGGGTCCAGGAACGGCCGCATGCCCAGGGCGATCGGCACGGCGACATTGCCGATGAAGGCTCCTGCCCCGACGATCACCGACAGGCCCAGCCACCGGGTCGCGGCCATGGCGGCCGGGTCCTTGCGGCTGGCGAAGGCCTGCACGCCGATGGCCACCACGATCAGGGCCATCTCGATCGAGGTGATCCCCTGCCCCATGCTCTCGGTCGACGGATTGCCCGGCAGCAGCGGCGTCAGCGCCCAGGCCAGCACCCACAACGGCGCCAGCAGCATGACCGGCAGTCGGGTGACCCGCTTGGGATAGGCCAGGAAGAAGGCGATCATCGCCCCGCCATAGGCCACCGCCCCGATCATGTTCAGCCGCATGGCGATCGTCGCCAGCGTCCCGTCCATGACCAGCTCGACGCTGGAATTGACCGCCCAGCCGAAGGTGAAGGCCAGCATCGACAGGCCGGTCAGGGCGAACAGCTGGGTGGACAGCTCGCGCGGCCGCAGGGCCCAGACCCAGCCGACGATCAGGGCCGCGATCAGGCCGAACGCCAGATTGGCCCAGAACTCCGCGCCCAGAGTCGACAGCGGCCGGACGCGGTTGTCCAGCGTCACGACGCGCTGGACGCCGTCGCTCCCGGCCAGGCGCAGGACCAGCGGCCGGGCCGCCAGCTGCTCGGCGAAGGCCGCTCGGCGGCGGCTCTGCTCGGCGGCGGCGGCCTGGGTGTCGGGGGTGTCCAGCCCGCCGATCTCGGGCGCGCGCAGCACCGGGGCGGCGCGATCGGAGCCGACGCCGGCCAGCCGGTCGCCGACCTTGGCCCCGACGCGGTCCAGCGGACCGCCGGGCGTGAGGCGGGTGATGACTAGCGCGCCGTCGGGCCTGGCCTCAAAGCCCGCGCCCAGCCACGGCGGGCTCATCGCCATCCAGACGCCGATCAGCGCCGTCGCCACGCACAGCAGGACGACGCCGAGCAGCAGGGTCGTGGGGGACGAGGCGCGCATCCGGCCTTACTGAAAACGATTGGGACGCAGACCTTGGGACAGGACTAGCGCGACCGCAACCATCACGGAACGCCGTTACGGGGACACCCCCAGTTCTGGGGGTTGCGCGCACCGGCCCCCAGTCGTGTGGCTACAAAACTTGTCTTCCCGGCCGCAGCGCAGCGGAGAGCCGGGACCCAGGGGCGGCCGCAATGCGCCGGCCCCTGGGTCCCGGACAAGCGCTACGCGCTTTCCGGGATGACAAGAATTGTGAGGGCGCTACTGCCCGTTCCCGGGCGCCCACGGAAACTTCAGGCTCTCGTAGTACTCCAGGCTCCTCGCCGGCGCCTTCTCGCCCGGCGGCAGCGGACGCTTCGAGAAGCTTCCGAACCACGCCACCGAGGCGTCGCGCCACCACTGGGCCTCGTCGCGCTGGATCTTCAGGTAGTCGGCGACCTCCTTGTGGCGCTCGGCGTCGACATACGGCGTCAGGCCGGCCCAGGTCTTCTCCATGCCGTCGACATACGCGACGCCCCGGCCGTAGTGTTTGACCATGCCGTCCCACAGGGTGTCGCCGGACTTCAGGCGGTAGTCCCAGGGCAGGTGGTGGAACCACAGCAGGTCCTTCTCGTCGACGCACTTGAGGTCGGCGAAGCAGGCCCCCACGGCCGGCGCGTACTGGGCCGTGGCGTTGCTGCCCGAGGGGGTGCGGTCGAAGCCGATCCCGTCCGGGCCGGCCTTGGCGTAGTAGACGCTGGTCCAGTCGGCGCGCGGCCCGCCGCTGACCCAGGGACCGGGGCCATAGTGGTGCCCCTCGCCCATCTGGTGGTGCAGACCGAGCGGGGTCATGTAGTCCACCGCCGCCTCGCGCGAGCCCATCATCATGTCGACGACCGGCTTCACCAGGCGCGGGTCATCGCCGAAGGTCATCTTCGTCCAGTCGGTGGCGATGTCCCTGGCCGAAGCTTCCGGATCCCAGGCCAGACGCCCGAAGGCGTACCAGTTGGCCTGGTCGAACTGCGAGCCGCTCCAGTTGCGGTCGCTGCCGATATTGGCCACCCCGGCCATCACCGTCAGCTTGCGGTCGTCCAGCGAGCCGTCGACCACCTTGGCCACGGTCAAGCCCTTGCCGTGGGCCATCGTGTCCGCGCGCAGGGTCTCCTCGAACAGCGGGCCCAGATAGACAAGGTGCGTCGAGAAGCCGAGATATTCCTTGGTGATCTGGAACTCCATGCCGAGGTTCGACTTCGGCATGGCCCCGAACAGCGGGTGGAACGGCTCGCGCGGCTGGAAGTCGATCGCGCCGTTCTTGACCTGGATGACGACATTGTCGCGGAACTGGCCGTCGAAGGGCTTGAACTCCGAATAGCCCTGCTTGGCGCGGTCGTCGGGCTGCTCGTGCGAATAGACGAAGGCGCGCCAGATCACGACGCCGCCGTGCGGTCCCACCGCGTCGGCCAGCATGTTGGCCCCGTCGACATGGGTGCGGCCATAGTCCTGCGGCCCCGGCTGGCCTTCCGAATTGGCCTTCACGAGAAAGCCGCCGAAGTCGGGGATGGCCTTGTAGATCTCGTCGGCCTTGGCCTTCCAGAAGGCCGCGACGGCCGGGTCCAGCGGGTCGGCGGTCTTCAGGCCGCCCAACTCGACCGGCGCCGACCAGCGGGCCGACAGATAGACCTTGATGCCATAGGGCCGGAACGTGTCGGCCAGGGCGGCGGCCTTGGCGATATAGGCCGGGGTCAGGCTGTCGGCCTTGGCGTTGACGTTGTTCAGCACCGTGCCGTTGATGCCGATCGAGGCGTTGGCGCGGGCGTAGTCGACCATGCGCGGGTCGACGTGGCCGGGCAGCCGCCACCAGTCGAAGATCGACTGGCCGGAATAGCCGCGCTCGACGTGGCGATTGAGATTGTCCCAATGGTTCAGCATCCGCAGCTTGACCTTGGGGACCGAGGTGATGTCGAGGTTATCCACAGGCCGCCGGGTCTGGATCAGCTCCAGATAGCGGAAGACGCCGTAGAGGACGCCGACGTCCTTGTTGGCCGAGATCACCGTGGTCTTCCGGCCGTTCACCGCCTGGGTGCGGATCCGGTAGCCCTCGTCGCCCAGGCCCTTCGCGGGCTCGACGGTCAGCTGGATGACCCCGTCGCGGACGCCCGCGGCGGCGCTGGCGGGCTTGCCGACCAGGCCGGTCAGACCGCGCTCCAGCTCGGCGCGGGCGACGTTCAGGGTCGGGGTATCGGGGGCCAGGGAACTTGGGGGCGCGATGGCGGCGGCGCGGGCGGCATAGGCCGGCCGGGCGCTGGCCTCGACGGGCCGATAGCGGAGCCAGAGGTCGTAGCCGTCCTCCGCCCGGGCGGCGGGGGCGATCAGGACCAGCCCCAGGATCAGCGCCAGAACACGCATCGTTTCACTCCCTGCGCCGACTTCAAAAGGTCGGGTCACCAAAGTCATAGTGGTCAGACCACTGGGTTGACAACCCTAATGGTACCGGTAAACCGATAGGCGGGGAGGAAGATGGACGCCGCGCGCCTGGTTTTGGGCGGGCCTCCGGTCTTTCGGCCCCGACAAACGATTGCAGACAAAGCGTCCCCAAGGCCACCATGCCCAAGATCATCGCCGCCAAGACCATCGTCACGTGCCCGGGGCGCAATTTCGTGACCCTGAAGATCGTGACCGACGAAGGTGTGTACGGCATCGGCGACGCGACCCTGAACGGCCGCGAACTGGCCGTCGAGGCCTATCTCTCCCAGCACGTCATCCCCTGCCTGATCGGCCGCGACGCCCACCAGATCGAGGACATCTGGCAGTACCTCTACAAGGGCGCCTACTGGCGTCGGGGACCGGTGACCATGGCCGCCATCGCCGCGGTCGACATGGCGCTGTGGGACATCAAGGGCAAGATCGCCGGCCTGCCGGTCTACCAACTGCTGGGCGGCGCCTGTCGCACGGGCGTGATGGTCTATGGCCACGCCAATGGCGAGACGATCGACGAGACCCTCGACAACGCCGCCCACTACGCGGCCCTGGGCTACAAGGCCATCCGCCTGCAGACCGGCGTGCCGGGCATGCCGGGGGCCTATGGCGTCTCCAAGGACCGCTTCTTCTACGAGCCGGCCGACAGCGACCTGCCCAAGGAGACCATCTGGTCGACCGAGCGCTATCTGCGCACCGCGCCGGACCTGTTCGCGGCGGCGCGCGAGCGGTTGGGCTGGGATCTGCACCTGCTGCACGACGTCCACCACCGCCTGACCCCGATCGAGGCCGCGCGCCTGGGCAAGGATCTGGAGCCCTACCGGCTGTTCTGGATGGAGGACGCCGTCCCGGCCGAGAACCAGTCCAGCTTCCGGATCATCCGCCAGCACACCACCACGCCGCTGGCCGTCGGCGAGATCTTCAACTCGGTCTGGGACTGCAAGCAGCTGATCGAGGAGCAGCTGATCGACTACATCCGCGCCACGGTGGTCCATGCCGGCGGCATCACGCACCTGAAGAAGCTGGCCAGCTTCGCCGACCTGCACCACGTGCGCACCGGCTGTCACGGGGCCACCGATCTGTCGCCGGTCTGCATGGGCGCGGCCCTGCACTTCGACCTGTCGATCCCCAACTTCGGCGTCCAGGAATATATGCGCCACACGCCCGAGACGGACGCGGTGTTCCCCCACGCCTACAGCTTCAGCGACGGCATGTTGCACCCCGGCGAGGCGCCCGGCCTGGGCGTCGACATCGACGAGGATCTGGCGGCCAAATACCCCTACCAGCGCGCCTATCTGCCGGTCGCCCGCCGCCTGGACGGTTCGATGCACGACTGGTGAGACCTTGGTCAGGCCTCGGGAGCGGGAAAACCTGACCTCCCGGCGGAGAGAGGCGAAAAAACAGAACAATTCGCGCCGGTCCCCGTGGTAGGGAATTGGGGTCCCGACAACGCCCTACTTGGGCACACGCGTCCTTCCGAGCCTCCGCCCCGACATGTCAGACAACGTCAAGCTCTACCGCAGGATCGCCGACTCCGTGGCCGACGCCATCGAGGCCGGACAGTACAAGCTGGGCGATCGCCTGCCGACCGAGCGGGAGCTGGCCGAGCAGTTCGGGGTCTCGCGCCCGACCCTGCGCGAGGCGATGATCGCCCTCGAAATGCTGGGCATGATCGAGGCCCGCCACGGCCTGGGCATCTATGTCACCGGCAATGTCCGCCCCCAGGCCCCCTCGGCCGAGATCGATTTCGAGATCGGCGCCTTCGAGCTGATCGAGGCCCGCCGCCTGTTCGAGGGCGAGGCCGCCGCCCTGGCCGCCACCTCGATCACCGACGAACAGATCGGCGAGTTGGAAGGCCTGCTGGAGCGCATGCGCGTCGAGGAGGAGATCCGGGGCGAGGACGCCGACCGCGACTTCCACCTGACCATCGCCCGCGCCACCGGCAACGGCGCGATCATCGCCACGATCGAGAACCTCTGGGACTGGCGCAACCGCTCGTCCCTGGCCCGCAACATCCTGACGCGCGCGCGCGGCATGGGGCTGGAACCCCGGATCGTCGAGCACCGCCGGGTGGTCGACGCCCTGAAGGCGCGCGATCCGGCCGCGGCCCGCCAGGCGATGCGCGACCACCTGGAACGGGTGATCGACCACCTGCTGCACGCGACCGAGACCGAAGCCGTGCAGAAGGCCCAGCAGGAGACCAAGGCGAGACGGAACGCCATCGCCAAGCGGGTGGCGATCTAGGAGCCTTCCCGATCCTCCCCCTTTTGGGGGAGGTGGATCGACGCGAATACGCGGCGAGACGGAGGGGGACGGCGCAGGCCCAAATGGCGCCGCGGCTAACCCCCTCCACCGCCGTTCGGCGGTCCCCCTCCCCCAAGAGGGGGAGGAGAGACGAACCCCATGACGCGCTCGCCGCTCCGTGGCACAGCTAGGCCATGCGCCTCCCCGCCCTGAAGCCCGATTCCGACCAGATGCTGCACCTGGACGCCCTGCGCATCGTCGGGGCGCTGATGATCGTGGTCTTCCACTTCAACCGCTTCATCAATCTGGACGGCCGCTGGCAGGCCGCCGACGACACGATCAAGAGCTTCAGCCTGATCGTCGACCTGTTCTTCCTGATCTCCGGCTACGTGATGGCCGCGATCTATACCGGCCGCCTGACCACCGTCGCCAGGTACCGCGACTTCCTGCAGAAGCGGGTCGCGCGGCTGGGTCCGCTGCACTGGGCGACGATGCTGGTGTTCGTGGTCATCGCCGCCCTTGGCTGGGCCGGGGTGCTGAACGAGCGGGATCCGTCGCGCTACGACGTCTCGTGCATCGCCCAGAACATCCTCTTCATCCACGCCTGGGGAACCTGCCACGCCCAGACCTGGAACTTCGTCAGCTGGGCGATCAGCGCCGAGATGGGGATGTACGTCGCCCTGCCCCTGCTGTTCTGGATCACCGCCCGCGGCTGGCAGGCCACGGCGGCGGTCGCCTTCGGCAGCCTGGCCCTGCTGCTGTGGATCTCGCGCACCGGCGAGACCTTCTCGCAATGGACCTACAATTTCGGCGTCGCCCGCGCCGTGCCGGGCTTCATGCTGGGCATGCTGGCGTTCCAGCTGAAGGACGCGCTGGCGAAACTGCCGTTCGCCCGCTTCGTGATGTGGGCCCTGCTGGCGGCGTTCTTCGTCGCGTCCTGGGCGGGGGCGTCGCGGACTGCCTTGCTGTTCCTGATCTATGCCGTCGGCCTGGCCGGCGTCGCCGCCGACGCGGCGGGCGTGCAGGGCGGGGTGAGCAAGGCCCTGGCCCCGTGGGCGCAGCTGAGCTTCAGCCTCTACCTGTTGCACCCGATCGCGCTGAAGATCGCGCTGAACTGGGTGGGGCTGGGGATGTGGGGGCTGAACGGTGACGCGATGCGGCTGTGGTGCCTGCTGTGGGTCGTGCTGCTGATCCCGGTGGCGTATCTGTCGCTGATCGGGTTCGAGCGGCCGGCGCGGGATGCGTTGGCCAAACTCGGGAAACGCTGAACGCGCTCCCTCTCTCTTAGAGAGAGGGTTGGGGTGAGTGGTTACGGCGCCTGACGGAGTGCCGGCACGCCGTCGACCGGCGTACCCACTCACCCTCCCACCGCTGCGCGGCGGGCCCCTCCCTCTCTCCATGAGAGAGGGGTTCAAAATGCTTGGCTCAGCCTTGCGCGATCCGATCCACCCAGCCCGGCAGCTCGCTGATGCTGCCCAGCTCCGCGTAGCGTTCATGCCCCACCGGCGCCTCGGCCGCCTCGTGCGACCAGACCAGCGGATAGGGGATCAGCGCGCCCCAGCAGCCCGCCTCCAGCGCCGGCAGGATGTCCGAACGCATCGAGTTGCCGGCCATCACCGCCTGCTCCGCGCCGGTGCCGTACCGGTCGAAGACCCGGCGATAGGTGCCGGCGTCCTTCTCGGACACGATCTCGACGGCCACGAAGTAGTCGCCCAGCCCCGACGAGGCCAGCTTCTGCTCCTGGTGCAGCAAATCGCCCTTGGTGATCAGGATCAGGCGGTAGCGGTCCGACAGCTCGGCCAGGGCCTTGTCGACGCCCGACAGCGGCTCGATCGGCTCGGTCAGCATCTCGCGGCCGACGGCCAGGATCTCGCGGATCACCCGGGTGTCGACGCGGCCGTCGGTGACCTCCAGCGCCGTCTCGATCATCGACAGGGTGAAGCCCTTGGCCCCGTAGCCATAGACCCGCAGGTTGCGCTTCTCGACGGCCAGAAGCTGGTGCTCGATCTTCTCGGGATCGCCGTGATCGGACAGCAGGTCCAGGAACCGCGCGTGGGACAGCCGGAACTTGCTCTCGCAGTGCCAGAGGGTGTCGTCGGCGTCGACGCCGACGGTGGTGATGGTGCTCATTGAGGCAGCCATAGCAAAACGGCTCGGCGGTCGCGAGAGGGCCCTTGACCCTCCCTGACCATCTTGTCAGTTGGCCGTCAGGCTGCGGACCCCTTGGCCTTGCTAGACCCGGCCCAAGCTTCCCCTCCGCAACGACGGAATTCAGTATGATATCGCTCGTGCGGACGGCCTTGGCGCGTCCCTATACCTTCGTCGTGATGGCCGCGATGATCCTGATCGTCGGCGTCCTGGCGATCCTGCGCACGCCGACCGACATCTTCCCGAACATCCGCGTGCCCGTCGTGGCGGTGGCCTGGACCTATAGCGGCCTGTCGCCGGCCGACATGTCGGGGAGGATCCTGACCCCCTACCAGCGGACCCTGACCACCACGGTCAACGACATCGACCACATCGAGGCCACCTCGCTGCAAGGGGTCGGGGTGGTGAAGATCTACTTCCAGCCGGGAGCCGACGTGCGCCTGGCCAACGCCCAGATCACCGCCATCTCGCAGACCCTGCTGCGCCAGCTGCCGCCGGGCGTGACCCCGCCGCTGATCCTCAACTACAACGCCTCGACCGTGCCGATCCTGCAGCTGGCCCTGGCGGGCCAGGGCCTGTCCGAGCAGCAGCTGTCCGACTTCGGCGTCAATGTCATCCGCACGCGCCTGGTCACCGTGCCCGGCGCGGCCGTCCCCCTGCCGTTCGGCGGCCGGACCCGCCAGATCCAGGTCGACATCGACCCGCAGGCCCTGCTGTCCAAGGGCCTGTCGGCGTCCGACGTCGGCGCGGCGATCGCGGCCCAGACCCAGATCACCCCGGCCGGCTTCGTCAAGATCGGCGAGTTCCAGTACAGCTTGCGCCTGAACAACGCCCCCGGCACGGTCGAGGAGCTGAACGCCCTTCCCGTCAAGACCGTCAACGGCGCGACCATCCGCATCGGCGACGTCGCCCACGTGCGCGACGGCTCGGCGCCGCAGCAGAACATCGTCCACGTCGACGGCCAGCGCTCGGTGCTGATGACGGTGCTGAAGTCGGGCGCCACCTCGACCATCGCCATCGTCGACGGGGTCCGGGCCGCCCTGCCCGACCTGAAGGCCCAGCTACCGCCCGAACTGACCATCACCCCACTGAACGACCAGTCGACCTTCGTGAAGGCCGCCGTCGAGGGCGTGGTCCACGAAGGCGCCCTGGCCGCCGTGCTGACCTCGCTGATGATCCTGCTGTTCCTGGGCTCGTGGCGCTCGACCGTGATCATCGCCGTCTCGATCCCGCTGGCCGTGCTGGCGGCGATCGCGGCCCTGGCGGCGTTCGGCCAGACCCTGAACGTCATGACCCTGGGCGGCCTCGCCCTGGCCGTCGGCATCCTGGTCGACGACGCCACCGTCACCATCGAGAACATCAACTGGCACCTGGAGCACGGCAAGGACGTCCGGACGGCGATCCTGGACGGGGCGGCCCAGATCGTCACCCCGGCCTTCGTGTCCCTGCTGTGCATCTGCATCGTCTTCGTGCCGATGTTCTTCCTGCCGGGCGTGTCTGGGTTCCTGTTCGTGCCGATGGCCCTGTCGGTGGTGTTCGCGATGATCGCCTCGTTCCTGCTGTCGCGGACCCTGGTGCCGACCATGGCGGCCTATCTGCTCAAGCCGCACGTCCCGCACGACGAAGAGGCCCCGTCGCCCCATCGCCTCGTGCGCTTCCAGCGCGGTTTCGAGCGGAGCTTCTCCAAGGTGCGCGACGCCTATGCCGGCCTGCTGGGCTTTGCTCTGGACGCGCGCGGCGTGTTCGTCGTCGGCTTCCTGGCGTTCGCCCTGCTGAGCCTGGCGCTGGTCCCGTTCCTGGGCCGCAACTTCTTCCCGGCCGTGGACTCCGGCTCGATCGCCCTGCACGTCCGCGCCCCGGTCGGCACGCGGATCGAGGAGTCGGCGGCCCTGTTCGACCGCATCCAGCGCCACGTCCGCACCGTGATCCCCACCGACGAGGTCGAGACCATCGTCGACAATATCGGCCTGTCCTCCAGCGGCATCAACACCGCCTACAACGCCTCGGGGACCATCGGCCCGCAGGACGGCGACATCCTGATCAGCCTGAAGAAGGGCCATCGTCCGACCGACGGCTACATCAAGGCGCTGCGCGAGGAACTGCCCAAGGCCTTCCCCAGCGCGACCTTCTCGTTCCTGCCGGCCGACGTGACCAGCCAGATCCTCAACTTCGGCAGCCCGGCCCCGATCGACATCCAGGTCACCGGCGGCGACGCGGCGACCAACCAGGCCTACGCCCAGAAGATCCTGCGCGAGATCCGGGGCGTGAAGGGCATCGCCGACGTCCGCATCCAGCAGCCGGCCGCCGCGCCGGAGCTCCGCTTCGACGTCGACCGCACCCGCATCCACGCCCTGGGCCTGGACGAGCGCGACGTCACCGCCAGCCTGGCCGGCGCCGTGGCCGGCAGCCAGCAGACCGCCCCGGTGTTCTGGCTGAACCCGAAGAACGGCGTCTCCTACCCCGTCGTCGCCCAGACGCCGGAATACATGCTGGACAGCTTCGACAAGCTGCGGTCGATCCCGGTCACCGGGGCCCGCGCCGCCGACCCGGCGCCGCAGGTGCTGGGCGGACTGGGGACGCTCAGCCGGGGCTCCACCGCCGCCGTCGTCTCGCAGTACAACATCCAGCCGATGGTCAACGTCTTCGCCGCCACCCAAGGCCGCGACCTGGGCGGCGTGGCGGCCGACATCGAGAAGGCCCTCAAGAAACTCGAGAAGGACAAGCCCGCCAAGGTCAAGGTGAACCTGCGCGGCCAGTTCCAGACCATGAACACCGCCTTCTCCGGCATGGGCTGGGGCCTGCTGGGCGCGGTGGTGATGATCTATCTGCTGATCGTCATCAACTTCCAGTCCTGGCTGGATCCGTTCGTGATCATCTCGGCCCTGCCCGCCGCCCTGGCCGGCATCGCCTGGATGCTGTTCGCCACCGGGACGCCGCTGTCGGTGCCGGCCCTGACCGGCGCGATCATGTGCATGGGCGTGGCCACGGCCAACTCGATCCTGGTGGTCAGCTTCGCCCGCGAGCGGCTGGCGGCCACCGGCGACGCGGTCCAGGCCGCGTTCGAGGCCGGGGTCACCCGCTTCCGCCCGGTGCTGATGACGGCCCTGGCCATGATCATCGGCATGGCGCCGATGGCCCTGGCGCTGGGCGAAGGCGCCGAGCAGAACGCCCCGCTGGGCCGCGCGGTGATCGGCGGCCTGATCTTCGCCACCTGCGCCTCCCTGCTGTTCGTCCCCACCATCTTCTCCATCGTTCACGGCCGCCGCCCCCGCGCGGAAGCCGCCTCCCCCGAAGGCGTCGCCCATGTCTGAGTCCCCCCTGCCCCCCGCCGGCGACTTTCCCCCCTCTCGCGACTTCCCGAAGACCAGCCCCAAAAGCCTGCGCCGCCTGGCCCTGATCGGCGGAGCGGGCTTCGTGCTGATCCTGGCGGCGGGCGCGACCTCGCGGCTGATGGCCAGCCAGGACCTGAAGAAGACCAGCCAGGCCAGCGCCCTGACCACGGTCCACGTCATCCAGCCGGGCGGCGGCGAAAGCGCCGACCTCGTCTTGCCGGGCCGCCTGCAGGCCTGGGCCGAGGCCCCGGTCTACGCCCGCACCGACGGCTATCTGCGCCGCTGGTATGTCGACATCGGCCAGCCGGTGAAGGCGGGGCAGGTGCTGGCCGAGATCGACGCCCCGGAAGTCGACCAGCAGCTGGTCGCCGCCCGCGCCGCCCTCGCCACGGCCCAGGCCCAGCGCGATCTGGCCGCCACCACCGCCGCCCGCTGGAAGCGCCTGGTCGGCGAGAACGCCGTCTCGCAGCAGGAGGCCGACGAGCGCGCCGGCGACCTGGCCGCCCGCGAGGCCATGCGCAACGAGGCCGTGGCCAATGTCCGCCGGCTGGAATCCCTGACCGCCTTCAAGCGCATCGTCGCCCCGTTCGACGGCGTGGTGACCAGCCGCGACACCGACCAGGGCGCCCTGATCAGCGCCGGCGGCGCGCGGCCCTCGCCGCTGTTCACGGTGTCCGACACCCGCCGCCTGCGCCTCTATGTCAGCGTGCCGCAGAGCCTGGCCGGCCAGATCCGCCCCGGGATGAGCGCCACCTTCGCCTCGCCCGATCTGCCGGGCCAGACCTTCAACGCCCGCCTGGCGCGCACGGCCGACGCGGTCGACGCCCAGTCGGGGTCGATGCTGATCCAGCTGGAGGTCGACAACGCCGCCGGCGCCCTCAAGCCCGGCGCCTACGCCCAGGTCAGCCTGGACCTGAAGGCCGCTAGCACGACCTCGACCGCATCGGTGCGGATCCCCTCCAACGCCCTGCTGTTCCGCAAGGAAGGCACGGCCGTGGCCGTGGTCGGCGGCGACAACACCGTCTCGATCCGTCCGGTCCGCATCGCCCGCGACGACGGGGCCGAGCTGGAACTGGCCAGCGGGATCGCGGCCAACGACTGGATCGTGACCAGCCCGCCGGACGCCATCGCCACCGGCGACCACGTCAACGTGGTGAAGGCCAAGAAGGGAGCCGCCGGTGCGAAGGGCTAGTCTCCTGATCCTGGCGGGCCTGAGCCTCGCCGGCTGCTCGATGGCCCCGGCCTATGCGCCGCCGACGCCCGCCGCGCCCGCCGCCTTCCGCGACACCGGTCCGTGGACGCCGGCCGCGCCGGCCGAGGCGGTCCGCGACGCCGCCTGGTGGGCGGTGTTCAAGGATCCGACGCTCGATGGCCTTGAGCGCCGGCTCGAGTCCGGCAGCGCCGACCTCGCCGCCGCCCTTGCGCGCTACGATCAGGCCCGCGCCCTGTCGCGCCAAGCCTCCAGCGCTCTCCTCCCCAGCGTCGGGGCCTCGGCCAGCGTCGAGCGCCAGCGCACCCCGGCCAACGGCCGCTACGACACCACCACCCTGGCGGCCAGCGCCGCCTATGAGCTGGACCTCTGGGGCCGGGTGCGAAACCTGGTCGCCGCCGGCCGGGCGGACGCGGAAGCCAGCGCCGCCGAGCTGGCCGGGGTGCGCCTCAGCCTGCAGGCCCAGTTGGCCGATACCTATTTCAGCCTGCGCGGGGCCGACGCCCAGATCGCGGTGCTGAGCTCGACGGTCGAGGCCTATCGCCAGGCGCTCGACCTGACCAACCGCCGCCAGCGTGGCGGCGCGGCCAGCGGCCTCGACACCGGCCGGGCCCAGACCCAGCTGGCGGCGACGCAGGCCCAGTACGAGCAGGCGGTGGCCGACCGCGCCCTGCTGGAACACGCCATCGCCGTGCTGGTCGGCGAGCCGGCCTCCAGCTTCACCCTGGCCGCCGCGCCGGAACTGACCGAGGCCCCGGTCACCCCGGTCGGCGCGCCCTCGACCCTGTTGCAGCGCCGGCCCGACATCGCCGCGGCCGAGCGCCGGATGGCGGCGGCCAACGCCCGTGTCGGCGTGGCCCGCGCCGCCTGGTTCCCGAGCGTGACCCTGGCCGCGGCCGGCGGCTACCAGTCCGGTGGCGGTGACCTGCTGACCGCCGCCAACCACGTCTGGGCCCTGGGCCCGCTGGCCGCCGCCCTGCCGCTGTTCGACGGCGGCGCCCGCAAGGCCGAGGTCGCCCGCGGCCGCGCGGTGTTCGACGAGACCGCCGCCGGCTACCGCCAGACGGTGCTGGACGCCTTCCGCGAGGTCGAGGACCAGATGGTCCTGGCCAACCGCCTGGCCGCCGCCCAAGGCCGCCAGGACGAAGCCGTCGCCGCCGCCGTCCGCACCACCGCTCTGGCCACCACCCGCTACCGCGAAGGGGCGGCCAGCTATCTCGACGTGGTCACCGCCCAGACGGCGGAACTGCAGGCGCGGCGCGAGGCGCAGGACCTGCGGACAAGGCGGCTGTCGGCGAGCGTGGATTTGATCCGGGCGCTGGGCGGAGGTTGGAGCGTTTCATAATCCCCTCTCTCTTAGAGAGAGGGAGGGGCCCGCCGCGTAGCGGTGGGAGGGTGAGTGGTTACGCCGTCAGCCGGAAAATCCAGATTCCTTCATTTGCGAGGACTCGGGGCTATAGCCACGCTTCCACCATGGATAGAACCGCCAACTGCCGACGCCTTCGCCGGAACCAGACCCTTGCGGAAAAGGTCCTGTGGAACCTCGTTCGCAATCGCCGCGTGGGCGGCTTCAAGTTCATGCGCCAGATCGCGATTGATCGTTATTTCGCGGACTTCGTTTGCGAGGCTGGCAAACTGATCGTCGAGCTCGACGGCGCTGCCCACGACGGTCGCGACGACTATGACGCTCGTCGAACAGAGACGTTGGAGCGCCTCGGATACGTGGTCCTGCGGTTTCGCAACGAACGGGTCATGACCGATCCCGGCGGGACCATTGACGACATCCTCGCGGCGCTCCTATCGGCCAGACCGTAACCACTCACCCTCCCACCGCCTACGGCGGCGGGCCCCTCCCTCTCTCTAAGAGAGAGGGAGGGGCCCGCCGTCTCCCGCTCAGGCGCCACCACCACCTCGCTCCCCGGCAGCAGGAACCCGATCAGCACCTCGCCGCCCTCGCAGCGGGCGAACACCGAGCCGCCGTGCATCAGGACGATCGCCTTGACCACCGCCAGGCCCAGGCCGTGGATCTCGCCGCTGTGCTCGCGGGCGCGGTCGAGGCGGTAGAAGCGGTCGAACAGGCGGGCGAGATGCGCCTCGGGGATCGGGCCGCCGCGATTGCGCACCGACAGGCAGACGGCCTTGTCCCGCGGCTCGATCATCACCCGCACGGTCTTGCAGGCGACGCCGTGGCGGATGGCGTTGTCCAAAAGGTTGGTCACCGCCCGTCCCAGCAGCGCGGCGTCGGCGTTGACCGTCGCGTCGCCCCGCACCTCCAGTCGCACCTCGGCGTCCTCGAACAGCACGTCCAGGAAGTCGGCGGTCTTGTGGGTCAGGGCCGCCAGCGACAGCGGGGCCAGGTTGGCCGCCAGCGCCCCCTGGTCGGCGCGGGCCATGAACAGCATGTCGTTGATGATCGTGCGCAGGCGCTCCAGTTCCTCGAGGTTGGAGTGCAGCGTCTCTTCCAGTTCGTCGGTGTCGCGGGGGCGCGAGAGGGCGACCTGGGTCTGGCCGATCAGGTTGCCCAGCGGCGTGCGCAGCTCGTGGGCGACGTCGGCGTTGAAGGCCGCCAGCCGCTCATAGGCCGCCTGCAGGCGATCGAGCGCCCCGTTGAAGGCGCTCATCAGTCCGACCAGTTCGACCGGCAGGTCGCGGGTCGGCATCCGCAGGCTGAGATCCGCCGGGTTCAGGGCGCCGGCGCGGTGCGACAGGCGGTCGACCGGGGCCAGGCCCCGTCGGGCGATCCACCAGCCCAGCAGGCTGACCAGCCCGGTCGTCAGCACCGACATGCCCAGCGCCGCGACGCCCAGCACATAGCGCGAGGCGTCGAACGGCGCGGTGTCGGCGGCGATGACCAGCCGCACCTCCGGACGCCGCCCATAGGCGGGCACGCGCCGGGCCAGGGTCATGAACCGCTTGCCGTCGGCATGGATGACGCCGAGACCGTCGCGGGCCGGCTCCAGCGCCGCGCCCGGCGTGAACCGGAAACGCGGATCGGCGGACTCGATCCGGTAGCGGAGGCTGCCGTCGGCCGGGGTGAACGACTTCAGCTTGTCGGTCATCAGCGGCCAGCGGCCGGGATCCTCCAGCTTGCGGATCATCGCCTCGATGATCTGCGAACGGGCGCTGAGCTCCTCGGCCTGGTGGCGCTTCAGCTCCAGGCTCTGGAAGCTGAACAGGGCGACGCCCGCCAGCATGGAGACCAGGCTGGTGGCGATGGCGAACATCAGGGCCAGGCGGCCGGCGATGGACCTGGGCGCCAGCGAACGGGGCGTCACGGCGTCGTCCCCTCGGGGCGATGCTCCAGGACATAGCCCATGCCGCGCACCGTATGCAGCAGCTTGGTCTCGAACATCCCGTCGATCTTGGCCCGCAGCCGCTTGATGGCGACCTCGACGACGTTGGTGTTGGTGTCGAAATTGATGTCCCAGACCAGCTCGGTGATGATGGTCTTGGAGACGATCTGCGACTGGCGGCGGCCCAGCACGACCAGCAGGGCGAACTCCTTGGCCGTCAGGTTCAGGCGCCGGCCCGCCCGCGTGGCGCGCCGCGCCAGAAGGTCCAGGTGCAGGTCGCCGACCGTGATCGTCGACGACTCGCTGCGGCCGCGACGGGTGATGGCCTGCAGCCGGGCCAAGAGCTCCAGGAACGAGAACGGCTTGACCAGATAGTCGTCGGCCCCGGCGCCCAGGCCCTTCAGCCGGTCCTCGACGCTGTCGCGGGCGGTCAGCATGATCACCGGCGTCTGACGGGTCTGGCGCAGGCGCGCCAGCACCTCGACCCCGTCCAGGCCCGGCAACATGCCGTCCAGCACCACCGCGTCATAGTCCAGGGTCTGGGCCAGGTGCAGGCCGTCCTCGCCATTGGCGGCGAAGTCGACGGCATAGCCCTGCTCGGTCAGCCCCTTGCGCAGGTAGGCGACGGTCTTGGGCTCGTCCTCGACGATCAGGATCTTCATCAGAGTGAGGCGTCTCACGACCAGCGGCCCGGAACGCCGGGGGACGTTCCGGGCCGACAAGATAAGGCGCCCTCGCGTCCGCCGCCATCGCTGGGGGTGGGGGACCGGGTCCGGCGGCGAGGCGAGGACGAGGCATACTGCCGTTCCCGCACGGTCGGCAGCCTGACCGCCGGATGACATTTCTGACCGGAAGCCTGGTTTCCGGCCCGACACGATTGAACCATTTCGGCCGCAAGTCTCGTTTATCCGCGCGCCGAGTCGGTAATCGCCCGAGGTTTCCTATTGTCTTTGCTAGATCGCCGCGCCGCCCTGACGCTCCTGGCCGGCGGCGCCGTCGCCGCCAGCCTGTCGCCCGGACAGGCCGATGCGCGCCCGGCGCCTTTCTCGTTCGACGTCGTGCAGGCCCGCGCCCGCGCCCTGGCCGGTCGTCCCTACGTCGCCCCGCCCCCGCCGCCCGCCGAGGTCGCGGCCATGGACTATGACGCCGCCCAGGCGGTCGGGTTCTATCGCGAGAAGATCCCGCTGTGGGGCGGCGACTGGGGCATCGAACTGTTCCCGCTCAGCCAGGGCGTGTCCAAGACCGTGACCATCCACCTGGTCGAGGACGGGCGCGCCCGGCCGTTGGCCTACGACCCGACCCTATTCTCGTCGCCCGCCGACAGCCCGGTCCGCGCCCTGCCCGCCAAGGCCGGCTTCTCGGGCTTCCGCGCCATCAGCCGCGACGATCGCGGCGAGTGGCTGGTGTTCCATGGCGCGTCCTACTTCCGCTCGCCCGCGCCGTTCGGCCAGTACGGGCTGTCGGCCCGCGCGATCGCCGCCGACACCTACGCCGTCCAGCCCGAGGAGTTTCCCGACTGGCGCGAGGTCTGGCTGGAGCGCGACGCGGAGGGGCGTCTCGTCATCCACGCCCTGATGGAGAGCCCGGGGATCGTCGGGGCCTACAGGTTCGTCAACGACCGCGACGGCCTGGCCCTGACCCAGACCGTGCAGGCCAACGTCTTCTTCCGGCGGGCGTTCGACCAGATGGGCTTCGCGCCCCTGACCAGCATGTTCTGGTACGGCGAGGACCGCGCGGTCCCGGCGGTCGACTGGCGGCCGGAGATCCACGATTCCGACGGCCTGGCGATCTGGACCGGCGCGGGCGAGCGCCTGTGGCGGCCGCTCTCCAACCCCCGGCGCGTGGTGACCAGCGTGTTCAGCGACGAGACCCCCAAGGGTTTCGGCCTGATCCAGCGCGACCGCGATTTCGAACACTATCACGACGACCAGGCCAGGGCCGAGCGCCGGCCCAGCGTCTGGGTCGAGCCGATCGGCGACTGGGGCAAGGGCTCGGTCCGCCTGGTCGAGATCCCGACCGACAGCGAGACCAACGACAATATCGTCGCCTTCTGGACGCCGGACGCGCCGGTCAAGGCCGGGAGCCAGGTCGAGCTGACCTATCGCCTGCACTGGACAGCCGACGCGCCGGAGACCGAGCTCGCCAAGGTCGTGGCCAGCCGCTCGGGCCGACCAGGCGAGCCGGGGCGCGACACCGCCGCGCAAGGCCGCAAGGTCGCCGTCGAGTTCCGGGGCGCCAACCTGCTGGCGCTGCGCGCCGCGATCGACATCGAGGCCGACGTCACCGCCCGCAACGGCCAGATCCGCCTGTTGTCGCACTATCCCGGCGCCCGCCACGAGAACGAGACCGACGCCCTGTGGCGCGTGACCTTCGACGTGGTCTGCGATGGCGCGGAACCAGCCGATGTGCGCGTCGTCCTCAGGCAGAAGGGGCGCGCGTTGAGCGAAACCTGGACGGCGCTGATTTTTCCGCCCGCGCCGTGAAACCAACCGCGCCGTCGCGAACTTGGCTTGCCGACGGCTCCCGCCTCCCCGAACCCAGAGTGTAGTGGCTTTGTTGTCCTCCGAACGACGCGCGAGCGCCCGTCCCCTCCCCGCCCTGAAGCTGGCCCCGCCGCCGGCCAGGCCCGCGCCCGCCTCGTTCGCCGCGTGGCTGCCGGCGGAGAAGCCGCTGGCCATGCCCGCCCAGAGCCTGCGCGAGGGCCGGCTGACGCCGCTGGCCGGCCCGGACGTCTCCGAACGCCGCTGGGTGCTGCTGGCGGGCTCGGGCGTGCTGACCGCCGTCACGGCGGTGATCACCGCGCTGCTGTTCTCGCCCGGCGGCTTCAGCCTGGTCGACGGCGTCGCCTTCGGCCTGTTCGTGCTGCTGTTCGCCTGGGTGGCCTTCGCCTTCATGAGCGCGGTGGGCGGCTTCTGGACCTGCTGGCGCGCGCGCGACGGCCGCGAGCAGCCGCAGCCGGTGATCCTGACCCGCACCGCCCTGCTGGCCCCGACCTATAACGAGGATTCCGGCCGCGTCCTGGCCGCCATCCAGGCGATGTACGAAGACCTGGACCAGCGCGAGGTGGCCGAGCTCTACGACATCTTCGTGCTCAGCGACACGCGGGTCGAGGCCGTCGCCCGCGAGGAGGCCGTCGGCGTGCTGCGGCTGCGCGCGCGGCTGGGCCCCAAGGCGCGGATCTTCTATCGCCGGCGCGAGAAGAACACCGACCGCAAGGCCGGCAACATCGCCGAATGGGTCGAGCGCTTCGGCGGGGCCTATGCGCAGTTCCTGATCCTGGACGCCGACAGCCTGATGACCGGCGACACCCTGATCCGCCTGACCCACCGCATGGAGCGCGACCCGAAGCTGGGCCTGCTGCAGACCTCGCCCTCGATCATCAATGGCGAGACGCCGTTCGCGCGGCTGCAGCAGTTCGCCTCGCGCGCCTATGGGGCGATGCTGTCGGCCGGCCAGGACTGGTGGTCGGGCGCGGAGGGCAACTACTGGGGCCACAACGCCATGATCCGCACGCGGGCCTTCGCCGCGCAGGCGGGCCTGCCGCACCTGCCGGGGCCGCGTCCGTTCGGCGGCCACATCATGAGCCACGACTTCGTCGAGGCGGCCCTGATGCGCCGGGGCGGCTGGAAGATCGGCCTGGCGACCGACCTGACCGGCAGCTACGAGGAGACCCCGCCGACCATCCTCGACATGGCCATCCGCGACCGCCGCTGGTGCCAGGGCAACCTGCAGCACCTGGGCGTGATCGGGGCCAAGGGCCTGCACTGGGTCAGCCGCCTGCACCTGCTGCGGGGCGTCCTGTCCTACGCCACCTCGCCGCTGTGGCTGTTCCTGCTGATCGCTGGAGCCGGGGTGTGGATGGAGCAAGGCGGCGCCTCGGCGCTGATCCGCGCCGACGCCGCCGCCTGGCTGTGGGGCCTGACCATGGCCCTGCTGATCGCGCCCAAGCTGATGGCGGGCGCGCTGGTCCTGCGCGGTCGCGCCCAGCGCCAGGCGTTCGGCGGCGGCTATCGCTTCGTCGCCAGCATGGTGATGGAGATCGTGCTGTCGGCCCTGGTCGCGCCGGTGCTGATGCTGATGCAGAGCGTGTCGGTGCTGCAGGTGCTGCTGGGCCGCGACGCCGGCTGGGCGACCCAGCAGCGCGACCCCGGCCGCCTGACCCGCCGCGAGGCCTGGCGCGTCCACCGCGCCCACATGGGCATCGGCGGCGTCGCCGCGGCCCTGGTCTTCGCCCTGGACCCGGTGATGTTCTGGTGGTCCAGCCCGGTCTATCTGGGCCTGATCCTGTCGGCGCCGCTGGCCCTCTTCCTGTCGCAGCGCGAGCTTGGCGACGTCCTGGGCCTATTCCAGACTCCCGAGGAACGCCGTCCGCCCCGCGTGGCCCTGCGCGCCGCCGAACTGCGCGCCGCCTACGACCGCGAGGCCCCGGTCCGCGCCGCGATCGAGAAGCTGATGCGCGCCCCGGTCATGGTCTACGGCCCCGACGCCATCCACACCCGCGCGCGCGCCAATCTGGTCTCCAGCCGGACGGCCTGAGGCGACAAGGCCACTCTCCCAAAAGATCACCGGTCCCCAGCCTGCAACTTTCGATTGCGAACCAAGCTTCGCCGTGAGAGCCCTTGGCGATCTCAAGGCAGGGTGTCGATGGTGCTCATGTGGTTCCAGGCCGCCGCGTCCGTGGAGGCGGCCCAGAAGGTCGAGTCGATCGTCGTCACCGCCCGGCCCGCCCAGGTTCGCGACAAGATCGACCGCCGCGTCTACGACGTCCGCGCGGACGCCGGATCGCAGGGCGGCGTCGCCCTGGACATCCTCAATCGCATCCCCTCGGTGACGGTGTCGCCGACCGGACGGATCGCGCTGCGCGGCGATCCGGGCGTCCAGGTCCTGATCAATGGCAAGCCGCCGCCCACCGGGACCTCGGTCCTGCAATCCCTGCCCGCCTCCAGTGTCAGCGGCATCGAGGTGATGACCAACCCGTCGGCTCAGTTCTCGCCCGACGGCACGGCGGGGATCATCAATATCGTCACCCGCGAGGACCGCGCTCTGGGCGTCTCCGGCACGATCTCGGCGCGGGC
Organism: Caulobacter sp. GW822-FHT01G02; assembly: GCF_058802865.1. Classification (NCBI taxonomy): domain Bacteria; kingdom Pseudomonadati; phylum Pseudomonadota; class Alphaproteobacteria; order Caulobacterales; family Caulobacteraceae; genus Caulobacter; species Caulobacter sp. GW822-FHT01G02. Next base: position 213,353 of record NZ_JBXAON010000003.1, read on the forward strand.
CGACACGCACGAGCAAACCCAGATCTCGGCCAGCGCCTCGGCCACCAAGGGCGACTGGAGCGTCGACGGCCGCGTCATGCTGATCCAAGGCCCGGCGGAAACCGACGCCGAATATAGCCAGCGCGACGCCGCGACCGGTCAGCGCCTGGTGGCGCGGGACAGCCACGGCAAGTCCCAGCTGGACTTCGCCCAGACCTCTCTGGGCGTCACCCGGCGGCTTTCCGAGAACCGCGAACTGAGTGTCGAGGCCCACCACATGGGCAGTCGCTTCCGCGTCGACAACCTGGCCCATTATCAAGCGTTCAGCGGCGCTCCGGTGCAGTCGGAGGAGGCCGGGACGCAGCGCGACACGAACCGGTCCGACGACATCGAGGTCAGCTATTCCGACACCTGGCCCGACGATCGCGGCTCGCTTGAAGCCAATCTCTCGCATTCCCAGAGCGACAATCGGACCCGCACGGACCACGACGACCGACAGAGCACCCCGACAACGCTGGTTGAGCGTTACGGCGACGCCAAGCGCGTCCGAGGGCCGGACGACCAGGCCAAGGTCGCGGTAGTCGCCAACCTGACCGGCGGCGCCATCCTGACCACCGGCCTGGAAGCCAACCGCGTCGAGCGCGACCTCTTCCGGTCCTATGACGGCGACATCGGCGCGCTGGGCCTGGCGACCGGCGATCTGGGCGTGTTCAACGCCCGGCGCGCCAGCCTTTCGGGCTATGCGACCTATCAGTTCCCGTTCGCCGGCTTCAAGCTGATGCCCGGCCTGCGGGCGGAGACGGAATCCCTGCGGCTGCATACGGCGGCGGCCTCGCGGGACCGCGACGTCACGCGCCTGTTCCCCTCGTTCCACCTGTCGCATCCGCTCATCGGCGGCAAGCTCAAGGCCAGCTACAGCCGCCGCATCCTACGGCCCGAACTGGAGCTCTATGACCCCCGACGGACGCCGAGCAACCAGCGCAGCGCCATGCAAGGCAACCTGGATCTGGCCTCGACCACCACCGACTCCTACGAGAGCGGCTACGAGCGGACCTTCGGCAAGACGACCCTGGGGCTGACGGCCTATTACCGCGTCAGCCACGATCCCTGGCAGAGCTATACGACCTGGAACCCCGACCTCACCACCGCGATCCGGCCGCTGAACTACGACCGCGCGACGTCCGGAGGGCTGGAGGTCAACGCCCGCGGCGAGGCGCCCGGCGGCTGGAAATACGTCGTCAACCTGAACGTCTTCCGCCGGCAACTGGTCCCGGCCACCGCGACCCTGGCGACCACGACCCGGACGAACTATTCCGGCAATCTCGTGGTCGATAAGGTCCTGAAGAACGGCGACAAGCTGCAGTTCAACCTCAGCGGCGCGGGCAAGACCCCTACGCTGCAGGGCTATCAGGCCGCCTACCATCAGCTGGACGCCACCTGGAGCCACAAGCTGGACGCCCGCTATTCGGTGACCCTGAACGCCACGGACATCTTCAACACCAACCGGCAGCGCAGCCGCTATCGGGACGGGGGCGTGGTGATCGACAGCGACCTCGCGCCCAACGCCCGGGCGGTGCGGGTGTCGCTGGTCTACAAGTTCAAGGCCAAGGTCTGACGGCGCATTGACGATGGCGCTGCGCTTTCCGGCGCGGTAGGCCAGGACTGTCGAACCCGAAGGTGTGCCCCATGGATTTCTCGAAGCTGCAGGCCGTCAGCACCGTCACCACCGAGTGGAAGTATCCGCTGGCGCCGGCCAACCGCGCGGGTCTGCTGCAGGTCGACCAGGCGGGCGACGAGGGTTCTGGCCACAAGCTCTATTGGGAAGAATACGGCCATCCGGACGGCGAGCCGGTGATGTTCCTGCACGGCGGTCCGGGCGGGGCGTGCGCGCCGGTGATGTCGCGGTTCTTCGATCCCCAGCGCTACCGCGTGATCCTGTTCGACCAGCGCGGCTGCGGCAAGAGCGAGCCGACGGTCGCCACCCATGGGCCGCGAGTGGCCCTGACCCGCAACGACACCGACCATCTGGTCGACGACATCAACCGCCTGCGCGACGCCCTCGGCATCACCGGCAAGATGCACGTGTTCGGCGGCAGCTGGGGCAGCACCCTGGCCCTGGTCTATGGCATCCGCCACCCGGACAAGGTGGCTTCGCTGATCCTGCGCGGCATCTTCCTCGGCGCGAGCGAGGACCTGCTCTACATGTACCAGGGCAACGCCGCGACGTTCGAAGCGGCGCCCTACGCCCTGACCGAGCCGGGCAGCTATGTCGCCTATCCCGACGAGTGGAAGGCCTTCGTCGAGGAGATCCCGGCCGGACAGCGCGGCGACATGATGGCCGCCTACAAGGCGATCTTCGACATGGAGGCCAGGACGGACGCCGACCGCGCCCGCCAGCTGCGCGCCGCCGTGGCCTGGTCGGTCTGGGAAGGCACGATCTCGAACATGATCCCAAAGGACAGCGATCCCGGGAAGTTCGGCGAGGCCGACTTCGCCCTGTGCTTCGCCCAGATCGAGGCCCACTTCTTCGCCAACGGCCTGTTCCTTGAGCCTGACTACATCGTCGGCCATGTCGACAAGATCGCCGCCATCCCGACCCACATCGTCCACGGCCGCTTCGACCAGGTCTGCCCGCTGACCCAGGCCTCGCGGCTGGTGGCGGCGATGGCGAGGGTGGGCGCGGCCCCGGCCAGCTACGTCAAGACCAACGCCGGCCACAGCGCCATGGAGGCCCAGACCGTCCTGGCCCTGACGGCGATCATGGACGGGCTGCCGCCGATCGGCTGAGTTTTATACGGCCCTTACGCCGGAGGGCTCGCTCCCATGTGGAGCGCTTATGCGGGGCGGGGGTACTAAAGGCGCGTCTAGTGGACAGACCGCCATGTACAAGCCCTCCCCCGCTCACCGCCGCCTGTTGATGATCCTGCTGGTCGCCGGCCTCGGCGGTTTCACAGGCCTCCTGGCCTGGGCCGCCCGCGCCCCGCATCAGGCCGATCTCTTGCGGTTCTTCGCCGTCGTCTGGCTGCTGTTCTTCGGCGCCGCGCGGATCCTGGTCCACCTGGACGAGGCGCTGGACCAACCCGGCGAGGCCGCGACCCAGCATTGGTCGCGGCTGCGGGGCCGAGGCGAGCCCTGAAGGCGCCCCGGAGCGCGCGGCGAAATGCTCTAGGCTCTTGTTTTAACGCATTTTCTGACGACGAACCGGTATCCACTTCGTCGGAAAATGCTCTAGAAGCTGAGCACCGCGAAGACCACCGCGCTGATCGGAATCGCCGCCGAAAGCGCCATGTGCAGCACGGTCTCGGTCAGGCTGAGGACCGAGCGGCTGGGCAGCTTGAACGGGACGGCGGTGGGGATCATGGCGGGTGCTCCTTGCACGCTGGAGCTTGCACCCTGACCGGTTAACGATCGTGAATCTTGGACGGATGGATCGCCGCGACAAGTTGTCCGGCGCCGCCGTCCATTCCGGCGCTTTCCCAAAAAAAATCGGCGCGCCCAGGAACGGGACACGCCGTGAGGCCGCGCGGGCGGGAGGAGGCGGATCGCCCACGCTTGAAGGCTGGATGGAGCGCGACCGCCCGCCGGTCCGAGGTTTTCGGACCGACGGACGGGGACCGCGCCGGAGGAGCCCTAGAAGCTCATCCGCAGACCGACCACGTATTGGCGGCCGGGCTTGTAGTAGGTGAAGGTCGCGTTGTCGTACTGGAAGTGCGAGCGCAGCGACTCGTTGGTGAGATTGGTCACGTTGAACGTCACCTGCGGCGCGTTCCTCATGCCGAAGATCTTCTCCAGGTCGTAGCTCGAGGAGAAGTCGGTCTGCTTGTAGTCGTCCGCGAACAGGGCGGCGGCGGTGACGCCGTTCTGGTTGGCGCCGCTGGACTGCGAGCCCTTCCGGTAGACGTGGCTGAGGCGCAGGCTGACGCCGTTGTGCTCGTAATAGCCCGTCAGGTTGTAGGTGTACTTGGCAACGCCGTAGGCGATGGCCGGACCGTTGCTGGTCTGGTCGACGATGGTGGCGTTGGCGTTGACGCCCAGACCCTCGACGCCGAAGCGGCTGGTCAGGAAGTCGAGCGGCTGCACCCACTGGAATTCCAGGCCGTTGATCGTGAGCTTGTTGGGCACGTTGATCTGCGACTGGATCTGCACCTGGGCCTGGGTCGGGCCGCCACGCGAGTTGATGGCCGTCTTCTGGGTGTCGTTCAGGGTGTCGTAGGTGATGCCGTACTGGGCCAGGGCCGAGAACGGCTGGGTCACGACGTTGTTGGTCGTGAAGCCGGTCAGCGACTTGCGGAACGCGTTGACCGCGATGACGCCTTCCTGGCCGGTGTAGAACTCGAAGCCCAGGTCGATGTTCTTCGAGAAGTACGGCTTCAGCGCCGAGTTGCCGATCGTGGCCTGGTCGGCCGACGGCGCGCCGAAGCTGACGCCCGGCAGCTGGGCGGCGGGGTCCGGACGGGTCATCGTCTCCGACACCGCCACGCGGGCCACGGCGTGCTCACCGACGTCATAGGCGATGTTGGCGGCCGGCAGCCACTTGGAATAGGTGTTCTCGACGTAGACGAAGTTGGTGACGTTCGGATAGCGCGCGCCGTCCGGCAGCTGAGCGCCGCCCGGCAGGGTGTTGCGCGGATCCGCCAGCGAGACGCGGCCGCCGATCGTCTGCTTGGTGTGGACGTAGCGGACGCCGACATTGAAGCGCAGGTCGCTGTCCATCACCTGGGTGACGCCGTTCAGCTCGGTATAGGCCGCGCTGTTCTTCTCGTTGATATAGCCGCCGCTGGCGCCGGTGTTGGAGCCGCCGGTTTCCGGCGAGGCGTCGTGCAGCTTGTCGTAGCCGGTGGCCTGCTTGACCTTGTCCCAGTCGACCGTGACGAAGCCGGCCGGGCCGGGCTTCAGGTAGCTGGCCAGGTTGGCGGTCGGGATCAGCGAGCCGCCGTAGGTCAGCGTGCCGGTCTGGCCGGCCGTGGCGCCCGTGCCGTAGCCCGGATAGGTCGGATAGCCGGCCGGAGCGGCGCCCGGCTGGTTCAGGCCCTGGCACGGCGGGGCGCCGTTCGGCGAGGTCAGGTTGATGCTGGGGTTGTTGCCGCAGGTCGCGTTCTGCCACGGCGTGGTGTTGTCGTAGCCGCGGATGGTGCGCGAGACGTCGTCATAGTTGCCGCCGAACTTCAGGTTCAGCTTCTCGTCGCCCCAGGTGATGGCCGCGCGGGCGCCCTTGGTCTCGTACCAGCGCTTCTCGTCCTGCATGTTCAACCGGCCGCCGTTCCAGACGAAGTTGGCCGGGTTGTTCAGGTCGACGCTGCTCTTGATGGTCGGCGGACCGTTCGGGTTGTAGGTGTAGTCGACCGTCGTGCCGAGGCCCAGCGCGGTCACCGGACCGAAGGTCGGGCTTTCGCGGTGGAAGGTGCTCTTGGTGTAGTTGGCCTGGGCCTCGACCTTCAGCTTGTCGTTGATGCGCCATTCGCCGCCCGGATTGATCCCCCACAGCTCGGTCTTCTCGAGATAGGGACGGAATTCCAAGAAGAACTGCGAGTTGGCGTAGGTGCCCTGCGTGACCGTGCAGCCGGCCGAGCAGTCGGTCTTGTCGTACTTGGTGTTGGTCGGAATGATCGCGCCGTTGCGCACGATCCACATCATGTCTTCGCGGATCAGGTCGTTGTTCTTGGAGCCGTACATGCCGTCGACATAGAAATTCATGTCGTCGTTCGGACGCCACTCGACGCTGCCGACCAGGTTGATCCGATCGCGGCGGCCGTACTCGGCCGACGGACGGCCCAGGCGCGGCAGCAGGCCGTTGTCGATCTGCTGGATCGTCGCGCCAGGGTTCTTGGACAGCAGGAAGTCGCGGTCGATGACCGTGCCGGCCACTAGGCCCGCGCCCGCGCCGACCGGCACCGTGGCCGGGATCGTCCAGTTGCCGCCGCCCGTGGCGTTACAGCCGCTGGTCGCGCCGCACTGGGCCGCCGACAGGTTCGGGTTGGTGAAGCCGATGGTCTCGTAGCCGCGCGTGTCGGTGTGCAGGCGTTGGCCCGAAACCCCGAACAGGACGCCGAAATTGTCCCAGGTCTTGCTGGCGATCAGCGAGCCCTTGCCGCCCAGCTTGGCGCCGTCGGGCTTCACGCCCTGGACGTTCATCGTCAGGTGCTGGCCGGGGCGGTCGAACGGACGCGCCGAGCGCATGTCGATGTTACCCGCCGCGCCGCCTTCCAGCAGGCTGGCCGAATAGCTCTTGTTGACCGTCAGCTTGGTGAAGAGATCGGTCGGGAAGAACGAAAGGTCGACCGAACGGTCGGTGCCCTGCGCGTCGGTGGCGCCCGAGGAGGCCACGGCGATCGAGGCGCCGTTCAGCGTCACGTTGGTGAAGTTCGACCCCAGGCCGCGGATGGCGACGTTGGTGCCCTCGCCCGTGATGTCGCGGGTGATGGTGATGCCGGGGATGCGGTTGAACGACTCGGCGATGTTGGAGTCGGGGAACTTGCCGATGTCCTCGGCGAAGATGGCGTCGGCGAAGCCGGTGGTCTCACGCTTGGCGACCGTCGATTGCGCCAGGCTCTTGCGATAGCCGGTGACGACGATCTCGTCGACGGCGGTGTCCGCGGCCGGCGCCGGGGCGGTCGTCTGAGCGTAAGTGGCCTGGGCAATCGCCAAAGTGGTCAGGCAGGTCGCGCCGATCAAGGCCAGGCGACGAACGGACCCGTGGTGTCGAATAGACGACATGTTTCTCTCCCCATGACAGTGCTCTGAGCACTTGTTTCGTTGTCGCCGTGCGGCTGATCGGCCGTCCCTTCCCGGTTGGCCGACGATTACGCTCCGCTTGGCGGTGGTAGCGGTCACACTCGACACGGTTACGAGGTAAGTCCTATCAAGTCAATGTGGTCTGACCTCGTTGTCATGCCCCCTCGGACGCTTCGCGGGAACTGCGGCGCCAGGGCCACGCTCGCGCGCCGGCCGAGGGAGACCCGGTCGCGATCCTGGCGTGTTTAGGAGGAGTTGGCGGCCGCGCGGGCGCGATGGCGTCGACGCGCGCGTATCTCGACGCGGCGGACGTGCGTTCGTCGTCAGCAAAGGGCGTGAAGGCGCCAAACTGGAACCGTTCACCGATCCCGTGGGATTGGAAAAGGCCCTAGTTCCAGCCCGTCGGGCGCTCCGGGTCGCGGCGCGCGGCCGGCCCATACCGGTGGCCCCTGTTCACCCGCCGCAGGGAGGCCGGATAACGGTGCAGCTGGGCGTCGGGCCGGATCGGCCGGGCCACCAGGCCGCCGCCGCAGTCGGGGCAGATCTCTTCGAACCGGATGTCCGCGCAGTCGGCGCAGAAGGTGTGTTCGAACGTGCAGATTCGGGCCGCGGGGCTGGCCGGCGGCAGGTCCGCGTCGCAGCACTCGCAATTGGGGCGCAGTTCGAGCATGGGGCCGTCCTCCCGTGTTCGTCTGGTGCTTCAGGTGTCTCGGGCCTGGAAGCCTTGTACCATAAGGGCTTTTGAGCCCGTCGCGCGAGGGTGCGCGTTCGTCGATCACGGGAATGTGGCGCCAAGCGAAATCCGCGTGATCAGCAGGGGTTGACCCCCTCCCCCATACCCCCTAGACACCGCGCCGTTTGCGCGGCGGTCGGGCCAAAAGCCCGACCGCTTTCTTGCAGGCGAACGCCCCGGCTCGCCGGGGCTGGGCCGGGGTTACACCCAGCCCGCCTTTTTGCGACAATAGACACCTCAACACGCGTCCAGGAGCGCTCCACAGAATGTCCCAAGACCTTCTCCCCGGCGTCACCGGCGTTCTGGCCCTGGCCGACGGCACCATCCTGCAAGGCGTGGGCTGCGGCGCGGTCGGCGACGCGGTCGGCGAGGTGTGCTTCAACACCGCCATGACGGGCTATCAGGAGATCCTGACCGACCCGTCCTACATGGCCCAGATCGTCGCCTTCACCTTCCCGCACATCGGCAATGTCGGGACCAACCTCGAGGACGTCGAGCAGATCACCGGCGTGGCCGAGACGGCCGCCCGCGGCGCCCTGTTCCGCGACGTCCCGACCGAGCAGGCCAACTGGCGCGCCAACAGCGACTTCGACGCCTGGATGAAGGCCCGCGGCGTCATCGGCCTGGCCGGGATCGACACCCGCGCCCTGACCCGCAAGATCCGCGAGACCGGCATGCCGCACGGCGTCATCGCCCACGCGCCCGACGGCAAGTTCGACCTGGACGCCCTGGTCGCCAAGGCCAAGGCCTGGGCCGGCCTGGAGGGTCTGGACCTGGCCAAGGACGCCTCGACCACCCAGACCTTCACCTGGGACGAGGGCCTGTGGTCCTGGCCGGAAGGCTACGCCAAGCTGGACAAGCCCAAGTACGAAGTGGTCGTCATCGACTACGGCGTGAAGCGCAACATCCTGCGGGCCCTGGCCCATGTGGGCGCCCGCGCCACGGTGGTGCCGGCCAACACCTCGGCCGAGGACATCCTGGCCCGCAACCCGGACGGCGTGCTGCTGAGCAACGGCCCCGGCGACCCGGCCGCGACCGGCGCCTATGCGGTGCCGGAAATCCAGAAGCTGGTGCAGAGCGGCAAGCCGGTGTTCGGCATCTGCCTGGGCCACCAGATGCTGGCCCTGGCCCTGGGCGCCAAGACCGTGAAGATGGAGCAGGGCCACCACGGCGCCAACCATCCGGTCAAGGACCTGACCACCGGCAAGGTCGAGATCGTCTCGATGAACCACGGCTTCACCGTGGACAGCGAGAGCCTGCCGGCCCCGGTGCGGGAGACCCACGTCTCGCTGTTCGACGGCACCAACGCCGGCATCCAGCTGGCCGACAAGCCGGTGTTCTCGGTGCAGCACCACCCGGAAGCCTCGCCCGGCCCGACCGACAGCCTGTACCTGTTCGAACGCTTCGCGGGTTTGATGGACAAGGCGAAGTAGGCGCCTTCCAGGCCCCCGACCTACAGCCAAAATCCTTGTCATCCCGGAAGCGCGTAGCGCTGTCCGGGACCCAGGGGCAAATGCATTGCGGCCGCCCCTGGGTCCCGGCTCTCCGCTTCGCCGCGGCCGGGATGACAAGGGTTTTTTACTCTTGCTTTAGCCCCCCAAAAGGTGGGGGCCGCCTCCCGCAAGACTAGGGGGCAAAGCGGGAGGCGGCGGCCAGACACCCTAGGCAAGGGGGGCGCACTTCAGGCGTCTGGCGGGGCGAGCGCGTCCAGGTCGGGTGACTCCCGAGCGAAGACAGGCCCTAACGCGGGAACTGGTAAAGGCGCGGTGCTCAGACCTTGAGGTCGAGCAGGCGCTTGTTCATCTCGTCGGCCACGCGAACCACCGCCGCATTGGCCTTGAAGTCGGTCGCGGCGCCGATCTGGTCGGTGCGCTCCTTGACGTAGTCGACTTCCCCAACACTTTCGGCGGCGTGGGCGTCCGAAGCCGCCACCCGCTGGGCCGAAGCGTTGAGCCGGTCGGCGGCGGCCATCATGCCCGAGGCGGCGATTGAGAGAGCCTGCATGGGGTGTCTCCGTTCTACGCCTTGGTTATCTGGCCGGTTGGGTTAAGACCTTACAACCAAAAATGGTAAAATTCACGACTTGGTCATCTTTTTTAGCGGCGGTTAACCTTTCGGCGGGACCTTTCCAGGCGACCTCGACAGGGTGAATCTTTCGCCAACCAAACCGCGCGCGAACGCCGTTGTCGCAAGGCGCGCGGCCAAGCAGCGGGGGCGAGGCGTCAACGGCGGTCTCCGCGCAAAACCTGTCCAACATTACAAAACGTTCAGGCTCGGCCGTATCGACAAGCCGTCATCGTCCCGACATGGTTCGCCCCTTCGCGGGCCGGGGGGCGGTCCGCTCCCCGGGAGTCTCTGTAGAAATGTCGTTCACGCGTCGTGTCGCGCTCGCCAGCGCCGCCCTGCTCATGGTGGCGCAACCGGTTCTCGCGGCCACACCGGCCAAGCCGGTCGCCATCGCCGAGAAGGCCGGCAAGAAGGCCGCGCCCGCCTCGGATTTCGTTCCTTCGCCCGAGGCCATCAAGGCCCACATGACCTTCCTGGCCGACGACCTGATGGAAGGCCGCGAGACCGGCACGCGCGGCTATGACATCGCCGCCAACTACGTCGCCGCCCAATACGCCCTGCTGGGCGTCAAGCCGGCCGGCGACAAGACGGCGACCGGCGTCTCGTACCAGCAGCACGTGCCGCTGATCGCCTTCCGCGGGGCCGGCGAGGGCGCGTTCGGCCTGACCGGCGCCGACGGCCAGACGCTCGCCCTGAAGTACGGCGAGGACTACCTGCCCAACCCGCAGGCCCAGTCAGCCGACCTCAAGGTCGACGCGCCGCTGGTCTTCGTCGGCTACGGCCTGGTCAATCCGGCCACGGGCCGCGACGACTACGCGGGCCTGGACGTGAAGGGCAAGATCGTCGTCATGCTGAACGGCGCCCCGTCGTCGCTGCAGACCGAGGAACGCGCCCATTTCAGCAACCCCAACACCAAGCGCCAGGAAGCCGCCAAGCGCGGCGCCATCGGCGTCGTCACCCTGTCGGGCCCCAGCGCCGAGAAGCGCCGTCCGTTCGCGGCCGGCGCCGGCATGATGCGCGGCTGGCGGGTGATCTGGCGCGACGCCAACGACGTCGGCGCCATCCGCGCGCCCAGCGCCCCGGCCCTGGCCTCGATCAGCCAGGCCGGCGCGGCCAAGCTGTTCGCCGGCGCCCCCGTGGCCCTGGCCGACGTGCTGGCCGAGTCCGAGAAGCCGGACGGCGCCGTCAAGGGCTTCGCCCTGACCTCCAAGGCCAGCATCAACGTCAAGACCGAGATCGAGAAGCGCGAGAGCAGCAACGTCGTCGGCCTGATCGAGGGCGCGGATCCGGCCCTGAAGGCCCAGACGATCATCCTGTCGGCGCACCTGGACCACATCGGCGTCCGCGAGAACGCCAAGCCCGGCGAGGACAAGATCAACAACGGCGCGCTCGACAACGCCTCGGGCATCGCCACCCTGCTGGAGGTCGCGCGCGGCTTCAAGAACAGCAAGGTCAAGCCCAAGCGCTCGATCATCCTGCTGGCCGTCACCGGCGAGGAGAAAGGCCTGGTCGGCTCGGACTACTTCGCCAACAACCCGACCGTGAAGAAGACCGACATCGCCGCCGACGTGAACCTGGACATGCCGGTGCTGCTGTACCCGTTCACCGACGTGATCGCGTTCGGCGCCGACCGCTCGACCATCGGCGAGGCCGTCAAGCACGCCGCCGGCCGCGTGGGCGTCGCGCTTTCCGGCGACCCGCTGCCGGAAGAGGGCCTGTTCACCCGCTCGGACCACTACCGCTTCGTCGAGCAGGGGATCCCGTCGGTGTTCCTGATGACCGGCTTCCAGAACGGCGGCGAGGCGGCCTTCAAGGGCTTCCTGAAGGGCAATTACCACCACCCGGGCGATGATCTGAACCAGCCGATCGACTACCAGGCGGCCGCCAAGTTCGCCCTGGTGAACTACGAGATCGCCCGCGAGCTGGCCAACATCCCGGCCCGCCCGGTCTGGAAGAAGGGCGACTTCTTCGGCGGCACGTTCGCGCCGGCGGGGCATCCGTCCGCGGCGAAGTAGATCGCCACATTGTAGCACCCCCATATCCGTTCTCCCCGGCGAAAGCCGGGGCCCAGATGGAAGAGCGCTGGGTGGGCTCAAGAAACTCTGAGCCCGTCCAATCATCCCCAGCGCCATGAGATCTGGGTCCCGGCTTTCGCCGGGAAGACGGGGATGAGGAAAACAGGATTTGGAATTGACCCGGAGGGCGGCGGAAGGGATTCTGCCGCCCTCCTTCGTTTCGACCCGGATATCCTCGCACCGTGACCGCCCGCACCGGCGCCTTCCTGAAGATCGGCGTGATCGCGCCGGCCATCATGGTGGCCGACGTCGCGCTGGCCCAGCGCCTGTTCCCGGGCTTCGACGCCGGGGCCCAGTTCATCAGCGAGCTGGGCGGCCCCAAGGCCCCCCTGCCCGAGATCTTCAACTACGGCATGATGATCGCTGGTATCGCGGGCCTGCTGGCCGGCGCCGGCTTCACCCACGCCCTGGAGCACGCCGGCGGCCGGCGGCGGGTCTCGGCCTTCGCGGGACTGTTCGTGGCGCTGACGGGCCTGGGCGCCTTCTTCGCCGGGGTGTTCCACTGGCCCGATCCCATGCATCGCGCCTGCGGCGTCGGCCTGGCCATGCAGTTCGCGCCGCTGTTCACCGCCTGGGCCCTGTGGGGCAAGCCGGGCTATCGGCGGCTGGCCCAGTTCTCACTGGGCTGGTTCTTCGGCCTGCTGCTGGTCTTCGCCCTGCTGACCGGGGTCTGGAACGTCCGCACCGGCTACGACGTCGGCTACTGGCAGCGCGGCCACGCGTTCCTGGGCCTGCTGTGGCTGGCCATCGCCGCCTGGAGCCTGGAGAAGGGGTGGAAGGCGAGCGCGCTGGCGACCGAGCCGGCGGCCGTCTAGGGTCTCCCCACAACGGGAGAACACCCACCATGACCGGATATCGTTTCGCGACCCTAGGATTGGCCGCCCTGGTCCTGACCGCCTGCTCGCAACAGAAGACCGAGGATCAGCCGGCCGCCACGCCGCCCCCGGCCGTGGGCGACGAGACCCGCACGCCGGCGGTGGCGCCCGCCGTCCCGGCCCCCGTGGCCGCCGCCCCCGTCCCCGCGGAAGGTGGAACCATCGGCGGCGACGGCTCGCAGATCCAGCTGTCGGACCTCACCCTCGCCGACCAGCAGGCCCATCCGCTGAAGGGAGAGCTGAGCTGCCATTTCCGCGACAAGGCCGGCGCCCTGCTGCTGGTCGCCTCGGGCTTCTCGGGCGTCAAGGAGCCCGGCTTCGGCCTGGTCAAGGTGCTGGACTCCGTCGAGCAGGTCGTCGCGCCGGGCGGCTACGACGCCATGGTCAAAGGTACGGCCCTAAGCGGCCAGGGCAAGACGGTGACCATCGCCATCACCGGTCCGGCGACTGGCGGCGGCGAGTCCCCGCCCTACCCGGCCACCCTGACCTACGACCGCGCCGACGGCGCCAAGCGGGTGTTCGTCGGGACCTGGACGTGCGGGCCGTAGGCCTTGCCCAGGCTCCGGCTCCGGCTCCGGCTCGTCGCCAAAAATGCGTAAAAACAGGAAACGGCGCGGCGGCGGTCCCTACTCCCCCGGCTCCATCGGTGTGGGGTCGCCGTCGTGCGAGATCAGCACGGCCAGCCAGCGCAGGTCATCGTACTGGGCCAGGCCGTACATCAGGGCCAGGGTCAGCGGGATGGCCAGGAACGCGCCCGGCACGCCCCACAGCACCGTCCACATGCCCACGGCGATCAGGCTGGCGGCCGGGTCGATGTTCTGACTGTCGGCCTGCATCTTGGGCAGCACCAGATTGCCGACGACCGACGAGACGATCTGGATGCCGATGAAGACGGCGATCGCCGGCGTCAGGCTGGGGAACTGCAGCAGGGCGAACAGGGTCGGCCCGACGCTGCCGGCCAGCACGCCCAGCACCGGCAGGTACGAGAACAGGAAGATCACCAGGCTCCAGAACAGGGCGTTGTCCAGGCCCACGGCGAACATCACCACGCCCGAACCGACCGCGATCATCAGGCCGGTGACCGACTGGACGTACATGTAGCTCTCGACGCCCGAGAAGCTGCGCTCCAGCACCGAGGCTAGGCCCCGCCCGCCGCGCGCGGCGACGATCCGGTCGACCCGCTTTTCGATCATCGGCTTGGAGATCAGCAGGAAGAACAGGAAGATCAGGGTCAGGCCCAGGCCCGCCGAGGCGTCCTGGACGCTGCCCAGCAAGCGGTCGGCCAGGGGACCAAGCTCGACCTTCTGGGCCAGGGCCTCCAGACTCAGGGTCCCGCCGCCCGGCAGGCGGATCAGGGCCAGCAGCTGGTCGATGCGCGCCAGCATGGCCGGCATCTCGGCGACGATCCGCGAGGCGCCCTCGACCACCATCGCCATGCTGGCGACGATGATCCCGCCCAGGATCACGGCGGTGATGGCGAACACCATCCAGCGCCGCGCCCTGGGCAGCAGCCGCACGACCCGGTCGCTCAGCGAGACGATCAGGATGGCCAGGACGAGGGCCAGGGCGAAGGGCCACAGCACGGCGCGAAACACGTACAGCAGGGCCGAGGCCGCGGCGAAGTTCACCAGGAACGATGTGCCCGTCTTGCTCACTTGATCTCCGCGCGTCCGGTTCGAAGGCGATCATCCCGCACGGGCGACAGGCTTTCCCTAGCCAAGGCGCCCGCCGCCACGCGCGCCTACCGCCAGGCGTAGTTGAAGCTGACGCTGATCCGCTGCTCGTCGGCCTGGTTGGTGGTCACCTCGTGGCGCAGCCAGCTCTCCCACATCAGCACCGTGCCGGTCGACGGCTTGACGTAGATGAACGGCCGCAGGGTCTCGGGCGCGTCGTCGGCGCGGGTCGGGGCGGCCATCATCATCGGCAGGCGCGGATCCTCGAACTTCAGGGCCGAGGCGCCCGGCGGGATGGTGATGTAGATCGTGCCGGAGATGACGCTGTGCGGGTGGATGTGGCCGCTGTGCGAGCCGCCCGGCTCCAGGATGTTGATCCACAGGCTGTCCATGACCAGCTTGCCGCCGGACAGGTCGAAGGCCAGATCCTTGGCGAAGGCCGCCGCGTGCCTGTCCAGCTTCTTCTTCAGCGTCTCGAACAGGCTGTCGCGCTGCGGCAGGTCGTTCAGCGAGGCGTAGGACGTGTAGCCCAGATAGCCCTTGTTATAGGCCCAGGCCTGGCCGGCCTCGTCGTCCTCGGCGATGGCGATGCAGGCGTCGTGCAGCTCGTCGAGGAACGCCTCGGCGTCCTTCTCGCCGGCGAGGCTGGCTTCATAGAGCGGCGTGACGAAGAGCGGGCGCGTGGTCATGGAGCGCGGCGTAGTCCACCGGGCTCGGAGATGTCAAAGACACTTTCTAGTTGTTCAAAAATAAGACTAGTGTCAGGGTAGCATATCAGCGTTCTTCCAAAAGGGGCGGAGGATGCGTTCTATCGCTGTTCGGACAATGATCCTGCTGGTGGCCGCCAGCCTTGGAGGCTGCGCCGGAGGGTTCAAGGGTTCGCCTGACACGACGATCGCGGCGGCTGCGGTCTCGGCCTGTCCGGTAACCGCCAAGGGCGCGGCGCCGAGCCGAACCGCCTATGACAAGGAAACCATCGACGCCAAGCGCGGCGCGGCGCGAAACGCCTTCATCGACAGCTGCCTGGCGGCGATCGACACCAGCTACGGCGTGTTCGCCCAGGGCCTATCGAGTGACCAGAAGACCTTCGCCGTCGGGTCCGATTTGGCGACGTCCGGCCTCGCGGCGGCGGCCACCCTGGCCAAGAGCGCGCGCACCAAGACCCACCTGACGACCTATGCCAGCCTCGTCCTGGGCCTGCGCGGCAGCGTCGACAAGGAACTGTTCCTCAGCAAGACGCTCCCGGTGCTCATCAGCCAGATGGACGCTTCGCGCAACGTGGTCCTGGCGCGCATCGTTCAGGGCAAGACCCGGACGGACGCGGACTATTCCCTGGACGCGGCGCTGTCGGACCTGAAAGCCTACTACGCGGTCGGCACCTTGAACGGCGCCCTGACCCAGGTCGCCAACGACGCCGGCGTCAAGAACCAGGCGGCCGTCGAGGAGATCACCCGGATCAACCGATACAAGTCCACCGCCGACGACACCTCCGACAAGATCAACACCTATCTGGCGGTCGGCACGGACAACTTCGTGACCCGCCTCGATCTCGTCGCCGACTGCTCGCCGTCGGCCCACAAGATGACGAGCCAGAACGACAAGCGCCGCGAGGTGGCCCACGTGCTTGAGGCGGGAACCCGTGAGGAGCGCGTCGAGATCATCGGCTGCCTGAAGGGCAGGAACCAGGCCGTCAACTAGGAGGGATCCCATGGCCGAGACGCCCAGCCACAGCACGAAGGTCACCCAGGACGTCTATGAAGGCGTCGCCGAAAGCCGTCGCCCGACCTTGATTGGCATCCTCTGGGCGTCGGGCGCGCTCAGGGTGGAAACCTTCAAGGCCGCCGACGGCACCTACACCGTGACGGCCACCTTCCCGGCGTGATTGACGCCCTCCCCGTCCGGGCGGATCATGAGTCCATGGCCGACGGCGAACTGACCCTCAAGATCGATGCGGCGCTCGCCGAGAGCCTGCGCGCCCGCGCCGAAGCGGCGGGGCGGAGTGTCGAGGCGTATGCCTATGAGTTGCTCGCGTTCGGAAACACTCAAGGCTTCGAAGACAACAACGCCGCCTGGGACGAGATAGATCGCATCGTCGACGAGACCGATCGGCGGGGTGGTGTTCCTCTGGAGGATGTCGAGCGCTGGATGAAATCCTGGGGAACAGCCAAAGAGCTCCCCCCACCTGAAGCCCGTCCGCGCACGCGCGAATGAAGCCTGTCGAATTTGCGCTGACCGCGAGGCGCGATCTCGACCGTCTACGCCTTTGGCTGGCGGAACGCGCGCCGAACGCCGCCGAGGACGCCGTCGAGACCTTGATTTCGGCGGCGAGATCACTCACGGAGTTTCCCGAGCGTGGGCGGCTTGTTAGATCCGGCCTACGCGAACTCGTTGTTCCATTCGGTTCGGCCGGTTACGTGCTCCGGTACGGCGTCAGACGGGATCGCGTCGTCATCGCCCGCGTCTTCCACAGCCTGGAAGATCGCTGAACGCGCCGGACTCGCCTATATCTGCCCCGTGACCGATACGACGACCGACACCTCCGCCTCCCCCCGCCTGTCCGGCGCCGCCCTGATCAAGGACGAGGTCACGCGCCTGCCCGATGCGCCCGGTGTCTACCGGATGATCGGCGAGGCCGACGAAGTGCTCTATGTCGGCAAGGCCAAGAGCCTGAAGAAGCGCGTCGTCCAGTACGCGCAAGGCCGCTTCCACACCAACCGCATCGCCAACATGGTCGACGCCACGCGGGCCATGGAGTTCATCACCACCCGCACCGAAGCCGACGCCCTGCTGCTCGAGATCAACCTGATCAAGCAGCTGAAACCCCGCTTCAACGTGCTGCTGCGCGACGACAAGAGCTTCCCCGAGATCGTCATCCGCCGCGACCACGACGCTCCGCAGCTGCGCAAGCATCGCGGCGCCCACACCATCAAGGGCGACTATTTCGGGCCGTTCGCCAGCGCCTGGGCGGTGAACCGCACGCTGAACACTCTGCAGAAGGCGTTTCTTCTCCGCTCGTGCAGCGACAGCGTCTACGAGACGCGCGACCGCCCCTGCATGCTGCACCAGATCAAGCGCTGCGCCGCCCCCTGCACCGGCCTGATCGGCAAGGAAGACTACCAGGGCCTCGTCGACCAGGCGGAAGCCTTCCTCAGAGGCAAGTCCCGCGCGGTGATGTCCAGCATGGCCAAGCAGATGGAAGAGGCCGCCGAAGAGCTGGAGTTCGAGCGCGCCGCCCGCCTGCGCGACCGCATCCGCGCCCTCTCCAGCGTCGCCCAGGAGACCCAGATCAACCCCGAGACCGTGGACGAGGCCGACGTCGTGGCCCTGCACGTCGAGGGCGGCCAGGCCTGCGTGCAGGTGTTCTTCTTCCGGGCCGGCCAGAACTGGGGCAACCGCGCCTATTTCCCGCGCGTCACCGGCAATGTCGAGGAGGGCGTGGACGAGAGGGGCGAGACCACCACCGAGGAGCAGCGCATCCTTACCGCCTTCCTCGGCCAGTTCTACGACGACAAGCCGATCCCGCGCCTGATCCTGGCCAACCTGCAGCCGGCCGAGGCCGAGCTGCTGGCCGAGGCCTTCGCCCTGAAGAGCGGCCGCAAGGTCGAGATCGCCGTCCCCAAGCGCGGCGAGAAGGCCGA
This sequence comes from Caulobacter sp. GW822-FHT01G02, assembly GCF_058802865.1. Taxonomy (NCBI): domain Bacteria; kingdom Pseudomonadati; phylum Pseudomonadota; class Alphaproteobacteria; order Caulobacterales; family Caulobacteraceae; genus Caulobacter; species Caulobacter sp. GW822-FHT01G02. The sequence continues at coordinate 231,125 of NZ_JBXAON010000003.1, forward strand.
CCTCGTTCAGCACGCCCTGACCAACGCCCGCGAGGCCCTCGGGCGAAAAATGGCCGAGGGCAGCGCCCAGACCAAGCTTCTGGCCGGCGTCGCCGAGGCCTTCAAGCTGGAGGCCCCGCCCGAGCGGATCGAGGTCTATGACAACAGCCACATCCAGGGCACCAACGCCGTCGGCGGCATGATCGTGGCCGGGCCCGAAGGCTTCATGAAGGGCCAGTACCGCAAGTTCAACATCAAGAGCACCGAGCTCACCCCCGGCGACGACTACGGCATGATGAAGGAAGTGCTGAAGCGCCGCTTCGCCCGCCTGGTCAAGGAGGAGGAAGAGGGCGACAGCGACAACCGCCCCGACCTCGTCCTGGTCGACGGCGGCAAGGGCCAGCTGGACGCGGCCCTGGAGATCATGGCCGACCTCGGCGTCGACGACATCGCCGTGGTCGGGGTGGCCAAGGGCCCCGACCGCGACGCCGGCCTGGAGCGCTTCTTCATTCCCGGCCAAACCCCGTTCATGCTCGAGCCCAAGTCGCCGGTGCTCTACTACCTGCAGCGCCTCCGCGACGAAGCCCACCGCTTCGCCATCGGCGCCCACCGCACCCGCCGGTCCATGGACCTGAAGAAGAACCCGCTCGACGAGATCGAAGGCGTCGGCCCGGGCCGCAAGAAGGCCCTGCTCCACGCGTTCGGCTCAGCCAAGGGCGTGGGTCGGGCGAGCGTGGAGGACCTGGTGAAGGTCGAGGGGGTCAGCTTGGCGTTGGCCGAGCGGATCCATGGGTTTTTCAGGAAGGGGTGAGGGCGCGATATCCCGATCGGCCCGGCCGCGACCGAGACCGAGACCGCGAATACTCATCGCCCAGGCCCTGGGCGATGAGCTGATTTTAGGTGGACGCCGCCGTCAGGCGTATTCGCGGAAATCGGCGTCGTCGACATCAGGACCGCCGTGGGTGAGATCAAGCGCGAAGCCTTTCGCGCGGGTCTGCTGGGCGGCCACCGACTGACGCGGGGCCGATGAGGCGGCGGACTTGCGGACGGTTGCCGCGGGGGGCCGCTTGGCGGCGGACCGCGGCGCAGATCGGCGCGCGGGCGCGCCATTGGCGTTGATCCGGAAGTACGCGATCGAGGCCTGCAACTCCTCGGACTGGGCGGCCAGTTCCTCGGAGGTGGCCGACATCTCTTCGGACGCGCTGGCGTTCTGTTGCGTGACCTTGTCCAACTGCTGGATGGCCTCGTTGATCTGCGAGGAGCCGATGTCCTGCTCGCGGCAGGCGGCGCTGATCTCGGCGACCAGTTCGGCGGTCTTGCGAATATTGGGGACCAGCTCGGTCAGCATGTCGCCTGCGGACTGGGCGGCCTTGACGGTGTCGGACGACACGGCGCTGATCTCGGAGGCGGCGGTCTGGCTGCGTTCGGCCAGCTTGCGCACTTCCGAGGCCACGACCGCGAAGCCGCGACCGTGTTCGCCAGCGCGAGCGGCTTCGACGGCGGCGTTCAAGGCCAGCAGGTCGGTCTGGCGAGCGATCTCCTGCACGATGGTGATCTTCTCGGCGATCGTGCGCATCGCGTCGACGGCGCGGTTGACCGCGTCGCCCGAGGTCGCGGCGTCGATCGCCGACTGGCGAGCGATCTTCTCGGTCTGCATGGCGTTGTCGGCGTTCTGCTTGATGTTGGCCGACATCTCTTCCATCGAAGCCGAAGCCTGTTCGGCGGCCGTGGCCTGTTCGGTCGCGCCCTGGCTCATCTGCTCCGAGGTCACCGACAGCTCCTGGCTGCCGGCCGAGACGTTCTCGGAAGCGGCGATGGCGTCGGCGACCACGCCGCGCAGGCGCTCCACCATGCGCTCCAGGGCCAGGCCCAGGGTGTCCCTGTTCGACAGCGGCGTGGGTTGGACGGTCAGGTCGCCATCGGCGACCTGGTCGGCAAGCGCCGCGGTGTCGCGAAGATTGGCGACCATGGCGCGCAGCGAAAGGCTCAGCGTGTCCTTGTCCGACCGCGGCTTGACGTCGACGGAGAGATCGCCTTCGGCCACCTTGTCGACCATGGAGGCGCTTTCGCGCAGGCTGCCGACCATACTGCGCAGGGAAAGACCCAGCGTATCCTTGTCCGACAGCGGCTTGATCTCGACCGAGAGGTCGCCAGCGGAGACCTGGTCGGCAAGCGCCGCGGTAGCCTTCAGATTGTCGGTCATGCCGTTGAACGTGTCGACCAAGTCCTTGATTTCGTCATTGGAGTTGATCTCGACGCGCTGGCTCAGGTCGCCGATGCCCACGGCGTTGGCGACCAACTTCAACCGGCTCAGGCCCGTGCTGATGCCGAGCGCGATCCAGAGCGCCGCGCCGACCGCGCCGAGCAGCGAGAGAACCGACATCCCGATCAGCAGGTTACGGGTGGCGGCGAAATCGGCGTCGGCCTTGGCGGTCGCGGTTTCCAGCTGGGCCTTCGACAGCTCGACCAGTTCCTCCACGCGGGCGCCGGCCTCGACCACGACCTTGCGACCTTCGCCCATCGACAGAGCCGAGGCTTCGACATCATGGCCGGCGATCGCCATCGACAGGATGCGGCCATGGACCTCCATCATCTGATCGAAGGCCCCACCCAGAGCCCGCCACTTCGGCCTGCCCTCGGCCGTGGCCAGGCCTTCGGCCTTGGTCAGCAGGGCGTCGAACGCCTGGCGCTCCTTTTCGATGGAGGTTTCAAGCTTGTTCACCTCCTCGGGAGAGCCGACGAGGATCATGTTCTTTTCGGAGCGCACGACGTTCAGCAGGTGGATGTTGAGCTGCTGGGCCGCTTCCAGGCGCATCGCCGGACCGTCCACCACGTCGTCGAGAGCCTTGTTCGTCTTGGCCAGATTGGTGACGCCTAAGACGTTGCCGATGAGCAGCAGGGCGATCACGAACCCGAAGGCTAGGCCGAGCTTAAGTTTGATGGTCAGACGCATGGGATACTCCGGGCGATCAGCGTTGGGCGGTGGGGAGGGGGGTGACGGGAACCAGCGTCTCGGGCAGCAGGTCCAGGACCTCGCGCACATAGCCGGCCAACGGGATCGAACGACCGCCTGCTGCGGCCGTCCGCCGAGCAGACTCGATCAGCTGAATGAATTTAGAACCCGCCTCCTCGAGGCCGATCTCGATCCTAGTTGAACTTTCGCGCTCGAAAGCTGCGAACATAGTATATTTCATGTTATCCAAAAACAGGATAACCGAACTCTCGAATTCGCTCGACATACCCACCCCTCAGAGCAAATATAGTCCGCTGACAGAACGAATCTATACCTGAAATTTAAGATGCAACCTCCAAGTTTAAATTAGAGTAAACTCTGCAACCCGAAGCGCCCGGCCTCCTCGCGAGACGCTTCCAGACGGCATCGATTTTCCCCCAACTATAAGTTTAGCTTGCGTTTTTCGCGCTCAAAGCCTTGGCCCGAACTGTTTGGTGGCGGGGGGTCGGGAGGCGCCTCCGATGAACGTCGAGATGGTCGAGCGGGTGACGATCGACGCCGCCGCGCTCTCCGCCACCTGAAAGAACACCGTTCTTCGGCGCAACCAAAGCCCTCCGGCCTCGTTTGTTAACTTGAGTATTTTCAAGCGGGGACCGTCATGGACCATCAGGACCAAAAGACCTTCGAGCGCGATCTGGTCGCGCTGATTCCGCATCTGCGCGCCTTCGCCCGTTCGCTGTGCGGCGACGCCACCGCCGCCGACGACCTGGCGCAGGAGGCCGTGGCCAAGGCCTGGGCCAGCCGCAACAGCTTCGCCATGGGCACCAACATGAAGGCCTGGACCTTCATGATCCTGCGCAACCAGTTCTATTCGGAAAAGCGCCGCAGCTGGCGCTCGGTCGGCCTGGACCAGGAAACCGCCGAACGCACCCTGGTGGCCAACACCAATTTCGACGGCGCCATCGCCCTGGACGACCTGCGCCAGGCGATGCTGATGCTGCCCGAGAACCAGCGCGAGGCGCTGATCCTGATCGGCGCCGGCGGCTTCTCGTACGAGGAAGCGGCCGAGATCATCGGCGTCGCCGTCGGCACGGTGAAGAGCCGCGTCAGCCGCGCCCGTTCGGACCTGGTCCAGATCTTCGAGACCGGCAGCTACGAGCGTGACGGCAAGCCGGTGCACGAGGCCATGGGCTCGATGCTGCGGGCCCTGGAGCGCCTGGCGGCTTAGAGGCGGATTTCTCCTCCCCCTCTCCCCGAACTCCGATCTCCCCGGCCTTCGCCGGGGAAAACGGGTGTAGGTGGCTTTAGGTCAACCCCCGGCACACTCCGCAGAACGCCGCCACATCCCCCTCGTCGTGATAGATCGACAGCCCCACCCGCAGCACGTCGTCGCGGACGTCGGTCACCACGCCCTTTTCGGCCAGCGCCTGTTTCCAGGCGCTGGCTTTTTCGTGCCGCAGGGCCAGGAAGCGCGCCTGGGGGCCCTCGCCCGGCGGGTTCAGCGTCACGGCGTCCTTCAGCGGCCCGGCCTCGCCCTCGGCGATCCTGTCCAGCAGCAGCCGTTGCAGGCGCCCGACATGGGCCGCGATCGTCGCCGTGCTCAGGCCTTCGGCCTCCAGCATCCGGCCCGCCGCCACGAAGCGGTACAGCCCCGACGGATCGAAGGTCGCGCCCAGGAAGCGGCCGGCGTCGCGGACATAGCCGACTCCGCCCGGCGGGCCCTCCAGGTCGCCGAACTCGGCGTACCAGCCGGTCAGCACCGGGCGCGGACCAAAGCCCTCGGGCGCGTGCAGGAAGGCCGCGCCCTCCCCGGCCATGGCGTATTTGTAGCCGCCGGCGACATAGAAGATCCGGTCCGCGACGGCCGACAGGTCGGTCGGGACGGCGCGGAAGCCGTGATAGCCGTCGACCGCGACCCACGGCCCCTCGGGCCGGGCCAGCTCGGCCAGCTCCCAGACGCGCTCGAACACGAAGCCGGTCTTGAAGAACACGTGGCTGACGAAGATCAGGTCGTAGGTCCCGCTCCTGGCCGCGGACAGGAACCGCTCGACGAAGTCGGGGCGGTCGGTCTCGACCAGGGTCAGCTCGATCTCGCCGGCCTCGACCCAGCGCTGGGCCTGGCGGCGGAACGAGTGGAACTCGCCGTCGGTCGACAGGACGCGGATCGGCTGGCCGGCGGCGGGGCGCTCGATCGCCGACATCAGCACCGCCAGCAGGGCGTGGGTGTTGGGCGCGAAGACCACGCTGTCAGAGCTGGGCAGCGACAGCTCGCGGGCGACCAGGCCCTGAGCGGCCGGATAGACCTGGCCCAGCGCCTTGTCCCACTTGTGGTCGGCCAGGACGACCGCGTCCTCCCAGGCCTCGACCTGCCCGGCCAGGGTGGCGTCGGGCCACAGGTGATGGCTGTGGGCGGCCATGTGCAGGCGGCCAGGGACAGCGAGGGCCTTGGAAAACAGGTCCTTGCGCGCGGTCATCGGAGCCTGGTCCTCCCTCATAGTTTCGTTCTTAGGGACCACAGCTCGGGGAAGGCGCGGCGGCGCAGGGTCGAGGCCAGATACCCCACACCGTCGGTGCCGCCCGTCCCCGGCCGGCCGCCGATGATCCGCTCGACGGTCAGCACGTGCTTGTGCCGCCAGGTGACCAGGGCGTCGTCCAGGTCGACCAGCTTTTCGGCCAGCTGGTACAGCTCCCAATAGCGCTGCGGGTCGCGATAGACCTCCAGCCAAGCGGCCTCCACCTCGGGCGAGGGCGCGTAGGTCTGGCTGAAGTCGCGGTTCAATGCATTATCCGGCACGGCCAGGCCATGACGCGGAAGTTGGGCGATGGCCACGTCGTACAGGCTGGGCGCATCGAGCGCCGCCTGCAGCTGGCCCAGGGCCGAGGAGCCCTCCTCGTGGAACTTCAGGAAGCTCTGGTCCTTCAGGCCCAGCAGGTATTCCAGCGTCCGGAACTGGTGCGACTGGAAGCCCGAGGACGAACCCAGGTCGCCCCGGAAGCTCAGATAGTCGGCCGGCGTCATGGTCGCCAGCACGTCCCACGACAGGGTCATCACCGTCTGGATCCGCGACACCCGGGCCAGGGCCTTGTAGGCCGGCTCGACGTCGTGGGCCGCGATCAGCCGCTTGGCCAGCTCGACCTCGTGGATGATCTCCTTGAGCCACAGCTCCTTGGTCTGGTGGATGACGATGAACAGCAGTTCGTCGTGCCGGTCGCTCTGCGGCTTCTGGGCCGCGAGCAGTTCGTCCAGCGCCAGATAGCGCGCGTAGGTCATGTCTTTCGCCATGGACAACCCTATGCCGCTTTTCGCGGCGCCTCGCTACTCCGGGGCGGGGGCTGAGGCTCTCAACTTGTCATCCCGGAAGCGCGTAGCGCTGTCCGGGACCCAGGGGGTGAAGGAACACCGTGCGCGCCGCCCCTGGGTCCCGGCTCTACGCTGCGCTTCGGCCGGGATGACAAGAGTTTGGAGCGTTGGCTTTCCCGATGCTCCTCGGACGGCTGGCCGTCGGGGGCCGGCGCCTCTAGAATGACCCACCACAACCCGCACTCCCAGAAACCGCCTCAAGGAGCCCTGGCGTTTGAAAGCCTCGACTTGATCACGCAATACGGATGGTCCGACGCGCTGGCGCGGGACTTCAAGCCGCACGCCCGCGCCGGCTACGTTCCCGGGCGCGTCGTCGTCCAGCGGCGCGACGGCTATCTGGTGACCGCCGACCGGGGCGAGCTGCGCGCCAAGCTGTCCGGCCGTCTGCGCCACGAGGCCCGCGAGATCGGCCATCCCGCCGTCGGCGACTGGGTGGCGATGTCGGTCAACGCCGCCGAGCGCACCGCCACCATCCACGCCCTGCTGCCGCGCCGCACCGCCTTCATCCGCCGGGCCGCCGACAGCCTGCAGTCGCCGCAGGTCATCGCCGCCAATGTCGACCTGGCCTTCATCGTCACCTCGATGAACGGCGACCTCAATCCGCGCCGGATCGAGCGCTATCTGGCCGCGGCCTGGCAGAGCGGCGCGCGGCCGGTGATCGTGCTGACCAAGTCCGACCTCGTCGCCGAGACGGGACCCCAGACCGCGCAGATCGAGGCCCTGGCCGCCGGCTGCCCGGTGGTCAGCATCTCGGCGCGGCAAGGCGTCGGCCTCGACGCCCTGCTGGCCCATCTGGCGCCGGGCGAGACCTGCGTGCTGATCGGCTCGTCCGGGGTCGGCAAGTCCACCCTGGTCAATGTGCTGCTGGGCGAGCAGCGGATGGCGACCCAGGACGTCCGCGAAGGCGACGACAAGGGCCGCCACACCACCAGCCACCGCGAGCTCGTTTTGCTGCCCGGCGGCGGGCTGATCGTCGACACCCCCGGCGTGCGCGAGATCGGCCTGGTCGACGCCGAGCAAGGCGTCAGCGTGGTCTTCGACGACATCGAGCAGCTGACCCATAACTGCAAGTTCAGCGACTGCACCCACGCCAACGAACCCGGCTGCGCGGTGCGCGCGGCGATCGAGAGCGGAACGCTGGATCCCGACCGCTGGGCGCACTTCCAGAAGCTGGGGCTGGAGCTGGCCGCCATGGAGCAGAAGACCGAGCGCCTGGCCCGGGACGCCGAACGCCGCCGGCAAGGCGGGCTGCAGAAGGTCTATCGCGCCACCAAGAAGGACGTGCGCGGCGGGGCCGATCGCTGAACCGGCCGCGTCGCCGCACGATGTTCTCTCAGAATTTGGACCCTTCCCCGGGCCGAACGGGTTAGGGGTGGTGATTCCAGACTAAAGAGAGACCCTTGCCATGCCCGCTTTCACCATCGTCACGACCAGTGCGACCCAAGGCAGCGATGCGGCGGAGGTCAGCTCGCTGGCCGATGAGTTCGGCAGCGACAGCGAAGCCCTGGGCTATTCGCGCCGCATGGCCGACGAGATGCTCAGCATGGCCCATCAGCTTTCGCTGGACTTCGACTACAGCCATGTCGGCCTCTATGAAGGCGACCTGATCGACGAAGAGGTCGACCCCAGCCACGCCGCGTTCCTGGGCGCCTGGGTGCTGGACGAGGAAGGCATCGCCTTCCTGACGGCGGACGAATTCCGCGACGGGACCGACGAGACCGAGACGGAAGCCGAAGCTTCCTGACGAAATGGCCGTCGGCGACGCCGCATCAGGCGCGCCGGCGGCGCTTTCCCCTCCCCCTTCGCGTCTAACCCCGCTAAACCCTCCCTCATGGTTCAGTCGTCCGCGTCCGTCATCGCCGCGCCCCCCGTCGCGCCGCAAGCCGAGCTCCAAGCCGCGCTTCAGCCCGCGCCCGTCGCCACGCGCTCGCGCGTCGGCAAGACGCTGTCGATCGTCGCGCCCTGCTTCAACGAGCAGGAGGTCCTGGACATGTTCTTCGACCGCATCGACGCCGAGCTGGCCAAGCTGGGGGTCGACTACGAGATCGTCTGCGTCAACGACGGCAGCCGCGACCACACCCTGGCCGTGCTGCTGAAGCACCATCAGCGGGATCCGCGCATCAAGGTCATCAACCTGGCCCGCAACTTCGGCAAGGAGGTCGCCCTGTCGGCCGGCCTGGACGCGGTGACCGGCGACATGGTGGTGCCGATCGACTGCGACCTGCAGGACCCGCCCGAGCTGATCGGCCAGTTCATCGAGGCCTGGGAGGCCGGAGCCGACGTCGCCTATGGCGTGCGGGTCGACCGCAGCAGCGACACCTTCGTCAAGCGCCTGACGGCCCAGGGCTTCTACAAGGCCTTCAACCGGATGTCGGACGTCGACCTGCCCTACAACGCCGGCGACTACCGGCTGATGGACAGGCGGGTCGTCGACGTGCTGCGCCAGTTGCCCGAACGCAACCGCTTCATGAAGGGCCTGTTCGCCTGGGTCGGCTTCAAGCAGACGCCGATCCCCTACGCCCGCCCCGAGCGCGCGGCCGGGACCAGCTCGTTCCGCTACTGGAAGCTCTGGAACTTCGCCCTCGACGGCATCACCTCGTTCAGCACCGCCCCGATCCGGATCTGGAGCTATGTCGGCCTGATCGCCGGCCTGCTGGCGGCCTCGGCGGCGGTGTTCCTGGTGCTGCGCACCCTGCTGGAAGGCAACAAGGTCCCCGGCTACCCGTCGCTGATGGTGGTGATCCTGTCCGGCTTCGCCATCCAGATGCTGGCCATCGGCTCGCTGGGCGAGTACGTCGCCCGCATCTATCAGGAGGTGAAGGGCCGGCCGCTGTACGTGATCATGGACCGCTACGGCTTCGACGCGCGGAACCCGGAGACGTGAGCGCCCTGCTGACCCCGGCCCGGCGCGAGTTCCTGGTCTCGGCCCTGCGCTACGGCGTGGCCGGCGTGGCCAACACCCTGGTCGGCCTCTCCATCATCCTGGCCCTGGACGTCGGGCTGCATGTCGACCCGCACATCGCCAACGCCGTCGGCTACGCCGTCGGGGTCTGCGTGAGCTTCGCCCTGAGCAAGCTCTTCGTATTCAAGGCCCGCCGCGCCGCGCGCTCGGCGCCGCTGCGCTACGGCATGGCCGTGGCCGCGGCCTTCGCTCTGAACCAGGGCGTGCTGACCCTGGCCCGGATGGTATTGCCGCATGGCGCCCTGTTCGATGTCGCCGCCCAGGGCGCGGCCGTGGCAAGCTATACCGCCGCGCTCTTCCTGCTGAGCCATTTCTGGGTCTTCGCCCACCAACCCACCGCCGACCGGGACGCCGCATGGACCGCCTGATCTACGACCGCATCCGCGAGCTGGAGACCGACCACTGGTGGTTCGTCGGCCGCCGCAAGATCCTGCGCGGCCTGCTGCAGCGCCTGGCCCCGCCGGCCGGCGCGCGGATCCTGGAGGTCGGCTGCGGCGCGGGCGGCAATGTCCCGCTGCTGCGCGAGTTCGGCGACGTGAAGGCCCTGGAGCCGGACGACGAGTCGCGCGCCTACGCCTCCGAGCGCCTGGGCCTGGCGATCGACACCGGCCTGCTGCCGGACGGCCTGCCCTACGCGCCCGAGACCTTCGACCTGGTCTGCGCCTTCGACGTGGTCGAGCACGTCGATGACGACGCCGGCTCGGTGAGGGCCCTGGCCAGGCTGGTCAAGCCCGGCGGCGCGATCCTGACCACGGTGCCGGCCTATCAGTGGATGTGGAGCCACCACGACGTGCTGCACCACCACAAGCGCCGCTACCTGCTGCCGCGCTACCGCGCCCTGTTCGAGGATGCGGGCCTGAAGGTCGAGACCGCGACCTATTTCAACACCCTGCTGTTCCCGCTGGCGGCCGTGCAGCGCACCGCCAAGAAGCTGCTGAAGAACGACAGCGCCGACGACGCGATGCCGCCGTCCTGGCTGAACAAGGCCCTGGCCGGCGTGTTCTCGCTGGAGGCCCCCCTGGCGGTCGGCGGCGGCCTGCCCTTCGGCCTGTCGATCGCGGTGATCGCCCGGAAGGTTTAGCGAAATCGGCGGATCGTCCGCTGATTCAAACCCACCGTCATTCCCGCCCTTGTGGCGGGAACCCCTGGTTCAGCTGACACGTGAGATGCAAGCGGATCGCCAGCGATCCACCCCTCCCGCACCTGCGGCGGACAGAGGGGTTCCCGCCACAAGGGCGGGAATGACGGTGGTTATGGGCGTTGCGAGAATCCCTACCGCATGACCGGCGTCGGGATGATCCGCATCGCCTCCAGGCCCACGCCCAGTTGGCGGTCGTCGGGGCCCGCGCCCAGTTCACGCGGGGTCTTCGGATCGTGGATGTCGAAGGTCACCTTCAGGGTCTCGCCCTTCAGGGATTCCGGCGGCAGGGCCAGCAGGTAGTCGTGGCGCAGCGCCGTGTGCAGGCCGAAGGTGAAGGTCTCCGGCTGGCCTCCCGGGACCGAGACGGTGACCGTGCGCGACGGCGACTGCGGCGGCAGGAAGCCGAAGGCCGCGATCTGCACCGAGGCGCCGGAGAGCGTCCGCTGGGACGGCGAGATCGGCAGTTCGACGACCGCGCGCTTGCCGCCGGACCAGACGCCGCCGCCCTCGGGCAGGCCCCAGCCCTCGCGCAGATAGGGCACGCCCGAGCCGCCCGCCTTGAACAGCAGCGACCGCGGCTCGATGCACGGGCCGATCATCACCACGACCAGGCCGACGGGCTTGCCCGAGCGGCAGCCGGGCTTGTCATAGGCGTCGCCCGGCAGGGTCACGACATAGTCGACGTCGCCCGGACGGTCCGGCCGGCCGTCGGCCAGCAGGCTCAGCACGTTGCCGCCATGGGGCGAGCGCAGCATGGCGATGGTGGCCATATAGGTGGTCACCGGCTTCACGTCGGCGGCCGAGAACATCACCTTCTCGCCCTCCAGGCCGCGCGTCAGGCGCACCTCGCGCACGTCGCGGAGGATGGCGTCCATCCGGGGAACGTCCAGGGCGCTAGGCCGCAGGAACAGGCACAGCATCACCACCAGCTGGGCGACGAAGGCCGGGGCCGGGCCGAGGGCGGAAACCCAGGCGGGCCTATTGTTTTCGGAGGGGGCCTCGGCGGGGACCGAGCGCACGCCCAGCACGGTCAGGAACCAGAGCGGCGTCACGAAGGCCAGCAGGGTGAAGACGCCGAAGCTGTGCTTGAGAACGGCGTATTCGGAGCCATCGCCCTTGAACACGTACATGCCGTACTGGGCCAGCGCGGCCAGGGCAGCGGCCGCGCCCAGCGAGGCCAGCAGCACGGTGGCGGCGGTCGGACCGGCGTCCTCCTGGACCGCGCCGGGATCGCGGCGCAGCTCGACCAGCAGCACCCAGGCCGACAGCAGGGCCAGCACGATGGCGGCGGCGGCGAGACCGTTCAACGGCATCTCGCTGGCCAGGTGCAGGCTGCCATTGTTGGCCGCCATCCAGCGCATCCGCCAGAAATAGGGGCTGCCGACGACGCCGCCGGCGATGGCGACAAGGCCCACCAGCCCGACCCAGTCGAAGCGGCGGGCGTGGATCAGGTCGCGCAGCCAGGCCAGGCCCAGCATGGCCATCAGGGCGCCGGCCAGTTTCAGGGTCGGCACCAGGTGGAAGCAGCCGCAGAACAGCACCGCGGCGGTGGCGTAGACCACGTAGAGCGGACGCGAGCGGGGCAGCAGCGCCGCGCCGCCGACCAGGCACAGCATGGCCACGGCCTCGCCGACGATCTGCGGGAAGAAGAAGTTGTCGACCAGCTCGGCCCCGAACGCCCCGCGCACGGCGAAGATGTTGACGACCATGAAGCCGAGGCTGGCGACCAGATAGGTCAGCGACACCCGTCGCGCCTGGTCGAACAGCACGATCCAGACCACCGCCGCCGACAGCACCCCGGCCATCAGCAGGGCGTTCAGCTCGGACCAGCCCAGGGTGGCGAACAGGGCCGCGAACCGGTGGCTGAGCTTGGGGTAGATGAACATCTCGGCCATGAACTCATGGCCCTGCTGCGGGATCAGGAAGGCGTGGCGCACGACCTCCATGACCTGCAGGTGATAGGAACTGTCCACCGACAGCGACAGCAGGCGGTCGGTCGACAGCAGGCCGGCCAGCAGCAGGCACCAGACGGCCGCGCCGACGCCCCAAATCCACTTGGTGTTGTTGCCCACCGGATTCCCCAACTCGATTCTCACGCGCCCCACGCGCGAAGTTTTCTAGCAGCAAAACGCCAGGACGAAAGCTTGGAGGGTGAAAGCTCTAGGGGACCGCCGCCAGCTCGCCGGGCTTCACCGGCGTCAGGCCGGGGATCCCCGCCAGGTCGCGGCCGCAGGCCACGCCGGAGCCGAAACGATGGCAGTCGGTGCGCTTGGCGACCGGCTCCAGCACGCCGCCGCGCGTCACGCCGTCAGCCACCACGACGGTGATGCGCCGATCGCCGGGGGCTGCGTCGACGAAGGTCTCGGGACGGGTGACGATGCAGGGCGGGTCGCTGTCGCGCGCGGTCGGGAAGGTGTTGCCCGTGCCGCCAGTGCGGCCGATGGCCTGGAACATCTGCCGCATGACCCGCAGGTCGCGCCAGTTGGCCGAGCAGTAGTAGGTCGGAACGAAGACCCAGGGCCGGTTGGCCGTTTTCGGGCTGGACACCAGGGCGACCGGATAGCTCAGCGGATCCAGCGAAGCGAAGGTCTCGCGCACGCCGTGGCGCAGCCCGCTGGTGTCGACGGCCTGCACGGCCAGGGCGGCGGCCAGCACCGCCATCCCCGTCCGGCGCGGCAGGCGGCTGGCCCAGGTGACGCCCAGCGCCAGCAGCAGGTAGCCGACCGCCCAGAAGAACCGCCCGTAGGCGCGGAAGCCGCCGATAACCTCGGCGATCTCGCCCTTGGGCCGCGGCAGGTCATAGACGTGGGTCTTGAAGGCGTAGGCCGACCAGCCCACCGCCCAGACCGTCAGGCCCAGCAGGGCCAGGGTCATCGGCGCCCAGCGCACCCAGAAGGCCTTGGAGACGCCGCGCCGGCGCACGGCCAGGGTCGCCTGGAAGCCAGCCATGGCCAGGACCAGCAGCAAGGCCCCCGCGCCCAAGTACTGGAAGCCCTCGAAGCTCTGACCGCCCGTGGCGTCCATCACGCCCTCGTACCACGAGCCGTTCCAGGCCTGGCCAGCCAGGGTCGAGGCCTGTGGCCAGAACGGCCCGACCAGATTCATCGAATAGAGGCCCAGCGCCGTCGACGCGCCCGTCCAGCCCCGGCCGTCCTGGTAGTCCAGAAACCAGACCGAGACGGCGATCGCCGCGCAAGCCAGGGCCGCGGCTCCGGCGACGCGCGCCACGGCGCCGGCCCGGCGCTGCAGCAGCTCGGCCAGCAGGGCCGCGCCAAACAGCGCCCCGACCGGCGGCAGGTGATAGGCATGGACCCCGACCACCAGGGCCAGCAGCGCCGCGAGGCCCGCGATCCGCCGCCAGGTCAGCCCCTCGCGCGCCGACCGCACCGACAGGGTCAGGGCCAGCAGCAGGATCCAATGGCCCGACAGGGCGATGTGGCCGAACTGTCGGGCGATCCAGGCCGGAACCATCAGCGCCATCAGCCCACCCAGCAGCAGCGTCCAGCGGTCGGTGACGCCCAGGGCTCGCAGCAGGGCGATCATGCTCCAGGCCTGCAGCGGATAGGACAGCAGCAGGAACAGGCCGATCGGGTTGAACACATGCGACAGGCCCGTCGCCTTCAGGATCAGGGACAGCCAGGGGATGCTGTCGGTGAAGACGATCGAGATCGGCTTGTCGCCCAGCCCGCTCACCGCGGTCAGCGGCCAATGCCAGGGCTGGCGAAGGAAGGCCTCGTAGCCCGCGTTCATCACGGCCATGTCGCCCTTGGGCCGGGTCCAGAACGCGGCATGGGCGAAGGCGATGTCGAAGCCGAACATGAAGCCGCACAGCACGACCGGGATCAGCGTCGCCGCCAGGGCGAACAGGATCCGGCTCCCATCGCTTTTGGGATCGACCTTGAACGAAACCATGCGCTCCCCCGAGTACTCGACGACCTGCTTAACATCGAAGCTTGGCCCCGCGCAGCCCTGGCGACGTCCGGGTGTCGCCGAAGATAATTACATCTGTAAATAATTTAGACTTGTAATTCTTAAAATCCCCGCCAAACCTCCCTCGGGAACGAATGGAGGCCAGGCCATGGCGGTGCGGGATTTCGGAACGCGGACGACACGGCGGCTGTGGACGCCGCTGATCTTCTCAGGCCTGGCCGTGGTCGGGATGCTGGGGGTCCTCCTGTTCACCGGCTTCGACCTGGCGCTGTTCGAGCGCGCCAACGCCTTCCTGCCCCGGCCCCGTCCCGAGCAACTGGCCCGCTATCGCCCACTGGCCCAGACCGAGTGGCGGATCGTGCAGGCCAATCTCGACAGCCGGCTGAACCAAACCCTGCCGCTGGAACTGGGCGCGGTGTGGTCCACCCGCACCGGCCAGATCTGCGGCCTGGTCAACGGCCGCGGCAGCTTCGGCGGCCTCTCCAGCATGGTGCGGTTCTACACGGTCGACCAAAAGCCGGTGTTCCACCAGGACGTCGAGCACGTCGCGTTTCAGAAGGCCTGGTTCGAGTGCCGCCGCGACCAGTACGTGACCCTGCACGCCGGAACCATGGAGCCCGGCTTCTGCGGCAGCGAGGCCGGGCGGCGGCACTGCTACACCGTGCGCGGCGGGGCCCGCGAGTAGGTCGACGGCCTCGGGCGCGCTGTCATACTCATGTCACACCGATCGCGCGCCACAGCCGCTAGAAGCCGTCTCCATCGAAACCTTGCTTCCCTGGGAGACGCCTATGTTCAAAGGTCTTTTGGTCGCCGCCTCATTGTCGTTGGCGATCGGATCGCCCGTTCTGGCGGAGCCCGTCTCCCCTCAGAAGGCCAAGAACGTGATTCTGTTCCTGGCGGACGCGGGCGGCGTTCCGTCGGTGCACGCCGCCAGCCTGCTGGGCTATGGCGAGCCCTTGAAGCTGCACGTCCAGCAGTGGCCCAATCTGGGCCTCAGCGAGACCTCGCCCGTCGACCAGTTCGTCTCGGACTCGGCCAACGGCATGTCGGCGATCATGACCGGCGTGAAGACCCGCAACGGCGTGATCAGCCAGTCGCCCGCCGCCGTGCGCGGCAAGACCGACGGCGAACCGACCAAGACCCTGCTGGAATACGCCGAGGAGCGCGGCCTGCGCACTGGCGTCGTCACCTCCCAGCCGATCACCGACGCCACGCCGGCGGCGACCTACGCCCATTCGAACGATCGCGGGAAGTGGGGCGAGATCTTCCAGCAGGCCTTCGCCCCCCGCTATGGCGACGGGGTCGACGTGCTGTTCGGGACCGGCCGCGCCAAGATCGGTCAGCAGCTGGCCACGGCGGGAACCGGTTTCGACCAGATCGCCAAGGCGCATGAGCGTCCGATCTACGCCCGGCTGGAGGACGCCCCGTCCGCCAACGCCAGGCCGGTGGTCGTGGCCGACGAGATCGACACCCGCGCGGCGACGCTGCGGGCGCTGGACCTGCTGAAGGGCTCGCCCAAGGGCTATCTGCTGGTGGTCGAGTGGGACGCCCACACCGACGATCCGCGCGAGGGCCTGCAGCACATCGTCGACTTCGACAAGCTGATCGCCGAGATCGAAAAGCGCGTCGACCTGAAGGACACCCTGCTGGTGTTCACCGCCGACCACTCCTTCGGCCTGCAGGTGGACGGCGGCCGGCGCGGCGAGCCGCTGCTGGAAGGCTACGAGGCCTGGAAGGCCAGCCAGAAGGACGAGGACGTCATCCGCCTCAAGAACGTCATGGTCAACCGGAGCCACACGGGCGAGGAAGTCGCCGCCCTGGCCACCGGCCCCGGGTCCGAGCGCGTGCGCGGCTACTTCCCCAACACCCACCTGTTCGACGTGATGATGGACGCCTGGGGCTGGAAGAAGGACGCGAAGTAGGGCCTGAGCGGCCCTGTTCTTCTTGTCATCCCGGAAGCCTCGAAGAGGCTGTCCGGGATGACAAGAATTTGGAACTCCCCCGCATCGCGGGGAAGGCTCCCCTACTCCGCCGCGTAGCTCTGCAGCGGGCGGACTTCCAACGCCTCTTCCGGGGCGCCGGCGATGGCTTGCGCCGCCGCCAGGGCTCCGGCCGAGGTCGTGTAGTACGGCACCTTCATCATCAGGGCGGTGCGGCGGATCTCGAAGCTGTCCTCCAGGGCCTGCTTGCCCTCGGTGGTGTTGAACACCAGCTGGACGCCGCCGTTCTTCATCACGTCGACGATGTGCGGACGGCCCTCCAGGACCTTCTTCACATAGTCGACCTGGACGCCCTGCTCGGCCAGATAGGCGCGGGTGCCCTCGGTCGACAGCACCGTGAAGCCGGCCGCCTGCAACAGCTTCACCGGCTCGACGATCCAGGGCTTGTCGCTTTCCTTGACCGAGACGAAGGCCACGCCCTTGCGGGGCAGCTTCACGCCGCCGCCCAGCTGGCTCTTGGCGAAGGCGCGGGCGAAGGCGGGAGCCATGTCGGCCTCGCCCTCACGCTTCCAGTCCAGGCCCATGACCTCGCCGGTCGAGCGCATTTCCGGGCCCAGCACCGTGTCGACGCCGGCGAAGCGGGCGAACGGGAAGACCGCTTCCTTGACCGCGATGTGATCGTAGGGAACGTCCTTGAGACCGAAGCTGGCCAGGGTCTCGCCGGCCATGATCTTGGCGGCGATAGCGGCGACCGGCTGGCCGATGGTCTTGGCCACGAACGGCACCGTGCGCGAGGCGCGCGGGTTCACTTCCAGCACATAGATGCGCGGATTGGCCGAGTGCGGCTCCTCGATGGCGAACTGCACGTTCATCAGGCCACGGACGTTCAGGGCCAGGGCCATCTGCACCGTCTGGCGCTTCAGCTCCTCGATGGTCTCGGCCTTCAGCGAGAAGGGCGGCATCGAGCACGCCGAGTCGCCCGAGTGGACGCCAGCTTCCTCGATGTGCTCCAGCACGCCGGCCACGAACACGTCCTTGCCGTCGCACAGGGCGTCGACGTCCACCTCGGTGGCGCGGCTCAGATAGTGGTCCAGCAGGATCGGGTGCTCGAACGAGATCTCGCCGGTGTTGGCGATGTAGCGTTCCAGATGCTCGTGGTCGCGGATGATCTCCATGCCCCGGCCGCCCAGCACGTAGGACGGACGCATCACGAACGGGAAGCCGATCTCCTCGCCGGCGGCGCGGGCCTCGTCCCAGGTGCGGGCGATGGCGTTTTCGGGCTGGGCGATCTTCAGGCCGTCCAGCAGCTGCTGGAAGCGCTCGCGGTCCTCGGCCAGGTCGATGGCGTCCGGGCTGGTGCCCAGGATCGGGATGCCGGCTTCCTCGAGGGCGTGGGCCAGCTTCAGCGGGGTCTGGCCGCCGAACTGGACGATGACGCCGGCCAGCGCGCCCTTGCTCATCTCGACATGCAGCAGCTCCAGCACGTCCTCGGCCGTCAGCGGCTCGAAGTACAAGCGGTCGGAGGTGTCGTAGTCGGTCGAGACGGTCTCGGGGTTGCAGTTGACCATGATCGACTCGACGCCAATCGCGTCCAGAGCGAAGGCCGCGTGGCAGCAGCAGTAGTCGAACTCGATGCCCTGGCCGATCCGGTTGGGACCCCCGCCCAGGATCACCGCCTTCTTGCGGTCGGACGGCTCGCTCTCGCACTCGGGAACCTGGCCCAGGGCGCCGGTCTCGTAGGTCGAGTACATGTAGGGCGTCGAGGCCAGGAACTCGCCGGCGCAGCTGTCGATGCGCTTGAACACCGGGCGGACCGACAGCTCCTGGCGCAGGGCGCGCACGGCGCCTTCGGTCGAGCCGGTCAGCTTGGCCAGACGGGCGTCGGAGAAGCCTTGGGCCTTGAGGGCGCGGAAGCCGGCGGCGTCCTTGGGCAGACCGCCGGCGCGGACCCAGCCTTCCTGGCGGATCAGCTCGGCGATCTGGCGCAGGAACCAGGGCTCATAGGAACAGGCGGCGTTGACCTCTTCCACGGTCAGGCCGTGGCGGAAGGCCTGGGCGATGACGCGCAGGCGGTCCGGCGTCGGGGTGCCCAGGGCGCGGATCACCGCGGCCTTGCCGGTGTCCGGATCGTCGGCGCCGTGGATTTCCACCTCGTCGAAGCCCGACAGGCCGGTCTCCAGGCCGCGCAGGGCCTTCTGAACGCTTTCCTTGAAGGTGCGGCCGATGGCCATGACCTCGCCGACCGACTTCATGGCCGTGGTCAGCAGGGGCTCCGAACCCGGATACTTCTCGAAGGCGAAGCGCGGGATCTTGGTGACGACGTAGTCGATCGAGGGCTCGAACGAGGCCGGGGTCGCGCCGCCGGTGATGTCGTTCTTCAGCTCGTCCAGGGTGTAGCCGACGGCCAGGCGCGCGGCGACCTTTGCGATCGGGAAGCCGGTGGCCTTGGACGCCAGGGCCGACGAGCGCGACACGCGCGGGTTCATCTCGATGACGACCATGCGGCCGTCCTTGGGGTTCAGGGCGAACTGGACGTTCGAGCCGCCGGTCTCGACGCCGATCTCGCGCAGCACGGCGATCGAGGCCGCGCGCATCCACTGGTATTCCTTGTCCGTCAGGGTCAGGGCCGGGGCGACGGTGATCGAGTCGCCGGTGTGGACGCCCATCGGGTCGATGTTCTCGATCGAGCAGACGATGATGCAGTTGTCCGCGGTGTCGCGGACCACTTCCATCTCGTATTCCTTCCAGCCGAGGACGCTTTCCTCGATCAGGACTTCCGTGGTCGGCGACAGGTCGAGGCCGCGTTCGACGATCTCCTCGAACTCCTCGAGGTTATAGGCGATGCCGCCGCCGGTGCCGGCCAGGGTGAACGACGGACGGATGATCGCCGGCAGGCCGACGAAGGCCAGGCCTTCGCGGGCCTCGTCCATGTTGTGGGCGGCCTTGGACTTGGGGCTCTCGAGGCCCAGCTTGTCCATGGCGTCGCGGAACTTCTGGCGGTCCTCGGCCTTGTCGATGACCTCGGCCTTGGCGCCGATCATCTCGACGCCGTACTTGGCCAGGGTGCCGTCGGCTTCCAGCGCCAGGGCGGTGTTCAGCGCGGTCTGGCCGCCCATGGTCGGCAGCAGCGCGTCGGGGCGCTCCTTCTCGATGATCTTGGCGACCATCTCCGGCGTGATCGGCTCGATATAGGTCGCGTCCGCCACGTCCGGATCGGTCATGATCGTGGCCGGGTTCGAATTGACCAGGATGATGCGATAGCCCTCGGCGCGCAGCGCCTTGCAGGCTTGCACGCCCGAATAGTCGAATTCACAGGCCTGACCGATGACGATCGGGCCCGCGCCGATGATCAGGATCGAGGAAAGGTCTGTTCTCTTGGGCATGGCTAACTCGCGCAAAGACACGGTCGCGCACATCCGCGCGCCCGCTGTCGACCATCTTGCAGGTTAAGCCGCCCGTTTAGAGACGGAGTCGGCCCGGCGCAACCCCGGAACGGCGGAGCATGGTTATCGGGCGCGCCGCGCGCGCATCCGCTGGAAGGCATGCACAAGCTTAAGCTTGTGCCACTCAAAGCTTAAGCACAAACTCTAATTTATTGCGTCAACACACATGCCGAAGCCATCTCAACATTTCGAATAATTATGGAATTGAGAAACCATAATTTATTTCGTCATCGCACTTCTAACGCGAACCCATCATAGTCAAATCCAATAAATTTATCATAATATTGGGAGACGACTCGAATGGCCTATACATACGAGCAGATTTCGCAGGCGTGGACGGCCGTCCACGACGGCGTTGCGCCCGATGCGGCGACGGCGGCCAACTTCCAGGTCGTGGCGGTGCTGAGCGCCAACGGTCAGATGACCGACGCCCAGATCCTCGGCAACATCGTCAACAGCGCCGACAACAGCACGGCGCTGGCGATCCTCAGCTACCAGTTCTTCACGGGCAAGAGCCCGACCAAGGTCGGCGTCGACTACCTGGTCAATTCGTCGGTCAATCAGGCCGACCTGAACGACGGCTACTACGCCAAGTTCAACATCGAGAACCGCTACATCAACTTCGCCGCCAACCTGGGCGTCATCGGCGAAGGCGCGACGAGCTTCGCTGGCAAGTACGGCGCGATGAGCTTCGCCGACTATGTGGCCTCGATCTATCAGACGATCATCGGCGGCTCGTACGCCACCGCGGCCGGCGTCAATGTCGCGAACGCGATCGCCGACATCATCTCGCGCAAGGACGCGATCCTGGCCACGGCCCAGTCGGCCGGCATGATCAAGCCGAACGCGACCGCCGCCGAGATCGACCTGGCCCTCAAGGCCGCCACGGCGGGCTACCTGATGGGTGAAGCGATCAAGTCGGACGTCGGCATCTACGCCGCGGCCGCCAACAACTTCATGGTCGCCATGGCCCAGGGCACGGCGACCTATAACACCGACATCACCAAGACCTACGAGCCGACCGTCGACTCGTTCTCGCACGGCACCGGCAAGGCCATCGATCGCGGCCCGACCGTGATCACGCCGACGACGCCCACCACGCCGACGACGCCGACGACGCCGAGCCCCCTGTCGTTCACCCTGGCGGCCGGCGCCGAGACACTCGTCGGCGCCGCCACGGACGATACCTTCACCGCCCCGAACGGGACGTTTGACGCCACCGAAAACCTCAACGGCGGCGCGGGCGCCGACACCCTCACGATCAACGCCACGGGCGGCTTCACCGTGCCGGCGTCGACGGTGACCGGGATCGAGACCGTTAACATCGTCGCCGGCGGCGCCGTCGACACCGCCGCCGTGGTCTCGGGCTGGACCGGGGTCACCCAACTGAACGTCACGAGCACCGGCGCGGCGACCGTCAACGCGGGCGCCGGCTCGACCGCAACCGTCACCGCCAATACCCTGGCCGCGGGCAACGTGGCGGTGAACGGCGGCGCCGGCGTCACCGTCAACGCCAACAACGGCACGACCGGAACCATCACCGTCGGCGGTACGACCGCCCCGACCGGCGCGATCGTCGTCAACGTGAACTCGACCTCCGCCTCCACGCTGGGCGCCGTCACGGTGACCGGCGGCACGACGGTCACCGTCAACGCCGTCAACAGCAACGCCAACGCCACGACCCAGACCACGGGCGCTGTCACCGTCAACGGCAAGGCCACGACAACCGCGGTGACCGTCAAGGGCCCCACGGCGATCACCCAGGCCGCCGGCGTCTCGGGCGTCAACGCCAACACCGTGACCATCAACGACCTGATCGCCGCCGGTTCGGCCACCAAGGCCACGATCACCTCGATCACCGTCGACGGCGCGACCTCGGTGAACATCACGAGCAACGCCCTGTCGAACTTCAGCGCCGCCCATACCAGCGACAACCTGATCATCGACAACAGCAGCACCCTGGCGCCCGGCGACAAGACCCTGACCCTGGCCCTGACGCTCAACGGCACGACGGGCGGCACGCTGGACGACGCCGACATCTACACGACGGTCAACGCCACGACCGGCGCCCAGGCTTCGACCCTGGCCAACCTCACCTTCGGGGGCCTCACCACGCTGAACCTCGCGGGCGCCAGCCAGCTCACCCTGAACAGCACGGCGGGCATGACGGCTCTGGCGACCGTGACGGTCACCGGGGCGGCCGGCATCGTGGCGGACCTGTCGGGCGCGACCGTGACCTCGGTCAACACGGCGGCCACCACCGGCGCCAACACTGTGACCATCAACGGCGCCAACGCCACCTTCACCGGCGGCACGGGCGCTGACACCGTTACCCTGACGAACAACACGGTCACCAAAGCCATCAATGGCGGCACGGGTGGGATCGACATCCTGAAGATGACGGCCGCTCAAGCCGCGACGGCCTCGGGGTCCGGGACGTTCGCCACGCTGGTCACCAACTTCGAGCGCCTGCAGCTGACCGGCGCGACCAACCAGACGATCGATCTGGGAATCCTGGGCAACTATCACCACGTCTCGACCAGCGGCGGCAACGGCTTGACCCTGAACGGTCTGGTCTCGACCGACACCGTCGTCCTGACCGGCGCCGGCACGGCCTATACGCTCGGTTCGGGCAACTTCGGCGGCGGCTCCGACAGCATCAACCTGCAGCTGACCGACGGCTCGAACTCCGGCGTGAGCTTCGCGTCGACCGGAATCACCGCCACGGGCGTCGAGACGGCCAACATCACCGTCACCGACACCCAGGCGACTCCCACCGGCGGGTTCAACGACCTCGTCACCTGGCGGAACAGCGACATCAAGACCATCAACGTCAGCGGCAACGCCGGCCTGACCCTGACCGCCGACAGCACGGCGCTGACCAGTGTCGACGCCAGCGGGATCACGCTGGGCGGCTTCAGCTTCACCTCGGGCGCCCTCACGGCGGCAGCGGCGATCAAGGGCTCGGCCACGGGAACCAACACGGTCACCTTCAGCTTGGCGACCGGCGGCGCGGTGACCTACACTGGCGGTTCGGGCAATGACAACGTGACGGGTTCGAACGGCCTGAACAACATCGTCAGCCTGGGGAACGGCGCCAACAGCTACACCGCCACGACGGGCAACCACACCGTCACGGCCGGCACGGGCGCCGACGCGATTTCCGTCGGCGGCGGCGCCAACACCATCGATGTGGGTTCGGGCGCCGATGGCGTCACCTTCAGCGCCGCGACCGCCAGCAGCGCCAGCTTCACGGCGATCACGGGCATGGGAGCCGCGGATACGATCACCTTCACCGGCCAGGCGCCAACGGCGGGCGCTCTGGGCGCGGCGGTCGCGGCGGGCGGCTCCCTGGCGGCCTCGCTTGACGCCGCCGCGGCCAGCGCCACCGGCGCGGGAACGCCGGTGGTCAAGTGGTTCGTGTTCGGCGGTGACACCTATGTCGTGCTCGATCACAGCGACAACACCACCTTCACGACCGGTGTCGACTATGCGGTCAAGCTGGTGGGCACGCTGAACCTGGCGGCTTCGAGCGTCGCCGGTGCGGTCTTGACGCTCTGACGGTCAACGGCTGGTCCCGCGGCCGCTCAGGCGGGGGGCCAGCCAGATCTACGGGCGGAGCATCGGGACCGCCGCAGGCGCGCCCACCAGAGGCGCGGCGGCGACGGGAGCGACCGACGGCGCGGCCTCGGGGATCGCGGGCTCGGTCCAGGCGACCTCCATCTCGGCCCGCCGGCGGCCGAGGTCGAACAGGGTCTGGCGATTGTCGGCGCTGAAATCCAGGCCCGAGGTGTCGAGCGCCGCGTCGTCGGGAATGGCCGCATAGACCAGGTTGCCGCCGTTGCGGCGCGCGAAGGCGGCGCTGGCGGTCAGGTGCGTGCGCAGCAAGGCCTTGCTCATGGTCAGCCACGAACGGCCCACCACCGACAAGGTGCCGCCCTTGGTGAAGCCGAAGGCCCCGCCGACCTTGCCGTTGACGATCACCCGGATCCGCCCGGGCCGGGCCTCTCCGGTCTTGGGCGCGGTCCACAGCAGGAGCGATTCCGGGGCCACGAAGAACGGGATCGAGACGCCGCCGTCGACATGCATTTCCGACAGCCGCCGGCCCCTGCCCTCGACCTGGATCAGGGTCGGCGGGAAGACGCCGGGGATGCTGGCCGAGGCCACCAGCACGTCCTGGAACAGCTTCAGCGAGGCGTCGTCGCCCCGCGCGGCGATGGCCCCCATGTCCCAGATCACCGTCTCCTCGGTGTCGAGATTGGTGGTGGCGATCAGCAGGCGCCGGCCGCGCGCCTGCTCCATGGCGATCGCGTAGAGCATCGGCGGGTCGACATATTTCTCGACCAGGCCCCGCAGCGCCTTGGTGTCGTAGAAGCCGGGACGGAACAGCAGGTCGATGCCCCGCCGCTCCAGGATCTTGGCCGCGGCCTCGCTGGTGTAGGCCTCGGTCAGGCGGCGGTCCCAGTCGGGGCCGAGAAAGGCGAAAGGCGCGGTCAAGGCGCCGGTCGAGACGCCGGTGACGATGTCGAACTCGGGCCGCTGGCCGGTCTTGGTCCAGCCCACCAGCACCCCCGCCCCATAGGCGCCGTTCGAGCCGCCGCCGGAAATGGCCAGGACGTCGAAAGTTTTCTGGCTGGCGCGGCGGGTGCGGGCGGCCTCGGCGAAGCGGATGCTGGCGTCCGCGTCGCTGGCGTTGAAGCGGATGTCGGCCAGCCCCTGCGGGGCCTCGCCCGCCAGGTCGTTGACCGTGAACACGTCGCGCGGCAGCGATCCGCAGGCGGCCAGGGCGAGAACGGCGAAGAGGAGGGCGAGCAGCCTGACCATGGAAGATTGGAAAGCTGCGCGGCCGGGCGGCGTCAAGACCCATTCCCTTCTCCCCTCGCGGGAGAAGGGGATCCCCAAACGAAAACAGGCCAGCGCGAGCGCTGGCCTGTTGACTTGAACCCGTGGGTCCGACTGCGAGGGTCGATTAGACCGCTTGCAGTTGGCCGGCCGAGGTCTTGCCGCTGCGGCGGTCGACTTCCGGCTCGAACGAGATCTTCTGACCTTCGTTCAGCGAGCCGAGGCCCGCGCGTTCGACGGCCGAGATGTGCACGAAGATGTCCGCGCCGCCGTTGTCCGGCTGAATGAAGCCAAAGCCCTTGGTGGAATTGAACCACTTCACGGTGCCAGTAGCCATGGTGAGTATCCTTGTAGACAAGTGTGTTCGTCGGCCGAAAACGTCCCGATCGACGATCAAATTTCGTTGGAAGTTCGGAAGGCGCGTCCGGCGCTCCACCACGGGAGCAAGGAATAGCAGGCCGAGCGGCAGCGAATTCGATAGCCCACAATCGGCGATTTTATTTCAGAAATCAAGGCCGGAATTTCCGGTCTACTTAACGGGAATCCCGGACCCAGGCTTGGCTTCAAGCGTTGCCTGTCGGGCGGACTCTACCGTTCGCCAAATTGGCGCCCCACGACATCCGGAGCTTCGGCATGACCCTGATCGAGAAGATCTCCACCCTCAGCGACGCCGAGCTCAAGACCCTGCTCGCCAACGCCCGGCGGCTGGACGTCACCGGCACGCCCGACCAGCGCCGCCAGGCGGCCGAGGTGAGGACGCCGCTGGAGCGCGAGGACTCCCGCCGACGCGCGGTCCGCTCGAAGACCTCGATCAGCGCGAAATCGGTCTTGCGGGACTCGTAATTGCAATTCATTCTCAGAAGCATCATCGCGAGGAGACGACGATGGTTCTGCGGGAGACGGGCGCCAGTTGGCTGGCGTCGATGATGCGGGCCGAGCGCGAGCCGGAAGAGCGGTCAGCGCTGCTGGACGGGGCGCCCGAGCCTGAGAGGCTCGCGGCGCTGAAAAGACTCTCCTCCCCTCTTGGGGGAGTTGGATCGGCGCGGATACGCGACGAGACGGAGGGGGACGGCGCGGGCGCCATGGCGCGGCGCTGACCCCCTCCGCCACCGTTCGGCGGTCCCTCTCCCCCAGCAGGAGGAGGAGAGACAACCCCGCCCCTACTTCACGAACGGCCAGATCCAGGCGATCAGCCAGGGCGCGATCAGCAGGATCAGCGCGGTGAGCGGCGCGCCCAGCCGGGCGTAGTCCCCGAACCGATAACCGCCGGGACCCAGCACCAGGGTGTTGCACTGGTGGCCGACCGGCGTGAGGAAATCGCAGCCCGCTCCCACCGCCACGGCCATCAGGAACGGGTCGGGCGACAGGCCCAGCCGCTGGGCCACGCCCATGCCGATCGGGGCGGCGATCAGCACCGTGGCGGCGTTGTTCAGGAACGGCGTGGCCGCCATGGCCACGGCCATCATCGCGGTCAGGGTGGCGATCGGCGGCAGGCCATGGAAGGCCCCCGACAGCCAGGCGGAGATCAGATCGGCCCCGCCGGTCTTCTGCACCGTGTCGCTGACCGGGATCAGGGCCGCGACCAGCACCAGCACCGGCGCCTCGAGGGCGGCATAGGCCTCGCGCATCCGCAGGGCGCCGACGGCCACCACCAGCACCGCCGCGCCGAAGAAGCCCGCCGCCACCGGGACGACGCCGGTCGCCACCAGGGCCATGGCCACCGCCAGGATCGCCACCGGCAGCAGCGCGTGCCGCACCCCGCCCAGCCGCACCTCGCGTTCAGCCAGCGGCAGTAGGCCCAAGGCCTGCAAGGCGCCCGGCAGCGACTGCTCGGCCCCCTGCAGCACCAGGATGTCGCCGGCCTTCAGGCGGATGGTCGCCAGGCGGCCGGCCATGCGGTGGCCGCTGCGCGACACGCCCAGCAGGTTGACGCCATGGGTGTCGGAAAGGGTGACGCTGCGCGCCGACTGGCCGATCAGGTCGCTCTCGCGGCCGATCACCGCCTCGACCACGCGGACCTCCTCGGTCGGCTCGTTCATGGCCACCGGCCGGTCGGCGTCGCGCAGCCGCAGCTTGGCCGCGACGATCAGCTGGTTCAGTTCCTGCTGCTCGCCCTCCAGCAACAGGACGTCGCCGGGATGGATCTTGAGGTTGGCGTGCGGCGCCGCGATCCGCTTGCGTCCGCGCAGGATGGCGACCACCGAGACCGCGCCCTCGGCGGCCTTCTTCAGGGCGCCGACGCTGCCGGCTTGAAAGCTCCAGCCCTCGGGGACCTCGACCTCGGTGACATAGGCGCTGGCCGCCAGGGCCGCGTCGACGTCGATGGCCGCCTTGCGGTCGCGCGGCAGCAGCCGGTAGGCGAAGGACAGATAGGCGATGGCGATGAGCGTCAGGATGCCGCCGACCGGGAAGAAGTCGAACATCCGGAACGGCTGGCCCAGGGCTTCCTGGCGCACCTCCGAGACGATGATGTTGGGCGAGGTGCCGACCAGCACGGCCAGCCCGCCGACCAGCGAGCCGAAGCTCATCGGCATCAGCAGGCGACCGGGCGACACGCCGGTGCGGCGGGCGATCTGCAGGGCGCTGGGGATCATCAGGGCCAGGGCCCCGACGTTCTTGGTGGCCATGGACAGCACGGCCGTGGTTCCGGCCAGCACGGGAACCTGGGTGCGCTCGTCCTTCAGCCTGGGCAGCAGCGGGGCCATGACCAGGTCGACGATCCCCGAGCGCGCGACGGCGGCGCTCAGCACCAGGGCGCTGGCGATGATGATGACGATGTCGTTGGCGAAGCCGTTGAAGGCCTCCTTCACCGGGATCAGGCCCATGGCCATGCCAGCCGCCAGCGCGCCCAGCGCGATCAGGTCGTAGCGCCACCGCCCCCAGACGAACGCGGCGATGGTGGCCGCGATCAGACCGAACGCGAGGCCTTGGTGTAGTGTCACTGAGAGTCTTCCCCGAAGCTGTGCCTGGGGGGAACGGGAGAATGACGGGGATGGTTCAAACTCTCCTCCCCAGGAGGGGGAGGAGTGAAGCCGCTCAGCCCTAAACCAGCGCCTTGCGCGCCGCTTCCCAGTATTGCGCGCCGGTGATCAGGGTCACCAGGGTCGCCAGCCACAGCAGGCCGTGGGCCACGATCGTGAAGCCGCCCATCACGCTGGGCTCCGGCGACAGGCCGAACGCGCCCCAGCTGGCCAGGATCAGTTCGGCGCCGATGGCCACCAGTTGCAGGGTGGTCTTCCACTTGGCCAGCAGGGTCACCGGCAGCTTGACGCCCTTGCCGGCCCCGACTTCACGCAAGGCGCTGACCGCGAACTCGCGGAACAGGATCAGGCCGGCCGGCAGCACGACCATGGCGTTGGGGCCCAGGGCCATCAGGCCCAGCAGCGCGCCGCAGACCAGGATCTTGTCGCCGATCGGGTCGAGGATCGCGCCCCAGACGCTGACCGCGTCCAGCTTGCGCGCCAGCCAGCCGTCGAAGAAGTCGGTCACCGCGGCCACCACGAAGGCGTAGAACGCCCAGCGCTCCAGCCGCAGCTGGGTCTCCGCGGTCAGGGTCTCGCTCAGATACGGCACGGCGCCCGCCGCGGCCGCCAGGGCGACGAACATGAACAGCGCCATCACGAGGCGCGAGCCGGTCAGGATATTGGGCAGGTTCTTCATGGCGCTGTTCATAACGCACAAAGGCGGGCCTGGGCTACGGCCGCTCCCCAGGAGCCTTCATTGGAGAGCTTCAGCCTGAGATCCTGAAGCGCGTCCGGGCGGCGAAACCGTCCACGCCTTGCCCGCGCGCTTTAACCGAGACGTCCGATTTTTGAGACGCCGGGCGCGACTCGCTTCGCTATACAAACCAGGAGAGCGACGCGGCGCTCGTCATCGCGGGTCCGTCCAGGCATGGAAGAACGGGATCGAGGCGGCCTTGGCGGCCGACGCCGCGTCAGTTCGGTGCGCGGCCGGCTCGTGCTCCTGACTGTCAGCCTGCTGGTTCCGGCCCTGCTGTCGATGGGCTTCCTGCTGGCCGGCGCCGACCGCGAGTCGCGCGGGCGGCTCTATCAACAGCTGGTCACCACCGCCCGGGCCCTGAGCGGCGCGGTCGACCGCCAGGCGGCGGTGGGCGTCTCGGTGGTCGAGACCCTGGCCACCGACCAGGCCCTGATCAACGGCGACTGGGCCGCCTTCGACGCCCGCGCTCGCCGCGCCATGGAGCGCCGCGCCGGCTGGATCGTCGTCGCCGACCAGGACGGCCAGCAGGTGCTCAACACGCTGAAGCCCTATGGAACGCCCCTGCCGCGCGTCAAACGCACGCGGGAAGAGGCCGCCGCCTTCTCGGCCGGGCGCAGCAAGGTCTCGGACCTGCTGGACGGCCCCGTGGCCGGCAAGCCGGTGATCACGGTCGGCGCGCCGATCGTCGTCAAAGGCAAGTTCTACGTCCTCTCCTACGTGGTCGACTCGGCCTCGTTCACCTCGGTGTTCCGCCAGCAGCGCGTGCCCGACCGCTGGGTCGCCACCCTGCTGGACAACCACCGCCACGTGATCGCCCGCTCGCGGCTGAACGAGGCGTTCACCGGACACCTGGCCTCCAAGGACATGGAGGAGAACCTCCGCCACTCGACCGAAGGCGTCAGCAAGAGCGTCTCGCTGGAAGGCGTGCCGACCATGGTCGCCTACACCCGCTCGCCCCAGACCGGCTGGACCCTGGTGGTGGCCATCCCGCGCGAGGACCTGGCCAGCACGGTCAACCGCGCCGTGGCCCTGGGAACCGGCGTCTTCCTGCTGCTGCTGGTGCTGGGCGTCGCCCTGTCGGTGGTCTATTCCCGCCGCATCAACCAGGAGATAGGCCACCTGGTCTCCGACGCCCGCCTCATCGGACGCGGCGAGACCCTGCCGCCCGCCGATCCCGACAGCCTGGAGGAGATCGCCGCCGTCCACGCCGCCCTGCGCCAGGCCTCCCGCGAGCTGAAGACCCGCGAAGAGCGCCAGGCGGTGATGATCAACGAGCTGAACCACCGCGTGAAGAACACCCTGGCCACGGTCCAGGCCCTGGCCCGCCAGACCTTCGCCAAGATCCCGAATTCCACGGACGGGAGCGCGCCGCTCGAGGTGTTCACCGACCGGCTGATCGCGCTCTCGGGCGCCCACGATCTGCTGACCCGCACCGGCTGGCGCGAGGCCGACATGGCCGCCGTGGTCGAGGCCAGCCTGGGCGCGCATGTCGAGCGCGTCGACCGTTCCGGTCCCGAGGTGGCCCTGGCCCCGCACACGGCCGTGGGTCTGTCCATGGTGTTCCACGAACTGGCCACCAACAGCGCCAAGTACGGGGCCCTGTCCGCGCCGGGCGGCCGGGTCGAGCTGACCTGGAAGCGCGACCCGGTCACCGACAACCTGCTCTTCACCTGGCGCGACGTCGGCGGCCCGCCGGTCACCCCGCCGGCGCGATCGGGCTTCGGCACCCGCCTGATCGAGAGCTCGATCCGCCGCGAGCAGAAGGGCCAGGCCCGGTTCGACTTCCGCCCCGACGGCCTGGTCTTCGAAGCCAGCCTGCCGCTGCCCGAACAGGCGCGGTGGAGCAATGCGTTCTGAGGAAGGAAAGCTCCGCCGGTCCGCCCTTGCGCCGGGAGCCTCCACCGACCTCGCGAACAGCGGACATTCCGGTCGTCTGTTCGGGGGTGGGCGGACGTCGTCTGCCTGGGGTGGCTTCGCAGCCGCTAAGGCTTCAGGTCAGCCGCCACGGCCTGAAGAACACGCGCGGCCCGGGCGCGGTCGCTTTCGTCCTCGGTGGGGATGACCGGCAGATCCGGCGCGACGCCGGCGACCTCGTTGGTCCCGTCTGCGCGCAGACGAATACAGTTGGGCACCCGGAAGCGTAGGCGTGAGTGGGTCAGAACCAGCGGCGGGGAGTCGCCCATGAAACCGCAGCCGTCGCCTCCGGTTCTCACGCCGACGATCTTCGCCGCGCCATTGTCCCGCATCGTCGCCGAGAACATCTCGGCTGAGGAAAAGGTCTTGCGATCAGTGAGGACATAGGCTGGACCGGGCCATGCGCCGTAGAGATCCTGGACGACTGTTGACCACGCCAGGGCGCTCTCTGTCCGCTTGTCGCCATAGGCGTGGGCGGGCAGGCCGGGCAGCGGCCCGTCGGCATAGCCGGCCTCGATCACCCGGCGACAGGTGAGATCGCCCCAGGCGCGCCGCTCGCTCCAGACCCAAGACAGATCGCAAGGCGCCGCGCCGACGCTGGCCTTGCGCGCCCTGAACAAGGCCAGAGCCTTCTCAAGGTCTGCCTTGGCCTTGGGGCCGGGTCCGGCGCCCAGCGCTTCAGTCAGGTCGTCGATCTCCTCGTCGAGATATGTCACGCCGGAAGGGGCGTCGACGACCAGCAGGCGGGCCGAGGCAATGGGCCGTGAGCCGAACAGGCGGGGAATCCAATCGCCACTGTCGTCGCCGCCGGAGTTATTACCCACATCGACGATCACGGCCTGGGCGCCGGCGGCCCGCAAGGCCTTTAGCTGATCGGCCAAATCCTGGAGCCACAGATGGCCGGCCGCTTCGCCTATCGCCCCGCGCGTGATCGGCGTTCCCGCAGCGCGCGCCTTGTCCCAGGCGCGACGGCAGGCTCTGGGAAACCCTCGCGCGCGGAAGACCTGGATCCGGATCAAGCCGATGCGCTTGCCGCCAACCTCGGCGAGGCCGACGCGAAACACGCTGTCCTGTCCGTCGCCGAGCAGGCGGACGCCGGGAAGGCTTTCCATGGGTAGGCTGAAGGCGACGCTGGCCGTCGAGGCATGGCCGAACGCCGCGCAGCCCGAGATCGGATCGTCCGGGTTAAGCGTCGCCTTGTCGGGCTCGGGCGCTTTAGTCCTGGACGGCGCCAAGGTGGCCAATTCCGACAGATGGCCGTCGTGGAAGTTCGCGACGAAAGCTCGCAAGGCATCGCTAGCCTCGGCGTCGCTGTGGGCCGAGTCCAGCGCCGCTTCGGTCCGGCGGACCATCGACGGCACGTCGACGCCGCTCTCATAGGACCCCATCCAGGCCAGGTTCACATAGCGCGCCTCCAGTTCAGTGCGCATCTGGACGAAGTCGGCGCGCCACGCGGCCGCGTCATACGGCGGGGACGCGCTCGTCAAGGCGACGGACGCCAACGCCACACTCAGCAACGGAATCATTCTCTTTCCCCATCCGGCTCCGCCAGAAGCCTATAGTTGGGTGGAGGCCCGGTCTTGGACGGGAACGACAATTGGTATTCTACGCACGCCTATAGGTCTTCGGGGCGCAGCCGTAGACGGCCTTGAAGGCGCGGGAGAAATGCGACTGGTCGCAGAAGCCGCACGCCAGAGCCACCTCGCTAAGCGGCGCGTCGGTCTCGGCCACCAGGCGCAGAGCGTGTCGCAGGCGAAGCGCGCGTTGGTATTCGCCCGGCCCGACACCCGTCTCGCGGCGGAAGGCCCGGGCCAAGCGAGCCGGATGGACATCGCAAAGCTCGGCCAAGCGGGCGATCGACAGCGGCTGATCCAGGTGAGCGACGATGAAGTCGCGGGCCATGGCGACGCTGCCCGCCCCCTCGACCTCGGTACGCCCGGCATGACGGCCGAACAGCGCGATCATCTCCCAAGACAGGCCCTCGAGCGCCGTTCGCGAATAGGCGTCGGCCAGCCGTATCTCTTGCGCCATGCGGCGGCCCAGGCGCGCTAGCTCCGGCGCGACGGCGACCGGCGCTTCGGCCAGCGGCAGGTTATCCGCCAGATAGTCCAACATGGGCGCCTGGAGCGAAAGGCCGAGCTTCACTGCTCCGCCGGGCGCGAAAAGCTGCGAGTGGGGCTCGCCCGGTGGATAGAACAGCAGCGCGCCGGGGCCATGCCAGGCGGCGCGCCCCCGGATCGTCTCCTCATAGCGACCGTCCAGAACCAGGGTGAGACTGGGCGTGTTATGACTGTGGACTACCATGACGCCGGCCGCGTAGCGCGAAACCTTGGCGCGAGCGGAGACAGGCGGGGGACTCATGACTCGCCTCATCAAATGCCTGATCGGCCAGCCTTGACGTCGGTCCAGCCAAAGCAAAACGCTACGGCGTCGCTAGCGATAATTCAATCTCCGCGAGCGCCCGTCCGTCACCGCAGGGTCTCACCCGGCGCCACATGACCAGCTCGGCGTGAGCTCGGTCACAGCATGGTCCGAGGTAATGGCGAATGGCGATGCGTAGGGGACGAGCTCCTCAAGTAGCGATTGCAGAGCACGGAAAGCCTGTTGTCCGCTGTTCAATGCCTCGGTTCCGGCGGTTGCAACGCAATGCTCGCCACCCGTTGCGGCCGGTCTTTGGTCCGCTAAATTGCCAGCGGCCACTCATAGTTCTCGGCAGCGTCCGTATCCGCGCACCGTTTCGCGCACGTTCTCGGAGATGCCCAGAGTTTCCCGCAGGTGCCGAAAAGCGGTCGCGCCCAAAAGCCGAGAAGGGTGATTATCGGACATTCCAGCGTCCCACAGAGCGCCAGAAGCACATCTATTTTTCAGGGCGACCGACAAGGACTTTCAGAAACCACTCATAACCGCCGTTTCCATCGAAGATAGTTCGGCGACCTGGCGGACGAGTTCTGTCGCTCATTTTCTGGAAATTCAAAGCTTCCCGACGCGCGTTTACGAGCGAGATGCTGACCTCGGTGTCCCAGCTACGCAGAGGGGGCAGATAGAGTCTCGCCACGTCCTTCTCATCGTCCAAAAGGCTCGATCTCGCGCTGGCCCAGTCCATCGGAGATCGGGCTAAGGATGAAGGTCGCGCTAGGTCTGTGTCTTCAACAGGCGCGGCTTCCTCTACAGGTCGATACCCTGCCGCCTTCAACCAACTCTCAAGGCGCGACGCCTTGGCAACGGCTTCGTCCAGCCGCATGGGTCGGTTTTGCCAATCGAAACTGAATTCGCTCAGGCCTCCCCGCTCAGAATCGACGCTGGCGATCAGAACGGAATTGTTATCCCCGCCGACATCTTCGAAACGGAATTCATGGCTGCCATCGACCCAGACGATATCTACAGGCGTATTGCTCGTGAGCAACGGGTCGAATTCAAGGGGGAGGGTGGCTTGGCGTTGCATTTCGCCAACCGATGCGCCGAGAGAAAAGCGGATCGAATGGGCCGCTTTTGCTCCAGAGGCGGCGATGCATTGGGGAAGGCTACGCGGTAGTGTGCCCAGGACCTGCAGGGCACCGGGACAGTCCTGCCAATTTGCTGGCGATGCACTCACCACGGAAGAGTTCGCGAGCGCTAATAAGGCAGAACAAACCAAGGTGTGGCGCATGGAGCTCATTCCTACACCTTAGTGATCAAACCCACAGGAGCGGAACCCTACTCGCCTCGCTCGCGAGTCCATTCGCCACCCTCAACTCTGCGCTTGATGAAGCGGACAAGCCTAACGTCCGCTTAGGGTCGAGAGCCCCCGCCAGCATTCTTCCGGCAAGCGGCCCCTGAGATCGTCAGCGTCGGGACGATCGTCGATCCCGATAGATTTCGCCATGGACCTGACGCGCTTGCACAGAGTCAGCTAAACCCTGATCGCATGAGCTACACCGACGCCGAGATCGCCGCCCTGGCCGAGGGGCTGCTGGACCGCAGCCTGCCCAAGGACCAGTGGACCCACGCGGCCCACCTGACCGCCACCCTTCGCCTGGTCCGTCTGCGCGACGCGAACCTGGAGCGCGACCTGCCGTGGGTGATCCGCACCTACAATGTCGCGGTCGGCGGCCAGAACACCGAGACCAGCGGCTATCACGAGACGATCACCCAGGCCTATCTGGCCGCGATCCGCGCCTTCGAGGCGGCCCTGCCGCCCGGAACGTCCGACGCCGAGGCCGTCGCCCTGCTGCTGGCCACGCCGCTGGGCGACAAGAACTGGCCGCTCACGCACTGGTCGCGCGAGCGGCTGTTCTCGGTCGAGGCCCGCCGCTGGTGGGTGGACCCCGACCTGAAGCCGCTGGCCCATCCGCCCGCGCCGCGGGACGGCCTCTAGTTCTTGGCCCAGGGGATGAATTCGCCCAGCCGGACGCCGCCGGTATAGCCGGCGGCCGCGCCGCGCCCGCCGTTGTCGCCCACGAACAGGTTGTTGCCCTCGCACAGGCTCGGGGTGTCGCCGACGAGCAGCGCGTTGTTCGAGTTCAGGTCGTCGAGGCCGGCGGTCGGCCGGTTGACGTACAGCGTCGGACTGCCGCGCAGACGGTAGACGATGGCCGTGCCGTTGATGATCTGGGTGGTGATGATCTTGCGCGTCTCGAGGCAGTTGACCCCGGCGAGAACGGTCCGCCCTTCCAGCATCTTGGCCAGCGTCGCCTCGCCCTTGGCGTTCTCGGCCTGGGCGCCGGAGGCCGCCAGGACCCCCATCGCCGCCATCACGGCCCAGGTCTTAGGTTGAATACCCATTTTCTCCGTCGCACCCCTTCGCGATCGACACCAGGGCGCGAAGCTCAACCTCAAATAGCCGCAAGTCAATGTCGGAACCTAGGGGCGCCCCTTCAGAGCCTTGGCCACGACCGGGGCCAGGGCCTCGCCGATCTTCCTGGCGCCGACCGCGTTGGGGTGGATTCCGTCGCGCTGCAGCAGGGTCGAATGGCCGCCCACCCCGGCCAGGATGTTGGCGTAGAGCGGAACCCCGAACTCCCGCGCCAGGCTGGGATAGAGGGCGTTGAACTCGCGGGCGTAGGACGCCCCGATGGCCGGCGGCGCGCCGACGCCGACCAGCACCGCGCCGATGCCGCGGCTTTTAAGCTTCCGCAGGACGCCGCGCAGATTGGCCTTGGTCTGGGCCGGCTCGACACCTTGCAGCAGGTCGTTGCCGCCCAGCGCCACCACGCAGACCCGGGTGTCGGCCGCGACGCTGAAGCCGACCCGCGCAAGGCCGCCGCCGCTGGTGTCGCCCGAGACGCCCGCGGCCCGGACCACGGCCGAGACCCCCAGCCTGCCCAGCGCCGCCTGCAGTTGGGCCGGCATGGCGTCGCGCGCCGGCAGGCCAAGGCCGGCGGTGATCGAGTCGCCCAGGACGGTGACGATCTGCGGCTTCGCCGGCGGCTTGGGGGCGGCGGCGATCTGGGTCAGGAGGCCCAGGCCGAGCAAAATGCGGCGACGGCTGGGAAAACGCTGTGCGGTCAGGCTCATGCCTTCCTATGTAGTCAGGCTGCCGGCCGAACAAGGACCGGCCCTACAGGAAACACCATGACCGACGACGCCTCGCCCCTGGTTCCCCCCCTGGTTTTGAGCGCCGTCGCCCTGACCCTGCCCTCCTCCGCCGGACCCGTGAACATCCTGCGCGGCGTCGACCTGGTGGTGAACGTCGGCGAGCGCGTGGCCGTGGTCGGTCCGTCGGGCTCGGGCAAGTCGTCGCTGATCGCGGTCGGGGCCGGGCTGGAAGAGCCGACCGCCGGGACGGTGCGCCTGTTCGGCCAGGACCTGGCGACGCTGAGCGAAGATGGCCGGGCCCGCCTGCGGCGCGGTCGGGCGGCGCTGGTGTTCCAGTCCTTCCACCTGCTGCCCAACATGACCGCCGAGGAGAACGTCGCCACCCCGCTGGAGATCGCCGGGACCCGCGACGCTCTCCCGACCGCCCGCGACTGGCTGGGTCGCGTGGGCCTGTCTGGACGCCTGACCCACTATCCGCACCAACTGTCGGGCGGCGAGCAGCAGCGCGTGGCCCTAGCCCGCGCCCTGGCCGCGCGGCCGGCCCTGCTTTTCGCCGACGAGCCGACCGGTAATCTCGATGGCGCGACCGCCGCCTCGGTCGCCGATCTGATGTTCAACCTGGTCGCCGAGGTCGGGGCCGCCCTGGTCATGGTCACCCACGACCCCAGTCTCGCCACCCGCGCCGACCGCATCGTGCGCATGGCCGACGGGCGCATCGCCTCGTGAACCTCCCCCTCTCCTTCCGCCTGGCCGCCCGCGAGCTGCGCTCGGGCGTGCGCGGTTTCCGCATCTTCCTGGCCTGCCTGGCCCTGGGCGTGGCCGCCATCGCCGCCGCCGGCTCGACCGCCGAGGCCTTCCGTCAGGGCCTGGCCAGCCAGGCGCGCGAGATCCTGGGCGGCGACCTGTCATTCTCGGTCGAGAACCGCGACTTCACCGACAAGGAGCGCGCGGCCTTCGACAGGCTGGGCGTCACCACCTACGCCGCCGTGGCGCGGGCCATGGCGCAGGCCCCCAGCGGCGAGCGCCGGCTGGTCAGCCTGCGCGGCGTCGACGCCCGCTTCCCGCTGGCCGGGTCGGTGACCCTGGAGGGCGCGCCGAACCTGGCGACCGCCCTCGCCGACCGCGACGGCCTGGCCGGCGCGGCGGTCGAACCGGCGCTGCTCGACCGCCTGCACCTGAAGATCGGCGACCGGTTCGAGGCCGGCCCGATGACCCTGGTCGTGCGCGCCCGCCTGGTCAGCGAGCCCGACGGCCTGTCGCGCGGCTTCTCGATGGCCCCGCGCGTGCTGGTCCGCGGCGAGGTGCTGGAACGCTCCGGCCTGCTGGCGCCCGGCGGCCTGACGAGCCGCACCGTTCGGGTGGCGCTGAAGCCCAGCGAGGATCCCCGCGCGCTCGGCAAGGCCGTGCAGGCCGCGCTGCCAGACTCCCACCTGCGGGTCCGCGACCGCCTGGACAGCGCGCCGGGCGCGCGGCGGCTGATCGACCAGCTGGAATATTTCCTGGGCTTCATCGGCCTGGCTTCCCTGGTGGCCGGCGGCCTGGGCGTCGCGGGCGCGGTCTCGGCCTATCTGTCGACCCGCGAGCCGGCCATCGCGGTGCTCAAGGCCCTGGGCGCCGAGAGCGGGCTGATCCGCGACCTGCACCTGATCCAGATCGGGGTGCTGGCCCTGCTGGGCGTCGCCATCGGCCTGGCGGTCGGGGCCGTCGCGCCGCTGGTGCTGGGCCAGCTGGCCGGCTCGAGCCTGCCGATCCCGGCGCTGTTCAAGGTCTATCCGTGGCCGCTGGCCAAGGCCGGACTGTTCGGCGTGCTGGCGGCGGCGGCCTTCTCGCTGGTCCCGCTGGCCCGCGCCCGGGTCACGCCGCCCTCGGCCCTGTTCCGCCGCGCGCCCAAGGCCCGCCTGCCGCTCGGCCTGGAGACCCTCGGCGCGGTCGTCGCGGGCGCGGGCCTGGCCGCCCTGGCCGTGGCCACCGCTCCGACCCCGCTGGCCGCGGCGATCATGATCGCCGGCGTCGCCGTCGCCTTTGGCCTGCTGACCGTGCTGGGCCGCTCGGCCGCCTGGCTGGCGGGCAAGGCGCGCGGCCTGACGCGAGGCCCCGTCAAGCTGGGCCTGGCCAACCTGGCGGGTCCGGGCTCGGCGGCGCGGACCGCCAGCCCGGCCATCGGCCTGGGCGTGGCCCTGCTGGCCTGCGTGGTGCTGATCCAGTCGGCGCTGCTGGCCCAGGTCAGCGACGTGGCCCCGCGCACCGCTCCGGCCATGGTCTTCACCGAGATCCCCGGCGACCGCGCGACCGCCTTCGACGCCGCCGTGGCCAGCGTCATCGGCCCGCTGCGCGAGGACGCCTATCTGCGGATGCCGTTCGCCACCGGCCGGATCATCGCCCTGAAGGGCAAGCCGGTCGACGTGAAGACCATCAAGAGTTCCGAGCGCTGGGCCTTCGACAACGACCTCAGCCTGTCGCTGCTGGCGAAGGAGCCGAGGAACGCCGGCGTGGTCTCCGGCCGCTGGTGGCCCGCCAACGACGCTGGCCCGCCCAAGGTCGCCCTCAGCGCCGAGATCGCCCAGGCGGCGGGCCTCAAGGTCGGCGACACCCTCACCGTCCTGGTGCTGGGCCGCGAGATCGAGGCCAAGGTCGCCGTGCTGCGCAAGATCGACTTCGGCGGCTTCGGCCCCAGCTTCAACCTGATCTTCAACCCCGCCACTCTGGAGGGCGCGGAACTGCGCAGCGTGGCCATCGCCCGCCTGAGCCGCGCGCAGGAAGCGACCCTGACCCGCAAGCTCGGCGAGGTGTTTCCAGGGGTCAATGTGATCAGCGTCCGCGAGCAGCTCGACGCGGCGGCGGCCCTGTTCGACCGCCTGGCGCTGGCCGTGCGCGGCGCGGCGGCGGTCGCCGGCCTCGCGGGCCTGCTGGTGCTGGCCGGAGCCATCGCCGCCGGGGCGCGGGCCCGGGCTCGCGAGGCCGCGACGCTGAAGGTGCTGGGCGCCACCCGAACCCAGATCCTGGTCGCCTATGTCATC
The DNA here is from genome assembly GCF_058802865.1 of Caulobacter sp. GW822-FHT01G02. Classification (NCBI taxonomy): domain Bacteria; kingdom Pseudomonadati; phylum Pseudomonadota; class Alphaproteobacteria; order Caulobacterales; family Caulobacteraceae; genus Caulobacter; species Caulobacter sp. GW822-FHT01G02. Next base: position 269,841 of record NZ_JBXAON010000003.1, read on the forward strand.
GAATATGGCGCGGTGGGCCTGATCGCCGGCGCGGCCGGCGTCGCGTTCGGCTTCGCCGCCGCCTGGCCGGTGGTGGTCAAGGTGTTCGAGGCCAGCTGGAGCGTCGATTGGAGCGGGGTGCTGGCGCTGCTGGCCGGCGCGACGGGCCTGGCGACCCTGGGCGGGCTGATCGCCGCCAGCCTGGCGCTGTCGCAACGTCCCGCGCCCGTGCTGCGTGGCGACTAGGCGGCGCGGCGCGTCCCGAAGCCACCGAGGCGGAAGCGTCCAACCAGTTCCATCAGCCGCGCGCCCTCGCCGGCCAGCGCCTCGTCCGCGACGCGCGCCTGGTCGACCATGGCCAGGTTCTCCTGGGTGAAGCGCTCGATCGCGGCGACCTCGGCGTTGACCGCCGAAAGGTCCTGGGCCTGCTCGCGGACCGACGCGGCGATGCGAGTGGCGGCGGCGTCGATGCCGGCCATCCGTCCGGCCACGCCATGCAGGGCCGCGCCGGTGCGCTCGACTTGCGCCACGCCGGCCTCGACCCGGGTGTTGGACTGGACGATCAGGCTCTTGATCTGCTTGGCCGAGTCCGCCGAGCGCTGGGCGAGAGCCCGGACCTCCTGGGCCACGACCGCGAAGCCGCGGCCGGCCTCGCCCGCGCGCGCGGCCTCGACGCCCGCGTTCAGCGCCAGCAGATTGGTCTGGAAGGCGATCTCGTCGATCAGGCCGACGATGTCGCCGATCTGGCGCGAGGAGACGTCGATGTCGTCCATGGTGCGGGCGGCCTCGGCGACCACGCCGCCGCCCTCGTCGGCCTCGCCGCGCGCGGAGGCGACCAGGCGGCGGGTTTCATCCGCCCCGGCGGCGGCCTCGCCCATGGCCCCGGTCACGGCGTTCAGCGAGCCGGACGCCCGCTCCAGCCCCTGGGCCTGACGCTCGGTGCGGCGGGCCAGTTCGGTCGAGGAGCGGCTCAGCGTGTCGCTGGCCGCGCCGATCGCGTCGGCGGCCTGGGCGATCTCGCCGATCGCCTGCTCCAGGCTCTGGACGGCGGTGTTGAAGTCGGCGCGCAGCGGCTCGTAAACCGGCGCGAACGGACCGGCGATGCGGCGCGAGAGATCGCCCTCGGCCACGGCGGCCAGGGCCTCGCCGACCTGGCGGACCACGGCGGTCTGCTCGTCGATCGACAGGGTCAGGGCGGCGGCGCGGTCGCGGTCGGCGTCGGCGGCGCGGCGCAGGGCGTCCTGCTGGTCGCGCAGGGCCTGAGCCTTGGCCAGCTCCGCGCGCAGGGTCTCCAGGGCCCGGGCGATGGCTCCGATCTCGTCGGCGCGGTCGGTCTCGGCCACGGCCTGATCATAGCGATGCTCGGCCAGCTCGCCGACCGCCGCGCGCAGGCCCAGCAGCGGCCTGGCGATCAGTTTGCGCGAGGCGATGGCCAGCACCGACAGAGCGGCGGCCAGCAGCACCAGGCCGCCGATCGCCAGGCCCAGGGCCAGCTTGCGCGCCGGGGCCAGCAGGGCCGCCTCGCTCACATCGGCCACCACCGCCCAGGTCGCGCCCGAGGCCAGCTTGACCGGGGCCACCAGGCGCTGGGCCTTGTGGCCATTGAGTTTCACACCTTGGATCAGGGCCGGCTTGCCCTCGGCCATCACGCGCTTGACCACGTCGAGGCCCGGATCGGCATAGGCCTTCATCCGCAACGCCGCGTCGGGGTGCGAGACCCATACGCCGCCGGGCGAGACCAGCATGGCGCGGCCATCGTCGAAGGGCTTGAGGGCGTTGAGGCGGCTGGCGATGTCGCCCAAGGCGAGGTCGGCGCCCATGACGCCCACGGTCCTGCCGGCCGCGACCACCGGGTAGGTGATCGAGGTCATCAGCACCTGCTTCTGCGCGCCGCCGTCGGCGACATTGTCGGAATAGGGCTCCAGGATCGCCGGCTTGCCGCTGGTGAAGCTGGTGGTGAAGAAGGCCTCGTTGAACTCGCCATCCTCACCTTGTTCAGCGGTCAGGGTTTCGCCGTCGCGCACCCAGTAGCCGACGAAGCGGCCCAACGGGGTCGAGCCCAGCTCGGCCTTGCCGGCCACGGCGGCGTCGTCGCCCAGGGCGTCGGGCTCGAACATCAGCCAGCCGCCCAGCATCCCCTTGGACGCGGTGGCGATCGGCTTCAGTTGAGCCATGTAGACGGCGCGGTCGCGCTGGCCGGCGGCGTAGGTGGCCGAGAACAGGCCGGCGGCGGAACGGACCACCGCGTCGGCGTCGTCGAGGTCGTTCTTGACCCCCATGGCGGTCTCGCTGGTCAGGCTGGCGGCGTAGCGCTCGGCCAGGGTCCGCACGGCCTGGCCGCTGCCGACGCTGATCAACAGCGAGGCGACCAGGAGCAAGCCGCCCAGGGCGGCGCCGCCCGCGGCCATCAGCTTTCCCGCCAGAGACAACCGCTTGAACGCTCCGGTCATCCTACGCACTCCCGACTCGACTAGGGAGCGAGAAGAGGAGCTAAACCTTGCCGAACGCTGAACGCGCGACCATCGTTCGCCCGCCACGTTATCCATAATGAGGAAGCGCCCGATGCTCGTCGTCCATCACCTCAACAATTCGCGCAGCCAGCGCGTGCTCTGGCTGCTTGAGGAGCTGGGCGTTCCGTACGAGGTCAAGCGCTACGAGCGCGACGCCAAGACCATGCTGGCGCCGCCGGAGCTGCGGGCGATCCACCCGCTGGGCAAGTCGCCGGTCATCACCGACGACGGCAAGACGATCGCCGAGACCGGGGCGATCGTGGAGTACATCATCGAGACCTACGGCCAGGGCCGCCTGATCCCGGCCGCCGGCGGTCCCGAGCGGCTGCGCTATACCTACTGGCTGCACTATGCCGAGGGCTCGGCCATGACGCCCCTGCTGCTGAAGCTGGTCTTCACCGCCCTGCCGGAGCGCGCGCCGGGCCTGCTGAAGGGCCTGGTCAGGTCGATCTCCAGCAAGGCCCAGCAGGGCTTCGTCGACCCGCAGCTCAAGGCGCATGTCGACTATTGGGAGGCCGAGCTGACCAAGACGCCATGGTTCGCCGGCGCCGAGTTCACCGCCGCCGACATCATGATGAGCTTTCCGCTGGAGGTCGGCGCGGCGCGGGCCGGGGCGGGCGACCGCCCGCACGTGAAGGCCTTCCTGGCCAAGATCCACGCCCGCCCCGCCTATCAGCGCGCGCTGGAGAAGGGCGGGCCCTACGCCTACGCGTAAGGGGCCGGGCCAGGGCGTTTCCAAAGGCGAGGAAGCGGTTGCTGAACTTCCAGCGGTTTGATAGCTCAACCCTAGGGGAGTGCTCTTCATGTCGCCTATGCGTTCGGTTGTCGTTCTGGCCGCGGCTCTGGCCTTGTCCGCTTGCGCCGGTGGCGGTAGCGGCGGTTCTCCGCCCGTCACCCCACCCGTCACGCCCCCGCCCGCGACCCCGCCCAAGGCGCCGACGCCGCCGGCCACGCCCTATTCATCGAACTGCGCCACGACGCCGAACGCGCTGACCTGCTCGAAAGGCGGCATCGGGACGGGCGAGTTCAATATCCAGCAGATGCAGGCAGACCAGGGCGGCTTCAAGTTCACCTTTGCCGTCCTGAACAACCTCAAGACCCCTCAGACCGACGACGACCGGTACGTACTGGCCAACGACGCGGGCGCGGGGATCATCTATCGCTACTACGAAACGCCGCTGGCCAAGATCGACGGTCTGGGCCGGATCCGGGTCGGGGCCAACTACGGCCGTGACGGGGTCACCGGAGGAAGCTTGCCGGGTGACGGGACCACCCTGACCCTCTACGACATCACCAACGTGCTGCAGGGCGGCCTGGACTATGTCCAGCTGGGCAGCCTGGCGACGCCCGGCGCCACCGGTGCGCCGGCCTATTTCGCCATGGGTCAGAGCTTCCAGCAGCCGCGCCTGCCGACCACGGGAACGGCAAAGTTCGACGGCGGCGCGCGCGGGTCCTACGTCACCGGCGCTGGCCCGGTGTATTCGACCCTCAGCGACCTCACCCTGACCGCCGACTTCGCCAAGGCTTCGGTCAGCGGATCGGCGTCGAACTTCTACGTCGTCGATTCCGCCGGGGCGGCGGCCTTCGCGCCCAAGGAGCTGAACTTCAACTTCTCCGCCGCGATCGAGACCAGCGCGGTCTGGGGCCCACGATTCGATGGGACGGCCACGGGGACGAACGCCACGGGGACCGTCAGCGGCGCCTTCTACGGCGAACGCAACCAGGCGCCGGCCGAGATCGGCATGAACTACAAGCTGACGGACACCTCTGGCGGCACGCTGGTGGGCGCGGGCGGCCTCAAGCGCAACCCGTGATCCCAGCTGCCTGGCCGGCGATCACGCTGGCCGTCGCGACGCCGGCCGCCGCCCAGGCCAGCGACCCGCCGCTGACGACGGGCGAGGCCAACCGCGCCTTCGCCGACACCCTGGTGCGCGACCTGCGGGCCGGCGACCACGCCGCGGCCCTGGCCCTGATCGAGGCCCGTCCGGACATCGCCGCCACCCCGGCCGGCGTTCGCCTGCGCGCCGAGCTCCTGGCCAGGCTGGGCCGCCAGCCCGAGGCCATCGCCCTGCTGGAAAGTCACCTCACCCAGGACGACAAGGACGCCCTGGCCCGATTCCAGCTGGGCGAGCTGCACTTCGCCGCCCGCCGCGACCGAGCCGCCGCGCTGGCCTATCGCCTGGCGCTGGCGGGCGCGCTGGACACGCCCCGCCGATCCATCGTCGCCGCCCGCCTTTCGGAGATCGAGGCCCGCCGCGATCTGCGCCTGTCGTTCTCGGCCTCGATCGCGCCCGACAGCAACATCAACGGCGCGACCAACGCCACGTCGGTGGAGCTGTTCGGCCTGCCCTTCACCCTCTCCGACGAGGCGCGCCGCCAGGGCGGCGTCTCGGCCAGCGCCGGCGCTTCGATCGAGCGTCGCTGGCGTCTGTCGCGCCGCCTGGCGCTCGGGGCCCGCAGCTCGCTGTTCGTGACCGACGCGCCAGGCCGGACGTTCGACCAATCGCAATGGTCGATCGAGGCCGGTCCCGAACTGCGCGTCAACGACCATCTGCGCCTGGACCTGGCGGCGACCTATCGCGACATCCGCTTCGGCGGCGCGCCCCTCGAAGCCTGGACCGGCCTGCGGACGACGCTTGAGGCCTATTCCCGCCAGGATCTGCGTTGGGACGGCGCGGCGCACCTGGACCATATCGACAGCCGCCGGGGCCCGGCCTTCGACGGCTGGAGTTATGGCGCACAGGCCAGCCGGACGCGCTTCCTCGGCCCCTCGGCGCTCTGGCGCGCGAGCCTGGCGATAGACACGCACGACCTGACGGACGCGTCGTCAAGCTATGCCGAAGCGCGCCTGGCGGCCGGCCGGCTGCTCCCGCTACCCTTCTCGACCCTGGCCTTCATCGAGCCCTATGCCCAGGCCCGGCGGTTCGGCGACCGCTCGGCGCTGTTCGGCGTTCGCCGCCGCGACCGGGAATACGGCGTGTCGGCCCGCGTTTCGCGGCGCGACCTGCTGGTGTTCGGCGCTTTTCCTTTCGTCCAGGTCTCGGTCTCGCGCGCGGCCTCGAACGTGGCCCTGGGCCGCTACGCCCGTCAGCGCGTCGAGTTCGGATTCACCCGCGACTTCTGAACGCCAAGTCCGTCGAGACGCGCTTGGCGTCAAGCGCCGCCGCCCCCCTTGCGTCTACCGAGTTGGGCGCCTATCCTCCCAGCCCCCGGTTGTGAGCGCCCTCGACCGGAAGAATTTCCTCCCAAAGGCGTCCGAGCTAAAATCCGCAATGGAAAAAGTGCCGATGACCGTCGGTGGGTATCAAACCCTCGACGAAGAACTGAAGCGTTTGAAGACCATCGAACGACCGTCCGTGATCGCCGCGATCGCAGAGGCGCGCTCGCATGGCGACCTGTCGGAAAACGCCGAGTATCACGCGGCAAAGGAGCGTCAGGGCTGGATCGAAGGCCAGATCGCCGAGATCGAGGACAAGATCGCGCGCGCTCAGGTGATCGACGTGTCGAAACTGTCGGGAAAGCAGGTGAAGTTCGGCGCCACCGTGTCGGTGGTCGACGAGGACACCGAGGACGAGGCCCGCTACCAGATCGTCGGCGAGCACGAGGCCGACGTGAAGTCGGGCCGGATCTCGGTGTCGTCGCCGCTGTCGCGCGCGATGATCGGCAAGGAAGTCGGCGAGGTGGTCGAGGTCAACACGCCCGGCGGCACCAAGGCCTACGAGATCCTCAAGGTGGAGTGGCTGTAAGGCGGTTCGCCGCCCCAGCCGCGCCATAAATCGAGTACAATGAAGCGAGGCTGCCCAACGGGCCTGCCGTATGGCAGGCCCGAGTTCTGTTAGTTGAGAGCGCGATGGCCGCCGAAACCGGCCGCCACTTTCGGCTATCGCGCTCTTGGAGCGGCCTCGTTTCGTTTGCGTGTTCCCGGGGACGCCACTTGGCCGAAACGCCGAAACATCCCTTGAAAGTGTGGGCCGTGTCCGACGGCCGCGCCGGCATCGAGGCCCAGGTCGTGGGCCTGTCGGAGGCGATCGCGCGTCTGGTCCCTTGCGAGGTCACCGTCAAGCGCGTGGGCTGGACCGGCGCCATCGGCCGCCTGCCGTGGTGGCTGAACCTCTTGCCCAAGCGCTGGCTGACGCCAGAAAGCGGCATCCCCCGGAACAAGGATGACGACTGGCCCGACCTGTGGATCGCCGCCGGCCGCGCCACCCTGCCGCTCTCCATCCGCGCCAAGCGCTGGTCCGGCGGCAAGACCTTCGTGGTCCAGATCCAGGACCCGCGCGTGCCGGCCACCATGTTCGACCTGGTGATCCCGCCCAAGCACGACCGCCTGACCGGCGACAACATCCTGCCGATCACCGGCTCGCCGCATCGCGTGACGCCCAAGCGGCTCGAGACCGAGTACGCGGCCTTCGCCGAGGTCATCGATCCCCTGCCCCGGCCGCGCGTGGCGGTGCTGATCGGCGGCAAGTCCAAGGCCTTCGACCTCTCCAGCGAGCGCGCGGCCCAGATCGCCCATTCGATCCAGATCCCGCTGGAGCAGGAGGGCGGCTCGCTGCTGATGACCTTCTCGCGGCGCACGCCCGAGCCGGCCCGCGCCCTGATGACCGCGCGCCTGCGCCACCTGCCGGGCGTGATCTGGGATGGGGAAGGTCCGAACCCCTATTTCGCCTTCCTGGCCGCCGCCGACTACATCCTCGTCACCGAGGACTCGACCAACATGGCCACCGAGGCGGCCTCGACCGGCAAGCCGGTGTTCGTGCTGAAGATGGACGGCTCCAGCCTGAAGTTCCGCATGTTCCACGAGGAGCTGGAAAGCCAGGGCGCGGCGCGGCCCTACGGCGGCGCGTTCCACGGCTGGACCTATGCGCCGGTCAACGAGACCGACCGCGCGGCGCGCGAAGTGCTGGCGCGGATCGGGGTGGAGATCCCGGAGCCGCAGGTCGAGGTCGCGGTCGTCGAGGAGGCTCCCAAGCGGAAGCGGAAGCCTCGGGCGAAGACGGTCGAGGCGGTCGCGGAAACGCCCGCCGAGAAACCCGCGCCGAAGCCGCGGAAGCCTCGCGCGACAAAAGCGAAAGCCTGATTTTTGCCGCTTGCGAGCGCGCGAATGTTCGCTTTATGTTCGCGCGATGATTGAGCCGCCGATATCCCGCCCAGGCAAGGCGGCGCGAAACGAATAGCGCAAGGCGCTGGCGGCGACCTGCAATGCAGCGGCCATCGCGTTTCTGGGCTCGTCGCTCCTTCAGCCTTTGGTTTCCGGCCATTCCAATCTGCTGCTGGTGGCCGGAGCATTGTTGGCCTTCGTTGCCCTGCAAGGAGCCTTGCACTACATTCTTTTCCGCGTGGAGGACTGAATGGCCCCCATCTTTCAATCAATGCTGATCTGTCTCGTGTTCATCGCCTCGGCGTTTGGCGTTCACTGGTTCTTCATGCGTGACTACAATCGCGAGAAGAAGCAGCGCGACCGGGCGTGATAGAGCCCGCGCTGTCCTACGGTCGGCGGTCAACGCCGTGACCCGCATCCTCTTCGTCTGCGCGGCCGGCCCCAGCGTCGGCGGCGGCCACGTGATGCGGTCCCTGACCCTGGCGCGGGCCCTCGAGGCGCGCGGCGCGACCTGCGCCTTCCTGGCCTCGCCCGAAGTCGCCACGGTGCTGGACGCCTTCGCGCCGGACATGGCCCGGGCCAAGACCGATGACGGCTTCGACGCCCTGGTCTTCGACAGCTACGCCCTGACCGCCACCGACCACCGCGCGGTGGCCAAGGGCCGCCCGACCCTGGTCATCGACGACCTGGCCGACCGGCCGCTGGCCGCCGATCTGGTCCTGGACTCCGGCCCGGCGCGAACCGCGCGAGACTATGCCGGTCTCGTCCCGCCGACCGCCAGGCTACTGCTCGGCCCCGGCTACGCCCCCGTCCGCCCGGCCTTCGCGGCGCTGCGAGAGGCCGCCCTGGCCCGCCGCGCCCAGCGCCCGCCGGTGAGCCGGATCCTGGTCTCCCTGGGCCTGACCGACGTCGGCGGAATCACCGGCCGCGTCGTCGACCTGCTGCGCCCGATCGTCGGCGCGGTGACGCTGGACATCGTCCTGGGCGGCGGCGCGTCCAGCCTGCCGGCCCTGCGGGCCCTGGCCGCCGACGACCCGCGCCTGGCGCTGCACGTCGACACCCCGCGCATGCCCGAGCTGATCCTGGCCGCCGACCTGGCCATCGGCGCCGGCGGCTCGACGACCTGGGAGCGCTGCGTCCTGGCCCTGCCAACCCTGACCCTGATCCTGGCCGACAACCAGGTCGCGGCGGCCCGCGCGCTGGAGGCGGCCGGCGTCACGACCTGCCTGGCGGTCGAGACGCCGGAGTTCGACGCCGCCTTCGTCGACGCGGCGCGGACCCTGCTGGCCGACGCCGACAAACGCGCGGCCCTGTCGCTCGCCAGCGCCGCCGTGTGCGACGGGATGGGCGCGGAGTGGACGGCCGAGGCTTTCCTGATCCACGCCCTCGCGAAACCCGCCCTCTAGCGAACGGCGTTCAACTCCCCCTATCTTGGCCGTAACCAACGGAGGGGCGACATGGCGCAGAAGAAATCGGTGGTGATCACCGGGGTATCGACCGGCATCGGCTGGGGAGCCGTCAAGGTGCTGATCGGCAAGGGCTTTCACGTCTTTGGCAGCGTCCGGAAACAGGCCGACGCCAACCGGCTGCAGGCTGAGTTCGGCGACGCCTTCACGCCCCTGGTGTTCGACGTCACCGATGGTCCGGGCGTCCGCGCCGGCGCGCGCCAGGTCGAGAGGGCTCTGGCCGGCGCGACCCTGGCGGGCCTGGTCAACAACGCCGGCATCGCCGTGGCCGGCCCGCTGCTGTACCTGCCGATCGACGAATGGCGCCAGCAGCTGGAGGTCAACCTGACCGGGGTGGTCACCGTCACCCAGGCCTTCGCGCCCCTGCTCGGGGCCGGCGGCGCGCAGCCGGCCAAGGAGCCTGGCCGCATCGTCAACATCTCCTCGGTCGGCGGCCGCAACGCCAACCCGTTCATGGCCCCCTACTGCACCAGCAAGTTCGGGCTGGAGGGTCTGTCGGAATCCCTGCGCCGCGAACTCCTGCCCTTCGGCGTCGACGTCGTGGTCGTCGCCCCCGGCGCGGTCGCCACGCCGATCTGGGACAAGGCCGACGAGACCGACACCGCCCGCTACGCCAACACCGTCTACGCTCCCGCCCTGGAGCGCCTACGGTCCTACATGCTGTCGATCGGCAAGTCCGGCCTGCCGCCCGAGACGATCGGCGAGGCCATCCACACGGCCCTGACCGCCACGAAGCCCAAGGTCCGCTACGTCGTCTCGCCGTCGCCGATGCAGGTGCTGATGACCGAAATCCTGCCCAAGCGGACCCTGGACCGGATCACGGGCAAGAGGCTGGGGCTGATCTAACCCACCATCGACCAGTCCAGCGGCTCGCCGCGCGCGATGTCGCGGGTGGCGGTCTTGCCCAGGACGTTGTCCAGTTCGGCGGGCGGCAGGCCGTTGCCGGGGCGGACCGAGCGGATGTTGGCGCGGGAAAGCGGTTCGCCGGCTTTCACGTCTGCGGTGACGTAGAGCGAGCGGCGGAAGAGCAGGCTGCCCTGCTCGGCGCCCAGCACGTCGTAGTGCGCCACGCCTAGCGAGGCCCAGGCGTTCTTGGTGTCGTCGACCAGGGCCTTGAACTCGGCGGGCTCCAGGCTGAAGGCGGCGTCCGGTCCGCCGTCGGCGCGGGCCAGGGTGAAGTGTTTCTCGATCACGCAGGCGCCCAGCGACACCGCCGCCACCGAAGCCGCCGTGCCCGGCGTGTGGTCCGACAGGCCGATCGGGCAGCCGAAGCGGGCGGCCATGTCGGGGACGGTCCGAACATTGGCGTCGGCGAACGTGGCCGGATAGCTCGACACGCAGTGCAGCAGCAGTACGCCCGCCGCCCCGGCGCCCAAAGCGGTGTCCAGCGCCGTCCGCATCTCGGCTAGGTTGGCCATGCCGGTCGAGATGATCAGCGGCTTGCCCTTGGAGGCGGCGTACCGGATCAGCGGCAGGTCGACGGCCTCGAACGAGGCGATCTTGAAGGCCGGGGCGTCCAGGGCGTCGAGCAGATCGACCGCGGTCTCGTCGAACGGGCTGGAGAAGATCGTCACCCCGCGCCGGCGGGCGCGCTCGAAGATGGCCGCGTGCCATTCGAACGGCGTGTGGGCCTCGGCGTAGAGTTCGTAGAGGGTGCGCCCGTCCCACAGGCCGCCCTTGATCCTGAACTCGGGCCGGTCGACGTCCAGCGTGATGGTGTCGGCGGTGTAGCTCTGGATCTTGATGGCGTCGCAGCCGGTGTCGGCGGCGGCGTCGACCATCGAAAGGCAGCGCTCGAGACTGCCGTTGTGATTGCCCGACAGCTCGCAGATCACATACGGCGGATAGTCGGCGCCGATCTTGCGTCCAGCGATTTCGATGAAGGGGGCGGACATGACGGATCACCCGAGAACGTGGTCACCGCCAGTTTAACCCATCAAAAGTGGATGAGGCGTCAATCGATCTGGGGGCGTCTTCGAGTAGCGCCGGAGCGGAATCGCGCCTAGATATCCGCCATGTCCACGACCGCTCCCCGCCAGACCCGCTGCCTGATCATTGGTTCGGGCCCCGCCGGCTACACCGCCGCCATCTATGCCGCCCGCGCGCTGCTGAAGCCCGTGCTGATCGCCGGCATCCAGCCCGGCGGCCAGCTGACCATCACCACCGATGTCGAGAACTATCCGGGCTTCGCCGACGTCATCCAGGGTCCCTGGCTGATGGACCAGATGCGCGCCCAGGCCGAGCATGTCGGGACCGAGTTGGTCAACGACATCGTCACCTCGGTGGACCTGTCCAAGCGCCCGTTCATGGTGAAGACCGACAGCGGCCAGGACTGGATCGCCGAGACGATCATCATCGCCACCGGCGCCCAGGCCAAGTGGCTGGGCCTGGAAAGCGAGAGCAGGTTCCAGGGCTTCGGCGTTTCGGCCTGCGCCACCTGTGACGGCTTCTTCTATCGGAATAAAGAGGTGATCGTGGTCGGCGGCGGCAACACGGCCGTCGAGGAAGCGCTGTTCCTGACCAGCTTCGCCAGCAAGGTCACCCTGGTCCACCGCAAGGACGAGCTGCGGGCCGAGAAGATCCTGCAGGAGCGCCTGCTGGCCCACCCGAAGATCCAGGTGGTCTGGGACAGCGTCATCGACGAGGTCACCGGCCAGACCGACCCGATGGGCGTCACCGGCGCGCGGCTGAAGAACATCAAGACCGGCGAGACCACCGAGGTCGCCGCCGACGGCGTGTTCATCGCCATCGGCCACGCCCCGTCGTCGGAGCTGTTCGCCGGCCAGCTGGAGGTTGGTCCCGGCGGCTATCTGAAGGTCAAGCCCGGCAGCGCCTCGACCGCGATCGAGGGCGTCTACGCCGCCGGCGACGTGACCGACGACGTCTACCGCCAGGCGGTGACCGCGGCCGGCATGGGCTGCATGGCCGCTCTGGAGGCCGTCCGCTTCCTGGCCGAGGAAGACCACAAGGCCGCGCACCATCCGATCAGCCATCAAGAGGCGAACAAGATCGGGGTTTGGTGAGGGCGTTATCAAATCCTCCCCCTAGCGGGGGAGGTGTCGGCTCATAGAGACGACGGAGGGGGAAGTCCCGCGAGCTTGCCCCCTCCCCCTCCGGTCGCTACGCGACCACCTCCCCCGCTGGGGGGAGGATTTAATTCAGCGGATTGAGCAGACTCGGCGGCCGTGACTTCGGTTTCGGCGGCGGCGGCGGCGGCGTGGGCGGAGCGGCGACCACCGCCGGCGTCGGCTCGCTGACCGCTTCCAGCGCCTTGTTGATCCGGGCGATCTCGTCGGCGGTCGGGATCCGCCGCCCCGCCACCGTGCCCTGCATCGTGAGGCGTTCGCCGGTCGGCGAGGTCTCGTCCGGCACGCTGACCAGCTTGGCGTCGGGCAGGGCCAGGTTCGAGACCCCCAGCATCTGGGCCATGGCGCCCGTCTCCACCGGGCTGGCCGGCGTGTTCTGGGCGGCCAGGATCTCGGGCGTCGCGGCCTCCAGGGTGCGCGGGTCGGCGGCCATCAGGATGTCGGCGCTGACCGTCTCGTTGCCGGAATAGCGGCCGCTGAAGGCCTTCAGCGTCCCGGCCGGACCGGTCCAGCGATAGAAGATGTGCTGGCCGAACTGCTTCAGCTTGACCAGGGTCGGCGCCCAGTACGGCGAGACATAGTCGGCGTGGTAGTGCGTCGCCACGCCCACCGGCTTGAACACGAAACCCTTCAGGGCGCGCCGCGCCACCGCCTCGGCGTTGGCCCAGATCACGGGGACGGGCTCGCGCGCCAGCGAGCCGTCGCAGGCGAAGCTGAACTGACAGCCGGTGGCCCGCGCCGCGCCCTCGTAGATCACCCCGCAGATCGACTTCGGATAGCCCGGGTGGCGCATGCGGTTGATCACGGTCTGGGCCACGGCCATCTGGCCCTCGCCCGGCTCGAACCCGGCTTCGTAATAGACCGCCTGGGTCAGGCAGTTCAGCGCCTTGGCGCGGGCCTCGGCGCCACCCGTCAGCACGAACGGCCTGGCGGCCTCCAGGGCCTCCGGAACCGCCGGACGCAGGGCGTTGATCACCCGCGCCTCGTCGAAGTCCGGAGCCCGGTCGCCCAGGCGCGGGATGTCCTTCAGATCGATGACCTCCCAGCCCTCGACGCGGCCCCAATAGTCCTGGTGCGGGCGGGGATCATGACGCTTGGCCAGGGCCAGCATGGCGGGGTCGAAGTCCGCGACATAGTGGCGCAGAGCGCGCTCGGTGAAACTGCCCGTCACCCGCATCAGGCCGGCCTCGCCCCCGGATCCGGACGGCACGTAATAGGTCGCGCACGCGGAAAGGCCGCCGACAACCAGCACGGTCGCGGCGGCCTTCCAGGCTAGAGGCGCTGTCAGGGTCCCCACCCCGTCCCCGGTCAGCTTACTTGCCGCCCAGGGTGGAGCGGATCATCCAGGCGTGTTTCTCGTGGGCCTGAAGGCGCTGGGTCAGGAGGTCGGCCGTGGCCTCGTCGCCGGCGTCGTCGGCGGTCGGGAAGCTGTCGCGCAGGGTGCGGATCACCGTCTCGTTGTCGGCCAAAAGCTCCTTCAGCATGGCTTCCCACTCGTTTTCGGGATTGCCGTCCTTGATGCTGGAGAGATTGCCGAACGCGCCGTAGCCCTGCGGAGCCAGCTCGCCCAGGGCGCGAATGCGTTCGGCGATGTCGTCCAGCGCCGCCCATTCCTCCTGGTACTGACCTTCGAGCAGGACGTGCAGGGACTGGAAGTTGGGACCGCGAACATTCCAGTGATAGCCGTGCGTCTTCAGATAGAGCGCGTAGCTATCGGCCAGGACCTTGTTCAGCGAAGCGGCGATGTCGGCGCGCTGCTTGGCGCTCAGTCCGGTGTTCAGGGTGTCGGCCATCACTGATCTCCCGTGTTGCGTGCTCTAGGTAAGCGTGTCCATGCTCATGGCAAGACATCTTTGCGGGGAGCGAAGGTGGAGAAGAGAGACGCCCCGAACTTGGCTTCCGACGAGCACCGTCGAATCCATACTCTAGTTAGCGCTTGGCTCATCCCTCCGGTTCCACCGCCGGCGTGGCGATGTGTCGTCGCCGCGCTGATCGGCGTGACCATGGCCGTGCTGATGCGCATCGCGCTGCTGGGCCTGCACGGCGGCGTCGGCGCCACCCAGCCCTTCTTTCCGCCGATCATGCTGGTGACGCTGTACGCCGGCTGGCGCTGGGGTCTGATCCCGGTGGCCGCCGGCGCGGCCTTCGCCGCGTGGCTGTGGAGCGACCAGGGCGCCGTGCCGATGTCCGAGGACGAGCTGGCCACCATGGTCATCTATCTGCTCTGCGCGGTCATGGTGCTGGTCGCCGCCGAGGGCCTGCGCGGGGCGATGCGCGGCCTGGCCCAGGCGCGGGAGGAGCGCGCCGAGGCCGAGGCCCGGCTGCGCGTCACCCAGACCGCGGCGGGCGTGGGTCCCTGGGACTACGACCTGCTGACCGGCGCGGTCCACATGTCGCTGGCGGCCCGGCGGGGCATGGGCGTTCCGGACGACGCGGTGATCCGCCTGGACGACATCCCCCGCTACATCCACCCCGACGACCGCGCCATGATCCAGACGCACGTGCGGCGGGCCCTGAAGGACTTCGGGGACTACGAGGTCGAGTATCGCCTGGCCGACACCAGCCAGGGCGAGCGCTGGATCCACGCCCGCGGCGAGGTGGTCCGCGACGAGGACGGCAAGCCGATCCGCATGATCGGCCTGAACTTCGACGTCACCACCCGCCGCCGCGCCGAGGAGAGCGTGCGCGAAAGCGAGGCGCGCTTCCGCACGCTGGCCGACAGCGCCCCAGCCCTGATGTGGGTCACGCGCCCCGGCGGCGTCCGCGAGTTCGTCAACAAGACCTATGTCGAGTTCGCCGGCCTGGACTACGAGGCGGCGCTGACCCTGGACTGGCGCACGCGTCTCTATCCCGACGACCTGCCCGACATCCTCAAGGCCCAGGCCCAGGGCGAGGCCTCGCGCAAGCCGTTCCAGCTGGAGGGGCGCTATCGCCGGGCCGACGGCGAATGGCGCTGGCTGAAGTCGTTCTCGCGACCGCGTTTCGATGCGAGCGGCGACTTCGTCGGCTTCATCGGCATCGCCTTCGACACCACCGAAGCCAAGCAGGCCGAGGCCAAGCTGACCGGGATCAACGAGCTTCTGGAAGAGCGCGTCGCGGCGGCCGTGGCCCAGCGCGACGCGGCCCAGGCCGCCCTGCTGCAGTCGCAGAAGCTGGAAGCCATCGGCCAGCTGACCGGCGGAGTGGCCCACGACTTCAACAACCTGCTGACCGTGATCATCGGGGCCCTGGACGTGGTCGAACGCCACCCCGACGACGAACGCCGGCGCGCGCGGATGGTCGGCGCCGCCCTCGCCGCCGCCAAGCGGGGCGAGAAGTTGACCCAGCACCTCCTGGCCTTCGCCCGCCGCCAGCCGCTGAAGCCCGAGGTCTGCCGCGTCGACCGGCTGATCGCCGAGTCCGAGGGCCTGCTCAAGCGCGCCCTGGGCGACGCCTACACCTTCAACCTGCGCCTGGGCGGCGGTGTCCGCTCGGCCAGGATCGACGCCGGCCAGTTCGAGGCGGCCCTGCTGAACTTGGTCGTCAACGCCCGCGACGCCACCCCGCCGGGCGGCGAGGTCACCATCGAGAGCCGCCCCGTCACCCTCACCCGCAAGCAGGGCGAGCTGGAGCCCGGCCAGTACCTGCGCGTGGCCGTGCGCGACACCGGCATGGGCATGGACGCGGCCACCATCGCCCGCGCGGTCGAGCCGTTCTTCACCACCAAGGCGCCCGGCGAGGGCACCGGGCTGGGGCTGTCCCAGGTCTACGGCTTCGCGCGGCAGTCGGGCGGCTCGGTCGACATCGAGAGCAAGCTCGGCCAGGGCGCCAGCGTGGCCCTGCTGCTGCCCATCGATGAGGGCGCGCCGGTCGCCGACGCCACGCCCGCCGTGGACCACGTCCAGGCCCAGGTCCCCTCGCGCGTGCTGCTGGTCGAGGACGATCCCCAGGTCGCCGAGCTTGTCGACACCATGCTGCGCGACCTGGGCCACTCGGTGGTCCGCGCCGGCGGCGTCGAAGAGGCCCTGACCCGCCTGGCCCAGGACGACGGCATCCAGCTGGTGCTCAGCGACGTGATCATGCCCGGCGGCATGAGCGGCGTCGACCTGGCCGAGACGCTGGCCGCCACCCGTCCGGGCCTGCCTGTCGTGCTGTGCTCGGGCTACACCGGCAGCGACGAGGGCCGGGCGCGAGCGGGCGGCTGGCCCTTCCTGAGCAAGCCGTTCTCCCTGGAGAGTTTAGCGCAGGCGCTGGCCCAGGCGCGGCCGCATTAGGGGGCTTCGAAGGCGCCGCCGCCCTCGGAGATCTCCACCTGCTCAAACCTTCCAACCTCCACCGTGACTCCGCGCGCCTTCCCCCCTAGGCTCCGCTTCCGCGCGTACGGATTGCGTCTGAGGGGGTATTGGGAATGGATCGTCGGCTGACGGCGCTGGTCGCCTTGTTGTTGATGTCGGGCTCGGCGCTGGCGCAGACCGCGCCGCCCGCTCCGGCCCCCGCCGCCGATGCGGCAAAGCCGGACAAGCCCGAGAAGTGGAACGTCAACGCCCCGCCCGGCGTGGCCACCCGCGAAGTGCGCATCGCCGTCGACAACGGCACCTGGATGAATGTCGACGTCTCGCGCGACGGCAAGCTGATCGCCTTCGACCTGCTGGGCGACATCTACACGATGCCGATCGCCGGCGGGACGCCGACCCGGATCGCCGAGGGCCTGGCCTATGACCACCAGCCGCGCTTCTCGCCGGACGGCAAGCGCATCGCCTTCACCTCGGACCGCGGCGGCGGCGACAACATCTGGGTGATGAACCTGGACGGCAGCGACAAGCGCCAGGTGACCAAGGAAGACTTCCGCCTGCTGAACCAGCCCAGCTGGAGCCCGGACGGCCGCTTCATCGTCGCCAAGAAGCACTTCACCACCGGCCGCTCGCTGGGCACCGGCGAGGTGTGGATCTACCACGTCTCGGGCGGCGGCGGCGTGCCGCTGGTCAAGCGTCCGAACGAGGTGCTGCAAAAGGAGCTGGGCGAGCCGATCTACGCCGCCGACGGCAAGAGCATCTTCTACGTCCGCAACGTCACCTCGGGCCCGATCTTCGAATACGCCCAGGACTCCAACACCGACCTGTTCGACATCGAGCGCTACGACCTGGAGACCGGCGAGGTGACCACCGTCGTCTCGGGCGTCGGCGGCTCGGTGCGCCCGACCCCGTCGCCGGACGGCAAGAAGATCGCCTTCGTCCGCCGCGAGCGCGCCAAGTCCAAGCTCTATGTGAAGGACCTGGCCTCGGGCGAGGAGAAGAAGGTCTATGACGCCCTGGACCAGGACGTGCAGGAGACCTGGGCGGTCACCGGCGTCTATCCGAACATGGCCTGGACGCCCGATGGCGCCAGCGTGGTGTTCTGGGCCGGCGGCAAGATCCGCCGAGTCAACGTCGCGGACGGCGCCAACAGCCTGATCCCGTTCAAGGTCGACGACACCCGCGTGGTTATCGACGCCATCCACCCGAAGGTCGAGATCGCCCCCGACAAGTTCCAGACCAAGATGCCGCGCTGGGCCAGCGTCTCGCCCGACGGCAAGTCGGTGGTGTTCGAGACTCTCGGCAAGCTGTGGATCAAGCCGACATCGGGTGGCGCTCCACGCCGGCTGGTGACCGGCGACGAGGCCGAGTTCGAGCTGTTCCCCGCCTGGTCGCGCGACGGCAAGACCATCGTCTTCGTCGGCTGGACCGACCAGGGCCTGGGCCACATCCGCACCGTCTCGGCCGCCGGCGGCGCGGCCAAGGACGTCATGAGCCAGCCGGGCCACTTCGGCGTCCCGCGGTTCTCGCCGGACGGCAAGACGATCGTGTTCGAGCAGCGGCGCAGCGGTGGGCTGACCTCGTCGCGCTGGTCGCAGAACCCGGGCGTCTATCGCGTGGCCGCGACCGGCGGGACCCCGGTGCGCATCTCCCGTGAAGGGTCCGAGCCGCAGTTCGGGGCCAGCAACGACCGCGTCTTCATGCTGATGTCCGAGAAGGGCAAGCGCCAGCTGGTCAGCACCAACCTCGACGGCGAGGCCAAGCACGTCCACGCCAGCGGTGAGATGGTCAACGACTATCAGGTCGCGCCCGACGGCCAGAACGTGGCCTTCCGCCAGAACTACGAAGCCTTCGTCATGCCGCTGCTGCCGGGAACGCAGGACGTCTCGGTCGACCAGAAGGGCGGCCCCCTGCCCGTCACCCGGGTCAGCGCCGAGGGCGCGGACTTCATCAACTGGTCGAACGGCGGGGCCCAGATCCACTGGAGCATGGGCCCGACCCTGTTCACGGCCAGCACCGAGGCGCTGTACGCCAACGCCCCGGCCGCTGAGGCTCCAAAGGACGCCTCCAAAGACAGCGCCAAGGAGTCTGGCAAGTTCAAGCCGGTCGCCACGGGCCTCTCCCTGTCGATGGAGGTCGCCGCCGACAAGCCGACGGGCGTGGTGGCCCTGACCGGCGCCCGCATCGTCACCATGGCCAGCAAGGATGGCGGCGTCATCGAGGACGGCGTCATCGTCATCAACGGCGACCGCATCGTCTCGGTCGGGCCCAAGGCCAGCGCGGTCATCCCCGCCAACGCCAAGCTGATCGACGTGGCCGGCAAGACCATCATCCCGGGCCTGGTCGACGCCCACGCCCACGGGCCGCAGGGCGAGGACGACCTGGTGCCGCAACAGAACTGGTCGTCGATGGTCAACCTGGCCATGGGCTCGACCACGATCCACGATCCGTCGGCCCGCGCCGCCGAGATCTTCGTGGCCGGCGAGATGCAGCGGGCCGGCAAGATCCTGGCCCCGCGCACCTTCTCGACCGGCGAGATCATCTACGGGGCCAAGGCGCCGGAGGTCTATGCCGAGATCAACACGCTGGACGACGCCCTGGCCCACGTCCGCCGGCTGAAGTCGCAGGGCGCCCACAGCGTCAAGAACTACAACCAGCCCCGCCGCGAACAGCGCCAGATGGTGGTGATCGCCGCCCAGAAGGAGGGGATGGAGGTCGTGCCGGAGGGCGGCTCGCTCTACAGCATGGACGTCAGCCTGGTGCAGGACGGCAATTCGACGCTGGAGCACAACCTGCCGGTCGAGCACTTCTACGACGACATCGTCAGCCTGTGGTCGCAGACCAAGACCAACTACACCCCGACCCTGGTGGTGGCCTATGGCGGCCTGGCCGGCGATCCTTACTGGCGCCAGCACATGGACGTCTGGAAGCACCCGCTGCTGTCCAGGCACGCGCCGCCGGCCCTGCTGGCCGCGCGCAACGTCCGCCGCCCGTCCGCGCCGGAAGAGGACTATGTCGACGGCGCGACGGCTCGCGAGGCCAAGAAGCTGGCCGATCGCGGCGTGCAGGTGGCCATCGGCGCCCATGGCCAGCAGGCGGGCCTGGGTCCTCACTGGGAGCTGTGGTCGTTCGTGCGCGGCGGCTGGACCCCGGTGGAGGCCCTGGCGGCCGGCACCATCAGCTCGGCCCGCAGCCTGGGCTACGACAAGGACGTCGGCTCGCTGGAGCCCGGCAAGCTGGCCGACCTCCTGGTCCTGGACGCCGACCCCACGGTCGACATCCGCAACAGCGACAAGATCAACCGCGTGATGCTGGGCGGCCGGCTCTACGACCCGACGACCTTGAACGAGGTCGGCACGGGCAAGCGCACGCGTCAGCCCTACTGGTGGGAACGCTCGGGCGAAGCCTATGGCGGCAGCCAGCCCGCGGAGTCGACGACCGAGGACGTGGGGTAAGGGGCCGCGGATCTGTTGGCTTGAAACACCGGCGGGCCGCTCAGCGGCCCGCCTTTTTCATGCGTCGATCAGCTCACGATCGATCGGGTCCTTGATGTCGAAATACTGAACCGTCAGACGCGCGCGCCGAAGGACCGGACCGGCGCGATCGCCAGCACGAAACCGACGCCGCCCGAGGCGGTCATCACCGCCAGCGCCAACAGGCTCATCGGGTCAGCGGCCTTGAACCCGTCGAGCAGCAGGCCAAGGCTGGCGCCGAAGATGGCGCTGGACAGTTTCAGCGTGGCGGTCAGCAGGGCGAAGGCGGCCATGTCGGTGCGCACGCCAGTCTGCTCGGCATGGTCGCGGATCGCCGCGCTCATGCCGCGCCAGAACAGTGTCATCACCCCGCCCAGGCCGACGCCATGCGCGCAGCAGGCGACCAGGGCGACCGGCCCCGACCAGGGATCGGCCAGAAAGACCGCGCCGGCGATCAGGGCCAGGGTGGTGAAGCCGAGCGCCTGGGGCCCGACATCGCCCCGGGACGGCCAGCGCGCCACGGCGATCGGGCCGATCAGGTTTCCGAGCACCAGGGCGAACAACAGGGCCGCGCCGGTGTGGTCGTGAGGCCCGTCGCGCTCGACGAAGGTGACCATGCGCGCGGTCATGCTCAGCGGTCCCGCCTGGGCGGCCGCGGCCAGCAGCAGCCGGCCTATGCCTCGCGGCGTGGTCAGGCCCTTGAGGCGCGGCGGCGTCGCGACGACCGGCGCGGGCCCGGCCCAGCGCAAGATCCATCCGGCCGTCAGCGCGATCAGGATCGCGATCGCCCCGACCACGACGATCTCGCGCCCTTCGCGCACGCCCTGCCCGACGACCAGGAAGGAGAGCGCCGCCACGCAGAGCCGGGCCAGGGCGCTCAACGCCTGGCGCAAGACCACGTACCGCTCCGCGTCGGCCCCGTCGCTGGGCAGCAGCGACACCAGCGCGTTCTGGGCGACATCGTAGACCGCGTAGGCCGTGCGCAGCAGGCCTAGCGCGACGATGAGATAGGCGAACGGAGGCAAGGCGCCGTGAACCGGGCTGAAGACGATGATCAGCGTCGTCGCCGTGGCCAGGCCGGCGGCGAACTGGATCAGCAGGATCCGCCGGCGGCTGCCCTCGGCCCGTCGCAACAGGAAGGCGACGCCGATATCCAGCACCGCGCCATAGGCCATCGAGAAGAACAACAGCAGCCCGGTCTCGGCCGCCGACAGCCCCAGCCGCACATTGGCGTAATAGGCCAGCAGCAGGTCGGTGAAGGTCCAGGCCAGGCTTTTGGCAAAGTGACCCGCGCCATAGGCCGAGCGCAGCAGGGCCGCGCTCGCGGGACCATTCGCTCGAAGGGGCTTCTGGATCGACGCCATGCCGCGTCTATGGGGCGCGACGGAAACGGTTCAATGACAGCAAATCGGTGACGCCCGGCGGTTGGTTCGCGCCAGAAGGGGACTCTGGCGCATTTGCATTGAGTACGGCCCAGCGGGTCTAGCGCAGATAGAACTGGCGATGAAAGGCGAACATGTCGTCGAAAAGGCAATACTCCGGCGCGCCCAGGTTGATCACGGGCGACTTCGAGGCGACGGCGCCCACCCAGCGCCGCCAGGTCGCCTGGAACTGGCTCGCCTCGCCTTCCGTGAACCAGGCGACCGGATAGCCCAGCGAGACGTGGAACCGGTAGACGTCGTGGTTCGGCGAGCGGATGGCCAGGAGGCGGGACAGGCGGTCGCGCAGGCCGCGCAGCCTGGCCTCCTCGGCGGCGTCGACGGGCAGCAGCAGCAGGGTCAGCGGCCTCGCCGGATCCTGGAGCTGTTCGAGGTCGACCTTCAGGCGGATCGGCGGCGCGTGGTCCAGGGCGAACCCTTTCAGCCGCTCGCCCAGCACCCGGTCGCAGTCGGCGATCGGCAGGTCCAGCGGCAGGTCCGCCGGCCAGCTCGCCTTCAGGCGCGGCCGGTCGTTCGCGCCGCCGAAGATCGTGGTGTGGTAGCTGGACGGCGGCAGCCACGCGACCTTGCGGGCGAACGGCAGGGCCGGGACCTCGCGATAGATGTCCAGAAAGGCGTCGAACGCCGCCGACCGCTCGCCCTGCTGGTCCAGGTGGCAGATGATCGTGTTGCCGGCGAACCGAAGGGGCCGACCGTCTGGCAGAAACTTGCTGAAGACGTCCGGCGGATAGGCCGGGCGGCTGGCGGCCCCCGCCCGCGCCGCCGGTCCGGCCACCGCGACGCCCGCCGCCGCCCGCAACAGCGCGCGGCGGCCTTCGGAAAGGAGATCGCCACGCCGCATCAGAAGTCCTTGCGCAGGCCGAAGCCGAAGTAGCGGCGGTCGTCGCGCGGTACGAAGCGCACCACGCCGCTGCCGAAGGTCGACATCATCGACGAATAGTGGGTGTTGGCCAGGTTCTTGGCCAGCAGCGTAAAGCGCCAGTCGCCGGGCGCGGTGACGGTCACGCCGGCGTTCCAGATCCCGTAGGCGTCCTGCACCGTGTCGGGGGTCTGGTTGATGCTGTACTGCGTCTTGCTCCGCCAGCTGTATTCGGTCGTCAGCTCGACGACGAAGGCGCTCTCCAGCGGCAGGCGGTAGTCGGCCCGGGCGTTCAGCTTCCAGTCCGGCGAGAACGGCAACGGCTTGCCGTTGACCTGGCACGAGGCCGCGGTCCCGGTCGGGCATTTGAAGTCGTCGATGCGGGCGTGGATATAGGCCGCGGCGCCGGTCAGGGTCAGGCCCCGGACGGGCTTGGCCGCCAGGTCGGCCTCGACCCCACGCGTCGAGACCTTGCCGGCGTTGATCAGCCGGGTGACGGGCGAGCCGTTGTAAAGGTCGTAGAAATTGACCTGGTAGTTCGAGAAGTCGGTGACAAAGCCGGCCAGGTTGGCCTGCAGGCGGCCGTCGAACAGCCGGGACTTCAAGCCGACCTCATAGGCGTCGTTGGTCTCGGGCTTCAGGACCCCGGTGTCCTGCGGCAGCATGCTGAAGGCGACGTTGTAGGCGGGGCCCTTGTAGCCGCGCGAATAGGTGACATAGGCCATGCTCGCCCCCGTCAGGTCATACCGCGCGCCCAGGCGGGCGGCGTAGCCGTCCTTGTCGGTCGAACCGGCGCTGACGAAGCTGGTCTGGATGCCCGCGACCGGGGTCGGCGACGAGGAGACGCGCTGGAAGCGGTAGCTCAGCGCGTCGCGCACGCCGCGCAGGCCGGCGATCAGGCGCAGGCGGTCGGAGGCGTTGATCGTCGCCTCGCCGAACAGCGAGGTGTTGTTGTCCGTGACGCCGTAGTCGGCCAGGCCGTTGAACACCGCGCGGGTGGTCCCGGTCAGGGTGGTGGTCTCGCGGCGATAGAGCTCGTCGTCGGTCGCGCGCATGAAATAGGCCCCGACCACGTACTCGATCAGGCCGCCCTTCGGCGAGGCCAGGCGGATTTCCTGCGACAGCTGCTCGAAGCCGAGGTCGCCGCGATCATGCTGTTGCGGCAGGCCCGCGACCACGCCGGGCAGGCGGTCCTGGTCCTGGAACTGGATGTTGTCCCAGCGGCGGAAGGCGGTGACGCTGGTCAGGGTGTGGCCGGCGAAGCTCCAGTCCGCCTGCAGCGACAGGCCGCTGTTGAAGTCGCGGGCGTGGGTGTCGAGGTTGCTGTTGATCTGGCGGTTGTCGTCGCCGGGGACGACGGGTCCCAGAGCGGCGGCGAAGGCCGGGAAGTTGCTGACGACGCCGGTCGGATAGGCGGTCAGGTAGGTGCGTCGCGCCACGCCGGTCGGGGCGGTGTCGCGCGAGGCCATGTAGTCGGCGACCAGGCGCAGGGTCAGGTCCTGGTTCGGCGTGTAGACCAGCTTGCCGCGCGCGCCGGTCCGCTCGTAGCCGTTGACCGTCTCGCCGTTGAAGACGTTGGTGACGTTGCCGTCGTACTTGCCAGTGAAGAGGTTCAGCGACCCGGCCAGCTTGCCGGCCACGATCGGGCCCGAAAGGCCGGCCTTGAACCGCCGCTCGTCGCCGCCCGTGCCGTAGAAGGCCTCGCCATAGGCGTGGAGGTCCTGGCCGGGATCCTTGGTGACGATGTTGACCACCCCGCCCGAGGCGTTCTTGCCGAACAGCGTGCCCTGCGGCCCGCGCAGCACCTCGATGTGGTCGACGTCCAGCAGGTCCAGCGTCGCCTGGCCCTGGCGCGCCAGCACCACGCCGTCGACCACGGTCGAGACGGTCGGCTCGACGCCGGGCGAGGTCGAGACCGTGCCCAGGCCGCGGATGAACAGCGCCTGATCCTTGTTCGAGGCCGCGGTGCGGAAGTTCAGGGTCGGCACGATCGTGGCGATGTCGCGCAGGCTGTTGAGATTCGACCGCGCCAGTCGCTCGCCGTCGACGACGGTGACCGCCACCGGCACGTCCTGCAGCTTCTCCGGCCGGCGCGTGGCGGTGACGATGATCTCGGCGATCGCATCGTCCGCCTGGGTGTGGGCCGCCTGGGTGTGGGCCGCCTGGGTGTGGGCCGCCTGGGCGTGGGCGGCGTCGAGGGCGACGCTCGTCAAGGCGATGGCCAGGGCGGCGGACGAACAAAGACGGATGCGTAGTCGCATGACGAAATCCCCGAAGCGCCGTGGCGCGGCTTAAAGTCACTCGCCGTGGGTGCAATGCAACCTGGAACGAGCCTGTTCGATGCGCTATTGCACTTTTTATGCGTACATTATGTGACGAAGTACAGAGCTCGGATCCAGAATCTCACTTTTCATGCGTGAGATGGATGGCGCCATGATCGAGTCGCGCTATGAGGGCCGCATGGACGCTCCCTCCCCGCCCTCGCGCCCTCCGGAACTGACCCGCAGCGAGCGCCGGCTGCTGGGCCTGCTGTTCCGTCGCGGCGGGGCGACCCAGGCGGCGTTGATCGAAGCGACGGACCTGACCCAGCAGTCCGTCTCGCGCCTGGTGGGCGGCCTCGCCGCCCAGGGCATGGTGGTGTTTGGCGAGAAGGCCAGCCTCGGCAAGCGCAGCTACCCGTCCACCTTGGTCCACCTGGCGCCCGATCACACCTATGGCCTGGGCGTGGCGGTGATGGCCGACGCGGTGGCGCTGGCGGCGGTCGACTTCGCCGGCAAGGTCCGGTTCGAGCGCAAGGCCCGGATGGGCGCGATGCCCGTGGCCAAGGTGCTGGCCTGGACCGACGCGGCCCTGGCGGAAGCCGCCGACGCCCTGGGGCGACCGCTGGGGACTCTGGCGGGCCTGGGGATCAGCGTCGCCGGCTCGTTCATCGGTGACGCGCCGGGCTTCAACACGCCCCACAGCCTCGAAGAATGGGCCGGTCTCGACGTCGCCCGACTGTTTTCGGAGCGCTACGCCCTGCCCGCCTTCGCCGAGAACGACGGCAGCGCCGCCGCCATGGCCGAGGCGATGATCGGCGTCGGCCGCTGGGCCAAGAGCTTCGCCTATCTCTATCTGGGCGCCGGGGTCGGCGGCGGCGTCGTGCTGGACGGCGAGCTTTGGCGCGGCCGTTTCGGCAACGCCGGCGAGTTCGCGGGCGGCCTGCCGGGCAACATCTATCCGTTCCCCAATCTGGAACTGCTGCGCCTGATCGTGGCCCAGGGCGGCCAGCGGTTCGACACGGTCGACGAAATGACCGAGGCCTATGATCCCAGCTGGCCGGCCATCGACGAATGGATCGCGCGGGTCCGCGACTCCCTGTCGATCATCGCCTCGAACGCCACGGCGATCCTCGACCTCGAAGCGATCGTGATCGGCGGACGCACGCCGCCCGACCTGGCGCGGCGAATGATCGGCCACATCGAGCTTTTCGACCAGAAGCGGCGATTGGCGCCGCGGCCGACCGCACGGCTCGTTCCCAGCGAGGCGCCCGGCGAGGCCGCCGCGATCGGCGCGGCCATGCTGCCGTTGCGCGCCGTCTATTTGAGCTAGAGTATCGAGGGCCGCCCCAGATAAAACTGGCGCTTGAAGGCGAACATGTCCTCCAGCAGGCAGTATTCCGGCGCGCCTAGCTCGATCACCGGACAGGCCTTGGCCAACCGGTCGCGCCAGCCGGCCAAGACGGCGCGGAACGCCCGATCCTCCTCCGGTGTCAGCCAGCGATAGAGATAGGCCAGGGTGACATGGAAGCGGTAGGCGTCCTGGCCCGGCGCCCGGATGCCCAGGACGTCCGACAGGCGAGACCGCAGGCGGCGCAGCTTGGCGTCCTCGGCCGCGTCCAGCGGAACCAGACGAATGGTCAGGGGCCGTTCGGCGGGCGGCGGCTCGGCGAGGTCGACCCGCATGCGGAAGGGGAGCTCGCAGTCGAGGTCGAAGGCCTTCAGCCGCTCGCCCAGGATCCGATCGCACTCGGCCATCGGCAGGTCGAGCGGCAGGCCCGCGGGCCACAGTCCGGGCCGCCGGTCGGAATCGTTGGCCCCGCCGAAGAGGGTCATGTGATAGCTGGACGGCGGCAGGGCCGTGATCTTGCGGCTGAAGGCGTGGGCCGGCAGCTCGCGATAGACCTCCAGAAGGGCGTCGAAGAATTCCGATCCCGGCCCCTGCTGCGACAGGTGGCTGATGATCGTGTTCCCGCGAAACGGCATGACCCGACCGTCGGCGCGGAACTTGCGGCCGACGTCGGGCGGATAGGCCCCACGCTCACCCGCCAGGGCCGCGCCGGCGAGGCCCAGCGCGGGCGCCGCCGCCAGGAGTACGCGTCGGCTGAGCATCAGAACCTCGCCGACACGCCGACCATCACGGCCCTGGGCTGTTTGATCCGCGCCACCGGGATCTCCTTGTCGAGGCCCAGATTGGTGTCCACGCCCTGCCCCGTCAGGTTCGAGCCATCGATGCGCAGGGTGTAGGTCTTGTTGATGTCGTACGATAGCGAGGCGTCGATCTTGTCGGACGGCAGCACCCAGCGGATGCGGTAGAAATTGGCCGGGCTGGTCGTGCCGTTGCCGATATAGCGCTCCTCGGTCATCAGGTCGGTGTGGTTCCAGGCCACGCGGGCGCGCAGCTTGTCGCCCTCGTAGAAGACCGAAAGGTTGGTCGCGTATTTCGGCTGGCCCGGCAGGCCATCCAGGGTCTTGGGCGCGCCGTCCGCCAGCTTGATCGGAAAGTCGGTCTTCGAGGCGATGCCGTTGAAGTTGACGCCGAAGTTGCTCCAAGCGCCGGGCAGGAAGGTCAGGTACTTGATCAGGTTGACCTCGACGCCTTGCGTCGTGGCGGCCTCATCGGCGTTGACGGCCGTGGTCAGCACGCCCGAAACCAGCGTCCCGCCGCCGACGTCGATGTCGGCCGTGCGGCCCAGCGAATAGATCTCGTTCCGGATCCGCTTGTGGAACAGGGCCAGCGAGGCCAGGCCCTTGCCCTCGTCCAGGTACCATTCCAGCGACAGGTCGAAATTGTCGGAGACCCGCGGCTTCAGGTCCGGATTGCCGGTCGTCAGCTTGGGCAACGAGGCGTCCGCCAGGTTCAGCGAGCCGCCCAGCAGGGCCATGTCGGTCAGCTTGGGCCGGCCGATCGTGCGGCTGTAGGCCGCGCGGATCTTCTTGTCGGGCGCGAGGTCGTAGATCGCCTGGGCCGACGGCATCCAGTGCGAATAGTCGCTGGCGGCGGTCACCGGGTCGTAGGTGGTCTTGCCGGCCTTGGTCGTGGCGCGGAAGCCGGTGGTCTCGACGTCGGTCGCCTCCAGGCGCAGGCCGCCCTGGACCGTCCAGCGGTCGGTCTTCCAGCGCGCCATGCCATAGGCCGCGTAGAGGTCCTCCTGGATCCAGAAGGCCTTGCTGAAGGCGCTGGCCGTGTCGACGGTCTTGGGGACAGTGGACAGATAGCGGTCCAGCATGCCGATCAGCTTGCCCTGGTCGACGAAGACCATCTGGCCGGCGTCGCAGTTCAGCGCGCAGATCCGCGTGGTCGAGGCGACGTCGGCCAGGGTGTAGGGCATGCCGGTCTGATAGCTCTTGGCGTAGTTCTCGCCGTGCTGGCGCCGGATCGCGCCGCCGCCGAACTCGACGCCCAGGCCCGTGTCGCCGGCGTCCATGTTGTAGGCCGCCTTCAGCCGGCCCTCATAGTTACGGGCGTCGGTCTTGTAGCGCTCGTCATAGTGCTGCGGGTTCGACGCGCCGGTCCCGCCGACATAGGCGGCCAGATTGTCGTAGGCGGTTTGGTTCACCGGGGTGAAGGCCACCTCGTCGTCGCTGACGTCATAGCGGAACGACAGGCCGTTCCGGCTGAAGTTGTCGCTGATCTGCGGATTGTTGTAGGTGGCCCGCGACGCGGCCAGTTTCAGGCCCAGCGTCCAGTCGCCGGCCTGGTAGTCGACGGCGCTCTGCAGGCCATAGACCTTGCGATCGAACAGCAGCTTGAACGAGCGGACGTTCTGGGCGACGTCGCCGGGCTGGCCGGCGCGCGGCGAGAACACGCCCGAGGTGGCGGTCTGGCCGCTGACCAGGGCGTTGGCGCCGATGCTGGCGATCATGTCGTTGCGCAGCGACTTCTCGTTCTGGCCGAAATAGTAGCCTGTCGTCCGTACACTGAGTTTCTCGCTGGCCCGCCAGTCCAGGACGCTCATCAGCGAGCGCCGCTCGCGGGTGTTGTCGTAGGCGTACCAGCGCCGCTCGACCGGGGCCGGGCCCGCGCCGACATAGGGCTGGCCGGTGTTCTTGCCGCTGGCGTCGAACCAATAGGCCGAGCTGCCGCGCTCCAGCTGCGGGATCCACATCTCGCGCCGCCAGTACGAGGCGCTCAGCGTCAGGCCGAACTGGTCGTCCGCGCCAAAGCGGCGGGTGACGAAGGCCTCGGCCTGAGCCACCGGGCGCTCGCCGCCCTTCGACTTGTCCTGAATCTGGTAGCCCAGCTTGGCCGAGAAGCGGGTCTGGTCCTTGCGAAAGTCGAAGGCGCCCGGAAGCCTGAAATTGATCGAGCCGCCGACGGAGTGGCCGTCCATGTCCGGCGTGCTGGTCTTGTAGACCTCCATGCGCGAGGCGATATTGGACGGCAGGGTCTCCAGGTAGAACTGGCGGCCGCCGCCGTTGGTCTGGTTCTGGTTGTCCGGCGAGGCGATCTGCAGACCGTCCAGGGTAGTGGTGATGTAGTGGGCGTTGAAGCCTCGGATGCTCGCGAAGCGCGGCTCGCCCTGATAGTCGTAGACACTGACGCCGGCGATCCGCTTCAGCGCGTCACCGACGCTGAAGTCGGCCATCTGACCGATGTCATCAGCCGAGATCGCGTCCATCACCTGCACCGTGTCGCGCTTGGCGGCGATGGCGTTGCGGTCGGCCGCCCGCTGCCCGACGACGACGATCTCGTCGACCACGGCGGTCTGCCGGGCCTGGGCGACACCGCCCAGCGCCCCAAGCGCGGCGCCCGCGCAGAGCATGGATTTGACGACGATAGACATGTGAGCGCCCCTTGATGCCTCTGACGCCAATTAAATAACAGTCTGTTATTTAATATTTGTGACGGTCGGGGGATGAGCCGGTCGCGCCCCGCGGGCTAGAAGAAATGATCGCCGAAAGCCAAGGCCGCCGCGCCGAGCGCCGTGGCGTCGCCCTCCACCCGCGACCGAAGCAGCGGCGGGAAGGCCCGGTCGAGGTCACGCACGGGCGCGGTATAGAACGCCGAGCGCGCGATCAGGGCGTCGGCCAAGGCCGGGGTCAGGCGGCCGCCCAGCACGATCGCCTCGGGATCGACGATGGCGGCGATGGCCGAGAGGATGGCCTCGAACTGCGCCCGCGCCCGCTCGGCCCATCTGTCGATGATCGGGTCGCCGTCCGGCAGCCCCGCCAGCATGGCCTCGATCGAGTCGAAGCGCCGGCCGTCCGCCTCCAGCAGGGTCCGCAGCAGCTGGAGGGTCGGCCGGTCCTCGCGGCGTTCGGGCGGCAAGACGCCGGTGAACTCGCCAGCATTGCCGTTGCGGCCTCGCCACAGCCTCCCGTCCAAGACCACCCCGCCTCCCAGGCCGCGGCCGACATAGAGATAGGCGAAGCTGGAGAGCGCCTTGCCGAGACCGTACAGCGCCTCCCCCATCGCCGCGGCGTTGCCGTCGTTGTCGATCCACACGGGCAGGCCGAAACGGGCGCTGAACTCGGCGTCCAGGTCGGCCAGGGCCCACTGCTCCATGACCAGCGGCGTGTTGATCTGCCGCCGCTGCCCCGTGAAGAACCCCGAGACGGCGACGCCCACGCCGAACAACCGGTCGCGATCGATGAGCGCCTCACCCGCCATCTCGTCGAAGCTGTCCGCCAGCCGCGCGATCGCCGCGTCCTTGTCGAAGGCGTCGAAAGGCTCACGCCGCTGGGCCCGCACCCGACCTTGCAGGTCGATCAGCACGACCGAAAGCGCATCCTCGGCGATCGAAACCCCGTAGGCGAACGCCGCATCGGGGGCCAAGCTCAGCGGCAGGCTGGGCTGTCCCCGCCCGGCGATCACCCGCTCGCCCTCGACGACCAGCCCCCCCTCGATCAGGTCGCCGATCAGGCGGGTGACGGAAAGCGGCGCCAAGCCCGTCCGTCGCGCCAGGTCGGCGCGCGAAAGCGGACCGAAGTCGCGGACCAGGGTCAGCAGGCGACGCTCGTTGTCCGTACGGCCGGTCCGGCCGGCGGTCGTCGAAAAGGGTCGTTGGGGCATGCTGCGAATCCGGCCAGCCGCGAGCGTCTCCGTGCGATAAGGTCATCACGGCCGTCCGCCAAGCGGCCGTCGCAAGAAGGCGTCACATCCGGGGCGCGCCCAACAGGGAGATCCAGGCCCGCCGGGCCGCGCCGAGGCCGAGCCTGGCAGCGGGTCGAACGTCGCCGCTAGCGCGGGCGAACCCTGTCGCGTCCGCCCGTCCTTTCGAGCTTGGCGAGCAACCGATTGTACGTCGATTGTCGTATCGGTCTTCCATCGCGCAGAGACCGCCAGGTCGTCTCGCTCACGCCCAGCACTTCCTGCAGCCAGACCTTGGTCACCGCCGGCAGCGCACGACGAAGGACCAGGACCTGCTCTTGATCAACAAGCACCATGTTCATGTGTCGGATTCCACGGATGAGTCTCTAGGTCATGCTGGCGACCGACAGGCCGCCGTAGGGGGAACGTCAGGGCTTCAGAGTCGCGGCCTTGAGATCGGCGCCGCCCTTCAGGGCCAGGTCGTCGGAGGCCGCGCCGACCGCGACCTGATAGCCGCCCTTGTCGATGATCCAGCGATTGGTCTTGACGTCGAACCGGCCCAGCAGGCGCGCATCGGCGGCAAGCGTGACACGGCGGGTCTCGCCCGGCTTGAGATCAAGCTTGTCGAAGCCGATCAGCCGCTGCAGCGGCTTGCCTCCAGCCCCGGTCAGGTAGACCTGCGGCGCCGCCTTGCCGGCTCGCGGGCCGGTATTGGCCACGTCGAAGCTGACCGTCAGGGTGTCGCCCCCGGTGACCTTCAGGTTCGAGAAGGCGAACGTCGTGTAGGACAGGCCGTGGCCGAAGGCGAACAGCGGCTTGTCGCCGGTCTTGGCGAAGCGCCGGTAGCCGACATCGGCCCCCTCGACATAGTTGACGTCGAAGCGCGTCTTCTCCGGCGCGCCGAGACCCGGCAACTGCTCGCGCGGATATTGAGCCAGCGAAGCCGGGAAGGTCACGGGCAACCGGCCCGAGGCGTCGACTTCGCCAAACAACACGTCGGCGATGGCCTCGCCGCCCCGCGCGCCCGAATACCAGGCCTCGACGACGGCCCCGGCCTGTTTCAGCCAGGGCATGGCCACCGCGCCGCCGGTCTGCAGCACGACGACGGCCTTGGGATTGGCCGCCGTCACCGCGGCGATCAGGGCGTCCTGGCCGTCGGGCAGCGACAGATCGACGGCGTCCTCGCCCTCGCCCATCCACTGATTGCCGAACACCACCACCACGTCGGCGGCCTTCGCCGCGGCCACGGCCGAGGCGACATAGCGGCCGTCGTCGAAGGTCACCTTGGCTTGCGGCGCCAGCTTGCGGATCGCGGCCAGCGGCGAGGACGGGTGGAAGTACTGGCTGCGGAACTGGGCCATCATCCCCTCCCCGCCCAGGGGGATGATCGTCTTCGCGCCGCCGGGCGGCACGACCTGGGAGGAGCCGCCGCCCGACAAAACACCGGCGTCGGCGTGGCCGCCGATCACCGCGATCGACCGGGCGGTCCTGGCCAGCGGCAGCAGGCCTTCGGTGTTCTTCAGCAGCACGACGCCTTCGCGCGCGGCCTCGAGGCTGACCGCGCCATTGGCGGCGTAGTCGATCTCGGACTTGGCGGCGGGGCGATCGAAGAGGCCGGCGGCGAACATCGAGCGCAGGATCCGGCGGCTCATGTCCGAAAGACGCGCGGCCGGGACCTCGCCCTTCTCGACCGCGGCCTTCAGGGGCTCGCCGAACCAGGTGGTCCCGTCCAGTTGCTCGCCGGACTGCTGGTCCAGGCCCTTGAGGGCGTAGTCGGTGGCGTGAACCGCGCCCCAGTCGGACATCACCCAGCCCTTGTAGCCCCAGTCGCGCTTGAGCACGGTGTTGAGCAGGTGGTCGTTGCCGCAGCTGTAGTCGCCATTGACCAGGTTGTAGGCGCACATCACCGAGCCGGGCTGCCCCTTTTCAATGGCGATCTCGAACGCCAGGAGGTCGCTCTCGCGGTGGGCGCCCTCCTCGATCACCGAATTGGCGGTCATCCGGCCGGTCTCTTGACCGTTCAGCGAGAAGTGCTTGATCGTCGATATGACGCCCTGGTCCTGGACGCCCTTGATCGCCGACCCCGCCAGAGAGCCGGCGAGCCAGGGATCCTCGCCCAGATATTCGAAATTCCGGCCGTTGCGGGGATCGCGCGCCAGGTTGACGCCCCCGGCCAGTTGCACATTGAACCCCTTGGCGCGGGCCTCGCGGCCGACCATCGCGCCGCCTTCGTAGATCAGGCGGGTATTGAAGGTGGCCGCCTGCGCCAAGCCTGACGGCAGGGCGGTCGCGCCGTCGCCCGGCCGCACGTTCAAGGGATTGGTCACGCCCAGGCTGGCGTCGCTCTCCTGCAGGGCCGGAACGCCCAGACGCGGCACGCCGGGGAAATAGCCGGCCGATCCGATCGCGCCTTGCGGAACCTTGAAGCCCAGGACCGGCATGGCCATCGGCCCGTGCAGCAAGCTGATCCGCTCATCCACGGTCAGCGCCTTGTCGAGCAGCGCGGCGCGCGCGTCCGGCGAGAGCTTGGCGTCGGCCCACGGGCGTTCGGCGGGCGCGGCGGCTTGGGCGGCCACGGCGAACGTGAGGACGGCGAGGCTAGAAGCGAGTGACATGAAATTCCTTGGCTTCCCCCGGCCCTCATGACGAGGACCCCGCGATTCACCGTTTCTGCGCCGGCGAGGGCCAAGGCTTAGCTCGATACGAAAACGTTTTCTATAATAATCGAAATTGGTCAGGCCTCTTTTTCGCGGACCGATGCGCGGCGCTTCGCGGGAGGGCCTCAGGGGGGCGGTGGCGCGACCGACTGACGAGAGATCAAGCGATAGTCCAGCTGTCGCTCCTTGATCCGCGCCCGAAACCTCTTGTCGCCAAACCCGGCGATCAGCATGTCCACCGCGGCCTCGGCCATCTCGGCGATGGGCTGGTGAACGGTCGTGAGCGGCGGCCAGGATGTTTGCGCGGCCATGGAGTTGTCGAAGCCGACGACCGAGATGCGCTCCGGCACCCCTACCCCATGCTTGGCCAAGGCGGCGAGCGCGCCGATGGCCATCTCATCATTGCCGGCGAAGATGGCCGTGGGGCGCGGGTCCAGGGCCAAGAGGGCTTCGGCGGCCCTGAAGCCCGAGCCGCTAAAGAAGTCGCCGTTGGCGATCCAATCGCCGGGAACGGTCGCGCCGCGGTCTCGCATGGCGGCCAGATAGCCCGCGCGCCGGCGGACCGCGGCGCGATGGCCGGCGGGACCGCCTATGAAGGCGATGCGGCGATGCCCCATGTCCCACAGGCGCAGGGTCTGCTCCCGGGCGGCCTCCTGATCGTCCATCCAGACGTAGGGCGCGCGGTCGACATCGCTGTTCGGCGCCAGGCGGACGTAGGGGATATTCGCATCCTCGACCGCGGCCAGCAGCCCGAGGTCGTCACAGAGCGGCGGGGTCAGGACGAGGCCGTCGAAGGCGGCGTCCCGCAGGATCGCGCCCAAGGCTTCGGGCGGAATGACGCCTTGCGGAGTCTCGATCTGCTCGACGACAAGGTGGTAGCCGGCGCGGCGGCAGGCGGTCATCGCGCCAAGCTGAACCTCCCCGACATAGTGGTAACCGCCCAGGCGCAGGAACATGACGCCGATCAGATAGCTGCGACGCCCCGACAGGGCGCGCGCGGAGACGTTTGGCCGGTAGCCGAGGCGCTCGACGATTTCGAGGACCCGGGTGCGGACTTCGGGCCCGGCTCCCTCTCCCCGATTGAGAACGCGGGAGACCGTCGCGATCGACACACCCGCTTCGCGCGCGATGTCGATGATCGTGACACTCTTGTCGTTGCTTTTCCCCATCGCCCAACCTCTAGCAGGAATCGCCGCACGGACGAGCCCCGGCCTTGCTCCGGCGAACGCTCGCGACGACAAAAAAGCGGCGCGCCCTAAGGCGCGCCGCTGGTCGCCGAAGCGACGAGGGTCCCAGGGAAAGGGAGGAGGAACCCGAGAGAACGCGGCGCGATCGGCCGCGCCTATATTCCGACTAGAAGCCCATCCGCGCGCGGAGGCCGACATAGCGCTTGGAGTTTCGCGGCAGCAGTTGAGCGACCGCGCCGGCGTTGGACGAGCCGGTATAGCCGAGCGAGCTGGCGTAGTGCTGGTCGAACAGATTATTGACGAACAACGCCACGCGGTAGTTGTCCTCGTCACGACCCGCGACGCCAAGGCTGGCGTTGACCACGCCGTAGGCTTTCTGGCGCGAGATCGGCGTACCCAGGAGGTCAAGCATGACGGCGCTCTGGTGCGTGTACTCGGCCGTCACGAAGCCGTCGAAGGGCAGGTTCGGCAACGCGACATCGTAGGCGCCCGCCAGCGAGTACTTGAACTTCGGCGAGTTGGCCAACGACTTGCCCGACAGGTCCTGGAAGTTCTGAGTCCCGACCCGGCGGCACCCCTCGGCGACCGTCTGGTTGGTGTAGCAAGGCGCGTTCGTGAATTCGCGGATCGTCGCGTCGGTATAGGCGGCGGTGGCGTCGATGCGCAGGGCGCGCACCGGCTTGGCCGAGACCTCGACCTCGACACCCTTGCTCCGCAGCGAGCCGACATTGCTCAATTGCGGGACGATGGTGCCGTCCGGCTGGGTGACGCCGCCCTGGGCCTGGAAGTCGGTGAAGTCGGTCAGGAAGCCCGTGACATTGAGCTGGACACGGTTTTCCAGGATCCGGCTCTTCAAGCCCAGTTCATAGGCCTTGCTCGTCTCGGGACGCACCGGCTTGGCCGCCCGCCCGGGATTGAAGCCCGTGCTGATGTCGAAGCCCTGGCCCTTGTAGCCCGTCGACAACGAGGCATAGGCCATGATGTGTTCGGCCAGGTCCTGGCGCAGCGCGACCTTGTAAGTGACGTGATCGTCCTTGGCCTTGCCGGAGCAGACCGACAGGCACGAGGCGTTGTTGGCCGGCGGGTTCGCCGTCGGCGTGGTGTTGACGAAGGTCGCGTCGATGGACTCGTGGTTGAAGCGCACGCCGCCGTCCAGATGGGTCTTCTCGCCGACGTGGTAGGTCAGCTGGGTGAAGGCGGCCATGGTCTTGGTGCCGGCGGTCGCCGCCCAGGCCGTCGCGGCGTTCGGGCCGCGCGCATAGGAGCGGTTCGAGTCGCCGTCGGCGTAGAACAGGGCGAACAGGTAGTCGAGCTTGCGCGCGCCGCTCGAAACCAGCCGCAGTTCCTGCGTGAAATTCGTCGAGTGGAACGGGCCGCCGGCCGTCGAGCCCTTGGGCAGGATGCTCGTCGGATCGGCGGCGTTCAGCAGCGTCGGGGAACCGAGCGTGTCCAGGTCCTCGAGGAAGCGGAAGCGCCAGTCCTGATAGCTGGTGATCGACACCAGGTTGGCGCCGCCCAGGTCCAGGCTGGCGCGGCCGTTCAGCATGGTCTGCTTGCTGGTGTTCTTCGGCTCGGTGTCGAGACGGATCTTGTAGTTGTCGTCCCCGGGCGTCAGGCCCGCGGTTGACAGGGCCAGCGGCGCGCCAAAGGCGCTGGCGCCCGGATTGACGCTGCGGAACGTGCGGACCTGGCCATCGGTCTTGGTGTTGGTGTGCGAGGCCGTCAGGCTGATGTTGAGCGCTTCGGTCGGATCCAGTTCAAGCCGCCCGCGGACACCGTAGGACCTGTCGCCGTTCAGCTTGTTACCGGTGTTGAGGTTGCGGATATAGCCGTCGCGATCGCCGTAGAAGGCGTTGAGGCGGAAGCCGGCCTTGTCGGAGATCGGGCCCGAGACCATCCCCTCGACGCGCTTTTCGCCATCGCTGGTGAGCGTGCCGCCGACGGAGCCCGTCAGGGTCTTTGTCGGCTTCTGGGTGACGATGTTGATAACCCCGGCGGCGGCGTTCTTGCCAAACAGCGTGCCTTGCGGACCGCGCAGGATTTCCAGGCGAGCGATGTCGTTGAGACCGGAGAAGGCCTGGGCCTGCTGCAGCAAGGCGACGTCATCGACCACGACCGCGACGCTGGGTTCGATGCCGATGCTGAACGAGAACGTGCCGATCCCGCGCAGATTGATGCTGTTGCCGGTGGCGTTGGTGTTCTCCGTGACCGTCAGGCTGGGCGAGACGCGGACCACATCCGTGACCTGGACGACGTTGCGCGCTTCCAGCTGCTCGCTGCTGACGGCGCTGACGGCGGCGGGCACGTCCTGCAGGTTCTGTTCGCGCTTTTGCGCGGTGACGACGATCTCGTCGAGCGCCACGGCCTGGTTGGCCGGCTGCGGCGCGGTCTGCGCCCAAGCCTGGCCGGAAGCCGCGATCATGGCGGCGCTCGCCATCCAAAGAAGACGCCTGTTCATTTCCCCTCCTGTTTATTTTAGCGAACGGTCTGTCCGGTCGCGCTTAATCTGTCTTACCAATTTTTGGATTTAGGGTCGTGGCGTCAACCTCTTTTTGCCTGACAA
Source organism: Caulobacter sp. GW822-FHT01G02 (assembly GCF_058802865.1). Taxonomy (NCBI): domain Bacteria; kingdom Pseudomonadati; phylum Pseudomonadota; class Alphaproteobacteria; order Caulobacterales; family Caulobacteraceae; genus Caulobacter; species Caulobacter sp. GW822-FHT01G02. Next base: position 306,724 of record NZ_JBXAON010000003.1, read on the forward strand.
CCTGAGCGATCCAGGCCACAATCGACTAGCGCGCCACCCCGGCCGACAGCCTGGGCGCGCAAATACAGGCCGATGATGACTTGGGAGACACCGAATGGCGGCGCGCGCAAAGGGGGACGTGGAGAAGGCGAACCCCGCCGGCGACACCACCGCGAGCGGAGACCGCATCTACCAGAGATTGGCTCGGCATGTGTTCGACGACCTGATCGCGGGGCGTTACGAGATCGGCAGCCGCCTGCCCGCCGAGCGCGAGCTTTGCGCCGAGTACGGCGCCAGCCGGCCCGCGGTGCGCGAGGCGCTGATCGCGCTCGAGGTGCAAGGCTATATCGATATTCGCGTGGGCTCGGGCGCCTATGTTCGCCGACTGCCAGGCCGCGAAGACCACCCCGGCTTCGCCATCACCGCCTTCGAACTGACGGAGACGCGACTGGCGTTCGAAGGCGAGGCCGCCGCGCTGGCGGCCAACCATATCAACGACGACGAGATCGCCCGGCTTGAAATGCTGCTGGATGAAATGGCCGTCGAAAACCTTCGCCCCAAGGTGACGGAGGACGCCGACCGGGCGTTCCACATGACCATCGCCCAGGCGACGCGCAACGCCGGGATCGTGCTGATGATCGAGGAGCTGTGGCGCCTGCGCTCGACGTCCCCGGCTTGCGCGCTGCTTCACAACAAGGCCCGCAGCGCCAAGATCCGCCCCGTCGTGGCCGAGCACCGTCGCATCGTCGAGGCGCTCAAGGCCCGGGATCCGCAAGCCGCCCGCGCCGCCATGCGCGCCCACCTCGCCGCCGTGATGGATCACCTGCTCTTCACGACCGAAGAACTGGCGCTGGAGGAAGCGCGCCGGACGGCCGCGGGCGTGCGCGCGCGCTTCTCCACCGCCTTGCCCGAAAAATCTGACTGACCAATTTTTCAAATTGATCTGGCAGATTTGATTTAAGGCGCTAAGCTCGCTCCAACGCAACCATCAGGTGGCGACTGGGAGGGATGCCGATGAGACGATTGCTGCTGGCCACGGCGATGATGAGCCTCATCGCCCCGGCGATCGTACGGGCCGAGTCGCGGGCCGCCCCGGTGCGGGCCGAGACCGCCCTGGCCGAGAACTGGCGCTTTCGCCAGGACGACGCCCTGAGCGGCGCCGAGAACCCCGCCTTCGACGACCAGGACTGGCAGCGGGTCGCCGTGCCGCACACCTGGAACCGGGTCGGCGTCTACCTGCCCGGTCCGGTCGAGCGCACCCACAAGGCCGAGACCGTCAACAAGACCCAGGGCGTGGGCTGGTACCGGCTGGCGTTCGCCGCGCCCAAGCTGGAGGGCCGCCGCGCCTACCTGCAGTTCGACGCCGCCAGCCGCGCCGCCAAGGTCTGGCTGAACGGGGTCTATCTGGGTGAGCACCAGGGCGGTTTCTCGCGCTTCCGCCTCGACGCCACGGACGCCCTGCGAGGCGAAGGTCAGAACCTGCTGGTCGTGCGCACCGACAACAGCAAACCCGCGCCCGGCTCTTCCACGGCCGACAATCTGCCCCTGACCGGCGACTTCTTCGTGCATGGCGGCCTCTACCGCCCTGTCAGCCTCGTGCTCACCAACGCCGCCCATTTCGACATGCTCGATTTCGGCGGCGCCGGCGTCTATGCGAACACCACCACGCTTTCGCCCGCCAGGGCCGAGATCCAGGTTCGCGGCAAACTCCGCAACGAGATGGTCGGAGCCCTGGCCGCCCGCATGGTGAGCAAGCTCTACGACGCCTCGGGGCGCTTGGCCGCTCAAGCCAGCACGACCACGGCCCTGCCCGCCAAGGGCGCCCAGGAGGCGACCCTCACCCTGTCGCTGATCAATCCGCATCCGTGGAACGGCGTGGCCGACCCGTATCTCTACCGCCTGGAGACCGATCTGGTCGCCGCCGACGGCCGGGTGCTCGATCGGGTCTCGACGCCGTTCGGGGTGCGCCAGATGGCGGTCGATCCCGATCGGGGCTTTCTGCTGAATGGAAAGCCCTATCGCCTGCACGGGGTCGGCTACCACCAGGACCGCGAGGGCAAGGGCTGGGCGATCAGCCCCGCCGATGTCGAGGACGACATGGCGACCCTGCGCGAGATGGGCGCCAACACCATCCGCCTGACTCATTACCAGCATGGCCAGACCATCCACGACCTCGCCGACAAGTATGGCTTCGTGCTTTGGGACGAGATCCCGCTGGTCTCGGCCTGGACCCTCGGCGGCGCGCTCGAGCCGACCCCGGCCCTGATCGAGAACGCGCGCCAACAGCTCAAGGAATTGATCCGGCAGAACTACAATCACGCCTCGGTCGCCACCTGGGGCATCGCCAACGAAGTCGATTTCGGCAACTCGTTCCCGGCCTTCCTGACGGGGTACAAGGACGGCAAGGCGCCCGATCCGATGTCGTTGCTGAAGGCGCTGAACGACCTGGCCCATCAGGAAGATCCGGGACGCCCCACGGCGCTGGCGACGTGCTGCGAGGGCCGGGTCTTCGCCGCCGGCGTCGATGTGCCGACCACGGCCGAGGCCGCCGACCTGGGCGGCGCCAACCGCTATTTCGGCTGGTATTTCGGCGCGCCGGGCGACCTTGGCCCGCACCTGGACGCCCTGCGCGCCAAGCGTCCGCGCCAGCCCCTGTCGGTGACGGAGTATGGCGCTGGCGGCGCGGTGACCCTCCACACCGACGATGTCCTGGGCGGCCCGATCGACTCCCGCGGCCGCACGCAGCCCGAGGAGTACGAGAGCTACATTCACGAAACCGCCTGGGCGGCCCTGTCGCGGCGCCCCTATCTTTGGGGCACATGGCTTTGGAACGCCTTCGACTTCGCCACCACGATCCGTCACGAGGGCGACGCCGACGACATCAACACCAAGGGCCTGGTCACCTACGACCGCAAGATCCGCAAGGACGCCTGGTACTTCTACAAGGCCAACTGGGCGACCACGCCGACGGTGCACATCAACGGCCGACGCTATGTCGACCGCGCCTATCCGGTCACCGATGTGCGGGTCTATTCGAACGGCGCGACCACCGAGCTGACGCTCAACGGCCACTCTCTGGGGTCGCTGAGCGACTGTCCGCTACGGATCTGCGTCTGGCCGGGCGTGCGCCTGGCGCCCGGCGAAAACGTCCTGGTCGCCCGCGCCCGGTTCGGCGGCCGGCCCGTCGAGGATCGCATCACCTGGAAACGTCCGGCCGACGCCGCGGCGGCGTTCCGCATCGACGCGGGCGCGATCGTCGGCGCGGGCAAGGCCACGGCTTTCGGCTCCGACGCCTTCTTCAAGGGCGGCGAGGCTCTGTCGGCCAATACCCCGGCCGACTACGGACGTCCCGCCGCGCGGGCCCAGATCAGCGGAACCGACGAGATCGACGTGGCCGCCAGCTATCGCCAGGGCCGCTTCGCCTATGCGATCCCGGTCGCGCCCGGCCGCTATCGCGTGAGCCTCACCTTCGTCGAGCCCAAGCTGGCGAGCAGCGAGCGGCGCTTCGACGTCGTCGCCAACGGCGCGCGGATGCTGGGCGACCTTGATGTTTCGGCGCAGGCCGGCGGTCCGCTCAAGGCGCTGATCAAGACGTTCGAGACCGGCGCCGGCGACCAGGGCCTGACGCTGGAGTTCAACCCCACCAAGGGCGAGGCGGTGGTCTCCGCGATCGAGATCACGCCCCTCCCCGCCGCCAAGCCATAGGAACCCAAGACGTGTTGATGACGCAGACCATGCGCTGGTTCGGGCCCGCGGATCCGGTTTCGCTCGCCGGTATCCGGCAAGCCGGCGCCACGGAGGTGGTCACCGCCCTGCACGAGATCCCCAACGGCGCGGTCTGGCCCCGCGCCCTGATCGCCGAACGCCGCGCCATGATCGAGGCCGCCGGGCTGGGCTGGACGGTGGTCGAGAGCCTGCCGGTGCATGAGGACCTGAAGACCGGCGGCCCCAGGTGGGACGAACTCGTCGAAAACTACCGCCAGAGCCTGATGAACCTCGCGGCCGAGGGCGTGAAGGTCGTCACCTACAACTTCATGCCGCTGCTGGACTGGACGCGCACGGACCTGGCCTGGCGCCTGCCCGACGGCGCCCTGGCCCTGCGCTTCGAGCTGGACGCCCTCGCGGCCTTCGACCTGTTCATCCTGCGCCGGCCCGACGCCGAGCGCGACTACGACGTCGGCACGCTGGAGCGCGCGGCGGTCCACTACGTCTCGCTGTCCCGCGACGAGCGCGAGCGCCTGGAGCGGACGATCATCGCCGGCCTGCCCGGCGCCGAGGAGACCTTTACCGCCGGGGCGTTCCTGCAGGCGATCCAGCGCTATGACGGCGTCGACGCCGAGCAGGCGCGCGCCAATCACATCGCCTTCCTCAAGGCCGTCTGCCCCACCGCCGACGCCCTGGGCCTGCGGCTGGCGGTCCACCCGGACGATCCGCCCTTCCCGATCTTCGGCCTGCCGCGCGTCGTCAGCACCGAGGCCGACTTCGACGCGCTGATCGCGGCGGTTCCCAATCCGTCCAATGGCGTCTGCTTCTGTGTCGGTTCGCTGGGTGTCCGCCCCGACAACGACCTGCCGGGCATGATCGAGCGCCTGGGCTCGCGCATCGCCTTCCTGCACCTGCGCTCGATCCAACGCGAGGCCCATGGCGCCTTCCACGAGGCCGCGCACCTGGAAGGCGACGCTGAGATGGCCAAGGTCATCACGGCCGTCCATCACGTCTCGACCCGAGAGCGGCGTTCGATCCCGATGCGCCCGGACCATGGTCACCAGATGATCGACGACCTGAACAGGACCACCAATCCCGGCTACTCCCTCATCGGCCGCCTGAGGGGACTGGCCGAACTGCGGGGCATGGAGCGCGGCATCGCCCATGCGCTGGATGGCTAGCCTGCCGTAACCGCCGTTGGCTTGCCTCGCGGAACTGGGCGTTCACCGAGGCGAAGTCGAGTCGCCCTTGAAGAGAACGTCACCCGTCGCCGGCAGACCCATCACGGCGGCCAGGGTCGGGGCGATGCTCTCCATGCGGATGGTCCCCAAGTTGCGCCCCTTGGGCACGGCGCCGCCCTGGATGAAGAACGCCGAGCGCATTTCCGGATAGTCGGCGGGATAGCCATGCATGCCCCGATAGCGGCTTGGCGAAACCCGAGGCGCGGCCGGATCGCGGCCCATTTCGAAGCCGATCTCGAAGCCGAGCCGGAACGCCGGCGCGCGGCCAGCGGCATAGGCCGGCGTCTTGGTCAGGTCCGCCACATCGCGAATATGAAACGACGGGTCTTTCTTGAGATCGGTCAGGAAGGCGCGAACCCTCTGCTGAAGGTCAGGGTCGCCCGGACGCGCGAGATACACAGACGCGGAGGCCCCGCCCCAAGGCATGGCCTCCCAGGATTCGAACTGGGACTTGTCCCGGTTGAGCCGCGCGAGCCCCGCGTCGGCAAAGGCTTGCAGCAGGTTCACGTCGTCGTGCAGCGGCGCGAAGCCGTGATCGGACACGACGGCCACGACGGCGCCGGGGTCGGCGGCTCTCGCCGCCTCCGCCAGCGCGCCCACGACCTGGTCGACATTCCGCAAGGCCGCCTTGGCCTCCGGGCTGTCCGGACCGGACAGATGCTGCGCGTGATCGAAGGCCGAGAAGTTGATCAGCAGCAGTCGCGGATGACGCGACTTCAGGATCTCGGCGGCGAAGCGACCCGCGACGCGATCGGAATCCGGCGTGTGCATGATCGCCTGCGCCAGCTTCGAGCCGGTCTTTTTTTCCAGTTCGTCGACCAGTCCGGGCGTCGACAGGGCGCGGATCAGCTTGACGTCCTCAAGGGTCTGGTCGCGCCAGTACAGGGGGATGTTGAAATCGATGTCGGCGGCGCCGACCGTCACGGGCCAGTTGACGCTGGCGACGGTTCCGCCGTGCTGCTTGACCCGAGTCCACAGCGTCGGCGTCCGGATGTCCTGCGCGTACCAGTAGTACTGATTGGCCTTCGGATGCAGAGGGTCGAACACCAGGTTGTCGACAACGCCATGCTCCTCCGGCCCGACGCCGGTGACCAGGGAAACATGGTTGGGCAGGGTCAGGGTCGGCGTTTCGTTTCGAACCGACTCCGCATAGCTGCCCTCCCGCAGAAAGCCGCGAAGGTTGGGCAGGTCGGGGTCGCCGGCCTTCAGACCGGTGATCTCGCTTGGGCGCATGCCGTCGATCGAGATGACCACCAGTGAACTGGCTCTGGCGATTGAGCCGGATGCAACCGTCAGGGCGGCGATCAGGGCCGCGAACCGGATCAGCGAACGCATTCGATTTCCCTCGTTCTCAAGCGATTGCGGGATACATAAATTCAATATGTAACATATCCATGATTATATATATTGATTTCAAGGACGGTTGGCGTCGGACGCCCCGACCGGCATGATCGGCCCGCGCCCGCGCCATGAGTCCTCGGCGTCCGGGGAGGATCCATCAGGCGAGCGCGCGCATCGGAGTTTTGAATGGAACAGAAGAAAGACGGCAAGCGCGGCTTGGGCGCGCTGAGTCTGCAGGTCCTGCGGACCTTCGTGACCGTCGCCGAAACGGGCAGCTTTTCCAACGCGGCCAAACAGCTGGAGATCGCCCAGCCCACGGTTTCGTTTCAGATCGCCAGCGTGGAGGAAATGCTGGGGGCGACCCTGTTCCACAGGCGGCCCAAGCCCGAACTGACCTCGGTGGGCCGGGACGTCTATACGCGCGTGCGGATCATCCTTAGCCGCGTGAACGAACTGGAGGCCAGTCTGGACCAGTTCAAGCAGCTTGAGTTGGGCCAGATCCGGATCGGCATCAGCGCGCCCCGATGCGCGCTATCGCTGATCGGCATGTTCATGCGCGATCACCCCGGCGTCGATGTCCACACCATCGCCGGCAACTCGGACGATCTTCTGCGCCTGCTGGAGCAGAACCGCATCGATATCGCCATCGCCGGCCTGCCGCAGGCGGTGACCGATTTCAACTGCCGCCTGATCGAGGCCATCCACCTGTGCGCCTGGCTGCCGGCCGGCGACGCGCTGGCGGGGCGCTCCGCGATCGATCTCGAGACCTTGGCGACGCTGCCCCTGGTCATGCGCGAGCAGGGGTCGATCACGCGGCGGATCTTCGAGAGCGCCTGCGCGGAAAAGGGACTGACGCCAGACGTCCGCCTGACCATTCATAGCCGTGAAAGCGTTCGCGAAGCGGTCGCGGCCGGCGTCGGCGCCGGCATCGTCTTCAACTCGGAAGCCAATTTCGACTCCCGGGTGAGCTTCATTCCGATCGAGCCGCAACTCGTCGCGGGCACCTATCTGATCTATCCGGAAACGCTGTGCGATCTGCCCGCCGTTCGCGCCTTTGTCGATCTGGTGGAACGCAAGCAGCCCGCCGCGCCGTCGCTGCTGACCGCTTCGCAAGCCGCGCGCGCCGAGCCCGTCGGGGACTCAGTCGTCTGAAAGCAGGCGTTCGACGATCGGCGTGGCGCGTCGCCCCATCAGCTGTTGTCCGGCGGCGGACGGATGCAGGCCGTCGATGAGCAGGCCGGCCTCCTGGTCGCCCAGCAGCAGACGCCCGTCGCGGTAGTGCAGCCGCCGGTCGCCCTGCGCCCGGCGACGGTCGACCAGGCCTTCAAGCAGACGGCGCGCCGAGGCGGCGGTCAACGCGCCCTCGGCCAGGTTGGCCGGACGCGGCGGCGGCGCCACGCCCTCGGCCGTGCGCCGCGCGGGCCCTGGGTGGGTTTCGAAGACGCCCGAGTGGATCGGCGAGATGACCATGATCGGGACATCCGGCCGCTCGCGGCGAATGATGTCGAGAAAGGTGTGAACCGCGGGAATGAAGGCTCGCTCGCGCATGGCGTCGGTCGTGATGACGTTGACGCCGATCTCCAGGGTCAGGATGTCAGCGTCGCTCCGCGCCATCGCCCGGGCGACGAAGCCCTCGAGCAGGCAGTTGCCGCTATAGCCCAGCGAGGTGAGATCCAGGTCCAGCCCCCGCGCCGCCACGGCGGGCCAGCAGTCGCTGGGCCCCTCGGCCTCCTTGCCGTGGCTGATCGAACTGCCGTAGTGCAGCCATCGCCGCTGGGCGCCGGGCGGTGGCGCGACCAGGGCGTCCGCGTCCACCCGCAGAGCCTTGAGGGTGATCGCCGCGTTCTGAGGCAGCCACAGTTCGAGCCGCTTCAGGCCTGGCGGCAGAGGGGCGAAGCGAAGGCGCGTGGTCGGCCCCGCCTGCCGCGTCACCTCGGGCGGAAGCCGCCCGAAGTCGACCAGCAGGGTTGGCCCGTCGGCCGCGACGCGGCGCTCGAACAGGCGATCATCGACAAACAGGTCGAACGCGACCGGCCGTCGCGCGCCGCCGACATAGCGGAGTCCGGTCGCTTCCGCGTCCAGTTCCAGCGCCCGCGTGTCGCTGTCCAGCCGCAGCCGCATCCCGGCGGCCATGCTCGCCGTCAGCACCAGCTGGGGGTCAGGGTCCCTCCCCTCGGCGGTGGCGGGGAGTCGCGACAGGCTAAGACCTTCCGTCGACCGCGCCCAGGTCACGGCGCCGCGAACGAGGTCATCGGTCAGATCCAGGGTTCGCAAGGCGTGCGGCTTCCAGAACAGGGGGCGGCGAGAGCGGAATGTCTGGCGAACGGGCCACCGCCCCGGCGGAGCGATGGCCGTATGTCAGATCAATAGCGCAGCTTGAAGGTCGCGCCATAGGACCGCGGTTCGCGGAAGAAGCGGATCTGGTCGCCATAGGCGCCGTTCTGCGAATAGACCTGGTTCAGGCGGTCGGTGACGTTGTTGCTGAACACGGTCAGGGACCAGCGCTCGTCCAGGGCCGCCACGCCGATCTTGGCGTCGAAGGAATAGTGGTGGGGAATATATTCCCGAACCGCGTTGACCACGTTGGCGTACGAGAACGTCTCCATCGCATAGCCGCCGCCGACAAAGGCTTTCAGCGCCGGCGTGATCGGCCGCTCATAGGCGCCAGCCAGATAGAGCTTGTAGTCCGGCGCATAGGGCAACCGATTGCCGGTGCAGTTCGTGTTGAGCCCGTTGCAGTTCAAGAAATCGGTGAACCGCGCGCGAGTATAGGCGAAATTGGCGGTCAGGCTGAGCCCTTGCAGGGGGATCGCCTCCACCTCGGCCTCGACGCCCTTCGACCGCGCCTTGCCGGCGTTGGCCAGGCGCGCGACCGACGACCCGTTCACGGTTGGCGTCCATTGCGACACCTGGAAGCCGGTGAAATCCTCCCAGAAGCCGGTCGCGTTGAAGCGCAGGCGTCGCGCGAACCACTCGGACTTGAGCCCGATCTCGTAGTTGGTGGAGGATTCGTCCCCGAGCCGCAGGCCGGCGTTGAACACGGCCTGGGTGATCACGCCGGTGTTCCAGCCGCCCGCCTTGAAGCCCTTGGACACGCTGGCGAACAGGGTGGCGTCCTCCGTCGGATGGTAGCTGATCGAGACCTTGGGCGTGAACGCCCGGAAGGTCTGCTTGTCGGTCTGGTCGGAGAACTGGGCGAAGGAGGCGTAGGCCAGGTTGGCCGCGTTGGTCGGGTCGGCGCGCAGCGGATCGTTTTCCGAGAAGTGCTCGAGCGTCTTGCGGATCACCGAATAGCGGGCGCCCGCGCCGATCTCCACATCAGGGGTCGGCCGGTAGAGCAGCGAGCCGTAGGCCGCGTAGGACTGGTCCGACACCGTCGCGGGCGCGTGGATGACGGTGTTGTTGTACAGCCGCAGCGGCGAAGCGGCCACCGCGGCGGGAATGGCGGCCTCGGCGACGCCTCGGCTCCAGAAGGTCAGGGCCGCGAACTCCGAGCCCAGATAGTAGCGGGTGTCGGCGCCGTTCTTGCCATCCTGGTAATACAGCCCGGCGATGAAGCTGAGCGGCTGGGCGGCGTCGCTCGACAGGCGCAGCTCCTGGCTGAACTGGCGCGAGGTCTGGTTGAGGTCGTAGACGCGCCCCGGGGCCGGCAGGTCGGTGGCGTCGGAAATCTGCTGGAAGCGCTCGGTCTGGTAGGCGCTGATCGAGGTCAGCTTGAGCCCCTCGCTCAGGCGCCAGTCGACGGAGCCGATGAAGAACTGCGACCGGCCCGTCTCGCCCTGGTCGTTGCTGTCGGCGATCTGGAGGTCGCCGGGCAGCGGCAGGCCGCTGAATTTCGGATAGAGCTTCTGGAAGCTCGCCCACTGCGCGGGCGACCAGACGCCGATGGTCCAGATGGACTTGTTGTCGTCCCACAGGCCCGAATACTGCAGATTGATCTCGACATCCGCGTTCGGCTGATAGCGCAGCTGCGCGCGCAACGAGCGCCGATCCACCCCGCCATAGGACCGGTCGAGGTAGATGTTGTCGATGAAGCCGTCCGACGTCTCGCTGGTGGCGGTCACGGCCAGGGCGAGCTTGTCCTTGATAAGCGGCAGGTTCACGCGCGCCCCGAAGCGGCGGTGGCTGAAGCTGCCGAACTCGCCGACGGCCTCGCCGCCCAGATCGCCCAAGTCGGGCTTCCGGGTGATGAAGCTGATGGCCCCGGCGTCGGTGTTCATGCCGAAGGTCGTGCCTTGGGGACCCCGAAGGAATTCAACCCGCTCCATGCCCAGCAGGGTCTGGTTGTCGGCGTAGGAACGCTTGATGTAGACGCCGTCCAGATAGGCGCCCACGCGCGCGTCATAGCCCGGCGTGCTGGCGTAGTCGACGACGCCGCGCATGCCGATCTGGCCAACCGTCTTGGCCCGGTTGACGGCGAAGGTGACGCCCGGCGCCGCGCGCTCCAGATTGTCGAGGCTGACCGCGTTCAGCTGGTCGATCCGCTTGGCCGTGAAGGCCAGGATCGAGACCGGAACCGATTGCAGCTTCTCCTCGCGCCGCTGCGCCGTGACGACGATTTCCTCGATGGCTTGCGAAGCCTTCGCCGGCTCCGCGGAGTCGTCGCGGGTCTCGGCGAGCGCCGGGCTGGCGGCCGCGGCGAGCGCGGTCGCGATGGCGATGAGCGATGGTCCAAACCTGTTCATGGGGCCCCCAAGGATTTGCCTGACACGCATGGGCGTGTCGGTTGATCGGATTTCTTGATGAGTAGATATTCATAAATCCATGAAACTAATGTGATGGCCCGCAGCGTCGGTGCTGGCCCGACGCGAAAACCCCGATTTACGCTGACGAAGCGGCCCTGGTTCGCCTGTATCTGTTGAAGCAACCCGCCCAAGGCAGAGCCAAATTATAGATTTTTATGATCCAATAAATCTTGATATCAATTTCTCTAATTGATACGACGGCGCCATCATTCTCCCAAAGCGAGGAGCGCCCGATGACTGAGATGAAGGCCTATTTCCCAACGCTCGAGGCGCTTGACGCCTTCCTGGAAGAGATGGCCAACCGGCCGTGCGAGGCGCCGGAGCTGAGCGAACTCGACCACGGACTGCAATGCGCCGAGGTGCTGAAGGCGATGCGACCCGATGACGTCGAGTTGCAGGTGGCGGGCTTGCTGCACGATGTCGCTCACGGCCTGTGCCACATCCGCGACCACGCCGAGTTCGGCGCCCACGCGCTACGCGATGTGATGAACGATCGGGTGAATGCGCTGGTCGCCCTGCACGTCGCGGCCAAGCGGTATCTGGTGACCACTGAGCGCGCCTATCGCGATCGCCTGTCCCCCACCAGCCTGCGCAGTTTCGAGCTGCAGGGCGGCGACATGAACGCGGCCGAAATCACCCAGTTCGCCAGCGATCCCCATCGCGACGACGCCCTGCGCCTTCGGGAAGCCGACGACGCCGCCAAGGTTGTCGGCAAGGTCGTCCCGGGCCTTGACGCCTGGCGCGACGCTCTGCGCGCCTGCGCGCGACGAGCCTGAAAGTCTCACGGCGCTGACGGAGTGCGCGATGGATGGCCTGAGGAACTTTCTGCGAGAGCGTCGCGGGCTGGTCGCGCCCTGGGCCCTGTCGTTCGCGTTCGCGACCTATTTCTGCATGTACGCGTTTCGCAAGCCGTTCACCGCCGCGACCTATGATCATATCGTCGGCTGGCCCTTCGCCTTCGACTTCAAGGCCAGCCTCATCCTGAGCCAGGTGCTCGGCTACACGCTCTCCAAGGCCCTAGGCATAAGGATCGTCGCCGAGGCCGACGATCGGGGACGGGGGTGGCTGATCTTGGCGTTGATCGGCCTGAGCGAGCTTTCCCTGGTCCTGTTCGCCGTGCTGCCGACGGCCTTGAAGCCGTTCGCGATGTTTCTGAACGGACTGCCGCTGGGCATGATCTGGAGCCTGGTCCTGCGCTATCTGGAAGGGCGTCGGACCAGCGAAATTCTCGGCGCGGGCCTGTGCACGAGCTTTATTCTCTCCTCGGGCGTGGTGAAGGGCGTCGGACTGTGGCTGCTGGTCGAGCGCGATGTCGTCGACACCTGGATGCCCGCCCTGGCCGGCGCGATCTTCCTGCCGATCATCGCCTGTTCGATATTTCTGCTGGCCCAGACGCCGGCGCCCGACAGCCAGGACAAAGAGGAAAGGACCGCGCGCGTCCCCATGCGCAAGGCCGACCGCCAGGCCTTCTTTCAGCAGCATCGCCTGGAACTGTTCCTGCTGGGCGGAGCCTTCGCGCTGCTGGCGACCGTCCGCGACTTCCGGGACAATTTCGCCGTCGAGATCTGGCGGGCGGTGGGCTACGCGAAGGCGCCGCAGGTGTTGGCCCTGTCGGAGGCGCCGGCCGCGCTGCTGGTTCTGGTGACGGTCGCGCTGCTGGCGCGCGTCAAGGACAATCGCCAGGCCGTCCGGCGCGTTCATCTGGCCATGCTGGGCGGCGTCGCGCTGGCGCTGACCTCAACGATCCTGTTTCAGCTCAAGATGATCGGCCCCATCGGCTGGATGATCAGCCTGGGCGCGGGGATCTACCTCGGCTACGTGCCGTGCACCTCGGTTCTGGCCGACCGGCTGATCGCCGCCCTGCGATCCGGCGGGAACACCGGCTATCTGGTCAACCTGTTCGACACCTGGGCCTACCTGGGCAGTGTCCTCATCCTCCTGATGAAGGCGTTCGCCCTGCCGGACGTCAACTGGCTGCCGTTCTTCCTGGCGCTCAGCTATGTCTGCCTTTCTCTGAGCGCCTTTGGGATACTCGCCTCCTATGGCCGTTTCCTGGGACAAAGAGAGACGACGCCTTAGATCCGTCGTCCTTCTGGGGCGATGGATCGACGTCCCCGTCCCCCACCAAGCGGCGCCAAAGCCACACCCCACCAGAAGAAAGCCACACCCCGCCGGAAGTAAGTAACCTTTCACTGAACCGACATCGATTCCCCGCTATAGCGCCCCAGCGCTCGGGCGCGGGGAGGTTTGCTCCCTCGCCGCCGGCGCGTCTTAGACGGCCATCAAGGCCGCGAACGAGGGTCTCTCAAACACCATGCGTACTCCCCACACCAACAAGCTCGCCCTGCTCCTGGGCGCGGCCGCCGCGACCCTGATCGCCGGCGCCGCCCACGCCCAGCAGGCCGCTCCGGCCGACACCGCCTCGACGGCGCTGGACGAAGTCGTCGTCACCGCCGAGCGCCGCTCGGAAAACCTGCAGAAGGTGCCGTTGTCGGTCGCCGCCGTGGCCGGCGAGCAGCTGCGCGCCATCACCGCCGACGGCAGCGACATCCTGGCCCTGTCGGGCAAGGTCCCCAGCTTCTACGCCGAAACCACCACGGGCCGGATCTTCCCGCGCTTCTACATCCGCGGCCTCGGCAACATCGACTTCTACCTCGGCGCCTCGCAGCCGGTGTCGATCATCCATGACGACGTGATCATGGAGCACGTGGTCCTGAAGTCGAACCCGCTGTTCGACATCGGCCAGGTGGAAGTGCTGCGCGGCCCGCAAGGCTCGCTGTTCGGCCGCAACACCACCGCCGGCATCGTCAAGTTCGACACCATCAAGCCGAGCGAGGACTTCAACGCCCGCTTCGCGGCCTCGTATGGCACCTACGGCACGACCACCTTCGACGGCGGCGTCGGCGGCCCGCTGGCCGACGGCCTGATGTTCCGCGCCTCGGTGCTGTACCAGCACCGCGACGACTATGTGGACAACACCTTCTCGGGCGTCAGCGCCGACGGCACCGCCTCGCCGAAGAAGAACGCCATGGGCGGCTTCGACGAAAAGGACGCCCGCATCCAGGTGCTGGCCAAGCCGAACGACAAGCTGTCGGTCCTGGTCTCGGCCCACGCCCGCGACTACAACGGCACCTCGACCCTGTTCCTGCGCCAGGCCCTGACCAAGGGCAGCAACAAGTCGACCGCCCCGCGCGACAGCGTCGCGCTCGACGAGGCCATGAACAACCCGCAGGCCTACAAGACCTACGGGACCTCGGCTCACATCGACTACGACTTCGGTCCGGTCACCCTGACCTCGATCAGCGCCTATGAGTCGACCAGCGGCTACAGCCGTGGCGACACCGACGGCGGCGCGGCGGCCAACTTCCCGGTCAATGGCGTGCCGAACGGCTTCGGCCAGTCGATGGGCCAGATCCGCGACCTCGACCAGCTGACCCAGGAAATCCGCCTGGCCAGCAACGGCGAAGGCAAGCTGAAGTGGCAGGTCGGCGGCCTGTACTTCGACTCGCGCGACACCACCGACTTCTATCAGCGCGGCTATTTCCTGCTGCCGACCTCGGCCGGCTACAACCCCAACAACTGGGTGCGCCTGAACAACCTGAACACCTCGTGGGCGGTGTTCGGCCAGGTCAGCTACCAGCTGACCGACGCCCTGACGATCACGGGCGGTCTGCGCGACACCTATGACGCCAAGAAGACCGTCCTGGTGAAGACCTCGAACAACGCCGCCAACGTGTCGACCTACGGCGGCCGCCGCTACGTGCGCATGGCCGACGAGCAGGTCAGCTGGGACCTGTCGGCCAACTACCAGGTCAATCCGGACGTCAGCGTCTACGCCCGCGCGGCCAAGGGCTTCCGCGGCCCGACCATTCAGGGCCGCTCGGCGGTGTTCAACGCCGACTTCACCACGGCCGACTCGGAAACGATCCAGTCGTACGAACTGGGCTTCAAGAGCTTCCTGCTCGAGAACACCCTGCGCTTCAACGCCTCGGCCTTCACCTATGAGGTCAAGGACATCCAGCTGAACGGCAACGACAGCAACGGCAACGGCGTGCTGTTCAACGCCGACAAGGCGCAAGCCTACGGCGTCGAGGCCGACCTCGAGTGGCGTCCGGTCCGCAACCTGCTGCTGACGGCTGGCGCCAGCTACCTGCACAGCGAGATCAAGGATAAGCGCGTCTACGCTCAGGTCTGCGCGCTGAACGGCGTGGTGGTCTGCACGGTCGAAAACCCGACGATCAAGGTGGGCGCCAACACCTTCGCCCAGATCGACGGCCAGCCGCTGCCGAACGCCCCGAAGTACAACCTGAACTTCACGGGCCGCTACGACATCCCGGTCGGCGAGGCCGGCCGCGTGTTCGTGGCCACCGACTGGAACGTCCAGGGCTACACCAACTTCGTGCTCTACAAGACCAAGGAGTTCTACTCCAAGGGTTCGTTCGAGGGCGGCCTGAAGCTGGGCTACGAGAACCTCGACAAGGGCTACGAGATCGCCCTGTTCGGCCGCAACATCACGAACGAGAAGAACCTCAAGGGCGTGATCGAGAACTACATGGCCGCCGTCTACAACGAGCCCCGCATCGTCGGCGTCTCGCTCAGCGCCAAGCTGAAGTAAACCCTTCCTCCCCGGAAAACCTCGAGCCCCGGAGCCCCGCGCTCCGGGGCTTTTTTCTTTGGGGCGGCGGGTCTCGCCAAAATCCGACCTTCCCGGCGTTCGCCGGGGAGCTCGGAAGATGTGTCGGGCGAAGACGCTCCGCTCACATTCCGCCCAAAAAGAAAGGGCCGGTCCCTTTCGGAACCGGCCCCGTCTCCAGACTGGCGACCCGAAGGCCGTCAGGTCTTAGTAGGTGAAGCGCACACCCAGCTTGAACGTCCGGCCGATCACGCCGGGCGAATGGAAGGTCGTCAGGAAGTTCGGGTTCGACGCATACGAGCCCGGAGCAATCGGCGCGCGCTTGTCGAAGACGTTGCCGACATTGGCGTACAGTTGGACCTGATCGTTGATCTGGGCCGTGCCGTTCATGTCGACGTAGACAAACTTCTTGATGTAGCAGAAGCGATTGGCGATATCCGTGTTGCCGTTGGCGTACGGGTTGCCCTTCACGCAGTCGGTGGTGCCGTAGTCATCGGCCGCGACCGACTTGATCTTACCGACATAGTAGGCGGTGGCCGACAGGGTGTAGCGGTCCCACGAGACCGTGTTCTGCCAGTTCGCGCGCCAGTTCGGCGTACCGTTGCCCGACGACAGCTCGTACGGACCCAGGGTGCCGGCGTACTTCTGCACCTTACCATCGGCGGTGTGCAGGTCGTACTTCAGCACGTGGGTGACTTCGACGCGGCTGTTCAGCTTGGCGTCAGCCCACAGGCCGACGTTGGCCGTGGCCGAGAAGTCGACGCCTGAGGTTTGCGAATAGCTGGCGTTCTCGAACGGCGCATTGATGATCAGGATGCGCGGCAAGGCCGTCGGGTACAGCGGATCGGGAGAGTCCACCACGTTGCACGAATAGCCCGCGCCCACGGCCGCCACGGCGGCGCAGGCGTCAGCCACGTTCGTCTTCGTATAATAGGCCGCCCGAGCCTCGGAGATCTTCGAGCCGCTGACGATCAGGTTGTTCTTCTTGACGTTGTAGTAGTCGACCGTCATCGATAGCCAACGGGTCGGCTGCACAATGGTGCCCAGCGTGAAGCTGCGCGAGGTTTCCGGCTTCAGGTTCGGGTTACCGACCAGACCCGAACCCAGCGAGTAGGATTGGGCGTAGGGGTTGGTGTTGCCGGCGCTGGTCAGGCCACCGTGGGCCAGTTGGAACGAGGCAGGCGTCGAATATGTCGAGAAACCGGCGTACTGCGAACGCGGACCCGATTCCGCGAAGGTCGGGGCGCGGAAGCCTTCCGAATACGTACCGCGGAAAGCCAGTTGCTTCATCGGCGTGTACTTGGCGCCGATCTTCGGCGAGAAGTGGCTGAAGCCTTCCGAGTAGTCGTCGTAACGACCCGACAGGTTGATTTCCAACTTGTCGACGACTGGCGCCAGGATTTCGAAGAACCCGGCCTTGACCGTGTGCTTGCCGAAGGCCGACGAGGTGGTCAGGCCGTAGGTGTCCAGACGGGCGTTCTGGTTGTTGTTCTCCAGGACTTCCTTACGGATCTGACCGCCGACGGCCAGCATCATGTCGCCGCCCGGCAGGGTCCACAGCTTGTGGGTGATCGTGCCGTCCAGAGCCATGATCGACGAGTGCGAGTTCGTCACGACGTCAGGCGAGATCGCGTTGCGCACGGCCTCGGTGTTCTTCGACGGATCGACGAAGTTGTACGAGCCCGTGTTGATCGCGTTCACCAGGCTAGCGATGTTCAGATACCCGCGCTGGCGGATACGCAGGTTGTCACGGGCGCCGACAGCGTCGACCGACCAGTTCCAACCATCGCCGAAGCTGCCCTTCAGGCCAGCCGTGCCGCGGATGACTTCGTTGACGCGATTGCTGCCGGCGGGGATGTCGCCGAACGTGTAGAAGATTCGCGCGGCGCCGCTGGCCGGATTGCTGGCGAAGGCGGCGGCGTAGGGGTTGTTCGGGTTCAGGCGACGATCAGCCGCCGTCGCACAGTTGGTCCCGGTCGAGCAGATCCACACCGGCAGGGCGATGTTCAGGCCCGACAGCGACGGCGAGGCGCCAAACGGCTGGGTGTTACGGATGGTGCGCGGCTGGTTCTTGATGTCGACTTCATTGCTCGAATAGCTGCCGGTGACATAGGCCTCGACGTTCTCCGAGAGGCGCATGCTGAGGCGGCCGTTGAAGGCGTAGCGCTTCTGCAGCGGTTGAACTTGGTTGTAGGTGTCGACCAGGTTCCATTTGCAGGTCGTGCCGCGGGCCGAACCGGTCGTCACCGTGTAGGTGCCGTTGGTGCAGTTCGACGTGTTGAGCGCGGTGTAGTTGTAGTAGTTTTGCGTCTTGCCGGCGGAGTCGACATAGGTGCCGCTCGGGGTCAGCGACGAGCTGCCCGAAAGCGGGTTGTTCAGGTCAGACTGGGTGCCTAGGGCGACGATCGCGGTCGGCGTCGCCGAGGTGACATTGCTGTCGGCAGAGTTGTTGTCGAGACCGCCGATCGAGGTCAGGTCCTGGTTGTTGTAGGGGAAGCCGCGCGAGTGCGTCGTGACGCGGCCGTCCTTCTGATATTCGGCGTTGACATAGAAGTTCCAGCCGGACTCCTCATAGTCGCCGTAGCCGAAAGTGATGTCGGCGCGCTTATGCTCGCCATCACCTCGGTCGGTTTCGCCGGCTTCCATGCTGCCGGCGACGCCGACGAAGGTCTTCTTCAGCTTCAGGTTCACCACGCCGCCGATGGCGTCAGCGCCGTACGACGACGAGGCGCCGTCCTTCAGAACTTCGATGCGGTCGATCAGGCTGAACGGGATGGTGTTCAGGTCGACATAGGCGTTGTGGCCGTCGTCGTTGATCGGGAAGTTGGCCGAGCGCAGGCCGTCGACCAGCACGAGGGTCGACGAAACGCCCAGACCGCGCAGCGACACGGCCGAGCCGCCGGCCGAGAAACCGCTCTGGAAGCCGGTGCCGATCGAACCGGCGCCGTCGGCCGAGATCGAACGGATCGCTTCCGCAGCGGTGGTGATGCCTGCATGGGCCAGGTTTTCCGAGGTCAGCACGGTGACCGGCGACGGGGTTTCGGTGTCGGTGCGGCGGAACAGCGAACCGGTGACGATAATTTCCTCAACTTGCGTCTGGTCGGCTTGGGCCGCGGGCGCGGTCTGCGCGGCGGCTTGGCTGGCGCCCAGCACGGCCACGGCGGCGCCGCAGATCATGGAGGAAGCGAGCAAGCGCTCCCGGATGGACTTCGTATTCAAGGTAGTACTCCCCAGCGTCTCACATCGCGCATGCGCACATGCGCGGCTCCGGATCACGGATTGGGATCCGACTGGCGGGGAGCTACGAACTTAATGGATCTCAGGTCAACGAACATCGCGAGCCTGAAATGCGTCGCCAAACGGCTGTCGCAATAAAGTCACAGCCTTACAAGTTTGTAATGATCGCACCTATTCTGAGACTGTCAAAGAGATTGAAGTTTAGTTCACTACTATCGATAATATTATTCCATAAAAAATTATGAAATTTGATGCGCTTATCTTCCTACCTTATACTTGTACACTAAATACTGTACATTTGAAACGCATCGAAAAGCACCTAGCTTTCCGCGTAGTCGCGCTGGTGACAGAATTTTTCTTCCACATTACGGATATGTAAGCCTGAAACCTGGCGATAACGCGGCAGGTCTTGGCAAGCGGCGACCGCTGCGGCGCCTCGCCGTAGTTTAACGTGCTGCTTCCAAGGCGAAGCTGTCACCTCGGAAAATGGCGCCGCGCTTTTATGCCGGGTTTGCATTCTCGCTAGCAGGGGCTATATGTACGGATCAGTTATGCTCACTTTCAGCATAACCTAGGCGCCGGGTCGCCAGCGGAACATCCGCGGAAGCTCCGGCGTTTTTTGAGGCCCTGGAAATGCTCACTTTGAGCATAACGGAGTATCAGATGGCTGACGGGTTTGCCGCTCCGCTCGAGTTCACCGCCCAGGTCGAGGCGGAGACCGCCGGCGTCTGGGACAAGGTCAAGCACCACGTCACCCCGATGGAGTGGCGCGTCCAGGCCCCGCTGATCGCCGAGATCAACCGCCTCAAGCGCGAGAAAAACGCCGCCATCCTGGCCCACAACTACATGACGCCGGACATCTTCCACGGCGTGGGCGACTTCGTCGGCGACAGCCTGGCCCTGGCCAAGGAAGCCGCGAAGTCCGACGCCCAGATCATCGTCCAGGCCGGCGTCCACTTCATGGCCGAGACCAGCAAGGTTCTCAGCCCCGAAAAGAAGATCCTGATCCCGGACCTCAAGGCCGGCTGCAGCCTCGCCTCCTCGATCACCGGCGCCGACGTGCGACTGATCAAGCAGCGCTATCCGGGGATCCCGGTCGTCACCTATGTCAACACCACCGCCGACGTGAAGGCCGAGACCGACATCTGCTGCACCAGCGCCAACGCGGTTCAGGTGGTCGAGTGGGCCGCCAGGGAATGGGGCGTCGACAAGGTCATCCTGATCCCGGACGAGTATCTGGCCCGTAACGTCGCGCGCCAGACCGACGTCAAGATCATCGCCTGGGCCGGCCACTGCGAGGTGCACAAGCGCTTCACGGCCAGCGACATCGCCGACATGCGCGCGGCCTGGCCCGGCGCGGAAGTGCTGGCCCACCCCGAATGCCCGACCGAGATCCTGGAAGCCGCCGACTTCGCCGGCTCGACCGCGGCGATGAACGACTATGTGGCCCAGCGCAAGCCGGCCCAGGTGGTGCTGATCACCGAGTGCTCGATGGCCAGCAACGTCCAGGCCGAAAGCCCGCTGACCCAGTTCATCGGCCCCTGCAACATGTGCCCGCACATGAAGCGGATCACGCTCCAGAACATCCATGACGCCCTGGTCCACGAGCAGTTCGAGGTGACGGTCGACGCCGACATCCTCGACCGCGCGCGCCTGGCCGTGCAGCGGATGATCGACCTGCCGCCGCCGGCCGTCCCGGCCCGGTACGACCTGGTCAAGGCCCGGCATCACGTGAATGTCGAGCTGATTTAACGAACTGGCTCCCTTCCCCCTTGCGGGGAAGGTGGCCGCGAAGCGGTCGGATGGGGGTGTCGGCTCTGAGCCGAGCTTACACCCCCACCCCCAACCCCTCCCCGCAAGGGGGAGGGGAGTGGAGTGTGGAATGATCGAACGCGTAGACTTCGACGGCCCCGTCATCCTCGGCGCCGGTCTTGCCGGCCTCTCGGCCGCGCTGGCCGCGCACAAGGCGCTCGTCCTGTCGCCGACCCCGCTGGCGACCGGCTGCTCCAGCGCCTGGGCGCAGGGCGGCATGGCCGCGGCGTTGTCGAGCGAGGACAGCCCGGCGTTGCACGCCGCCGACACCATCGCCGCCGGCGCGGGCCTCTGCGATCCCAAGGCCGTCGACCTGCTGACCCGCGAAGGCCCGCAGGCCGTCCGCGACCTGGCCGCTCTGGGCGCGCCCTTTGACCGCAAGACAGGTGGAGACTTCGTGCTCAGCCTGGAAGCCGCCCACGCCAGGGCCCGGGTCGCCCGGGTCGGCGGCGACGGCGCGGGCGCGGCGATCATGGCCGCCGTCATCGCCGCCGTCCGCGCCGTCCCGACCATCGAGGTCCGCGAGACCGCCCGCGCCCGTCGTCTGCTTCAGGACGCGACCGGCCGCGTGGTCGGGGTCCTGGCCGAGATCGACGGCGAGCTCGTGGAGATCCGCGCCAAGGCGGTGATCCTGGCCACCGGCGGCATCGGCGGCCTCTACGCCGTCACCACCACGCCCAAGGAAGTGCGGGGCGAAGGCCTCGGCTTGGCCGCCCTGGCCGGCGCGACGATCGCCGATCCGGAGTTCGTGCAGTTCCACCCCACGGCCATCGACATCGGCCGCGATCCCGCCCCCCTGGCCACCGAGGCCCTGCGCGGCGAGGGCGCGATCCTGCGCAATGTCGACGGTCGCGCCTTCATGGCCGACTATCACCCGGCCCGCGAGCTGGCCCCGCGTGACGTGGTGGCCCGCGCCATCCATGCCGAGCGCGAGTCCGGGCGCGGCGCGTTCCTCGACGCCGTCGCCGCCGTCGGCCCGCACTTCCCCAAGGAATTCCCGGCCGTGTTCGAGGCCTGCCGCGCGGGCGGCCTGGACCCGCGTCGCGAAATGATCCCGGTCGTCCCGGCCGTGCACTACCACATGGGCGGAGTCGCCACCGATCTGGACGGCCGCGCCAGCCTGCCGGGCCTCTACGCCGCCGGCGAGTGCGCCTCGACCGGGGTGCAGGGCGCCAACCGCCTGGCCTCCAACAGCCTGCTGGAAGCGGCCGTGTTCGGCGCCCGCGCCGGCCACGCGGCGGCGGCCGAGGGTCAAGCGGGCGGCGAACCGGTCAGCCTGGAGCCCCTGCCCGACCTGCCCGACGCCGCCTTCCAGATCCTGCGCAAGGCCATGAGCCGCGACGCTGGGGTGATCCGCGACGAGGCCGGCCTGACCCGCCTGCTGGAACAGATCGACGCCCTGGAGCCCGCCTACGGCCCCTGCCCGCCCCTGGTCGCCGCCCGGCTGATCGTCGACACCGCCCTGGCCCGCCAGGAAAGCCGCGGCGGCCACTATCGCCGCGACTTCCCCGCGACCGCCGAGCCGGTCCGCACCTTCGTCACCCTCACGAGCGCGGACGCCGCCGTCCGCTACGCCGCCGAATGATTATCCAACCTCTGGACGACATCCTCGTCCGCCCGATCGTCGACCACGCCCTGGCCGAGGACCTGGGTCGGGCCGGCGACATCACCGGCCAGGCCTGCATCGATCCGGACGCCCGCCTGTCGGTGGTCTGGGCCAGCCGGCAGGACGGCCGTGTCTCGGGCCTGTCCTGCGCGCGCTTGGCGCTGGCGGCGCTGGATCCGACCGCGACCTTCGAGGTCGCGACCCCGGACGGCTCGGATGTCATGCCGGGCGCGATCCTGGCCCGCGCCGAGGGTAACGCCCGCGCCGTGCTGGCCGCCGAACGCACGGGGCTGAACCTGCTGGGCCGGCTGTCGGGCGTCGCCACCCTGACGCGGGCCTATGTCCGCCTGGTCGCGGGCACGGGGGCGACCATCGTCGACACTCGCAAGACCACGCCGGGCCTGCGGGCCCTGGAGAAATACGCCGTTCGCTGCGGCGGCGGGGTCAATCACCGCTTCGGCCTGGATGACGCCATCCTGATCAAGGACAACCACGTCGCCGCCTGCGGCGGGGTCGGCGAAGCCGTGAGGCGCGCCCGCGCCCACGCCGGCCACCTGGTGAAGGTCGAGGTCGAGGTCGACGGCCTGGACCAGCTGGACGAGGCCCTCAAGCATCGGCCGGATGTGGTGATGCTGGACAATTTCAGCCTCGACGACCTGAAGACCGCCGTGCGCCTGGCCAAGGGCCGCGCGGTGCTGGAGGCCTCGGGCGGGGTGAACCTGACCACCGTCCGGGCCATCGCCGAGACCGGCGTCGACGTGATCAGCGTCGGGGCGGTGACCCACTCGGCGCCGGTGCTGGATATCGGGCTGGACGCGGATTAGTCGAAGCCAAAAATAGCTTGTCATCCCGGCCACGGCGAAGCGGAGAGCCGGCCGGGATGACAAGAATGGTTTGCGGTCAGAAGACCTTCATCAACTCCCGCGCCACCATCGCGGCCAGCACGCCCGTCGAAATCACGAACAGCAGGAACCGCACCGGCACCAGGTTGATGCTGATCTGCAGCAGGCTGTGCAGCACCCGCACGCCGACATAGACCCAGGCGAAATGCACCGCCATCGGGTCGGCGTGGCCCGCGACCTGGATGGCCAGCGCCGCCGCGTAGAAGATCGTCGGCTGCTCCATCAGGTGGTTGTAGTTGTCGGCCGCCTGCCGCGCGGAATCCGGCAGGATGTCCAGCGAGCCCGGAAAGCGGGCGTCCTGCGGCTTGACCCCGGCCTTCTGCATCGCCGGGATCCGCTGGACGTACATCCAGACCCACATCACCAGCGACCAGGCCACCAGCGCCATCACCGGCGCGATCATCGAACTATTCACGTGAACCCTCCCCTTGTTTTGGGAAAGCCTAACGGGATAACGTCGATATCGGAAGGGTGACGTTTGGGGACGGCGCTAACCTTGGCCCCGATCCCGGAACGGATCGGCCGGATAGACCCCCAGGATCTCGAACTTCTCCGAGAAGAACTTCAGCTCGTCCAGCGCCAGGGCCAGCGAGCGGTCCTCCGGCCGGCCGTCGACCTCGGCGTAGAAAAAGGTCGCCGTGAAGTTCCCGCCTTCCATGTAGCTTTCCAGCTTGGTCATGTTGACGCCGTTGGTCGCGAAGCCGCCAAGCGCCTTGTACAGCGCCGCCGGCAGGTTGCGGACGCGGAACACGAAGCTGGTCACGCAGCGGTGGGTGAAGTCCGGGGCCGGCGGGGCCTTGTCGGCCGTCATCACCAGGAAGCGGGTGGTGTTGTGGCGCTCGTCCTCGATGTCGCGGGCCAGGATGTCCAGGCCGTAGATCTCGGCCGCCAGGGCCGGCGCGACGGCGCCGTGGGTCGGGTTGGGCTTCAGGGCCAGGGCCTTGGCCGCGCCGGCCGTGTCGCCGGCGGCCTCGGTCTCGACGCCCAGGCGCTTGAGGCTGTTGCGGCATTGGGACAGCGCGATCGGCATTGAGCTGACCACCTTCACGTCCTCCAGCTTGACGCCCTTGTTAGCCATCAGCTGGAAGCGGATCGGCTTGAAGCGCTCGCCGATGATCTTCAGGCCCGAGGCCGGCAGCAGGTGGTGGACGTCGGCGACCCGGCCGGCGATCGAGTTCTCGATCGGGATCATCCCCAGGGCGGCGATCCCGGTCTTGATGGCCTCGAACGCCTCCTCGAAGGTCTTGCAGGGATAGGCCTCGTAGTCCGGGAAATAGGTCCGACACGCCTCGTGGCTGTTGGCGCCGGGTTCGCCCTGGAAGGCGATCTTCTTGAGGATGCTCATAGGGCCTGCTTTCCAGCTTCTTGGCGGGCGGCTTCCAGATCGGAAGGATTGTCGACGGAAATGGGGGCGGTCGCCGCCACCGCCGCGCGGATGGTCAGGCCCAGCTCAAGGGCGCGCAGCTGCTCCAGCTTCTCGCGCTTCTCGAGGGCGGACGGCGCGGCGTCGTTGAACACCACCAGCGCCTCGCGGCGATAGCCGTAGATGCCGATGTGGCGCCATACCGGCCCGTCGCCATAGAGCGTCGAGCGGGTGAAATAGAGCGCGCGGCCGCTTTGCCCGTCGTCCTCCATGGCCAGGACGGCCTTGACCACGTCCGGGTTCGAGCGGTCGGCGGGCGAGGCTTCCGGGGCGACGACGGTGGCGATATCGGCGTCGTCGAACTCCTTAAGTATCCGGGCGCAGTCGCTCAGCACGGCCGGATCGACGAACGGCATGTCGCCCTGCAGGTTGATCACGACGTCATGTTCGAACCCCGGATCGAGTTCGGCGAGCGCCGCTAGAATCCGGTCCGAACCCGATGGCAGATCAGGATCGGTCAGCACCGCCACGCCGCCAGCGGCTTGAACGGCCTCAACGATTTCGCGATCGCCGGCCGCCACGGCGACAGGGCCAATGCCGGCCGCCAGGGCCTGGTTCAGAACCCGGACGATCATCGGCGCGCCGCCGATGTCGGCCAGCGGTTTGTTGGGCAGACGCGTCGCGGCCATCCGCGCGGGGATCAGGACGATCGGGTTCATGGCGGTTCTGGGTCTCAAATCTTTGCGGACCGGTTGCGCGAGGGGCGGTAGCGTGTAAGAGACGCGAGCGCAACATGACGTGCGCTGGAGACTCGTATCGCGAGTCCGAGGCGCTGGTTCAAAGCCCGCCCTGGGGTGGGCCGACAAGAGGCTGACTAGGCTGAAATGAGCGACCTGACGTTCAACAAGATCGCTGGCGGCGTGCTGCTGACCGGCCTCATCATCTTTGGTCTGCGAGAAGCGTCGGACATCGTCTTCAAGAAGCATGAAGTCGAGAAGGCCGGCTACGAGATCGCGGTCCAGGAAGACTCCGCCGGCGGCGCCGCCGCGGCGGTCGACACCCCGCCCGACTGGAACGCGGTCCTGACCCCGGCCAACGCGGCCGCCGGCGCCGCCGTCTCGGCCAAGTGCGCGGCCTGCCACAAGCTGGACGCCTCGAACGCCAACGCCACCGGCCCGGGCCTCTGGGACGTCGTCGGCCGCAAGCCGGCCGGCCACCCGGGCTTCAACTATTCGGGCGCGATGAAGGACTTCTCGGGCAAGACCCCGGTGTGGGACTACGACGCCCTGTACACCTTCCTGAAGGCCCCGGGTAAGGACGTCCCCGGCACCAACATGACCTTCGTGGGCCTGAAGAAGCCGGAAGATCGCATCGCGGTCATCGCCTACCTGCACAGCCTCGGCTCGAAGCTGCCGATCCCGCCGCCGCGTCCGGCCGCCGCCGCCGCTCCGGCCGAAGGCGCGCCCGCCGCCGACGCCGCGGCCCCGGCCGCTCCGGGCGGCACGACGGCTCCGGCCGCTGGCGCCGCCGCTGCTCCGGCCGCTCCGGCCGCCGGTGGCGCGACGGCCCCGCCGAAGGCCTAAGCCTTCCGAGGCTGACAAGATCGAAGAGGCCGCGCAGCGAAAGCTCCGCGGCCTTTTTTCGGTTTCAAACCCGCCGATATCCCAGCACCGCGCCCGTGGGCGTCGCCGCGATCCGGGCCACGGCCTCGGCCAGCGGCTCGATCGCCGTGGCCATGTGGTGGGCGTTGGCGTGGAGGATGGTCTCCCCGTCCAGCAGGATGGCCACGTGGCCCTTCCAGAACACCAGGTCGCCGCGCCGGCGGTCGGCCTCGGCGATCTCGGCGAAGAAGCCGCGCTGCATGTCGGTGTCCCTCGGACAGGCGCGGGCGCAGGCATAGAGCGCCTGCTGCACCAGGCCCGAGCAGTCCAGGCCCAGGCTCTCGCGGCCGCCCCACTGGTAGGGCGCGCCTAGGAAGCGTTCGGCCACGGCGACATAGTCCTTCTCGCCCCGGCCGATCGGGGTCAGGTGCGCCTCGACGAACCAGCCCGTGCCGGTGGCCTTGACGAAGCGGCCCTCGCGGGCCTCGATCGTCACAAGGCTGTTGAGGCTGTAGAGCCCCTCCGGCCGCGACTTGATGTCGGGCTTGCCGAAGGCGTAGGTGCGGATCGCCGAGACCGCGTGGGTCGGCGGGTGGCCCTGTTCGACCAGGTCGCCGGTCGCGACATAGCCGACATAGCCGTCGCGCGGGGCCTGGCCCCAGGCGAAGCCGTCCTTTTCCTCCAGCACCCGGAAGACCTCGCCGAACAACAGCTGGTCCCACTGCTCGGCGTCTGGCGTGGCGGCGGCGCGGATGGCGGCCGCGGGCGCGGCGCAGACCATCAATCGGCTGGCCGCGTAGCGCTCGGCCGGAACCAGGCCCTCCAGGCGCTGGTCGGCCAAGTCGGGCCGGGCCAGGGTGATCCGAGTGTCCAAAGTCATGCGAAACGGCCCTTGAGCATGGCGAAGGCGGCGCGAATGGCCTGGACTTCCCCGCCGACCGGGAATCCGGGGCGCGCCTTGGGGTTCCAGGCGAAGACGTCGAAGTGGGCCCAGGGTCCCACATCCTCGCCGCTCTCCTTGTCGGACTTGGGGGCGAAGCGCTGCAGGAACAAGGCCGCCGTGGTCGCCCCGGCCTGGGCCCAGCCGTCGGGATCGTTCTTCAGGTCGGCGATGTCGCTGTCCAGGGCCTCGCGATAGGCCTCGGTCAGGGGCATCCGCCACAGCGCGTCGGCGACGGTTTTCGACGCCGTCTCCAGCTGGCCGGCCAGCTTGTCGTCGGACGTCCAGAACGGGATCACGAACGGCCCCATGGCCATGCGCGCCGCGCCGGTCAGGGTGGCGAAGTCCAGGGTCAGGGCGGGCTTCAGCTCGGCGGCGCGGGTCAGGGCGTCGGCCAGGATCAGACGACCCTCGGCGTCGGTATTGCCCACTTCGACGGTCAGGCCGGCGCGGGTCCGCAGCACGTCGCCCGGGCGCATGGCGTCGCCGGCGATGGCGTTCTCGACCACGGGGGTCAGGATGACCAGCCGCACCGGCAGCCCGGCCTCCATGACCATCCGACCCAGGGCCAGGGCGTGAGCGGCGCCGCCCATGTCCTTCTTCATCAGCCGCATGCCGGCCGAGGGCTTGATGTCGAGGCCACCGGTGTCGAACACCACGCCCTTGCCGACCAGCGCCACGATCGGGTGCGAGGCATCGCCCCAGGTGATCTCGATCATGCGGGGCGCACGCGCCTCGACGGCGGCGCGGCCCACGGCGTGGACGGCGGGATAGCCCTCCGTCAGCAACGCATCGCCAGCGACCACGGAGAACGTCGCCCCGTACTTCTCGGCGATCTCGCGGGCGATGGTCTCGATCTGCAGCGGCCCCATGTCGTTGGCCGGGGTGTTGACCATGTCGCGAGCCAGGGCGCAGGCGTGGGCCGTGGCGGTCACGGTCGCGGCGTCGACGCCCTTGGGCGCCACCAGCCGGGCGATCGGCTCGCCGCGCTTCTTGTAGCGGTCGAAGCGGTAGGTCCCCAGGCCGAAGGCCAGGGCCGCCTGCTCCGGATCGACGCCGCGCGGCAGCTTGGACAGAGCGTATTCCCCGGCTGGCAGCTTGCCCGCCAGGGTCCGGAACAGCGACAGATCAGCGCGGCCGGCGCCGGTTCCCAGCAGCACCTGCTCGACCGCGCCGCTGGATCCGGGGACCACCAGCACCTGGCCGGCCTTGGCCGTGAACGCGTTGGCGGCGGCGTAAGTCCTTACCGGCGCGCGCTTTCGGGCCAGGAAAGCCTCCAGCTCGGCCTCGCTGACCGGATGGACCGGGATCGCCTGCCCTTTGGCCTCGGCTAGGATCGGATGCGTCGCGTCGGACATCGACGAAGTCCTTTAAAATTATGCTTAACGATTCCTTGAGGGCCGCGCCCGGACAATGGGCGAACCTTCTGGAGACATGTCTTTCATGTGTCGCAAGCGCGCGCTCGTCGCAACCCTGCTCGCCCCGGCCGTCCTGCTGATCGCGCCGGCCGCCTTCGCCGCCGACTCCGCCAAGCCCGCCCAGGTCGAGGCCGCCAAGGCCGCGCCGGTCAAGGCCTCGCCGCAGCAGCGCGCCGAGGCCCGCCGCCTGGACCCGCTGGCCCGCGCCGCCTTCTGGGGCGCCGAGTTCGAGACCGACTCGGCGGACGCCGAGGCCGGCGCCGCCCTGGCCCAATCCCTGCGCGCCCTGGGCCGCAACGACGACGCCGCCGAGGCCGCGACCAAGGGCCTGGTCTCCCGCCCCGACGACGAGGCCCTGCTGCTGGAGCTGGCCCGCGCCCACATCGCCCGGGGCCAGGGCTTCTACGCCATCGAGCCGGCCCGCAAGGCCGCCGCCCTCAATCCCCGCGACTGGCGTCCGCTGACCCTGCTGGGCGTGGCCTACGAGCAGGCCGAGCGCGACGACGAGGCCGAGGCCGCGCACCGCCAGGCTCTGGCGCTGGCGCCGACCGAGGCCACGCCGCTGGCCAACTACGCCATGCACCTGGCCGCCAAGGGCGACCTGACCGGCGCCGAGACCCAGCTGCGCCGCGCCGCCGCCCTGCCCTCGGCCGGCATCCAGGTGCGCCAGAACCTGGCCCTGGTGGTCGGCCTGCAAGGCCGCCTGCCGGAAGCCGAGAAACTGGCCCGCGCCGACCTGCCGCCCGAGCAGGTCAGCAACAACCTGGCCTATCTGCGCGCCGCCCTCGGCCAGGCCGGCTCCGGCCGCAGCTGGGACGCGATGAAGGCCGGCGGCGGGCAGTAGGCCCTCAGGCCTTGCCGGCCTTGAGGTAGGCCGTCAGCAGCAGCACCAGTTGGCCTTGCAGCCGCGCCTCGAAGGCCGGCGTGGCCTGGCCGTCCAGGATCGAGCGCACCGGCCCGACCAGGGCGTTCAAGGCGATCGACGCCGTCATGGACGGGTCCTCGAACGTCGCGTCGGGCGCGGTGGCTAGCAGGACCGTGACCGCCGCCTCGATGCGCTTGTAGACGCGGGCCGCCAGCTCGAACCCGCCCCGCTCGCCCGCCACGGCGTAGAGCGCCCTGGACTCGCCGGCGTCGCGCAGCTTGGCGGCCATGTAGCCCTCGACCAGAGCCTCGGCCATCCGGGCGACCGGAAGGCTCCGGCTGTCGAGACACACCCGCTCCATCGCGTCGGCGATGCCGCTCAGGTGCCGCTCCAGCACCGCCGCCAGCAGCGCGTCGCGGTTGGGGTAATACTGATAGACGCTGCCGACCGACATGCCGGCCCGCTCGGCGATCCGCGTGGTGGTGCAGCGGCTGAGGCCCTCACGGGTCAGAACCTGAATCACGGCGGTGTGCAGCGCCTCGATCGTGGCCGCCGACCGGGCCTGGACCGGTTGTTTCCTTGGGCTTAGCGGCGTTGCGAGGGCGGTCATCGAAAGCGAATTCCAAACCTGAAGGATTCTTCAGATGCTCCAGCTCGCGTTGAGACGCAAGCAAGGGAAGTCAGCATGACCAGCATCGACACCTCCAGCCTGGATCGGGCCGGGACCTTCAAGCTCGGCGACCGCAACGTCCGGCGGCTGGGCTACGGGGCGATGCAGCTGGCCGGACCCCATGTGTTCGGCCCGCCCAAGGATCGCGCGGCGGCGCTGGCCGTGCTGCGCGAGGCCGTGGCTCTGGGCGTCAACCACATCGACACCAGCGACTATTACGGCCCCCACGTCACCAACGAGATCATCCGCGAGGCGCTGCACCCCTATGCCGACGACCTGGTGATCGTCACCAAGATCGGCGCGCGGCGGGGCGACGACGGCGCGTGGCTGACGGCGACTTCGCCCGCCGAGCTGAGATCGGCGGTGCACGACAACCTGCGCCGCCTGGGGCTGGAGGCGCTGGACGTGGTCAACTACCGCGCCATGTTCGACATGATGGGTCCGGCCGAGGGCTCGATCGCCGAGCCGTTGGGCGTCCTGGCCGACCTGAAGCGCGACGGGCTGGTGCGCCAGATCGGGATCAGCAACGTCACGCGGGCCCAGGTCGCCGAGGCGCGAAGCCTCACCGACATCGCCTGCGTGCAGAACATGTACAATCTGGTCCACCGCCACGACGACGCGATGGTCGACGACCTGGCCAAGGCCGGGATCGCCTACACGCCGTTCTTCCCGCTGGGCGGCTTCTCGCCGCTGCAGTCGTCGGCCCTGTCGGCCGTGGCCGAGCGTCTCGGCGCCACGCCGATGCAGACAGCCCTGGCCTGGCTGCTGCGCCGGTCGCCCAACATCCTGCTGATCCCCGGCACCTCGTCGGTCGCCCACCTGCGCGAGAACCTGGCGGCGGCGGACCTGGAATTGTCGGACGCGGTGATGGCGGAGCTGGAAGCCGTGGCGACCTGAACGCCTAGGCGCCGCCGCGAACCTCCGCCGGGATCGCCGTCCCGGTCTCCGGTCGCGCGCGGCGCGCCTACCCCCCCAGCGCCTGGCTGAGCACCCGGCTGGCCTTGGTGAGAAAGCCCAGCAGCGGCATCGCCACCATGTTCTTCATGGTGAACGCCAGAAACGCCGCCAGGCCCGCCACCAGCGCCGTCTCGATGGCCGCGCCTCCCTCTTCCGCGGCCGCGAACGCGCGGACCGGAGGGCCCTTCCCCATGTGTTTCATCCCACTGTCCCAAATCGAAACCGAGGGGTCGGGTCAGCGCAAGCCGCGCGCCACGCCTTGGACGGGTCTTTTAGGGGTGGGAAGCCTCAGTGCTTCCCGAAGATGTCCTGCACCTTCAGGATCGCCGGGCCCAGGATCATGACGAACAGCACCGGCAGGAAGAACACGATCATCGGCACGGTCAGTTGGGCCGGCAGGGCCGCGGCCTTCTTCTCGGCGGCCGAGAGGCGCAGCTCGCGGTTCTCCTTGGCCATGACCCGCAGGGCCGTGCCCAGCGGCGTGCCGTAACGCTCGGCCTGGATCATGGCGGTGGCCACGGACTTGATGCCCGGATGGTTGGTCCGGCGCGCCAGGTTTTCATAGGCCAGGCGGCGGTCGGGCAGGTACGACAGTTCGGCGGTGAGCAGGGACAGCTCCTCGGCCAGCTCCATCGACGAGGCGCCGACTTCCGAGCCGACCTTCTGGATGGCCGCCTCGATCGACATCCCGCTTTCCACGCAGATCAGCAGCAGGTCCAGCGAATCCGGGAAGGCCGCCACGATCGACTCGCGGCGCTTCTGGGCGATGTTGCTGATGTAGACGTTGGGCGCGTAGTAGCCGAGGGCCAGGGCCGCGACGCAGGCGCACAGCTTCTGCATCGGCAGCAGGCCGAAGCCGTTGACGACATTGAGATAGAACCCGACCACCCCGGCGAACACGAACGGCGCCACGAAGCGGAAGAAATAGAAGGTGGTCACCGGGCGCGGGCCGCGGAAGCCGGCCTGGGCCAGGTTGTCGACGACCTTGGGATCCTCGA
This sequence comes from Caulobacter sp. GW822-FHT01G02, assembly GCF_058802865.1. Classification (NCBI taxonomy): domain Bacteria; kingdom Pseudomonadati; phylum Pseudomonadota; class Alphaproteobacteria; order Caulobacterales; family Caulobacteraceae; genus Caulobacter; species Caulobacter sp. GW822-FHT01G02. The sequence continues at coordinate 338,737 of NZ_JBXAON010000003.1, forward strand.
GCAGCCGCGACAGCTGCAGCCGCTCGACGACGTTCTTGTAGAGGCCCTCGTCCTGGTGGCGCAGGGTGCCGCCCGTCGCGCCGCGCGAGGCGATGTTCTGGCGCGATCTTCGACGCAGCTCCTCGCGGCGGTTGGCCACCGACTTCAGGCGGCCCTCGAGGTTGTTGTCGCGCAGCGCCGGCGAGGCCAGGGTGATGATCGTGGCGAACGTCACCAGGGCGATGAACGCCGTCAGCAGGTTCGAGGGATCGGTCAGGGCGGTGGCGAGACTCACGGCGACCCTCCTCTCAGAACTTGAAGTTGATCATCTTGCGCATCACCAGGATGCCCATGGTCATCCACAGGAGGCCGCCCAGGATCATCAGGTGGCCGCGCGGGTCGGTGAACATCGGCTTCATATAGGCTGGCGAGGTGACGCTGATCAGGATGACGACGCCGGGCGGCAGGCAGCCGATGATCGAGGCCGAGGCGATCGCCTCGGCGGAGAGCGCCTTGATCTTCTCCTTCATCAGCTTGCGCGCGCGCAGCACGGTGGAGAGGTTGCCCAGCGCCTCGGCCAGGTTGCCGCCGGTCTTGGCCTGGATGCCCAGCACGATCGAGAAGAAGCGCAGCTCGTTGGTCGGCATGCGCTCGTACATCTTCTCCAGGGCCGCATCTATCGGCACGCCCATGGCGATGTTCTCGGTCAGGGTGCGGAATTCGCCGCCCAGGGGCTCGGGGCTCTCCTTGCCGATGATCTTCAGGCAGTCGTGAACCGGCAGGCCCGACTTGATGCCGCGCACGATGATGTCGATGGCGTCCGAGAAGGCCTCGGTGAACTTCTTGGTCCGCCCCTTGGCCAGGAAGCCCAGGACCCAGCGCGGCAGGCCCATACCCGCGGCGAAGCCGCCCGCCAGGGCGATCAGCGGGTTCTGGCTCAGCACGAGGACGATCAGGGCGACGACCACCGCCAGCGCGCCGCTGATGATCCAGAACATCCTGACGTTCTGGCCCAGGCCCGCGGCCAGCATGCGCGCGCTGATGCTCAGCGTGGCCTTCTTCTGCTTGCGCTCCTGCTCCTTGAGCGCCTTGAGGATGTTCTGGCGGCGGGCGTCGGGCGTGTTGGCGGCGGCTTTGGCGCGCACGGCGACCTGGCGCTCGCCGCCTCCGGCGATCATCTGGGCCCGCTTGGCGGCCTTGGCCTGGCCGCTGTCCCCGCCCGCGAAGGCGAAGCCCAGGCCCGCGATGGTGATGAACCCCAGGATGCCGGCGATCACGAACAGCATGGCCTACTCCGCCGCGTCGAGGGCTTCGGCCAGCTCACGCTCCAGGCCGTAGTAGCGGGCGCGATCCCAGAAGCGCGGCCGGGCGATACCGGTCGAGCGGTGCTTGCCGATCACCTTGCCGTCGGCGTCCTCGCCGGTGATCTCGTAGACGAACAGGTCCTGGGTGACGATCACGTCGCCTTCCAGGCCGACCACCTCGGTGATGTGGGTGATGCGGCGACTACCATCGCGCAAGCGCGCCGCCTGGACGATGACGTCGACCGAGCCGACGATCATCTCCTTGATGGTCTTCGAGGGCAGGCCGTAGCCGCCCATGGTGATCATGCTCTCGATCCGGCTGATGGCCTCGCGCGGGCTGTTGGCGTGCAGCGTGCCCATCGAGCCGTCGTGGCCGGTGTTCATGGCCTGGAGAAGGTCGAACGCCTCCGGGCCGCGGACTTCGCCGACGATGATGCGTTCGGGACGCATCCGCAGACAGTTCTTGACCAGATCGCGCATGGTCACCGAGCCGGAGCCTTCCAGGTTCGGCGGACGGGTTTCCAGGCGCACCACGTGCGGCTGCTGCAGCTGCAGCTCGGCGGCGTCCTCGCAGGTCACGACCCGTTCCGTGGGGTCGATGAAGGCGGTCATGGTGTTGAGCAGGGTGGTCTTGCCCGAGCCCGTGCCGCCCGAGATGACGATGTTGCAGCGGCAGGCGCCGATGACGCCGAGAACCCGCGCCCCTTCCGGGCTGATGGAGGCGTACTCCACCAGGTTCTTCATGGTCAGCTTGTCCTTCTTGAACTTCCGGATGGTCAGGGTCGGACCATCCAGAGCCAAGGGCGGGGCGATGACGTTGACGCGCGAGCCGTCGGGCAGGCGGGCGTCGCAGATCGGCGAGCTTTCGTCGACGCGGCGGCCGACCTGGCTGACGATCCGCTGGCAGATGTTCATCAGCTGCATGTTGTCGCGGAAGCGAACGTTGGTCAGCTGGACCTTGCCGCCCACTTCGATGAACACCCGGTGGGCGCCGTTGACCATGATGTCGGCGATGTCGTCGCGGGCCAGCAGGGGCTCCAGCGGACCATAGCCGAGGACGTCGTTGATGATGTCCTGGACCAGCGTCTCCTGTTCCGCCACGGACATCGAGACGTTCTTGATCGCCACCAGCTCGGCGACGATGTCGCGGATCTCTTCGGCGGCCTGCTTCTGGTCGAGCTGGGCCAGCTGGCTCAGGTCGATGGTGTTCAGCAGGGCGTTGAAGATGACGGTCTTGGTGGCGTGGTAGTAGTCGCTCTGCTCACGGACGATGTTGGTCGTCTGGGCGGCGGCGATCCCCTGCGCGGCGCGCAGTTGGTCCAGGCCCGCCGTCGCCTTCGGGGCGGGACCGTTGACCTTCGGCGCTGGCGCGGTCGGCGCGGCGGCCGGCTCGATCCGCTGGGGACGCGTGGCGATGGCCGCGCCGCCCGCCGGGGCGGGGGGCGGCGCCTTCTGTTCGGCGGGGGCTGACGGGTCGCGCTTGCCGAACATCTACTTCTTCTTGAACAGGCCGGAGAGCACGGAGGACTTCTGCGAGGGCGGCGGCTCGCGGCGGCTGATCAGGCGCGCCAGGTGCTCCAGGCCCTCGGCGGCCTTCGACTTGGGCGCCACCTCGGCCAGCATCTGGCCGTTGTTGGCCGCCTGGCCGTAGGGCTTGGGATCGAACGGCAGCACCAGCGAGGGCTGGATGCCCAGGGCCTCGCCGAAGTCCTTCACCGGGATCTCGGGACGGCCGGGCACGCCGACCTGATTCAGAACCAGGCGCGGCGGCACGTCATTGGGCCGCGAGGCCTTGACCAGGTCTATGATGTTCTTGGCGTTGCGCAGGGACGCCAGGTCCGGCATGGCCACCACCACCAGGTCGTCGGATCCGACCAGCACCCGGCGGGTCGCGGCGTTCCAGACGTGCGGGATGTCCAGCACCACGAACGGCGCGGCGCCGCGGATCTTCTGGGTCGCTTCCTCGTAGGCGTCGGCGCCGATGTCGTAGTCGTCGTCCAGCGTCGCCGGGGCGGCGAACAGCGACAGGCGGTCGCCGCAGCGGACCATCATGCGGTCCATCAGCACCGGGTCCAGGCGGTCGGGCTGGGTCAGGGCGTCCAGGACGCCTTGCAGCGGATCCTGGTTGAAGTCGAGGCCGGCGGTGCCGAAGGCCAGGTCGAGATCGACCAGCACCGTGGCGGTCTGCATCTTCTCGGCCATCGCCCAGGCGAAGTTGTGCGCCAGCGTCGAGGCCCCCACCCCGCCCTTGGCGCCGACGAAGGCGATCTGGCGGCCGACGAACGGCGCGGACGGATCGGCGTAGAGGCCGCCGACGGCGCGGATCACCTGCAGGGGCGAGAGCGGCTGGGTCAGGTACTCGCTGACCCCGCGGCGCATCAGCTCGCGATAGAGGGCGATGTCGTTGGTCTGGCCCAGCACGACCACCTTGGTGCCCGGGTCGCAGACCTGGGCCAGGCTGTCCAGCAGATGCAGCAGGCGCTGGGCGCCGTCGGTCGTCTCGACCATGACCAGCGAGGGCGTCGGCTGGTTCTGGTAGTAGTCGACGGCCGCCTCCAGCCCGCCGTCGCGAACGATGGTCGAGGCCCGGGCCATGCGGCGGTCCGCGGCGGCGTGCTCGACCAGGGCCGCCGTTTCCGGACGGGCGCAGAAGGCGTGGATGGTGATGCGCGGGATCGCCGCGTCGCCCAGGCCGCCGTCCGAGATCGGCTCATGATAGACCGGCGCGGCCGGGGCGGCGGCCTCGGCGATGTCGAGGTCGTCGTCATGGACGGCCGCCGGCCGCGGCGCGCGCGGTTGCGGCGGCGGCTGAGGCGGCGGGGCGGCGCGCTGCGCCTGAGGCTGGGACTGGGACTGGGGCGCGGTGCGTGGCGCCTGAGGCCCTTCGGGACGGGCGGGCGGGAAGTCGGCGAACGGGTCGTCGAAGCCGCCCACGGTCGGGTTCAGCGACGGCGGCGCGGACGCGCGCCAGGGATCGTTCGCGCCGGTCGTGAATTCGTCGGCGGCGTCAAAGCCCAGGTCGAAGGGATCGCTATCGGACGGCCGCATTACTGGATCGCCTTCGAGATCGAGCCGCTGGCCTGGTCGTCCTTCTTGGAGCTGGTCGTCTCACCCTTGCGGTAGAGGCCCAGCACCGTGTCGCGACGGCCGGTGTCGGCCGGCGTCATGTCGCGCGGACGGATCAGATCCTCGGGATTGGCGACCTGGGCGGCCAGATTGGCGGCCATGGCGCAACCGAAGTTGTCATAGGCTTCGTTGTTGCGGGTGGCGGCCAGGTTTTCCCAGCGTTGCCCGCATTTCAGCTTCTCGGCCTCGTAGCGCAGGAAGCCGACGCGGATGGTCTCGTCGTCGGGGCCGGTCGGGTTGAAGCCGACGACCCGCACGCGCGAGCCCGGCGCGCCCAGGCTGACCAGACGGTCGCGGATCTGGGTGGCCATGGCGCCGGCGCTGTTGGGCGAGGTGACGACCAGCTCGCGGCCCTCGGCCTGCAGCCAGCGGTCCATCAGGGCCTCCAGCGCGGCCGACTGGTTGGCCGACAGGCCCTTGGCGTGCGGCGCCAGCACGATCTCGTCCGGCGCGGAGGTGACCTTGATGCGGTCCGTCCACTGCTGGGTGTCGGTGGCGGCGGCCTTCGACGGACCCTCACCGGGCGGTGTCGAGGCGCAGGCGACCAGGCCGGACAAGGCCAGGGCCATCAGGACGGTCTTGACGAAAGGCTTGTGCGTCATGGGTGCGTCCTACTCGATCACATAGCCGACGGGGCCCTGGTACGCGCGCCCCGCGTTGGCGCCGGCCGGGGCCTTGACCACTTTGTTCAGACGGCCCAGCAGGACCGTGCTCATGTCGTTGGCGAAGACCAGACCGTCGGCCGGCGTCTGCAGGTTCTGCGGACGGGTCGGGTCGACGATGTACGGGGTGACGATGATCACCAGCTCGGTCTGGCCGTTCAGGAAGTCTCGCGACCGGAACAGCGTGCCCAGGATCGGCATCGAGGTCATGCCGGGGATGGAGTCGATCGTCTGCTTGGTCGTCTGCTGCAGCAGGCCGGCGATCATCAGCGAGCCGCCCGACGGGATCTCGACGGTCGTCTCGGCGCGGCGCACCGACAGGCCCGGCACCGTCAGGGCCGTCGAGGCCGAGCCGGAGGACACCGTGAAGGCGCCCAGGCTGGAGAGTTCCGAGACCTCGGTCGAGATCTTCAGCGAGATGCGGCCGCCCGACAGCACCACCGGCGTATAGCCCAGGCCCACGCCGTAGGGCTTGAACTCGATCGAGATCTTGCCGGTCTGGTCGCTGCCGGTCGGAACCGGGAACTCGCCGCCGACCAGGAAATGGCCGGCCTCGCCGGACACCGCGGTCAGGTTCGGCTCGGCCAGGGTGCGAACCAGGCCCACGCGCTCGAACGCCTGGACCATGCTCTTGGCCTGGTTGAGGCCCGTGCTGCCGGCCACGGTCCGGATCGTCGACAGCGGATCCTTGGGATCCACGAAGTCGTAGGCCTTCAGCGTCTCGGACGTCGTGCAGACCCCGTTCGCACAGCTCGTCAGCGGCACCTTCACGTCGCGCGAGATCACCGGCGCCTTGGTGGTGTCGCGGCTGTAGCCGCCGGTCACGCCGCCCAGCAGGGCGCCGTTGACGCCGTAGGTCGGCGACAGGCCGAAGCTGAACTGATCCTGGCCCAGCTGGCCCATGATGGCGTTGAGGTCGAAGCCCAGCTGCTTGATGACGTTGCGCTGCACCTCGATGATGCGAACCTGCAGCATCACCTGGTCCTTGCCGGCGATGGTCAGCATGTTCAGCACGTTCTCCGGCTTGCCGGCGAACTGGGCGGCGATGCGCGACACCGCTTCGGATTCCGAAGCGTTGCGCACCATGCCGGTCAGGATGACGCTGTCGCGCATCGCCTGCACCTGGATCTTGGCGTCGGGCAGCACCCGCGCCAGGGTCGCCGCCAGAAGGTCGACGGGTTGGGTCACGCGGATGTTCAGCGACACGATCCGGCGGCCGTAGGCGTCGTAGAACGCCGCGTCGGTCGAACCCTCCGCCAGGCCCACCACGTGGATGTGGCGCTTGTCGCGCAGCACCGCGTCGGCGACGAGCGGGTTGGTGACCAGCAGGTCGCGGACGTCCGCGGGCAGCTCGATGATCGCCGACTTGCCCTTGACCAGCTCGACCGTGGCGGCGCTCTGGTCGGCCGTCAGGGTGATGCGGGTCGCCTGGTCGCCGAGCGGCGGCGGGGCCAGCGGCATGGCCGGCGGCGGCAGGGGCGCCGGGCGCGAGACGCGGGCGGCGGGACGATAGACGTGCGAGCCGCCAATCGGACCGTCGGCGAAGACCGGCGTGGTCGAGGACAGGCCCAGCAGGACGGCCAGATGGGCCGTCAGGATACGGCGCTTCAGGGACATTTGAGCTTTCGCGAAGGCGTCCATGGGGCGGCTCACGGGCGCACCGAGACGTTGGAGGTCTGGCCGCCCCGATTGATGCGGATGGTGGAGTCCGAAGCGGCCGTCTTCCCGACGATGCCCGAGGGGCCGCCGAGATCGGTATAGGCGCGCAGGGCCAGGGTCACCGGACCGCCGGCCTTGGCGCGGGTCAGGGCCTCGGCCTCGGCCGGGCCGACCTCGAGGGTGGCGGTGGCCGCGACGATCGACTTGGCGTCCTTGTCGGCGGACGTGGACTGGTCCAGGGCCAGGACGCGGATGTTCTGCAGGACCGTCTCGGCCTGGACGACCCGGCCGTTGGCCGAGCCGCTGTCGCCGGTGGCGTTGACCTGGGCCTCGTGCGTCACCAGCACGTCGACGCGGTCGCCGGGCAGCACGAAGCCGCCGGCCGCGGTCTCGGACGTCACGGGCACGGCCATGGCGCGCTTGCCGGGGGTCAGGACGACGGACAGGTAGCCGCCCTCGCCGCCGCGCACGATCTTGCGGTTGGTGACCGGTTCGCCGGTCAGGATCGGGTCGCGGACGATCGCGCCTTCGACGATCTTGGCCGGATCGCCGCCAATCATCTGGTCGGCGGCGCCGCTGACGGCGGCCTTGGCGGCCTCGACCTTGCCGTCGGGCGCGGCCGGGGTCGCGCCATTAGTGATGAAGGCGCCGCTGATGGCGTCGGACGGCCAGGCCTGCCAGGCGACGTCGGCGGCCACCAGGCGCGTGCCGATCGGCAGGTCGCGCTTGGCCACCAGGACCTGGGTCATCGGCTTGCCCGGCGCGGCGGGCGCGGCCACGACGGCGGGAGCGACCGGCTTGCCGCCCAGCGCGCGCTGCAGGACCACGGCCAGGCCGATGGCCGAGACGGCGGCGATCAGGACGATCAGGAGGCGAACGGGACTCATGGCGCGGGCTGTAACTCAAGGGGGAACCGAACGGCCACCGTCCGGCGGGCGCGCGCGATTCGTCAGTCAGCCTTTCTGGCCACGCCCCATGCTCGCCCGCGCATGGTTAACGGCTGCTAAAAGTTTTCATCGTTCAGGCGGCGGGGCGCGCGGCAGGGTGTCGCGGGATGAGTCAGCGCGCGGCCGGGCTCAACTCAAGGGAGTCTCAGCCCAGGGCCGCGACGGCCAGGGCGCCGTGCGGGAAGGCCCACAGGGCGCCGGCGGCGATGGCGACGCCGTACGGCAGATCGCCGTCCTTGGCCGCCAGCTTGCGCAGCCAGGCCGGCCCGCCGGCCACGGCCGGAACCAGATAACCCGAGCGCAGGGTCAGGATGGCGAGGGTCAGGACGCCGCCCGCCAGGCCGGTATAGACCAGGAACAGGAAGGCGCCGGGCCAGCCCATCCACAGGGCGCAGACGGCGAACAGCTTGCCGTCGCCGCCGCCGATCCAGCCGGCGGCGAACATACCCATTCCGAGGACGAGGCCGCCGAGGCCCACGGCCAGGCACAGACCGATCTGGGCCAGGGGCGCACCGCTGACCAGGGCGGCCGGAAAGAAGGCGGCGATCAGGGCCAGCGAAATCCAGTTGGGGATCGTGTAGCTGATCAGGTCCTTCAGGCCGCCGATGATGGCCAGGACCGGAAAGATCAGCAGCAGCGGGATCTGGATAGCTTGCATGCTCTCGCGCCTTGTAAAATCCCCGTCGGGGACCCCTTCCGTACCGGGCCATTCTGGGACGGACGGATGAAGCAATCGTTTCCCGCGCCTCGGCGGAAGCCTGGAACCTCTGTCATCCAGGCAAAGAAAAAGGGCCGAGACTTAAGCCTCGGCCCTTTTCTTTTCGAGCGTTAGCTGGACTTAGGTGCCAGCGTTCGCGACCTTGTCCTTGATGTCGTTGAACTTCGTGTTCAGCGTGGTGCCCAGAGCGCCAACACCCGTGATGATGACGACGGCGATGAGGGCAGCGATCAGGCCGTATTCGATGGCCGTGGCGCCCGATTCATCCTTCAGAAAGCGCGTGACGAACTTGGTCATGTCTAGATCTCCTAAAGTCAGAGCTGGTTGATTTGAGGCTTCAAGCCGGCTCGACTTGCTAACCCCCGAAAACACGATCAATTTCTCCGAGCTCACTTAATGCTGAGTAAACATCAGTTGGTTTCTCAGATTTTTCTTTTGGTTTATTTGTATTTACCGTTATCTGTTCTTAACCATGGCCGCAGCGAAAGCGATCAACCCCTTTTGAATCAAGGACTTTCTCAAGCGACGCTTGGACGCACGCAAACGGGCCTTAGTCTTTTGTTGACCAAACCAAAGGATGCTGAGGCACGTTCGGATCCGAGATCGGAAACCTCATGCGCCGCCTTTCGCTCGCCATCGCCGCCGTCCTGACCCTCTCGGGGGCCGGCGCCAACGCTCAGAACACGGGCGTCCTGCCGGCGAAGGCGACCTCGGCCGACCTGTCGCTGGCCGCGGGCGAAGCCTCCTATATGAGCGTGGGGGGCACGGTGCGGGACGTGGTGGTGGCCGATCCCACCATCGCCGACGTCAGCATCGTCAACGAGCGCACCCTGGTCGTGATGGGCAAGCGTCCGGGCGTCACCACCCTGATGGCCTTCGGAGCCGGCGGCCGCACCCTGACCAACCGCCAGGTCGTGGTCTCCGAGGTCGGCGACGGGGGCGTCACCATCTATCGCGGCGCGACGGCCAACAGCTATGCCTGCGGGGCCGCCCGCTGCATGCGCGTCGGCGCGGCCGGCGCGGCCGGCGCGGCCCCCGGCCCGGCCTCGGGCACGCCGTAGGCGCCCTCCCCCACGCGAGCGCGCGCTCTAACCAGTGGTTAGGATCGTCCGGCTAGACTGGCGGACGATCATTTCAGGGTCCGCGCCGCCGCATGGCCTACAATCACATCTTCGCTCGCGCCCGACGCCGGCTGGCCCGCTTCGCCGGTCGCTTCGCGCGCGCCGAGCGGGGCGCCACGGCGGTCGAGTTCGCCCTGGTCTTCATGCCCTTCCTGATGCTCGTCTTCGCCCTGATCGAGCTGGCCCTGGTCTACATGGTCTCGCTGCTGCTCGAGAATGCGGTCATCGACGTGGGCCGCACCATCCGCACCGGCGAGGTGCAGACCAACGGCGGCACCGCCGCCACCTTCAAGACCGCCGTCTGCAACAAGATCGGACCGATCGGCGCGATGAGCTGCGACAGCGCCCTGCAGCTCGACGTGCAGACCTATGACGACTACTCGGCCAGCGCCAGCTCGGCCTCGGCGGCCAACGCGGTGCCAACCAACATGCAGTGGAACCCCGGCACGGCCGGCTCGATCGTCCTGGTCCGCGCCTACTACGCCTGGCCGCTGATCTCACCGCTGATGCAGACCGGTTTCCAGAACTCCAACGGCCGGTGGATCGTCTACGCCGCCACCGCCTTCACCAACGAGCCGTTCGACCAATGACCCGCCGCGCGTCGCCCCGGCTGAAGCAGGCCTCTCTGAAGACCTTCTGGCGCGATGCCCGCGGCGTCTCGGCCATCGAGTTCGCCCTGATCGCTCCGGTGCTGATCCTGATGTATTTCGGCTTCGCCGAGACGACCCAGGCCATGATGGCCCAGCGCCGCCTGTCGAACATCACCGCGCAGATCGGCGACCTTGTCGCCCAGAGCCCCCAGACCGGCCCGAGCAAGATGACCGACATCTTCAACATCGGGAATCTGATCATGGCGCCCTATCCGACCGCGGGCCTGAAGATGTGCGTCTACAGCGTCGTCTCCGACGCCGCGGGCAAGAACACCGTCGCCTGGGTGCAGCCCAACCCCGCCGGCGTGGGCATGGCCGGCTGCCCGGCCCAGGGCGCGACCGTCGCCGACATCTCGACCGGCGTGCTGGCGGCCAATCAGAGCATCATCGTCTCGCGGGCCACCTACGACTACAGCTCGCCGACCAAGCTGGTCATGCCCACCACCATGACCTTCAAGCGCAACTACTATCTGCGCCCGCGCCGCTCCGACACGGTGACCTGGGTCAGCACGCTGTAGCAAGGCGCTCGACCAGCCGGTGCGGGGCGTAGGTCCGCTCGCCCAAGGGGGTGACGAGCCGCGAGAGCGGGCGCAAGCCGATCAGGCTGTTGGTCAGGAAAACCGCCTCGGCCCGCTCCAGCGCCTCGACCCCGACGGCGACTGCTTCGACCGCTTCGGCCGCCATCAGCCGCGCCCGGGTGATCCCGGCCAGCACGCCGCAGTCCAGGCGCGGGGTGAACAGACGCCCGCCCTCGATCCAGAACAGATTGGCCGCCCCGGCGCAGGCGATCTCGCCGCGATTGTTCAGCATCACCGCCTCGTCGGCGCCGGCGGCCCTGGCCTCGGCCCGGGCCAGGACGTTGTCGAGATAGCTCAGGGTCTTCAGGCGCGAGGCGGGCGAGCCCTCGTTACGGCGCGCGGCCGCGACGATCGCGGTCGCCGGCGCGGTGACGGACGCGGACGGCGCGGCGGTGGCGAACAGGCGCGGCAGCGGCGCGGCCGGGCGGTCCAGCCCCCGGCCGCCCGAGCCGGCGGTCAGGGTCAGGCGCACGGCGAACCGGCCAGCGGCCGGCGCCGCCTCGCGAACCAGCCGCTCGGCCTCATCGCGGTCGAACGGCAGGCCCAGCACCGCGCAGCCGGCGGCCATGCGGTCGAGATGGGCGGCCAGACGCGGCAGTGCGCCGTCGACCGCCAGCATCGTCTCGAACAGGCCGTCGCCGAGCAGCAAGCCCCTGTCCTCAAGAGGAATAATCATTCCGTCAGGGCCCTCTTCAGCGCGGCGATCTTGGCCTCGGTCTCCAGGCGCTCGCCGCGCGGGTCGCTGTCGGCGACGACGCCCGCCCCGGCGCGGGCCTCCAGGGTCCAACCCTGGCCGTCCTTGACCAGGCCGACCGTGCGGATCAGCACGCTCGAGTCGAACGCTCCGTCGAAGCCGGCCCAGAACAGGCTGCCGCAATAGGGTCCGCGCGGCGGTTCCAGCCCGGCGATCACCTTCATCGCCTGGACCTTGGGCGCCCCGGTGATCGAGCCGGGCGGGAAGCTGGCCCGCAGCAGGTCGGCGACCGCCCGGCCGCCGGCCAGCTGGCCGGTCACCGTCGAAACAAGATGGTGGACGTTGGCGAAGCTCTCGACCTTGAACAGCTCGCGCGCCCTGACGCTGCCCGGCGGGCTGACCCGGGCCAGGTCGTTGCGCATCAGATCCACGATCATCAGGTTCTCGGCCCGGTCCTTGTCGCTGGCCAGCAGCTCGGCGGCCAGGGCCTTGTCCTCGGCGGCGTCGCGGCCGCGAGGACGCGTGCCCTTGATCGGCTGGGTCAGGATCGCCCCGTCCGCGTCGACCTTCAGAAACCGTTCCGGCGAGTTGGAGACCACGGCCCGGCCCGGCAGGCGCAGATAGGCCGAGAACGGCGCCGGGCTCTGGCTCCGCAGCCGCGTGAACAGGTCGAACGGATCGGCGCCGGCCGCCAGCCGTCCAGTCCAGGCGCGGGCGATATTGGCCTGGAAGATCTCTCCGGAGAGGATGCGCCCGACCACGTCGGCCACGGCGACCTCGTAGGCCTCGCCGTCGGAAGCGGTCAGATCCAGGCACAGCGCGCCCTCGAACGGCGCGCGATCGGCCGACGCGTCCAGCCAGGCCAGAGCCTCACGAGCGCGGGCTCCCGCCTCGGCGTCCGTCTCGCCTCGCCCCACGGCCACGACCTGCCGGGCGTGGTGGTCGAAGGCCAGCAGGGCCGGATAGCGGGCGCAGCTCAGGTCCGGCCAGGCGGTGCGGGCTAGGCCCAAACGCTCGACACGGTCGCCCAGTTCGTAGGCCGCCAGACCGACCACCCCGCCCTGGAACGGCGGACCGTCGGGGTCGCTCGGCTGGCGGGGGCCGGTCAGCTCGGCGAGCCTGACGAACGGATCGGCGGGATCGGCGGCGGCGAGGCTGAAGGTCGCGTCGGGCTGGCGCAGCAGATACGACCACCGCCCCGCGCCGCCGGTGACCAGGGCGCAGGCGTACGGCTCGTCCCGGAACGGGGCCAGCGCCCACGTCGGCTCGCGCCAGGGGGCGGTAAGGAGAGCGACGCGACGCATGGGCGGGGATGTAGCAGGCGGAGCAGTCCCCCTCCACCGCCGTTCGGCGGTCCCCCTCCCCCAAGAGGGGGAGGAGAGACCTGCGCTAACAGGTCAGGTGGGGGCTAGTGCTGAGCCTCCCGGCCCCCGCCCTTCACCGTGAACAGGCCGACCAGCCCCAGGGCCAGCAGGCCGGCGATCGGGATGAAGCCGGCCACCTGGCTGGCGAACATCTTGGTCGCCAGGGCCACCAGCAGCGAGCCCAGCCACATGGTGGCGGTGCCCGACAGCGAGAACAGGCCGAAGAAGGCGGCCATGCGGTCCGGCGGGGCCAGGCGCACCAGCAGGGTGCGGCTCGAGGCGTACTGGGCGGTGACGAAGACCGCGATCAGCAGGCCCAGGCCCAGATAGATCAGCTCCGGCAGGGTGCGGAACAGCGGGCCGTTCCAGACGGCCGGATGGGTCGCCGCGTCCCAGGTCCAGAAGTACAGGATCTTCTCGCGGCCCATGCCCAGCGTGCCCAGCAGCACCAGGATGCAGATGCCGACCTCGACCTGGATCGCCCGCCGGGGACCCAGGGTCTTGTCCAGCCATGGCGCGATCAGGCCGCCCAGCACCCCGAAGATCGACAGCGAAATGCCGTAGGCCAGCATCTCCAGCTCGCCCCACTTCATCAGTCCGGCCGCGAACAGGCCGCCGAAGATCAGCAGGGCGGTCATGCCGTCGCAATAGAGCATCCGCGCGCCCAGGAACTTGGCGATGTCGGCGTGGCCCTTGAGGTTGGCGAAGGTGTCGAGGATCAGCTTGACGCCCTCCTTGATCGCCGCGCCCAGCGAGGCGCCGGTGCGCGGCGCGTCGCGGGTCCACAGGAAGAACGGGATCGCGCCCAGCAGCATGACCGCCGCCGACAGCGGGCCGACGATGCGGCTGGGCTCGTGCTCGACCTGGCTGAGGCCGAACAGCGGCGCGGACGGCACGAACGACCAGGGCACGACACCGGGCAGCACGAAGGCCCACATCACGAAGATCAGCAGACTGACCGACAGGCCGTTGGCCAGGGCGTAGCCCAGCCCCGACAGCACCGGCTCCTGGCCCTTCTCGGACGCGCGGGCCAGCAGCGAATTGTTGAGCACGTCGCCGCAGTTGTAGGCCACGCCCAGGATGATCAGGGCCACGCCCACCAGATCGACCGGCAGGCCGCCGGGCTTGGCCCACCACAGGGCGAACAGCAAGGGCGCCATGATCGCCAGGATCAGGGCCATGAACGGCTTGCGCGGCCCGAACCGCTCGATCGAGGCGCCCAGGATCGGCGCCAGGGCGGCGGTCAGCAGGCCATAGACGGTGGAGATGTCGGCGACGGTCGCCTGGCCTCTGACCGGATCCCCGACCAGCACCCGCGAGAAATAGGGCGAGAAGACATAGATGGTGACCAGGATCACATAGGGGTCGCGCGAGCCCTGGTGCAGGATCCAGCTGAGAGCGCTTCGGGAGAGCTTCTGTTTGGGGGCGGGGACCAGGACATCGTCGCCGGCGACATCGCTCATGCCCGGAGGCGTACCCGCCAACTCGCTCATACCACACCCTAGTGACGCTCGGCCCTCTGCTGGAACCGTGGCATCAGGCTGGACCTTAAACGAGCGTTTGTCACCTTACGGATTGAGCTGGGAAGTAAACTCAAATCCAACCGTCATTCCCGCCACAAGGGCGGGAATGACGGAAGTTGGGGATGGGTTGGTGCGAAACCCTAAAGCAGAATATGCGCCCGCACCTTTTCCCGCGTGTCCGCATCGAGCCCCACCGCCTGCTCCAGATAGCCGTCCAGGCTGCCGTGTTCGGCCTTGATCACCTCGAACGCCGCCGCCAGATAGCGGGCCTCGACGCCCATGGCCGCGCGCATGGCGGCCTCGTCCGGGCGGCGGCCGGTGATCCCCTCGATGTGGTCCATGAACATCGTCCCGCGACGGTCGAAGCGGGTCGGGTCGTTGGTCAGCAGGTAGTCGTCGATGACGTCGTCGTCGGCCACGCCGGCGATGTGGTGGGTCAGAGCCGCCAGCACGCCGGTGCGGTCCTTGCCCGCCGCGCAGTGGATCAGGGCCGGGCCCTTGCTCTGCGCCAACGCCAGGAAGAAGCGGCGGAAGAGGTCGATATGTCGTTCCTTGAACGGCAGGCGGCGATAGTACTCGTCCATGTAGTCGTGGACCGCGTCGACGGTCAGGTCCGTACTGGTGATGAACTCCAGCCACGGATCCGTCCCCGTGACGCCCAGGTCGTTGTCGATCACCTGGGCGGAAAAGCCCGTCCAGCGGCGCGAGGGCGAACGCTCACGCTCATTGGGCCGGCGCAGGTCGACCAGGGTGACGATGCCCAGGGCCGCCAGGGCCTCCAGGTCGGTGTCGGTCGCCTCGGCCTGGTGGGCGGCGCGGAACAGCACGCCCCGCTTCAGGCGCCCCGCCCCCGCGGCGTAGTCGCCGAAGTCACGGAAGTTCTCGACGCCTTGCAGGGGGATGGTTCTGGTCATGGGCCGAATTAGCGCCGCCCAAACTCAAAATAAACCCCAAACCCGTTCTCCCCGGCGAAAGCCGGGGCCCAGATCGAACCCAGAGCTCTCGTGGTTTCGGCGACGACCCAAGGCGCGAACACCCCAGCCTCTCCGAATGTATCTGGGCCCCGGCTTTCGCCGGGGAGAACGGAAAACTTAAGCTACTTCCTCAGCAGCGGCTGGATGCGATCCTGCAGCGGTTGGTCGACATAGGTGTGAAACAGCCACGCGAAGCCATAGGCGATCGGGAAGCCGGCCAGCCACATCAGCCACTGCCAGCCGATGCCGATCGGCACCGTCTCGATCAGCTTGTGCACGGCGCTCCAATAGATCACCCCGACGAAGATGTGGGTGATGAACAGGGCGAACGACAGCTTGGCGCCCTCCTCGATCCAGGCCTTCGGGTGCTTGACCGGCAGGCGCCCGGCGCCCAGCACGATCATGGCGATGGCCAAGAGCGACGGGGCGTCGAACAGCCAGGGGTCGGGAAGGGCGTAGCGGTCCAGCGGCTGGGTGACGACCAGCAGGGCGACGCCGCCCCACAGCAGGGCCTTGGCCGCCGTCTCCGACGGCCAGCGCATGTCGACGACCCGCGCCAGGCAGACGCCCAGGATGAACAGCGGCAGGGCGCGCACCACGCCGTACTGGAACTGCAGATCCGGCAGGGCGTGGTGGAAGACGTGGCGGGCGATCACCTCGAACACGCCCAGGATCGCGGCCGCGCCCAGCGGCAGGATCCAGGCGTGGCGCACCTTGCTGACCGTCTTCCAGAAGAATGGGAACAGGGCGTAGCAGACGATCAAGGCCGACAGCGACCAGCTGGGCAGGTTCCAGCCGTCGCTGGTGAAGCCCCAGGCGTGGACCAGGAAGGCCTGGGCCGGCAGCTGATCCCAGGCGAAGCGGCTGGGCTTGTGGGCGTCGGTGCCGACGGTGTTGAGCAGCAGCACCAGCACGGCCAGCATGGCCAGCACCACGAGGTGCCCCGGCCACACCCGCGCCGCGCGGCGAGCCCAGAAGCGCGGGGTGCTGATATGCCCCTTGATCACCGAGCCGCCATAGGCCCGGCCCAGCACATAGCCGGACAGCATCAGGAAGAAGTCCGTCGCCAGGAAGCCGCGCGAGAACACCTGGCCGAAGCGCTCGATCCGCATCGGGCTCTCGGCGCCGTAATGGTAGACAACGATCAGCAGCGAGGCGAGGAAGCGCAGGAAATCCAGCGCGCCGCCCCGGACAGCGGCCTTGTCGGGACGCTCCAGCACAACCGCGGCCTGCGGCGCGTCCGGAGGAATCTGGGAAAGCGGGACGGTCACAGACCCCGCCATAACAAAGCCGTCGCCCGTGTGAAAGCCGTGTCCGGAACGTCGTCTTGCGGTATGGCGTCGCGGCCACTATCTGCAACTTCTACTGTTTCTAATAGGATCGACCATGTCTCGCCTGCCCGTCCTGTTCGTCGGCCATGGCTCGCCGATGAACGCCATCGAGGACAATGCCTGGAGCCGCGACTGGCGCCGGCTGGGCCAGACCCTGCCGCGTCCCAAGGCGGTGCTGATGGTCAGCGCTCACTGGGAGACGCGCGGCGCCTCGGCGGTCAGCGCTTCCAGCGCGCCCGAGACCATCCATGATTTCGGCGGCTTTCCGCAGGCGCTGTTCGACGTCCAGTACCGCGCGCCGGGCGACCCGGCCCTGGCGGCGCGGGTCGCCGAGCTGCTGTCCCCCGACGTCGTGGTGCAGCACCCGACGCGCGGCCTGGACCACGGCGCCTGGGGCGTGCTGAAGCCGATGTATCCCGCAGCGGACGTGCCGGTGGTGCAGCTCAGCATCGACCGCGGCCGCCCGGACCGCTGGCACTACGAGGCCGGCCGCCGCCTGGCCGCCCTGCGCGACGAGGGCGTGCTGATCATGGGCAGCGGCGACATCGTCCACAACCTGCGCGCGGCCGACTTCCGCCGGCCCGAGGCGCCGCCGTGGGCCGACCGGTTCAACGAGAGGGCCAAGGCGCTGATCCTGGCCGGCGACCATGATCCGCTGATCGACTGGCGGAGCCTGGGTCCGGACGCGGAGATCTCGATCAACAGCGCCGAGCACTACCTGCCGCTGCTCTATGTGCTGGGCGCCCAGACGCCCGGGGAGGCGGTGAGCTTCTTCACGGATGATGTGTTCGCGGCGATCTCGATGACGGGGGTGCGGATCGGTTAGAGCGGCGCTTTAGGTCTCTCCTCCCCCTTTGGGGGAGGTGGCGCGGCGCGAATACGCGCCGTGACGGAGGGGGACGGCTCGGGCCCAATGGCGCTGCGGCTGACCCCCTACACCGCCGTTCGGCGGTCCCTCTCCCCCAAAGAGGGGGAGGAGAGAGAGAGAGAGCCGGCCGGCTCACAGCGCCGCCGCCGCCTTCTCCGCCGCCGCCAGCCGCTGCTCCATGCCCTTGCCGTACATCCCCGAAATCCGCCGCAGCACCTCGGCCGGCGCGGTCTCCGGCCGGCCGGCGTCGAACGGCGGGGCCGGCGCATACTCGACCGCCAGCTGGATGCCCTGCGCCACCGCCTCGCCGGCCAGTTCGGCCACGACGGTCAGGGCGAAGTCGATGCCCGCCGTCACCCCGCCGCCGGTGATGTAGCGGCCGTCCCGCGCCACCCGCGACGGATCCGGGATGGCGCCGAACAGCGCCAGCTGGTCGCGCCAGGCCCAATGGCACGCCGCGCGCCTGCCCTTCAGCAGTCCCGCCGCGCCCAGCACCAGCGAGCCGGTGCAGACCGAGGTCACGTACCGCGCGCCATCGGCCAGCCGCCGGATTTCCGCGATGAAGTCCATGTCGCCCATGGCCTGCGTCGTCCCGAACCCGCCCGGCACGATCAGCACGTCGCAGGCCTCGATGTCCGACAGTTTCGTCAGGCGCGCGAAGACCAGGCCGTCGGCCTCGATCTCGCCGCCCTCGAGACTGGCCACGGTCACCTTGGCGCCCGGCAGGCGGCAAAGGATCTGGTGCGGACCGGTGAAGTCCAGGTGGGTCACGCCCGGGAAGATGGCGATCACGATCTGAAGGGAAGGGCTTTGGGACTGGCTCATGCGATGGTCTCCGTCATGATTGCGCGGAGACCATGGTTCAGTTAGCGTCCGTCTGAAATGACATAGTTCCCACGGTTTCAGCCAAGGCTATGGGCATGCCCCGCGCGATCGGCTTCCTCGTCTATCCCGGCTTCCAGCTGCTGGACGCCACCGGCCCCATCGCGGCCTTCGAGATCGCCGGGCGGTTCTCGCCGGGCGCCTATGCCTTGCATTTCCTGTCGCTGCGCGGCGAGCCGACGCCCAGCTCGTCGGGCGTGACGATCCACACCACCGCCCTGGCCGACGCGCCGCGCCTCGACACCCTGCTGATCTCGGGCGGTGACGGGGTGAAGGTCCCGGCGACCTGCCCCGAGACCCTGGCCTTCGTCCGCGCGGCCGGCCGCGACTGCCGCCGCGTGGCCTCGGTCTGCTCTGGCGCCTATGTCCTGGCCGAGGCGGGCCTCCTGGACGGCAAGCGCGCCACCACCCACTGGAGCCGGACGAAGGACTTCCAACGCCGCTATCCCGACGTGAAGCTGGAGCCCGACCGCATCTGGATCCAGGACGGGGCGGTGTGGAGCTCGGCCGGCATCACCGCCGGCATCGACCTGTCCCTGGCCCTGATCGGCGCCGACGAGGGCGAGGCCATCGCCCGCCGCACCGCCCAGCAGTTGGTGGTCTATCACCACCGTCCCGGCGGCCAGTCGCAGTTCTCGGCGCTGATCGACCTGCGCCCCGGGCGCTTCGACGCCCTGCTGTCCTGGGCCCGCCAGAACCTGGCGCAGTCCCTGTCGGTCGAGCAGCTGGCCGACCGCGCCGCCATGAGCCCGCGCAACTTCGCCCGCCTGTTCGCCCAGGAGACCGGCGTCACCCCCGCCAAGGCCGTCGAGCGCCTGCGGGTCGAGGCCGCCCGCGCCCTGCTGGACAGCCAGCCGCTGCAGGTCGAGGACGTGGCCCTGGAGACCGGGTTCGGCGACAGCGAGCGGATGCGACGGGCCTTCATCCGCGCCTTCGGCCAGCCGCCCCAGGCGCTGCGGCGATCGGCCAAGAGCGTCTGAGCGCCAAGGTCCGCTCACCCTTGGCCCGAACGCCGGATCGGTCCAGGCTCGGCTCCATGCTCTATCTCGTCATCAAGGCCGCCGTCTCGGGCGTCATCGTCGCCGCCGTGTCGGAGATCGCCAAGCGCTATCCGGGTCTGGGCGGCTTGGTGGCGTCGCTGCCGCTGGTCTCGGTGCTGGGCATGATCTGGCTGTGGCGCGACACCCACGATCCGGCGCGGATGGCGGCCCACGCCAGCGGCACGTTCTGGTTCGTCCTGCCCTCGCTGCCGATGTTCCTGCTGATCCCGGCGATGCTGAAGCGCGGCGCGCCGTTCTGGACGGCTCTCGTCGCCGGCTGCGTTCTGACCATGGCGCTTTACGCGGCGATGGTCTGGGCCGGGCCGAAGCTGGGCCTGAAACTCTAGAGCCCCGTCCGATCCTTCGACCTCGGATCCTCGACCAGATCCCCCGAGTGCAGCACCCCGTCGATGGCCCGGTCGCGCCAGGCGACCGTGCTGTCGTAAATGTCGGCGATCAGGTCGACCTCGGACAGCAGCAGGCCTTCGATCTCGGCCTCCAGCGCCCCGGTGATCACCCCGTCGGGCCGCACGAAGAACGACGGCCAGCAGCTTCTCGGCGCCGACGAGTTCGGACAGCTGATCCACAGGTTGTTGTTCGAGGCGGCCGCGATCATGCCGGCGGGCATGGTGATGGCCGGCAGGGTGGTCCCGCCGGTCAGGTGATGGACGCCGACCCCGGCCTCCATCGCGGCGAACCGCTCCGCGGACAGCCCGCCCGCGTGGAAGCCGTGGAACATCATCCGCGCGCCCAGGCGATGATAGGCGCGATAGAGCTCCGGATAGCGGTAGTCGTGACAGACCAGCACCCCGCAGCGGACGCCGGCGATCTCGAACACCGCGAAGTGGTCGCCGGGCGTGTAGTGGGCCAGGTCTCCGGTCAGCCCTTCGGCGTCGCCAGCGCAGAAGCGCTTGTCGTAGCGGTCGACCAGGGCGCCGGACGCATCGATGACATGGACGCTGTTGTGGGGCTTGTGGCCGTTCGACAGACGATGGGCCGAGCCGACCACGACCCAGAGGCCCAGTTCCCCGGCCAGCGCCATGACCCGCCGCGTGGCGGTCTCCAGGCGCGGCCAGTCGAAACCGGCGAAGCGCGCGAAGTCGACGCCGGCATAGCCCGACAGCGCCGCCTCGCAGAAATGCACGACATCGGCGTTCGCCGCCCGCGCCTGGCGCATCAGCCGCTCGACCGCCGCCAGGTTGCCGGCGATGTCGGACGAGACGGCGAACTGGGCGGTCGCGACCTTCAGAACCATGCCGTCTACCCCTTGGCCTCCAGCCGCGCCGTCAGCGCGGTCATCTGGGCCTCGAGCCGTCCCAGCGCCTCGGCGTGCTGCTTGCTCAGCGCGACGATGTCACGCTCGCGCAGGGCGTCCAGCTTGTCGTGCAGGTGTATGATCTCCAGCTCGGCCCGCAGGTTGACGACATAGTCGTGCTCGGCGTTCTGGCGGTCCTTCAGCGCCTGGCGGTTCTGGCTCATCATGATCACCGGGGCCTGTAGCGCCGCGACGGTGGACAGCAGCAGGTTGAGGAAGATGAACGGATAGGGGTCGAAAGCCAGGTTCAGCGGCTTGAGCGCGACATTGACCGCCGTCCATAGCAGCAAGGCCGCGCTGAAACCGCCGATGAAACCCCACGAGCCGCCGACCGCCGCCACCTTGTCGGCCAGCCGGTCCCAGAACGAGCGGTCGTCATTGAGCAGGATCGAGTTCAGGCCGGTCGGCGCCTCGGCGCAGATCAGGTCGATGACGCTCTTCTGGACCTCGTTCAGCTGTCCATAGGGGACAGACAGAAGTTGGCGGGACAACTGGTCGAGGCGGTCGTCGACATTCATGGGCGGGCTCTTGGGCAGGTGAAGACCGGATCATCGGCTGAGCCGGCGTGCGAGACCAACCTAAACGTCATCACCCGGTGATTGACAGGCCCGCCTTCGCAAGGCGACGCTCGGCGGGTCGGGTGGGGCCGACCTCAAGTCAAACCGATCGATGGAGACGACCGATGGCCCATAAGTTCGTGATCAAGAAGAACAAGGCGGGCGAGTTCGTCGCCTACTTCACCTACAACAGCGAGACCATCTTCTGGACCGAAGGCTATGCGTCGAAGGCCTCGGCCAAGAACGCGATCGAGTCGATCCTGAAGAACGGCCCGGGCGCCGAGATCGACGACCAGACGCTGGCGGATTGATAGATGCTCCCCCGCGATGCGGGGGAGCTGTCGGCGGAGCCGACTGAGGGGGCAGGCCGTGCAGGCCCCCTCCGGCCCTCTGGGCCACCTCCCCCGCTGCGCGGGGGAGGATCTTTCAGAGATACCTTGACCCTTCCCGCTCCTGGCCTTCTGATCATTGATAACAATGATACGGGAGGGAGCCGTCATGCCGGCCAACGGGCGCAAGAGCATCTTCATCACCGGGGCCGCCAGCGGCATCGGCCTGGCCTGCGCCAAGCGGTTCGCTGCGGCGGGCTGGTTCATCGGGCTGTCGGACATCGACAAGGCCGGGCTGAAGGCCGCCCTGCTGGCCATCGGCCAGGACAACGGCTCCATCCACCCCCTGGACGTCCGCGACCGCGACGGATGGGCCAACGCCCTAGGCGAATTCGGCCAGGAGACGGGCGGCAAGGCCGATGTCGTGCTCAACAACGCCGGGGTCGCCCGGTTCGGGGTGCTGGAGGATCTCTCCGACGCCGACTGCGACATCCAGATCGACGTCAACATCAAGGGCGTGATCAACGGCGCGCGGGCGGGTCTGCCGCTGCTGAAGGCCGCCGGCGGGCGGCTGATCAATATCGCCTCGTGCGCGGGGCTCTACGGCTCGCCGAAGCTGGCGGTCTATTCAGCCACCAAGTTCGCGGTGCGGGGCCTGTCCGAAGCCTTGGACGTCGAATACGCCCGGCACGGGGTCAGCGTCGCCTGCGTCATGCCATGGTTCGTCGAGACGCCGATCCTGAACGCCGGGGCCTCGGGCTCCAACGAGCACATGGCCGACGCCCTGCGCGCCGGCGGGCTGGAGGTCTATCCCGTGGAGGACGCCGCCCAGGCGGTCTGGGACGCCGCCCACGGCAAGCAGCTGCACTATTTCGTGGGCAAGCGGGCGAAGCAGATGCGCTTCGCCACCAGCCACATGCCGGGCGCCGTCAGGAAGCAGCTCCGCTCCCGGCCCCTACTGTCGTCTTGAGGCCCTCCAGCGGCGCGCGGTCGGACGAGACCGGGATCGCCTTGGTCGAGGCTGCGGTCGCCGGAGCTTTGATCGACATCGCCGAGGCCGGCGTCGTCTTGGCGGCCGTGGCGATCGGCGCCGAAGCGGGTTCGGTCACCGCCGCGCCGATCGGGCCGCCCATGCCCGGAGCGTTCGTCGAGGCGGGCTCGACGCGGCCCAGGGCGCTGGCGGCGTAGACCACCGGCGGACGACCATCGGCGGTCAGGCTGGCGATCTCGGACGGGGCGATGTCGTCGACGCTGGGCAGGCGCGAGGGCGCGTAGGTTGAGACGCCGCCGCGACCGAAGCGGTAGAAGATGTGCATGCCGACCTGGGCGACGCGCAGCAGGCGCGGACCCCAGCCGGGCGAAACATTGATCGTGTGGAAGTGCGTGGCCGAGCCGACCTCGCTGGGCATCGCGCCCGCCAGGGTGCGCGAGGCGATCTTGCGGGCCCGGGCCCAGGCGCCGACGTCGCGGGCGCGGCGCATCGAGCCGTCGCAGGCGAAGCTGAACTGGCAGCCCGTGCGGTTGACCGCGCCTTGGAAGACCACGCCGCAGATCGACTTCGGGAAGGCCGGATGGCGCACGCGGTTCATCACCACCTGGGCCACGGCCGCCTGGCCGCTGGGGGTCTCGCCGCGCGCTTCGTAATAGACGGCGTCGGCCAGGCATTCGAGCTCGCGCGAGCTCTCCAGGGCGTTGCCCAACTGGAACGGCGTGCTGCCCCCGACGTTGAAGGCGTTGCCGAAGCTGGCGCGGAGCATCAGCGGACCGGTGCGGCCGCTCTGGCCGGGCATCAGGCTGGAGCCGGCGCCTTCGAGGCGGGCGGCGAGCTGCTGGGTCTGACGGCCGCTGCGTTCGACCGCGGCGAAGAGATAGGGATCATGACGTTTGGCCACGGCAAGGGCGCCGGGGTCCATACGCGTAGAAGCGCTGAGCATCGCCGCGTCGGAGAAGTTCCCCGAAGCGCCTTCCGCCAATCGGGCGACGCGGGCGTGGGTGGAGGCCGATTGGGCCAGGCCACCCAGAAGGTAAACGCCGCCCAGAGCCAGACCCGTGATGGATCCGACCAATACGGCGCCGACCAGCCCGCGCGCATCCGCGCGCGTCTGCGACTTGATATACAAAACTCGTGTCCTGCGCGGCGAGGGCGCTCCGGCCCCCCGACAAAAACCGCCCCGAAATCCCCGGAAAAATCACTGCGGGGAGCGCTTCGAAGCGGAGACCCGGCCGTATCACGATGTGGCCAAGGTCCTGCTTGTAGCGGCTTATGACGTATCCGTGACCGACTCGCAAGCACTTGCCGCACTGCAACATGGCCTCTGCGCTCAGAAGTCGCACAGTTGAATTGTTAACGCCTTGAATCATCGCGAGAAGCTGGACGAGTGCGAGCGGCGTTTTTTTGTGGATGGAAACGCCTTGTCGCACCTGTGTTCGCCGATTTCTGAGCCGCCTTCGGCGGCGCCGCATCGTTACTCGACGACGACATAAACCTTAACATTCGCGGTGAATGAAGACTCAGAACACGGAGCTTTCCGCCCTCCGAACCGCCCTTTCGAAATCACCGCCTAGCGTCCCCGCGCCAGGCGCCAGGCGTTGACGGCCAGGGTCGTCAGACTGACCGCCACCATCACCACCAGGATCACCTGGATGGAGAGGTCGACACTGCGCCGCAGGTTGCCCAGCGCGGCATAGGCGCCCTCCGGAGCCTGGAAGACGATCAGCGGCTGGGCCGGCCAGAGCACGGCGACCAGGGCCACGCCGCCCAGGGCGCAGACGATCTCGGCGGCGGCGCGGGCGCGCACCGCGCCGGGCCGGATCACCGTGATGGCGGCGGAGACCATCTGCAGCAGGGCCAGGACCAGGATCGGCCAGTAGAACGTGGTGAGCACCGGAGCCAGGATGACCTTGAGGTCGCCGCGGCCGGCGTCGAACATGGCCCCGATCGGGAACTTCATCGCGCCGGTCCACCAGCCGACGAACAGCGCCAGGGCCGCCAGCTCGAACACGGCGTCGAAGCGGCTCTTGGCGAACAGGGGCCTGCCGCGCGGGATATGCGGCAGGTCGGCGACCTTCCACTTGGCGAACTCGTCGACCTTGATCCAGCCGCGCTCGATCGCCGCCCCGACGAGGGTGGCCACGCCAACCAGGCTGAAGGCGAGCGAGACGAAGTCGCCGAACAGGCCGCCTATCCGATGGGCGTCGGCGTCGCCGATCACCAGCAGCACGCCGCCGGGGATGAAGGTGGCCATGGCGGCGATGACCAGCATCACCTTCACCGCGAACTCCCAGAACGGATAGAGCTCCGGTCCGATCAGCGACTGGCGCGGACCATAGCGTCCGGCCACGGCGATCGGATGGCCGATCTCATGCAGCAGCCCCTCGATCTCGCGCTTGTCGAGCGGGCGGCCAAGACGCCCTTCCGTTTCCTCGACGCGGTTCATGATCAGGTCGCGCAGCTCGGCGGTGATGTCCTGGCGCTGGGCCTTCGGCAGCAGGGCGGCCACGGCCGCCAGGTAACGATCGATCAGATCGCTCATGGTCTTGTCCCCTTGGAACTGAGAGGCCGCCTTCACAGCAGCGGCTCGAGGGCGGCGTTGATCGCGCGCCATTCGTCGGCGAGGCGGGCCAGCACGCGCCTGCCCTCATCCGACAGCTGGTAGAAACGCTTCTTGCGCTTGTCTTCCTCGCGCCATTCGCTGGCCAGCAGCCCCTGGGTCTCCAGCCGGCGGAGCATCGGATAGAGCGCGCCTTCGTCGATCTCCACGCCCACGGCCTGGAGGGCCTGGCGCAGGCTGTAGCCGTACCGCTCCTCCCGCAGCTGGGCGAGGACGGCGAGGATCAGGGTCCCTCGCCGCAGCTCCAGGCGGAGCGATTCAAAGATGTCCGTATCGGTGGGCATTGGGTGTGCGTCGCATAGTGTGTGGCACATGGTGTGCGATACACACTGTGTGGCATACAGTACGAGTGAGAGTCAACAGCCGGGGAACACTGTTCGGCTCTCCGCCACGGGAAAGCCCGGAAGCCGCGCGGGGCTGTCCGGGCTGACAGGCGCTGGCCCTCCCTTAGATGATGCCGCCGTTGACGCGCAGGACCTGGCCGTTGACCCAGGCGCCGTCCGGACCGGCCAGGAAGGCGATGCTCCCGGCGATATCGTCCGGCTGGCCGAGGCGCTCGAGCGGGGCGGCCTTGGACAGGCGCTCGATCACCTCGGCGGGCTTGCCATCCAGGAAGAGCTTGGTCGCCGTCGGTCCGGGGGCGATCGCATTGACCGTGATGTTCCGGCCGCGCAGCTCTTTGCTCAGGATGGCGCTCATCGTCTCGACGGCGGCCTTGGTCGCCGCATAGACGCCGTAGCCGGGCGGCAGCAGGCCGACGACGCTGGACGACAGGCTGATGATCCGGCCGCCGTCGCGCAGGCGGCGGGCGGCCTCGCGCAGGACGTTGAAGACGCCCTTCAGGTTCACGGCGATGGTCTGGTCGAACAGGGCGTCGTCGGCGTCGGCGATGTTGGCCAGCTTCATGATCCCGGCGTTGTTGACCACCACGTCGACGCCGCCGAACGCCGCCTCGGCGCTGTCGAACAGGCGGCGGACGGCGGCGGGGTCGCTGACATCGGCCTGGGCGACGACCGCCTTGCCGCCGGCGGCCTCGATCTCGCGCGCCACCTGCTCGGCGGGCGCGGCGGCGCCGGCGTAGTTGACGATGACGGCGAAGCCGTCGCGGGCCAGGCGCCGAGCGGTTTCCGCGCCGATGCCGCCCGAGGCGCCGGTCACCAGCGCCACCTTCGAAGTTTGCTGAGTCATTGGAATGTCTCCGGTCTCTTTCGGGGCCGACCTCTTGTCGGCTGGGAGACCATGCGCCTTCGCCCTGATTGAATAATTCAGCCAATCGCGACATGACTGTTCGCAGTGTCGAATAATGGAGACATAAACTTGGATCGGTTCGAGGCTATGCGCCTGTTCACGCGGATCGTGGAGCGCCGCAGCTTCACCCAGGCCGCCGCCGATCTCGACCTGCCCCGCTCGACCGCCACCGAGGCCGTGCAGCAGCTGGAGAGCCGGCTGGGCGTGCGGCTGCTCCAGCGCACCACCCGCCAGGTCAGTCCCACCCTGGACGGCGAGGCCTACTACCAGCGCTGCCTGCGCCTGCTGGACGATCTGGAGGAGGCCGAGGGCGCGTTCCGCGAGCGCACGCCGCGCGGCCTGCTGCGGATCGACGTCCAGGGCGCGCTGGCGCGGCGGTTCATCGTTCCGGGCCTGCCCGCGTTCCTGGACCGCTATCCGGAGCTGAAGATCCAGATGACCGAGGGCGATCGCCTCGTGGACCTGGTGCGCGAGGGCGTCGACTGCGTGCTGCGGCTGGGCGACCTGGAGGACAGCGCCATGGTCGGCCGCCGCTTGGCCCTGCTGCCCGAGGTGACCTGCGCCGCCCCGGCCTATCTGGATCGCCGGGGCGTCCCGCTCGCGCCGGAAGATCTGAAGGCCCACCGCATGGTCGGCTTCCTGCAAGCGGGGACCGGACACCCCTTCCCGCTGGAACTGACGATCGACGGCAAGCCGCGCCAGATCGCCGTGCCCGCCGACGTCACCGTCAACTCGGCCGAGAACACCGTGGCCATGGGCCTGCTGGGCCTGGGCCTGATCCAGGTCCCGCGCTACCGGGTCGAGGCCCAGCTGGCCGACGGCGGCCTGGTCGAGGTGCTGGCCGACTTCCCCCCGACCCCGACGCCGGTGTCCCTGCTCTATCCGCGCAGCCGACAGCTGTCCCCGCGCGTTCGGGTGTTCATCGACTGGGCCGCGCGGCGGTTCGGTTCGGGTTGACAGAGACTGCAGGGAGTTTGCGATGGCGGATCTCAGCCGCTTCGTCGAGGCCCAGACGACCGTCCACGACACCGCCCTGGCCGAGCTGAAGCGCGGCCGCAAGACCAGCCACTGGATGTGGTTCGTGTTCCCGCAGATCGCCGGCCTGGGCCACAGCCCGACCGCGCGCTTCTACGCCATCGCCGATCTGGACGAGGCCCGCGCCTATCTGGCCCATCCCGTCCTGGGCCCGCGCCTCGTCGAGGCGGTCGAGGCCATCCTGGCCCTGCCCGGCCGCGACGCCACCGCCGTGTTCGGATCGCCCGACGACCTGAAGCTGCGCTCGTCCCTGACCCTGTTCCAGGCCGCCGCGCCGGACGAGCCGAGCTTCCAGCGGGCGCTCGACAAGTACTTCTCGGGCGCGCCCGATCCGCTGACGGTGGAGCGACTCGTAAAACATCTCTGAGTTGACAGAAGAATAAACTCTCGCCAAAGTCCGCGCTGTACCGGGGGCGTGAATTCGTCGAGTCCGTAGACGCGTATCGCGTCCGGCCGCGCCCTCCTTTTCTGGCTTTCGTTCGCGTCGACCTCCGTCCGGGGCCTGCCATGTCGCTGAAGCCTGTCGCCGACCTCGCGCAATACGGCCTGCTGATCTGGCTGGCCGTGGTCGCGGCGGTCTTGCTGCTGAAGGGCTTCTCCGGCGGCAACATCCGGGGGCTGATCGTCAATCCCAAGACCGGCGGCGTGTCGCCCGCGCGCCTGCAAGCCTTGGGCGTCGTGGTCGGGTTCGCCGGCTGGTACGCGACCCTGGGACTGCAGGCGGTCTCGGCCCACGCCGACAAGCTGCCCGAACTTCCGACCGAGGCGCTCTCGATCCTGGCCGCCAGCCTCGGCGTGCATATCGGCGGCAAGCTCTACGAACGCACATAAGGGGGAAGCATCATGATCAACACGCCCTGGGGCCTGCTGGCCTATATCGTCGGCGTCGCCGTCGTCGCCATCATCCTGGGCTTCGCGGCCGTGGTCGCCTGGCGGCTGGCCACCAAGCGCGGCGAGCTGGACGGGCTGATCGCCGAGATCCCGTCCGAAACGGCGCTGAAGGCGGCCCTGGTCGCGGCCGTCACCGCCGCCGGCGGCCAGGCCCCGACCGCCGACGCCGTGGCCGCCGCCGTCCGTCGCGTGCCGGTCAAGGCCAGCCTGTCACGCTTCCAGTTCCTGATCTTCACCTTCGTGGTGGCGGGGCTGTTCCTGCTGCTGTCGATCGAAGCCGGGGCCTTCGTCGAGGTGCCGCCGACCGTGCTGGGCCTGATCGGCATCAGCGGCGGCAGCTTCATCATCTCCAAGGGCATTTCCAGCAACAGCAGCGGCGGCACGGGCGGAACGGCCAATACCGGCGACACCACTCAGTCCTGACCGCCGAAAGCTGACCGCCAGACGGGAGAGACCGCGATGCTTCGCTCAAGCCTGCTCGGGGCCGCGCTGCTGGCGCTGGCGCCCGCCTTCGCCCCAGACGCTTCGTGGGCCCAGGCCACGCCGCCGGGGACGCCCCAGAAGGGCGCGCGGCCCGATCCGGCCCCGGCGGCCTGCCTGAACCGCTTCGCCCAGGTCGGCCTGCCCCGGCATCGCGGCGACGACGAGTTGGCCAAGCAGATCCTGATCTGCCGCGACGGCTACGCCGTGTCGTTCAACAAGGAGACGCGCAATCCCGACTGGGTGATCGAGCGGCTGTCGCCGGCCGCCCTGACCGGAACCGCCAAGCGCAAGGACAATTTCCGCGCCGATCCCGACGCCAAGGGCTTCAGCCCGACGCCGCAGGACTATGCCGATCCGGCCAATCCCCGCGATCGCGGCCACCAGGCCCCGGCGGCCGACTTCAAGTCCAGCCAGCCCCTGACCGACGACAGCTTCTACATGAGCAACATGTCGCCGCAGGTCGGCGCCGGCTTCAACCGCGCCCAGTGGCGGTTCCTGGAGGAGGACGTGCACGCGGCGGTGCTGTGCGGCGGCCACCAGGACGTGATCGTCATCACCGGCCCGATCTACGGCTCAAGCGCGCTGTGGATCGGCAAGGGCCCGTACAAGATCCTGTCGCCGGCCGCCTATTTCAAGGTGCTGTACGACGTGCAGCGCGGCCGGGCGATCGGCTTCCGCCTCGACAACAAGGCCTACAAGAAGACGCCGTCGGACAGGTTCATCGTGCCGATCAGCCAGCTGGAGGTCGAGACCGGCCTCGACTTCCTGACCGCCCTGCCCCGCCGCGACCAGAACATCCTGGAAAGCAGCAAGGGCAGCTTCTGGGGACACGGCCAGGGCTGCGCGAACGAAGTGAGGGATTAGGAGGCGGGCAAGGCTCGCCGTTCCAAGCACTGGCTTTCGCCGAAACGGACTCATCTGGAGGCGCGGACGTCTGGCCCACAGCCCGGAAATCGGGACGGGAGACATTTTTCTTACGGCATCGAAACGCTGCTGCGTCCTACGAACAGGAGGCCCCAGCATGTCGGCGTCGGTCATGAGAACACCGCTTGAGCAGGTCGTGATCGACTACTCAGGACCGCTCACGCGCTTTTTCCAGCGACGTATCCGGGCGGGCCAAGAGGCGGACGATCTCGTCCAGGAAGTGTTTGGCCGGCTGGCCCGGCAGAACCTTTCAACGGTGGACAACCTCCACGGCTATATCTTCCAGATCGCCGCCAATGTTCTGCGCGATCAGGCGCGCCGAGCCAGCACTCGCGCCTTCATCGTCGCTCAGCACGGTGATTTCGATGCGGAGGATCAGGCCGGCTTCTCGCCCGAACGGGTGCTGCAAAGCCGCGAGACCCTGCAGAGCCTGGTCTCGGCGCTCTACGAGCTGCCTCCCGCCGTCCGCAACGTGTTCAGCCAGTACCATTTCGACGGGGTCTCCCAAGTGGAAATCGCCCGGCGGATGAGCATGTCGCTGAGCACCGTCGAAACCGGCGCGCGCGACGAGACCCAGGACTACATCCCCAAGGGCGCGGTCAAGGATTGCGGGTTCGACGAGAACCCGTTCAGCAACGTGCTGACGCTCGCCTATGGCCGGTTCAAATACTATTCGGGCGGCGATATCCCGGGCGGGCCCAACTACACCCAGCCCTGGTGGCGCGACATCGAGACTCCGGTGTCGGCGGTGGTCGGCCCGGTCGACGTCATGCTGCTCGACCACCACGGCAACCGCGACACCATCAACGAGAACATCCTGCGCAATCTCGCGCCCCGCGTCATGGTGCAGGAAAACTGGCTCTCGCCGCAGCCCGGCGAGGAGGTGGTCGCCCGGATGGCGTCCAAGGGTCTCTATCCGGGTCCGCGCGACGTCTTCTCCACCGGCATGGCGCCAGAGACGCGGGCGGCGATCGGGCCGATCATGGACAGCCTCTACAAGAGCTATAACGGCCACGTCGTCATCCGCGTCGCGCCCGGCGGCGAGCAGTACGAAGTCTTTGTCCTCAACGACACCGACGCGCGCCGCGAGACCATGAAGCGGTTCGGGCCCTACCTGTCGAAGTAGCCCCTGGCCGCACCCGCAAAAGCTAAACTCTGGCCGGTCCTCCCCTTATGGCCGGCCGAACGGGCGATCGGTTCGATGGCCCTGACTGGCGAGCAGCCGGCCCGGCTGGCTGCTCGCCGCTTTTTGCCGCCTGCCGCCGTCGCCGGCCGACCTCTTTCCGGGCCTCTTCCACGAGGTGCAGATGCGTCGGCTGTTTCCGGACGGGAAGACCTTCGGTCCCCAAGCGCAAGAGAGATACAGCCCCAAAAACTGCGATTGACAGTCATTCTCACTTAAACGTAATTGCGACGCATTATTAGATTCTGGGGCGGTGATGCGTTTTCAACTTTCGATGATCGGAGCCGTCAGCGCTCTGGCCTTGACCATGGGCATGGCCCACGCGGCGGAAACCCCGACAGCGCCCGCGGTCGATCCATCGACCAACGCCGTCGAAGCCGTGATCGTCACCGGCGAGAAGTCGTCGCGTGGCCTGCAGGAGACGACGACCAGCGTCGCGGTGACCACGGCCCGCACGATCGAGCGCGAGCATCTGAAAACCCTCTACGATGTGGTCAATCGCACCGCCAACATGAGCGACACCTACGGCAAGAGCGGCTTCACCATCCGAGGGGTGTCCAACACCAACGTCTCGGGCGGCGGCTCCAGCGGCCTGGCGACGATCTACCTGGACGGCGCGGCCCTGCCCGACGCCGCGGCCTATAGCGGCCCGCTGGAGATGTGGGACATCGGCCAGATCGAAGTGTTCCGCGGTCCTCAATCGACGCTTCAGGGCCGCAACGCCCTGGCCGGCGCGGTGGTGATCCGCTCGACCGATCCGACCTTCACCTGGGGCTTCAAGGCCCGCGCCGAAGCCGCCAGTGGCGACGAGCGCTCGATCGCCTTCGCCGGGGGCGGCCCGATCATCGCCGACCAGCTGGCCTTCCGCCTGGCGGTCGAGGACAAGTCCACCGACGGCTTCATCTACAACCCGACCCGTCACGTCGACGCCGAGGCCGCCGACATCTTCAACGTCCGCGGCAAGCTGCTGCTGACCCCGACCGCCCTGCCCGGCCTCAAGGCGCTGGCGACCTACAGCCATTTCAAGCGCGACGCCGGCTACCTCTATACCTATTCGCGCACCGATACGCCGGACCACTACGACCACCGGGTCGACACCTCCGGCGATCCGCAGACCTCCAATTCCAAGGGCGACATCTTCACGCTCGACGCCAGCTACAAGTTGACCGACCAGCTGACGGCGACCGGCGTCGTGTCCTGGAACAAGCTGCACTCGATCGGCAAGTACGACGCCGACTACTCGCCGGCCCGTATCAGCTACGGGACGCGCGACGATACAACCAAGACCGCCTCGCAGGAGCTGCGGCTGAACTACGCCCACACCCGCTTCAAGGGCCTGTTGGGTTTCTATCACGCCAAACGAGACAGCGACCTAAGCTCCGTCAGCCTGACCAACGTCCAGTTCCCAACCTCGACCCTCACGGCGGTCATGACGCAAACCCTGGCGGGCATGGGCTATTCCCAGCCCGTCGCGGCGGCGACGGCGGCGGACTTCTCGGCCCGCTATGCCGGCGCTTTGCCAGTCATTCCGGTCAATTACAGCTCGGTGAACCCCGAGACGATCGAAACGAGCGCCTTGTTCTTCGACGGCAGCTTCGCCCTGAACGGCAAGCTGACCCTGCTGGGCGGCCTGCGCTACGATCACGAAGAAAACACCAGCAGCAGCACGGCGACGGCGATCCTGGCCTCGGCCTTGCCCTCGGCAGCGGCCTTCCCCGCGCCCTACCAACCTTTCGTGCCGACCGTGAACGCTTTCGTCACCGGCATGGTGGCGCAGGCCGGCGCCTCAGCCCCGGAATCGACCCGCAAGTTCAATGCCTGGCTACCCAAGATCGGCGTGAAGTACGCCTGGACCGACGACATCTCCACCAGCCTGACCGCCCAACGCGGCTATCGCTCGGGCGGCCAGATGGTCAACATCGCGCGCTCGACGGTCGCGCCCTATGACCAGGAGTATACCTGGAACTACGAAGCCTCGCTGCGCACCGCCTGGCTGGACAACACCCTGACGGTCAACGCCAACGCCTACTACACCGACTGGAAGGACCAGCAGGTCATCGTCTACCTGGGCCTCAACGCCTATGACTATCAGGTGGTCAACGCCGGCAAGTCGCACCTTTACGGCTTTGAGCTGGAGGTGTCGCAGCAGGTGACGCCTCGGTTCAACTGGTACGCTTCGGTCGGTCACACGCGCACCCAGTTCGACGAGTTCAAGGTCAATGTCGGCACGACCTCGACCGACCTGACGGGCGCGGAGTTCCCCTACGCCCCGCACTGGACCCTGGCCGCCGGCGCCGACTATCGCTGGGACAACGGTTTCGTGGCCAACCTCAACGCCAACTACCGCACCAAGGCCTATTCCCAGGCCGACGTGAACCAGGCCACCGACGACCCGGTCAAGGCGCGCGCCCTGGTCAACGGGCGGTTCGGCTATGAGCAGGAGCACTGGGGGATCTACGTGTTCGGCAAGAACCTGCTGGACAAGAAGTACGCCCAGTATTCCCGTTCCGACCAGAACATCGCCCTGCTCGGCGATCCTCGGGTGATCGGCGTCTCGCTCGAGACCCGCTGGTGACCGGTTCGCTGGCCCCCGACGCCTTAGTCGGCCTGGCCCTGACGTCCCTTGTTCTGGTCGCGGCCCTGTTGCTGCGCCAAGCCTGGAGACGCAACAGCCTAGGCCGCCCTTGGCTGATCTCCGGCGCCTGGGCGCTGCTGGGGGTAATCCTGGCAGCCAGTGGCTTCCTGCTGGGCGGCGCACGGGGGCCGGCCATCGTTCTGGCGCTCGGCTCGACCGTGGCCCTGGCGCTGGTCGCGACCGGCGTCGAGTTTCGCAACGCCAAGAAGAAGGCTCCGCGCGAACTGGCTCTCGAGCCGTCCGAGCGCCGACGCATCGCCTGGCGCGGCTGGCTGCGGGCCTTCCTGGCCGGTCCGCTGGCCGGGATCGCCGCCCTGGGCTGCGGCCTGGCCATCGCCATCTGCGCGCCTGGCGCGATACAGAGCCGCATGGTGATCGGCGGACTGATGACGCCGTTCCTGTGGGCCGGCGGCATGGCCTGGACCCTGTCCGACGACAAGATCCTGCGCGCCACCGCCGTGCTGACCGGCGTTTCGGTCGTTACCCTGGGCGCGGCCTTCCTGAAGGGGGCGCTGTAATGAACGCCGCGAAACCGACGCCTTCCGCCAAGCCGCGCGCGATCGGCAAGCCGATCTGGCCCAAGGTCCCCGCCGAGTTCGTGCGGGCCATGCTGGCCGGCCATTCAGCCCTGGGCCTTGCCTTCGCGGCCCTGATCTACCTGGTCTGCTTTTCCGGCTCGATCGCCGTCTTCACCCAGGAGTATACCCGTTGGGAACAGCCGGCGGGGCCGGTGCTGCAGCACACCACGCCCCAGGCGGTGGACAGAGCCTTCCGCCAGGCCCTGGCGATCAATCCCGCCGCCCATGACCTGTTGATCCAGCTGCCCCAGTCTGTCCGCCCGCGCCTGACCGCCCATCTCGACGACGCCAAGAAGGCGGAGCGCACCGTGGTCGCCGACGCCTCGGGCGCGATCGTCGGCGAGCTGAAGACGCCCTGGACCGAATTCCAGGCCGAGCTCCACACCGTGCT
The DNA here is from genome assembly GCF_058802865.1 of Caulobacter sp. GW822-FHT01G02. Lineage (NCBI taxonomy): Bacteria > Pseudomonadati > Pseudomonadota > Alphaproteobacteria > Caulobacterales > Caulobacteraceae > Caulobacter > Caulobacter sp. GW822-FHT01G02. The sequence goes on from NZ_JBXAON010000003.1 coordinate 373,337, forward strand.
GCACCTGCCCCGCGCCTGGGGCGGCTTCGTCGTAGGGCTCACCGGCGTGGCCCTGCTGTCGTCTCTGATCTCGGGCGTCCTGTCGCATCCACGCGTCTTCAAGGACGCCTTCGCCTTTCGTTGGGGAGGATCCAAGCGCCTGCAGGAGGCCGACCTTCACAATCGCATCAGCATCTGGGGTCTGCCCTTCCACCTGGTGGTGTCGCTGACCGGCGCGTTCCTGGGCCTGACAGTGATCATTGTCGGCGTGCTGGCCCTGGCCACGTTCAAGGGCGACACCGCCAAGGCCTACGCCCTGTTCAGCGGCCCGACGGTGGCCGACGATCCACGCCCCGCGCCGGTGCTAGACCTAGCCAAGCCGCTGGAGACCCTGCGCGTTGCTCGTCCCAATGCGCGCCCGGCATACCTCTATGTCGAACACCCCGGCGAGCGCGGCCAGCACGTGATGGTCAACGCCGTCACCCCTGGCCGTTTGTCGCGCGGCGAGACGTTTGTGCTCGATGGTGATGGCAAGCTGCTCGGCGAGGTCGGCTACGAGAGCGGCGCCCTGGGCCTCAAGGTTCTGTCGTCGATGACGCCCCTGCACTTCGGTTGGTTCGGCGGCTGGCCGGTTAAGGTCGCCTATCTGCTGCTGGGACTGGGCCTGACCTCCGTGACGTCCAGCGGCGTCGCCATCTGGCTGGCCCGCCGCCGCGACAAGGGTCGCCCCGCGCCGCGCTGGGAGCGCGTCTGGACCGCATTCGTCTGGAGCCAGCCTTTCGCCTACGCCGCCTCGGCCGTCGCCGCCCTGATCCTACCCGTCCCACCGGTGACCGTCTGGATCGTCGCCACCCTGGCGGCCAGCGGGACGGCGATCGTCTGGACGCCCGCGGCCATCTCGATCCGCCTGCGCTTGGCGACGGCGGCCCTATTGCTGCTGACGGCCGGCGTTCATGCCGCGCTAAACGGCGCGCGAATGGCCGATCCAGTCGGCTGGATCACCGACGCCTGCGTAGTGCTGGCCGCTCTCCTCCTGGCCGGCAGTGTCTGGAAGGCGCGCCAGCCGGTGTGAGGCGAGCTGGCGCCATAGGCCGCCCAGCCGGTCCTCCCGCCACGCTGCTGCCACTCCCCGTCAGCAGGCCCTCTAGCCGTGAGCCTCGCGGGTCCCTAACTTGGGGCCATGCCTCGCACCCCCGACACCGCGCCTCTTGGGGGCGTTTCCGACGTCTCGACGCCCTTCGTCCTGGATACCCTTGGGGACACCGTCCAGGACGTCGCCGACGCGACCATGCCCATGCTGTGGACCCCGCACCGCCCCGCGCGGCCGGACAAGTCCGAGGGCGGCAAGAAATTCAAGCTCGTTTCCGACTACCAGCCCGCCGGCGACCAGCCGACGGCGATCAAGGAGCTGGTCGAGGGCATCAATAACCGCGAGCAGGACCAGGTGCTGCTGGGCGTCACGGGCTCGGGCAAGACCTTCACCATGGCCCAGGTCATCGCCGCCACCCAGCGCCCGGCGCTGATCCTGGCCCCGAACAAGACCCTGGCCGCCCAGCTCTACAGCGAGATGAAGTCGTTCTTCCCGGAGAACGCGGTCGAGTACTTCGTCAGCTACTACGACTACTACCAGCCGGAGGCCTACGTGCCCCGGACCGACACCTATATCGAGAAGGACAGCTCCATCAACGAGCAGATCGACCGGATGCGGCACTCGGCCACCCGGGCGATCCTGGAGCGCGACGACGTCATCGTCGTGGCCTCGGTCAGCTGCATCTACGGCATCGGCTCGGTCGAGACCTACACGGCCATGACCTTCACCCTGACGGTCGGCGACCGGGTGGACGAGAAGCAGCTGATCGCCGACCTAGTGGCCCAGCAGTACAAGCGCAACGAGATGGCCTTCGAGCGCGGCACCTTCCGCCGCCGGGGCGACACCATCGAGATCTTCCCCGCCCACTACGAGGACCGCGCCTGGCGCGTGACCATGTTCGGCGACGAGGTCGAGTCGATCAGCGAGTTCGACACCCTGACCGGCAAGAAGACCGCCGAGCTGGAGACCATCAAGGTCTACGCCAACAGCCACCACGTCACCCCGCGCCCGACCCTGCGTCAGGCGATCATCGCCATCCGCGCCGAGCTGAAGGAACGCCTGGCCTGGATGTACGAGAACGGCAAGCTGCTGGAGGCCCAGCGCCTGGAGCAGCGGACCAATTTCGACCTCGAGATGATCGAGACCACCGGCTCGTGCGCCGGCATCGAGAACTACAGCCGCTACCTGTCCGGCCGCCAGCCGGGCGAGCCGCCGCCGACCTTCTTCGAATATATCCCCGACAACGCCCTGCTGTTCACCGACGAGAGCCACCAGACGGTTCCGCAGATCGGCGCCATGTACAAGGGCGACCGCAACCGCAAATGGACCCTGGCCGAGTACGGCTTCCGCCTGCCCTCGGCCCTGGACAACCGCCCCCTCAAGTTCGAGGAGTGGGACGCCATGCGGCCGCAGACGGTGCACGTCAGCGCCACCCCGGCCGGCTGGGAGATCGAGCGGGCCGGCGGCGTCTTCGCCGAGCAGGTGATCCGTCCCACCGGCCTGATCGACCCGCCGGTCGAGGTGCGCCCGGTCTCCAAGGACGGGGCCAGCCAGGTCGACGACGTGGTCGATGAGATCCGCCAGACCATCAAGAAGGGCTACCGCACCCTGGTCACCGTCCTGACCAAGAAGATGGCCGAGGACCTGACCGAATACCTGACCGAACAGGGCATCCGCGTCCGCTACATGCACAGCGACGTCGACACCCTGGAGCGCATCGAGATCATCCGCGAGCTGCGGATGGGCAATATCGATGTCCTCGTGGGCATCAACCTGCTGCGCGAGGGCCTGGACATCCCCGAATGCGGCTTCGTGGCCATTCTCGACGCCGACAAGGAAGGCTTCCTGCGCTCGGAGACCAGCCTGATCCAGACCATCGGCCGCGCCGCGCGCAACGTCGACGGCAAGGTCGTGCTCTATGCCGACCGGATCACCGGCTCGATGGAGCGGGCCATGGCCGAGACCTCGCGCCGCCGCGAGAAGCAGCACGCCTACAATCTCGAGCACGGCATCACGCCCGAGAGCGTCAAGCGCGACATCAAGGACATCCTCAACAGCCCCTACGAGCGCGGCGACCGCGTGCTGGTGCCGATGGGCATGTCCGAGACCGACGACCGCCCGTTCAGCGGCGACAATTTCAAGGCCGCGCTCAAGGACCTGGAGGCCAAGATGCGCGAGGCCGCCGCCAACCTGGAGTTCGAGACCGCCGCCCGCCTGCGCGACGAGATCAAGCGCATGAAACTTATGGACCTGGAATTCGCCAACGAGGTCCTGGCGGCGACGGGGGACGAGGTCGACAAGTCGACCCCCAAGCGCCTGCGCGCCGAGATCCGCCAGGAGAAGGCGGAGGAGTTCAGGAAGAAGCGGAAGTAGCGGGGATCGGCTCCTGCTCCGCGTCGTGGGGGAGGGAGGCCAATGCGGCCCACGTCCCCGTTCGACCCGGCGCCGCCTTCCGAGGATAGCCAGGTCAATGACCTGCGCCCCATTGACGCAAGTCAGCGTCTGGGGTCGCGAATTAAGATTTCGTCAAACTCCAGAGCCAAAGAGTTCACGGTCGGGCAAGTGTATTTCGCCCGCCTGTTTGGCGTTCCCAAAAATATATATTCAGACGAACAATAATCCCGCGCTCCTTGGCGCGCGGAGGGGAGACATCTGTGCGCCTGTTGGAGAATACGAAGATCGGCGTGAAAATCGCCTCCATGATGATCGCGCTTGGGCTGATCTGTATGCTCGTTGCCGCCTATGGCGGTGAGCAACTGAGGAAAAGCGATGCAACCTATTCTGTTCTCGCGGACGTGCGTGGTCCCGCCAGGGTAGAGATGGCGCGCGCAAACCGCAGCTTGAACCAGATGGCTTACTTCGCCGCCATGACCGTGTTCTATGACGGCGCCTCGCCTGAAGGACGCAGCGCCAAGGCCAACTACGACAAGACCTATGCGACGCTCCAGGTTTTTCTGAAGGACGGCGCCAAGGGCCTGCCCGGCCAGAGCGACCAGATCAAGGCGCTGTCGGCGAACGCCGTGGGCGTGAAGGCCGCCTTGGATAAGGTCGTCGAATTCGGCTTACAGAACCGCAACGATGAGGCGGCCCAGGCGATGATCATTGCGGCCAAGCAAGTCGAGACCTTCGGCGCGGCCAACACCAAGATCGTCGACGCCAGCATCAAGGACGGCCACGAACAATCCAACGCCTTGAGCGCCAATTCCAGCCGCACGCGCTGGCAGTTGCTGATTATCGCCGCGCTCGGCACGGCCGTGGGCGTGGGCAGCGCGCTCTGGATGACCGGTGTCAGCATCACCCGGCCGCTCAACCACCTGGCCGACAGAATGCGCCGCCTGGCGTCCGGCGATCTCGAGGTCGAGGTCGACGGCCAGGCGCGGGGCGACGAGGTTGGCCTGATGGCCAAGGCCGTCCAGGTTTTCAAGGACAATGGCCTGAAGGCTCGCGATCTGGCCAGCGACGCCGATCGGCTGCGGACCGAGGCCGAGGGGGAGCGCGGGCGGGCCGAAGCCGAACGTCGCAAGACCGAAGCCGAACAGGCGATGGTGGTCTCCGCGCTCGCCGCCAGTCTGGCGAAGCTGGCCCAAGGCGATCTGACGACCCAGATCGATGCGGAATTCAACGGTCAGTACGCCCAGATCAAGTCCGACTTCAACGACGCCATCGCCAGTCTGCGCGAGGCGATGACCGCGATCTCGGGGACGACCGACGGCATCCGCGGCGGCTCCGACGAGATCGCCGCCGCGTCCGACGATCTGTCGCGGCGGACGGAGCAGCAGGCCGCCAGCCTGGAGGAAACCGCCGCCGCGCTCGACGAGATCACCGCCACGGTCAGGCGCAGCGCCGAGGGGGCCCGCCAGGCTTCCGGCGCCGCCACGGGCGCGAAGGTCGACGCCGAGAAATCGGGGCGGATCATGCAGGAAGCGGTCACGGCCATGACCGAAATCGAGCAGAGCTCGGGCCAGATCACCCAGATCATCGGCGTCATCGACGAGATCGCCTTCCAGACGAATCTCCTGGCCCTGAACGCCGGCGTCGAGGCCGCCCGGGCCGGTGAAGCCGGACGCGGGTTCGCCGTCGTCGCCCAGGAAGTGCGCGCCCTGGCCCAGCGTTCGGCCGAAGCGGCCAAGGAGATCAAGACCCTGATCGCCAACTCCTCGTCTCAGGTCGGGCGTGGGGTGAAACTGGTCAGCGCGACCGGAGAGGCCCTGACCGACATCGTCGGCAAGGTCAGCCAGATCGACCTGCTGATTTCGGAGATCGCCCAGTCCTCCCAGGAACAGGCCACGGGCCTCAACCAGGTCAATGTCGCCGTCAATCAGATGGATCAGGTGACCCAGCAGAACGCGGCCATGGTCGAGCAGGCCACCGCCGCCGCGTCCAACCTCAAGAACGAGGCCAATGAGCTGGCGCGCCTGGTGCTGCGCTTTGAAACCGGCCAGGGCGCGCACCGCGCCGCGCCAGCCCGCGCCCAACCGGCTCGGCCTGATCGTCAGGCCCCGCCGCGCAATCCCGTGGCCAAGATGCAGGCCAAGATCGCAAGCTTCACGCGGCCGAGCGGAGGCGGCGCGGCGGCCGTGGCTCAGGAATCCTGGGAGGAGTTCTGATCCTGACCGCCAGCCCCTCGGCCTGACCTGAAACGCGGAGCGGCCCGGCGGGGCGACGAAGAAGCGGCCGGTTCAGCCGGAGCCGGCCGCGCTCCGGATCGCGTGAAACGGTGACCGTCGCCAAACTGACACCTCGCTTCGCTACTCCAGCGCTCTGGGAGTTGGCGGTCGTCGCCGGCGGGACGCGGCGCGATGGCTTGGCTACGTGACATAGACAAGTGGTTCGCCGAGGCGGTGCTGCCGTTCGCGCAGACCTACCGCGCCTATGCCCGCAAGCTGACCGGCGACGCCGTCGAGGCCGAGGACCTGGTGCAGGAAGCCTACGCCAAGGTGCTGAGCGTGCCCGACTGGCGGCGCCTGGAGCAACCGGAGCGCTTTGTGCTGACCATCATCCGCAACCTGGCCTTCGAGCGTTTCCGCCGGGCCAAGGTCGTGGGCATTCGCCAGATCGGGGTGCTGGAGATGGAAGCTCTGCCCGACCCCGCGCCGGACGCGCACGCCGTGACCAGCGCCCGCGAGGAGCTGTCGCGTGTCCTCGAGGCGGTCAACCGCCTGCCAGAACAGTGTCGGCGCGTGGTCACCTTGCGGAAAATGGAAGGCCTTTCGCCGGGCCAGATAGCGGTTCGGTTGAACTTGTCCATCTCTACGGTTGAGAAGCACCTAGCCAAAGGGCTGATGCTGCTGACCAAGTCCCTGGCGGCGAGCGAAGACCGAAGGATCGGGAGTAAAGCGAGTACATGGCGAAAACGGGCGATCAAGACAGAGACGCGCTGATCGCCCAGGCTTCGGAATGGCTGGCGCGTCTGGACGCCGGCCGCGCGGATCCCGCCGAGTTCGAGGCTTGGCGCGACACCGATCCGCGCCGCGCCGCCGCCTTCGCCGAGGTCGCGGCCGCCTGGAGCAAGCTGGACGCCTTGCGCGACGCCGAGCCCGGCCCCGACCTGATCGGGCGGCCGGCCATGAGCCGTCGCGCCTGGCTGGGCGGAGGCTTGGCCCTGGCCGCGGGCGTCGCCGGCGCGGCCTATCTGGGACGCGATCAACTGCTGCGCGCCCGAACCCTCACGGGTGTCGGCGAACGGCGGACCCTGGCCCTGCCCGACGGCAGCTCGGTCGAGCTGAACACCGACACCGAGGTCCTGTGGCGGTTCGACCGCAAGCGCCGTCGCCTGTGGCTGGAGCGCGGCGAGGTCGCCTTGACCATCGCCCAGGACGCCCTGCGGCCGTTCGAGCTGTTCACGCGGCAGGGGCTCGCGCAATTGGCCTCGGGCCAGTTCAACGCCCGACTGCGCCCCGTCGGCCTGGACCTGATCGTCCTGGCCGGCCGCGCGGCGATCAAGACGGCCGCCGGCGAGACCCGGGCCGTCGTCGAGAGCGCCACCGACGAGCGCCAGGCGCTGGCGGTGACGACGACCGGCGTCGTCATCGCGCCCGCTCCCGAATCCGAGGTGCAGGCCGTGCAGGCCTGGCGTCGCGGTGAAATCGTCTTCGACGGTCAGCGCCTGGCCGACGCTGTCGAGGAGTACAATCGCTATCTCACCCGCAAGTTGGTCGTAGAAGACCCCAAGGTCGGCGCCATGCGTCTGGGCGGCCGGTTCCTGACGGACAATCCCGAGAACTTCCTGGACGCCTTGCGCACAACGTTCGGCATACGGATTATCGACGATGGATCGTCACGAATTCTTCTAAAATCTCGATAGCGGTTTTTCGCGCCCCCTCCATCTGGCCGAACGAGACGCCGGTTTTCGGCGGACGAAAAGAGGGGCGAATACGATGATCAAGTCTTGGACGCGATTTGGGGCGCCGCGCATCGGCGCATGTCTGCTTCTGGCCACGACGGCGCTGGTCGCGCCGGTCGTCGCCCAGGCCCAGGCGGCCGCGCGGGTGGAGTTCAACATCCCGGCCGGCGACATGGCCCAGGCCCTGACCGCCTTCTCGCGCCAGGCGGGCGTGCAGATCCTGTTCCCCTATGACGTGGCCGCCAAGCACCGCGCGGCGGGCCTGCAAGGCGCCTATGGCCGCGAGGACGCGGTCCGCAAGCTGATCGACGGCAGCGACCTGGAGATCGCCTCGGCCACCGCCCAGGTCATCACCCTGCGCCAGCGGGGCGCCGGCCCTTTGGCCGTCGGCCCGGCCGCCGCTGAGGTGTCGACGGTCGAGGAGTTGATCGTCACCTCGCGCGCCGGCTCCGACGCCCGCACGCGTCTGGCCACCAGCTACGCCGTCACCACCATGAACGAAGAGACCCTGCGACTGCGCTCGCCGATGGGCGTGGCCGACGCTCTGAAGTCGGTGCCCGGCTTCTGGGTCGAGGCCTCGGGCGGCGAGGCCAGCGCCAACATCCGCGCCCGCGGCATCCCGCAGGAGGGCTTCTCGGCCATCGCCCTGCAGGAAGACGGCGCGCCGGTCCAGCACGACGGCGGCCTGGGCTATCTGAACGCCGACCAGTCGTTCCGCCTGGACGAGACCATCGAGCGCATCGAGGTGGTGCGTGGCGGCCCATCCTCGATCTTCGCCTCCTACGCCCCGGGCGGCACGGTCAACTTCATCACCCGCAAGGGCGAGACGAAGGAGGGCGTCGTCAAGGTCCAGGCCAGCGACTACGGTCTCAAGCGCGTCGACGCCTATTACGGCGGCCCGATCGGCGACTGGCGCGCCAGCGTCGGCGGCTTCTGGCGCGAGGATGACGGCATCCGCGATCCCGGCTTCACGGCCAACAAGGGCTATCAGGTCCGCGCCTCGATCGGCCGCGACTTCCAGCGCGGCAGCTTCGACTTCAACATCAAGCACCTGGACGACAACGTCATCCTGTTCGCCGGCGTGCCGCTGAAGTTCAATTCCAATGGCGAGGCCAGCGCCGCGCCGGGCTTCGATCCGCTGACCGGCACGCTGGCGGGTCCGGAGACCACGAAACTGACCCTGCGCGGCCCCAAGGGCCCGTTCGACTGGGACCTGTCGCGCGGCACCGAGGTCAAGCTGACCCAGGCCACCGCCGTCCTGAAGTATGAGATCGCCGATGGCTGGCGTCTGCAGGAGACCCTGCGCTACCGGACCTCGGAGTCCAAGCGCATCGGCCTCTTCCCCAACACCCCGGTGCTGGGCTCGGCCCGCATCGCCCAGTACAAGGCCGCCCTGCTGGCCGCGACGCCCGGCGCGGTCGACGTGCAGCTGCGCTACGCCACCAATCCCAGCCAAGTGTTCGACACCGCGGGCCAGAACGGCAACGGCCTCGTGGTGGACGGCTCGCTGCGCTACGTCTCCGTGCCGCTGGACGAGCTGATCAACGACACCCGCCTGCTGCACAAGTTCGAGATCGGCGGCCAGACCCATGACGTGGCGGCCGGCTTCTATCACGCCCACGTCGAGGAGGCGTTCAACCGCTATTCGGCCAATGCCCTGCTGGACGTGCGCGAGAACGCGCGCCGCCTGGACCTGGTGGCGGTCGACGGCGCGGGCAAGGTCCTCTCCAGCCTGACCGAGAACGGCATCAGCCGTTACGGCGCCGAGTTCGCCAATGGCGACGGCAAGTCCAACACCACCGCCCTCTACCTGACCGACGAATGGCAGGTGACGCCCGCCCTGCGCATCGACGCCGGCGTGCGCTGGGAGAAGGTGGAGTTCACCGGTCGCAGCGAGCGGACGGCGACCATCAATCTGGGCCTCTCGCCGACTCCGGCCGACGACACCGTGCTGGCCGGCTCGGGCGTCTATGACCGCTTCACGCGCAAGTTCGAGCACAGCGGCTGGACCGTCGGCGCGGACTATCGGATCAGCCCGCGCATGGGCCTCTTCGCCCGCTACACCTCGGCCTTCCGCCTGCCGTCGCTGGGCGACTACATCACCAACGCGTCCAACACCGCGCCGATCGTCCAGACGATGGATCTGTGGGAAGCCGGCTACAAGCTGAGCGCCGGCAAGCTCGATCTCTACGCCACGGTGTTCCACACCGCCTATGACGCCCTGACCTTCGGCAGCCTGGTGTTCAACCCCACCACCGGCGCCTATGTGAACCAGACCAGCATCACCGACACCAAGACCCTGGGCCTGGAGCTGGAAGGGACGTTACGCCCGGTCTCGTGGTTCGACCTGGGCTTCAGCGCCACGATCCAGAACCCCGAGTTCGGCGACTACAAGTTCGAGGAAGGCTGCACGGTCTCGGCCTCGGACCCGACCTGCCAGATCAAGCCGCCGGCGGGCTCGGCGACGCGGACTCGCGACTTCACCGGCAATCAGCTGATCCGCGTGCCAAAGACGGCCTTCCGTCTGACGCCCGGCTTCAACCTGATGGACGGCCGCCTGCGGATCGAGAGCACCATCGAGCGCTACGGCGACCGGTTCTCGGACGCGGCCAACACCTCCAAGCTGGCGGCCTACACCCTGGTGGGCGCCACGGTGCGGTTCAACCTCACCGACCAGCTCTCGGCCTATGTCTACGGCACGAACCTGACCAACGAACTGGGCCTGACCGAGGGCAATCCCCGCGCCGGCCAGATCATCAGCAGCGAGGCCGGATCGCTGTACGGCGTCGGCCGGCCGGAGTTCGGCCGGGCCTTCAAGGCGGCGCTTCTCTACAAGTTCTAGGGCGCGCCGCCTGACTTCCTTCCCCTGAACCTTGGGGCGGCCGCAGCTTCGGCCGCCCTTCTTTTTATTGGAGCTTCCGATGATCCGCTGGCTCGTCCTGGCCCTTCTGCTGATCGCCGCGCCCGCCTGGGCCCGGACCGGCGGGCCCGATCTCGTCCTGACCGGTCAGATCAGCGGCGCCGACCACCAGACCTACAAGCCGGTGACCTTCGACGTGCCGGCCGGCGTCACGCGCCTGTCGGTCGCGTTCGACTACACCGGCCGAGAGGACAAGACCGTGCTGGACCTGGGGTTGATGGACCCCATCCGCTTCCGCGGCTGGAGCGGCGGCGCCAGGAAGGCGTTCTTCGTCTCCGCCGAGGCGGCGACGGCCGGCTACCTGCCCGGACCGCTGCCGGCCGGGAAGTGGACGCTATTGCTGGGCGTGCCCAATGCTCGGCCGAACGCGAAGGCGACCTACGAAGCCCAGATCTGGTTCCAGCGCACGCCCGCGCCGCTTCCCGCCGTCCTGCCCAAGGCCACGACGCCGGGCTGGTATCGCGGCGACCTGCACATGCACACCGCCCATAGCGACGGCGGCTGCGTGACCGGCGACGCCCCGCGCGCGCCCTGCCCTGTCTACCGCACCGTCTTGGCCGCTCAGGCCGCCGGTCTCGACTTCATCGCCATCACCGACCACAACACGACCAGTCAGGCCGAGGCGATGGCCGAGCTCCAGCCGGCGTTTCCCGGCCTGCTGCTGATCCCGGGCCGCGAGGTCACCACCTTCCAGGGTCACGCCAACGTCTTCGGCCCCACGGCCTTCATCGACTTCCGCCTGGGGTCCAAGACCGTGCCGACCATTCGCGGCCTGCAGCAGGCGGTGAAGGCGGCGGGCGGCGTCTTCTCCATCAACCACCCGGCCGCGCCGTCCGGCGAGCAGTGCATGGGCTGCGGCTGGACCGTCAAGGACACCGACTACGACGCCGTCCAGGCGATCGAGGTCGCCAACGGCGGCAACGAAAAGGCCCTGGGCGACTTCGAGGGCGTTCTGTCGGGCGTGCCCTTCTGGGAGGCCCTGCTGAACCAGGGCCGGCGCATCACCGCCGTGGGCGGCAGCGACAACCACGACGCCGGCATCCCGCACGACAAGCCGTCCGCCGTCGGTCGTCCGGCGACGGTCGTCCATGCCGAAGGCCTCTCGACCGAAGCCATTCTCGCCGGTCTGCGCGCCGGCCGGGTGTTCATCGACCTGGACGGGACCCGCGACCGTATGCTCGACCTGACGGCCACGACAGGCGGCCGAAAGGCCGTCATGGGCGAGACGCTGGCGGTTAAAGCCGGCGCGACCGTGACCTTCACCGCCGTCGTCTCCAACCTCGATGTCGCGGGCCTGGAGGTGATCCGTGACGGGGCCAAGGCCGCCGTGAGCATCTCTCCGGCGGGCGAGTTCTCGATCCGCGTGGGGCAGGGCGCCAGCTGGGTGCGGGTCAATTCGCGCGACCCGGCGGGGCGATTGCTCGTGATCGGCAACCCCATCTATCTCGCGGTCGGCCCCTGAGGCTAAACGACCTTCCGAGACGTGTGGAGCGCCGGAGCATTCCGGTCAGATCGACACCGGTCCCCATGCCGGACGGCGTTGCGTCCTAACCCACCATCCCCGCCAGCCGCCCGCGGATGATCGCCTCGGCCTCGGCGACGATGCGGTCGACCAGGTCCTTCACGGTCGGGATGTCGTGGATCAGGCCCTGGACCATGCCGGCGCTCCAGATGCCGCCGTCGGTGTCGCCCTTGGCCAGGGCGTCGCGGCCGCGGGTTCCGGCGACCAGGTGGGCGACGTCCTCGAACTTCGCGCCGCCGGCCCGCTCGATCTGCACCACCTCCTGGCTGACGGCGTTGCGCATGACGCGGGCGGTATTGTGCAGGGTGCGGAAGATCAGGTCGGTCTGACGCTCGTCGTTGGCGACCATCTGCTCCTTGAAGGCCATCGGGATCGGGGCCTCCTGGGTGACGCAGAACCGGGTGCCCATGTTGACGCCGTCGGCGCCCAACGCCAGGGCCGCCACCAGGCCGCGGGCGTCGGCGATGCCGCCCGAGGCCAGCATCGGGATCTTCACCTTGTCGGCGGCGGCGGCGATCAGGATCAGGCCGGGGATGTCGTCCTCGCCCGGGTGGCCGGCGCACTCGAAGCCGTCGATTGAGATGGCGTCGACGCCCATCCGCTCGGCGCTGAGGGCGTGGCGGACGGCGGTGCACTTGTGGATCACCTTGACCCCGTGGGCTTTCAAGTCGTCCACGTGCTCTTGAGGCTTATAACCGGCGGTCTCGACGATTTTGATCCCGCTCTCGATGATCGCGGCCCGGTACTCGGCATAGGGCGGCGGGGTCATGGCCGGCAGGATGGTCAGGTTGACGCCGAACGGCTTGTCGGTGAGGTCGCGGGTGCGGGCGATCTCCTTGGCCAGCGCTTCCGGCGTCGGCTGGGTCAGGGCGGTGAGAAAGCCCAGCGCCCCGGCGTTGGCGACGGCGCTGACCAGCTCGGCCTTGCCGACCCACTGCATGCCGCCCTGGGCGATCGGGTGCTCGACGCCGAACAGCGCGGTGAAACGGGTCTTGATAGCCATGGCCGCAGGTCTCCCTCTGATTTTCGGAGACTATGCGGGGATGACCCTAGGGTCAGGCAAGAGGCCAGAGAGGCCCTACTGCAGCCCCGCGCGGCCGATGGCGTAGAAGCGGTCGGCGCGCTGCTTGCGCAACTGCTCGGCGCTCATGTGGGCCATGGCCTTCAGCTCTTCCTCGACCGCGTCGCCGACGGCCTGGATGGCGACCTCGCCGTTCGAGTGGGCGCCGCCGGCGGGCTCCTCGACGATGCGATCGACGATGCCCAGCTTGATCAGGTCCTGGGCGGTGATCCGCATCTGGGTGGCCGCGTCCTTGGCCCGGGCGCCGTCGCGCCACAGGATCGAGGCCGCGCCTTCCGGCGAGATCACCGAATAGATCGAGTGCTCCAGGATCAGCACGCGGTTGGCGCCGGCCAGGGCGATGGCCCCGCCCGAGCCGCCTTCGCCGACGATGGTGGCGACCATCGGCGTGCCGAGCGTGAGGCAGCGTTCGGTGGAACGGGCGATGGCCTCGGCCTGGCCGCGCTCCTCGGCCCCCAGGCCCGGATAGGCGCCGGCGGTGTCGACGAAGGTGATGACCGGCAGGCTGAAGCGCTCGGCCATGTCCATCAGGCGGACGGCCTTGCGGTAGCCTTCGGGGCGGGCCATGCCGAAATTGTGCTTCAGGCGGGTCGTCGTATCGTGGCCCTTCTCGTGGCCCATGACCACGACCGGCTGGCCGCGGAACCGGCCCAGGCCCCCGACGATCGCCTGGTCGTCGGCGAACTTGCGGTCGCCGCGCAGCTCGACGAATTCGTCGATCAGGCCCGCGACATAATCGCGCAGGTGCGGCCGCTGGGGATGCCGGGCGACCATGGTCTTCTGCCAGGCGTCCAGATTGGCGTAGGCTTCCTTGCGGAGCTCCTGGGCGCGGTCGCGCAGGGCTTGGATCTCGAGGTCGAACGCCCCCGGTCCAGCGGTCTCGGAGAGCTTGCTCAGCTCCTCGATCTTGCTTTCCAGATCAGCGATTGGGCGTTCGAAATCGAGATAATGGGCGGCCATGGACTCTTGAACGTCGCCGTTGATGAAGGGGTGCGAACCTAGTGGCGGAATCCCCCGAGGGAAAGAGGCCAGATTCCGGCCGGGAACCGCCGCGAATCCGACGTGTTTTATCCACAGGCTGAATGGTGCGGTTCACAGGTGAGTCTCGAATCGAGACTCTCTCCCCTGGTGAATCGCGACATAGAGTCCTATGTTCTTTTGTAGCAGGTCGCGGAAGTCGATCTGCGCCCCGCGGCCCCCGCCATCGAACGTGCGCGGCCCCGCCTGTAGAGAGTGCGTAGCGCCCATGCAGGTGTTCACTTTTTTCTGTGTCGAATCCGACGGCTCGGTGCCGCGCTTCGACGTCACGCCCTGCGCCGACGACTCGGCCGCGCGCGCGAGAGCTTTCGAACTTCTCGACATGCACCACCGCTGTGACTTCGTGGAGGTCTGGCGCGGATCGCAGCGTGTGTTCGACGTCAGCCCGCTGCGGGCGGTCGCGGCCTGAGGGTCCATCCTCGTCCTTCGACAGGCTCAGGATGAGGATTACGCTCGACGCGTCCGTGGAAACCTCATCCTGAGCCTGTCGAAGGACGAGGTTGCGGGCCAAGAATTCCGACCGCGATGAATAATTGCATCGCGACGTGAGCGACTATAGCGTCAACGTCCGGATGGAGCCTCGAACGCGCTCCGCTGACCGGAAGGCCGCTTCATGGACATGCTCGCCGCCGTCCGCCCCGCGCCGCTGATCCCGCCCGCCCCGAAGATCCACCCCACGCCGCTGGGCGTCACCCCGCTGGGCCAGCTCCGCGTGGCCTGGGAGATGGGCCGCAGCCTGATCGGGGCCTATTGCGAGGAGGACTATGAGAGCCTCGCCGCGCCATACATGTTCATGGGCCAGCCGGGCCTGTTCCTGAACGACCCCGCCGGCGTTCGCCACGTGCTGACCTCTGCCAAATACGCCCGGCCCGTGAAGGCCGCCCGCTCGCTGAAGCCGCTGGTCGGCGAGGGCGTGCTGATGTCCGAGGGCGAGACCTGGCGGCGTCAGCGCAAGAGCCTGGCGCCCGTCTTCACCCCCGCCGCGATCGGCGGCCTGTTGCCTCACTTCGTCGCCGCAGGCGCGGGCCTCGCGGAAGGGCTGGAGGGCCGTGACCGCGCCAACCTGGCCCAGGACTTCCACCGCGCCACCCTGGACGCCGTGCTGCGGGCCCTGTTCTCGCGCCGCGCCGACACGGAAGGCGCGCTGTTGGCCGACCTCGCCCGCCGCTACATGGAGGGGCCGGCGCACTTCAACCTGATGGACTTCGTCGCCAAGGGCGCCGACGACCTGCTGTTCATGGACGGCGAGCGACGACGGCTCGGCAAGCGCTGGTTCACGGCGGTCGACGCCCTGATCGAGGAGCGACGGGCCAAGCCGCATCCGGAAGTCCGCGACCTGCTCGACCGCCTTCTAGCCGCGCGGAACGAGGATGGCTCGCCCCTGCCCGACCAGGAAATCCGCGACCAGTGCAGCTCGATGCTGGCCGCCGGCTTCGAGACCACCTCGCGGCTGCTGTTCTGGGCGACCTATCTGCTGGCCCTCGATCCGGCCACCCAGGACCGGGTCCGCGCCGAGGTTCTGGCCTTCCCGGCCGAGCGGTTGACCAGCCTGGACGATCTGAAGGCCTGGCCGCTGCTGCGCTCGGTGCTGTTCGAGACCCTGCGGCTCTATCCGACCGCGCCGCTGATCGCCCGCCAGGCCCTGGAGGCCGACGTCGTTTCGGGCTGCGACGTGGTTCCCGGCTGCATGGTCACCATCAGCCCATGGGTCATCCACCGGCACCGCAAGCTGTGGGACGCCCCGACCGCCTTCAAGCCCGAACGGTTCATCGACCAGCCTCACCCGTGGGGCCTGGAGGCCTTCCTGCCGTTCGGGGCCGGGCCGCGCGTCTGCATCGGCGCGGGCTTCGCCCTGGCCGAGGCGCAGATCGTGCTGGCCAGCCTGCTGGCGCGCTTCAAGGTCTCGATGGCCAGCGACCGTCCCGTGATCCCCCGCGCCTCGATCACCCTGGGGCCGGACCACGCGCCGGATTTCCGTCTGGAGCCGATCGTACAAGCCCGGCCTTGATCGGCGGGGCAGGAAGCGCCAGCTTCCGACCACCGCTCTGCAAGGATCCCCCCATGACCGAAGTCGCCCAGACCCGTCCGTTCGCCACTGCCACGGACACCGGCACAGGGGTCTTGCAGACCTTCGTCACCGCCGGCCCGTCGACCATCGTCGCCGACGTCTCGGCGGCCCAGGGGGGCCTGGATCTCGGTCCGGACCCGCACGAGCTGGTCGCCGCGGGCCTGGCGGCCTGCACCACCATGACCCTGCGCCTCTACGCCAACCGCAAGAACTGGGACGTCAGCGGCCTGCACGTCGAGGTGTTCTCGCACTACGACGCCGATAAGACCCCGCCCGAGCGCTTCGAGCGGGTCATCAGCCTCGACGGCAACCTCAACGAGGAACAGCGCGAGCGCCTGTTCGAGATCGCCGATCGCTGCCCGATCCACAAGCTGCTGACGGCGGGGGCGAGGATCGTGACGACGGTGGCGGAGCAGGACTAGGCTCGGCACTACCCCCCACCTGACCTCGCCGCGCGAGGCCTGTCCGCCCCCTTTGGGGGAGGGGGACCAGGAAGCTGGTGGAGGGGGACAGCGCCGCTCTAAAACCCGTAAAGCGCCGCGTATTCCGCGTCCTTGCCCGCGATCTGCCGGGCGCAGTCGACCATGACCTTGGCCTGTTTCCAGGTGGCGTCGTCCTGCATCTTGCCGTCGATCATCGCCACGCCCGTGCCGTCCGGCATCGCCTCCAGGATCTTGCGCGCGAAGGCCACCTCGGCCGGGTCGGGGCTGAACACCCGCTTGGCGATCTCGATCTGGCTGGGGTGCAGGCTCCACGCCCCGGCGCAGCCCATCAGGAAGGCGTTGCGGAACTGCTGCTCGCAGGCTGTCGGGTCGTCGATCGCCCCGAACGGACCGTAGAACGGCTTGATCCCATGGGCCGCACAGGCGTCGACCATCTTGGCGAAGGTGTAGTGCCAGAGGTCCTGCTGCACCGAGGCGCGGGGCGAGCCATCCGCGTGCGGATCCTCGATGACGCGATAGCCCGGATGGCCGCCGCCGACCCGCGTGGTCTTCATGGCCCGGCTGGCGGCCAGGTCGGCCGGACCCAGCGAAATCCCCTGCATGCGCGGGCTGGCGGCGGCGATGGCCTCGACGTTCATCACGCCCTCGGCGGTCTCCAGGATGGCGTGCAGCAGGATCGGCCGGGTCACGCCGTGCTTGGCTTCCAGCGAGGCCAGCAACTGGTCCATGTAGAAGATGTCCCATGGCCCCTCGACCTTGGGGACCATGATCACGTCGATCTTGTCGCCGGCCTTCTCGACGATGGTGCTGATCTCATCCAGGTGCCAGGGCGAGTTCAGGCAGTTGATCCGCGTCCAGAAGCCGACGCCCAGGGCCTTGAAGTCGACCTCGCGCGACATCGCCACCAGCCCGGCCAGGGCCGCGCCCTTGGCGTCGGCGGGGATGGCGTCCTCGAGGTTGGCCAGGATGACGTCGACGGTCGGGGCGATCTCGGGGATCTTGGCGCGGACCTTGTCCAGGTGCGGCGGCACGAAGTGGATCATCCGCTCGACGCGCGCCGGCAGCTCGCGATAGGGCGCCGGCGCGCCGATGGCCAAGGGTTTGAAAAAGCCGCGCGGCGTCTTCATGCCGATCACTCCCCGAACAGTCTTTGTTGACGCGCGACAGTCGCCGAAACCGGCATCCGCCTTCGGCTGTCGCACTGCCGTTTCGCAGTTGCGAGAAGACTGCGGCGACGCGGCATCAAGGTCAAGGCCGACGCGCGGGTCAGGCCTTGGCGGCCGGCGGCGGGACCGGCTTGGGCGCCTCGTCGGGGTCCTCGCGCTCGAGGTCGGCGGCGGCGTCGTTGCTGGAGCCGGGCTTGACGGCCTTGGCCGCCTTGCGGCGGCGGGCGGCGGGTTCCAGCTTGAGACTGGTCAGGGCGTCCTCGCCCTCCTCGCCGAACAGCCCCCGCACCCGGATGTCGCGCTGCGGATACGGGATCTCGATTCCCGCCTCGCGCAGGGCGTCGTCGATCAGCCAGGTATAGGCCGCGTGGATCGCCGCGGGCCGGCGCACGGCCTCGACGGTGGGCCAGACCACCAGCTCGAACTTCAGGCTGCTCTCGCCATAGCCGACCAGCCAGACCTGGGCCCGGCGCACGGCGTCGTCCGGCGAGGTGTAGGGCGCGGCCCTGGCGGCCTTCAGCACCGCCTCGCGCACCTGGTTCTTGTCGGCCCCGAAGGCGGCGACGAACGGCACGCGCAAGCGGCGGTTGGTGTTGCGCAGGGTCCAGTTGATCACCTGGTCGTTCACCAGCACCGAGTTGGGCACGATGATGTCGGTGCTGTCATTGGTGCGGATGCGGGTGGCGCGCGGGCCGATCTCGTGGACCACGCCGCGCCCGCCATTGGACAGCTCGACGAAGTCGCCCACCGCCACCAGCCGCTCGAACACCAGGCTCACGCCGGAGGCGAAGTCCTTGATGATGCCCTGCAGGCCCAGGCCGACACCGACGCCGACCGCGCCGGCGAACACGGCCAGCGAGGTCAGGTCCAGGCCCATGGTCGACAGGCCCACCGTCACCCCGATGATCACCAGGCCGTAGGTCAGGACCTTCTCGACGATGTAGAGCGAGGCCGCGTCCCCGGCCGCCCGCTCGCGCAGCCGCCGCAAGCCCGCCGAGCTCAGCCGCGCGGCGAACAGCGCCACGGCCACGATCAGCACCCCGGCCGCGAGGCCTCCGACCGTGACCGAGGCCTTGCCCAGCTTCAGGAGTTCGAAGGAATCGAGCGTGCGGAGCGAGTTGGCGGCCATGGGGCGGAGTGTGGGCGGATCGGGCGGGAGGGATCAAGGGCCCTCTCCTCCCCCTCTTGGGGGAGGTGGCGCGCCCGCGAAGCGCGGCGTGACGGAGGGGGCTGGTCATGACTCAGCAGGCGCGGCGCTGACCCCCTCCACCGCCGTTCGGCGGTCCCCCTCCCCCAAGGGGGGAGGAGAGATTTAGCCGTGGCCCCCCTACCGCCCCACCATCGCCATGCCGGCCTTGGTGTAGCGCTCGCCCTCGATGGCCGTTTCCGGAACCGCCGCCGCGATGCGGGTGAGATCCTCGGCCGAGAGGGTGACGTCGACGGCGCCGATGTTCTCCTCCAGGCGGGCGATCTTGGTGGTGCCGGGGATCGGGACGATGTCCGGGCCCTGGTGCAGGATCCAGGCGAGCGCCAGCTGGGCCGGGGTGATCCCCTTCTCGCCGGCGATCTGGGTCAGGGCCTCGACCAGGCCGAGGTTCTTGGTCAGGGCCTCGCCCTGGAAGCGCGGCAGGTTGCGGCGGAAGTCGTCGGCGGCCAGCTCGCTCTTCAGCGCCCCGGTCAGGAAGCCCCGGCCCAGCGGGCTATAGGGAACGAGACCGACGCCCAGCTCGCGCAGGGTCGGCAGGATCTCGGCCTCGAGCTCGCGGAACCACAGCGAATATTCGCTCTGCAGGGCCGCCACCGGCTGGACCGCGTGGGCCTTGCGGATGGTCGCCGCGCCGGCTTCGGAAAGGCCGAAATGCTTGACCTTGCCCTCGGCGATCAGGTCCTTGACCGTCCCGGCCACGTCCTCGATCGGCACGTTGGGGTCGACCCGGTGCTGGTAGAAGAGGTCGATGACCTCGACGCCCAGGCGCTTCAGCGAGGCCTCGGCCACGGCGCGGATGTGCTCGGGGCGGCTGTCCGTGCCGCGCATCCGCGCGAAGCCCTCGCCCGTCCCTTCCGGCGCGATGTCGAAGCCGAACTTGGTGGCGATCACCACCTTGTCGCGGAAGGGCTTCAGGCCCTCGCCGACCAGGATCTCGTTCAGATAGGGGCCATAGACCTCGGCCGTGTCGAAGAAGGTCACGCCCAGCTCGACGGCCTTGGCCAGCACCTTGTGGGCGTCGGCGCTGTCGAGGGCCGTGCCATAGACCTGGCCCATGCCCATGCAGCCGAGGCCGATGGCCGAGACCTCGAGGCCGTCGCCGAGTTTGCGCGTCTTCATGGGATGCTCCTTGGATGTGGAATGACGATGAAGATGGGACCCGCGCGCGGCAAGCCTAGGGCCGTCGCGTCGATGTGGAGGATCAGGCAATCTTCCCGGCGCGACGGACAATCGATTTTCTTCAGGCGGTGTCGGAACCACCCTCACCCACCCGTCCTAGGCTCACAACGCCAGAGGAAGACCCATGCCCAAGATCAGCCCGTTCCTGTGGTTCGACCACCAGGCCGAGGACGCGGCCAAGCTCTACGTCTCGCTGTTCCCCAACTCGAAGATCCACCGGATCGCCCGCTATCCCGGCGACGGGCCGGAGGGCGTCGAGGAGGGCAAGGTGATGATCGTCGAGTTCGAGCTGGACGGCCAGAAGGTCATCGCCATGAACGCCGGCCCGACCTTCAAGCTGGACGAGGCCTTTTCGTTCGTCATCGACTGCGACGGCCAGGCCGAGGTCGACCACTACTGGAACGCCCTGACGGCCGACGGCGGCCAGGAAAGCCAGTGCGGTTGGCTGAAGGACCGCTTCGGCCTGTCGTGGCAGGTGACGCCCAGGCAGCTGATCGAGGCGACCACCAGCCCGGACCGCGAAGCCGCCGGCCGCGCCTTCCAGGCGATGATGACCATGAAGAAGATCGACGTCGCGGCGATCGAGAAGGCGTTCAAGGGGGAATGAGGGCCAGCGCCTCCTAAGCCGCCAGCTTCATCAGGCTGCCCGGGGGCATGTCCTGCCGGATCTGCGTGTCCAGGTCCTCGGTCATCTGGTCGAGATCCTTGAGGCCGTCCTCGGCGTCCTTGACCTCGTCGGAGCGCTCGAACTTGCCCGGCTGGGTCAGGATGCCCTTGGTCTTGGCGGTCTGCAGCTCGTCCTTCAGGGCCCTGCTGAGCGCGCGGACCGACTTGATGAAGTCCATGTCGCCGCTGGCCTCGCCCTTGGCCTGGTCTTCCAGGTCCTTGCGGGCGGCGGCCTGCTGGTCGGGCGTCAGCGAAGCGTCGGGGGCGGCGGCGAAGTCGGCCTTGAACATCTCGCCGGCGTCCTTGGCCGCCTTGCCATATTCCTTGACCGCGCCTTGCAGCTCCTTGGCCACGGCGGCCAGCGCCTTGGCCATGGCCTTGGGGTCGTTGGCGTAGAGCTTCTTCAGCAGCTTCATCTTCTCGATGATGCGTTGCAGCTTCTCGCGGGCGCGGCCCTTGGCCTCGCCAATCTGGGTCTTGCGGTTGGTCCGCATGTCGCTTTTCAGGCGGTCGAGCGCCTCGGCCTCGGGGCTCCTGGCCGCCACGGGGGCGTCCTTGGACGCTTCAGGAGACGTCGCCCCGACCAGCCCCATCGTCTTGCCATAGGCGGCCAGGACCATCGGTCCCGCCTGCCCCGCCGTCGTCACCATGGCTTTCAGCCCCGCCCGGCGGTTCTCCGCCCGTTCGACGGAGACCCTAGCGCGGGAGGGTTAAGCTAGGCCTTCTTCACGAACTCGGTGCGCAGGACCAGGCCCCGGACCTTGTCGACATTGGCCTCGATCTCCTCGGGGTCGCCGGTCAGGCGGATCTTCTTGACCACCGTGCCGCGCTTCAGCGTCACGCCGCCCGAACCCTTGACCTTCAGGTCCTTGATCAGGGTAACGGTGTCGCCTTCGGCCAGCAGGGTTCCGTTGGAGTCGCGGGTTTCTTCCGACATGTCGGGCCTTTCGGGATAGGGCGGCCCAAGAGGCAAACCCGTAGATTTGATGGGGTCTTTCCTAAGGGCTGCCAAGGCCGCGCGTCAATACGGCGTCTTCTTCCGCCCCAGCGGATGCTTGGTCTGGACGATGTGCTGCAGGTGCTCGCCGGCCACGTGGGTGTAGATCTGGGTGGTGGCGATATCGGCGTGGCCCAGCAGGGTCTGGATGACCCTCAGGTCGGCGCCGCCTTCCAGCAGGTGGGTGGCGAAGGCGTGGCGCAGGACGTGCGGGCTGACCTTCTCGCGGTCGATGCCGGCGGCGATGGCCGCGTCCTCCAGCAGTTGCCCGACGCGGCGGGCGGTCAGGCGACCGGACGCGCCGCGCGAAGGGAACAGCCACGGGCTGTCCTTCGCGCCCTTGGGAAAGAAGGCCGGACGCGCGACGAGGTAGGCCTTCACCGCCGTCCGGGCGGCGTCGTTCAGGGGCGCCAGCCGCTCCTTGCCGCCCTTGCCCTTGACGATCAGATAGGCCGGGTCCCGCGCCAGGGCCGTCAGCGGCAGGGCCAGCAGCTCGGAGATCCGCAGGCCCGAGGCGTAGATCAGCTCGATGATGCAGGACAGGCGCAGGCCTTGCGCGCCGTCTTTCGCGATCGCGGCGGCCAGCAGGCGCTCGATCTCCTCGCGCTCCAGCACCTTGGGCAGCGGCCGGCCGGCCTTGGGCGCGGCGACGCGGCGGGAGGGATCGTCGGTTCGCCAGGTCTCGCCCAGCACGAAGCGGTAGAACTGCCGCACGGCCGAGCGGCGGCGGGCCGCGGTGGCCGGCGACAGGCCCCGCGCGCCGAGGTCCTGGAAATAGGCCTCGACGTCTTCCGCGTCGGCGTCATCCAGGTCGCGGCCCGAGCGGCTGAGGAAGCCTCGGGCGTCCTCCAGGTCCTTGCCATAGGCGGTCAGGGTGTTGCGGGCCGCGGCGCGCTCGACGGCCATCATCTCCAGGAAGGCGTCGACCCAGCCGGAGCCCTTCGTACTCATTTGACGAAGGCGAGCGACAGCAGCCCCTCGACGACGACGGCGCGGGCGTCGGCGGTCAGGCCGGCGCGGTTGAGGGCGTGGGCGATGCGGGCGCGATCCACCGGCTGCGGCCCGGTGGCCCCGGCGTCCAGCGCGATCGACAGGGCCAGCAGGCCCGCCTCGCCCTTGCGCTTGGCGCCGGCGGCGTCCTCCAGCAGGATCACTCGCGCGGACGAAGCGGCCGGCTTGCCCAGGTCGAAATTGGCGAACTGCGCGCGGGCGTCGGCGTCCATCGCGCCGCCCAGGCTGGCCAGCAGCACGGAAGCCGACTGGGCCGCCGACCTGGCCCCGCCCGAGGCGCCCCGCGCCACCAGATTGCCCAGCACCTGGTTGTCGAGCTTGCCGGAAGCGGCGGCGATCAGGGCGTCGAGGATGGCGAGATCAGCGGGGCCAGCGCCGGGGATGCTGTCCTGGACCAGATGGCCGCGGATGGTTCGGGCGCTGGCGACATCGCCGGCCGCGACGGCCGCGCGGGCCATCAGCACCGGATCCTGCAAGGGCGCGCCGGCGGCGGCCAGGGCGGCGATCGAAGCGGCCGCGGCGTGGGCGGCCTCGACAAAGGCGGGCACGGTCTTGGCCTGACGCAGGAACGCCAGGTCCGAGGCCTCCTGCGCCGTCAGGTCCGCGCCCGGCGCGACGCCGGCCAGGTCGCCGCTGGCGGGCTTCAGCACCGGCTTCAGGGCCGGCGAGGCCGAGGCGACGGCGGCGGCCGATTGCAGGTCGAGGTTCAGGCGGCGCGACAGGGCGTAGTTGACCCCGTTCTTCAGATTGGCCGCGCCCGACGCCGTTCCGCCCAGGGCCGCGCCCATCAGGCGGGCGTAGTCCGTGTCTTTCGTGGCGTTCTGGGCCAGCTGGAAGGTCAGCTGGGCGGCGTCGGCCTGGCCGGCCTTCAGCTGGCAGAAGGCCCGCAGGCGCAGCCAGTAGGCCGCGCCGCGATCGACGGTCAGGGCGTCCTGCACGCGGCAGGCCTTGTCGTCGTCGCCGGTGATCAGGGCCGCTTCGGCGGTGGCCATGGACAGTGGGGCGCTGCCGGGCGCGCCGGTCGCGCGGTCCAGGATGGCGTTGGCGCCCTTGGCCTCGCCCAGGGCCACCAGGGCCATGCCGCGCGCCGCGCCCATGTCGACATTGTCGCCCACCCCGGCCGGACCGTTGGCGCCGGTCGAGAGCATCCGCCTGGCCAGGTTCGCGAAGGCCGGCGACAGCGGCCTGGTCCCGGCCAGTTTCGGCACGACATCGCGCATGATGTCGGGAGCGGTGTCCTTCCAAAGATCACCGCCCAGGCCGGTCTCGGCCACCGGGCTGGAGAAATAGTCGGGCGCGGCCAGGCTCTTGACCCTGACCTCCTCCTGCCCTGCCTCTTGGGCCCCGGCGATGGTCCCCAGACCCGAGGACGTGAGCAGGAGCGCGGAGAGCGCGACGGCTTGCGTGTGACGCTTCGAAAAGACCATGGACCGGTTATGACGCATCGCGGCGTTCTCGCAAACTTGGCGGTTTGGCCCAGCCTCGTGTAAACCCGCGACCGCATCATGACCGCCATCGTCCTTTCCCCCGAAGAACTCGCCGCCCTGCGCCAGCGGACCATCGTGCTGGTCGGCCTGATGGGCGTGGGCAAGTCCAGCGTCGGACGGCGGCTGGCGACCGTGCTGGACCTGCCGTTCCGCGACGCCGACAACGAGGTCGAGGCCGCCGCCGGCCGCTCGATCTCGGAAATCTTCGCCGAGCTGGGCGAGGCCGCCTTCCGCGACGGCGAGCGCCGGGTGATCGGCCGCCTGCTGGACGAGCCGCCGCACGTGCTGGCCACCGGCGGCGGGGCCTTCGTCAGTCCCGAGACCCGCGCCCTGATCAACGCCAAGGCCGTCTCGGTCTGGCTGAAGGCCGATGTCGAGCTGCTGGCCCGCCGCGTCTCGCGCAAGGACAATCGCCCGCTGGTGCGCGGCAAGGATCCGGTGGTGGTCCTGACCGAACTGGCGAAGGCGCGCTATCCCGCCTATGCCGAGGCCCAGGTGCACGTCGAGACCGGCGACACCCCGCACGGGGTGGCGGTCGACGCCATCCTGACCGCGCTGCTGGCCCACATGTCCGCCAAATAGGAGTATCGCCATGATCCGCACCGTTTCCGTGGGGCTGGGCGATCGCGCCTATGACGTCGTCATCGGTCCGGGCCTGATCGACAAGGCCGGCGAGCGGATCGCTCCGGTGCTTGGTAGAAGTGGGCTGGGCAAGCGCAAGCGGGTCGCCATCGTCACCGACGCCAATGTCGGCGAGCACCACGGCGAGCGCTTGGCGGTGTCGCTTGAGAAGGCCGGGATCGCGGTCGACGTCATCACCATCCCGCCCGGCGAGGAGAGCAAGAGCTTCGAGGGCCTGGCCGATCTCTCCGACCGCCTGCTCGCCCTGGGCCTGGAGCGCGGCGACCAGATCGTGGCGTTCGGCGGCGGCGTGGTCGGCGACCTCGCCGGTTTCGCGGCGGCGATCTACAAGCGCGGCGTCGACTTCGTGCAGGTTCCCACCACCCTGCTAGCCCAGGTCGACAGCTCGGTCGGCGGCAAGACCGCCATCGACACGCCGCGCGGCAAGAACCTGATCGGCGCCTTCCACCAGCCGCGCCTGGTGCTGGCCGATCTCGACGTCCTGGCCACCCTGCCCGCCCGCGAGCTGGCTTGTGGTTACGCCGAGATCGTCAAGTACGGCCTGCTGGGCGACTTCGCCTTCTTCGAGTGGCTGGAGACCAATGTCGCCAAGGTGCTGGAGCGCGACGTCGACGCCCTGGTCCGCGCCGTCGGCCGCTCGGTGGAGATGAAGGCCGAAATCGTCGAGGAGGACGAGAAGGAAGCCGGCCGCCGCGCCCTGCTGAACCTCGGCCACACCTTCGGCCACGCCATCGAGGCCGAGATGGGTTTCGGCGACGCGCTCAAGCACGGCGAGGCCGTCGGCGTCGGCATGGCCCAGGCGTTCCGGTTCTCGGCCAAGCTGGGTCTGTGCCCTAGCCAGGACGCGGTCCGCGCCGAGGCGGCGATCAAGGCGGCGGGACTGCCGACCCGGATGAGCGACGTCCGCCCCGAACCGTTCAACGCCGACGCCCTGGTCGCTCACTGCGGCCAGGACAAGAAGGCCGAAGGCGGCGCGCTGACCTTCGTGCTGGTGCGCGGGATCGGAGACGCCTTCGTGGCTAAGGACGTCGACCGGGAAGCGCTAAAGGAGTTCCTGGTGAGCGAGGGGGCGATTTAGGGGCCGCTTCTCATAATATCGAAGAAATGCAGGAATGAATTCGCGCAACGAGGCTATCCACCTCAAGAGTCGAATTCGGGAATGCACCAGCTTTATGGGCATACCTGTTTCTAATGCTACATATTCCACCGACGAAACCTGCGGCAGCGTTGTGAGTCACATAACCAACTGATCCGACCGGCAGACTAGATAACTGATATAACATTTTTCCGATACTGTATCTTGGCGTCACCCCATGGTGGCGAATAACAGCCAGAAGGCTGGTATCTAGTGCGCGGGTGGAATGTATAACTTGCAGTAATCGCTGACGTTTCACGGGCTGCAAGCCATTGCATCGTCCCAACTCTTCCAGCTCAGCATCGACCTGCGCAAGATCCGGATTTCCCGGAAATAGTGACGAACCTCGTACTAAAGCCTGAATTGCCAAATGACGACTTCGACGGGCGCTCACTGATATCGGGTCCTCTGATCTAGGAGGTCCATCAACCTTCCCTCCTTAGGTAGCCCACCCGTCGCAATCGCCCATCCAGCAAAAGCACTTGCTCTGGCATATTTTTCTGGATCTCCAGGAAACTCAGGAATATTTTCCGCCAATACTGGAATAGATGGCTCCCCGGTTAAGTATGGAACGCCACTGTCGACACGGAACGATCTCTCAGATCCAAGCAATGACAGCCTGGAAAAGGCTCTCGAATTACCGGCTACCCTTCTTACATTATCGCCAAAATACTCATCACTAACTGCCGAAACGCCAAAGCGGGCACCACGCTGCCTCACCGCTCGACTAACGCGATATGTAGTGGAGAACCGTTCGTGCGCCTGTGCCCGCAACTTTTCAGGGACGGGCCTTCCATCAACACGAGATGGATTTTCTGCAATAGCCGACAACTCAGCACGCTCCCTTTTGTTGGCCATAGACAAAATTACGCCGACATCGCGCTCAAGGACCTTGGCCACGCCCGCATCCTGATCATCGGCTATGAGAACAAACCGCGCATGAGATGGCAGCGCCATCTTCATCAGTGCGAACCGCGCCACAGCCAACTTCGGCTGTGCACGCTCTCGGGCCGCGACACATAGGATAGCGGTAAGACCGCCCCGCCCCCCGACTAACAAGTCAGGCCCACTGAGGAGCAATGGATGATCCGGCCCGGCGACCACAACGAATTCATCACTCAACGCTCGCTTAAGTTGCGCCTTTAATTCACGCCGTTCGGCATAGACGTCCAAAGACACTCTCCAAGAGCCAAACCCAGGTCAACCAATCTCGCCCAGATTGCACTCGCTGAAGGGGGTGTCCATACGGCACAGCTCACGTTGCGATCAAACTGCCGCGCGGGTCGGCCGGCTCTCCTCTAATTGGTTCTTGCAGCGTAAAAGCGTCCCATGCTCACCGCCCTGCTCGGCCTCGCGCCCATCGTCATCGCCCTGTTGGCCCTGTCGGCGATCTTCTCGGCCGCCGAGACGTCGATGACGGGGGCCAGCCGTTCGCGGATGCATCAGCTGGAGCGCGAGGGCGACGCGCCGGCCCGCCGGGTCAACAAGCTGCTGTCCGACCAGGAGACGATGATCGGGGCGGTGCTGCTGGGCAACAACCTGATCAACATCCTGGCCTCGGCCCTGGCGACCCAGGTGCTGACCCGCCTGATCCCCGGACCGTGGGGCGTGGCCGTGGCCACCGCCGCCATGACCGTGCTGGTGCTGGTGTTCGCCGAGGTGCTGCCCAAGACCGTGGCCATCGTCCGCCCGGACGACACGGCCCGCGCCCTGTCGGGCCCAACCCTGTTCATCGTCCGGGCGTTCGGGCCGATCATCTACGTGATCCAGTGGATCGTGCGCCGCGCCCTGCGGGTGTTCGGGGTCAAGCTGGACATGGCCGTCGACGTGCTGGCCGCCCACGAGGAGATCCGCGGCGCGGTCGACTACCACCATTCCGAGGGCCTGGTCGAGACCGACGACCGGCGGATGCTGGGCGGGGTGCTGGACCTGTCGGACATGGACGTCTCGGAGATCATGGTCCACCGCAAGTCGATGGTCCTGCTGGACGCCGACCAGCCCACCCGCGACCTCGTCGAGGAAGTGCTGGAGGCCCAGCACACGCGCATCCCGCTCTATCGCGACGAGCCGGACAACATCATCGGCGTGCTGCACGCCCGCGACCTCCTGAAGGCCCTGGCGCAATCGCCGACGGGCGTCGAGGGCCTGGACATCGCCGCCATCCTGCGCGAGCCCTGGTTCATTCCCGACACCACGAACCTGAAGGACCAGCTCAACGCCTTCCTCAAGCGCAAGAGCCACTTCGCCCTGGTCGTCGACGAGTACGGCGCCCTGCAGGGGCTGGTGACGCTGGAGGACATCCTCGAGGAGATCGTCGGCGAGATCGACGACGAGCACGACACCGCGCTGGAGGGCGTGCGCCGCCAGCAGGATGGCTCGGTCTATGTCGACGGCCACGTCACGGTGCGCGACCTGAACCGCGCCATGGACTGGCGCCTGCCCGAAGGCGACGCCGTCACCATCGCCGGCCTGGTCATCCACGAGGCCCAGATGATCCCCGAGCCGGGCCAGACCTTCATCTTCCACCATCACCGCTTCCAGGTGTTCCGCCGGCAGAGGAACCAGATCACCGCCCTGCGGATCAGCGCGCCCCTGGACGAAGACGCCGAACTCTGAATCTCTACAGTCAAGGTCGCCCATTTCGATGACTGGGAACCGGATCGAAAAAGGCGCGTTTTGCGTCCTTGCGGACCAGGGGCGGTCCGGACTCTAGGGGGCGTGTTTGGCCAGCTTGGTGGCTGAGAGCAGGGTTCGCGACGGCGATGAGCCGGACGCGCGAGCGCGCTTGGCCCAGCTGGAAGCCGCCCTCGCCGACGAAATCCGTAAGTCCGAAACCCTGGCCCGGGTGAACGCGGCCGTGACCAGCAGCACCGACATCGACACCTGCGTGCAGGTGGTGCTGGATGGGGCGCGCGAGATCATCGGCGCCGCGTACGGGGCGTTCTTCTACAATCAGGTCGAGCCGGATGGGGAATCCTACGCGCTCTATCGCCTGTCGGGCGCCGCGCCCGAAGCGTTCGCCAGCTTCCCCAAGCTCCGCAAGACCGAGGTCTTCGCCCCTACCTTCGAGAACGCCGGCGTCGTGCGGTCGGACGACATCACCCAGGACCCGCGCTATGGCAGGAACGCCCCGCGCAAGGGCATGCCGGAGGGGCATCTTCCGGTTCACAGCTACCTGGCCATTCCGGTCGCCACGCGGCGGGGCGAGGTGCTGGGCGGCCTGTTCTTCGGCCATCCCGAGCCGGGCCGCTTCAGCCTCCACGACGAGACCCTGGTCATCGGCCTGGGCGCCCAGGTGGCGGCCACCATCGATTCGATCCAGCTGAACGCCGGAGCCGTGGCCGAACTGACCCACCGCCGGCGGGCCGAGGAGCGGCTGAAGTTCGCGCTCGACAGCGGCCGCATGGGGTCGTGGGATCTGGACGTCGCCACCAAGACCTACGAGGCCTCGGACCTCTGCAAGCTCAACTACGGGCGCCGGCCGGACGAGGTCTTCACCTTCGCCGACCTGATCGAGACCATCCATCCCGAGGATCGTCCGCGCGTCCTGGCGGCGATCGAGAGCGCCATTCGTGACGGGACGAACTACGACATCGAGTATCGCGTGGTGCACCCGACCGGCGAGCTGCGCTGGCTGCACGCCCGCGGCCGCGCGGCCACGAGCGCCGACAACGGCGGCGTGCGGCGCCTGGCCGGGGTGTCGCTGGACATCACCGAGCGCAAGCGCGCCGAGGAACGTCAGAAGCTGCTGGTCAACGAGCTGAATCACCGGGTGAAGAACAGCCTGGCCACCGTGCAGTCGATCGCCGCCCAGACCCTGCGGTCGGTCGCCGCGCCGGAGTTCTTCCGCGACGCCTTCGAGACCCGGCTGATCGCCCTGTCGCACACCCACGACCTGCTGACCCGCGAAAGCTGGGCCGGCGCCAGCCTGCGCGAGGTGTTCGACCTCGAGCTGCACGCCATGGCCGGCGAGGACCGCGTCGGCTTCACCTATGCCGGCG
Organism: Caulobacter sp. GW822-FHT01G02; assembly: GCF_058802865.1. NCBI lineage: Bacteria > Pseudomonadati > Pseudomonadota > Alphaproteobacteria > Caulobacterales > Caulobacteraceae > Caulobacter > Caulobacter sp. GW822-FHT01G02. Next base: position 403,312 of record NZ_JBXAON010000003.1, read on the forward strand.
ACGTGCGCCTCAATCCGAAGGCCGCGGTGGCCCTGGGCATGGGCATTCACGAACTGACCACCAACGCGTCCAAGTACGGCGCTCTCTCGACCCCGAACGGCCACGTGGCCGTCGATTGGGCCATCGAGGATGGCGTTTTACGTCTCACCTGGACCGAAAGCGGCGGTCCACCGGTCACCCCGCCCGCCCGCCGCGGCTTCGGTGTGCGCCTTCTGGAGCGCGGTCTTGCGGCCGAGCTATCCGGCGGGGTCGAGCTGACCTATGATGCCGCTGGTCTCGTCTGCCAAATGGCGTTGCCCCTGCGCGCGCTGGAGCCCTGAAACATGAAGACTCTTACGTCCCTGAAGGTCCTGGTCGTCGAAGACGAGGCGCTGGTCTCGATGCTGGTCGAGGACATGCTGACCGACCTCGGCTGCACGATCGTCGGTCCCGCGGCCGAGATCGAGGAAGCCTTGCGCCTGGCGGGGTCGGCCGACATCGACGCGGCCCTGCTGGACGTCAATCTGGGCGGCCGCCCGATCTTCCCGGTCGCCGACGCCCTGAAGGCGCGCGGCGTGCCCTTCGCCTTCGCCAGCGGCTATGGCGAGGCGGGCCTGACCGACGACCACCGCGGCGCCACCGTGCTGCAGAAGCCCTTCCGCGAGGCCGATCTGCGCCGTGTGCTCGAGACCCTGGTCGGCCAGACGGCTTAGGCCGCTCCCCTCCAGAGAAACGGCTCATCGCAAGAATTTCGTGCGGCCAGTCAGTCCAGGTCGCGCGGCCCGAAGGAATGGGGCAGCAAGGTCCAGAAAGGGATCCGCTGGGTCGTTCGGCCGCCCTGGACCGAGATGATCTCGCAGGCTTCGCCCGCGAACTCGGCGATGCGCTGACGGCAGGCGCCGCACGGCTGGACCACCGCGTCGGAGCCGGCGGCGATCAGCACCTTGTCGATCTTCCGCGAGCCGCCGGCCGTGATCATCGCCCCGATCGCCGTCTGCTCGGCGCACGTGCCCGCTGGATAGGCGGCGTTCTCGACATTGACGCCGTAGTGCGCGCGGCCCTCGTCGTCGATCACCGCCGCGGCCACCGTGAAGTTCGAATAGCGGGCGTAGGCGCGCGACAGCAGGTCCGGCAGGATCCGCGCGGCGTCCTGTTCGACGGATTCGGGGCTTTGGGTGACGTCGGCGCTCATGCGGTTTCTGGCCTGCCGGCAGGATCGCGCCGGGGAGAGAGGCAATCAGCCGCAGAGCCGTCAGGCAAGCAAAAAGTAAGCGCCGCCTTACGCTTCGCCGGGCGCCTTGGCGATGATCGACAGGGCGTGGACCGGCCCCGCCAACTCTTCGGCCAACACCTTCATCACCATGCGCTGGCGCATCACCAAGGCCTTGCCGGCAAAGGCCTCGGCCTCGATTCGCAGATTGAAGTGGCTCTCGCCCGAACCGGTGTGGCCCGCGTGGCCGTGATGGCGGTCGCTGTCGTCGACCAGTTCGAGCTTCGAGGGCGAAAAAGCCTCGTTCAGTTTGCGAAGCAGGGTGTCCGTGACGTCGCCCATGTGCGTCTCTTGCATGTCAATCCTTGAACGGAAATAGCGCGGGATTACTCTAAGCGCCATGAACCGGCCGTTCGAGTATCGCCCCAAATTCACCGACATCCGCGTCCGCCCTCCCAAGAAGGGCGAGGACGACGTGGTCAACGACGTCCTGGGCCTCAAGCCCGGCGAGAAGCGCTGCGATCATCCCGACTGCCGACTGGCGGGATCGACCAAGGCGCCGAAGTCGCGCGACCTGCCGAACCAGCACTACTGGTTCTGTCAGCAGCACGCGGCCGAGTACAACAAGAACTGGAACTTCTACGCCGGCATGAGCGAGGCGCAGATCCGCGCCGCCCAGGAGGCTGAGCGCCAGACCGGCGGTCGCCCGACGTGGAGCTTCAAGGCCGACGCCAACTCCCGGGAAGCCGCCGCGGCGGCCGCCCGCGACGCCCGCGCCTTCGCCGACCCGTTCGGCATCTTCCGGGCCCAGCAGCGCAAGGCCGAGTCCGCGCGCGACGCCGCCGAGCGCAGCCTGGGCAAGCTGGAACGCCAGGCCCTGGCCGACCTCGACCTGGAAGCCGGCGCCGACAGCGCCGCGATCAAGGCCAAGTACAAGGAACTGCTCAAGCGCTGCCACCCCGACGCCAACGGCGGCGACCGCAGCGCCGAGCACAAGCTCCAGAGGGTCATCAAGGCGTACAAGACCCTGCAGAAGTCGGGGATGGTGAAGGCCTAGGGCCTTCCCCTCCCCGCGCTCCCGGCCGCGCGACGGCCAAATCGCTCCGAGCTTGCGAAGCGACCCACGCCTGGGCCATCCTCGCGCCGCCTTTCCGGGCGAGGGACAGACATCTCATGACCGACCCAGATTGGCGCGCGCCGGTCGATCCGCCGACGCCGGTGACCCCGGTGCCGTTCGGCAAACCCTGGAGCATCTGGGCCTGGGGCGGCCTGATCTCGACGGCGGGCCTGGCCCTGGCCGTCGCGCCGCGCCCGGTGCTGACCCTGCTGCACGCCCACGTCGAGACCCCGTCCCTGCCCTGGGTGCGATTCGCCGGCCTGCTGCTGATGGCCTACGCCATGGGCTATCACGTCGCCGGCTGGACCGGGCAGCGCACCTATATGCGGGCCTCGGTGGTGCTGCGGGTGTTGTCGCTGGTGGTGATCGGCGCCTTCGTCCTGCTGGACTGGCTGCCCAAGGCCTGGCTGGCCGTGGGCTTGTTCGACATGGTCGGAGCCGTGTGGACGACGCTGGAACTCAGGTGGCGGCCAAAGCCGAAGGCCTGAACCGCCGCTGGACGAAGAACGCCACGAGCCAGCAGGCCATGGCCCAGGCCGCGCCCATGCACCAGCCGGCCAGGACGTCGCTGGCCCAGTGGACGCCCAGATAGACGCGGCTGAGACCGACCAGCAGGCTGACCAGCACAGCCGCCCCGACCGCCAGCACCTTGACCCGCCGCCGCTCGGCGAAGCGCGCGGCCAGCACGCCCAGGGTCAGGAACACGACGGCCGACAGCATGGCGTGGCCCGACGGAAAGCTGGCGTTGACCGCCTCGACCGCGCGGTAGACCAGATCGGGCCGCTCGCGCTCGAACACCCGCTTCAGGCCCTGGCTGATCAGCAGGCCGCCCCCCGCCCCGGCCACCAGCAGCAGTCCCTCGCTCCAGCGGCGCAGGGACGCCAGCAGGGCGAAGGCCAGCAGGATGATCAGGCCCAGCACCGTCACCGAGCCCAGAGCGGTGATGTCGGCGGCGGCCACGTGCAGCCATCCAGGCCCGATCAGTTCGTGCGGCTGGCCGTCGACCCGCAGGGCCTTCAGCACCGAGAGATCCAGCGCCCGGGTCTCGCCCTCGGCCACCTCATCCGCGATCGACAGGAAGCCCCAGCCGCCCAGCGTGACCACCAGCAGGGCGCTGGTCGCGCCCAATTCGCGGCGCGCGGCGGACAGCAATCCCGGAAAGCCGATGCGGATCAAACGGATGGTCATCTAGCCGACACTTCTCGCAACAACATATCTCAAATGAAACATGAACTTAAGCTGAGCGGGACCGTTCATCCCGCCTCTAGGTCGAGCATCCTAGGGTGCTCTCACCTTCCAAGGAGACCGACCATGAAACGTCTTATCACCGCTTCGCTCGCCGTTCTGATGCTGGCCGGCGGCGCTGGCGCCGCTTCGGCCCAGGACTATCGCAACGACAACCATCGCGGCAACCGGGCCTATGAACAAGGCCGCCGCGACCAGGCGCGTCACGAAAACCGTATGGATCGCCGCGACGACCGCCGTGACGACCGACGCGAGTATCGCCGCTGGGCCAAGGGCCAACGCCTCGACCACCGCTATCGCGGCAACAGCTATTACGTCAGCGACTATCGTCGCTACGGCCTGCGCCAGCCGCCGCGCGGCTATCGCTGGCAGCGCGTGAACGACCAATACGTCCTGGCCGCCGTCGCGACCGGCCTGATCGCCTCGGTGATCATCGCCAACCACTAAAAATAGCGCTGGAGCGGGCGCCGCGACGCGGCGCCCTCTTCCCCTGCCCCAAAGCGTGACTTTGGTCGCGCTCCGCGGACTCAAACTTTCGTTTCAATTGGATTCCAATTGAAACGGGGGGGCTCAAGCGTTTAATCCGATGTCATGCCCGAGTTCGCCGATACCAGCTCCGCCGCCGATCCGCTGATCACCCTGGTCCCCGACAAGTGGGTGACGCTCCGCGACGCGTTCGGCGTCGACAGCGACATGAAGGTTCCAGCCTTCTCGCACCGCGACCCGCACGTCCCCGAGATCGACACGGCCTACAAGTTCGATCCGCAGACGACGAAAGCCATCTGCGCCGGCTTCGCCAAGGACCGCCGCGTGATGGTCCAGGGCTATCACGGCACCGGCAAGTCGACCCACATCGAGCAGATCGCCGCGCGCCTGAACTGGCCGCTGGTCAGGGTGAACCTGGACAGCCACGTCTCGCGGATCGACCTCGTGGGCAAGGACGCCATCGTCCTGAAGGAAGGCAAGCAGGTCACCGAATTCCGCGAGGGCATCCTGCCCTGGGCCCTGCAGCGCCCGATCGCCCTGGTGTTCGACGAATACGACGCCGGCCGTCCGGACGTGATGTTCGTGATCCAGCGCGTGCTGGAAGCCGGCGGCAAGCTGACCTTGCTCGACCAGAACCGCGTCATCCGCGCCAATCCGTATTTCCGCCTGTTCGCCACGACCAACACCATCGGTCTGGGCGACACCACCGGCCTCTATCACGGCACCCAGCAGATCAACCAAGGTCAGATGGACCGCTGGTCGATCGTCACCACGCTCAACTATCTGGAGCACGACGTCGAGGCGGCGATCGTGCTGGCCAAGAACCCGTCCTACGACACGACGGAAGGCAAGCGCACGATCTCGGCCATGGTCCGCGTCGCCGACATGACCCGCAACGCCTTCATGAACGGCGACATCTCGACGGTCATGAGCCCGCGCACGGTGATCACCTGGGCCCAGAACGCCGAGATCTTCGATCACGACGTGGCCCTGGCCTTCCGCCTGACCTTCCTCAACAAGTGCGACGAGCTCGAACGCCCCACGGTGGCCGAGTTCTTCCAGCGCGCGTTCGGAACGGACCTGCCGGAAAGCGCGGCGCGGGTGAAGGTGGCCTAAAAGATCACGCCGCCCGCGGCGTGATCTTGTCCAGCTCCGCGCCCATCTTCCGCTTCTGCTCCATCAGGTCGAAATCCGTCTGCAGGTGCAGCCAGAAGCCTTCCGACAGACCCCAGTAGCGGGCCAGCCGCAGGTCGGTGTCAGCCGTCACCGCCCGCTTGCCCAGGACGATCTCGTTGATACGGCGCGGCGGCACGCCGATCGCCTTGGCCAAGGCCGTCTGGCTCATGCCGATCGGCTTCAGGAAGTCCTCCAGCAAGATATCGCCCGGCGTGGGATTGTGCAGCCAATCGGCCGGGTCGATCTCAATGGTAGTCGCAGATTTCGACATCCTCGGCATTCCCGTCGCGCCAGCGGAAGCAGATTCGCCACTGGTCATTGATGCGAATGGAGTGTTGCCCGGCGCGATCGCCCTGCAACGCCTCCAACCGATTGCCCGGCGGCGCGCGCAATTGATCGAGGCGCGCCACGCGATTGAGAATACGCAGCTTCCGCAGAGCCGAGGCCTGTATGTCATCAGGCAGTCGACGCGAGCGCGCGCCTTCCCAGATGAGCTGGGTTTCGCGATTGGCGAAACCTCTGATCACCTTGGAGAGCCATAACGCATAACGTTATGCGGTTCAATCATGGCGCCCTCACTAACCTCGCCATGGTAGATTTATGCTACTATAGATTGCATCGCAATCGATGGACGGCGATTGTCATCTGCCGCACGATCCGACAAGACTCGCCATCCGGAACCCCCTCCCCTGGCGCCCCGTTCACCTGCGACGCTTACCTGGAGACGCCCCATGACCGACCTCACCTACATCATCGTCGAGCACGACGGCGGCTGGGCCTATAAGGTGGGCGACACCTTCTCCGAGACCTTCGCGAGCCACGACGCGGCGCTGAAGGCGGCCCAGCGCGCGGCCGGCGAGCAGCGGGTTTCGGGCGAGACCGAGGGCATCACCTACGAGGACAAGAACGCCGTCTGGCATCAGGAAGTCTCGTCCGGCGAGGATCGCCCCACCACTCACGTCAAGGACGCCTGACGGCTCAGTCCTGAAATCGGCCCGGTTCTTGCGGCATGGTGCTTCCTGAAGCCCATTTTGAGACAAAGGTCGCCGCCGATGTTCGCCAAGAAGAAAGACACCGCCGCGCCGCTGGCCCTGACCCCGCTGGATCAAGGTCGCGCCGCGGCGCCGCAGCCTCAGCAGGCCGCGCCGGCGCCCGCGCGCCCGAAGCCCGCCTCGATGTTCAGCCAGGGCCTGACCATCCGCGGCGACATCGTCGGCGACGTCGAGGTGCATCTCGACTGCGTGGTGCTGGGCGATGTGAAGGTGGGCAAGCTGATCGTCGGTCCGAACGCCCGCATCGAGGGTTCGATCATCGCCCAGGCCATTGAGATCCACGGCCTGGTGATCGGCGCGGTGACGGCCCAGGCCGTGCGCCTGTACGGCACGGCGCGAATCGACGGCGACATCACCCATGAGCAGCTGGCCATGGAGACCGGTGCCCAGTTCCAGGGCCGCAGCCTGAAGTTCCGCCGCCCGGCCCCGGCCCCGGCTCAACCGCAAGCGCAAGCGCAAGCGGCTCAAGCTCAGCCCCAGGCCTACGCTCAGCCGGCGCCGCAGCCGGCGCCGACCGCGCCGCCGTCGGCTTCGCAAACGCCGTACAGCCAGGTCGCGCACTGAACGATCTGCCCCTTTCGGCCGTCGCGCTCGCCTGTGGCGCGGCGGCCACCCAGCCCCGCTTTCACGGAAAACCTCGGAACGCTGACGCTAAGCCAGGCTTTGATATGATGTGGGCCGGCGCGAACCGGTCCGGATCGAGGAGCCCGAATCCATGGCCGGAAAGCCGTTGAAGATCGTGCCGCCCGTCACCGGCGTGGCGGAAATCTATGACCTGGGGCGCGGTCCCGAGACCACCGCTCAGCGCGTGAAGCGCCTGCAGAACGAAGCCCGTCTGCTGGCCCGCGAAGAGATCGAGCGACTGGATCGCGACCTGCGCCGCCTGGCCGACCAGGCCAGGACGATCGCCGACGGCGGCGAGGCCTATCCGGCCGGCATTCGCGAACTGGCGGGCCGCATCGGCGTCGACACGGCCCAGCGCGCCGAAATCCTCCGCGCCCTGCTGGAGCGCTCGCACTGAACCCCGGACCCGAAGCTCAGGCCGCCGCATTGGCCATCTTGCGCAGGCGGCGCGCCAGGTCCTCGGGCCGGTCGGCGATCTGGTCGAACAGCGCCTGGACCTCGGCCTCGCCGAACCCGGCCGCGCGCAAGGTGCGCCACGCCCCCGCCAGCACGGCCTCGGCGATGTCCAGCCGATCGTCGGTCAGGCGCAGGCCGGCGCCGAACGGGCTCTGGAACACGGAAGTCTGATCGGCGAACGACATGGGCGATCCTCCTGCGGCGCGGTAATGTTCCTTTTTTGTTCCCATTGTTCGCCGGAGTCGAGTCCCCGAATCCCCAAAACGAAAAAGCCCCGACGTCCGAAGACGTCGGGGCTGACGGCGTGTCGGGGCGGACAGCGCCTATCCGGTCGCCGGCTCACAACGGCGACCTGATCCGATGATGGCTTAGCGGCAGACGGTCCGCTCGTAGTACGCGCCGTTCCAGCGGTCGTACTCGCGGGTCGTCCAGCAATCGCGAGCCGGGCGGCCGTAGTACGGTCGCGGGGCGTACCCGTAGCCATAACCATAGCCATAGCGCGGCGGGGGCGGCGGCGGGGCGTAGTAGCCTTGGTCGTAGTAGCCGCGGTCGTAGCGATCGTTGCGGTTGCCGTCCGAGATCGCCGCGCCGACCGCCAGACCAACGATGCCGGCGGCGACGGCCACGGCGGCGGTGTCATTGCCGCGATGGCCGCGATAGTGGCCGTAGCGCGAGTCGGCCGAGGCCGTGGTCGCGGCGGCGACCAGCGAGAGCGCGGCGACGCCGGCGGCGACCCGACCGACCGTGGTGATGATCTTGCTGGCCATGATGGCCTCCTTGGCTCTCTCGAACTTGGGTCCTTCGCTTTCTGGCGGCGCGGCGCGTCGTCTCAAGCGTCATGTGGACGATCGGACTCCGAGCCTGAACGGCGCCTGAACGAAGTCTTTCAACGATCGTCGGAACGGGTTTGTTCATCTTTTTCAGGAAAGGTGGGTCGGAACAGATCTTTGCGACCTCCACGGAGACCGCCCTCATGACCGACACCGTGTCCTACGCCCAAGGCCAAGCCCTGCAGGTCCTCTCGTTCGAGGTCGGGGCCCAGACCTATTGCGTCCCCGTCAGCGCGGTGCGCGAGATCCGCGGCGTGACCCCGCCGACTCCGCTGCCCGAAGCCCCGCCCTACGTGCGCGGCGTCATCAATCTGCGCGGCCAGGTCATGCCGGTCATCGACCTGTCGTGGCGCCTCGGCAAGGGCCCCGCCCAGGACGGCGCGCGCCAGGTGATCATCGTGGTCGAGAACCATGACGACGTCGCCGGCCTGCTGGTCGACGCCGTCTGCGACAGCTTCACCGTCGAGGCCGAGCACATCAATGCGCCCCCGTCCCTGGGCGACGGCGAGGATTCCCCGCTGGTCGCGGCCGTGATCACCAGCGGCGAAGGCGACATGACGGTCCTGCTGGCCGTCAGCCGCATCCTGCCGGAACGCCAACAGGCGCTGGCCGCGTAAAGCCGACCAGTCCAAACATTTGTTCGAATACCTCTTCCGTTTGGGCTGGACGGAACGCTAGTCTCCCCGCAGGTCAAAGGGAGACACGCATGAAGGCCGCTGTTCTGCGCGAGGTGGGCAAGCCCCTCGAGATCGAAACCGTGGCCATCGGCAAGCCGGGACCGCGCGAGGTGCTGATCCGCACCAAGGCCGCCGGCGTCTGCCACTCCGACCTGCACTTCGTCGAGGGCTCCTACACCCATCCCCTGCCCGCCGTGCTGGGCCATGAGAGCGCCGGGATCGTAGAGGCGGTCGGCGACGAGGTGCGGACCGTGAAGGTCGGCGACCACGTCATCACCTGTCTCAACCCCTACTGCGGCCACTGCGAGGTCTGCCTCACGGGCCACATGAACCTGTGCGTCAGCCCGGAGACCAAGCGTCCGAAGGGCAGCGAGCCGCGCCTCTTCAAGGAAGACCTGGGCGGCGGGACCGGTCCGATGGCCCAGTTCCTGAACCTGTCGTCCTTCGCCGAGTACATGCTGGTGCACGAACACGCCTGCGTCGCCATCCGCAAGGACATGCCGTTCGACCGCGCCGCCCTGATCGGCTGCTCGGTGATGACCGGGGTCGGGGCGGTGATGCACACCTCCAACGTCCGGCCGGGCGAGACCGTGGCGGTGATCGGCTGCGGCGGCGTGGGCCTGGCCACCATCAACGGCGCGGCGATCGCCGGCGCGGGGCGGATCATCGCCATCGACCGCATGCCCTCCAAGCTGACCCTGGCCAAGACCTTCGGCGCGACGGACGTGATCGACGCCTCGGCCGTCGACGACATCGCCAAGGCCGTGGTCGAGCTGACCGGCGGCGGCGTCCACCACAGCTTCGAGGCCATCGGCCTGAAAGCCACGGCGGAAGCCTCGTTCAAGATGCTGCGCCGGGGCGGCACGGCCAATGTGATCGGCATGATCCCGGTCGGGACGAAAATCGAGCTGCACGGCGTCGACTTTCTCGGAGAGCGCCGGATCCAGGGCAGCTACATGGGCTCCAACCGCTTCCCGGTCGACATGCCGCGCCTGGTGGACTTCTACATGCAGGGCCGCCTGAAGCTGGACGAACTGATTTCGCGCCGGATCAAGCTGGAGGACGTGAACAGCGCGTTCGACGAGCTGAAGCGCGGGGAACTGGCGCGGTCGGTGATCGTGTTTGATTGATCCTAACCTTGTCATCCCGGAAGCCTCGTAGAGGCTGTCCGGGACCCAGGGGCGGCGCGCATCGCGCTTCGTCACCCCCTGGGTCCCGGCTCTACCCCCGGCTTTCGCCGGGGTTCGGCCGGGATGACAAGAATTGGATTGGTCTAGTCCAGTTGTCACATCCCTGATCAATCAGCTGTGCTAATTCCGGCGAAACCTTCTCCGGAGCGCTCTCTCATGCCCCAGCTCGACCGCCGTAGTCTGCTCGCCGCGATCGGCGCCATGACCCTGCCGCCGGCCCTGGCCCGGGCGGCGGCGATCGACGCCGACGTCCGCACCGGCACGATCAAGGACGTCGAGCATGTGGTGATCCTGATGCAGGAAAACCGCGGCTTCGATCACTATTTCGGGACCATGGCCGGGGTGCGCGGCTTCGGCGACCGCTTCCCGGTTCCGGTCAGGGACAAGGGCGCGCGCAAGGACGGCTCGGTGTTCGTCCAGAGCTATGGCGACCAGCTGCTGGCGCCGTTCCCGCTGGAGACCACCAAGACCTTCGCCCACATGCGGGTCGAGAGCACGCCGCACAGCTGGACCGACGCCCAGGACGCCTGGGACCAGGGCCGCATGGACCGCTGGCCCGACGCCAAGCACGCCTGGTCGATGGGCTATTTCGAGCGGGCCGACATCCCGTTCCAGTTCGCCCTGGCCGAGACCTTCACCCTCTGCGACGCCTATCACTGCGCGACCCAGACCGGGACCAACACCAATCGCCTGTTCCTGTGGACCGGGACCAACGATCCGTCCGGCACGCAAGGCGGCCCGTCGATCTCCAACTCGCACGACGACTTCCCGGACAAGGGCGGGGCGGCGGAGTCCTACACATGGACTAGTTATCCCGAGCGGCTGCTGAAGGCTGGCGTCTCCTGGCGGATCTACCAGGACATGGCCGACAACTTCACCGACAACCCCCTGGCCGGCTTCAAGGCCTATCGCGACGCCCACAAGGACGTTCCGGGCTCGGACAAGCGCCTGAAGGATCTGGCCCTGAGCACCTGGCACCTGGACAAGCTGCGCGAGGACGTCGTCGCCGGCCGCCTGCCGCAGGTGTCGTGGATCATCGCCCCGGCCGCCGACAGCGAGCACCCCGCCCCGTCCAGCCCAGCCCAGGGCGCGGACTACACCGCCCGGGTCATCGACGCCCTGACCGCCGATCCCAAGGTCTGGGCGCGGACGGTGCTGATCGTCAACTTCGACGAGAACGACGGCTTCTTCGACCACATGCCGCCCCCGTCGCCGCCGTCCAAGGACGCGGACGGCAAGCTGATCGGCGGCTCGACCATCGACCTGACGGGCATGCACCACACCGTGCGCAACCCGACCGAGGCCAAGTCCGAGCGCGATGACCTGATGAACCGGCCCTATGGCCTGGGTCCCCGCGTGCCGCTCTACGCCATCTCGCCGTGGAGCCGGGGCGGCTGGGTCGACAGCCAGGTGTTCGACCACACCTCGGTGATCCGCTTCCTCGAGACGCGCTTCGGGGTGATGGAGCCCAATATCGCGCCCTGGCGGCGGGCGGTATGCGGCGACCTGACCTCGTGCTTCGACTTCAAGACCCCGAACCACAAGCCCTTGGCCCCGCTGCCGCCGACCGCCGAGACCGCGGCCCGCGCGGCCAAGCTGAAGGAGATCAAGCCGCCGACGCCGACGACGATCGTCGCCCCGGTCCAGGCCAAGGGGACCCGTCCCTCGCGCGCCCTGCCCTACGCCCTGGCCGTGGACGGCCGGGTGAAGGACGGGGCCATGACCCTGAGCCTGACCAATGCGGGCGCCCAGGCGGCGGTTCTGCACGTCTATGACCGCCTGCGCCTGGACGCGGTTCCGCGCCGCTACACGATCGGTCCGCAGGCCTCGCTGGCGGACGCCTGGCCGGCCGGTCCGCACGACCTGTGGGTGCTGGGTCCGAACGGCTTCCACCGCCGCTTCACCGGGACCGCGACGGGGGTCGAGGTCACCGGGCGGGCCAGCGGCGGCGCGATGCTGCTGACCCTGACCAATACCGGCCACGAACCGCGCATCGTCTCGGTCGAGGGCGGCCCCGAGCCCTGGCGCGTCAGCCTGGCGGCCGGCGCGACCCAGGCCAAGACCTTCACGACCAAGCAAGGCTGGTACGACCTGACCATCCGCGACGCCGCCGATCCGGCCTGGCTGCGCCGACTGGCGGGCCGGATCGAGACCGGCAAGGACTCGATCAGCGACCCGCTGATGGGGGGCGCGGCGCGGCTTTCCGCCTGACCATCCTTGTCATCCCGGAAAGCCCGCAGGGCTTGTCCGGGACCCAGGGGCAACCGCACTGCGCCGCCCCCTGGGTCCCGGCTCTACGCTTCGCTGCGGCCGGGATGACAAGCTGGGTTGGGTTACGCTGATATCGCAAGCTAGGGTGCCGGCGAGCCTCAAGGATTCGCCCATGACCCTTCGCCCGTCCCTCCTCGCCCTCGCCATCGCATTGGCCGCCGGCTCCGCCCTCGCCGCCCCCAAGCCTGACGCCGACAAGACCGTCGCCAGGATGGTCGCGTCGCCCGCCTTCAAGGCGGCGGCCGCCAAGCTGGACGCCGACTTCGATCGCACGGTCGCCGACATCGTCACCCTGACCGAGATCCCGGCCCCGCCGTTCAAGGAAGAGGCCCGCGCCAAGGCCTATCTCGAAATGCTGAAGGCCCACGGCCTCACGAGCGTCGAGATGGACGCCGAGGGCAATGTCATGGGCGTGCGCCCGGGCACGGTGACCAAGGGCAAGGGTCCGTTCGTGGTGCTGGCCGCCCACCTCGACACCGTCTTCCCCGAGGGCACGGACGTGAAGGTCAGGCGCGAGGGGACCCGGCTGATGGCCCCGGGCATCGGAGACGATACCCGCTCGCTGGCCACCCTGCTGGCCTATATGCGCGCCCTGGACGCGGCCAAGATCTCGACCAAGGCCGACATCCTGTTCGTCGGCAATGTCGGCGAGGAAGGCCCCGGCGACCTGCGCGGCGCGCGGTTCCTGTTCAACAAGGGTCCGTACAAGGGCCGGATCAGCGCCTTCTTCTCGATGGACGGCTCGGACCCGTCGCGGATCGTCGACCGGGGCGTCGGCTCCAAGCGCTATCGCGTGACCTTCAAGGGTCCGGGCGGCCACAGCTACGGCGCGTTCGGCCTCGTGAACCCGATGACCGCGATGAGCCAGGCCGTGGTCGACCTCTACGCCGTGCAGGCCCCCAAGGAACCCAAGGTCACCTATTCGGCCAGCGTCACCGGCGGCGGCACCTCGGTCAATTCGATCCCCAATTCGGTGTTCATGGAGTTCGACATGCGCTCGGAAAGCGCCGCCGAACTGGCCAAGCTGGATCAGACCTTCATCGGCATCCTCGACAAGGCCGTCGCGGGCGAGAACGCCGCCCGCTCCACGGGGGCCGGCAGGATCAGCTACGACGCCAAGGTGATCGGCGAGCGCCCAGCCGGGACCACGCCCCAGACCTCCGACATCGTGGTGCTGACCGCCGCCGCCATCTCGGCCCTGGGCATGAAACCCGAGCACCAGGACAGTTCGACCGATAGCAACGTGCCGATGAGCCTGGGCATTCCCGCCGTCACCATCGGCTCGGGCGGCAAGGCCGGCCGCGCCCACGCGCTGGACGAATGGATCGACGTCGAGAAGGCGCCCAGCGTGCAGGGCATGCAGGTGGGCCTGGCGGCGCTGCTGGCCGTGGCGGGGGTGAACTGAGAAGCGAAACCTCGTCCTTCGACAAGCTCAGGATGAGGTTTCTACTCAAGCCCCGCGCTAAAAGTCGTCCTCACCCTGAGCTTGTCGAAGGGCGAGGACGGCCGCGCCGCGTCACCAGCCAGATCCCGCCGCACACCAGCGCCAGCGCCGCCGCGTTCTTCCAGGCCAGCACCGGCTCGTGCAGGAACAGCCCGGACAGCAGCACGCCGAACACCGGGATCAGGAAGTTGAACACCGCCAGCATCCCGACCGGATTGTGCTTCATCAGCAGGCTCCACAGCGCGAAGGCCGCCGCCGACAGGCCGGCCATATAGGCCAGCAGCGCCAGCGACCGGACATCGAAGCCGGCGAGGTGGCCGCCCCCGATCTCGCCGATCGCCAGAAGTCCCGCGCCGCCGATGGCCAGCTGCCAGCCGGTCATCACCATCGGGTCGAGCTTCTGCGAGAGGGTCTTGCCCCAGATCGAAGCCGCCGCCAGCACGAAGGCGGCGATGACCACGAAGCCCTCGCCCAGCAGGGTGAACTCGAAATCGAGGCCCTTGACGCCCTTTGAGCCGCCCAGGTTCACCACCAATACGCCGGCGAAGCCCAACAGGCAGCCGGCCGCCTTGCGGGCGGTGAGGCGGTCGTTGGCATAGAGGACGTGCGCCAGGATGACGCTGAAGAACGCCCCCGTGCCGTTCATGATCGACGACTTCACGCCGCTGGCGTGGGCCAGGCCGACATAGAAGAAAACGTACTGCAGCGTGGTCTGGACGAGGCCCAGCCCCACCACCGAGGCGATCCGGTCGCGCGGCACGGCGATCGACCGGCGGCCCAGCAAGGCCAGGACCAGCAGGATCAGCCCCGCCCCCAGGAAGCGCCAGCCGGCGAACAGCATCTGCGTGGCCATGTCGGTCTTGGCCACATGCAGCAGGGCGTAACCCGCCTTCACCGCCGGGAAGGCGCTGCCCCAGAGCAGGCAGCACAGCACGGCGACGCCGACGACGAAGCGACGGTCGCGATAGAGATCGGCGCGGGGCTGGGACAACGCTGGCTCGCTCGAGGTTGCGGGCGAAACACCTCGTCCGAAGCGGAGCTTCTAAAGCCTGGGTCAGCGCGCTTCAATCGTCGCCTGAAACGCGACTTCTGGAGGCCAGCACGAGAACAATCGCCAAGTTCTATTGAGATAACGACGTTTCCCTCAATTTCTCTCCACCTTAAGTGGATAGCCCTCAACGCAGAGCGCCCGTCCTTTCGCAAACCCCCTCTTGGTTGTTCATCTATTCGAGCGTCACTGATATCGACGTCTTTACTGGACGCTTCGCCCCTGGCGAAACTTTCGGCGGCAGCAAGGATCCCGTTCACCATGGCTCAGACGACCCCGCACGAGAATCTGGCCGGCGACATCAGCGCCTTCTTCGATGTCTCGCTGGACCTGCTGATCATCCGCGACATCAACGGGCGCGTGCTGAAGGCCAGCCGCTCGTGGGAGGCGCAGCTGGGCCACCGCCCAGAGGACATGGAGGGCCGCCCGCTGCTGCGTCTGGTCCATCCCGAGGACATGCCTGGCACCCTGAGCAGCGTTATGGAGGTGGAGAACCGTCGGGACAGCGACACGGTGCTGGGCTTCACCAACCGGTATCGCCACAAGGACGGCCATTACCGGACCCTGGAGTGGCGCGCCCAGCGGTTGGGCGACCGCATCTACGGCGTGGCGCGCGACGTGACCGAGCGCGTGGCCGCCGAACGGGCGCTGGTCGAGGCCAAGGCGGCGGCCGAGGCGGCCAACCGCGCCAAGACCGACTTCCTGGCGAATATCAGCCACGAGATCCGCACGCCGCTGAACGGCGTCATCGGCATCGTCGACGCCCTGGCCCGCACGCCGCTGAGCGCCGAGCAGACCGAGATGGTCGGCCTGATCCGCGACTCCGGCGCGACCCTGGAACGGCTGGTCTCCGACTTCCTCGATATCGCCAAGATCGAAGCTCGCCAGATGGAGCTGGAGAATCGCCCCTTCGACCTCGACCAGGCCCTGCGCCCGTGTATCGAGGTCATGCGCCATCGGGCCGAGGAGAAGGGTCTGACCCTGCGGCTGCACGGCCTGGACACGACGGCCAGGGGAACGGACGGCCGCTATCTGGGCGACGGCACACGGATCGGTCAGGTGATCGGCAACCTGCTGTCCAACGCCGTCAAGTTCACCGAGGCCGGCGAGGTCACCCTGCGCGTCCGCGCGGAGACGGCCGGCGAGAAGACCACCCTCACCTTCGAGATCGAGGACACCGGCATCGGCTTCGACGCCGACCACGCCGCCGGCCTGTTCGGCCGCTTCCACCAGGCCGACGCCTCGATCAGCCGCCGGTTCGGCGGCACGGGTCTGGGCCTGTCCATCTGCCGCTCGCTGGTCGAGATGATGGGCGGCGAGATCTCGGCCGCCTCGACCCCCGGGGCCGGCAGCCGCTTCACCGTCGTGCTGGACCTGCCCCACGCGCCGCCCGAGCAGGCCGATGACCCGCGCGACGCCCAGGCCGCGCCGATCGAGAACGAAGACGCCCCGCTGCGGGTGCTGCTGGTCGAGGACCACCCGACCAACCAGCGCGTGGCCCAGCTGATCCTCGCGACCCTGGGCGCCGAGGTGGTGACCGTCAATGACGGACTTGAGGCCATCGACGCCTTCCGGGCCGGGACCTTCGACGTGGTGCTGATGGACGTGCAGATGCCACGCATGGACGGCCTGGCCGCCACCCGCGCCCTGCGCGCCCTGGAGGCCGAAAGCGGCGCTGCCCGCACGCCGATCATCATGCTGAGCGCCAACGCCCTGACCGCACACCGCGAACAGACCCTGGAAGCCGGCGCCGACCTGCACGTCGCCAAGCCGATCACGGCGGCGAACCTGCTGGCGGGAATCCGGGCGGCGGTGGGTTAGACTACCGCAGGCTGCTCTTGGCCTTTTCCAGGTCCGCCATCGCCAGCTTCGGCGTGTCCTCGCCGCTGACGGCCTGGCCGCCTTCGGCCAGCATGCGGTCGATGCGCGACTTCTGCGACTTGAACGAGGCCAGCTCCGAACCGGCCAGGATCGTGCCTTGCGGGACCTTGGCGCCGATCGGGTTGACCCGCTGCCCCTTCAGCCAGACCTCGTAGTGCAGGTGCGGGCCCGACGCCAAGCCGGTCGAGCCGACATAGGCGACCACCTGGCCCTGACGGACACGCGAGCCAGCGTGGATGCCGGGCGCGTAGCGCGAGATGTGGCCGTAGCCGGTGTCCCACTGGCCCGCGTGGCGGATGCGCAGCCAGTTGCCGTAGCCGCCCCAGCGCTTGGCCTCCAGCACGACGCCGTCGCCGGCGGCCAGGATCGGGGTGCCGGTTCCGGCCCCGAAGTCCACGCCCTGGTGGGCGCGGGTGTAGCCCAGCACGGGATGCTTGCGCATGCCGAACACCGAGGTGATCCGCGCGCCGTCCACCGGGGTGCGCAGCAGGAAGCCTTTGATGTTCTTGCCCAGTTCGTCGAAGAACTGGCGCTTGCCGTCGCTGTCCTTGCGATCGAAGGCGTAGAATTTCTGGCCCTTGACCTCGGCGTATTCCAGGTCGCCGGCCTCGATGGTGCGGCCGCTCTCGGTGACCTTGCGTTCGAACACCAGGCAGAAGCGGTCGCCCTCGTGGATGTCGCGCGAGAAGTCGATCTTGTGCGAGAACAGCTTGGCCGCCTCGCTGATCACGGCCGGGGTGCCGCCGACATTGGCCACGCTCTCGTAGAACGAGCCGTTCATCTCACCGCAGGCGACTTTCTTCTCGTCCTTCACCTTCTCTTCCAGCTCGCGCAGGCGCAGGGCGCCGTCGAAGGTGCGCGAGACGGTCAGGGTCGAGTTGGGGCTGGTGCGCATGGACAGGCCGATCAGGCGGGCCGGACCACGCTGGCTGCGGCGCTGAGCGACCGCGGCCTCAAAGGCCATGCCGGCCTTGATGTTGACGGTGTCGATGGCGCCCTGAAGGGTGGCGACGACCGCTTGCGCGTCTTCCGGGGCGACGCCGGCGCGCTGCACGGCGCCTTGCAGGGTCTCGCCCGGCCGGACCTTGACGGCGATGTTCTCGGGACGCTCGAAGCCGGGCTGAGCCTCGGCGCTGGCGAAGGCCACGTGCTGCAAGGCGGTGAGGGCGGCCGGATCGAGCGGCGCGCGGACCGCGGTCGGCTGCGCATCGTCGGCGGTCAGTTTCCAGCCCAGCGCCAGGGCGGCCATGCCGGCCACGGCGGTGAAAACCCTCGGCGCCCAGCGCGTGGCGCTGCGTCGCGGATCAAATTCCTGCATCGTGCCCCCGTCGGTTCGATGCCGCGCAAGTCAAAATGACACGGCCGGGTAGCCCCCCAGCAATCGTCGCGCCGGACCATGCGCGAGGCGTGCTCTCGTCGGCAAGGACTATTCGGCGCTTCGGTCATTTTGTCACGACTTGGTTAACGGTCGTTAAAGAATGGAGCGCAACCATATGATCCATAAAAGAAAACGCCCACCGTTTCCGGCGGGCGTCTTGGGTACGCGGTACTGTTACGCTTACTGAATTCGTCCGAGACTAGGCCGCGTTGACCTGCTCGTTCGGGTCGCGCAGCACGTAGCCGCGGCCCCAGACCGTCTCGATGTGGTGCTTGCCGTGGGCCGAAGCCGCCAGCTTCTTGCGCAGCTTGCAGATGAAGACGTCGATGATCTTCAGCTCGGGCTCGTCCATGCCGCCGTACAGGTGGTTCAGGAACATTTCCTTGGTCAGGGTCGTGCCCTTGCGCAGGGAGAGCAGCTCCAGCATCTGGTACTCTTTGCCGGTCAGGTGAACGCGGTTGCCGTTCACTTCGACCGTCTTGGCGTCCAGGTTGACGATGATGTCGCCGGTCTTGATGACCGATTGCGCGTGCCCCTTCGAACGACGGACCACCGCGTGGATGCGAGCGATCATCTCGTCCTTGTGGAACGGCTTGGTCATGTAGTCGTCGGCGCCGCCCGAGAAGGTCTTGACCTTCGTGTCGATCTCCGACGAACCCGACAGGATCATGATCGGCGTGTTGATCTTCGCGACCCGCAGGGTGCGCAGAACATCGAGGCCGCTCATGTCCGGAAGATTGAGGTCGAGCAGGATCAGATCGTAGTCGTAGATCTTGCCCAGATCGACGCCTTCTTCACCCAGATCCGTCGTATAGACGTTGAAGCCTTCAGACTTCAGCATCAGCTCGATGGTCTGCGCAGTCGCGCTGTCATCCTCGATCAACAGTACGCGCATGAGCCCCTCCACGCCAAATCTGGCGTATTCGAACGTCTTAGGCGGAAGCCCGCCGGAAAACCCTTCGGCCACTCTGCCGGTGAGTTAATTTAAGACTGGTTAATGGTGAATGTTTCCGTTGGTCGAATGGTTAATCTGATTTGCGAATCGGGTGCAAGCCGTGGACGGGACGCTGGACACATTGGTCGCAGGCGCCGCGAGGGCCCTTTCCAAGTCCCTAACTGGGCCGCTCAAATCCCTAAAATCCGTGCGCTCGCAACGATCCAAACAGCGTTATGCGGTTAAGACCCGCCCGACCTGCGTTCGCCTTTGAGGCGAGATTGCGACGTTCCGCCGCGAAAATTTGCACGCCATGCTCACGCCTTGAGTGCGCCCCCGGCGGGAGAAGCCGGGCGAAGGCTCGACGATCGGGGAGGCCCGCGACGCCCTGCCGCAGCCTTTAGAGTGAATTTTCCTCGGCCAGCCAGCCGGCGGCCCGCAGCTTGGCGACCGAAGCGCGGCTGACGGGGGCGGTTTCGCCGTCGACCAGCCGCAGACGCAGGTTGCGGCCGTCGCGCACGACGCCCGCGATCGCCCGCCGGGCCACCCACCACGAGCGATGGGTCTGAAGTCCCTCAACGCCGATGAGGCCCGCCGTCACCCGCGCCAGCGGCCCCATCTCCAGCCGCGAGCCGTGTTCGGTGCGGATCCGGACATAGTGGTCCTCCATCCTTAGATAGAGCACCGCGCCCGGATCGACGGCGGGGATCGCGACCTCGACGGCGGTAAGAGGCGCGGGCCTCGCCTCCCGCGCCCGGACGCGGAGGAAATAGTAGGCGATGACGATCGGGGTCGTGGTCGCCACGCACTGGCCGTACCACTCCAACGGCGGCACGGCGCGCTCCAGGTGGGGCCAGATGGCGATGGCGGCGGCTCTGGACAGAGGGCCCTGGATCGCGCTGCCGACCAGGACAACGACCGGGATCACCGTCCAGTCCGGCGCGCGCATGCGTTCGGCCAGCGCCACGGACACGCGCGTCAGGCAGCCAAACAGCACCATGCCGACCATGATGCTGACGATCCAGTAAGCGATCCGAAGCGCCGGACTGTCATTGAAGAAGCTACCGTACGGCCCCATCAGCCCCAGCAGCAGCCCAACCGCCAGGGCGACGACAAGGTCGACCGCCCATTGACGGGCGGTCCCCAGCAGCGGCGGGTCGGAAGGGCGTATGGCCATGCCCTCCTATAGAGCGACGCCATGCGGGGTCGCCACTCCCTAGGCGGCCGCTTCGGCATCCTGGTCGCGGCTCGCTGCGGTCGCATCGACCAGGGCCAGCTTCAAACCCAGCGCGTGGATCACCCGCAAGATCGTGTCGAACCGCGGCGAGGCGCCGTCCTTCAAGGCCTTGTAGAGGCTCTCCCGACCCAACCCAGCCTTCTCGGCGACCTCGGCCATGCCTTTGGAGCGGGCGATCAGGCCGAGGACATGCTGGATATAGTCGGCGTCGCCGGTCTCGAAGGCGTCGGCCAGGAATGCGACGACAGCCTCGGCGTCCGTAATCATCTCGACGGGATCGAAACGGGTAAGCTTCACCATTCGAGGCTCCTTGCGATTGCTTTTGCCTTCTCGATATCCCGGCCCTGTGAACTCTTGTCGCCGCCATGGAGCAGCACGATCAGGACATCTCCGCGTTGAACCAGATAGATTCGATAACCAGGTCCGAAGTGAATCCGTAACTCACTAACGCCATCGCCTACCGGCCGATGATCACCGAGCAGCCCACGGGCCAGGCGGGCCAATCGCACGCCGATGGCCAGCAGGGCTTGCCTGTCCCTCAGGCCAGAAAGCCAAGCCTTGAACTCATCGGTCTCAAGAACCTCGATCATTATCGTATCCATGTAGATACAAAACGCAAGAACGGTCGGCGCGGCGCATTCGTTCACACCGGAACAATATGAGAACATTGCAGGAGTGACCGCAACTGGCGATATGCGCCCCTCGGCCCATCCGCCCGCCCGCGAACCCGTTCGCCCATTCGCGCAAACGCCCTGGCGAGGCGGGGCTCCGGCCGTCACAGCGACCTCATCGTCATTCGCTGAAGGGCCGCCATGTCGTTCCGTACTTTCCTGTTCGCCGTCCTGCTGACGGCCGCCGCCTCGTCCCAGGCCATCGCCGCCAACGCCGGGTTCATGGTGCTGCACGAGCCCCGCCCCGATGGCCTAACGCCGGTCGAGGTCGGGGTCTGGTATCCGACCGACGCCACGCCCGCCTTCATGGCCTTGGGCTCCTGGGGCCATACGGTCGCGGCCGGCGCGCCGATCGTCGGCGAGCGCCTGCCGCTGATCGTCATGTCGCACGGCAACGGCGGCTTCTTCGGCGGCCACGCCGACACCGCCCAGGCGCTGGCGGAGGCGGGCTTCGTGGTCGCCGCCCTCACCCACCCCGGCGACAACTATCGCGACCAGAGCCGCGCCACCGCCATGGCCGACCGTCCGGCGGCGCTGTCGGCCCTGATCGGCTGGATGCTGGAAAGCTCGCCGCTGAAAGCGAAGATCGATCCGGACAAGGTCGGCGCATTCGGCTTCTCGTCCGGAGGCTTCACGGTGCTGGCGGCGGCCGGCGGCGAGCCGCATCTGTCGCGGATGCCCAGCCACTGCCTGGCCCATCCGAAGAACTTCGACTGCCAGCTGACCGCCGGCCATCCGATCCCGGCCGGCGCCCTGACCGCCAGTTGGGTTCACGACGTCCGGATCAAGGCCGTGGTCGCGGCCGCGCCAGCCCTGGGCTTCACGTTCGGCAAGAAGGGCCTGAAGGGGATCAAGGCCCCGATCCAGCTGTGGAAGGCCGCCGACGACGAGATCCTGCCCGGCGACGACTATGCCGAGGCGGTGCATCGCGACCTCGGCCGTCCCCACGACTATCACGTCGTCGAGGGCGCCCGGCATTTCGACTTCCTCACGCCCTGCGACACCGCTCCGCAAGGCGCGAGCCAGGCGCTGTGCGAGAGCGCGCCGGGCTTCGACCGCCGCGCCTTCCACCGGACGTTCAACACGGCGGTCACCCGGTTCTTCACCGACCAATTGGTCGCACCGGGCAAGCCGCTTCCGGAGGGCTGAGTTCACACCCGATTAACCACGATGGTCGAGTCTGCGCGTGCTGTTTAGGAGCCGTCTTGCGTAGCCTTATCGCCGCCGTCGAACGTATCGATCCGCTGACCATCTATGGGCGCGTGGCGGCCGTGAACGGTCTGCTGATCGAGGTTCGCGGCGGCCTGACCCGACTGACGGTGGGGGCCCGCGTCGAGATCGAGCGCCCCGGCCAGAAACCCCTTCCGGCCGAGGTGGTCGGCTTTCGCGAGACCCGCGCCCTGCTGATGCCGTTCGGTCCGGTCGAGGGCGTGGGGCCCGGCGCGGAGATCCGCTTCATGCCGGAAGGCGCGGTTGTCCGCCCGACCAAGGCCTGGCTGGGCCGCATCATCAACGCCTTCGGCGAGCCGATCGACGGCCTCGGGCCCCTGCCCCAGGGCGAAGTCCCCTATCCGCTGAAGACTCCGCCCCCGCCGGCCCACGCCCGCGGGCGGGTGGGCGAGCGCCTGGACCTGGGCGTGCGCTCGATGAACGTCTTCACCACCACCTGCCGCGGCCAGCGCCTGGGCATCTTCGCCGGCTCGGGCGTCGGCAAGTCGGTGCTGCTGTCGATGCTGGCCAAGGAGGCCACCTGCGACGCCGTTGTCGTCGGCCTGATCGGCGAGCGGGGCCGCGAGGTCCGCGAGTTCGTCGAGGAGACCCTTGGCGAGGAGGGCCTGAAGCGGGCCGTCGTGGTGGTCGCCACCTCGGACGAACCGGCCCTGACTCGCCGTCAGGCCGCCTACATGACCCTGGCGATCAGCGAATATCTGCGCGACCAGGACCAGGAAGTCCTGTGCCTGATGGACTCGGTGACCCGCTTCGCCATGGCCCAGCGCGAGATCGGCCTGGCCGCCGGCGAGCCGCCGACCACCAAGGGCTATACGCCCACCGTCTTCACCGAGCTGCCCAAGCTGCTCGAGCGCGCCGGTCCTGGCCCGATCCGCGCCGACGGCACCACCGCCGCGCCCATAACCGCGCTGTTCACCGTCCTCGTCGACGGCGACGACCACAACGAGCCGATCGCCGACGCCACGCGCGGTATCCTGGACGGCCACATCGTCATGGAGCGGGCCATCGCCGAGCGCGGCCGCTTCCCGGCCATCAACGTGTTGAAGTCGATCAGCCGGACCATGCCGGGCTGCCAGCACCCGCACGAGCGCGAGATCGTCAAGAGCGCGCGCCAGGTGATGTCCGCCTACGCCAACATGGAAGAACTGATCCGCATCGGCGCCTATCGCGCCGGGGCCGACCCCGTGGTCGACCGCGCGATCCGTTTAAATCCCGCGATCGAGGCTTTCCTTAGCCAAGATAAGGAAGAAGCAACGTCTCTGGACGACTCTTTCAGTCATCTGGGGCAGATCCTGGCGAGTGAGTACTGATGACCAAGTGGGCCGCCTCGCTGATCCGCATCTCGAACCACGAGGTCGAGACGCTGCAAAAACGCCTCGCCGACATCACCGAACGCCGCATGGCTGCCGAGCTGCGCATCGCCATGATGGACGCCGAAGCCGAAGCCGAGGCCAAGAGCGCCGAGGGTGACGCCAGCGCCGGCTGGTACATGATCGGCTACCGCGAGGGCCACAAGCGCCGCAAGGCCGACATGCTGGTCCAGATCGAGCAGTGCCGGCAGGAAGAGATCGGCGCCCGCGACGCTCTCTCCGAGGCCTTCGAGAACCTCAAGAAGTACGAGCACGTCGCCGAACAGGCCAAGATCCTGGCCGCCAAGAAGCTGGGCGCCTACGAAGCCGCCCAGATGGACGAAGTGAGCATCCGCCGCGCCGCCATGGGCGTCCGCTAGAGCGCGATCCGCGAAAGTGGGGACGATTTTGCGATGAGATCGCGCTCCAGCCAAAAGTCCGCGATGCGGCTGACCCGCCGCTCAGCGATCGCCTCGGCGCTGGCTCTCTCGGCCTGCGGTCAGGGGGCCAAGAGCCAGCCGGCCACCAGTACGCCGCTGAAGTCCATCGCCTCGACGCCCGTCGGCGCCTGCGTGCAGCACGCTTTTCTCCAGGACCCGGCCTACGCCGAGCTCTTCGCTCGGAATTACGCCCAGCTCACGCCCGAGTGGGAGATGAAGATGGAGTACATCCTCCAGGATGACGGGCGTTTCCGCTTCGACCGGCCCGACGCCATCGCCGAGTTCGCGCGGCGCAACGGCATAAGGCTCTATGGCACCACCCTCGTCTGGTACGATCAGGCCATGCCCGCCTTCCTGAAGCTGGACGGCCAGGGCAAGCGGTTCGCCGACGCCTATCGCAACTACATCCTGGCCGTCGCCGGGCGTTATCGCGGCCAGGCCGTGGGCTGGGACGTGGTCAACGAGACGGTGGCCGACAACGGCGTGGACCTGCGCCAGTCGATCTGGACGCGCAACCTCGGCGTCGACGAGCACATGGTCCTGGCCTTCCATCACGCCAAGGAAGCCGACCCGAACGCGGTGTTGTTCATCAACGACTACCATCTCGAGAACAACCCGACCAAGCGCGCGACCTTCATGCGCACGGTCGAGCGCCTGCTGAAGGCCGGCGCGCCGATCGGCGGCATCGGCACTCAAAGCCACCTGGATCTCGACTTTACGCGACCGGGCCTGTGCCGCACGGCCGTGCGCGAGCTGGCCGGTTTCGACCTGCCGATCCACGTCTCCGAGCTGGACATCTCGCTGGGCGAAAAGCCGGACTTCTCGCGTCTGCCCGACCTTCAGAAGCGCCAGGCCGACCTGACCCGCGAGTTGGCCGGAGCCTATATGGACCTGCCTCGGGAGCAGCGCTTCGCCTTCACCGTCTGGGGCCTGCGCGACAGCGACACCTGGCTGCACGGCCCGTCGGGCCGGCGCCCGACCGACCAGCCCCTCCCCTTCGACGCCGCGGGACGGCCCAAGCCGATGTTCCAGGCCCTGGCGGAAACGCTTTCGCGGTAAAGGGCGTTTCCGCGAAAACGTCGTTCTACGTACACCAAATCTCAAGCGGCCCGAGACAAGGTGACCGCATGAAACTGATCCACGCCCTCCAGGACATGGACAGCGACCAGTCGCTGTCGGCGCGCTTCCGCCGAGCCCGCGCCGCGCGCGTGGTGACCCTGATCGAGAAGACCTTCGCCGAGCGCGGCCAGTGCCGCATCGCCGACCTCGGGGGCGAGCCGACCTATTGGAACATCCTGTTCGACCGGACATTCCTGGAAGCGAACAAGGTCCATATCAGCCTGTTCAACCCTCAGCCATTCACGGTGGACGATCCGCTGTTCACGGCCGCCGTGGGCGACGCCTGCGACATGCACGAGCACGCCGACCTGAGCTTCGACCTCGTCCACTCCAACTCGGTTGTCGAGCATGTGGGCGACTGGGTTCGGATGGAGGCCTTCGCCAAGGAAAGCCGGCGCCTGGCGCCGCGCTACTACGTCCAGACGCCGTATTTCTGGTTCCCGATCGAGCCGCACTTCTCCAGCCCGTTCTTCCATTGGCGCTCGGAGCAGACGCGGGCCAGGCTGCTGATGAAGCGGCCGCACGGCTTTTCGGAGAAGGCGCCCGACATCGGCGCGGCCATGCGCGACGTCCAGCACGCGCGCCTGCTGGACAAGGCGCAATTCAAGTTCCTCTACCCCGACGCGCGACATATCGACGAGACGTTCGTCGGCCTGACCAAGTCGCTGATCGCGATCCGCGACTAGGGCATCGCCACGATGTGGGGCTTCGCCAGCGTCAAGGACACGCAAGCCAGCGCCAGGACGGCGGCTCTGCTCTGCGCCTATGCGGCGGCCATGGCCTACAGCCTGTTCCTCGCCAGCTTCCTGCGCAACGTGCCGACGCTCTGGACCGCCAACGCGGTGGCGATCGCGGCCCTCATGGTGCTGCCGCGCCGCCAGGCGATCGACTTCCTGATCGCCTCCACGCTGGTGCACATCGGGCTGGAGCTGGCGCTGGGCGTGCCCTGGCGCTTCGTGGCGATCGTCTCGGTGCTGGACGCGCCCCAGACCATCGCCATCGCGGCCCTGATGCGGGCGATGCGCGTGCCCTCCAGGGTCCGCGACGCGCGCGGCCTGCTGATGGTGATCGCCTCCGCCTCGATCCTGACCGCCATCGGCTCGGCCCTGGTCAATGGCCTGCTGATGGCCAGCCGGGCCCGGCCGTTCTTCCAAAATTGGAGCGAGTGGACCGCCTCGAACGTTCTGGGCGCGGCCATCGCCCTGCCCGTCGTCTTGATCCTGATGGATCGCCGCCATCGCGAAGGCTTCAAGGTCCGGCCGCTGGAAGGCGTCGCGACCCAGTTCCTGGTCGTCGCGACCTCGGCCGTCATCTTCGCCATCGACGGCGAGTACAGGGTGATGCTGTTCGCCCCGGTCCTGCTGGCCGCCTTCCGGGGCGGACCGCGCGCCGTGGCGATCGCGGTGACCGGCTCGATGGCCGTGGCGATCCCAGCCGTGCTCTTTCGGACCGGCGCGGACATCAATGCGGCGCTGGGCCCGCTGCGACACGCCCTGATCTTTCACATCGTGCTCTACGCCGTCGGCCTGGTCTCGGCCCTGGCCCTGGGGCGCCAAGCCCGTCTTCAGGCCCTGCTGGTCCGCCGGACCGCCGTCGCTCGCGCCGCCAAGGCCAAGGCCCAGGCCGCCAATCGCGCCAAGTCCGACTTCGTGGCCACCATCAGCCACGAGATCCGCACGCCGCTGAACAGCATCCTGGGCTTCGCCGCGCTGGTGGCCGACGATCCCACCCTGTCGGTCGAGAACCGTCGCCGCCTGGACCTGGTCAGCCGCGCCGGCCGCTCCCTGGCCGAGATCGTCGGCGACCTGCTGGACTTCGCCAAGGTCGAGGCCGGCCGCCTGGACCTGACCCTGACGCCCGTCTCGCCCGCCGCCCTGCTGCGCGACGCCGTGGACATCATCGCCCCCGAGGCGGCCGCCAAGGGCCTTTATCTGCGGGCGATGTTCGAGGGCGATGTCGACGCGCCCGTGGCCCTCGACGAAACCCGCCTGCGCCAAGTGCTGCTGAACCTCCTGGCCAACGCCGTGAAATTCACGCGCGAAGGCGGCGTGGTCGCCCGCCTGACCGCCGGCCCCGCCCCCGGCGCTCTTCGCTTCGAGATCACCGACACCGGCATCGGCATCGCCCCCGAGGTTCAGGCCAGGCTCTTCCAGCGCTTCTCCCAGGCCGATAGTTCGATCAGCCGCAGCTATGGCGGCACGGGCCTGGGCTTGGCGATCAGCAAGGCCCTGGTCAGCGCCATGGACGGCGAGATCGGCGTCGAGAGCCAGTTGAACCATGGCGCCCGCTTCTGGATCACCCTGACCGCCGGTCCCTGCGGCCCCGCCGCCCAGGCGGCTGGCTGCTGCCCCGCGCCGGAGGCCGCGCCCGCCCGCGCCGCCCGCGTGCTGCTGGTCGACGACCATCCGATGAACCGCGAACTGGGCATGGCCCTGCTGACCCTGGCCGGCTGCGAGGTGACCACCGCTGGCGACGGCGCCCAGGCGCTGGAGGCGGTCACGGCCGGCGGCTTCGATCTCGTCCTGATGGACGTGCACATGCCAGGGATGGACGGCCTGACCGCCACGCGCGCCATCCGCGCCCTGCCCGGCCCGGTGGCCGGCGTCCCGATCATCGCGCTCAGCGCCGATGTCCTGCCCGAACAGATCGCCCGCTGCCACGCCGCCGGCATGAACGGCCACGTGCCCAAGCCGATCCGCCGCGAGGAGCTGTTCGCGGCCGTCGCCCAGGCGCTGGAAGGCCGGTCAGAGACCGCCGACCACGCCGAGCGGGGCGACGCCAGAGCGCCTGGGTTTCATCGCCTCGTCTCATCCACGGCCCCGTCCGTCGCCAACGCCGAGACGGGCGCGCCGGCCGCGTTCAACCCGTAACCGTCACGCTCGCCAAGGTTACGCGAGGTTCGGGGTAGTCCAGCTCAAGGTTAAATCGGCTTCATGACGGTCTTGTAAGTTGAGACTTGCCGGCTCCACCCGTACATCGCGCGGCCTCGGCGCATAACGCCGATCAATGAACAGCAAAAGGCGAGCTTAAATCACGCGCGCGGCAGTTGTCGCGCGCCACGGGATCGGCCGCGCCTCCACCAAGGGAAACGAAATGATCCATCATCTGTCCGTCGCCGCCGCCGATCCTCAAGGCGTGGGCCAGTTCTTCGCTGACATCATGGACGGCGTCGTCGTCGACTTCCCGCCCAATCCCGGCAGCTGCATGGTGTTCAAGGCCGACGGCCATGGCACCGCCATCGAGATCTATCCCGCCGGCAGCGTCATGGTCCCCAACGGAGAGCCGGGCGCGATCTTCCTGCGCCAGCCCGAGGCCTTCGGCCGCTCGCCCACCCACTTCGCGCTGAGCATCGACCTGCCCCAGGACGAGGCTCTGGCCCGCGCCAAGGCCAAGGGCTGGGACGCCTTCATCTGCGATCGCGGCGGCCACTTCCGCGTAATCGAGGTGTGGATCGAGAACACCTGGCTGGTCGAGCTGCTGCCGCCGACCTTCGCCGCCGAATATCTCGGCTTCGCCCATGCGGTGACCGAGCAGGCTGACCCGAACATGGTCCTCGACGACCACCAGCCCCAGGCGCGAACCCTCGAAAATGCCTGACAGGCTGCTCCCCCGCGATGCGGGGGAGAACGAAAAACGCCCCGGCCTTCGCGACCGGGGCGTCTTTTGTTTTCGGGCTGAGCCGGACCCCTACGAGTCCAGGAAGCTCCGCAGCTTCCGCGACCGCGAGGGGTGCTTGAGCTTGCGCAGGGCCTTGGCCTCGATCTGACGGATGCGTTCGCGGGTGACCGAGAACTGCTGGCCGACTTCTTCCAGGGTGTGGTCGGTGTTCATGCCGATGCCGAAGCGCATCCGCAGAACCCGCTCTTCCCGCGGGGTCAGCGAGGCCAGCACGCGGGTGGTGGTTTCCCGCAGATTGCTCTGGATGGCCGCGTCGATCGGCAGGATGGCGTTCTTGTCCTCGATGAAGTCGCCCAGGTGGCTGTCTTCCTCGTCGCCGATCGGCGTTTCGAGCGAGATCGGCTCCTTGGCGATCTTCAGGACCTTGCGGACCTTTTCCAGCGGCATGGCCAGCTTTTCGGCCAGTTCTTCCGGGGTCGGCTCGCGGCCGATCTCGTGCAGCATCTGGCGGCTGGTGCGGACGATCTTGTTGATCGTCTCGATCATGTGCACCGGGATGCGGATGGTCCGCGCCTGGTCGGCGATCGAGCGGGTGATGGCCTGACGGATCCACCAGGTGGCGTAGGTCGAGAACTTGTAGCCGCGGCGATATTCGAACTTATCGACGGCCTTCATCAGGCCGATATTGCCTTCCTGGATCAGGTCCAGGAACTGCAGGCCGCGGTTGGTGTACTTCTTGGCGATCGAGATCACGAGGCGCAGGTTGGCCTCGACCATTTCCTTCTTGGCCTGGCGGGCTTCGCGCTCGCCCTTCTGGACCGTCTGGACGATGCGGCGATAGTCGTCGATCGGCACGCCGGTCTCGGTGGCCAGGGCGGCGATCTCGCCCCGGATGTCGAGGACCGACTGGCTGTCGTTCTCGACGAACTTGGTCCAGCGCACGCCCATGGCCTTGACCTGATCCGACCAGGTCGGGTTCAGCTCCGAGCCGAAATAGGCCTTGAGGAACTCGCCGCGGCTGATGCCGTAGCTGTCGGCCAGGCGCAGCAGGCGACCTTCCAGGCCGATCAGACGCTTGTTGATCGCATAGAGCTGCTCGACCAGGGCCTCGATGCGGTTGTTGTTCAGTTTCAGCGTCTTCAGGTGCTGGATGATCGTCTGCGACAGGCCTTCGTAGGCCTTGCGATCGGCGTCGGTCAGATCCTCGCCCTTCAGGCGGCTGCCGACCAGCTTGTCCTGCAGCTTGCGGAAGCTTTCGAACTCGCTGGCGATGGCGTCCAGGATGGCCATGACGCCTTCGCGCAGCTCGCCTTCCATGGCGCTGACGGTCGGGCCGGCGCCGTCGTCGAAATCGTCGTCGTCGTCGCCTTCGCCCTCGGGCTTGGGTTCGGCGCCGGCTTCCTGGTCGACGGGCTCGGCCGGTTCGGCTTCTTCCTCGTCCGCGGCCGGCTGGGCGGCGACGCCATTGATGGCGGCGTAGGTGCCTTCCAGGTCGATGACTTCACGCAGCAGGATGCGGCCCGTGCCCAGTTCCTCGCGCCACACCATGATGGCTTCGAAGGTCAGGGCCGACTCGCACAGGCCGCGGATCATGGTGTCGCGGCCGGCCTCGATGCGCTTGGCGATGGCGATTTCGCCCTCGCGCGACAGCAACTCGACCGAACCCATCTCGCGCAGATACATGCGCACGGGGTCGTCGGTGCGGTCGTAGGCGGCCGGCTTCTCGCTGGTGATGACCGTGGTGTTCTCGTCGCGCGTGGCGACTTCGCCGCCTTCCGAGCCCTCGGCGTCTTCTTCGGCCTCGACCACGTTGACGCCCATCTCGCTCAGCATGGCGAGGGTGTCTTCGATGGCGTCGGGGCTGACTTCCTCGGACGGCAGCACCTTGTTCAGCTCGTCCATCGTGACGTAGCCGCGGGCCTTGGCCTGCTTGATGAACTTCTTTACGCCGGCGTCGGTCAGGTCGAGCAGAGGGCCGTCACCGCCGTTGGTTTCGGGCGCTTCCGTCTCGGCCGAGGAATTGTTGCTCATCAAGCTCTCCGAAATCGACACCGCCGTCGTGCAAGAGCGGCGCCGAAAAAATCCGTATCGAAAAGGAGTCGCCTGCCCGTCGCGCGCTTCCCCCAATAGGTCAGGGTTCTGAGTCAGCGCTTTCCCAAGGATCACGTTCCCGTCAGAATTCGCCAAGCGCGTCCGGATACGCCATGTACAAGCGCTCCGCGAGAGACCCGGCGGAGACCATACAGCGTGGACGCGGCCTGACGCTTTCCCTGATCGGGTCGGCGACCGCTGGGGACCTGGGGCCGCGGCGAGGGTGACATCCTGTTTCGATGAGGGCGCGCGCAACGGCGGCCCGAGCGATGTCAATCAGCTGCTTGGCAAATCCTTGAGTCGGCAAATGGCTTTGGGTGACGCCGGTGTCAAGATGGGATGGCCTTGTTTTGGCGCAGGAGGGTCCAATTTCCGGATGCTCCACACCAATATTTCAATTTATGGTGGAGTTAACGCGCCGGACCGATGGCAAATGGCTTTCTACGTCTACATCATGGCCAGCCGCCGCAACGGTACGCTCTATATCGGCTCCACGGACGATCTTGCCCGGCGCGTCTTCGAACATCAAAGCCGCGTACGAGGGTTCACCGCCAGGTACGGCTGCACGATGCTGGTCTGGTTCGAACAGCATGAGACACGTGAAAGCGCCCTGATCCGAGAGCGACGGATGAAGGAATGGCGCAGGTCTTGGAAGCTGATGGTGATCGAGGAAAACAATCCCGATTGGCGGAATCTCGCCTTGGAATTCCTGGGCTAACGGCCATCCCAAATCCGATTTCCCCGGCGAACGCCGGGGCCCAGATACATCCGGAACGGTTTGAGTGGGCGCGCCTGTAGCCTTGATCAAAATCCAAAGGCTAGCGGGTTCGATCTGGGCCCCGGCATTCGCCGGGGAAATCGGGGTTGGGAGACCGGATCGGGACAGGAAAACTAGTGCAACACCTGCGAGACCATCTCGGGATCGGTCCATCCGCCGCTGTCGATCAGGCGCTTGACCGCGTCCCTTTCGGTCTTCAGGCGCAGCAGGGTCTGGAAGTCGCTGTCATCGACGAGATCGATCTTGGCGTCGTCGACCGCGCGCTCCAGGGCCGTCAGGCGGATCAAAAGGTCGAAAGCCTGCGACCAGAGGACGCGGATGGCTTCTTCCGGGTTCTGGGCGGCGCTTTGGGCGACATCCAGCGCCTTGACGCCGGCGGCCGACCGCTCCAGCAGCGCCAGGACCCCGGCGTCGTAGCCGATCGAGGCCAGGCGGCCGCGCACCATGCCGGTCTCGACATGGTCGACCTCCATGCGCAGGTTCACAAGCTCGTGGGCGATGCCGTCCAGGCGCGCGTCGCCCAGGCCCTGGTTCATCAAGACCTCGATGCGGTCGTCGACGACCTTGGGGTCGCGGATGGCGGCGATCAGCAGAGCGGCCGAGAACGGCTTGGGGGCGTGCTGCAAGGCCTGGGCGGCCGCGCGCCCCTCGGCCGTGGAGCCCTCGATCCGGGGCTTGCCGAACTTGCGGGGCGTGTTGTCCCAGCGTTGGCGCGACAACTGCCGGCCCGCGTCGCTGGCGTCGGTCTTGACCCGCCGCGCCGCCCGCATCTCGTCGAGGCGATCCAGCAGCTCCTCTTTATAGGCGTGCGCCAGGTCCTTGTCGGCGATGGTCGCCGCCAGGGTGCGCAGGCGAACCTTGAGGTTGGTGCGCTGCTCGGGGGTGTCGAAGGGTTCGACGTCGCGCTCGCGCTCGAACAGGGCCTGGACGAAAGGCTTGGTGTCGCTGAGCTGGGCCTTCAGCGCCGCCGGCCCCTGATCGCGCAATATGTCGTCGGGATCCTTGCCGCCGACCGGCATGGAGAACAGGAACGAGCGGCCAGGCTTCAGCAGCGGCAGGGCGCGGTCGATGGCGCGGTGGGCGGCGCGCTGGCCGGCCTTGTCGCCGTCGAAGCAGAGGGTGGGCGTCGGATGCAGGCGCCACAGCCCCTCCATCTGCTCCTCGGTCAGGGCCGTGCCCATGGCCGCCACGGCCGGCACGCCGGCGCGCTGGCAGGCGATGACGTCCATATAGCCCTCGACCACCACCATCGGCGGCTTGCCCCCGCCGCTCTGGCCGTCGTGCAGGATCTTGCGGGCCTCGAACAGGCCGTACAGCACCCGCCCCTTGTGGAAGAGTTCCGTCTCGGGGCCGTTCAGGTATTTGGCGCGGGCGTTGGGATCCATGGCCCGGCCGCCGAACGACACCACCTTCCCCCGGCTGTCGGCGATCGGAAAGATGATCCGGTCGCGGAAGCGGTCATAGGGCTGGCCGCCGTCCTCGGGCGAGATCAGCACCCCGGCGTCCACGAGGTCGCCCGGCTTGGCGCCCTTGGCGACCAGGTAGTCCTTCAGCCCCGTGCGGTTGTTGGGCGCGAAGCCGATGCGGAAGCGGCTCCACTCGGTCTCGGGCAGGCCGCGCTTTTCCAGGTAGGCGCGGGCGGCCTGGCCCACCGGGCGGCGCAGCTCGGCCTCGAACCAGGCGGCAGCCAGCTCCATCCAGTCGCCCAAGGACGAGCGCTTCTGCTCCTCGCGGGCCGCGTGCGGATCGACGGCGGGCAGGCTCATGCCGGCCTCGGCCGCCAGCCGCTCGACGGCTTCCGCGAAGGTCAGCCGCTCGGTCTCCTGCAGGAAGCTGATGATGTCGCCGTGCTTGCCGCTGGAGAAGCAGTGATAGAAGCCCTTCTCGTCATTGACGAAGAACGACGGGCTCTTCTCCTTGGTGAACGGCGACAGCCCCGCATATTCGCGCCCCTGCCGGCGCAGCTTCACCGTCTTGCCGACGACGTCGGACGGGCGAAGGCGGGACTTCAGTTCTTCGAGGAAACGGTCGTCGAAACGCATTGAGGCTGGGGGCCGATCGGTGAACGCGCATCATAGTGAAGCGCGGCGGCGCAGATATCGGACGTAGGTCCTTCGCCCACAAGTTTGGCGAGTCTGTGGATATCTCAAGCTCGGCCTTAGGAACATCGACTCCGCCCTCTTCGTTTTGAAGGTCGGGGCGCTTCGACGCGCCCACCGCTTCCAAGCCCGCCACGGAGAAGACCCATGCCCCAGAAATGGAATGACCGCGAAGGCCGCTTCGACGTCGAAGCCGACGGTGATTTCGACCGCCAGCAAGGCTATGGCTACGACGCCTCGCGCCGTCGCGATCCGGCCTATGACACCTCTTACCGCAACGAAGGCGGCTATCGCGCCGAGCGCGGTCCGCGCCGCCACGGCGGCGAGTTCCTGCGCGCGGCGCAAGCGGGCGGCGACATCGGCTATGGCCGCACGCGCTCGGGCGCCGACTACGGGGCCGGCGCGACGGGTTATCGCTCGCCGGGCGACTATGGCCGCGTCGGCGGTCACGACTTCGGCGGCGCGACCGGCGACTACGGCTCCAGCGGCTATTCCGGCCGCACCCCCGACTATGGCGACGAGCGCTATTTCGACGGCCCCGACCGCGATCGTTCTGGCCGCGAGGGCGCCTATGGCCGGGACTACAACCCCTATCGGTCGTTCAGCCCGCGCGGCCAGCGGCCCCACCAGGAGGAGCGCACCTGGTTCGACCGCGCTCGCGACGAAGTGTCCTCGTGGATGGGCGACCAGGACGCCCTGCATCGCCGCGAGGCCGACGGCGCCCATCGCGGCCGGGGCCCCAAGGGCTATCGCCGCTCGGACGAGCGCATCCGCGAGGATGTCAGCGACCGCCTGACCGACGACAGCTGGCTGGACGCCAACGGCATCGAGGTCGCGGTCTCCGACAGCGACGTCACCCTGACCGGCACGGTCCGCTCGCGCGAGGACAAGAAGCGCGCCGAGGCCCTGGCCGAGAGCGTCTCGGGCGTCGACAATGTCCAGAACAACCTGCGGGTCGACCGCGGGACCGACACGACGGCGACCACCGTTCCGCTGTCGCCGCTGGGTTAAGGGCCAGAAGCTCCGCCCGTCACCGACGGGCGGAGCGCCTTTTCGCGTTACCCTTCCGACGCTTGATTTCAGCGCCGAAACGCAAATTCGGCCGCATACCCACGTTCTTGCCCATCCGGCCAACTTGCCCTCGACAAGCGAGGGTTAACGCCACAAACATCCCGGCTTCTCTTCGCGGGAGCACGCCCGCGCGTCGCATTGGGGTGTTTCGTGAAAGCGCTGTTCTTCTCGGTCTCCGTCCTGTCCCTGGTCGCCACGGCGGCTATGGCCCAGACTTCTCCCCTGCCGGAGTCCGCGCCGCCTACTCCGCCGATCGAAGCTCCGCGGGATGTGCCCTACGCCGCCGGCACGCTGAAGGTCGCCGTCGACGCCACCGATCTCGACCGCAAGATCTGGAACGTCACCACGACCATGCCGGTCAGCAAGGCCGGCGACTTCGTGTTCCTGTATCCGCAGTGGGTCCCGGGCGGCCACTCGCCGCGCAACGACCTGGACAAGCTGGCCGGCCTGGTGGTCACCGCCAACGGCAAGCGCATCCCCTGGACCCGCGACGTGGTCAGCGTCCACGCCTTCCACGTCGACGTCCCGGCCGGCGTCACCGAGCTGCAGATCAGCTACCAGTTCCTGACCGCCGTCGAAGGCAAGGTCGGCCGCATCGAGGTCACGCCCGAGATGCTGAACCTGCAATGGCTGCAGGTGACCATGTATCCGGCCGGCTACTACACCCGCCAGATCCCGATCGAGGCCAGCGTCAAGCTGCCGGAAGGCTGGAAGTTCGCCACCGCCCTGGAAACCGCCAAGACCGAAGGCCAGGTCACGACCTTCAAGCCGACCAATGTCGAGATCCTGGTCGACTCGCCGATGATGGCCGGCAAGTACTTCAAGTCGATCGAGCTGGATCCGACCGGCCCGGCCCCGGTGCGCCTGAACCTGATCGCCGACAGCCCCGAGAACCTCGAGGCCAAGCCGGAATACATCCAGATCCACAAGGATCTCGTCCAGCAGGCCTACAAGCTCTACGGCTCGCACCACTACGATCACTACGATTTCCTGGTGGCGATGTCCGACAAGCTGGGCGGCATCGGCCTGGAGCACCATCGTTCGAGCGAAAACCGCGTCGCCCCGAAGTACTTCAACGAGTGGGACAAGAACTTCGTCGGCCGCGACCTGCTGAGCCACGAATACACCCATTCGTGGAACGGCAAGTTCCGTCGCGCCGCCGACCTGTGGACCCCGAACCTGAACGTGCCGATGCGCGACAGCATGATGTGGGTCTATGAGGGCCAGACCCAGTACTGGGGCAACGTCCTGGCCGCCCGCTCGGGCCTCCTGACCAAGCAGCAGGCGATGGACTCGCTGGCCGCCACGGCCGCCGCCTATGACAACCGTCGCGGCCGCGACTGGCGTCCCGTGCAGGACACCACCAACGACCCGATCATCGCCAACCGCAAGCCGCTGTCGTGGCTCTCCTGGCAGCGCAGCGAGGACTACTATTCCGAGGGCCTGCTGGTCTGGCTCGACGCCGACACCCTGATCCGCGAGAAGACCGGCGGCAAGAAGTCGCTGGACGACTTCGCCAAGGCCTTCTTCGGTGTCGACAACGGCTCGTACAGCGAGAAGACCTACACGTTCGACGACGTGGTCAGCACGCTGAACGGCGTCTACGCCTATGACTGGGCGACCTTCCTCAAGACCCGCATCCAGGAGGTCCAGGAGAAGGGGCCGCTGGATGGCTTCGCGCGCGGCGGCTACAAGGTCGTCTATACCGACACCCCCACCGAGTTCATGAAGTCGGCCGAGACCAAGGCCAAGAACACCCCGCTCAGCTATTCGCTGGGCCTGACGGTGGGTTCGGACGGCGTGCTGACCGACGTGCAGTGGGGCGGCCCGGCGTTCAAGGCCGGCTTGACGCAAGGGCTCACGGTCGTGGCGGTCAACGGCGAGCAGTTCGACGGCGACAAGCTGAAGGCCGCCGTCAAGGCCGCCGCCAAGCCGGACGGCCAGCTGGTCGAGCTGCTGATCAAGGACGGCGGTCGCTACAAGATGGTCAAGATCGACTATCGCGGCGGCCTGCGCTAC
The DNA here is from genome assembly GCF_058802865.1 of Caulobacter sp. GW822-FHT01G02. Classification (NCBI taxonomy): domain Bacteria; kingdom Pseudomonadati; phylum Pseudomonadota; class Alphaproteobacteria; order Caulobacterales; family Caulobacteraceae; genus Caulobacter; species Caulobacter sp. GW822-FHT01G02. Next base: position 440,032 of record NZ_JBXAON010000003.1, read on the forward strand.
CCGCGCCTGGAGCGGATCGGCGGCGCGCCGGACCGCCTCGGGGACATCCTGACGCCGCGCAAATAAGGCCAAGCATTTTCGAGCGAACCGGATGCCGGTTCGCGTGAAGAAAATGCGTGGAAGGAAAGAGAAGTTCGCCAGCAGGCTGCGAGCCGCTCGCAGCCTGCGACGATTTGGGGAAGAGCGGGAAGCCGACATCCGTGCCACCTTCCTGATCGTTCAATCCCTCTGAACGCGTACCGAAAAGGGCCCGTGCCCCTCTCCCAAGCGGGCCCTTTTTTACGTCTGGTTTGGACCCTCCCCATTTTTTCGTCCGGACATTGACGCTCGCGTGACGGCGAGGGAACGATGCGCCGCGCCGGGCGCGGGGCCCACGGCGTTTCAGCGTTAGGGATCGCCATGCTCGACCGTCGCCAGATCATGATGGGGACGGCCGCGGCCGCCCTTACCGCCGGCTTTGGGGCAACGGCTCTTCCGGCCTCGGCGGCCACACCGAAGGAACAGCTCTACGCGCTGTTCGACGCCTTCTTCGACGAGGACCTGAGCGACAGCCCCGAACAGGCCACGAACCTGGGCCTCGACATCGGCAAGCACGCCGACGCCCGCTCGAAACTCTCGGACCGCTCGATCGCCGCCTGGAAGCGCGACCGCGCCCAGCCGGCCCGGCGCATCGCCCGCCTGAAGACGATCGACCGCAAGGCTTTGAGCGGCGACGACGCCATCAACTACGACACCGCCCTGTTCAACTACGAGGCCCGCGAGGGAACCTCGCGCTTCGACTACGGCGGCGGCTCGCGGCCGTTCGTGTTGACCCAGTATTATGGGGCCTACATCTCGACGCCCAACTTCCTGGACAGCAAGCACAAGATCGAGTCGGCCGCCGACGCCGACACTTACATCGCCCGCATGAAGGCCTTCGCCACGGTCCTTGACCAGGAGACCGAACGGGCCAGCGCCGACGCCGCCAAGGGCGTGATCCCGTCGGACTTCATGGTCGACAAGGCCATCGCCCAGCTGCAGCAGTTCCGCGCCATCCCGGCCGACAAGAACGTCATGGTCGCCTCGGCCGCCCGTCGCGCCAAACAGTATGGCGACTATGACGTCCAGGCCGCCAAGGTGCTGACCGGCGAGATCCAGCCGGCCCTCGACCGCCAGATCGCCGCCTTGCAAGCCATGCGCCCCAAGGCCGTCCACGACGCCGGCATCGGCCGCCTGAAGGACGGCGACGCCTTCTACGCCGCCCTGCTGAAGATCTACACGACGACCAACAAAACCCCCGAGGAAGTCCACCGCCTGGGCCTGGACGAAGGCGCCGAGATCCAGGCGCGCATGGACGAGATCCTCAAGAAGCGCGGCTTGACGCAAGGGTCGGTCGGCGCGCGCATGGCCAGCCTCGGGACCCAGCCCGACCAGGTGTTCCCCAACACCGACGAGGGCCGCGCCCAGATCCTGGACTATTGCCGAGGGCGACTGGCCAAGCTGCAGCCCGAGCTGCCCAAGTGGTTCGGCCTGATGCCCCAGATCCCGGTCGAGGTCCGCCGCGTGCCGACCTATACCGAGGCCGGCTCGTCGGGCGCCTATTACGAGCGGCCGGCCCTGGACGGCTCGCGTCCCGGCGCGGTCTATATCAACCTCAAGGACACGGCGGAGTGGCCGCGCCTGTCGCTGGCGACGCTGATCCACCATGAGGGCGCCCCCGGGCACCATTTCCAGCTGGCCCTGGTCGCCCAGAGCAACCTACCCAAGCTGCGCCAGAACATGGGCTTCTCGGCCAATACCGAGGGCTGGGCGCTCTATGCCGAGCAGGTGGCCATGGAAATGGGCATGTACGAGGGCGACGACCTCAGCCTGCTGGGCATGTATCAGGCGCGCCTGTTCCGCGCCTCGCGCTGCGTGGTCGACACCGGCCTCCACGCCAAGGGCTGGAGCCGCGAGAAGGCCATCGCCTACATGGTCGACACCGGCGGCGACTCCCTCGGCAAGATCTCCCGCGAGGTCGACCGCTACTGCGCCAACCCCGGCCAGGCCTGCTCGTACAAGGTCGGCCACACCGTCTGGGCGGCGTCGCGCGAGCGCGCCAGGAAGCGCCTGGGGAGCAAGTTCGACATCAAGCGCTTCCACGACACCGCGCTGATGGTCGGCCCCGCGCCGCTGACGGTGCTGGAGGGCGTGATCGATCGGTGGCAGGGATAGCGTGGGGAACGGGAGAGGTCATGGCCAAGCTCGTGTTCGGGATGAACCAGTCGCTAGACGGCTACGTCGATCACGACGCATTCGCCCCCGACCCCACGCTGTTTCGAAACTTCATCGAGGAGGCGCAAGCCCAGACTGGAAGCCTCTACGGCCGCAAGATCTATGAGATCATGCGCTATTGGGATGACGACCAGCCCGAGTGGACCGCCGACAAGCAGGCCTTCGCGGCGGCCTGGCGCAGGCAGCACAAGTGGGTCGTCTCGCGCGGGCGGCCGGCGCTCGGTCCCAACGCCAGCCTGGTCGAGGGCGATCTCGAAAGCGCGGTCCGACGGCTGAAGGCCGAGCAGGACGGAGAGATCGAGGTCGCCGGCCCGAACCTGGCGGGAAGCCTCACGGCGCTCGGCCTGATCGACGAGTACCGCATCTATCTGCACCCCGTCGTGCTGGGCGGCGGCGCGCCCTATTTCGTCGCCGCCCGCCCTCGGCTGCGCCTGGTGTCCAGCGACCGGATCGGCGCGGACGCGATCCGGCTGACCTATGTCCCCGAGCCAACAAAATGAGACCGGTACCATTTCCATCTTGAGTGGTCTGACAACTGCCTCCATAGTGCCTTGACGAAGACGGCCCCAGAGCCGTCGGCCATTGCGCACCTTCGGGGAAACAAACGGATGACCACCACCCTCACCCGCCGCCTGTTCGGCGCGAGCCTCGCCGCCCTTTCGGCCGCCGCCATGCCGGGCCTCGCGCAGGCCGCCGGCAGGGCCGCCAAGGCCAAGTCCGACAAGCCGCTCTACAAGGACGCCGCCCAGCCGATCGACGCCCGGGTCCAGGACCTGCTGGGCCGCATGACGCTGGAAGAGAAGGCCGCCCAGCTGATCGGCATCTGGCTCACGAAGAACAAGATCCAGACCTCCGAGGGCGAGTTCTCGCCGGAGGAGGCCAGCAAGAACTTCCCCAATGGCCTGGGCCAGATCTCGCGTCCGTCCGACCGCAAGGGCGCCAAGCCCGCCACGGTGATCGACGCGGCGGCCGGCGCCGACGACGGCGCGGTCAACCGCAACGCCAAGGAGACCGCGCGCTACACCAACGCCGCCCAGAAGTGGGCCGTGGAGAAGACGCGCCTGGGCATCCCGCTGCTGATGCACGACGAGGCCCTGCACGGCTATGTCGCCCGTGACGCGACCAGCTTCCCGCAGGCCATCGCCCTGGCCTCGACCTTCGACACCGAGCTGACCGAGAAGATCTTCGCCGTCGCCGCCCGCGAGATGCGCGCGCGGGGTTCGAACCTGGCGCTGGCGCCGGTGGTCGACGTGGCCCGCGACCCGCGCTGGGGCCGCATCGAGGAGACCTATGGCGAGGACCCGCATGTCTGCGCCGAGATCGGCCTGGCCGCCATCCGAGGCTTCCAGGGCACGACCCTGCCGCTGGCCAAGGACAAGGTCTTCGTCACCCTCAAGCACATGACCGGCCACGGCCAGCCCGAGAACGGCACCAATGTCGGCCCGGCCCAGATCGCCGAGCGCACCCTGCGCGAGAACTTCTTCCCGCCGTTCGAACGGGCGGTGAAGGAACTGCCGGTCCGCGCCGTCATGCCGTCGTACAACGAGATCGACGGCGTCCCGTCGCACGCCAACCGCTGGCTGCTGACCAAGGTCCTGCGCGAGGAGTGGGGCTACAAGGGCTCGGTCCAGAGCGACTACTTCGCGATCAAGGAGCTGATCGCCCGCCACAAGCTGACCACCGATCTCGGCGAGACGGCGGTGATGGCCATGCACGCCGGCGTCGATGTCGAGCTGCCCGACGGCGAGGCCTACGCCCTGATCCCGCAGTTGGTGAAGGACGGCCGCATCCCGCAGTTCGAGGTCGACGCCGCCGTGGCCCGCGTCCTGACCATGAAGTTCGAGGGCGGTCTGTTCGAGAACCCCTACTGCGACGAGAAGACGGCCGACGCCAAGACGGCCACGCCGGACGCCGTCGCCCTGGCCCGCGAGGCCGCCCGCAAGGCCGCCGTGCTGCTGAAGAACGACAAGGGCCTGCTGCCGCTGGACGGCAAGAAGATCAAACGTCTGGCCCTCTTGGGCACCCACGCCAAGGACACGCCGATCGGCGGCTATTCCGACATTCCGCGCCACGTGGTCTCGATCCACGAGGGCCTGACCGCCGAAGCCAAGGCCCAGGGCTTCACGCTCGACTACGCCGAGGCCGTGCGGATCACCGAACAGCGCATCTGGGCGCAGGACGAGGTCAAGCTGGTCGACCCGGCCGTCAACGCCAAGCTGATCGCCGAGGCCGTCGAGGTCGCCAGGAAGGCCGACGTCGTGGTCATGGTGCTGGGCGACAACGAACAGACCAGCCGCGAGGCCTGGGCCGACAACCACCTGGGCGACCGCGACAGCCTGGACCTGATCGGCCAGCAGAACGACCTGGCCAAGGCGATCTTCGACCTGGGCAAGCCGACCGTGGTGTTCCTGCTGAACGGCCGCCCGCTGTCGATCAACCTGCTGGCTCAGCGCGCCGACGCCATCATCGAGGGCTGGTACCTCGGCCAGGAAACCGGCAACGCCGCCGCCGACGTGCTGTTCGGCCGCGCCAATCCGGGCGGCAAGCTGCCGGTCAGCATCGCCCGCGACGTCGGCCAGCTGCCGATCTACTACAACCGCAAGCCCACGGCCCGCCGCGGCTATCTGCTGGGCGACACCAGCCCGCTGTATCCGTTCGGCTTCGGTCTCTCGTACACGACCTTCGACATCTCGGCCCCGCGCCTGGCGAAAGCGAAGATTGGCCAGGGCGAGAGCGTCAAGGTCGAGATCGACGTGGCCAACACCGGCAAGGTCGCCGGCGACGAGGTGGTCCAGCTCTACATCCACGACGAGCAGGCCTCGGTCACCCGTCCGGTGCTGGAGCTGAAGCACTTCAAGCGCGTCACCCTGGCGGCCGGCGCCAGGACGACTGTGAGCTTCGAGATCAAGCCGTCGGACCTGTGGTTCTGGAACCTCGACATGCAGCGCGTCGTCGAGCCGGGGGACTTCTCGATCCTGGTCGGCCCGAACTCGGTGGACCTGAAGAAGGCGACGCTGACGGTGGCGTAAGCCTCCAAATCCGTTCTTCCCGATGAAAGCCGGGACCCAGATCGAACCCACGAGCGTGGGAGGGTTTGCCAAGCCTTTAGCGGGCCAACCCAAGACGCTCCGGATGAATCTGGGCCCCGGCTTTCGCCGAGGAGACGAGTTTGGCGATCGGGTTCGGGCGAACCCTAAGTAACAATCGCAAGCCAATCTTTACCGCACCGGGACTTCAGTCCCGAGGCGTAAAGGGCCATCTTCCCAGCCATGGCCGTTCCCCCGCCCCCCTTCACCGACGCCGAGATCGACACCTTGGTCGAGACCTTCTATGCGCGCGTCCGCCGCCACCATCGCCTGGGTCCGATCTTCGAGACGGCGATCGGTCCCGACGGCTGGCCCGCGCACCTGGCGACCCTGAAGGACTTCTGGTCGTCGGTGCTGAACACCTCCGGCCGCTACAAGGGCCAGCCGGTGACCGTCCATCAGCACGTCGAGGGGCTGACCGAGGGCCTGTTCATGCCGTGGCTGAACCTCTTCCATCAGACCTGCGTCGAGCTGTTCGACGCCCCGCGCGCCGCCCTCGTCGGCCAGAAGGCCGAGCGCATCGCCCGCAGCCTGAAGCTCGGCGTGTTCTTCAAGCCGGACGCGGTCGCTTGAGCGGCTTGGCCGACGACGGTTTCGTCCGCTTCGAGGCCGACGAGACCCAAACCCTGCTTGGCGCCGAGGCCATGGCCCAGTGGCCGGCCTTCGCCGAAAGCTGGAACGACCTTCCCCTCGACGGCTTCATGGCCGACGGCGGCCGCTACCGTCGCCGGCGGTTCGCGGCCTTCGCCGCCCAGCCCGGCCAGGTCGCGCGCAAGCCGCACCAGCCGCACTGGCAGAGCCGCGACTACAACCCGCTGAACGGCGGCGTGCAGCGCTGGTTCGAGCCCGTCACCGACGCGATCGCCGAGCACCCGGTGACGCAAGGCGTCATCCGCGCCGGCCTGGAGCGCTTCCACCCGCTGTCGGGATCGCCCGCCACGCCGTGGCACGTCGAGCTGCACCAGTTCCGCATCGAGGCCCGAGCCGACGAGGCGGGCCTGCCGACGCCCGAGGGCGCGCATCGCGACGGCGTCGACTGGGTGATCGTCATGCTGGTGGATCGCCGCAACGTCGACAGCGGCGTCACCGACATCTACGCGCCGGACGGGACCAGCCTGGGCTCCTTCACCCTGACCGCGCCGGGCGATGCCGTATTCCTGAACGACCACCGCGTGCTGCACGGCGTCACGCCGATCCGGCCGCACGATCCGGAGCAGCCCGCCCTGCGCGATGTGCTGGTCGTCACATACAGGCAGAACCCGGACGCGCCACGGTAAAGCTCGCGGCGCGGTTGCGCCTGCGACCGTTTGCCTCACCGCGCGACCGTTTGGACGGCGATCACAACGTGACACGGTGAGGCTTGGCCCTTCGACAAGATTGAGCGTCCGCGTATGTCTCGAGACGACCAAGGCCTGCCGGGCGATCCGCCGCAGGAGCGACGCGCCGTCTTTTCCAGCGCGATGGCCGACGCCGTTCCGATCCTGATCAGCTATGTCGACCGCGAGCAGCGCTATCGCTTCGTCAACCGCGCCTATGAGCGCTGGTTCGGAGTCGACCGCTCGCAGATCGAGGGCAAGACCCTGGCCGAGATCCTGGGTCCGGAAGCCTATGACTTGGTGCGGGATCACGCGGCCCGCGCCCTGGCCGGCGAGAGCGTCACCTTCGAGGCCGAACACAACTACCAAGGCGCTGGCGCCCGCCACATCGAGGCCCAGTACGTTCCCGATATCGCCCGCGACGGCGAGATTCCCGGCTACTACGTCCTGGTCAACGACATCACCGACCGCAGGAAGACCGCCGCCGAACTTGAACGGATGCTGGCTGGCGAGCGCCGCCGCGGCGCCCTGCTGGATCTCGGCCAGAAGCTGCGCGACGAGGCCGATCCCATCGTCATCGCCCAAACCGCCGCGCGGATGCTGACCGAACAGTTCGGCGTCGCGCGGGCCGGCTATGCGGAGATGGATCTCGTCAACGACCTGGCCGATATCGTCGCCGACGACGGCGGGACCGATCGCGGCGTCGCGCCGTTGAGCGGACAACGGATCCACCTCGAGGACTTCGGCCCCTTGATGAGCGCCGACATGCGCGCGGGACGCGTGGTCGCGGTGGGCGACGTGGCCCTGGACGATCGCACCAACGCCACGGACGCCCTGGAGGCCTATGCCGCCCTCGGCGTGCGGGCCTTCATGACCATCTCGCTGATCAAGGCCGGACGGCTGTCGGCCTATCTGTTCCTGGCTCACGATGAACCGCGCGCCTTTTCAAGCGACGAGATCGCCTTCGTCGCCGACGTGGCCGAACTGATCTGGATTTCCAGCGAGCGCGCCCGCTCGGACCTAGCCCTCAAGCGCGCCGTCGAGACCGAGCGCCTGTTGATCCGCGAGGTCGACCATCGCGCCAAGAATGTCCTGGCCGTGGTCCAGTCCCTGGCCCAGCTGACCCCGTTCCACAGCAAGGCGCAGTATGTCGAGGCGCTGTCGGGCCGCATCGGCTCGCTGGCCCGCGCCCACAGCCTGCTGTCGAACGCCCGCTGGAGCGGAGTCGACCTGCATGACCTGCTGCGGCTGGAGCTGGATCCCTATCGCTGCGCTGATGGCGTTGGCGGCGCCGAGCAACTGGTCATCGACGGCCCGCCGGTCCTGATCGACGCCCAGGGCGCCCAGTCCCTGGCCCTGGTGCTGCACGAGCTGGCCACCAACGCGTCCAAGTACGGCGCCCTGGCCCGGCCGGAGGGTCGGCTGTCGGTGACCTGGCGCTGGAATGGGGACGGCGCGCTGCGCCTCGTCTGGCGCGAGGAAGCCGGCGCGCGGGTCACCCCGCCCCAACGGCGCGGCTTCGGCTCGACCCTGATCGAGAGCGCGGTGAAACAGGCCGCCGCCCGCGTGACCCTGGACTGGCGCCCCGAGGGCCTGGAGGTCCGCCTCGACATCCTGACCGGCGTCCAGGCCCGCGCGGCCGAGAGCATCCCAGCCTATCGCCCCGGCCTGGCGGTCGACGACGGCCCGGCCCTGCGCGACCAGCGCGTCCTGATCGTCGAAGACGAGGCCGTGGTCGCCATGGAGCTGGCCCGCGTCCTGACCGCCGCCGGCGCCAAGGTCGTCGGCCCCGCGGGCACGATCGAAGAGGCGCTGGATCTGCTGAACGACGGCCAGCCGATCGACCGCGCCCTGCTGGACGTCAATCTGGGCGGCCGCCTGATCACCCCGGTGGCCGCGGCCCTGACCGACCGGCGCATCCCGTTCGTCTACCTGACCGGCTACCAGGAGCCCGACGTCGACAATGGCCCCATTCTGAGGAAGCCCGTCGCCACCAGCGCTCTCCTGGGCGCCCTGGCCCGTGGCGCGCCAAGCGCGGCGCGGTAGACTTCCGCTTTCTTTTGGGCGCGGGACAGCCCAGCCGAGTCTTGTGGCTTGAAATTGCAATTCGTTCTCAAGTAAGGACGAACCTCCAACGCCGAGGTTCGTCAGGACGCCGTGAAATCCGCCGCCGATCAGCATCGCCGCTCTTTCTGGCTGAAGCAGCTGCACCAGTGGCATTGGATCAGCGCGGCCTTGTCGCTGATCGGCATGCTGCTGTTCGCGATCACCGGCTTCACCCTGAACCACGCCGGCCAGATCGAGGCCAAGCCCGTGGTGGTGTCGCGCAAGGCGACCCTGCCGCCGGACCTGCTGGCCCTGCTGGCCAAGGGTCCGGAAGAGGGCAAGCGTCCCCTGCCCGTCCAGCTCGAGCCGTTCCTCGACAAGGCCGTCGGGGCCGACGTCGCCGGACGCGAAGGCGAGTGGTCGGCCGACGAGGTCTATGTCGCCCTGGCCCGGCCGGGCGGCGACGCCTGGGTCTCGATCGACCGCGAGACCGGCGCCGTCGAGCACGAGAAGACCACGCGCGGCGCGATCTCCCTGCTCAACGACCTGCACAAGGGCCGCAATTCCGGCAAGGCCTGGAGCTGGTTCATCGACATCTTCGCCCTGGCCTGCGTGATCTTCACGGTCACCGGCCTGATCCTGCTGCAGTTCCACGCCCGCGCCCGGCCGCTGACCTGGCCGCTGGTCGGGCTGGGCCTGGCCGCGCCCCTCATTCTCGTCATCCTATTCGTCCACCTTTAGAGGCAGACCCCGTGAAGCGTTCGATCTCCCTGCTGACTTTTGCTGGCGCGGCCTTTGGCGCCGGCGCCGCCCCGGCTCTCGCCGCCGATCTCAACGTCACCGTCGAGGTGCCGAAGCTGACGGTCGCCGAGTACCACAAGCCCTACGTCGCGATCTGGATCGAGAACCCGGCCGACAGCACCGCCGCCGGCACCCTGGCCGTCTGGTACGACGCCGGCAACCGCGAGGACAAAGGCGCCAAGTGGCTGAAGGACATGCGCCAGTGGTGGCGCAAGGCCGGCCGCGAAATGAGCTTCCCGGCCGACGGCGTCAGCGGCGCGACGCGCGCCCCAGGCCCGCAGAAGCTGGTCTTCGCCGGCTCCAAGGGCGCGCTGAAGGACCTCAAGCCCGGCGCCTACAACCTGGTCGTCGAAGCCGCCCGCGAGGTCGGCGGCCACGAGGCCGTCCGCGTGCCGTTCGTCTGGGGCAAGCCCGGCAAGCCCGCCACGGCCAAGGGTTCCTCGGAACTCGGCGCCGTCACCGTTTCCGTGAAGTGAGAAAAGCCATGACCTTCAAGAAGCGCCTGCTGGCCGCCGCAGCCTACCTGCTTGTTGGCGGCGTGGCCGCCCTCGCCCTGCCGATGACCGCCTCGGCCCACCGGGGCTGGATCGTGCCGTCGGCCACCGTGCTGTCGGGCGACGTCTGGGTGACGTTCGACGCGGCCATCTCCAACGAGCTGTTCTATCCCGACCACAACGCCATGCGCCTGGACGGCCTGGTCGTCACCGCGCCGGACGGCGCGATCGACAAGATCCAGAACGGCGCGACGGGCAAGTACCGCTCGACCTTCGATGTGGCCCTGACCAAGCCGGGCACCTGGAAGATCGGTTCGGCCAGCCAGAGCGTGATGGCCAGCTACACCGAGAACGGCGAGGTCAAGCGGTTCCGCGGCTCGCCGGACGACTTCGCCAAGCAGGTCCCGGCCGGCGCCGCCGACCTGAAGACCATCAAGAGCTTCAACCGCAACGAAGCTTTCGTCACTCGCGACAAGCCGACGACCGAGGTGTTCAAGCCGACCGGCAAGGGCCTTGAGCTCGTGCCGATCACCCACCCCAACGACCTGGTCGCCGGCGAGGCCGCCAGCTTCAAGTTCCTGGTCGACGGCAAGCCCGCCGCCGATCTTGAAGTGACGATCGCCGAGGGCGGCTCGCGCTACAGCCCGCGTCCCGACATGAAGGTGAAGACCGGCGCCGACGGCGTCCTGAAGTTCACCCTGCCGGAAGCCGGCATGTACTGGATCAACGCCACGGTCCGCACCGGCGCCATGCCGGGTCGTGGTCCCGGTCCGGGCGGGCCCGGCGGCGGCATGGGCGGCGGCCAGCAAGGCCCGGCCACGCCGCTGGCCGGCGACGGCTACAGCGCCGGCTACACCGCCACGATCGAAGCCCAGCGGCCTTAAGGTCTAAAATAGCTTGTCATCCCGGAAGCCTCGCAGAGGCTGTCCGGGACCCAGGGGCCGGCGCATCGCTGTCGCCCCTGGGTCCCGGCTCTTCGCTGCGCTGCGGCCGGGATGACAAGCATTTTGCTGTTTGAGACAGATGCCCCGCGTCCTCGTCCCCGTCCTGACCACGCCGCCCGCCCGCCCCGTCGGCGGGACGGTGCGCGCGTTCGGTGGCGCGACCATGGGGACGACTTGGGCGGTCAAGGCCGTGCTGCCGGCCACCACCGACCTCCCCGCCCTCGAGGCCATGGTCCAGCGCGCCCTCGACGCCGTCGTCGCGCAGATGAGCCCGTGGGAGCCACTGTCGGACCTCTCGCGCTACAATCGCGCGGCCGCCGGAAGCTGGACGATGCTGCCGGCCGCGACCGCCATCGTCCTGCGCCGCGCCATCGAAGTCGCCGAACAGAGCGCCGGCGCCTTCGACCCGACCCTGGGCGCGCTGACCGACCTGTGGGGTTTCGGCCCGCGTCCCTTTTCCGGAAAGCCGCCGCTGGCGAGCGAAGTCGCTCCGCTGTGTGACGCCGGCGGCTGGACGCGCCTGACGCTGGACGGCGACGCCCTGTTCCAGCCGGGCGGCCTTCGCCTCGACCTCAACGGCATCGCCAAGGGCTTCGGCGTCGACCAGGCCGCCGCGGCCCTCGATAGAGCCGGCGTGAAGAGCTACCTGGTCGAGGTCGGCGGCGAACTGCGCGGCGTCGGCGCCAAGCCCGACGGCCAGCCCTGGTGGGTCGAGCTGGAGCGCCCGCCGCCCAATGGCCTGACCGCCAATGACGCCGAACGCACCATGGTCGCCCTGCACGACCTGGCCGTCGCCACCTCGGGCGACTACCGCCGGTTCTTCGACCACGACGGCCGCCGCTACGCCCACACGCTCGACCCGGCCACCGGCGCGCCGACCACCCACGCGACCATCAGCGTCACGGTGCTGGCCAAGGACTGCATGAGCGCCGACGCCTGGGCCACGGCCCTGACGGTCATGCCCCCCGACGCCGCCCTGGCCTTCGCGGCGAGGCATGACTTGGCCGCGTTGATCGTCAGCCGAGGCCCCGACGGCCTGGAAGAACGTCTGTCCCCCGCCCTGCGAGCGATGCTGGACTGATGGTCGACCTCTCAGCCTTCGCGCCCGAGACCCGCCGCCTGATCGAGGCCGGCGCCGTGGCCGGCGTCTACGCCCTGTTCTGCGCGGGCGTCGCCCTGCGCGAGACCCTGCGCCGCCGCGCCACGCGCAAGGCGACCCTGGCCCTGTCGGAAGGCGCCGGCGAACCCATCCTGGTCGCCTATGCCAGCCAGACCGGCTTCGCCGAGGAGCTGGCCAACGCCACCGCAAGGACCCTGGCCGAGGCCGGCGCGCCGGTGACCTTGCGCGAACTGTCCAGCGTCACCGCCACCGACCTGACCGGCCGCGCCCTGTTCGTGGTCAGCACCACCGGCGAGGGCGACGCGCCCGATCCCGCCCGCGCCTTCATCCGCGACGTGATGAAGGACGGCGTCGACCTGTCCAGCCTGCGCTATGGCGTGCTGGCCCTGGGGGACTCGACCTATGCCGCGTTCTGCGGCTTCGGCCGCGAGCTCGACGCCTGGCTGACGCGGTCCGGCGCTGCGCCGTTGTTCGACCGCGTCGAGGTCGACGACGGCGATCCGGCCGCCCTGCGTCACTGGCAGGGGCAGCTGAGCCTGCTCACCGGCGTCACCGACGCGCCCGACTGGAGCGGTCCCGCCTACGGCCGCTGGACCCTGGCCGAGCGGACCTTGCTCAACCCTGGCAGCCCCGGCGGCGAGGCCTGGCATATCCGCCTCGTCCCAACAGACGGCGCGACCTGGGAAGCCGGCGACATCCTGGAGATCGGCCCGCGCAACGACCCGGCCGAGGTCGCCGCCTTGGGCCTGCCCGCGTCGATCAACCAGATCCTGTCGGGCCTGCGCCTGCCGCACGAGCCCGCCGCCATCGAGGCCCTGCGCGGCCTGTCGGCCCAAGCCGTGGCCGAGCGCCTGACGCCGCTGCCGCACCGCGAATATTCGATCGCCTCCCTACCATCCGACGGCGGCGCCGAGCTGATCGTCCGCCTCATGCCCCGCGCCGACGGCGCGCCGGGCCTGGGCTCGGGCTGGCTGTGTCGTTTCGCCGAGATCGGCGGGACGATCGACGCCCGCGTGCGGACGAACCGCAGCTTCCACGCCCCCGAGGCCTCGCGCCCACTCATCCTGATCGGCTCGGGAACAGGCCTGGCCGGGCTGCGCGCTCACCTGAAGGCCCGCGCGGCCCTGGGCGTCCGCTGGAACTGGCTGGTCTTCGGCGAACGCACGGCCGCCCACGATTATTTCCACCGCGAGGAGATCGAGGGCTGGCGGGACTCGGGCCTGCTGGACCGCGCGGACCTGGCCTTCTCGCGCGACCAGGCCGAGCGCGTCTATGTCCAGCACCGCCTGCGCGCGGCGGCCGACGTGCTACGCCGGTGGGTGGCCAACGGCGCGGCCATCTATGTCTGCGGGTCGCTGGAGGGGATGTCGCGCGACGTCCACGCGGCCCTGGTCGAGGTGCTGGGCGCCGAGACGCTGGAGCGGCTGACGGACGAGGGGCGCTATCGGCGGGACGTGTACTGAGCCGTTCAAAATTCTTGTCATCCCGGAAAGCCCGTAGGGCTTGTCCGGGACCCAGGGGGCGCCGCAGTGCGGTTGCCCCTGGGTCCCGGCTCTCCGCTTCGCTACGGCCGGGATGACAAGCTATTTGAGCGATTTAGCATGTTGAATTCCTCCGGCGTATTCGCCCCGCGCAGGCGGTCCCTCGCCTCGTCGGAAACAGGCAGAGCCATCAGCCCCGCACGCTCCACGAACCGCCGCAGCGGCCACCCGGCCTCGGCGTCGGCCGGAATCGCACGCGTCTCGACCACCATCGGAACCGGCAGGCCCTCGTAATAGCCGCCGCCCATCAGCAGCGGCGCCAGATCCTCGGCCGTCACGGTCGGCGCATCCACGGCCAGCACCAGCAGCCGCGCCGCGCCCAGCGCCCGCGCCCCGGCCAGCACCCCGCCGACCGGTCCCGCGAAGGCCGCGTCGTCCGGAACCCACGGCAGGCCGAAATCCGCTCCCGCCGTCACCAGCGCCTCCGCGCCGACCGCCTTCGCCAACGCCGCCACCCGGTCCACCGCCCGCGCGCCGTCCCAGTCGAGCAAGGCCTTGTCGCGCCCCATTCGCCGGGACTCGCCGCCACACAGAATGATCGCGCCGAAAGAGGTCATGTCCGCGTCTTAGCAGGATTTTGCGCTGGTCTTCCAAGCTGCGCCCGAAGCGGTCTAGTGTCCGCCCCGCAAAGGGACGAAGTAACAATGAGCCAGCCTGTCGAGCGCCAGCGTCGTCGGACGACCCAGAGCGCCACCATCCGCGACGTGGCCGCCCGGGCGGGCGTCTCGCCGATGACCGTCTCGCGCGTCATCAACCGCGAGAGCACCGTCAAGGACGAGACCCGCGCCCTGGTCGAACAGGCCATCGCCGACCTCAACTACGCCCCCAACCCCGCGGCCCGCAGCCTGGCCGGCAGCGCGCCCTTCCGCATCGGTCTACTCTACGACAACCCCTCGACCGGCTACCTGTCGGAGTTCCTGGTCGGGGCCCTGGACGAGAGCAGCCGCACCGGCGCCCAGATCGTCATCGAGAAGTGCGCCGAACCGGAGCTGGCCGGCGCCACCCTGGCTCGCCTGCTGAAGACCGGCGTCGACGGCTTGATCCTGCCGCCGCCGCTGTGCGAGTCGCCCGAGGTGCTGGCCGAGATTCGCGCCGCGGGCGCCGCCGCCGTGGCCGTCGCCCCGGGCATGACCAGCACCGACATGGCCACCATCCGCATCGACAACGAGGCGGCCGCCTACGAGCTGACCCAGCATCTGATCAGCCTGGGCCACAAGCGCTTCGGCTTCATCAAGGGCCATCCGAACCAGACCGTCAGCCAGCAACGCCTGGACGGCTTCATGGCCGCCCTGAAGGCCGCCGGGATCCCCATGGAGGACATCCGGGTCGAGCAGGGCTACTTCACCTATCGCTCGGGTCTGGACGCCGCCGAGCGGCTGCTGGCCGCCGAGCCACGCCCGACCGCGATCTTCGCCGCCAATGACGACATGGCCGCCGCCGCCGAGGGCCTGGCGCACAGGCTGGGCCTGGACGTGCCAGGCGACGTCTCGATCGTCGGCTTCGACGACACCTCGATCGCCGACAACATCTGGCCGGCCCTGACCACCGTCCATCAGCCGATCGCCGCCATGGCCCGCGCCGCCGTCGACCTGGTGCTGGAGGAGATCCGCCGCAAGCGTGACGGCAGCGGCGAGCCGAGGCAGCTCGTGCATCCCCACACCCTGATCGTGCGGGATTCCAGCGGGCCGGTCAGCAAATAGATCACCCTAGCCAGCCGCGCCCTCGGCGCGGGACACGGCGTTTGGCGGATTGGTCTGACAAGTCGCTTGCGGCTTAGACATGTTAGCGCTACCAAGTGCCTGATCAACGAGCGCCGCCTGTCGGCAGCTTCCAGACGCTCGAACTTGGGGAGACGACGCCGTGGGCGTGAGTGAATTCCTTCCGGAAGACTGGAAAGACGCGACCTTGCTGGGCCGCATCGACTTCGGCGATGGCCCGACGCCCGTGCTGGTGCGCGGCGGTCGTGTCGAGGACGTCTCGAAGATCGCTCCCACCGTCGCCGACCTGATGAACGCCTATCCGCCCGGCTCCGTGATCCCGCGCGGCGAGGATAAGGGTCCGCTGGAAGCCCTCGACATCCGTCCCGTCTGGGAAGACGCCGACGGCGCGGCGGCCGTGAAGCTGCTGGCCCCCGTCGACCTGCAATGCCTGAAGGCCGCCGGCGTGACCTTCGCCGTCTCGACCCTGGAGCGGGTGATCGAGGAACGCGCGCGCGGCGACGCCGCCGAGGCCCTGAAGATCCGCGAGCAGCTGGCCGAGAGCATGGGCGGCGACCTGCGCAGCGTGAACCCAGGCTCGGAGGGCGCCGAGCGCCTGAAGCAGACCCTGATCAAGGACGGCCTGTGGTCGCAATACCTCGAGGTCGCCATCGGCCCCGACGCCGAGATCTTCACCAAGGGCCCGACCCTGTCGTCGATGGGCTGGGGCGACCATGTCGGCGTCCGCTATGACAGCCACTGGAACAATCCCGAGCCGGAAGTCGTGCTGCTGTGCGACGGCCAGGGCCAGATCCGCGGCGCCTCGCTGGGCAATGACGTCAACCTGCGCGACTTCGAAGGCCGCAGCGCCCTGCTCCTCAGCAAGGCCAAGGACAACAACGCCTCGTGCGCGATCGGTCCGTTCTTCCGCCTGTTCGACGATGTCTTCTCGCTGGATGACGTCCGCTCGGCCGAGGTCGAGCTGAAGATCACCGGCCGCGACAACTTCGTGCTCGACGGCAAGTCGAACATGAGCCTGATCAGCCGCGATCCCGCCGTGCTGGCCGGCCAGGCGTTCGGCAAGCAGCACCAGTATCCGGACGGCTTCGCCCTGTTCCTGGGCACCATGTTCGCCCCGATCCAGGACCGCGACACGCCCGGCCAGGGCTTCACCCACAAGGTCGGCGACCGCGTCCGCGTCTCGACCCCGAAGCTGGGCGTGCTCGAGAACGAGGTCACCACCTGCGACAAGGCCAAGCCGTGGACCTTCGGCATCTCGGCCCTGATCCGCAACCTGGCCGGCCGCGGCCTGCTCTAATCCAGATCCAAGGAGCTCGGCGATGACCGACACCCTGCGCCACTATATCGGCGGCGAACGCGTCGCCGCCGACGCCCCGGCCGAAAGCCTGAACCCGTCGAACACCAACGACGTCGTCGCCAAGGTCCCGATGGGCGGCCAGGCCGAGGTCGACGCCGCCGTCGACGCGGCGAAAAAGGCGTTCCCCTCGTGGTCGGAAGCCTCGCCGGAAGTCCGCTCGGACCTGCTGGACAAGGTCGGCTCGACCATCATCGCCCGCAGCGCCGACATCGGCCGCCTGCTGGCCCGCGAAGAGGGCAAGACGGTCGCCGAAGGGATCGGCGAGACCGTCCGCGCCGGCCGCATCTTCAAGTACTTCGCCGGCGAGGCCCTGCGTCGCCACGGCCAGAACCTGGAAAGCACCCGTCCCGGCGTCGAGGTCCAGACCTATCGTCAGGCCGTCGGCGTGTTCGGCCTGATCACACCCTGGAACTTCCCGATCGCCATCCCGGCCTGGAAGGCGGCTCCGGCCCTGGCCTTCGGCAACACCGTGGTGATCAAGCCGGCCGGTCCGACCCCGGCCACCGCCAACGTGCTGGCCGATATCATGATGGAATGCGGCGCCCCGGCCGGCGTCTTCAACATGCTGTTCGGCCGCGGTTCGATGGGCGACGCCCTGATCAAGCACAAGGATGTCGACGGCGTCTCGTTCACCGGCTCGCAGGGCGTGGGCGCTCAGGTCGCCGCCGCCGCCGTGGCCCGCCAGGCCCGCGTGCAGCTGGAGATGGGCGGCAAGAACCCGCTGATCATCCTGGACGACGCCGACCTGGAACGCGCCGTCGCCATCGCCCTGGATGGTTCCTTCTACGCCACCGGCCAGCGCTGCACCGCCAGCTCGCGCCTGATTGTCCAGGACGGCGTCCACGACAGGTTCGTGGCCCTGCTGGCCGAGAAGGTCGCCGCCCTGCGCGTGGGCGATGCGCTGGACCCCAACACCCAGATCGGCCCGGCCGTCTCCGAAGACCAGATGGAGACGAGCTACAAGTACATCGACATCGCCACCTCGGAAGGCGGCCGCGTGGTCACCGGCGGTAATCGTCTGAAGCTCGAAAATCCGGGCTGGTACGTGCAGCCGACCCTGATCGCCGACACGCAGGCCGGCATGCGGATCAACAACGAGGAGGTCTTTGGCCCCGTCGCCTCGACCATCCGCGTCGGCTCGTATGAAGAGGCCCTGGAGGTCGCCAACGGCGTCGAGTTCGGCCTGTCGGCCGGCATCGCCACGACCTCGCTGAAATACGCCCGCCACTTCCAGCGTCACGCCAAGGCCGGCATGACCATGGTCAATCTGGCCACGGCCGGCGTCGACTACCATGTGCCGTTCGGCGGCTCGAAGAGCAGCTCCTACGGCGCGCGCGAACAAGGCTTCGCGGCGGTCGAATTCTTCACCCAGACCAAAACCTCCTACTCGTGGTCCTAAGCAGCATGTCGTCAGCCATCTATCCCAGCCTGAAGGGCAAGCGCGTCGTCATCACCGGCGGCGGCTCGGGCATCGGGGCCGGCCTCACCACCGGGTTCGCCCGGCAGGGCGCGGAAGTGATCTTCCTCGACATCGCCGACGAGGACTCCAGGGCGCTGGAAGCCGAGCTTTCGGGTTCGGCCATCCCGCCGGTCTACAAGCACTGCGACCTGATGAGCCTGGACGCGATCAAGGCGACCTTCGCCGAGATCGGCGACATCGACGTGCTGGTCAACAACGCCGGCAACGACGACCGCCACAAGCTGGGCGACGTGACCGGCGCCTACTGGGACGAGCGGATCAACGTCAACCTGCGCCACATGCTGTTCTGCACCCAGGCCGTCGCGCCGGGCATGGCCAAGCGCGGCGGCGGCGCGGTGATCAACTTCGGCTCGATCAGCTGGCACCTGGGCCTGGAGGATCTGGTCCTCTACGAAACCGCCAAGGCCGGCATCGAGGGCATGACCCGGGCCCTGGCCCGCGAGCTGGGGCCTGACGACATCCGCGTCACCTGCGTGGTGCCGGGCAACGTCAAGACCAAGCGCCAGGAGAAGTGGTACACGCCCGAGGGCGAGGCCGAGATCGTCAAGGCCCAGTGCCTGAAGGGCCGCCTCGTGCCCGAGAATGTCGCCTCGCTGGTGCTGTTCCTGGCCTCGGACGACGCTTCGCTCTGCACCGGACACGAATACTGGATCGACGCGGGCTGGCGTTAGAGCGTGGCAGCCGAAAGTGTGAGCGGTTTCGGCGCCCGCCACGCTCTAAGTGTTAGAGATAGAGCCTGTTTATCCGTTTCTGATGTTTCCATCAGAAACGGACAGGCTCTAGCCCGAGACGACCGTTTCGAGCGGGGGCCTTCCCTGAAGCGCCCCGCCGCCGTATCGAACGCAGGTTACGGCTTTACGGAGAAGTTTCGAACATGACCGCCGCCACCTGCGTCTGGGATCTCAAGGCCACGCTGGGCGAGGGCCCCGTCTGGCACGGCGACGCCCTATGGTTCGTCGACATCAAGGGCCGCAAGATCCACAACTACAATCCGGTGACTGGCGACCACTTCAGCTTCGACGCCCCGGATCAGGTCGCCTTCCTGGCGCCCCTGCCGGATCGCGGCGGGTTCGTGGTCGGGCTGAAGGGCGGCATCCATCGCTTCCATCCGGCGATCGGCTTCCGCCCGCTGATCGAGGTCGAGGATCAGGCGCTCGACAACCGGCCCAACGACGCCACCGTCGACGCCGCCGGCCGCCTGTGGTTCGGCACCATGCACGACGGCGAAGAGAACAAGAGCGGCTCGCTCTACCGCATGGACGCCCAGGGCGTGGCGCGGATGGACAAGGACATCTGCATCACCAACGGCCCGTGCGTCTCGCCCGACGGCAAGACCTTCTACCACACCGACACGCTGGAAAAGACGATCTGGGCCTATGACCTGGCCGAGGACGGGACGCTGTCGAACAAGCGCGCGTTCGTCCATGTGAAGCTGGGCGACGACATCTATCCGGACGGGACGGTCGTCGATTCGGAAGGCTGCCTGTGGATCGCCCTGTGGGGCGGCTTCGGCGTCATCCGCGTGTCGCCCGCCGGCGAGATCGTGGGCCGCATCGAACTGCCCGCGCCCAACGTCACCAAGGTCTGCTTCGGCGGGCCGGATCTGAAAACCCTGTTCTTCACCACCGCCCGCAAGGGCCTCAGCGAAGAGACCCTGGCCCAGTATCCGCTGGCCGGCGGTCTGTTCGCCATCGAGGTCAATATCGCGGGCCAGCCCCAACACGAGGTACGCCTTGTCTAACCGTACGCCCCGCCGGTTCCGGTCCCGCGATTGGTTCGATAATCCCGACCACATCGACATGACGGCGCTCTATCTGGAGCGCTTCATGAATTACGGGATCACGCCGGAGGAGCTGCGCAGCGGCAAGCCGATCATCGGCATCGCCCAGACCGGCAGCGACATCTCGCCCTGCAACCGCATCCACCTCGATCTGGTGACGCGCGTGCGGGACGGGATCCGCGACGCCGGGGGCATCCCCATGGAGTTTCCGGTCCACCCGATCTTCGAGAACTGCCGTCGCCCGACGGCGGCGCTGGACCGGAACCTCTCCTATCTGGGTCTCGTCGAGACCCTGCACGGCTATCCGATCGACGCCGTGGTGCTGACCACCGGCTGCGACAAGACCACGCCCGCCGGGATCATGGCCGCCACCACGGTCAACATCCCGGCCATCGTCCTCTCCGGCGGTCCGATGCTGGACGGCTGGCATGAGAACGAGCTGGTCGGCTCGGGCACGGTGATCTGGCGCTCGCGCCGCAAGCTGGCGGCCGGCGAGATCACCGAGGAAGAGTTCATCGACCGCGCCGCCTCGTCGGCCCCGTCGGCGGGTCACTGCAACACCATGGGCACGGCCTCGACCATGAACGCCGTGGCCGAGGCCCTGGGCCTGTCGCTGACCGGCTGCGCGGCCATCCCGGCCCCCTACCGCGAGCGCGGTCAGATGGCCTACAAGACCGGTCAGCGGATCGTCGACCTGGCCTACGAAGATGTGAAGCCGCTCGACATCCTGACGAAGAAGGCCTTCGAGAACGCGATCGCCCTGGTGGCGGCGGCCGGCGGCTCGACCAACGCCCAGCCGCACATCGCGGCCATGGCGCGCCACGCGGGCCTGGAGATCACCGCCGACGACTGGCGCGCGGCCTACGACATCCCGCTGATCGTCAACATGCAGCCGGCCGGCAAGTATCTGGGCGAGCGCTTCCACCGGGCCGGCGGCGCGCCCGCCGTGCTGTGGGAGCTGCTGCAGCAGGGCCGTCTGCACGGCGACGTCCTGACCGTCACCGGCAAGACCATGGCCGAAAACCTCGAGGGCCGAGAGACCCACGACCGCGAGGTGATCTTCCCCTACGCCCAGCCCCTGGCCGAAAAGGCCGGCTTCCTGGTGCTGAAGGGCAACCTGTTCGACTTCGCGATCATGAAGTCCAGCGTGATCGGCGCGGACTTCCGCGAGCGCTACCTGAGCCAGCCGGGGCAAGAGGACATCTTCGAGGCCCGCGCCATCGTGTTCGACGGCTCGGACGACTATCACACCCGCATCAACGATCCGGCGCTGGAGATCGACGAGCACTGCATCCTGGTCATCCGGGGCGCGGGTCCGATCGGCTGGCCCGGTTCGGCCGAGGTGGTCAACATGCAGCCGCCGGATCACCTGCTGAAGAAGGGCATCATGAGCCTGCCCACCCTGGGCGACGGCCGCCAGTCGGGCACCGCCGACAGCCCCTCGATCCTCAACGCCTCGCCGGAAAGCGCCATCGGCGGCGGCCTGTCGTGGCTGCGCACCGGCGACACCATCCGCATCGACCTCAACACCGGCCGCTGCGACGCCCTGGTGGATGAGGCGACCATCGCCGAGCGCCGGAAGGAAGGCATTCCAGCTGTCCCGGCGACGATGACTCCCTGGCAGGAAATCTACCGCGCCCACACGGGCCAGCTGGAGACCGGCGGGGTGCTGGAGTTCGCCGTGAAGTACCAGGACCTGGCGTCGAAACTACCCCGGCACAACCACTGAGACCGAAGAAGCCCCGGAGCGATCCGGGGCTTTTTTCTAGTCCTCGTCGCGCGAGAACGATCGCCGCTCGGCCCGTCGCCGAGAACGGCCGTGGGCCAGCGCCTCGGCCGGCGTGGCGGCGACGGCGCGGGCCGTCAAGGCCCAATGGGGCGTCAGCATGGCGGCTTGGCCGGTGCGGCGCTGTTGTCCGCCCAACCAGGCTACCGCGACGCAGTCGCAGCCAAGTAAACCAGTTTGACCACCCAAAAGGACATTAAGAAAGTCCTAAAAAATCTGCAGTCAATTGTAAAATTCTCTCCTAGGTTGAAACTCAAAACGAGGTTATGCTCACGAGACCGGGGGCGGTTTTTTTGAGCGCGGACAGCATGTTATCGGTGAGCCGAGCCCTGGATGAACGCAAGGAATCGCCGACCCTGGTGGTCGTGACGAGTGCGCTCCAGCTCGCCCTGGTGGTGCTGGTCTGGCTGCTGGTTCTCATCCCCGCCGCCATCGCGGCCTTAACCATCCTGACGGTCAAAACCGTGCGCGCCCTCCTTCGGCGGCCCGCCGTGTCCTCGCCGCCAATCGAGGAGGACAAGTCATGAGCATTCGCGCCGCCCAGACTCCGGACCTCGGCCCCCTGGCCCGCCTGTGGTGGCAGGGCTGGCGTGACGCCCATGTGCCGCTGGTCCCCAAGGCCCTGGCGACCCGACGCACGCTGGACAGCTTCATCGTCCGGATGGCCATGGCCCTGCCCCACGTCCGCGCCGTGGGGCCGGTCGGCGCGCCGCTGGGCTTCCACCTGATCAAGGACAACGAGCTGAACCAGCTCTATGTCGAGGAAGAATCCCGCGGCGCCGGCATCGCCGCCCTGCTGATGGCCGACGCCGAGGACCGCCTGCTGGAAGCCGGGGTCAAGACGCCCTGGCTGGCCTGCGCCATCGGCAACACCCGCGCCGCGCGCTTCTACCAGAAGGCCGGCTGGGTCCTGACCGGAACCCAGACCATTCCGACCGAGATTCCGGGCGGCTGGTACCCTCTGAAGATCTGGCGCTACGAGAAGCGGCTGAGCGCCCGGCCCTGGACCTGGCATGAGATCGAACAGCTCGGGCCGCGCCTGTCCCCCGCCGAACCTGGCGGCGAAGCCCAGGATCGCCGGGCGCATCTTTTCCGCGCGCCGCGGACGATCATGTAGCGCCGCCGTCCGGCCTCGCCGCCGGACACCCGATTTCCATTCCGCCTTGTCCGCCCTCGCGCGTCCTACGAAACGGACGTCGCGGAAACCCGCGCGCCTCTGCTATCGATGAGGCGCAGGGGTGAGTCCCGCGCACGGGCATGGGCATGGGGTCGCCAGAACCACCGCTTGCGCGCTGATACCGGTAACACTAAGGTCGCCGGCAACCAAAGGTCTGACAAGGACCGCGAGGGCATCAAACGGGGCCGGTAGGCCCAACGGGGAGGAAACCTGTGGCTTCAGTATCCAACGCCGGTCCGAGCGCCGGCATGAGCGCCGACGGGCTGAAGGTCAACATGGCCTTCATCGCCGCGATCGTCGCCGTCGCCACCATCGGCGGCTTCATGTTCGGCTATGACAGCGGCGTCATCAACGGCACGCAGACCGGCCTGAAGGCCGCCTTCAACCTGACCGAGGCCGGCGAGGGCCTCAACGTGGCCGCCATCCTGCTCGGCTGCGCCTTCGGCGCCTTCGCCGCCGGCCGCCTGGCCGACGTCTGGGGCCGTCGCACGGTGATGATCATCTCGGCCCTGCTGTTCGTGGTCAGCGCCCTGGGCACCGGCGGGGCCCACACCTCGCTGGTCTTCGTGATCTTCCGCCTGATCGGCGGCCTGGGCGTCGGCGCCGCCTCGGTGCTGTGCCCGGTCTACATCTCGGAAGTCACGCCGGCCAATATTCGCGGCCGCCTGTCGTCCGTGCAGCAGATCATGATCATCACCGGCCTGACCGGCGCCTTCCTGGCCAACTACGCCCTGGCCCACACCGCCGGCAGCTCGACCGCCGAGTTCTGGCTGGGCCTGCCAGCCTGGCGCTGGATGTTCTGGATGCAGGTCATCCCGGCCGGCATCTTCTTCTTCGCCCTGCTGGTGATCCCGGAAAGCCCGCGCTTCCTGGTCGCCAAGGGCAAGGACGCCCAGGCCGAAGCCATCCTCTCGCGCCTGTTCGGCCCGGGTCAGGGCGCCGCCAAGGTCGCCGAGATCCGCGCCTCGCTGGCCGCCGATCACCAGCCGAAGTTCTCGGACCTGCTGGACCCCAAGACCCGGAAGCTGCGCGCGATCCTGTGGGCCGGCCTGGTGCTGGCCGTGTTCCAGCAGCTCGTGGGCATCAACATCGTCTTCTACTACGGCTCGGTGCTGTGGCAGTCGGTGGGCTTCACCGAGGATGACAGCCTGAAGATCAACATCCTGTCGGGCGCGCTGTCGATCCTGGCCTGCCTGGCCGCCATCGCCGTCATCGACAAGATCGGCCGCAAGCCGCTGCTGCTGATCGGCTCGGCCGGCATGGCCGTGACCCTGGGCGTGATGACCTGGTGCTTCTCGACCGCCACCATGGTCAACGGCGCCCTGCACCTGGACGCCAGCGTCGGCCCGATCGCCCTGGTCGCCGCCAACCTCTATGTGATCTTCTTCAACCTCTCCTGGGGTCCGGTCATGTGGGTGATGCTGGGCGAGATGTTCCCCAACCAGATGCGCGGCTCGGCCCTGGCCGTCTGCGGCTTCGCCCAGTGGATCGCCAACTTCGCCATCTCGTTCAGCTTCCCGATCATGAAGAAGGCCAGCCTGCCCATGACCTACGGCTTCTATGCCGTCTGCGCCGTGGTCTCGTTCTTCCTGGTCCAGAAGCTGATCGACGAGACGCGCGGCAAGGAGCTGGAGGCGATGCAGGGCTAAGCCCCGCCGTCACCTGAAGATACCGAAGCCCCGGAGGTCGCCTCCGGGGCTTTTTCTTTGTCGTTCCCCCTCCTGCGAAACGAGAAATGACACCGGTGGACAGCGCCTTTCCCGGGCCGCTAGGGTAACGGCGACGAGCGCCCCTTCGAAGCAATGGAGGCGCGGGTCCGGGAGAAACGCACATGGTCGACATCAACCGCCGCGGCGCGCTGGGCTCGCTGCTGACTGGCGTCGGCCTCGCCGCCATGCCCGCCGCCAGCGACGCCGCCCAGATGGGCCTGCTGCCCGCCAAGACCGTCGCGGGACCGACCTGGGCCAAGGGGATCGAGGGCCAGCGCAAGGCCGACCTCGGCGACGGTACGTTCCTCAATCCGATCCTGGCCGGCGACCACCCCGATCCGTCGATCCTGAAGGACGGCGACGACTACTACATGACCCATTCGTCGTTCGACGCTTATCCGGGCCTGCTGATCTGGCGCAGCAAGGACCTGGTGAACTGGACGCCGGTCGTCACCACACTGAGGACCAATGTCGGCTCGATCTGGGCGCCCGAGATCTGCAAGCACAAGGGCCGCTACTACATCTACCTGCCGGCCAAGCAGCCGAACAACAACACCAGCTACGTGATCTGGGCCGACAGGATCGAAGGCCCCTGGTCCGAGCCGGTCGACCTGAAGCTGCCGCGCTACATCGACCCCAGCCACGTCGTCGACGAGCACGGCGAGCGCTGGCTGTTCCTGTCCGGCGGCGACCGCATCAGGCTGGCGCCGGACGGCCTGTCCACCGTCGGCGAGCCCGAGCACGTCTACAATCCCTGGCGCTATCCGGATGACTGGGACGTGGAGGGCTTCTCGCCCGAGGGCCCCAAGGTCATGAAGCGCGGCGACTACTTCTACCTGGTCACCGCCGTGGGCGGCACCGCCGGCCCGCCGACCGGCCACATGGTCATAGTCGCGCGCTCGAAGTCGCTGGCCGGCCCATGGGAGGACCACCCGCGCAACCCGGTCGTGCGCACCGTCGACAACAGCGAGACATGGTGGTCGCGCGGCCACGCCACCCTGGTCGAGGGTCCGACGCCCGGCGACTGGTGGACGGTCTATCACGGCTACGAGAACGGCTATTACACGCTTGGCCGCCAGACCCTGCTGGCCCCCGTGACCTGGACCGCCGACGGCTGGTTCGAGGTCGGCGGCGGCGATCTGTCGAAACCCATTCCAAAACCCAAAGGCGGCAAGTCCGGCCCGCACGGCAAGGCGCTTTCCGACGACTTCTCGACCGACAAGTACGGCGTGCAGTGGGCGTTCTTCGATCCGAAGCCCGGCGAGCAGAGCCGCATCAGTCGCGCCCATGGCGTCATGACCCTGAAGGGCGCCGGCGAGGCCCCATCCAGCGGCGCGCCGCTGATCTTCGTCAACGGCGACCAGGCCTACGAGATCGAGTGCGAGATCGAGGTCGATCCGGACACCCGCGCCGGCCTGATCCTGTTCTACGACCGCCAGCTCTATTGCGGCCTGGGCTTCGACGCGAAGAATTTCGTCACCCACCAGTACGGCATCGAGCGCGGGCGGCCCGCCAACCCGCACGGCGCCCGAATGCTGATGAGGCTGCGCAACACCCGCCACATCGTGGCCTTCCACACCAGCGGGGACGGCGGTCAGACCTGGAAGCGCTTCGACCGGGGCATGGAGGTCAGCGGCTACCACCACAATGTCCGCGGCGGCTTCCTGATGCTGAAGCCGGGCCTCTACGCGGCCGGCAAGGGCTCGGCGCGGTTCCGGAACTTCCAGTACCGGGCGCTGGACTAGATTTCCGATAAGTGTGAAGCGGCTATCGGATCGAAAAATGCTCTAAACTTTTGAAATAGAGCCTCAAAGGCCGGTCAGCGTTCTGACGCAGGCCCGCCGCTGGTCCGGCGGCAGATTCAGCGGAACGGACAGGCGCTGGAAGGTCACGCGCGTCTTGCCCTCGGGCTTGTAGCGGATCTCCCGCTCCACGCCGGCCGCGTCAGCGACACGATAGGTCAGATCAACGCTGGAGTCGTTCGCCGCCCCGCCCTCGCGGCCCAGCCGCTTCATGCCGTCACGCAGGCCCGCGGCATATGCGGGCCCAGCTGGATCGACACCCGCGAAGACACCTTTCGCGGCGGTGGCGTCGGTGTCGAAGCCGACATCGAAATTGGGCTGGATGACAGTCTCCACCGTCAGGCAGGCGAAAGCATCGGGCGGTAGGATCAAGGTCTCGCCACGCATCTCGTAGCGGTCGATGTCCGGCAGGGCCGGGCGTCCGGCGATCTTCTCGAAGGCCACCTCGATGTTCGGCCGCAGCCCACTCTCGGGATTCCGGCTCTTCAGCAGGCGCATCTGTCGCATCACCATGTCCAGACCGCGCCCGTCCCGGCGTAGCTGGGCGTCGAACAGGGCGGCCAGCATCGCCCCGCGCTTGTAGGCGACGTCCTCGACGTCGTGATCCGTCCAGTAGACCTCTGTGATGCGCTTCTCGGTCGCGTTACGGGCCGGCGAGACGCCATAGGCGCGCAGCCATTCGTTCCAAGACGCGACGTAATCCTCCAGGCTGAACAACCCGGCGCGAAGCAGCAGTCGCTTCGTGTAGAAGTCGGTGAAGCCCTCTGACAACCAGGCCGTCGAGCGGTGCGCGGCTTGGGCGCCTAGCTGGCCATTGTTCCAGGTGTGGAAATACTCATGGGCCAGCAGGGGGAGCACCTCCTTGAGGCTCAGCGAGGTTCCGACCCATAGCGCGAAGCCGTCGGTGCGCCCCGTGCCGCTGTAGGCCTCGAAGACCCGGGGAACCAGCGGCGCCAGGGTGACCAGGAACGGGCTCGCGCCATCGCCCCAGAAGTCGCGTTCGGCCTTGATGATGCGGAAGGCCGCGTCGGCGAAGATCGGATCGTCGAAGCGGTCGAAGGTTCCCAGCGCCGCGATCCGCGTCCCCGCGTTGGCGCCAGCGCCGTTGATGATCCGCAGGCGCGGCGAACCCATCACGACGCCATGCAAAACGTCCTCGACCGCCTGGGGGCCTGGTGCGCTCAGGTCGGAGACGAGGCGAAAGCCCTCGGGCGCGCCGCCCCAAGCGAAGGTCGCCGCTTCGTCGCGCCGGCCGGCCGGAAAGGCGAAGACCACTTCACCCGCCGCATAGAACCAGTCGGGCAGGACGATCGGCTTGGTCTGGGTCTCGTCCTGGGTGGTCGGCGCCTTATCGTAGCCCGAACGGATCTGGTAGCGGGCGTGCAGCGCCGCGCCCGGCGCGGCGTGGATCTCGGCCCCGCCCTCGGGCCTGGGCGTGACAGACCTGGCGCCGGTGATCTCCAGGCCTTCGGCGAACCGACCGGGCCGGGTGTCGCCCTGGAAGCTGTCGATGAATTTCAGGACGGTCAGGCCATCCTCGTCGCCCTCGAAGTCGATATCGACCGCCAGGGCCTTCAGCGCGCCGTTCTCGACGACCGGCGACAGGGCGTAGCGGACGGGCTCGGCCTTCGCCGCGGCCCCCAGCAGGAGCGCGACCAGCACCCCGACGGACAAGCGCCTCACGCCCCAACTCCCGCAATCTCAGATAGCGGATAGTCTAGCGAGCGACCGAAGGTCCAGCTAGTCGCCCGGCGCGCGTGTCGGCCACGGCCACCGTCAGCGGTGCGAGGATGACCGTCCAGGCCCAGGACACGGCGCAGGGCGCCTCGCCCCTACCCCAACAGGTGCCGCACCGTCGAGCGCAGGACGTCGGCCAGGGCGTCTCGGTCGAGATCCGGGTGGTTGACGCCGCGCATCAGCAGGCCGTCGAAGATCATGCCGACGACCTCGCAGCGCGCCTGGAACTCGGCCTCGCTCCACTCGGGCTTGCGATCGCGCCCCATCATGGTCTGGGCCAGGGCCCGCTCCTGATCGTCGGCGGCGCGGACGATGGCGGCGACCTTGGGATTGCGGGCGGCCTCGGCCACGACTTCCAGGGCCAGCGTCGCGCGGCGCGGATCGAAGCACTTGTCGATGCCCTCGGGCAGGTGCGCCTCGATCGCGTCCAGCAGGGCGCCCGGCCGACTCTCCATCTCGGCGAACTTGTCGCGCATCTCGGCCAGGTCCTGGGCGACGATGGCGGCGATGATCGCCTCCTTGTTCTCGAAATAGCGATAGATCTGCCCGACGCTCAGGCCGGCCGCCTTGGCGATGTCCGCCATGCTGGCGCCGTGGAAGCCCGACTGCCTGACCCGCTCGCACGCCGCGTCCAGAATCTGCTGGCGACGCGATTCCGGCGACGGTCGGCTCGGATGCGTCTCGTCAGACATCGAAGGTTTCACTTGGGAAATTCCCGCTTGGCATTACATTTCCGTTAGGTCAGGCGACGGCATAGGGTGCGGAGGTTGACTTGCGACACTACCGCATCTATGTCCAGCCCACTTGAGAATGAACGTTCATTCTCAAATTGTTCATCATGCCGGTTTCGTCAAGGGCAATAGCCCGCGAAGCCACCGCATCCGGGGTCAAATATGCAATTCCAACGCTCGGCCGCGATCACGGCCGCGGGGCTCTCCGCCGTCGCTCTCACCCTCGCCGCCTGCGGTCAGGGCAAGGGAGGCGCTGGCGGCATGGGCATGGGCGGTCCGGCCGAGGTCGGCTACATCGTCGCCCAGACCCAGCCGGTCGGCCTGACCACCGAACTGTCGGGCCGCACCTCGGCCTTCCTGGTCTCGGAGGTTCGCCCGCAGGTGGGCGGCGTGATCAAGGCGCGCCTGTTCACCGAAGGCTCGACCGTCCGCGCCGGCCAGTCGCTCTACCAGATCGACCCGGCGACCTATCAGGCCACCGTCAACAGCGCCGCGGCCGCCCTGGCCCAGGCCCAGGCGACCGCCACGGCCGCCAGGCTGAAGGCCGACCGTTACAAGGGTCTGGTCGAGACCGGCGCGGTGTCCAAGCAGGACAATGACGACGCCCAGGCCGCCGCCCTGCAGACGGCCGCCGCCGTCGCCGTGCAGAAGGCCGCGCTGGACAACGCCCGCATCAGCCTGAACTACACCCGCGTCGTCTCGCCGATCTCGGGCCGCATCGGCAAGAGCGCGGTGACGCCGGGCGCGCTGGTCACCGCCAGCCAGGCCGCCCCGCTGGCCACGGTCCAGGACCTGTCGAAGATCTATGTCGACCTGACCCAGACCTCGGCCGAGCTGCTCAAGCTCCAGCAGCAGTTCGCCAGCGGCAAGGTCGGCCGCACCAATTCCGCCCAGGTCACCCTGACGCTGGAAGACGGTTCGACCTATCCGATCCCGGGCCGCCTGGAGTTCTCGGACATCACGGTCGATCCGGGCACCGGCTCGGTGACCCTGCGCGCCATCTTCCCGAATCCGAACGGCCAGCTGCTGCCCGGCATGTACGTCCGCGCGGCCCTGGGCCAGGGCGTGGCGCCCACCGGCATCCTGATCCCGCAGGCGGCCATCCAGCGCGACCCGAAGGGCGCCGCCATGGTCAGCGTGGTCGGCGCCAAGGGCGCCGAGCCGCGCCCGGTGACCCTGGGCCAGACGGTCGGCGACAAGTGGCTGGTCACCAGCGGCCTGAACCCGGGCGACAAGGTCATCACCGAGGGTCTGCAGAAGCTGCGCCCCGGCGCGCCGATCAAGCCCGTTCCGGCCGGCAGCAAGCCCGCCGCTCCGCAGCAAGCCCAACACTAAGGCGGGCCCACGATGCTTTCGCGTTTCTTCATCGACAGGCCCATCTTCGCGTGGGTCATCGCCATCGTGATCATGCTGGCCGGGGCGCTCGCCATCCGGACCCTGCCGATCGCGCAATATCCTGAGATCGCCCTGCCCCAGGTAGCCATCTCGGCCAACTATCCCGGGGCCTCGGCCAAGACGGTCGAAGACAGCGTCACCCAGGTCATCGAACAGAAGATGAAGGGCCTCGATGGTCTGGACTACATGTCCTCGACCAGCGACAGCTCGGGTTCGGCCACGGTGACCCTGACCTTCAAGGCCGGCACCAACATCGATATCGCCCAGGTCCAGGTCCAGAACAAGCTGCAGACCGCCACCGCCCTGCTGCCGCAAGAAGTGCAGCAGCAAGGCCTGACGGTCGCCAAGTCGGCGCGTAACTTCATGATGGTGGTGGGCCTCTATTCGGAGGATCCCCAGACCACCAACACCGACCTGGCCGACTATCTGGCCAGCAATATCCAGGACCCGCTGAGCCGCGTCGACGGCGTCGGCGACATCCAGCTGTTCGGCGCCCAGTACGCCATGCGCATCTGGCTGGATCCGCAGAAGCTGGCCAGCTTCAGCCTGACCCCGGCCGACGTCGCCACCGCGATCCGGGCCCAGAACGCCCAGGTCTCGGCCGGCCAGCTGGGCGGCGCGCCCAACCTGCCGGGCACGGGCCTGAACGCCACGATCACGGCCCAGTCGCGCCTGCAGACCCCCGAGCAGTTCCGCCAGATCATCATCAAGAACAGCACGGGCGGCGCCACCGTGCGCCTGGCCGACGTGGCCCGCGTCGAGCTGGGCGCCGAGAACTACATCTCGGTCGCCAAGTTCAACGGCCACCCGGCCGCGGGTCTGGCCATCAAGCTGGCCCCCGGCGCCAACGCGCTGGACACCGCCGCCGCCGTCAAGGCCAAGATGGCCCAGCTCGAGAAGTCGTTCCCGGCCAGCTACAAATACGTCGTCCCCTACGACTCGACGCCGTTCGTGAAGCTGTCGATCGAGGAAGTGGTCAAGACGCTGATCGAGGCCATCGTGCTGGTCTTCATCGTCATGTTCCTGTTCCTGCAGAACTGGCGCGCGACCCTGATCCCGACGATCGCCGTGCCTGTGGTGCTGCTGGGTACGTTCGGCGTGCTGTCGGCCTTTGGCTACTCGATCAACACCCTGACCATGTTCGGCCTGGTGCTGGCCATCGGCCTGCTGGTCGACGACGCCATCGTCGTGGTCGAGAACGTCGAGCGCGTGATGTCCGAAGAGGGACTCTCCCCCAAGGAAGCCACCCGCAAGTCGATGAACGAGATCACCGGCGCCCTGATCGGCATCGCTCTGGTGCTGGCCGCGGTGTTCGTGCCGATGGCCTTCTTCGGCGGCTCGCAGGGCGTGATCTATCGCCAGTTCTCGATCACCATCGTCTCGGCCATGGCCCTGTCGGTGCTGGTCGCCCTGATCCTGACGCCGGCCCTGTGCGCCACGCTGCTGAAGCCCGTCGAGGCCGGCCACCACGAGCACAAGACCGGCTTCTTCGGCTGGTTCAACCGTAGCTTCAACGACCTGTCTTCGCGCTACCAGGGCTCCGTCCGCGGCATCCTGGGCAAGAGCGGCCGCTGGATGGCGATCTACGCCGCCATCATCGTGGTCATGGCCCTGCTGTTCGTCCGCCTGCCCAGCGCCTTCCTGCCGGAAGAGGACCAGGGGATCATGATCACCCTCGTCCAGCTGCCCGCCGGCGCGACGGAGGAGAAGACCCAGGCCGTGCTGACCCAGGTGCGCGAGCACTTCCTGGGCGCCGAGAAGGACGCCGTGCAGTCGGTGT
Source organism: Caulobacter sp. GW822-FHT01G02 (assembly GCF_058802865.1). Classification (NCBI taxonomy): domain Bacteria; kingdom Pseudomonadati; phylum Pseudomonadota; class Alphaproteobacteria; order Caulobacterales; family Caulobacteraceae; genus Caulobacter; species Caulobacter sp. GW822-FHT01G02. Next base: position 472,085 of record NZ_JBXAON010000003.1, read on the forward strand.
TCACCGTCTCGGGCTTCAGCTTCAGCGGCGCCGGCCAGAACGCCGGTCTCGCCTTCGTCCGTCTGAAGGACTTCGAGCACCGCAAGGCCGCCAAACTCAAGGCCCAGGCCGTCGCCGGCCGCGCCATGGGCGCCTTCAGCCAGATCCGCGACGCCATGGTGTTCGCCGTGATCCCGCCGTCCGTGCCGGAGCTAGGCACCTCGTCGGGCTTCGACTTCCAGCTGCAGGACATCGGCGGCGTCGGCCACGAGACGCTGATGAACGCCCGCAACATGATGCTGGGCATGGCGGCGCAGGATCCGAACCTGGTGGGCGTGCGCCCCAACGGTCAGGACGACACCCCGCAGCTGAAGATCGAGGTCGACCAGGCCAAGGCCGGCGCCATGGGCCTGACCACCGCCGACATCAACAGCGCGCTCAGCGCGGCGTGGGGCGGCTCATACGTCAACGACTTCATCGATCGCGGTCGTGTGAAGAAGGTCTACTTGCAGGCCGACGCGCCCTACCGCATGACGCCCGAGGACCTGAACCGCTGGTACGTCCGCAACGACCAAGGCCAGATGGTTCCCTTCCCGGCCTTCGCCACGGCCAGCTGGACCTACGGCTCGCCGCGCCTCGAGCGCTACAACGGCCTGTCGTCGATGAACATCCAGGGCTCGCCCGCCCCGGGCAAGAGTTCGGGCCAGGCGATGGCGGCCATGGAGAAGCTGGCGGCGCAACTGCCGCCTGGCGTCAGCTACGAGTGGACCGGCCTGTCGGCCCAGGAACGTGAATCCGGCAACCAGGCGCCGGCCCTGTACGGCATCTCCATCCTGGTGGTGTTCCTGCTGCTGGCCGCCCTCTACGAGAGCTGGTCGATCCCGCTGGCCGTCATCATGGTGATCCCGCTGGGCATCGTCGGCGCCCTGCTGGCGACCTTCGTCCGCGGCCTCAGCAACGACATCTACTTCCAGGTCGGCCTGCTGACGACCATGGGCCTGGCGTCCAAGAACGCCATCCTGATCGTCGAGTTCGCCAAGGACCTGTACGAGAAGGGCATGAGCCTGATCGACGCGACGCTGGAGGCGGTTCGTCTGCGCCTGCGCCCGATCATCATGACCTCGCTGGCCTTCGTCTTCGGCGTTCTGCCGCTGGCGATCTCCAACGGAGCCGGCTCCGGGGCCCAGCACGCCATCGGCACCGGCGTGATCGGCGGCATGATCTCGGCCACCCTCCTGGCGATCTTCTTCGTCCCGCTGTTCTTCGTGGTCGTCGAGAAGATCTTCAAACCCAAGCACAAAGGCCATGACGAAGCGGTCGCCCAAGCTGGCGAAGCGCCGTCGACGGAGGCCCACTGATCATGTTCCGTAGTCTTACCCTGATCCTGCTGGCCTCCACGGCGGTCAGCGCCTGCACCATGGCCCCGCGCTATGAGCGCCCGGCCCTGCCGGTCGCCCAGGCCTGGTCCACGCCGACGCCGGAGCCCACGGCGTCCGTCACGGCCGCCGACCTCGACTGGCGCCAGGTGCTGGTCGATCCGCGCCTGCAAGGCGTGGTCGACCTGGCCCTCAAGCAGAACCGCGACCTGCGCGTGGCGGTGCTGAACATCGAGAAGGCCCGCGCCCAGTACGGCGTCCAGCGATCGGCCCTGTTCCCGGGGATCAACGGCGTGCTCAGCGAGCAACGCAACCACTCCCCGGCGGCGGTCTCGCAGATCCCCGGCGCGACCGGCGGGTCGATCGACACCGAGGTCTACAGCGCCACCATCGGCTTCACGGCCTATGAGCTTGACCTGTTCGGCCGCGTCCGCAGCCTGAACGCCCAGGCCCTGCAGAGCTTCTTCGCCACGCAGGAGACCAGCCGTTCGGTCCGCATCAGCCTGATCGCCGAGACCGCCAACGCCTGGCTGACCCTGGCCGCCGACCAGGAGCGCCTGGCGCTCGCCAGGGACACCCTGACCACCCGCGAGGACACGCTGCGCCTGACCCAGCAGCAGGTCGACGGCGGCGTCGGCTCGCTGGCCACCCTGCGCAACGCCCAGGTCCAGGCCGAGACGGCTCGGAGCGACATGGCGGTCTACACCGCCCAGGTCGCCCAGGACCGCAACGCCCTGACCCTGCTGGTCGGCGCCGACGTGCCCGCTGACCTGCTGCCGTCAAATGGTCCGGGCGGTAGCCTGGCGTCGGCCCGGATCCTGGCCGACCTGCCGGCGGGCCTGCCCTCGGACGTGCTGGCGCGTCGCCCCGACGTGCTGGCGGCCGAGCACCAGCTGCAGGGCGCCAACGCCAATATCGGCGCGGCCCGCGCGGCCTTCTTCCCGCGCATCAGCCTGACCGGCTCGCTGGGCTCGAGCAGCACCGAACTGGGCGACCTGTTCAAGAGCGGCAGCAAGGCCTGGAGCTTCACGCCCCAGATCAGCCTGCCGATCTTCGCCGGCGGGGCCAATGTGGCCAACCTGAACGTCTCCAAGGCCAACCGCGACATCGCCGTGGCGACCTACGAGAAGACCGTGCAGACGGCGTTCCGCGAGGTCTCCGACGCCCTGTCGGTGCGCGACACGGTCGGCGACCGCCTCGCCGCCCAGGAGCGCCTGGTCGTGGCCGCCACCGACAGCCAGCGCCTGTCGCAACAGCGTCGCGACGCCGGCCTCGACAGCGCCCTGACCCTGCTCGACAGCCAGCGCACCCTGTATTCGGCCCAGCAGGGCCTGATCACGGCGCGCCTGGCGCGGGCGACCAACCTCGTCACCCTCTACAAGACCCTCGGCGGCGGCGCGCCCGCGGCCTGAGGCTGAACGAACACGAGCTCCCCGGCGAGAGCCGGGGTGGTTCGCTGGCCATCATCCCCCACCCCGATGGTCGCGAACGGAAGGGCGTTCTCCTCCCCCCATCCCTGGAGGCGCCCTTCCACCCTTGTGGTGGGACTTGCCCGTTCCGCCCGCCCTTCAGCGCGTATGCGAACGGACCGGCCAACCCGGAATGGGGCGGATCATGCCAGAGGTTGTGTGACCCGACAGATGATTGCGATAAATCTAGGCCTATCGACACGAAGGCGGCTCTCCCAAGGTCCACCCTTGTGACGAACGTCAGGGCCGACGCATCCAACCGCGTCGGCTCGGCAAGGCCGCGCCACTGCCCCACAGGTTGGCGCGGTCTCTCGCCCCCTCAGCCCAACGTCTAGAGCGGCAGTTGCACCGTGCTCTTGACCTCTTCGAGAACCGCATAGGTCCGGGTCTCGCGCACGCCGGGCATCTTGACCAGGATGTCGCCGAGGAAGCCGCGATAGGCCTCCATGTCGCGCACCCGGGCCTTGATCAGGTAATCGAACCCGCCGGCCACCATGTGGCACTCCAGGATCTCGGGCGCGCGGCGCACCGAGGCGGCGAAGTCCTCGAACACCTCGCCCGTCGTGCGCTCCAGCACCACCTCGACGAAGATCAGCAGCGCCCGGTCGACCTTGGCCGGATCCAGCAGAGCCGCGTAGCCGGTAATGTAGCCGCGCTCGCGCAGTCGCCGGACGCGGTCGAAAGTGGCCGCCGGCGACAGGTTGCAGCGCTTGGCGAGTTCGGCGTTGGTGACACGGCCGTCGGCCTGCAAAACCCTCAACAGGCGGCGATCGGTGTCATCCAGAGCGGAAATGGCCATATTGAACTTTCGCCGAAGAAGCTTCGAAAATCAGCGGATACAAACGTAGCACATTCGTAATGCCTAGCGTTACACCTCCGATCGTTCCAGCCCCGCCCCGCGCCCTCCCCCTTAAAAGGCGCCCGGCGAAAACGGCCAGCCCGTAGGGGTGGAACACACGCGACGCTCGCCCCTCTCCCCCTAACCGGGCGTCGCGCAAGAGAGGAAGGGGCGCGATACTCCCCCAGCACGCGCCCCTTCCTCCCTCCCCATTTCTTCATCCTCGCTTCCGGAGCATGCCTCGGCGCGCGCCTTCCGCCATGCTGGAGCGGATGATCATTTTCCGCGACTTTACCGAAGAAGATACAGCCCCACCACGCGACAAACGAAGCACCTTTGCCCGAAGCCGAGTTAGACCGATGATATCCTAAACCAAGGGAACGACCATGACCGACTTGGCCCACTGGGACAGCCTCGACGACGGCAAGTATCGCGACGAAGCCGCGGTGATCGCCGACCTGCTGGCCGCCAAGCCCCTGTCCAGCGAGGACCGCGCCGCCGTCCGCGCCGAGGCCGAGGCCCTGGTCCGCGGGGCCCGTCGGTCCGTCCGCAAGCAGGGCGTGGTCGAAAGTTTCCTGCAGGAGTTCAGCCTGGGCACCCGTGAGGGCCTGGCGCTGATGTGCCTGGCCGAGGCCCTGCTGCGCACCCCCGACGACGACACCCGTGACAAGTTGATCGCCGAGAAGATCGGCTCGGCCGACTGGGCCAGCCACCTGGGCGGCAGCGACAGCCTGTTCGTCAACGCCTCGACCTGGGGCCTGATGCTGACCGGCAAGATCGTCGAGCCCGACGATGACGCCAAGAAGGACCTGCCCGGCTTCATCAAGAAGATGGCCGGTCGCCTGGGCGAACCCGTCATCCGCGCCGCCGTCGGCCAGGCCATCCGCATCATGGGCGAGCAATTCGTCCTTGGACGGACGATTGAGGCCGCCATCAAGCGCGCGGCCGGCGAGAACACCATGTGCTCGTTCGACATGCTGGGCGAAGGCGCCCGCACCGCCGCCGACGCCGAGCGCTACGAGAAGTCCTATGCCGACGCGATCCAGACGGTCGGCAAGCTGTCGAACGGCGCCGGTCCGGAGAAGGGCCACGGCGTCTCGGTCAAGCTCTCGGCCCTGTGCCCGCGCTATGAAGCGACGCACGAGGATCGCGTGTGGGAAGAGCTCTATCCCCGCACCCTGCGCCTGGCCAAGATCGCCGCCCACCACAACCTCAACTTCACGATCGACGCCGAGGAAGCCGACCGCCTGGCCCTGTCGCTGAAGCTGCTGGACAAGCTGTGCCGCGAGCCGGAGCTGGGCGACTGGCAAGGGCTGGGCCTGGCCGTCCAGGCCTATCAAAAGCGCTGCGGCGAGGTTATCGCCCGCCTGCGCGCCCTCTCCGAAGAGACTGGCCGCCGCCTGATGGTCCGCCTGGTCAAGGGCGCCTACTGGGACAGCGAGATCAAGCGCGCGCAGGTCGCCGGCCGCCCGGACTATCCGGTCTACACGACCAAGCCGGCCACCGACCTGTCGTACCTGGTCAACGCCAAGGCCCTGATCGCCGGCGCCCCGCATCTCTACGCTCAGTTCGCCACCCACAACGCCCACACCCTGGCGGCCGTGGTGCGCATGGCCAAGAACGCCGGCGTCAAGATCGAGCACCAGCGCCTGCACGGCATGGGCGAGGCGCTCTACAAGGCCGCCGACGACCTCTATGACGGCGTCACGCTGCGGGCCTACGCGCCGGTCGGCGGCCACGAGGACCTGCTGCCCTATCTGGTCCGCCGCCTGCTGGAGAACGGCGCCAACACCAGCTTCGTACACGCCCTGCTGGACGAGCGGGTGCCGGTCGAGAAGGTCGTCACCGACCCGATCGACACCGTCGAGGCCCACCCGGACCGCCACGCCAAGATCCCGACGCCGATCGAGGTCTATGGCCCGCGCCGGAAGAACAGCGCCGGCCTCGATCTGTCGGTGAAGGCCGACCGCCAGCGCTTGGAGGCCGCCGTCACCGCCCTGGACGCCGTCACCCTGGCGGCTGGCCCGCTGATCGACGGCAAGATCAGCGCCGGAACCCCGCCGCTGCCGGTCGTCGCCCCGGCCGACGACCACAAGGTGGTCGGCGCGGTCTCGGAAGCCCAGGCCTCGCAGATCGACGAGGCCTTCCGCCTGGCCCGCGCCGCCCAGCCGGCCTGGGACCGCGCCGGCGGCGCCGCTCGCGCCAAGGTGCTGCGCGCCATGGCCGACGCCCTGGAAGCCGACATCGACCGCCTGATCGCCATCCTGGCCCGCGAGGCCGGCAAGACCCTGAGCGACGGGATCGCCGAGGTCCGCGAGGCCGTCGACTTCTGTCGCTACTACGCGGTGCTGGCCGAGGATCAGTTCGGCGACGGCGAGGTGCTGAAGGGCCCGGTCGGCGAGACCAACACCCTGCGTCTGGCCGGTCGTGGCGTCTTCGTCTGCATCAGCCCGTGGAACTTCCCGCTGGCCATCTTCACCGGCCAGATCGCCGCCGCGCTTGCCGCCGGCAACGCCGTGCTGGCCAAGCCCGCCGAACAGACCCCGCTGATCGCCTTCGAGGCCGTGAAGCTCTACCACGCCGCTGGCCTGGACCCGCGCCTGCTGGCCCTGCTGCCCGGCCGTGGCGAGACGGTCGGCGCGGCCCTGACCAGCCACGAAGGCCTGGACGGCGTCGCCTTCACCGGCGGCACCGACACCGCGTGGCGGATCAACCAGACGCTCGCGGCCCGCCAGGGTCCGATCGTGCCGTTCATCGCCGAGACCGGCGGCCTCAACGGCATGTTCGTCGACACGACGGCCCAGCGCGAGCAGGTGATCGACGACGTGATCGTCTCGGCGTTCGGCTCGGCCGGCCAGCGCTGCTCGGCGCTGCGCCTGCTGTTCCTGCCGGAAGACACCGCCGACCACATCATCGACGGCCTGAAGGGCGCCATGGACGCCCTGGTCATCGGCGACCCGGCCCTGGCCGTCACCGACGTCGGCCCGGTCATCGACATCGAGGCCAAGGGCGCGCTCGCCAAGCACTATGTCCGCCTGACCGAGGAAGCCAAGGTGCTGCACGTCCTGACGGCGCCAACGAACGGGACCTTCTTCGCGCCGGTGCTGGCCGAGATCCCGGCCGCCGACTTCCTGGAGCGCGAGGTGTTCGGACCCGTTCTGCACGTGGTGCGCTACAAGCCGGAGAACCTCGAGCAGGTCGCCGGCGCGCTGGCCGCCCGTCGCTACGGCCTGACCCTGGGCGTCCACTCGCGGATCGAGAGCTTCGCGGCCGACGTCCAGCGCCTGGTCCCGGCTGGCAACGCCTATGTCAACCGCTCGATGACCGGCGCCGTGGTCGGCGTCCAGCCGTTCGGCGGCGAGGGCCTGTCCGGCACCGGCCCCAAGGCGGGCGGCCCGCACGCCCTGCTGCGCTTCGCGGTCGAGCGCGCGGTCAGCGTCAACATCACCGCCCAGGGCGGCGACCCGGCGCTGCTGAATCTGTAGGACTTGACGCCATCGGCCGCCGGCGAGACTCTGCGCCCATGGCCGATGGCTTCGACATCCATATCGATCGAGAACAGGCCGCCCAACTGAAGGTCGCGGCGGACAGCGTCGGCATGTCTGCGTCCGAGTATGCGTTGGCCCTCATAGATGCTGGCTTAACGGGCGCGCTTCCGAAGAGTATCGATCCAGATCCCGCCATCGACGAGGCTATCGCCGACGCCATCGAGCGCGGCGAAGAGCCGACCATGACCCTCGACGAATTCAGCGCTCATCTGCGCCGCGTGAGCGCGGCCCTAGATTGACCTTCACGGTTTCGGTCTCGGTCCGCGCCAAAAGAGACTTCAACCGTCTTGTCGTCTGGCTCTTAGTCCGCGACGCACGTGCTGCCGCCAGGCTTGGCCCGCTTGTCGAAGAGGCCGTGAACAGCCTGGCGGAAGCGCCCTTGAGAGGCCGCCTAGCCGGTCCGACTGTCCGCGAGATCAACATTCCCTTTGGCCAGCATGCCTACATCGTCCGCTATCGCGTCGATGGATCGCAAGTGAACGTCATCCGTATCTTGCACAGCCTGCAGCGTCGGTAGACGCCACCGCCGAATCTGCGATGGCCCATCTTCACAACCGTCACGCGTAGCGCCTAAGCTTCCCGACAAGAGTTAGGGGAGTTTCGGATCACATGCGTTTCCTGCCTCGCGCGGTCGTCGCCGCCGCCCTGTTCGCGCCCGCGATCGCCTCGGCGCAAGTCGGGCCGATCGTCGGTGACTGGTACGGGACGCTGGACACCCCGCGCGGCAAGCTGCCGGTGGTGTTCCACATCAAGCCGGACGGCTCGGCCACGCTGGACAGCCCCCGGCAGATGGTCAAGGGCATGCCGGCCAGCGCGACCCTGGCCAAGGGCAAGATGACCCTCACGCTGAGCGCCGCGCCGGCGGGTTTCGAGGGAACGGTCTCGGCCGACGGTCAGGCCGTTCAGGGCGAATGGTCCCAGGGCGGGGCGGGCCTGCCTCTGACCATCAGCCGCGCCGCGCCGGTCGTGAACCGTCCGCAGACGCCCAAGCCGCCCTTCCCCTATCGCGCCGAGGAGGTCTCGTACCGCAATCCGGCCTCGGGCCTGAAACTGGCCGCAACCCTGACCTTGCCCGAGAGACCGGGACCGTTCCCGGCCGTGGTGCTGATCAGTGGTTCCGGCACGCAGGACCGCGACGAGACGATCTTCGACCACAAGCCCTTCCTGGTCATCGCCGACGCCCTGACGCGCAAGGGCGTCGCGGTGCTGCGGGTCGACGATCGCGGGGCGGGCGGTTCGGACAAGGGCGATCCCGCAACGGCCGGCATCCCCGCCTTCGCCACCGACGTGGCCGCCGGCGTCGCCTTCCTGCGGGCGCGCGGGGACATCGACCCGGCCCGCATCGGCCTGATCGGCCACAGCGAGGGCGGCCAGATCGCGCCGCTGGTCGCCGCCGACGACCCCCGCATCGCCTTTCTGGTGCTGATGGCCGCGCCGGGCGTCGACGGAACCGCGCTGCTGCTGGCGCAGAACCGGGCGCTGTTCACGGCCAATGGCCTGCCCGCCGATCAGGTCGAGATCATGATGAAGAACCGAGCCGAATGGTTCCAGGCCGCCCGCGACGCCCAGGACGTCGACGACGGGCGCGCGCGGCTGAACGCGGTGCTCGACCGTCAAGGCCTTCCCGCGACTTCGCCCCAGCGCGCCCAGGTGTTGGCCCTCTCCAGCGCGGCGGGACACTATATGCTGAACGCCCGCCCCGCCGACGCCCTGGCGAAGATCAAGGTCCCCGTCCTGGCCATCGGCGGCTCGAAGGACCTGCAGGTCGACGCCAAGACCAACCTGGCCGCGATCCGCGCGGCCCTGGCCGGCGACGCCGACGTGACGGTCAAGGAACTGCCGGGCCTGAACCACCTGTTGCAGACCGCCGATACCGGCCTGGTCATCGAGTACGGCCAGATCGAGGAGACCATCGCTCCCGTCGCCCTAGCCACGATCGTCGACTGGACCGTCGCCCACGCGGCGAAGAAATGACCGCCTCGCGCCGCCAGCTCTTGGCGGGCCTCGCCGCCCTGCCTGCGCTCGGTGCGTCGGCCACGCCGCCCAAGGGTTTCGTCGCCGTCAAGGACGGCCGCCTCGCGCTGGACGGCAAGCCCTACCGCTTCGTCGGCGCGAACCTCTGGTACGGGGCCTGGCTGGGCTCGCCCGGCCCCACCGGCGACCGCGCGCGGCTGGGGCGCGAGCTGGACCGGCTGACGGCCCTGGGGGTCACCAACCTACGGGTCCTGGGCGCGGGCGAGCGCTCGCCGGCCAAGGCCGCCGTCTCGCCGACGATGCAGGAGGAGCCCGGCGTCTACAGCGCCGACCTGTTGAAGGGCCTCGACTGGCTGCTGGCCGAAATGGCCCGCCGCGACATGAAGGCGGTGATCTACGTCAACAACTTCTGGGACTGGTCGGGCGGCATGCCGGCCTATCTGAACTGGGTCGGCAACGGACCGTGGTTCGAGGCCAGCGATCCGAAACATCCGTGGCCGGAATATCCGGACTATTCGGCCCGGTTCTATGCCGACGCCAAGGCCAACGCCCTGTTCCGCCGCTACCTGACCAGCCTGGTCCAGCGCACCAACAGCATCACCGGCAAACCCTATCGCGACGACCCGACCATCATGGCCTGGCAGTTGGCCAACGAGCCACGTCCGGGCGGGACGGAGGCCAAGGCCGACACGCTGCTGCCGCCCTACCAAGCCTGGATCCGCGAGACCTCGGCCCTGATCAAGTCCCTGGACCCGCGCCACCTGGTCTGCACCGGCAGCGAGGGCAGCATGGGGTGCCTGCGCAGCGAGGCCTGCGCGCTGGAGGCTCACCGGCCGGCGACCATCGACTACGTCACGCTGCATGTCTGGCCCAACAACTGGAGCTGGATCGATCCCAAGAACCAGCCGGCGACCTACACCGCTGGCGAGGCCCGCTGCCGGGAGTACGTGGCCCGCCACATCGCCCTGGCCAGGTCGCTCAACAAGCCGCTGGTCATCGAGGAGTTCGGCCTGATCCGCGACACCCGCGCTTTCGCGCCCGGCTCGGCGACGGCCGACAAGGACCGCTTCTACCGCGCGATCTATGGCCTGGCCCTGGACGATATGAAGGCCGGCGGCCCGACGGCCGGGACCAACTTCTGGGCGTGGAACGGCGAGGGCCGCGCCCAGCACGGCGACGCCTGGTTCGCGCCCGGCGACAAGAGCTTCGTCGGCGATCCGCCCCAGGAGGAGCAAGGCCTCTACGGCGTCTTCGACACCGACGCCGCGACCCTGGCGGTGATCGCCGAGCACGCGGCCGCGGTGAAGGCGCTCTAGGGAGCGGCCGTCAGCGCCAGAGCCTGCCGCACCGCCTCGGGCAGGCGCGGGGCCAGGCGGCGGGCCTTGAGGGCCGGGCCGTCCGTGCCGCGGAAGCCGACCAGGACGTCGGGCTCGACCCCGCCGATCTCGTTGGAGCCATCGGCCCGCAGGCGCAGGCAGTCGGGCAGCGACAGGCGGCCGCCGCTGTTCTTCAGCACCACGGGTCCGGCCTCGGTGGCGTGGCCGCAGCCGGCGCCCAGGGTCGGCGAGCCCAGGATGATCCCGGCCCTGTTGTCCTGGATCATCGCGGCGAATTCCTCGGAGGCGCTGGCCGACTTGCCATCGACCAGCACGATCAGCGGGCCGGACCAGACGCCTTCGCGCCAGGACCATTTGGCCGGCTCGAACACCGACTGGCCCCACGGCTTGTCGGCCAGGGCCAGCGGATCGGCGGAAGCGCGCGGGCCGCTGCTGTAGCCGGCGTCGATCAGCAACGGGCAGGCCTGGCCCTCGACGCAGGGCGCGCGAGCCTCGGCGGCGCGACGGCGCAGCTCCTTGGCCTCGGCCAGCAGGGCGGCCTTGGCGGCCCCCCGCTCACCGCCGACATTGTTCTCGATATCCAGGGCTCGGGCGTCGAGCTGGTCGGCGGCCTGGGGCGAGCGCACCAGGCGCACCGGCGCGCTCTTCAGGCGTATGGACGTGACCATGCGGGCGGCGATTTCGGCCCATTCGCGGCCGCCGCCATTGCCGGCGAGATCGATCATCAGCACCTGCGCGCCCGCGGCCTTCACGGTCGCCAGACGCGCGGCGAAACGATCGGTCAGTTCCTGGTAGACGGCGGTGTCCAGCTTGCTCGAGCAGTCGCCGTCGCACGGCTTGTCCAGCGGCAGCTGCAGCTTGGCGGCGGCGGCCTCACAGACGGCGGGGTCGGCCATGAAGATGTTGATCTGCACGACACCGATCTTGCGGTCGTCGACGGTGACCAGACCGCCCGGGAACTCGCGAGCGCCCTCGCCCGTGTCCAGCGGCGTCCAGCCCGGCAGGCCCGAGGCGACCGGCGGGCGGGGCCGGAAAGGGCGCTGGTCGGCGCAAGGCGTGGCGGACGGGGCCGTGACCTTGGGCGCCGGAACGGCCGGGCTCCAGTCGACCCGCACATGGCCGTCAGCCAGGGACGCCAGGGCGCGATCCAGCAGGGCGCGCGCCTCGGCGTCCGACGTGGTCTTGGCCAACCCCGCCTCGACCGCCTTGAAGCTGGTGTCGAGGTTCAGGCCCCGGTCGATCGTCAACCAGTCGAGATTGGCGTAGCGACTGCCCAGCGCCGCGCGAATCTGACGGGCGTCCTCGATCCACGGCGCGGGATCGTAGGCCAGGGCGGGCGCGGCGAGGCCCATCAGGGCGACGGCGGCGACGGCGGCGCTGAGGCGCGAAATCATGAAGGTTCCCCGGAAAGCTTCACCAAGCCTCCTAGTCGCCGAACGCCGCTACGCCACGTTAAAACGACGAAAGGTGCGAAGTCCTGGCGGGTCGAAAGTGGATTGTTACCGGTGTCATTCGTGCTACCGCTACGGCAAAGCGCGCCAGGAAGGCGCCGGAGGAACCGCTGTGCACACCGCCACCCGCCGCACCCTGATCACCGGCGCCGCCGCCCTGGCCGCTTATGGCGCCCTGCCCCGCGCCGGCTATGCGGCCGAGAAGCGCTCCCCGGTCGTGGCCACCACCGCCGGCAAGGTGCGCGGCTATGTCGAGGACGGGGTCAGCGTCTTCAAGGGCCTGCGCTACGGCCAGGACACCGGCGGCGCGCGGCGCTTCATGCCGCCCGTCAGGCCCGAGCCCTGGACCGAGGTGAAGGACGCCCTGACCTATGGCGCGTCATGCCCCCAGGGCAAGGGCGAGGAAGAGGTCCAGTCCGAGGACTGCCTGTTCCTCAACGTCTGGACCCCGGCCAAGGCCGGCAAGACCGGCCTCGCGGATGGCGGCAAGCGGCCGGTGATGGTCTACATCCACGGCGGGGCCTACAACACCGGCTCGGGCAGCCATCCCTGGTACGTGGGGACCAAGCTGGCCAAGCGCGGCGACGTCGTGGTGGTGACGGTCAACCACCGCCTGAACGCCTTCGGTTATCTGTATCTCGCCCGCCTGTTCAACGATCCGTCGGTGGCCGACAGCGGCAATGCGGGTCAGCTGGATCTTGTCCTGGCCCTGCGATGGGTGCGCGACAACATCGCCGCCTTCGGCGGCGATCCCGGCCGGGTGATGCTGTTCGGCCAATCCGGCGGCGGGGCCAAGATCGCCACCCTGCTGGCCCAGCCCAACGCCAAGGGCCTGTTCCACCGCGCCGCCACCATGAGCGGCCAGCAGGTCACCGCCGGCGGCCCGTTCAATGCGACGAAGCGCGCCAAGGCGTTCATGGAGAAGGTCGGCGCCCAGGACCTGGCGTCCTTGCGCGCCCTCTCGGCCGACAAGATGGTCGAAGGGCTGCGGGCCGTCGATCCGATCGCCGGCGCGGGCGGGGTCTATATGGGGCCGGTGCTGGACGAGCGGACCCTGGACCGCCACCCGTTCTTCCCCGACGCCTCGCCGGTGGGCCTTGGCGTGCCGATGATGTGTGGCAACACCCACGACGAGACCAAGGGCTTCATCGGCTGGGACGCCGGGGCGTTCCCCAAGAGCTGGGACGAGGTGATCGCCCGCCTGCCGGGCCAGTTCAACGCCCGCATCGACATCGATCCCGAAACGGTGGTGGCCTTCTACCGCGAGACCTATCCGACCTATTCGCCGTCGGACGTCTATTTCGCCGCCTCGACGGCTGGCCGCTCGTGGAAGGCCGCGATCATCCAGGACGAGGAACGCGCCAAGGCCGGCGCGCCCGCCTTCGCCTACCAGGTCAACTGGAAGTCGCCCAGGGACGGCGGGATCTTCGGCGCGCCGCACACCATCGACATCGGCCTGGTGTTCGGCACGCTGGACGCCAAGGGCTCGATCGTCGGGACGGGGCCGGAGTCGGTCACCATGTCGAACACGATGAGCGACGCCTTCGTGCGCTTCGCCGACACGGGCGACCCGAACGGCGGCGCCCTGCCGAAGTGGGAGCCCTACACCCTGCCCCGCCGCCAGACGATGGTGTTCGACACCACGACGCGGCTGGAGGACGACCCGCGCGGGGCCGAGCGCGCGTTCTTCAACCGCGTGCCGTTCACTCAGTTCGGGACTTGATCTCGTAGGGGAGCGTCGGCGGCAGATGCTGGACCAGGATCCGCGACGTCGGTTCCCGATCGGGCTGCACGGGCGGCGGCTCGCCGAAGACGGCGACCCACAGGGCGATCCACGCCTGACGCTCTTCGTACTCCACCGGGCGAACTCCTTTCGGGGGTTCCAATGGCTCGGCGGAACAAGGGGTTGCTGGTTAACGCGCGGGTAACCAGACTTTCGTGCTGGAGCTTCCGCGGGAAGCCCCCGTAACGCGGGAAGCTGTCGCGGAACGATCGAGGTCGCCGAGGCGGCGGTCTGGCCCCTTTGGCGCGTCTCAACGAGAGATCGGACAAAGAAAAAGGGCGAGTCCGAAGACTCGCCCTTTCGACGACCTTTCGGTCGAAGACGTCCGGCTTAGCGGAACAGGCTGAGGATCGACGAGCTCGAGGAGTTCGCGATCGACAGGGCCTGGATGCCCAGCTGCTGCTTGGTCTGCAGCGACTGCAGCTTGGCGCTTTCCTTGGCGAGGTCCGCGTCCACCAGGTTGCCGACGCCGGCGTCCAGGCTGTCCTGCAGCTTGCCGACGAAGGTCAGGTGGGTGTCGAGGCCGGTCGAGGCCGTACCCAGCGAGGCCAGCTTGTTGGTGGCCGTGCCGATGGCCTTGTCGATCGTGGTGATCATCGCCTTGGCGGACGAGGCCGAAGTGAAGGTGGGGCTAGCGGTCCCCAGGCCGAGACCGGCCAGGCCCAGGGTCTGGGCCTTGACGGTGAAGCCCGAGCCGTCCGAGTTGGCCAGGAAGGTCATTTGCGTGGCCTTGCCGTCGGCCAGGCTGACGCCGTTGAACTTGGCGTTGTCGGCGGCCTTCTGGACCTGTTCGCGCAGCGAGTCGAAGTCCGACTTCAGCGCGCTGAACGAGGCGGTGTTCAGCGAGGTGTCGGAAGCGGCCAGGGCCTTTTCCTTCATCTTGCCGAGCAAATCGGTGATGGTGTCGCCGGCGGCCAGGGCCACGTCGATGGTCGACTGGCCGCGCTGCAGCGAGTCCTTCACCGAGTTCAGGGACGACGAGTTGGCGGTCTGCGTCTTGGCCATGGCCCAGATCGCGCCGTTGTCCTTGGCGTTACCGACCTTCTTGCCGGTGTTGATGCGTTGCTGGACGACGCCCAGTTCGCTGTTGGTGGTGTTGAGGTTTTGCAGGGCGATCAGCGCGCCCGAGTTCGTGTTGATGCTGTTCAGCGCCATGACGAAACAACTCCTATTCGAGGTGTTCCGGCGTCGTTTTGACAACCGGCGGGCGTTTTGCCCGCCGCGACACTATGCCACCCGCTCTTTCAATATTGTTGATGAGCGACAGGCCCTGACTGAATCATCGAACCTCTTCCTTAAGAAACAAGGCCTGGACGTTAGGACTCATTACTATATTTCCGCAAGTGTCCCAAATTGGCACACATTCAAACATCCCTCCTTCTACCCGACGGCTCCCACCTAGACTCTGAGAGACTGCGCGCAAAAGAAAAAGGGCGAGTCCGGAGACTCGCCCTTTCGACGACCTTTCGGTCGAGGTGTCCGGCTTAGCGGAACAGGCTGAGGATCGACGAGCTCGAGGAGTTCGCGATCGACAGGGCCTGGATGCCCAGCTGCTGCTTGGTCTGCAGCGACTGCAGCTTGGCGCTTTCCTTGGCCAGGTCGGCGTCCACCAGGTTGCCGACGCCGGCGTCCAGGCTGTCTTGCAGCTTGCCGATGAAGGTCAGGTGGGTGTCGAGGCCGGTCGAGGCCGTACCCAGCGAGGCCAGCTTGTTGGTGGCCGTGCCGATGGCCTTGTCGAGCGTGGCGATCATCGTCTTGGCAGCGCTGGCCGAGGCGAAGGTCGAGGTCGCGGTCGTGCTCAGGCCGAGACCGGCCAGACCCAGGGTCTGGGCCTTGACGGTGAAGCCCGAACCGTCGGAGTTGGCCAGGAAGGTCATCTTCGAGGCCTTGCCGTCAGCCAGGCTGACGCCATTGAACTTGGCGTTGTCGGCGGCCTTCTGGACCTGTTCGCGCAGCGAGTCGAAGTCCGACTTCAGCGCGTTGAACGAGGCGGTGTTCAGCGAGGTGTCGGAAGCGGCCAGGGCCTTTTCCTTCATCTTGCCGAGCAGGTCGGTGATCGTGTCGCCGGCGGCCAGGGCCACGTCGATGGTCGACTGACCGCGTTGCAGCGAGTCCTTCACCGAGTTCAGCGCCGACGAGTTGGAGGTCTGCGTCTTGGCCATGGCCCAGATCGCGCCGTTGTCCTTGGCCGAGCCAACCTTCTTGCCGGTGTTGATGCGTTGCTGGACGGAGCCCAGTTCGGCGTTCGTCGCGTTCAGATTCTGCAGGGCGATCAGAGCGCCCGAGTTCGTGTTGATGCTATTCAGCGCCATAACGAAGTAACTCCTATTCGAGGTATTCCGGCGTCATTTTGACGACCGGTGGGCGTTTTGCCCAATACGAACCTCGCACAACGAGCTTACGGCTTCGTTTAATTTTCAGTATTCCATAATTAACAATTCAAACTATTTCGTTTACTATTAAAGCCAGATCAACTTTGAATTTGAATTAATGAGCGATAACACTTTGTATCAAAATGGCACATCTTAGGTATTGCCTATGATGACTTGGTAGTCGCCCAGCCCCTCCCCGGTTTCCCCGAGAGGCTCGCGCGGACTGGCGGCCGGACCTCGGCGGCCCGCCAGGTACAGACGGCGCGAGCGATAGGGCCTGGCGATCGCCCGGATGGTCACGATGAACACGAAACCTCTCCAGAGGTCGGCGAAAAGGCCGTTGCGGCGACGCATGACGAGACTCCTTGCTTTCCAGTTCAACGAAAGAAGGGGCCGACCGGCTCCCCGGGAGGGGGAAGGAGCCGGCCGGCCCCTCACGGCCGGTCGCTAGCGATGTGACCGGCGAAAGCCGGGGCTTGAGATCAGCCGTGCAGCTTGATCGCCGTTTCGGCGATGCGGCGGCCCTGGTAACGGGCGCCGGTCAGCTCGTTCTCGCTGGGCTGACGCGAGCCGTCGCCGCCGGCGATGGTGGTGGCGCCGTAGGGGCTGCCGCCGGTGATTTCATCCAGCGTCATCTGGCCGGCGTGGCCGTAGTCCATACCCACGATGGTCGTGCCGAAGTGCAGCAGGTTGGTGATGATCGAGAACAGGGTGGTTTCCTGGCCGCCGTGCTGGGTGGCGGTCGAGGTGAAGGCGCCGGCCACCTTGCCGTGCAAGGCGCCGCGGGCCCACAGGCCGCCGGCCTGGTCGAAGAACGCCGCGACCTGCGAGGCCATGCGGCCGAAGCGGGTCGGCGCGCCGACGATGATCGCGTCGTAATTGGCCAGATCCTCGACCGAGGCGACCGGGGCCTCTTGATCCAGCTTGAAGTGGGCGCTCTTGGCGATGTCCAGCGGCACGGTTTCGGGCACGCGCTTGATGTCGACGCTGGCGCCGGCTTCGCGCGCCCCCTCGGCGACGGCCTTGGCCATCGTCTCCAGGTGACCGTAGGACGAATAGTAGAGAACCAGAACCTTGGCCATGACGGCGAACCCTCGGTGTCTTGCTTGGCGGAAGCGTCATGCCCCGTCGTTGACGCGCCTTTTGGCGCCGCTTCGACTTGCGAAACAGCCGAATAAAATCGTCTAATATGTTCGAGATTTTCGAATGCCAATCTTAGGTCCTAGAGCCCGATGACCGCCGAGCCCGGCCTTCCCACCCTCGACCAGCTGTCCGTATTCCTCGCCGTGGTCGAGGCGGGCAGCTTCGCGGGCGCGGCCCGGCGGATGAATCGGGCCAATTCGGTGGTCAGCTACGCGATCGCCAATCTGGAGGCCCAGCTGGGCCTGACGCTGTTCGACCGCGACGCGGCCAAAACGCCGGTGCTGACCGAAGCCGGCCGGGTGGTGCTGGCCCAGGCCCGGGTGATCGCCGGCGACGTCGCGTCCCTCCGGGCCCAGGCCAGGGGCCTGATCCAGGGGCTGGAGGCCGAGGTCAACCTGGTGCTGGACGTCATGCTGCCCACCGCCCGGGTGGTCGACGCCCTGCGCGCCTTCCGCGAGGCCTTCCCGACCGTGACCCTGCGCCTCTATGTCGAGGGCCTGGGCGCGGTGACCCAGATGGTGCTGGACCGCCGGGCCACGATCGGCATCGCCGGACCGCTGGACGTCGTCAACGGCGGCGACGCCCTGGAGACCATCGCCGTGGGCTCGACCCTGCTGATCCCCGTCGCCGCGCCGGACCATCCGCTGGCCCTGGGCCGCAATCCGCCGGGCGCGGCGCGCGGCCATACCCAGCTCGTTCTGACCGACCGCTCGAAGCTGACCGACGGTCGCGATTTCGCCGTCGGCAGCGTCCACACGTGGCGGCTGGCCGACCTCGGCGCCAAGCACCTGCTGATGAAGGAGGGCTTCGGCTGGGGCAACATGCCCGAGCCGATGGTCCGCGAGGACATCGCCGCCGGCCGCCTGAAGCGCCTCGACATGCCGGACCTGAGCGACGCGGTCTACACGCTGCACGCCATCTATCGCAGCGACACCCCGCCTGGTCCCGCCACCGCTTTCCTGATCGAACGGTTCCGCAGCCAGGCCAATTGAGCCGCCCGCCGCGCTTTGGTCAGACCTATGGCCTGAACACTCTTGCCGAACCGGCGCGGGGCGGCTGTATTCGCACGCGCTCCAAGGAACACCCGATGCAGACTCCCTATGTCGCCGCCGCCGACCGCTACGCGGCCATGCCCTATCGCCGCACCGGCCGCAGCGGCCTGGATCTGCCGGCGATCTCGCTGGGCCTGTGGCAGAACTTCGGCGGGGTCGACGTGTTCGAGACCGGCCGCGCCATCCTGCGCCGGGCCTTCGATCTGGGGATCACCCATTTCGACCTCGCCAACAACTACGGCCCGCCCTACGGCTCGGCGGAGGAGAACTTCGGCAAGGTGCTGGGGAGCGACTTCAGGGCCCACCGCGATGAACTGGTCATCTCGACCAAGGCCGGCTGGGACATGTGGCCGGGCCCCTATGGCGGGATCGGCGGGTCGCGGAAATATCTGATCGCCAGCTGCGACCAGAGCCTCAAGCGCATGGGCGTCGACTATGTCGACATCTTCTACTCGCACCGCGTCGATCCCACGACGCCGCTGGAGGAGACCATGGGCGCGCTGGCCCACCTGCACCGACAGGGCAAGGCGCTCTATGTCGGGATCTCGTCCTACTCGCCCGAGCTCACCCGCAAGGCCCACGCGATCCTGAAGAGCGAGGGCGTGCCGCTGCTGATCCACCAGCCGTCCTATTCGATGGTCAATCGCTGGATCGAGGATGCGCTGCTGGACACCCTGGACGACCTCGGCGTCGGCTGCATCGCCTTCTCGCCGCTGGCGCAAGGGCTGTTGACCAGCAAGTACCTGGGCGGCGTGCCCGCGGACTCGCGGGCGGCCCGGGACGGCTCGTTCGGCGGGCATCTGCTGACCCAGGACAATCTGGATCGCATCAAGGCCCTGAACGCGATCGCCCAAGGTCGTGGCCAGACCCTGGCCCAGATGGCGATCGCCTGGACCCTCCGCGATCCGCGCGTCACCTCGGCCCTGATCGGCGCCCGCACCGTCGCCCAGTTGGAGGATTCCCTGGCGGCGCTGAAGGGCGTCACCTTCTCGGCCGAGGAGCTGGCGCTGATCGATCGCCATGCCTCCGAAGGCGGCGTCGACCTGTGGAAAGTGTCGTCGACCCTGGCAGACGGCGATTTGCCGCGTCGCTGATAGCCAAGGTTTAATGTTCCGGCGCTTGGCCGACCTGTCGCGTTTGCATATGGTTCTCGGTGATGGATAAGGGCGCTCACACCCTGCCTGACCAGGCCGACGGCCTGGAACGCCTCACCGAACGTGAGCGCGAGTGTCTCCGACTCGTCGATCGTCACATGAGCTCCAAGGAGATCGCCCGCGAACTGGGCCTCTCCAAGCACACCGTCGACTGGCACCTGGACAAGGCCCGCAAGCGCCTGGGCGCGGCCGACCGCTACGACGCGGCGCGCCGCGTCTTCGACCGGGCGTATCAGGCGGGCGATCAGGGCCCCCATCAGGGGGGAGCCCCCCCTCCTATCGCGCCCCCCCCTCCTATCGCGTCGGGGTCCGACACGGCCCGGCTAGGCGAACATCCTTCCTCGCGGTCTGCTGACCTCATCGAGGAAGGAGTTCCCAGTGAACGAGTTGACCCCCCACCAGAAGGACGCGATCGGCCGAGCCACGCACCTGCGCCAGGAAGTGTCGAGCTTCCGGCACGCGTGGCCCCTGCTGAATTCGGCCGAGACCATGCCCCCGATCACGTGGAGCGAGCTCGAGCGCCAGTTGCAGAGCCTGTCGGTGACTCCGGCGGGCGCTTCGATGGTGCACGACCTGGTGGAAGCCACCCGCAAGCAGGCTTCGTTCAAGCCCAGCGAACTGGTGATGCGGGAGATTCTGTGCATCGCCAGCGCGGTGATGGACGAGACGTTCCTGTCGGACTTGTCCTCTTCGGACTCGGAGGAGGACGGCCCAATCATCTGAGCCTGCCCCTGCGATTGGCCTTCATCGCCGCCGTGATGATCGTGACCGCGTTCGCGTTCGGCTCGATCCTGGCGGGGCTCCACGCACTGCAAGGCCTGTTTCCGTAAGATTTCCGCCTCCGGGGAGCCGGGGCGTCCATCCGCCCAGATTTTCACCTCAGCAACGCGCCGGGAGCTCTCGGCGCGAGGAGACTTCTCATGCTCAAGCAACGCCGCCTGGCCGCCGAGACCGTGGCCGAAGCTCTGTTCGCCGCCGAAAAGGCCATCGACGCCGCCATCACTCGCACCGCCGCCCTGGCCGGGCTGATGCCGACCACCCGCCAGGACGCCAACCTCTCGGCCCTGGTCGGCCAGGACGCCCTGATGGCGGCGATCAACACCATGCAGGCCCTGGGCGCGGCCCGCGAGGGCATCGTGGTCACGCACAAGCACCTGTCGACCGCCCAGCACGACATCGGCCTGTCGGCCGTCTCCTTCGGCGAAGGCGCCGTCAAGCCGGCCGGCCTGATCGAGACCAGCCCCAGCGGCCGCCTGACCGTCGCCGCCTAGGTTCGAGCGCGCCTCTCGCCGGTCTCGATCGGCGAGAGGCGTTGCAATCTGGACGAATGGCGCCACCCTGGCGCGATGTCTCTCGGCTTCTTCTATCAATGGGCCAGTCTCGCCGCGTTGCTGATCGCGACCGGCGTGGCCCTGTGGCGTGGCGGCTGGCCCGAGCGCGTGGCCGCCGTCGCCATGATCCTGGCCTGGTTCGCCACGGCCTTGTTCTACAACAGCCTGCAGAGGTTCGGTCCCCAGACCGCGGTCATCCTGGTCGACCTGGCCCTGATGCTGGTGCTGCTGTTCATCGCCCTGCGATCGGATCGCTGGTGGCCGATGTGGACCTGCGGCTTTCACGGCCTGACCCTGATCCTGGTTCTCGCCAACCTGGCCGATCACAAGCTCTCCAACCGCGCCGGTTACATCGCGGGCGGCGGAGTCTTCAGCTACCTGGCCATGGCGGCGCTGTTCTGCGGCGCGCTGCCGCGCCGGCGCCCGACGCCGCCCAAGGCCGTCGCGCCCTGACACCCAACCCCGTGACGCCGCCTCACCGCTGACAGCGCTACCAACGGCCGGCTCAGGTTTCCCCCATCAAGAGGGGAGGAATTCCAGGCTTCTTATCGTCTTACGGCAAATTAACTCAGCGACCCGAGGTTTGTCGGCTAGAAGGCCGTCGGGCTCAATTGTTGCTGGGGAAATGTTCGTGCTTAACGGGATCAATGGGCGCCGCCCGACTCTGAGCGCGCTGGTCTTGGTCCTGGGCGTGAGCGCGATCGCTCTGGCCGGATGCGGGAAGAAGCCGGAGAAGAAGACTCGGGCCGCGCCGAGCGCTTCGGCGACCGTCAGCCTCGCCACGGTCTCCAGCCAGCCGATCGCGCGCCAGATCAACGCCACAGGTACGGTCTCGCCGTGGGAAGAGGTGCCGGTCGGCGCCGAGACCGGCGGCCTGACCGCCGTCGCCGTCAACGCCGAGGAAGGCCAGACCGTCCGCGCCGGCCAGGTCCTGGTCCAGCTCAACAGCGCGCTGATCACCGCCCAACTGCGCCAGCAGGACGCCGCCGTCGCCAGCGCCAGGGCCACCCTGGCCGAGGCCAGCGCCGCACTGAACCGCGCCAAGGAGCTGCAGGCCAAGGGCTATCTCAGCCAGGCCGGCCTCGACACCGCCGTCGCCCGCCAGGGCACCTCGGCCGCCAACCTGGCCGCCGCCGAAGCCGCGCGGGGCGAGACCGCCGCGCGCGTGGCCCAGACCTCGATCCGCGCGCCGGTCGGCGGCCTGATCAGCCGCCGCAGCGTCACCAAGGGCCAGATCGTCACGGCCGGCTCGGAACTGTTCCGTATCGTCCGCGACAGCCGACTGGAGCTGGACGCCGACATCCCCGAGACCGACCTCGGCTCGGTCAAGGCCGGCATGTCGGCCAAGATCTATTCCGACAAGGTTGGTGAAACGACCGGCCGCGTCCGCATCGTCACTTCGGAAGTCAACCCCGCCACCCGCATCGGCACGGCGCGCATCGCCCTGTCGTCGATGGGCGGCTTCCGTCCCGGCATGTTCGCCCGCGCCACGATCGACGCCGGCGATCAGGCCGCGCTGGTCGTTCCGTCGGCCTCGGTGCTGTACCGCGAGAACCGCCCCGGCGTGTTCGTGGTCGACGCCGCCAAGAAGGTCCATTTCCGCCGCATCGCCATCCTGGCCACGACGGGCGACCGCGTGGCGGCGACCGGCCTGAACGCCGGCGAGCAGGTGGTGGTCGAGGGCGCGGGCTTCCTGGGCGAGGGCGACCTGGTCCGCGTCGGCGCGGCCGCCCGGCCGGCCGCCTCCAAGACCGCGCGCTGAGGACGACAGACCGATGCGCAACATCTCGTCCTGGGCGATCAAGAACCCGATCCCCGTCATCATGCTGTTCGTGCTGCTCTGCTTCGCCGGCATCGCCGGCTTCAAGAGCATGCGGATCAACAACAATCCCGACGTCGACCTGCCGTTCGTCGTCGTCACGGCCGTGCGCCCCGGCGCCGCGCCGCAGGAGCTTGAAACCCAGGTCACCCGCCTGATCGAGGACTCGATCGCGGGCCTGGGCCAGGTGCGCCACATCAACTCCACCGTGGTCGACGGCGCCTCGACCACGTTCATCGAGTTCGAGCTGGGGGTGGACCACGAGCGCGTCACCAACGACGTGCGCAACGCCATGTCCAACCTGCGCGGCTCCCTGCCCCAGGACATGCAGGAGCCGATCGTCACCCGGATCGACATCTCGGGCGACCCGCTGATCACCTATGTCGTCAAGGCGCCGACCCTGACGCCCGAGCAGCGCAGCTGGTTCGTCGACAACGACGTCAGCCGCGCCCTGCTGGCCATCAAGGGCGTGCGCGAGGTCAACCGCCAGGGCGGCGTGAGCCGCGAGATCGAGATCGCCCTGGATCCCGACCGCCTGGCCGCGCGCGGCGTCACCGCCGCCGCCGTCAGCCAGGCCCTGGTGTCCTCGAACGCCGACCTGCCCGGCGGCCGCGTGACGATCTCGGGCGCCGAGCGCGCCATCCGCACCCTGGGCGCGGCCGGCTCGGTCGAGCAGCTGCGCGAGACCCGCGTGCCCGTCTCCAGCGGCGACGCCGTGCGCCTGGCCGACCTGGGCCAGGTCACCGACCACTGGGCCGAGCCCCGCTCGCGCGCCCGCTATGACGGCCAGGAAGTCGTCACCTTCAACATGGTCCGCGGCCGCGGCGCCTCGGAGGTGCAGACCGCCGAGAAGATCCGCAAGGCCGTCGAGAAGCTCGACCAGGATCATCCCGAGATCCAGATCCAGGAAATCACCTCGAACGTGAAATACATCGAGGAGAGCTATATCGCCTCGATGGAGGCCCTGATCGTCGGCGCGATCCTGGCGGTGCTGGTCGTGCTGCTGTTCCTGCGCGACTGGCGCGCCACGCTGCTGGCGGCGGTGGCCATCCCGATGTCGCTGTTCCCGACCTTCGCCGTCCTGGCGCCGCTGAACCAGTCGCTGAACGGCATCACCCTGCTGGCCCTGTCGCTGACCGTCGGCATCCTGGTCGACGACGCCATCGTCGAGATCGAGAACATCGTCCGCCACATGCGCGGCGGCAAAAGCCCCTATGCGGCGGCCATGGAGGCGGCCGACGAGATCGGCCTGGCCGTCGTGGCCACCACCTTCACCATCGTGGCCGTGTTCGCGCCGGTGGGCTTCATGCCCGGCATCATCGGCCAGTTCTTCAAGGCCTTCGCCCTGGCCGCCTGTATCTCGGTGCTGTTCTCGCTGGTGGTCGCCCGCCTGCTGACGCCGCTGATGGGCGCCTACATGCTGAAGGCCGACCATAACCACGAGGACAAGGATCCGGCGTGGATGGGACCTTACCTGAAGGCCCTGAACTGGGGTCTGCGCAATCGCTGGAAGGTGCTGGCGATGGGCATCCCGATGTTCGCCATCTCGATCCTGCTGGCCACCCGCCTGCCGTTCGAGTTCCAGCCTCAGGCCGACCGCGGTCGCGCCGAGTTCTCGGTCGAGCTGCCGCCCGGCGCCACGCTGGACGAGACCGACGCCATCGTGCAGCGCGTGACCCGCGAACTGCGGGCCCGCAAGGAAGTGGTCAGCGTCTATGCCGCGGTCGGCAGCAACAGCGCCGTCAACAAGGCCGAGCTGACCGCCGACCTGACCGACAAGAAGGAACGCATCAGCCAGAAGGTGTTCAGCCGCCAGATGGTCGACCAGTTCGCCGCCATCCCCGGCGCGCGGATCGGCTCGGGCAGCAACAACGGCGGCGGCCCGTCCAGCGGCGGCAGCTACACCCTGAGCCTGGTCAGCGACAACGGCCCGGCCCTAGAAGCGGCGGCCCGCAAGGTCGAGGCCGAAATGCGCGGCGTCCCGGGCCTGGCCCACGTGGTCAACACCGCTTCGATCGCCCGCCCCGAGATCGTCGTCACGCCCAAGCCCGACCAGGCCGCCCGCGCTGGCGTCTCGGCCGGCGCGATCTCCCAGGCCGTGCGCGTCGCCACCATCGGCGACGTCGATCAGAACCTGCCCAAGTATAACCTGGGCGACCGCCAGGTGCCCATCCGCCTGCGCCTCAGCCAGACCGCGCGCGAGGACATCGCCGTCCTGGAGACCCTGCAGGTGCCGTCGCCCAACGGCCCCGTGCCGCTGAACGCCGTCGCCGACGTCCGCTTCGGCGCGGGTCCCTCGCAGGTCGACCGCCGCGACCGCGCGCGCGTGGCGACGATCACCGCCGAGCTGGACGGCATCGTCGTGGGCGAGGCCGCCAAGCGCGTCCACGCCCTGCCCGCGGTCAAAAACCTGCCGAACGGGGTCAAGGAAGTGGCCGCCGGCGACGCCGAGTTCATCCAGGAGATGGTCACCGGCTTCCTGGGCGCGCTGATCACCGGCATCCTGCTGATGTACGTCGTGCTGGTGCTGCTGTTCCGCAGCTTCGCCCACCCGATCACCATCATGGTGGCCCTGCCGCTGGCCATCGGCGGCGCCTTCGGCCTGCTGGTGCTGGCCCACTCCAGCTTCTCGATCTCGACCCTGATCGGCATCCTGATGCTGATGGGCATCGCGGCCAAGAACTCGATCCTGCTGGTCGAGTACGCGATCATGGCCATGAAGGAGCACGGCATGGACAAGCGCACGGCGATCATCGACGCCGCGCACAAGCGGGCCCGGCCGATCCTGATGACCACCGTGGCCATGGGCGCGGGCATGCTGCCCACCGCCATCGGCCTGGGCGCGGAAGTCGAGTTCCGGGCCCCCATGGCCATCGCGGTCATCGGCGGCCTGATCACCTCGACCCTGCTGTCGCTGCTCTACATCCCGGTGGTGTTCATCCTGATGGACGGCCTGAAGACGCGCTCCGAGCGCCTGATGGGCCGCCTGTTCGGCAATCACCACCACGTGGCGCCGAAGAAGCCGATCGTGGAGTAGAGCCTCCAATATCCCGATCTCCCCGGCGAAAGCCGGGGTCTAGATCGAACCCAGAGCGCCCCTCGTCGAACCTCGGCGGGGGGGGGGGGCGCTTTTCTGTCTGTCTAAAAGCTTGTCATCCCGGCCGTAGCGAAGCGGAGAGCCGGGACCCAGGGGCAACGCACTGCGCCGCCCCCTGGGTCCCGGACAAGCCCTGCGGGCTTTCCGGGATGACAAGGATTGTTAAGCCCTCAGCGCCTGGGCCACCACCGGCGCCAGACGGTCGGCGATGATCCTCGCCCCGTCCGCGTTCGGGTGGATTCCGTCGCGCTGCATGTAGCGCGACACGCCGATCACCCCGGTCAGGAAGTCCGGCGCGTAGAATACCCCCTGCTCGCGGGCCAGGTCCGGATAGAGCTGGGTGAAGCGGCGGGCGTAGTCGACGCCCAGCAGGCCCGGCGCGCGGACCCCGGCCAGCACCACGCGGATGTTCTTCGACTTCAGGTGCTGGACGATGGCGCGCAGGTTGGCCTTGGTCATCGTCGGGGCGAGGCCGAGCAGGAGGTCGTTGCCGCCGAGCGCCACCACGCAGACCACGCTCTCGACGGGCACGCGATCGACGCGCGCCAGGCCGTTGGCGCTGGTGTCGCCCAGCACGCCCAGGTTCCGCACCCGCGACGGCGCGCCCATCCGCTCCAGCGCCGCCTGCAGCCGCGCGGGCATGGAAAGGTCCTGCGCCAGACCAAGGCCCGCCGTGATCGAGTCGCCCAGCACCGTCACGACCGGCAAGGGCGGCGGCGAAGGCTTGGCGTTCCGCGCGGTCGCCGAGGCGCCGCCGGGCGTCATGAGCGCCGCGAGGCCAGCCAGCAGGAACCGGCGATCAAGAGCGGAAGACTGGAACTTCACCATCGTCGAACCGTATCCATAACCAGAACAGATCAAACACCCTGCGCGTTGAACGCAGGATGAAGAGGGAAGTGTTCAATGCGGCGTCGGTTTCGCGAAATCTTGATCGTCGGCGCGGCCTTGACCGCCCTCGCCGCCTGCGGGCGGAGCAACGGTCAGCAGAACGGCGCGGTCGGCTACGGCCCTGACCCGCAGCTGCCCAAGCCCAGCAGGAGCCTGATCCCGACCGTCAAGGTCTCGGACGTCGTCGGCTGGCCGGCGGGCGTCACGCCGAGCGCCCCGGCGGGCTTCCGCGTCCAGCCGTTCGCGCAAGGCCTGGACCATCCGCGCTGGCTGCTCGTCCTGCCCAATGGCGACGTGCTGGTGGCCGAGAGCAACGCCCCGCCCAAGAAGGAGCCGCCGCGCGGCCTGAAGGGCTTCTTCGAGAAGATGCTGATGAAAAAGGCCGGGGCCGGCGCGCCCAGCGCCGACCGCATCACCCTGCTGCGCGACGCCGATCACGACGGCGTGGCCGAGATGAAGGTCCCGTTCCTGACCAATCTCTATTCGCCGTTCGGCATGGCCCTGGTCGGCGACACCCTCTACGTGGCCAATGCCGACGCCATCGTCGCCTTCCCCTACGCCGCCGGGGTCACCCGGATCACCGCCGCGCCGCGCAAGGTCGCCGACCTGCCGGGCGGGCCGATCAACCACCACTGGACCAAGAACATCATCGCCAGCGCGGACGGCGCCAAGCTCTATGCGAGCGTCGGTTCGAACAGCAATGTCGGCGAGAACGGCATCCCGGCCGAGGAGGGCCGCGCCGCGATCCACGAGATCGACCTCGCCACGGGCCAGCAGCGCATCTTCGCCTCGGGCCTGCGCAATCCCGTCGGCCTGTCCTGGAACCCGGCCAATGGCCAGCTGTGGACCGCCGTCAACGAGCGCGACGAACTGGGCAACGACCTGGTCCCCGACTACATGACCTCGGTCCGCGAGGGCGGCTTCTATGGCTGGCCCTACAGCTATTACGGCCCCCACGTCGACAAGCGGGTCAGGGACAAGGACCGCCGCCCCGACCTGGTCGAGCGCGCGAGCGTCCCCGACTACGCCCTGGGCGCCCACACCGCCTCGTTGGGCCTGACCTTCTACACGGGCAAGAGCTTCCCGGCTCACTATCGGGGCGGAACCTTCATCGGCCAGCACGGCTCGTGGAACCGCAATCCGCAGGCGGGCTACAAGGTGGTGTTCGTGCCTTTCGTCGACGGCAAGCCGGCGGGCCCGGTCGAGGACTTCCTGACGGGATTCCTGGACGCCAAAGGCAAGGCCCAGGGCCGGCCGGTCGGCGTGACGGTCGACGCCTCCGGCGCGCTGCTGGTCGCCGATGACGTCGGCAACGCGGTGTGGAGGGTCAGCCCCTCGCGGTAGCCAGCTCCGCCTCCGCGCCCTTCACCATCAGCTCCAGCCCGCGCTCGAACAGTCCCGCATGGCCGCTCGTGCGGTAGTAGGCGACGGCCTCGGACAGAACCGGATAGGCCCTGGCGGCTTCGTCCAGCTGGCTCTGCTCGACCGAGCCGTCCGCGGACGAAGCCTGTTCCTCCAGCACGCAGCCGACCACGTAGCGGCTGACGGCGACGAACAGCTGCATGGCGTGGCCGGGCGTGAAGCCCGCCGCGACCAGGAAGGCGACCTGGGCCTCGACGTGCGTCAGGCCGTCCGGATCGGCCTCGGTGCCCGCATGGACCCGCGCGCCGTCACGGTAGTTCAATAGCGCCGCGCGGAAGCTCCTGCCGTTGCGGCGCACGAAGTCCTGCCAGGTCTCGCCTGGCCGGGGTACGCGCGCCTCGTGGGCCCTCCCCAGGATTTCGCCGTTCATGGCGTCCAGCAGGTCGCGCTTGCTCTTGAAGTGCCAGTAGAGGGCCGGCTGCCGCACGCCCAGGCGCTCGGCGATGGCGCGCGTGGACAGGGCGTCGACCCCGACCTCGTTCAGCACCTCCAGCGCCGTCTCCAGGATCCGCCGACGATCGACCTTCATGAGAGTCCCATTCTGAATCATCTTGACCTCGCGGCCGATCCGGACTTTATCGTCGATAAGGAACTTTATCGATGATAAATTTTATGTCCGATCTTCTTCAGCGCCGCGCTAAGCTCGCCTTTCCCCTGATCCTGGCCACCGTGATGCTGGACGCCGTCGGCATCGGCCTGGTCATGCCGATCATCCCGCGCCTATTGCGCGAGGTCGGCCATACCGGCGACCTGGGCTGGCGGTTCGGGGCGTTCCTGGGCCTCTACGCCCTGATGCAGTTCCTGTGCGCGCCAGTGCTGGGCGCGATCAGCGACAAGGTCGGCCGCCGGCCGGTGCTGCTGGTCTCGCTGGCGGGCGCGGCGATCGACTATGTGTTCATGGCCTTCGCGCCCTCGCTGGCCTGGCTGTTCGTCGGCCGCGCCATCGCCGGGATCACCGGGGCCAACATGGCCGTGGCCCAGGCCTATATCGCCGACATCACGCCCGAGACGCAGCGCACCCGCCGCTTTGGCCTGTTCAGCGCCATGTTCGGGGTCGGCTTCATCCTGGGCCCGGTGATCGGCGGGTTCCTGGGCGAGGTCTGGACGCGCGCGCCGTTCCTGGCGGCGGCGGCGCTGAACGGCGTCAACTTCCTGATGGCCGTCTTCATCCTGCCGGAGTCGCACAAGACCCTGGCCGAGAGCCGGGTCAAGCCGTTCGACCGCGGGGCCCTCAACCCGTTCGGCTCGCTGCGCTGGGCGGCCGCCTTCCCGGCCCTGCTGCCGCTGATGGCCGCGTTCGTCATGCTGGCGATCGTCGGCGAGGTCGGCGGCACGATCTGGGTGCTGTACGGCGAGGACAAGTTCGCCTGGGATCCTTGGACGGTCGGCTTCTCACTGGCGGGCTTCGGCGTCTTCACCGCCCTGGCCCAGGCCTTCGTGGCCGGTCCGGTGGCCGGGCGGTTCGGCGAGCGCAAGACCCTGGCCATCGCCATCGTCTGCGACGCCTTCGCCTATGTCGCCATCGGCCTGGCGGCCAAAGGCTGGATGGCGTTCGCGCTGCTGCCGTTCTTCTGCCTGGGCGGCATAGGCCACGCGGCGATCCAGTCGTTGCTGTCGGCCCAGGTCGGCGAGGACCAGCAGGGCCGTCTGCAAGGCGTGCTGGCGAGTCTGGCGAGCCTGGCCTCGGTGATCGGTCCCGTGGTCATCGCCCAGGTTTATTTCGCCAGTCGCGGCTGGTTCCCGGGCCTGGTGTGGATGGCTGGCGCGGCGATCGGCCTGCTGTGCCTGCCGATCCTCCTGAGAGGCCCTTCGACGGCGGTCCGCCGATAGGGTCCGAACCGGAGAAACATGGTTAATCGGACCTTTACCCTGGCGGCCTAGGGTCGCTTCATGCGCCGCCGCCTGCTCGTCCTGCTGACCCTCGCCATCGCCGGCCCGGCCCTGGCCGGCCAGCCGACGGTCCCGGCCGCGCCGAAGCCCAAGAAGCCCGTCGCGGTTCTCGCCGCGCCGGTCGACGCGCCCAGCTTCATCCTGCCCGCCCCGATCCCGCTGGCCCAGGGCCGGCCCGCCGGCGACACCCAGCAGTGCAAGACGACCTGCTCCAAGACGCTCTATTTCTGCCAGGCGGGCGGCGACGATGACGGGTGCGGCGGTCGCTGGGCCCAGTGCAACGCCGCCTGCACGGCCACCTATTCTCCGGCGCGCTTCGGCCGCTGAGTTTCCCCAACGGCCGCTTGCCGCTCCGCATAACGCTGATACGCTCCTGAACAACGATAAGTCAGGAGGGTGGAATGTCGCTCAAAGCTTCAGGGGGGAAACTTCCGAAAGCGTGCGTCATCGGCGCGGGCTGCAGCGGCTTCACCACGATCAAGCGGTTGAAGGACCACGGGGTCCCCTACGACTGCTTCGAGATGTCCGACGAGATCGGGGGCAACTGGTACTTCAAGAACCCTAACGGGATGTCGGCCTGCTACGAGAGCCTGCACATCGACACCAGCAAGTGGCGGCTGGCCTTCGAGGACTTCCCCGTGCCGAAGGACTGGCCCGACTTCCCGCACCACGCGCAGCTGTTTCAGTACTTCAAGGACTATGTCGACCACTTCGGCCTGCGTCCGACGATCACCTTCAACACCCGCGTCGAGAAGGCTCGCCGCACCGACGATGGTCTCTGGTCGGTGACCCTGTCGACCGGCGAGACGCGGCTCTACGACGTGCTGTTCGTCTGCAACGGCCACCACTGGGATCCGCGTATTCCCGACTATCCGGGCGAGTTCGAAGGTCCGGCCTTTCACGCCCACGCCTATAGCGACCCGTTCGATCCAGTCGACATGCGCGGCAAGAACGTCGTGGTGGTCGGCATGGGCAATTCGGCCATGGACATCGCCAGCGAACTCTCTCAACGGCCGATCGCGAAGACCCTGTGGGTCTCGGCCCGGCGCGGGGTCTGGGTGTTTCCCAAGTACCTGAACGGAAAGCCGGCGGATAAGAGCGCCATGCCCGCCTGGATGCCGCGCAAGCTGGGCGTCGCCTTGGCCCGCTCGGTGCTGAAGAAGACCATCGGCCGGATGGAGGACTATGGCCTGCCAAAGCCCGACCACGAGCCGCTGGAGGCCCACCCGTCAGTCTCGGGCGAGTTCCTGACCCGGGCCGGCTGCGGCGACATCAAGTTCAAGCCGGCGATCAAGGCGCTGGAAGGCAAGCGCGTGCGCTTCGCCGACGACACCGTCGAGGACGTCGACGCCATCGTCTTCGCCACCGGCTACAAGATCAGCTTCCCGTTCTTCGACGATCCGGCCCTGCTGCCGGGCGCCGACCACCGCTTCCCGCTGTTCAAGCGGATGATGAAGCCGGGAATCCCCAACCTCTTCTTCATGGGTCTGGCCCAGCCGCTGCCGACCCTGGTGAACTTCGCCGAGCAGCAGGCGAAGCTGGCGGCGGCCTATCTGGCGGGCAAGTACGCCCCGCCGTCGGACGCCGAGATGGTCCGGATCATGACCAACGACGAGGCGCGCCACACGGGCCAATTCTATGACTCCGCGCGGCACACCATCCAGGTCGACTTCAACGTCTATTGCGCCGACCTGAAGAAGGAGATCGCCAAGGGCGAGGCGCGGGCGCGGAGCCAGGGCGGCAAGCTGCCGGTGCCGGCGCTGGCGGAGATCAGGATGGAACCCTTGCTGGCGTCTTGACGCAAAACCTTGTCATCCCGGAAGCCTCGAAGAGGCTGTCCGGGACCCAGGGGCCAATGGTAGTGCGGAGGGCCCCGGGGGTCCCGGCTCTCCGCTTCGCTGCGGCCGGAATGACAAGTTGAGAGTGACGACCATGGCCAAGATCACCTTCGACAAGGACACCCGCGCCAAGCTGGTCGGCGGGCTCTCGGACTATCTGCGGACCGAGCTGGACCTTGAGGTGAAAGGCTTCGACGCCGAGTTCCTGCTCGACTTCATCACCGAGCGGCTGGGCCCCTACTACTACAACCAGGGCCTCCACGACGCCTCGGCGCTGTACCGCGAGAAACTGGAGGCGATCAGCGAGGCCGTGTGGGAGATCGAGCAGCCGATCAAACCCTTATGAAAATCCCCTCTATTCCGATTTCCCCGGCGAACGCCGGGGCCCAGATCGAACCCATGGGCGCCCGACAAGCTGAACGGGCGCATCTCGGATCATCCCAAACCGCTCTGGCTGAACCTGGGTCCCGGCCTTCGCCGGGAAGGTCGGGGTGGGGGGCGGGATTCAGCCGTCCCCAGCCAACCCCTTGCGTCTCGCGCCGGACTAAGGCTGTGATCCTGACGGAGCGTCAAGATCGCTCCATCTCCGAGTCGCGGTCCATGTCGAACATCGCCTATTTCCCCAAGCCCCACGTCGATCAGCGGCCGGGCAAGCGGGAACGCACCAAGACCGCCAATCGCCAGGCGATCCTGGACGCCGCGCGCGAGGTGTTCGGCGAGCTGGGCTATGACGCCGCCACCGTGCGCGACATCATCCGCCGCACGGGTTTGGCCTCAGGCACCTTCTACAACTACTACAAGTCCAAGGAGGAGGTGTTCGACGCCCTGGCCGACGACGGCGCGCGCCGCTTCCGGCCCCTCCTGCGCGCCGAGTCCGAGAAGGCCGTCGACTTCCAGTCGTTCGTGCGCGGCGCGATCCTGGCCTATTTCAACTTCGTGGCCACCGAGCAGGAAAGCTGGCGCATCAACCGGCCGCCGGGCGAGCAGATCCCGCACGCGCGTCCATCGCCCGAGGTGACCGCCGTGTTCGACGAGGTGCGAGAGGCCTTCGCCCGGGTGCTGGAGCAGACCCACGCCCCGCCGGTCGACCTGGACTACCTGACCGCCGCCTGCATCGCCGTGGCCCGCGAGATCGGCGACAAGATGCTGGAGCGGCGGCCCGTCGACACAGAGAGCGCCGCGGATTTCGCGGTCAAGCTGATCCTGGGCGGGCTGCCGGCCTTGCCAAGGCTCTAGAGCCTTCCAGATAATCAGAACAACAAGAACGCAGAGAGTGGGGAAACCATGGCCTCCGACGCCGCCCAGAAGACCATCCTGAAGCTGATCCTGTCCCTGCCCAGCCCGATCCTGCGGGCCATGTCGGGCGGCGGGGTCGTCTATAAGGGCGGGCGAACCCTGGACCCCCGCTTCCAGTTCTTCGCCCACGCGGCCAAGAAACTGCCGCCCATGACCACGCTGAGCCCCGCCGAGGCCGTGGCCGGCAGCGCTCGGGGCCTGGCCGCCGTCCAGGGTCCCCTGGAGCCGGGCGTGCGCACCGAGAGCCTGTCGGTCGAGGGTCCCAACGGCCCGATCCCCTGCCGCGCCTACCGTCCGGAGAACCAGGACAGCTCCATGCCGCTGATCGTCTACGCCCACATGGGCGGCGGGGTGATCGGCGACCTGGAGTCCTGCCACGCCTTCTGTTCGATCCTGGCGCGGATCGTCCGCACGGCGGTGATCTCGGTCGACTACCGACTGGCCCCTGATCACAAGTTCCCGGTTGGGCTGGAGGACGTGCTGGCCGCCTATCGCTGGGCGCGCGACAACACCGGCCGCTTCGGCGCCGCGCCGGTCCCGCCGGCCATCGGCGGCGACAGCATGGGCGGCAACTTCGCGGCCATCGTCGCCCAGGAGATGCAGCGCAAGGGCGAGCCGCGGCCGGCCGCCCAGATCCTGATCTATCCCGCCGTCGACGTGGCCAGCGAGACGCCGTCCATGACCACCTATGCCGACGCCTATCCGCTGACCCGCGCGACCATGGACTGGTTCATGGGCCACTATATGAGCGCCGACGCCGACCCGGCGGACCCGCGCCTGTCGCCGGACAGGACCGCCGACCTGACGGGCCTGACGGCCGCCGTGGTCGCCACCGCCGGCTTCGACCCGCTGGTCGACCAGGGCGAGGGTTACGCCAAGCGCCTTCAGGCGGCCGGCGTGCCGGTGCTGTACCGCTGCTACGATAGCCTGGCCCACGGGTTCACGGCCTTCACCGGCGCGATCCCGGCGGCGGACGGTGCGTGCCGCGAAATCGCGGGACTGGTGCGGCAGGCGTTTGATCAGCGCGCTTCTCAATAAATCCGTTCTCCCCGGCGAATGCCGGGGTCCAGATCGAACCCATGGGCGCGTGACACGGTGACGGGGCGCTTTTCGGACAGCCCCAACCGATCAGGCTGAATCTGGGCCCCGGCATTCGCCGGGGAAAACGGATTGAGGAGATGGCGTGAGTTCTGTTCCCCCCACCATGCGCGCCCTCGTCGTCGAGGACCTCGCCCCCGACTTCGCCGGTTGCGCCGTCCGAGACGTCCCCACGCCCCAGCCGGGCCCCGGCGAGGTGCTGGTCCGCGTGCGCGCCGCCAGCGTCAACTTTCCCGACCTGCTGATGACCCGCGGCGAGTACCAGTTCAAACCGCCCCCGCCCTTCACGCCGGGCCTCGATATCGCCGGCGAGGTCGCCGCGCTTGGCCAGGGCGTCACCAGCTTCCAGGTCGGTGACGCCGTGGTCGGCGGGGCGCGGCTGGGCGGGTTCGCGGAATACGCCGTGCTGTCGGCGGAGGCCTTGAAGCCCAAGCCCGCGCGGCTGTCCTTCGCCGAGGCCGCCGCCTATGGCGCGGCCTATCTCACGGCCTATGTCGCCCTGGTCCGCCGCGCGCGCGTCGCGCCCGGCGAGTGGGTGCTGGTCCACGGCGCGGCCGGCGGGGTGGGCCTGGCGGCGGTGGACCTGGCCAAGGCGCTGGGCGCGCGCGTCATCGCCGCCTCGGCCTCGGACGACAAGCTGGCGGCCGTTCAGGCGCTCTATGCCCCCGACGCCCTCGTCAACGTCACCGGCGGCTTTCGGGAACGCGTGAAAGAGATCACCGGCGGCCACGGGGCCGACGTGATCTATGATCCCGTGGGCGGCGACGTGTTCGACGAGAGCGTCCGCTGCATCGCCTTCGACGGCCGGCTGCTGGTCATCGGCTTCACCTCGGGCCGGATCCCGAACGTCTCGGTCAACATGCCACTGATCAAGGGCTTCTCGGTCATGGGCGTGCGCGCCGGCGAGTACGGCCGGCGGTTTCCCGAGAAAGGCCGCGAGAACGCCGAGGCCATCTGGAAAATGGCGAACGAGGGGGTGATCCGGCCGCATGTGCATATGGCGCTGCCGCTGGATCGCTGGCGTGAGGCGTTCGAGCTGCTGGCGGGGCGTAAGGTGGTGGGGAAAGCGGTGATCGTTCCGTGACCCCACGGGCAAGTGATTGAACCGACTCAGGTTGACATCCCTCGTCCGTTCTTTTATCCACCGCCCCTCACTCGCGGGGACCTGGTCACCGCGTTCAACGTATTTGCATTTCGGAGCCACGTCGTGAAGCGCACCTTCCAGCCGTCGAAGCTCGTGCGCGCCCGCCGTCACGGCTACCGCGCGCGTATGGCCACCAAGAATGGCCAAAAGGTCGTCGCGCGTCGCCGCGCCAAGGGCCGCAAGCGCCTGACCGCCTAATTTCTCTTCCTCCCTCGGGAGGTTAGACGATGATCAAAGCCGCCTTTTCCACAGACCTGGTTTCAGGTTCTCGCCGGAAAGGCGGCTTTTTTCATGCCTGAACCCAAGTTCGCCCCCCTTCGCTTCGAGCGGCTGCGCAAGCGCCCCGACTTCCTGCTGGCGGCCAAGGCCCCCGCCCTGTCGCGCGGCGCCGTCTTCATCCAGATGCGCAAGCGCCCCGACGAGGATCCGGTCGTCCGGGTCGGCTTCACGGCCACCAAGAAGATCGGCGGGGCCGTCGATCGCAACCGCGCCAAGCGCCGCCTCCGCGAGGCCGCCCGGCTGGTCCTGCCCCTTCATGCGCGCCCTTCGCACGACTATGTGTTCATCGCGCGCGGAGGAACCACGACGCGCGAATGGGGGCGTTTGCTTGACGACGTTAAAACAGCGCTGATAAGCCTCGCCGCCGAGCATGATCGCGGAGGACCCAAGGTTCCCCGCCCGTCATCCGGCGCATCCGCTCAAGACGCCACTTCCCAACAACCCGATCTCAAAGTTTCCGGTTAAGCGCTCCATGCAGAACGACAACAAAAACACGCTGATGTTCATTGTCAGCGCGTTCGTGATCCTGATCGGGTACCAGTTCTTCATCCTGGGTCCGCAGCAGAAGCGCGCCGAGATCGAGGCGCGCGCCAAGAAGGCCGCCCAGGTCCAGGCCGCGACGCAGCCGGGCGTGACCCTGGACGCCAACGGCAATCCGGCCCCGCTGCGCCTGTCGCGCGACGCCGCCAAGGCTCAGAGCCCGCGCATCGTGGTCGACACTCCGGCCCTGTCGGGCTCGATCGCCCTGAAGGGCGGCCGCATCGACGACCTGTTCCTGCGCAAGTACGCCGAGACCACCGACAAGGGCTCGCCGCCGGTCGAGCTGTTCCGCCCCGAGGGCGCCGAGCACGCCTGGTTCGCCGATTTCGGCTGGGCCGGCGCCAACCTGCCGGGCCTGCCCGACAGCCGCACCGTCTGGACCGCCGCGCCGGGCCAGGTGCTGCGTCCTAATTCTCCCGTCACCCTGACCTATGACAACGGCATGGGCCTGACCTTCACCCGTGTGATCGGCGTGGACGACCAGGCGATGTTCACCGTCACCGACAGCGTCAAGAACAACGGGACCGCCGCCTTCCAGTTGGCCCCCTACGCCACCGTCCAGCGCCAGGGCATCACCGACCACCTGGGCAAGACCCAGATCGTCCACGAAGGCGCCATCGGCGTGCTGGGCTCCGGCAAGGACCAGAAGCTGGAGGTGGCCAAGTACGGCAAGTGGAAGAAGGACAAGCCGCTCTCGACCTTCGACTCGGTCGGCGGCTGGGCCGGCATCACCGACAAGTACTGGCTGGCGGCCCTGATCCCCAACCAGGACCAGACCATCAAGGCCCAGTACCGCGTCACCCAGGCCGGCGGCGCCGACATCTACGACGTCAACTTCGTCGGCCCGACCCAGGCCCTGAACCCGGGCGCCACCCTGACCCAGAAGACCCGCCTGTTCGCCGGCGCCAAGACCGTGCCGCTGCTGCGCAAGTACGAATACAACGGCCAGGCGCCCGACTGGTGGAAGTTCTGGGATAACAGCAAGGCCGAGATCCCGCGCTTCGACTGGGCCGTGGACTGGGGCATGTTCAGCTTCTTCACGCGCCCGATCTTCAACATCCTGGAGATCTTCTATCGTATGGTCGGCAACTTCGGCCTGGCCATCATGGCGCTGACCGTCCTGCTCAAGCTCATCCTCTATCCGATGGCGGACAAGAGCTATGAGAGCATGGCCAAGATCAAGAAGATCTCCCCCGAGGTCGAGAAGCTGAAGGCCAAGCACAAGGACGATCCTGCCAAACAGCAGCAGGAGATGATGGCCCTGTACGCCAAGGAGAAGATCAACCCGATGATGGGCTGCCTGCCCATGCTGGTGCAGATCCCGGTCTTCTACTCGCTGTACAAGGTGCTGACCGTCACCATCGAGATGCGCCACGCGCCGTTCTTCGGCTGGATCCACGACCTGTCCGCGCGCGACCCGACGACGATCTTCAACCTGTTCGGCCTGATCCCCTGGGACCCGGCCCACGCCCCGCTGATCGGCGCCTTCCTGTCGACCACCCTGCACATCGGCGTCTGGCCGCTGCTGTACGGCTTCACCATGTGGCTGACGACGGCGATGAACCCGCCGGCGGGCGACCCGATGCAACAGCGGATCTTCCAGCTGTTCCCGATCGTCTTCACCTTCACCCTGTCGCAGTTCGCCGTGGGCCTGGTGATCTACTGGTGCTGGAGCAACGTCCTGACCATCATCCAGCAGTACATCATCATGCGCCGCTACAAGGTCGAGAACCCGATCGACAAGATCATCGCCCGCTTGCAGGGCAAACCTGCTAACGCCACCTGATGAGCGACGAACCCAACCTTCCCCCCGAGCTCCCCAGCGTCCTGCCGGGCGCGGCCGATTTCACGGACGAGCAGATCGAGACGGCGCGGGTGTTCTTCGCCCAGCCGGTCTCGTTCATCATGGGCGCGGTGCGCATGGACGCCATGCCCGCCGCGGATCTGCCGGAAGTGGCCTTCGCCGGCCGCTCCAACGTCGGCAAGTCCAGCCTGATCAACGGCCTGGTCGGCCAGAAGTACCTGGCCCGCGCCTCGAACGAGCCGGGCCGCACGCGGGAGATCAACTTCTTCCTGCTGGCCGAGCAGGTGCGCCTGGTCGACCTGCCCGGCTACGGCTTCGCCCGCGTTTCGCGCTCGATCGCCGACAAGTTCCAGGACCTGGGCCGAGCCTATCTGCGCGGCCGGCCGAACCTGAAGCGCGTCTATGTGCTGATCGACGCCCGCCATGGCCTCAAGAAGGTCGACCTGGAGGCCCTGGACGCCCTGGATACGGCGGCGGTCTCGTACCAGATCGTCCTGACCAAGGCCGACAAGATCAAGCCGCACGAGGTCGACAAGGTCGTGGCCGAGACGCTGAAGGCGATCTCCAAGCGCGCCGCCGCCTTCCCGCGCGTGCTAGCCACCTCGTCCGAAAAGGGCCTGGGCATGCCGGAGCTGCGGGCCGAGATCGTCCGGTTGTGTATCGACGAGTGAGACAACAATAATCCGATCTCCCCGGCGAAGGCCGGGGCCCAGATCGAGCCCACGAGCGCGTCGGAAGCTGATGAGGCGGATGGCGCGCTCACCCAAGCCGGCCCGGATGAATCTGGGCCCCGGCCTTCGCCGGGGAAATCGGAATTTGGGGATATGTTTGGACGGTTAACCCTGCGCTAGGCTTCGGCCGCCAGAACCGCCCGCTTTCTAGTTTCGAAAGTCCGCCGCCCATGACCCGCCACGAACTCAAGACCTGGCCTAAATACTTCGCCGCCGTGCGCTCGGGCCAGAAGCGCTTCGAGATCCGCCGCAACGACCGTGACTTCAA
Source organism: Caulobacter sp. GW822-FHT01G02 (assembly GCF_058802865.1). Taxonomy (NCBI): domain Bacteria; kingdom Pseudomonadati; phylum Pseudomonadota; class Alphaproteobacteria; order Caulobacterales; family Caulobacteraceae; genus Caulobacter; species Caulobacter sp. GW822-FHT01G02. The sequence goes on from NZ_JBXAON010000003.1 coordinate 511,006, forward strand.
GGTCGGCGACATCCTGGTGCTGCGCGAGTTCGATCCGGAGGACGACGCCTATACCGGCCAGAGCGAAGAGCGCCAGATCACCTTCCTGCTGTCGGAGGAGGATTATGGAGGCGTGATCCACGGCTTCGTGGCCATCGGCTTCGGCGAGGTCCCTCCGCACCCGGACGCCGCCGCCGAGGTCACCGTCGAAAGCCTGGCGACCTGGCACGAGACCGCCGCCTCCAACGCGGCCCTGCGCGCCCAGGGGGCCCGTAAGGTCTCGGAGAGCTACGCGGCGAGCAACATGGGCGTCGCGGCCGAGCGCCAAGGCGCCGTGGCCGACCTGGCTGCCGCCGAAGCCGGCTTCCATGCCGCAGCGGCGCGGATCGTCCGCAAGAGCTGATCGCCGAGCACCAGACAGAGAAAAGCCGCCGAGGTCACCCTCGGCGGCTTTTCTTTTGTCCGGAGAGACGAAGCCTACGCCGCTTCGCGAACCACGGCTGGGAACACGTCGTCCATGCGCAGATAGGTGATCAGGCGGTTTTCCATCGAGATGATGGCCTGGATGTAGCGCAGCTCTTCCACGCCGACATCGGGGGCCGGCTGCAGGCTGTCGCGCGGCACGGTGAAGGTTTCCGACACGGCGTCGACCAGGATGCCGGCCAGGCGATCCTGGCACTCGACCACCACGATCACGTGGCGGGTCTCGGGGATGGTGACGCCCAGGCCCAGGCGGTTGCGCAGGTCGATGACCGGCATGATCGCGCCGCGCAGATTGATGACGCCACGCATATAGGCCGGCGCGTGCGGGATCGGGGTGGCCGGGGTCCAGCCGCGGATTTCGCGAACCGTCTTCACGTCGATGCAGAATTCCTGCTCGCCGATGCAGAACGAGATCAGCTCCAGCGCGGGCGCGGTGTTGTCGGTCATGCGATATCCCCGGGTCGAATTCAGCGGTCCCGGGGCGGCGTGTTCGACGCGCTCTCGGGCTCCTGTCTACAAGAGCCCGAAGGGCCTTTAACAACCGTTAAGGCTGAGCTCGAAGGGGCGCGCCGGATTGTCGCGCCCCCTCAAACCGAGTCCTTACGGCTCGGAGAGACCCTCGTCGCCGTCGTCCGACAGGTTGAACTCGTACCAGACGCCGTTCAGCACGCCGAAGGCGACCGCGAGGCCGAGGCCGAGGATCCAAGTGAAGTACCACATGACTTTCTAGCTCCTCAGTACAGGTCGGGGTTGGTGGCGAGGGCGCCGGTGGTGCTGCGGCCCCACAGCACCTTGTAGACCCAGGCGGTGTAGATCAGGACCAGCGGCAGAAAGATCAACGTCACGATCAGCATGATGAACAGGGTCATGTGGCTGGACGAGGCGTTCCACACCGTCAGGCTGGAGCGCGGATCAAAGCTGCTGGGCAGGATGAACGGGAACATCGACAGGCCAACGGTGGAGATGATGCCGACGGCCGAGGCGGACGAGCCGCTGAACGCCGCCCAGGCCTTGTTGAACCGCAGGCCATAGAGGGCCAGGGCCGCGCCCACGAAGCCCAGGACCGGGGCGATGACCATCCAGCCATGGCGGCCGTAGTTGTCGAGCCAGGCGCCCGGAGCCCGCACGGCGGCGGCGCCGCGCAGCGGGTTGGACGGACCAGCCGCGTCGGCCAAGCCCTCGATCCGGAAGCCCAGGCCGCCAAACGCCACCCAGAAGCCGCCGGCCGCGAACAGCACGATGCTGGCCAGGGCCGCGATCTCGCCGAACAGGCGGGCGCGCTCGGTGACCGGCCCTTCCTCGGCCTTGATGGTCAGCCACGCCGCGCCGTGCAGCACCAGCATCGAGACCGACAGCAGGCCGCACACCAGGGCGAAGGGCGAGAACAGACCGATGAAGGCGCCCTCGTAGAAGGCCCGCAGGTCGCTATCCAGGCGGAAGGGCGCGCCTTGCAGCACATTGCCCATGGCCACGCCGAACACCAGCACCGGCACGAAGCCGCCGACGAACAGACCCCAGTCCCAGAACGCCCTCCACTTCGGATTCGGCCGCTTGGAGCGATACTTGAAGCCCACCGGTCGCATGATCATCGCCGCCAGGACCACGAACATCGCCAGATAGAAGCCCGAGAAGCTGATGGCGTAGACGAACGGCCAGGCCGCGAAGATCGCGCCCCCGCCCAGGATGAACCACACCTGGTTGCCTTCCCACGTCGCGCCGACGGTGTTGATGACCATCCGGCGTTCCTGGTCGGTCTTGGCGACGAAGGGCAGCAGCGCGCCGACGCCCATGTCGAAGCCATCGGTCAAGGCGAAGCCGATCAGGAGGATCCCGACCAGAGCCCACCAGATGACGCGAAGCGTGGCGAAATCGACGGGGATATCCATGATTCAGCGCTCCTTTAAGCGACGGCCGGTTCGGCTTCGACGGATCCGTCGAGCACCGGCTCATGCGGGGCGAAGGGGCCCTTCTTGACGGTCCTGATGATCAGGCCGATCTCGACCACGGCCAGCGCGCCGTACAGAAGGGTGAAGGCCGCGATGCTGGTCAGCAGTTGCGGGACGGACAGGCTGGAGGCGCCCAGGAAGGTCGGCAGCACGCCGTCCACCGCCCAGGGCTGCCGGCCGACCTCAGCCAGCAACCAGCCAAGCTCGGTCGAGATCCACGGCAGCGGGATGGCCGCCACGGCGATGACCAGGAACCACTTGGTGTCGTGCTTGCGCAGGGTGACCAGGAGGAAGGCCGTGGCGAACAGGGCGATCATCAGGAAGCCGATCCCGGCCATGATCCGGAACGCCCAGAACATCACCGGCACCGGCGGCACGGTGTCCCAGGCCGCCTTCTGGATCAGCTCGGGCGAGGCCTGGCGCGGGTCGGCGACATAGCGCTTCAGCAGCAGGGCGTAGCCCAGGTCGCGGCGGTGCGCCTCGAAGGTGGCGCGGGCGGTCATGTCCTTGGGATTGGCCTTCAGGGCCTCGACCGCGCCATAGGCGACGACGCCGCTCTCGATGCGGTCCTGCGCCTTGGCGACCAGCTGGAAGATGCCCTCCACCGGCGTGTCGAAGCTGCGAGTGGCGATCAGGCCCAGGACATAGGGGATCTTGACCTCGTAGTGGGTCTTGCGTTCCTTCAGGTCCGGTATGCCGAAGGCGGTCAGGCCGGCCGGGGCGGGCTCGGTCTCCCACATGGCCTCGAGGGCCGCGAGCTTCATCTTCTGGTTGTCGGTCAGGGCGTAGCCGCTCTCGTCGCCCAGCACGACCACCGACAGCGAGGCGGCCAGGCCGAAGGCGGCGGCGACGGTCATCGAGCGCTTGGCCACGCCCGCGTACTTGCCCTTCAGAAGATACAGCGCCGAGATCCCCAGAACGAACACGGCGGCGATCACGTAGCCGGCGCTGACCGTGTGCACGAACTTGGCCTGGGCCACCGGGTTGAACAGCACGTCGCGGAAGCTGGAGACTTCCATGCGCATGGTGTCGGGATTGAAGGCCGCGCCGATCGGGTTCTGCATCCAGCCGTTGGCGACCAGGATCCACAGGGCCGACAGATTGGTGCCCAGACCGACCATGAAGGTCACGAACAGGTGGCCGACGGGCTTGAGCTTGTCCCAGCCGAAGAACATCAGCCCGACGAAGGTGGCTTCCATGAAGAAGGCCATCAGCCCTTCGATCGCCAATGGGGCGCCGAAGATGTCGCCGACATAGTGCGAGTAGTACGACCAGTTCATGCCGAACTGGAATTCCATGGTGATGCCGGTGGCCACGCCGAGCACGAAATTGATGCCGAACAGCGCGCCCCAGAAGCGGGTGGTGGTCCGCCAGATCGGCCGTTTGGTCATCACATAGATGCTCTCCATGATGACCAGCATGATGCTGAGCCCCAACGTCAGGGGCACGAACAGAAAATGGTACAAGGCGGTCAGCGCGAACTGCAGTCGCGATAGATCAATGACGGCGGGGTCCATGGACAGCTCCCAAACGAACGGCCGATGATCACGCCGTTCGAGGACTTTCCCCTAGACCGCCGCGACCGCCCACTCCTTGATCGGGATCAAGGCTCGCGGACCAAACCAGCCTACACTCAACCCATGGGCGCCGACATAGTGCAGATTGATGGTTCCGTTGAACCAAGGACGTGGCTCGAGCAGGCCGGCCGGCGCGGCGGGTCCGCGATGGGCCGCGCGCGGACGTTCGTACTGCTGGACGGCCTGGCCGCGATCGGCTTCGCCGCGGGTCTGGCGTTCAGCGTCGATGCGATAGCCAGCCAGCGCGGAACGCTGGCTCTGAGCCTATCCCTGCTGGCGATCGTCGTGGCCGGGGCCCTGCGAGGCTGGCTGGCCCGCGCGGCGGGTGAAGCGGGCGCGCGGGCCGCCGCCCAGGTCAAGGCCGCCGCGCGCGCCGACCTGGCCCGTTCCGTGTTCGCCGGCCCGCGTCGCCCGACGGGCCAGGCCGTCACCGCCCTGGTCGAGGGCGTCGAGGCGCTGGACGGCCACTTCGCCCGCTTCCTGCCCGCGCGGCTGTCGGCCGCCGTGCTGCCGCTGGTGATGATCGCCGTGGCCGCGATCGCCAGCCCGATCGGCGCCGGCATTCTGCTGGCCACGCTCATTCCCTTCATCGCCGCCATGATCCTGTCCGGCACGGCCGCCGCCGCCGAGAGCCGCGCCCAGTTCCTGGCCCTGGAGCGCCTGTCGGGCCTGTTCCTCGACCGCGTTCGCGCCCTGCCGGTGGTCCTGGCCTTCCAGGCCGAGGGAACGACGACCGCCGCCCTGCGCCGATCGGCTTCCGAACTGGCCGAGCGCACCATTCGCGTGCTGCGCGTGGCCTTCATCTCCTCGGCGGCGCTGGAGTTCTTCGCGGCCCTGTCCGTGGCGCTGGTGGCGGTCTATTGCGGCTTCAACCTGCTGCGCCTTCTGCCTTTCCCGGTTCCCGAGACCCTGGACCTGAAGCGCGCCTTTTTCGTCCTGGCCCTGGCGCCGGAGATCTACGCCCCGATGCGCCGCCTGGCCGCCGCCTATCACGACCGCCAGGCCGCCGAGGCGGCCTCGGCCAGTCTCGCGACATTCAAGCTCCCGGCCGCCAGGCCCGCCACGACGCCGCTGACCCAGGCCCCCACCATCCGCTTCGAGGGCGTCACCGTCCGCTATGCCGACACCGACGCCCCCGCGCTGGACGCCTTCGACCTCACCGCCGAGGCCGGAACCATCACCGCCCTCGTGGGTCCCAGTGGCGCGGGCAAGAGCTCGCTGCTGAACCTGCTGCTGGATCTCGCGCCCCTGACCGGCGGGAAAATCCTGATCGACGGCGCCGCGCCCCGCGCCGCCGACATCGCCTGGGCCGGCCAGTCGCCGCTGATCCTGCCCGCCTCGATCGCCGACAACATCGCCCTCTCCCGCCGCGACGCGACCCGCGCCGAGATCGAGGCGGCGGCGAAAGCCGTCGGTCTGGCCCTCGACCGTCCGGGCGGCCTCGACTTCGTGCTCGACGAGCGCGGCAGCGGTCTGTCCGGCGGCGAGCGGCGGCGGCTGTCCCTGGCCCGCGCCCTGCTCAAGCCCGCCCCGATCCTGCTGCTGGACGAGCCGACGGCCAATCTCGACGCGCTCGCGGAAGAGCGGATGCTGGCCGCCATCCGCGCGGCCGCCAAGGGCCGCACGACCCTGATCGCCACCCACTCCGAGGCCGTCGCCGCCCTCGCCGACCAAGTGATCCGCCTTTGACCAGCCCCCTAGACGACCTGATCCGCGCCCAGAAACGCCAGCGCGCCGGCGCCCTGCGGCTGGCGATCGCCAGCGCCGTGGTCGTGGGCGGAGCCTCGACGATCCTGCTAGGACTGTCCGGCTGGTTCATCGTCTCCAGCGCCGCCGCCGGCCTGGCGGGGCTGGCCGCGGCCCATGCCTTCAACGTGCTGATCCCCAGCGCGATGATCAGGCTGCTGGCCATCCTGCGCACCGCCGCCCGCTATGGCGAGCGCCTGAGCGGCCACGCCGCCGCCCTGCGCGCCCTGGCCGCCATCCGCCCGGCGGTGTTCGAGAGCCTGGCGGCCGCCCCGCCGTCCCAGTCGCTGACCCTGTCGCGCGGCGAGGCCTCCGCCCGCCTGGTGCAGGACGTCGACGCGATCGAGACCCGCTTCGTCCGTCTTTCCGCCCCCTGGAGCGCGGTCGCCGGCCTGGGCTCGGGCCTGGTGATGGCCGCCCTGGCCGGCTGGCTCCCGGCCGTCCTGATTCTGCTGGCCGCCGGTGCCGCGATCCTGATCGCCCGCGCCCTGGCCAAGCGCTTTTCCACGCCCGCCCGCGCCGCCATTCAAACCAAGGTCGGAGCGCTGAAGGAGACCACCGCCGCCCTCGTCGCCGCTTCGGCCGAGCTGCGCGCCTACGGCCTGGACGCCTGGGCCGGCGAGGCGTTGAACGCCAAGGCCGCCGAACTCGACGCCGCGCGACTGGCCGCCGCCCGCGCCCAGGGCCTGATCCTGATGAGCCAGGCCGCCCTGCTGGGCGTCGCGGTCGCCGCCGCCGTCGCCAGCGCCGCCCCGGCCGGCGCGCCTCTGGCCGCCCTGGCGGGCCTGGCCGCCGCCATGAGCGTCGACGCCCTGGCCGGCCTGGCCCACGCCTTCGACCAGGACGGCGCGGCGCGCGAGGCTCGGGACCGGCTGGACGCGATCCTGCGGCATCGCCCTCAGGTGATCGCGCCGAAGCCGGAGACGCCGCCCAGCGTGACGATCCTCGGCCAGACCCTGCGTCCCGGCGAGCGTCTGGCCGTCGTCGGCCCGTCCGGCTGCGGCAAGACCAGCGCCATCGAGGCCCTGCTGGGCCTGCGCGGCCAAGCCGCCCTCCCCCGCTCGACCTTCGCCTGGCTGCCGCAGGACGCCGGCCTGATCGCCGGCGCGGTGCGCGACAACCTTCGCCTGGCCGCGCCCAAGGCGACCGACGCGCAGCTGTGGGAGGCCCTGGAAGCCGCCGCCCTCGCCGACCGCATCCGCGCCGCGCCGCGGGGTCTGGACGCCTATCTCGGTGACGACGGCGAGCGCCTGTCCGGCGGCGAGCGCCGGCGTTTGGCCCTGGCGCGGGCCTATCTGCGGGACGCGCCGTGGCTGCTGCTGGACGAGCCCACCGAGGGCCTTGATGCGGCGACCGAGATGATGGTGGTGGAGCGGCTGCGAGAGCGTCTGGACCGCACCGGCCAGGGCCTGGTGCTGGTCAGCCACCGCGCGGCGCCGGCGGCGATCTGCGGGCGGCGGCTGGAGATGAATGCAAACAAAAACCCGATCTCCCCGGCGAACGCCGGGGCCCAGATCGAACTCACCAAAGTTTGAGGATTGGACGCGAGCGCTGTCGCGAAAACCCCAAGGGCTCCGGATGAATCTGGGCCCCGGCGTTCGCCGGGGAAATCGGGCTTTGGGGGAACTCCCAGCTCGACTTGGGATCCCCTACTTCATGTTCACGCGGATGTAGGTCACGAACAGCACCACGGCGAACGCCGAGAACGCCGCGATCACCAGACCCAGGTACGCCATTTGCCCGTCAGACATTCGAACGCTCCGATTGCTTGGAACCTCCAGCCTCCGACCTACGCAATAACCGCGCCTTGACCTGGCTCAAACCCGTCCGGCTATAAGGACTTCGAGACTGAGAACACCCATGAAGCCAGCCCGGGGCCTGTCCTCGACGCTCTATAGCGATCCACATCCCACCGCCTACCTGGCCGCCCTCGCGGCGGTGATGGCGACGGCGGTGGCGCGCCTGTACCTGCCGGCGGCGTTCACCGCGCCCTCGTCGTTCCTGCTGTTCGTGCCGGCGGTGCTGGTCAGCGCCGCGCTCGGCGGCCTGGGCCCTGGCGCCTTCGCCACCACCTTCGCCTGGGCCAGCGTCTGGTGGGTGACGCGCGAGATCCCGTTCAACCTGGTCAGCGGCCTGTGCGCGGCGATCTTCCTGTCGGTCGGCTTCGGCATGGCCGTGGGCGGCGGCTGGTTCCACGCCGCGCGGCGGCGCGAGGCGGCGGTCAACGACCACCTGCGTTCGATCCTCGACACCGTGCCCGACGGGGTGGTGGTCATCGACCGCGACGGCCTGATGACCTCGTTCAGCCCCGCAGCAGAGCGGATGTTCGGCTGGACCGCCGCCGAGGTTCTCGGCAAGAACGTCGGCTTGCTGATGCCCGAGCCGCATGCGACCGCCCACGACGACCATATCCAGCGCTACCACCGCACCGGCGACAAGCGGATCATCGGCGTCGGCCGCGTCGTGGTCGGCCTGCGCAAGGACGGCTCGACCTTCCCGATGGAGCTGGCGGTCGGCGAGACCAAGGGGCCGATGCCCTCCTATACCGGCTTCATCCGCGACCTGACCCAGAGCCAGGAGACCGAGACCCGCCTGCAGGAGCTGCAGAACGAGCTGGTCCACGTCTCGCGACTGACGGCCATGGGCGAGATGGCCTCGACCCTGGCCCACGAGCTGAACCAGCCGCTGTCGGCCATCGCCAACCTCCTGACCGGCTCGCGCCGCCTGATCGACCGGGGCCGCGAGGCCGACCAGGCCAAGGTCCGCGACGCCATCGACCGCGCCGCCGCCCAGGCGCTGCGGGCCGGCGAGGTGATCCACCGCATGCGCGACTTCGTCCGCCGCGGGGCCAGCGAGCGGGTCGACGAGAGCCTGTCCAAGCTGATCGAGGAGGCTTCGGCCCTGGCCCTGATCGGCGAGCGCGACCGTCAGGTCGATGTGCGCCTCTCCCTGGATCCGGCGGCCGACGCCGTCTATGCCGACCGGGTCCAGGTGCAGCAGGTGCTGCTGAACCTGATCCGCAACGGCATCGACGCCATGCAGGAGAACGGCGCGCGGCGGAAGGCGCTGACCATCACCAGCGCCGTGACCGACCAGGGCTGGTCGCAGGTCAGCGTCGCCGACACCGGCCCCGGCATCGCGCCCGAGGTGCTGGAGCGTCTGTTCCAGCCCTTCATGACCACCAAGCCGCAGGGCATGGGGGTCGGCCTGTCGATCTCGCGTTCGATCATCGAAGCCCATGGCGGCCGCATCTGGGCCGAGGCCAATCCCGGCGGCGGGGCGCTGTTCCGCTTCACCCTGCCGCCCGCCGATCATAAGAAGGAAACCGTCGATGAGTGAGGCCCCCCTGGCGACCCCGACCGCCGTCGTGCACGTGGTCGACGACGACGAGAGCGCCCGCGAGTCTCTGGCCTTCCTGCTGGAGTCCGCCGACTTCGAGGTCGTCGCCTACGCCAGCGCCCCGGCCTTCCTCGAGGCTTTGCCAGACGCCAAGCCGGGTGTGGTGATCACCGACGTGCGCATGCCGGAGATGAGCGGCCAGGAGCTGGTCGCGCGCCTGGCGGCCCTGAAGGTCAAGATGCCGATCGTGATGATCACCGGCCACGGCGACATCCCGATGGCCGTCGAGGCCATGCGTTCGGGTGTCGTGGACTTCATCGAGAAGCCGTTCTCGGACGCCCGCATGCTGGATGCGCTCGGTCGCGCCATCAAGGCCGCCGAGGCCGCCCCGGTCACCGACGACCAGGCCGCCATCCTGCATCGCCTGGAAACCCTGTCCGAACGCGAACGCCAGGTGCTGGACGGCGTCGTCGCCGGCCACGCCAACAAGGTCATCGCCCGCGAACTGGGCATCAGTCCGCGTACGGTGGAGATCTATCGGGCCAAGCTGATGACGAAGATGCAGGCCGACAACCTGGCGGCGCTGGTGCGGATGACGCTGTCGGTGCGGGGGCAGACCTAGCCCTGTAGCGTTGGATGGAATCATCCGAAGCGCAAAGGGCTCCAGATGCTCCTGTCCGCTTCGCTACGGCCGCGATAACAGGCTTTGGTTGAATTTCAGGACTTCGCTCAGCCTCACGCTCAACGCATCCCCCAGCAGCGGCTTCTCCACCAGCGACACGCCGCGCACGCCTCGCCGCAGCAGCCGCTCCGCATCGCCGGTCAGCACGATCGTCGGGCTCTCCCCCACGGCCGGCCAGTCCTCTCGATCATCGTCGATGACCACCGCCGCGGCCGGTCTCCCATCCGGCCGCGTTCCCACCGCATAACCCTCGGTCTCCAGCGAGAAGCGCAGCGCCTCGCGCAGGGGCTCGTCCTCGACGAGCAGCAGGATGAGGGGACGATCCGACATGGCGCCATCTTGCCTGGACACCTGTCCGCGCGGGTTGATCCGCCTCAAACACTCGCCACCCGCACGCCCGCGTAAGGGGGTTTCCTTAGGCGCGGCTCCCGAATATCGCGGCGTCGGGAATAGGCGCATGACCCCACTATCAGAAGGGTCTTTCCATGCTGTCTCCGCTTCGCATCGACGCCGCTCCGGGCGCCCTCGATTCCGTGTTGGCCATTCCGGGCGCCTGCTCGCGCTTCTCGCGCGACGAGGAGATTTTCGGCGAGGGCGAGGCCGCCGACTATGTCTACCAAGTCGTCACCGGCGCGGTGCGGACCTACCGCATCCTGCGCGACGGTCGCCGCCAGATCGACGACTTCCACTTCGCCGGCGAGTATTTCGGCCTGGAGATGGCCGATGCTCACCGCATCACGGCCGAGGCCCTGACCGACGCCAGCATCCGGATGATCCGGCGCGGGGCGCTCAGCGATCTGGCCGCGACGCGCAGCGACGCCGCCCGGGCTCTGTTCCGCCTGACCGCCGAGGTCCTGCAGCGCAGCCAGGACCACGTGCTGATGCTGGGCCGTCGCTCAGCCCAGGAGCGGGTCGTCGGCCTGCTGCTGGACATCGCTGACCGCACTCACGCCCGCGCCGAGTTGAACGTGCCGATGGGCCGCCAGGACATGGCTGACTATCTGGGCCTGACGATCGAGACGGTGTCGCGGACACTGACGGCCTTGCAGGACGAGGGTCTGATCGCCCTGCCCAGCGTGCGGTGCGTGGTGCTGCAGGATCGCAAGGCCCTGGAGCGGATGGTCGACTAGGCTTTAAGCCCGCTCAAACCCCGCCTTCGTCCGTCCGCTCGAGCCCCGCGATCGTCGCCTCTTCCCGCGCGCCGCCCTTGTCGACCGCGCGCAGGGTCGCCTGGCGCAGGGCGTAGACGACCAGCGCCGCCAGGATGGCCGCGTTCAGGACGAACGGCCCCCAGCCGATGCGCTCGTAAAGCAGCACGAACAGCGGCGCGACCACGACATTGAGGCCGTTGATGGCGGCGATGGCCCCGGCCGCTCCGGCCTGGTCCTTGGCCTCGACCGACAGCGAGGCGCCGGCCGTGAAGCCCGGGCGCGCGAAGCCGTAGCCCAGGCTGGCGATGGCGTAGCCGATGGCCACGGCGGCGTAGTCCGGCGCGAAGGCGACGACGATGTTGCCGATCGCCGCGCAGCCCACGCCCCAGCGCATCAGGTCGCGTGGCCCCATGCGGAACATGCGGATCAGGCCCCACTGGGCCAGCAGCGCCGCCACCGCGCCGGCGGCCATGGCCAGGGTGATGAAGCCCTGCGCCTTGATCGGCGGAAGGCCCAGCTTGTCGATGATCAGAAAGCCCAGGGTCTGGGTCTGGGCGGTCTGGCAGGCGGCCACGAGAAAGCCGAAGATCAGGAACGGCTTGAGACGCGGATCCCGCCACAGGGCCGCATCGCCGCCGCGCCAGGACAGGCCGATCCGGCGGCGGGGCGGGGTCTCGCCGCGTCCGGGCTTGAAGGTCTCGGGCAGGCCCCGATGCACGACCACCATCATGCCCGCCGCCAGCAGGGCGAAGGCGAACATCGGTCCGGCCAGGCCCACGCCCGGCAGCACGAACAGCGGGGCCAGCAGCGGACCGACCACCGTGCCCAGGCCGAAGGCTCCGGCCAGGGTGGCCATGGTCTGGGTGCGCTCCTCGCGGCTAGTGCGCTCGGCCATATAGGCCTGGGTGGCCGGATTGGCGGCCGAGCCGAAGGTCCCGAACAGCGCCCGGCACAGCAGGAAGGCGACAAAGATGACCAGCGGCGGGGCCAGGTGATGCAGGCCGGCCGACACCACCAGGGCGCACAGCAGCATCGACACGCAGAAGCCGCCCAGGCCCAGCAGGATCAGCGGCTTGCGCCCACGCAGGTCCGACTGGCGAGCCCACAGCGGCGAGGTGATGGCCCACAGCACAGCCGACAGCGAGAAGATGGCCGCGACCATGGCGTCCGGGATGCCGATCTGGCGGCCGATGGCCGGCAGCACCGACAGCATGCCGTTGTTCCCCATGGCGGTCGCCACGGACACGCCAAAGAGGATCGCGAACGGCGCCCGGTTATCCCGGGCCTCTTTGGACTCCCCAGTCATCAAACACTTGTTAGGCCCCCTCCTGTTCCGAGGGAAGCATCAGAACCGGAAAGACGCGATTTTTGGGTCGCGCGCGCGATGTGTCGCGGATCACGGACGGCTTGGATGAGCGCGTGAAAACGTTGGCTTAATCATTAATCGCGATCATGCGGCTTCATTCTCGGGGTCGGTCTTCCACCATGTTCCAGATCATCGGCATCGTCATGCTCTTCGGCATGGTGTTTGGCAGCTACCTGATGGGTGGCGGCAAGCTGGACGTGATCATCGAAGCCGCCCCACACGAGCTGATGGCCATTCTGGGCGCGGCCGTCGCCGCCTTCCTGATCTCCAACTCCATGGTCGTCATCAAGGGCACGGCCGGCGGCTTCGGCAAGATCTTCAAGGGTCCCAAGTGGAAGCCGTCTGACTATCGCGACCTGCTGTCCTTGCTGTTCCTGCTGACCAAGACGATGAAGTCCAAGGGCGTCATCGCCCTGGAAAGCCACATTGAAAAACCGGGTGAGAGCACGATCTTCGCCCGCTACCCGAAGATCACCCACGACCACTTCGCCGTCGACTTCATCTGCGACACCCTGCGGATGATGACCATGAACCTGGAGGACCCCCACCAGGTCGAGGACGCGATGGAAAAGCAGCTCGAGAAGCACCACCACGAGGCGCTCGAGCCGGCTCACGCTCTGCAAAACATGGCCGACGCCCTCCCCGCCCTGGGCATCGTCGCCGCCGTGCTGGGCGTCATCAAGACCATGGGCTCGATCACCGAACCGCCGGCCGTCCTCGGCGGCATGATCGGCGGCGCCCTGGTCGGCACCTTCCTCGGCGTGTTCATCGCCTATGGCATCGTCGGCCCGATGGCCACGCGCCTGCAGGCGGTCGTCAACGAGGACGGCGCCTTCTACAAGATCATCCAGGCCGTCCTGGTCGCCCACCTGCACGGCAACGCCGCCCAGATCTCGGTCGAGATCGGCCGCGGCAACGTACCCTCGCCCGCCCAGCCCAGCTTCGCCGAGCTGGAAGAGGCGCTGTCGCAGATCCCGAACGAGTAGTCGCACGTTAGCGCGTCGTAACTTGCACGCGCTTTCGAACCGGTATTCCTTCTGCGCAAAGTCGTCGTCGACAAGGCGACGGCGTCCGCCGCTAGGGGAAATCCGCATGAACACCACGATGCTTCGCAAACTCCTGATCGCCGGCGTGGCCGTCTCGGCCCTGTCGCTGGCCGCCTGCGGCAAGCATGAGGAAGCCGAAGGCGACAGCGCCGCCGCCAAGGCCGCCGCCGCCGACGCCAGCACCGTGACCGACGCCGCCTCGGCCAAGGACCAGGCCGCCGCCGACGCCAACAAGGCCGCCGCCGACGCGGCCGCGGCGCCGGCCGACCCGGCGGATACCGCCGCGGACGCCGCCGCCACGGGCGCCACCTCGACGCCGTCCGAGACCTCGGCCACCGCCGCTGCGGACGCGGCGACCGCCGCCAAGCCGGAAGAGAAGAAGGCGGGGCACTAGGGGTCTCGCCTAAAATTCAAGATCCGATCTCCCCGGCGAAGGCCGGGGCCCAGGTCGAGCCCAGAGCGCCCTTCGTCGAACCTCGGCGGAGGGCGCTTTCACATCTGACGCTCAGGATGAATCTGGGCCCCGGCCTTCGCCGGGGGGATCGGGTTGGAGAGCGGTCTTGACGTTTGACCTCCCCCAGCGCTCTAGCAGCCCCATGAGCGTCACTACACCTCCCGACGGTTCGCCCCTCGTCTGGCGCGAGGACGGCCTGCCGCAGTCCAGCCTGTACGGCGACGTCTACTTCTCCAGCGTCGACGGCCTGGCCGAAACGCGGGCCGTGTTCCTGACCGGCTGCGGTCTTCCCGAACGGTTCGGGGCGCAGCCAGACTTCACGGTCGGCGAGCTTGGATTTGGCTCGGGCCTGAACATCGCCGCCCTGCTCGACCTCTGGCGGCGGGAGAAGCAAGAAGCCGGCCGCCTGCATATCTTCTCGATCGAGGCCCACCCGCTGGCGCGCGACGAGGCCGCCCGGATCCTGGCCCACTGGCCGGAGCTGGGCGAGGCGGCCCAGGTGCTGCTGGACCACTGGCCGGGTCGCGCGCGGGGCTTCCACCGCGTGGACCTGCCCGGCTTCGACGCCGTGCTGGACCTGGCGGTCATGGACGTGATCCCGGCCCTGCAGGCCTGGGACGGCGCGGCGGACGCCTGGTTCCTGGACGGCTTCTCCCCGGCGCTGAACCCGGCCATGTGGCGCGAGGAGGTGCTGGCCGCCGTCGCCAGCCGCTCGGCCCCGGGCGCCCGCGCGGCGACCTTCACCGTGGCCGGCGCGGTAAGGCGCGGCCTGCAAGCCGCCGGCTTCGAGATCGCCAAGCGCCCCGGCTTCGGCCGTAAGCGCGAACGGCTGGAGGCTTGGCTGCCCCCCTCAAGAGAAATGGGCGAGCATGCGCCCGCGCCGCGGCCCCAGACCCTGGCGATCATCGGCGGCGGTATCGCCGGCGCGTCCCTGGCGCGCGCCGCCCGCGCCGAAGGCCTCGGCGTCACCGTCGTCGATGATCCGGACCATGTCGCCGCCTCGGGCAATCCGGCCGCCCTGGTCACCCCCGCGCTCGACGCCGGCGGCGGCCCGCGCGCGGCGCTCTACGCCCAGGCCTTCGCGCGCGCGGTCACGCTGTACGAGGCCGAGCCCGGCGCGATCATCGCCCGCGAGGTGCTGCAGCTGCCCGCCAGCGAACGCGATCCGGCCCGCTTCGCCACCGTGGCCGGACAGGACCTGTTCGAGCCAGGAGCCATGCTCCTGCGCGACGACGCCCTGGCCATGACCCGCGCGCTGGTCATCGAGCCGACCCTGGTCACCGCCGCCTGGAGCGGCGAGATCATCCGTCGCCGCGTCGCCCGCCTGGAGCGCGCCGGCCCAGGACGCCATGGGGCCTGGCGACTCCTCGACGAGGCCGGCGACCTTATCCTGACCGCCGATCGCGTGGCCCTGGCCGCCGGCGCGGCGAGCGCTGAACTTCTTCCCCAGATCCGCCTGAAACCCGTGCGCGGCCAGGCCAGCTGGACCGCAGGCGAGACGACCCGGGCGACGGCCTTCGGCGGCTATGCCGTGCCGACCCGCGATGGTGTCCTGTTTGGCGCCACCCACGACCGCGACCAGACCGCCGTGGACGTCCGTCCCGAGGACCACGCCCGCAACCTCGACATCCTGGCCAAGGGTCTGCCGGATCTGGCCGCGCGCCTGGCGGGCAAGACGTTCGAAGGCCGCGCGGCCGTGCGCGCCACGACGTCGGACCGTCTGCCGCTGGCGGGCCTTGGCGACGATGGCCTGCTGGTCCTCGCCGGCCTCGGCTCGCGCGGCTTTTGCCTGGCCCCGCTGCTGGCCGAGCACCTGATCGCCAACCTCCTGGGCCATCCCTCGCCCTTGCCGCGCCGATTGTCGCATCTGACCGAGGCCGGCCGTTTCGACTCGCCTGACACGGGTATCGGCGTATAATCGAACACGGTTATCGGAGCGCGCGACGGACCCTTTGCCGCCCGTGCTTCCTATCCGCTCAAATCTACCGATGAGGCCGGCGCCCCCTTCTTGCCGGCCGCATGACGGCGGTCCTCCGCCCTCTTGGTCCGCCGGATCGGACGCTCCCGACGCCCCATCGGGAGCGTCTTTCCATTTGAGCGCCACGCGTCCCGAGCGCCGCCCATAGAAAGCGCCGCCCATAGAAAAAGGGGCCGGCCTCGCGGCCAGCCCCAATTCCACCGATCCGGACTTCCTTATTGGAAGTTGATCGAGACCGTCGAACGGCGGTTCAGCGGTTCCTTGACGCCATCGCCAGTCGCGACGGCCGGAGCGCTTTCGCCCTTCCAGTCGACCGCAACGGTCGTGGCGGCCAGGCCCTGGCTGACCAGGCCATCGGCGACGGCCTTGGCGCGGCGTTCCGAGAGCTTCTGGTTGTAGCGATCCGAGCCCGAGGTGTCGGTGTGACCCGTCACCACGACCTTGGTCGCGTTGCCGCCCTTGGCGTATTCGGCGGCTTGCTGGACCACGGCCTGAGCTTCCGGCGTCAGCACGTACTGATCGAACGGGAAGTAGACCACGAACTCGCGCGCTTCATAGGCCGGAGCGGCCGGCATCGGCGGCGGGGGCGGAGGAGGCGGCGGGGGCGGGGGCGGCGGGGGCGGCGGGGGAGGCGGCGGGGGCGGCGGGGGCGGCGCGGACCCGAAGGTGTAGCGCAGACCCAGGGTCACCGAAGCGTCCTTGTACTTGCCCGAGAAGGTGCCGACGTCGGTGATCGAGCCACCGGCCGGACCCGTGTTCTGGGTCACCGAACCCCACTTGAGGTTCTTGGTTTCCAGGTAACGGCCGGTCAGGTCCATCGACCAGTTCTCGGCGAAGTTCCAGCCCACGCCCACGATGCCTTGATAGGCGAAGGCCTGGTCGACGTCGTCGAAGTTGGTGTTCTGGAAGCGAGCGCCGCCGGCGGGAACGCCCGACAGCTGGCCATAGGCCTTGTTGTGCACCCAGGCCGTACCGGCGCCGGCGCCGATATACGGGTTGAAGGTGCCACCGGGAGCCAGGTCGAAGATGACATTGGCCATCAGGGTGGTGGCCTTCAGGCTGCCGTCCAGCTCACCGCAATCCGGCGAGGCCGGCGAGCGGCCGACGCCAGGCGTGCAGAGGCCGATCGGCTGAGCGCCGGCCAGACCATTGCCGCGGACGCTCTTCAGGTCGCTGGGGCGATAGCCGTATTCGGCTTCCACGCGCCAGTTCGGCGAGAACTTGTAGCCCAAGCGGGCGAAGCCGGCCCAGTCCTTGTCGCCCGAGAAATTCCACTGATAGCCGTTCGAGGACGTAGCCTTGACGTCCCTCGGCTCGTGGTAGCCCACATCGCCCGCGACATAGAAGCCGCTCAAGGCGCTTTGAGCCGAAGCGCCCGAGGCCGCGCCGAGCGCGACCAAGGCGACGCCGGCAAGCAACCGCATATTCATCTCTAAAACCCTCTCTAGTCTCTAGTAGTATGTCGCGGGCCCGACACGGCCCCGGGACCTCAGCACGACAAACGCGCACTCAGCGGATTTAGGTGTGGCAGAAACGCCACAAAGGCCGATCAATTGTGAAATAGGCGCGGACCAACCGGTGTTCCGGCAGCGCTTAGCTTGGCCGGAAAACTGTGCGCTCATGTCGCAAGTAACGGAGATTGAAGGAGAAATTCGATTTCTACATACTGCGGGCTTGGTCGGGTGGAGTATGTCCGTGAGCATTGAAGCGTTTTCACAGGCCGGCCAGGAACCCGTGAGGATCACGGGTGGCGAGGCTCCGAACGCCTTCGTCAACGCCGACGCTCGCGACGGGGTCGTGGCGGGCAAGGAAAGCCTGACGGTGGCCGAGGCGGCCTCGCAGCTATTGCGCGGCGCGCCCGGCTGGGGTCCGGCCCTGCATGTCGGAGCGACGGTGACCTACGCCTATCGCGCCACCGCGCCGACCACCATGCCCAGCGACACCTCGGGCTTCTCGCAGTTCAACGCCGCCCAGATCGTCCAGACCGAGAAGGCTCTGCAGGCCTGGTCGGACGTGGCCGACATCAAGTTCGTACGCGTCGGAACCGGAACCACCGGCGCGGCCGCCTACAGCGACAACGCCGCCATTCTGTTCGGCGACTACAGCACCGGCGAGTCCGGCTCGGCCGCCCTCGCCTACTATCCGGGCAACGCCCAGCCCAGCAGCGACTCGGGCGATGTCTGGGTCAATTCCAGCCTCGGCTACAACAGCAGCCCAAGCGGCTCGAACTATGGCGGCATGGTGCTGGTCCACGAGATCGGTCACGCCATCGGCCTGGCCCACCCGTCCAAATACGACGCCGACGGCGCGGCCGCCGCGATCACCTACAGCGCCAACGCCGGTTATTACGAGGACAGCCGTCAGTATACGGTGATGTCCTACTTCGGCGAGTCCAACACCGGCGGCGCGTTCGGCGGCGCCTACGCCGCCTCGCCCTTGCTGGACGACATCGCCGCGGCCCAGCTGGCCTATGGCGCCAACATGACCACCCGCACCGGCGACACCATCTACGGCTTCAACGCCAACGCCGGGCGCGACTGGTTCTCGGCGACCTCGTCGTCGACCAAGCTGGTGTTCGCCGCCTGGGACGCCGGCGGGACCGACACCTTCGACTTCTCCGGCTACAAGGTCGCCCAGACGATCGAACTGCGCGAGGGCTTCTTCTCCAGCGTCGGCGGCCTGACCGGCAACGTCACCATCGCCATCGGCGCGGTCATCGAGAACGCCATCGGCGGCGCCGCGGCCGACACCATCACCGGCAACGCGGTAGCCAACCGCATCACTGGCGGCTCGGGCAATGACATCCTGGACGGCGGCGCGGGCCTGGACACCGCCGCCTACGCCGGCAAGTTCGCGTCCTATGCCTTCAGCGCCCTGGCCAACGGCGGCTGGCAGATCAAGGACAACGCCGGAACCGACGGCACGGACACCGCCATCAATATCGAGAACCTGCAGTTTTCGGACCGCGCGGTCGCCATGGTCGACAGCCGCGTGGCCTCGGCCATGGCCAGCGTCCTGCGCCTGCAGACCTTCAGCACCGGCGCCGACGCCATGACCAAGTCGATCGCCGGCGCCATGGCCTCCGGGACCAGCTACACGGACGCCATCGGCCTGGTCGTCAAGGCGACGGTGAACACCAGCGCGGTCGCCGCCCTCTCCTACCAGTTCTTCACGGGCAAGACCCCGACCGCCGCGGGCATGGACTATCTGGTCGACCCGAACGGCGCGAACCCCAACACCCTGAACAGCGCCTACTACCAGTCGTTCGACACGGTGAACCGCTTCATCAATTTCGCCGTCAATCTGGGCAAGAACGGCGAAGGCGCCTCGGGCTTCACGGCGACCTACGGGTCCCTGACGCTCTTCGACGCCACCAAGAAAGCCTATGCGGCCATCTTCGGCGCGACGCCGACCGACCAGAAGGTCCACGACCTGCTGGACGCCACCGTCGCCGTGGGCGGCTCGACCATGACCCGCGCCAGCTACATGGCCTATTACGGTCAGGACGGCGCGAATGGTCAGGGGACCAAGGCGGCCGTGGTCGGGTGGCTGCTGGCGGCGGCCGAGACCGAGCACGTGGGCGTCTACGCCAAGTCGGCCGACGTCTTCTTCGCCGACCAGGTGACGCACAACGTCTATGGCGTCGACCTGATCGGGACCTACGCCAAGCCGGAATACAATCTGATCTGAGGCCCTCCGGGCCTCCGATCCGGCGACACGACGCAGCGGCGGGCCTCACGGCTCGCCGCCGTTTTCGCGTTCGGTGAATCCGAAAGCGGCCCCGGCGCGTTTCTCCTGGCCGAGGAGATAGCCCCGAGGAGATTGGCATGACCTTCACCGCCCGCGCCCTGCATCTGCACGGCCACCATGCCCGCCTGATCGACGAGGCCAGCCCGGAAGCAGCGGCGCTCGCCTATGTCGAGGAGTTCGCCCACGACGCCCCCGATAGCGACGCTGGCGGCGGCGACCTGGCGATCCTCGTCCGCGACGAGGACACCGGGCGCGAGCAGTGCTTCCGGGTGGACCTGGCGACCGGCGAGACCGAGCCCTGCGCCGGAGCCTGAACACAAGAAGAGCCGTTTCCTTCAAGCCGCCGCAGCCGCGCCGTGGTGGATCGTCCCGATATTCCCCTGACCTGGAGAGACCGACATGAAGATCGTCAGAAGCGGCTCGGCCGCCTGGAGCGGCGGCATCAAGGATGGCAAGGGCTCGATCTCGACCGAGAGCGGCGCCCTGCAGGACTATCCCTACGGCTTCGCCAGCCGCTTCGAGGGCCAGCCCGGCTCCAACCCCGAGGAGCTGATCGCGGCGGCCCACTCGGCCTGCTTCACCATGGCCCTGTCGCTGATCCTGGGCGAGGCGGGCCTGAAGGCCGACCGCATGGACACCTCCGCCAAGGTCTCCCTGGAACAGGTCGAGGGCGGCTACGCCATCACCGCCTCGCACCTGACCCTGAAGGCCAGCATCCCCGGGGCCGACCAGGCCCAGTTCGAGGAATTGGCCGCCAAGGCCAAGGCCGGCTGCCCGGTCTCGAAGCTGCTGAAGGCCGAGATCACCCTCGACGCCAGCCTGATCGAATAGGATCCTGCCCGGTGTCGCGCGCCTCCCCTTCCGGGCGGGCGCGACGCCGGGAGATCGCGCCGTGAACCGTTACAGCTTCCTGGACCTGGCCAGCTCGCCCAGCGTGCGCGCGGTCCAGGCCGAGATGGGCGTCGACCAGCTGTGGACGCCCGGCGCGGTCGATCGCGTCTCCGAGGCCTTCACGCCCAACGAGGTCGCCTTCATCGCCGAGCGCGACAGCTTCTACATGGCCAGCGTCTCGCAGACCGGCTGGCCCTATGTCCAGCACCGCGGCGGCCCGCCCGGCTTCCTCAAGGTGCTCGACGAGACGACCCTGGCCTTCGCCGACTACGCGGGCAATCGCCAGTACATCAGCACGGGCAATCTGGACGCCGACGACCGCGTGGCCTTGATCCTGGTCGACTATCCCCGCCGCGCCCGCCTGAAGATCCTGGCCCACGCCGAGCGCCTGGCGCTGGACGCCGAGCCCGACCTGCTGGCGCGGGTCAGCGTCCCCGGCTACCGCGCCCGCCCCGAGCGGATCTTCCGCCTGCGGCTGGCGGCCTTCGACTGGAACTGTCCGCAGCACATCGTCCCGCGCTTCACCGAGGCCGAGATCGCCCGCGCGGTCGCGCCGCTGCGCGACCGACTCGCCGCCCTGGAGGCGGAAAACCAGCAGCTGCGCGAGCGCCTCGGCCCTTCATAGACGTTCCGTTCCGGAAGCTGACGAACTCGTGTCTTGGCGCCGCCGCCTCCGGCGCCGCACGCTTCGTCGTCACACGAGGGAGCCACCATGAGCGAACGCATCTTCCGCCAGGGCGACATGCTGCTGCGCACCGGGGTGAGCCTGCCGCATCTGGGCGTCTATTCGGGCCAGGTCTACGAGGTCGAGGACTACCATCACCACGCCGAAGGCCTTTACGTCAAAGGCGTCGACGAGGGGCTGGACCCGGCCAGCTTCCAGCCGATCAGCGAGCCCATCTAGACGTCAGCCTCGCGTTGGCCGGGACGCACACCCCTTAAAAGGGAATATATTCTCGATACAACTTTATCGAAAGTCGCTACTAGGCGCATCGTGCCGGCGTCGGGAGGCGGCCGCATGATCACCAGGGAGCGGATCGAGCGCATCTTCAAGGAGGTGCAGCCCCACTTCGTGCGCACGGGCGACGTCGAGGGCTATGCCAGCCTGTTCACCGAGGACGGGGTCTGGTGGCCCCTTGGCCGCGAGACGCGGATCGGCCGGCGGGAAATCGCCGAAGGCTTCGCGGGCGTGATCAGCGGCTGCCACATCGAGCCGGTGTTCGAGGCCGCGGAGCTTGTCGTCCGCGACGACTTCGGCCTGGCGGCCCTGCACGGCACGCAGACGATACGCTTCGACAGCGGCGCCCCCACCCAGGTCGATCACTCCCGCGAGATCTGGGAGTTTCGAGACGTCGCGGGCGCCGTCAAGATCAGCCGCATGATGTGGAACCAGACCCCGGACATGACCTAGAGCCCCATGGCGACGCCGGAAGGTGGTCTCGCCGACGGAATCCTGGGAAGCGCGCCCCCTTGCCGCGGGCGGCTCGCGCATCCGCAAACTCGGACAGTCAGACGTCCTTCCCGAGACCCGCTCGGCCAAGCCCACCGAACCGGACGACGGCTTCCGTGCGGTTGCGGGCGCCCGCCTCGCTCAGGATGGCCTGGACGTGCAGCTTCACGGTCGCCAGAGAGATGCTGAGCGCGTCGGCGATCTGCTTGTTGGTCTTGCCGTTCAGCAAATGACCAAGCACTTCGCGTTGCCGTTTGGACAGCCGCTCCACCGACGGCCGCTCCTGCAGTTTACCCTTGTCGACCCACGGAAAATATTCGCCGCCGGCGACGATGAACCGCAATATCGCGTGCTGCATCTCCCGGGTGATCTGCTCTCCAATAAAGCCCTGGAAACGCTGCGCATAGGCGAGCTTGGCGAGGTCCAGGTCACATCGAGGGGCGAACAGGACACGCTGTCGCGCCCGCAGATTCGCGACCTGTGCGAAGCTGTCGGCCGGGTCGGCGGTGGCTGGCACGTCCAGGAGAAGCAAGTCGAATGTCACGTCGGCCGGGAGTTGGGCGGTCTGGACGCCGATGAAAATCTCGCCTCCGATCGCTTCGGCCACCATGTTCCGCAGCATCGCCGCGCGCTCCATGTCCGAGCCTAAGATCGCCACCCTCATTGCTGACCTACGTCGATAAACTTAGTGGCGCCGCCAAATACCCCCACAGCAAATAGGGAATCTATCCTGGCGCGTCACCTAGCCCTCTGGCTAGTATTTTGACGAAATCGAACCGCAAGGAATTGATCTGCCGCAACTTACGGTACGGCGCCTAGCCATAGGGATGAGCAACGCCAGACGTCACCGTGTCACGCTCGTGTCGAGAGCCGATTCGAGGAAGTTATGGCGACAAGACCCGCTCGAAATTGCCCTGTAGTTAGCGCTAACTATACCTCTGAGGACGCGGCAAGATCGGGCGCTATCGCGCCGATCGTCTTACAGTTCGAGAGCGCCGGAACGCTGGTTCGCTGTATAGCGGGCGACCGAGATATCCTGAACACCACGGACGCGATCGCTCTGGTCAGCCAGCGCTTGAAGGTTCCAGAGCGGACCGCGCGGACGCTCTTGCGCAGGCTCGCGCGCGCGCCCACGGGACCGGCGAACGATGAGGCATTGACCGCATTGGGCTGGTCGGCCCTCTCCTGCCGCCAGGCCGAGGGCGACGACGCCGCCACCCAGATCGTGCTCTTTCCGCGAGAGACCCATTCCGCCGCCGAGGACCGCCTGAACGCGATCCTGGACAACGCCGCCGATGCGATCTTCGTGATCGACGTGAATGGCGTCATCGAGAACGCCAACCCCGCGGCTCACACCCTGGGCGGCTGGCCGCCAGGTTCGCTCGTCGGCGAGCCCCTGTCGGTGCTGATGAGCTCGAACGACGCCCACACGCATCAGGTCCGTGTCACACGCTACCTGGAGACGGGCGGCAGCGGCATTCTGAACGCGGGTCCAAGGCCCCTTAGCCTGACACGACGCGATGGCGGCCGCGTATCCATCGAGCTGTCGGTTGGTGAAGCGACGATCGGCGGCGCCCGGAAGTTCATCGGCGTCTGTCGGGACATCGACGAGCGCCTCCGGGTCGACGCCGCCCTGACGCTCGCCAATCAGCGTCTGCGCCAGCAGGTCGAAGAGCTTCGCGTCTTGGGCCAGGACCTGACGGCGCGAAAGCGTGACCTCCAGGAGCGCACGCGAGAGGCCCAGGCCGCCAGGCAGGAGGCCGAGCAAGCCAGCCAGGCCAAGTCCCGGTTCATGGCGATCATGAGTCACGAGCTGCGAACGCCGCTCAATGGGGTCCTGGCCGTCGCCGACGCCTTGGCCAAGCGCCCTCTGCCCGCCGCGGAACTCGAGATGGCCAAGCTCATCAAGTCGTCGGGGGACGCCCTTCTGTCGATCCTCAATGAAGTGCTGGACCTGGCGCGCGTCGAGTCGGGCGCCCTCTCGCTGGACCCGGCGCCGATCGACCTTGGCCAGCTGGTGCTCGCCATCACCGAGGTCTGGCGCTTCGCGGCCGAGGCCAAGGATCTGAAGCTCCATGTCGAGTGCGTGGATCTGCCTGAAGCCGCTCTCGCCGACGGCCATCGACTGCGGCAGGTGCTTTCGAACCTCCTGAGCAACGCGATCAAGTTCACCGAGCGCGGCGCCGTCAGCCTGCGCGCCGCCGGGGACAGGAATTCGGATCGCGTCACCTTCTCCGTCTCCGATAGCGGCCCGGGCATCGCGCCATGCGAGCTTGAGCGCTTGTTCGAGCCGTTCGTGCAAGGCGACGCCAGTACGACGCGCCGTCATGGCGGCGCCGGACTGGGCCTGGCGATCTGCAGGGAGCTGGTCGCCATGATGGGCGGCGACATCCGAGCCGAGCCCGGCCTCCAGACGGGCTCGACCTTCACGGTCGACGTGATCCTTCCACGCGTCAGTCCGTCGAGCCAGACGCCCACGCCATCCGCTTCGCCCGACTCCATCGACTTCGATCCCCTGATCCTCGTGGCCGAGGATCATCCGCTCAATCGCCGCGTGATCGCGATCCTGCTGGACGAGGCGGGTCTCCGCTACGAGTTCGCCGAGGACGGCCTGTCGACGGTCGCGGCCGCCGCGTCGGGGCGGTTCGATCTGATCCTGATGGACGTTCACATGCCCCAGCTCGACGGACTGGAGGCCACGCGACGGATCAGGAGGCTCGGCGGAGAGGTCGCCGCAACCCCGATCATCGCGGTGACGGCCAACGCTTCCAGCGAAGAGATCGCCGAGTGCCTCGACGCGGGAATGGACGGCTTCGTCGGCAAGCCGATCAATGCCTATGAGTTGCTTTCCGCGGTCGCCAACACCGCCCGCGTCACCCGCTCCCGGGGTCAACAGGAATCCTGATGATGCAAGGCCGCTCCGTCCGGGGCGACAGGAACGGCCAGCGACAGGCTAGTGTCCCGATTCCGAAGTTCGCTCAGAGCCCGATCCAAGCGCGGGCGAACTTCAAATCCAGCACACTACAGCCTGTGCAGCTTGGGCCGGTCCGGCATGACGGCGAACCGCGCCAGGGTGTCGAGCGCGCCGCCAGGCGACTGCACCTTGTCCAGCACCTTGACGTCGGTTCGCCACGCGTTCGGCGTGATGTCGAAAGTCTGGTAGCCGCGCTGCGCGTTGGCCAAGGCGAGATTGGGGCTGTTCTCGAGCGCGGAGCGCAGGTTCGGCGTCATCGGCGCGCCATCGCCGGCGGATGAGATCGAAGTGGCCAGGAATTCGGTCGCCGCGGCGGGCCCGCCCGGCTCTTCATCGCGTAGCGGAACCGAACCGACCGCGTGGATATGCGCGTCTCCCGTGGCGATCACCACATTGGTCAGGCTGCGTTCGGTGATGGCGCGGACCAGTCGCGCCCGGGCCGCCGGATAGCCGTTCCAGGTGTCATTGGAGACGATGCGTTCGCCGGCCGATCCGCGCCGGACGAAGGGCATCACGAAGACCTGCTGGGCGATCAGGTTCCAGCGCGCGCCGTTGTTCAGTCCCTCGCCCAGCCAGGCCTCCTGGGCGGCGCCGAGCATGGTGGCGTCCGATCCGTCCTCGGCCCGGCAATGGGCCTGTCCCGCCCGGTCGCAGAGCTGGTCGCTGCGGTAGCTGCGCGTGTCCAGAACGTGCATCCGCAAGAGCCGCCCGTAGTCCAGCCGCCGGTGCATGACGAGGCCGTCGGGACGCGGGAACTGGGCCTTGCGGACAGGCATGTGCTCGTACCAGGCCTGCATCGCCGCGTAGCGGCGCAGCAGGAACACCTCGGGCGGCGTGCCATCCTGGTCGAAGGCCGAAGCCCAGTTGTTGTCCACCTCGTGGTCGTCGAACGAGACGATGAACGCCGCGGCGGCGTGGGCCGCCTGCAGGTCCGGGTCGGTCTTGTAGAGGGCGTAGCGCCGCCGGTAGTCGTCGAGACTGTAGACCTCGCCGCCGAGGTGGTTGCGCTCGACGACGGCGCCGGCCGCGTCGGTGATGACGTAGTCGCTGCGGCCGCCCTCGTAGATGTAGTCGCCGTAGTGGAAGACCGCGGCGAGATCCGGCTCGCGGCTGATGTGGCGCCAGGCGTCGTACCAGCCGTTGGGATAGGCCTGGCAACCGGCCACGGCGAGACGGATCCGCTCGGGCTGGTCGCCGGACGCCGGCGCCGTCCAGGCCAGGCCCGCCGCGCTGGGCTCGGCGCCATCGACCCGGAAGCGATACCAGTACGGGCGGCGGGGCCGCAGCCCGTCGATCTCGACATGAACGCTGTGGGCGAGTTCGGGCCGCGCGATGGCTTCGCCCGACCGGACGATCCGCTCGAACCGTTCGTCCTCCGCCACGTCCCAGCGAACCTGGACCGCCAGGGTCGGCATCCCGCCATGCGCCTCCAGAGGCCGGGGCGCCAGGCGGGTCCAGATCACGAAGCCGTCGGGCCAGGGGTCGCCGGCGGCCACGCCGAGCGAGAACGGATAGTCGGCGAACCTCGGCGCGACCCAGGCCCGAGCATCGCGATCCGGCCCCGCGAATAGCGCCAGACCGCCCGCCGCCGCGAGGAACTTCCGGCGATCAAGGCCGGATCTTTGCGGACGCATCGCCGCCACCTCAGAAGGTCAGCCGAAGGCCAAGCGTGGCGCTCCGGCCATAGGCGCGGTAGTCGCCGGCATGGTCGCCAATCGGACCGTTCGGCGTGTCGACGCCCGGCAGTATGATGTTCGTGTTCTCGTTCAGCAGGTTACGCATCGACAGGAAGAGGCGCACATTCTGGCGCACGGCGTAGGCTCCCGAGAAACTCATGTCCGTACGCGGCTCGATGAACGACCCCGTCGAAACACTGTTCAGCTTGCGCCCAGTCATGACGGTGTTGAGGTTGAAGCTGAGAGGCCCCTTCTTGTAGGCCAAGGCCAGCGAACCGAAGTGACGCGCCGACAGAGCGATCGGCGCTTCCGGATTGGTCTGGGTATAGGAGCCCTTGACCGAAAGACCGCTCAACACGCCCGGCAGATAGGCTAGCGCGTGATTGAATTCGATCTCGAAGCCATTGATGTTGATGGCGTCGCCGCCGGCGGTCCTGGTGGTCCGGAACATATAGTTCGCGTAGTCCGTGCCCGCGTAGCCGAATTCTTCCGCCGTCAGATCCTCGGTCTGGAAGAGGCCTTTGACCTTGTTGCGGTAATAGTTGATGGCCACCACCCCGATGGGCTCGAAGTAGTGGGCGATGCGTACGGAGATGTTGTCCGACAGTTCGGGCTTCAGCCCCGGGTTCGGCGCCGTGACGATCTGCAGATCGTCATTGACCGACCACACGCCGGCCAGCACGTTGACTTCCGGCCGGCGAATGGTGCGGCTGTAGCCCAGCTGGAAATCGGTGCTGTCGTTGATGGCGACCTTCAGCGAGGCGCTGGGGAAGAAATAGTCATAGGAGCCCTCCCGGTCGATCCTGGGCCGGCTCTCGTACTGATACTTCAGGCCGTCGATCGTCGTGGCGCGCCCGGTCGAAGCCGACACCGCGTATCCAGCCGCCTTGACCACGGCCGCGGTCAACGGATCGAACTCGCGCGCGCGCGTCTCGGTTTCCTCCCACCGCAGGCCCAGCCGTCCGGTGATCCTGTCGGTGATTTCCGCCGTCGCCATCAGATAGGCGGCGTTAGTGTCTTCTTCGAAATGACGGGTGTTGGCGATAAAGGCGGTATAGTAGTTGTCCGCCGTCAATGCCTGCGTGAACTGGTCGGGGTGCGCGAGGAAGAACTGCCCCATCTTTATATTACTGGGGGTATAGAGCGCCGAGTCGCCCGAAATCGACGCGACTTTGATACCGAGATCATTGAAGGATAGTTCGTTTATACTGGACGTGTCGGCGAGAAACTGCGCCACGGTCAAGGGGCCCGTATAGCGGTATTGATAGGCGCTGCGTTCATTCTTGAAATCATAGACCGCGCGTTTGGCCTTCAGACCGGTCTTGATCGTCAGTTGGGTCGAGCGGATTTTTACCGGGACGGTGAGGTTCAACGCGCCGCCGACCAGTTCGGTGCGGGCGGAACGGCCGTCCTGTGTGTTGAGAGTGATATTGGCGGCCTTGAAACTGGTCGGATCATTCCAGTCCGGGCCGTCGATCTGGGTGATCCGCCAGTCCTGGGCCATAAGGCCGGAACGCTTCACCGCGAAATTGCCGGTCGCCGTGGGCGAGGTGACCAGGTTGAAGATGGAGCCTTCCTTGCCCAGGGGATCATAGGTCGACGTCGAGTCCGAATAGGACAGGTTGCCGTCGAGCCCGAAATGATCGCCTTGATATTCGAAGCTGGGAATGAAGGTCTTACCCTTTCCCTCCTTGGAAATAGCGTTGTTCTGAGCGGTAATCGCGGTGGCCGACGCCGTCTTTTTCGTCGTGAAATCAGTCATGGCGTCGCCGATGACGCCGCGAGTCCGCGCATCGGTGGTGAATATCCAGGTGCGCTGGCCCGACCACAGATAGGACTGATTGTAGATGCCGGCCAAGGACAGGATAAGCCGGTCCGTCGCTTTGAAATCCAGCGTCAGGGATGAAGCGAAACGCGACACCTCCTGTCCGCGCATGTGGGCGTAGATGGTGTTCGGCGCCATCGGCTCCGGGCTGACCGCGGTCGGGACGTAGCTGCGCGGATAGTAGGTCTGCTCCATTTCCGTGTAGGTTCTGGACTGACTGACGCTGGCGACGACGCCCAGACGACGGTTGAAGAAAACATCCGAATATTCGATCTGGCCGCTCGGCAGGAACTTGCCGCCGCGTCGGCCTTCGTCCGGGCCGGTTTCCCTGTCGTTCCACAGATCCGAATGCGTGAACGCATTGAGCTGGGCGGAGACCCGGCGGCCCTTGCGGTCGAAGGCGCGCTTGGTGCGCAGGTTGAGGGCGCCCGCCGGCGCGTTGGCGTCGACATCGGCGCTAATGGTCTTGGAAATTTCGATGGAGTCGATGCTGCTCAGCGACACCTGCTCGAAACTGAACGAGCGCGAGGTGGTCGAGCCGTCATTGGCGTCGGCGGCGGCCATGCTGACCCCGTTGACGGTCACCGAGGTATATTCCGACGGCAGGCCGCGCAGGCGGACATAGCGCACCGTGTCGTCGCCCTCGCCGTTCGTGTCGACGCCCGGCATGAGCTTGATGAACTCGCCGACATTGCCCTCGGCGATGTCGCCGAACGATTCGGAGGACAGGCTGTTCTTGATGTCCATCGACTGACGCTGGCTCATGATCGCCCGCGCGTCGCCGTCGCGCTGAGAGGCGATGACCACGACCTCGCCCAGTTTGGTCGCGTCGTCCGCGCCGGACCGCGAGAGCCGCAGGTCGAGTTGCAGGCTCTTGCCGGCCTCGACGGTCACCGACACGCTGCTGTCGGGATAGCCGGTAAAGCTGACCGTGACCTGCGCCTCGCCGGCCGGCACGTCCGTCAGCCGGAACTCGCCCCGCTCCCCGGAAGCGGCCGCGCGATGCTCGCCGTTGCTCGTCACCATCCGGATCGTGGCGTCGCGCAGATATTCGCCGGTGGCCGGGTCGATCACCGCGCCGGAAATGGCCCCGCGTCCGGCCTGGCCGCGAGAACCGCGCGCTGTCGAGCGCAGGACGATCACCTGGCCGTTGTCCCGCGCGACCTCGAGCGGCGTGCCCTCCAGCAGGCGGGCCAAGGCCAGACGCACGTCCAGTTCACCCACGACCGCCGGCGTCTGGATGCCCGCCAGGTCGCGTCCGGGCGCGACGATCTGCATCCGAGCCTGCCGGGCGAATTCGGGAAGCGCCTTGAAGGCGGGTTGCGCGGGAACGTTGAAGGTTCGTGTCTGGGCGAGCGCGGGCGACGTAATGCACAGCATCGCCCCGGCGGCGGCGCACGCCAGGAGGGCGCGTTGGGAAACCATGGTCTCTATCCCCGATGACCGCTGAAGGCGCGGTGTTCGGGGGCAGAGAGGCTCGGCGGCGCGTCGCCCCTCCATACGTCACAAAACTTTATTCTTCGCCGGAGCCTCGCTGGAGAACGACGGCGCCGTTCCTGACCTCCGCGGTGGCGCCGAACATCTCGGCGACCGCATGGCCAAAGCCGACGGGATCGTTGGCGGCGAACAGTCCGACCACCGGCTCGCGGGCCAGGGCCGGATCCGGCACCACCACGCGGACGTCGCTGTAGCGCGCGAAACTCGCCGCCGCCTGCGCCAAGGTCTCCCCCTCGAAGGCGATCTGGCCCTCCCGCCACAAGAGATCCCGCCGGACCTCATCCTGCGAGGCGCGACGCGGAACAGCCGCGGCGTTGTCCGCCGCGGTCAGCCGCATATTGGCCTCCAGCACCAAGGCGCGTTCGGCTCCGGTCGGCGCGTGGCTGGTCAGGTCGAGGCGTCCGCCGTGGACGAGCACGTCGAGCGGCTCGCCTTTCAGCTTGCGGATTCGGAACGCCCCGCTCGTGGAGCTGAATCGCCGCCCAGCGACCTCGACCACGAACGGGCGAGCCGGATCTGGCAGAACCGTGAAATAGGCTTCGCCCTCATCGAGGCTCGCGAACCGACGGTCGCGATCGTACTTCACCCGCACCAGGGTCTGGGTGTTCAGCATCATCGTCGACCCGTCCGCCAGAGGCGTCAGCCGGATCTCGCCCCGGGCCGTGGCGTAGGCTCTGGGCGCCTGCAGGCCCATGGCGACGCCGACGACGGCCGCGGACGCCAGGGCCGCGCCGCCCCAGGCCATGATCCTCCGCCGCGACGGCCTCTGCTCGCCCTCGGCGCCGCCGAAGCCGGCCGGATCGTAGTGGGCGCCCAGAGCGCGCGCGGACAGGGTGCGCATCGCCACCGCCTTGGCGCGCAAGTAGGCTCCCGGCCGGCGGGGGTCCCCGTCCAGCCAGACCCGCAGGGCCTGTTTGTCCTCCTCGGAAAGCGGCGCGCGATCCTCCCGCGCGACCCACGCGACCGCGACGTCGTCAATGTCCTCGTTGGTTTTTCGCGCGATCAAAGACGGCGGTCTCCGCTTTCACAGTCCTAGAGGCTCGAGACCCGGGTCTTCCGCTATCACCGAACCGCTGGATCAAGAACTTGAAGCTTCGGCCGATATGTTTTTCGACCGTACTCTCCGACAGCTTCATGCGCCTGGCGACCTCTTGCTGCGGCAAGTCATGCACGCGGCGCAGGATGAACGCCTCGCGCATTCGCCCCGGCATGGCCGCTATGGCCTCGGCCAGGCGCTGCAATTCATCGCGGTCGATCGCCGTCTGCTCGGGAGAGGCGGCCTGATCGGCGGGATCGAAGCCTTCCAGGTCGTCGGCCGCCCGGATCGAAACGATGCGGGCCCGCCGCACATGATGCACGATGATCGAGTGCGCCACCTGGAAGAGATAGGCGCGAGGATTGCGGATATCCTCGACCGTCTCGCGGGCGGCCAGGATCGTATAGGTCTCCTGGATCACGTCATCGACGTCGAAGACCGCGCTGCGCCGACCTTGCAGCCAGGCCCGCAATCGAGGCTCGTGGGGCAGGACGTGGTTCATGAACCATCGCGTCCGCTCGTCCGAGAAATTGAACATTACGCCCGCCCTGCCAAGCCCCGCGCTGACCTAGCGGCCCTGCCTGACACATTTGTGACGGACGACGCGTCTAGTGATCGAGGACCAGCGGCAGGGCGGCCGCCTCGACCATGCGCCGCGTCACGCCGCCGAACAGCGCTTCGGAGAGACGTCCCTTCCCGTAAGCCCCCATCACGCAGTAGCCGGCGCGGAGATTGTCGGCCAGGTCCAGCAGCACCCGGTCCGGCGAGGCCTTGCCCCGCGCGATCGCATGAACCTGGGGCCGCACGCCATGCCGCGACAGGTAGACGGCCGCGTCCTCGGCCGAAGGCCCGCTATCCAGTTCTCCGACGGTCACCAGGTGGACCTCCGAGGCCAGGCACAGCAGCGGAATCGCCGAGCGCAGCGCGGCCGCGGCGGGCGCCGAGCCGTCCCAGGCCACGATCGCCGCCCCGCCCAGCTTGATCCCGGCCGCCGTCTCGGGCGCGGCGATGATCGGGCGACGCGCGTGGACGGCCAGATCGCCGACAAGGCCGCGACGATGATCCGCGAGGAAAGCGTCGCGCCGACAATTGACCACGATGAGATCGGACAGGAGCGACTGGTTGGTCAGGCAGACGCCGATGTCGCCGACGCTCTCGGTCCAGTTCCAGGAAACGCCCTCGCCCGCCAGGCGCGGCTCAAGGCGTTGGCGAAGCTCCACTTCGAGCTTTCGGTCCTCGTCCAGCGGCATGCCGCTCGACCATGCCATCGGATCGGCGGGATAGAGGGTCAGGGGCGTGACGTCGGCGCACTGAATGTGGCCCTCGAACGCCCGAGCGAGATCCAGCGCCACCTGCAGCCGGGCCTCCAGACCCTTGTCGCCGTGGACGAGCAAAAGAATGTTCTTCACTGCCGTTCTCCTGGGAAGCAAAGGGAGCGGGCCACCAGCGGTCCTTTTGGTCAGCGCCGTTGTGGCGCCGCGCCAGCCAGGCCGACATCCGCAGTTTCCCGTAGGCGCGTTGCTCCATGTCAAATCTCCGCCGGTCAGGCGGGCGATGATAACCGCGTCAAGGCCGTGGAGCGGCATGGGAGGCTTCATGCGAAACTATCGAATGCTTTTCGGCGCCCTGGCGCTGGCGACCCTCGCGGGCTGCGCGGCCCTGGACCGGGTCTCTCCCGCCGAGGTCGCGCGCGGGCGCGCCGTCGATACCGGCCGCGTCCTGGCGAGCAACAAGTGCCTGACCTGCCATCAACTGGAAGGCGCATCGCCCACCGGCGCGCCGCCGACCTTCAAGGAGGTCGCGCGCCGGTACCAGGACACGCGTCTGGACTGGGAGCTCGAGACGATCTCCGCCGTCGGCCACTATCGCATGCCCCGCAAGCCCCTCTCGTCGACCGAGATCGCGGCCCTGACGGCCTATATCAAGTCTCTGGACATCGACGAGCCGGAAGCGCCGGCGAGGCGCCGCCCGGACTCCCGCTGACACCCTGGTTGGGGCGGACCTCGTCGCCCCCCGGCCGCGCCGTCCGACGCCACGATCAACAGGATAACGACGCGCATCATCTTCCGACAGCCTTGGAGGTCACCATGGATCACGCCCTGCGACACGAGATTCTGACAGTCCTGGAGGCTGGCAGAGACCTGACCCTGGCGACCCTTCGCGACGACGGGGCGCCCCAGGCCACCACGGTGTCCTATGTCAGCGACGGACTTTCGATCTACTTCGGCTGTTCGGCCGACTCTCAGAAAGCCCACAATCTGGCGCGCGATTCGCGCGTGGCCCTCACCATCAACCTGCCTTACGGCGACTGGAGCGAGATCCGGGGCCTGTCGATGAGCGGCTCGGCCGCCAGACTGGCTGATCCCGACCAACTCATCGCCATCGGCCGCCTCTTCCTGGCCAGATTTCCTCAACTGGAGAGCGCCTTCGCGGTCGGCGACCAGGCGATGGCGGTGTTCTGCGTCACGCCCCTGGTGATCTCGGTGCTCGACTACCGCAAGGGCTTCGGCCACGTCGACCACGTCGACGCCGCCGAACTCGAAGCGGTCGCGCGCTGAAACACCCCCGGTCCCGGGAGCCCGGCCCCAGCGCCGGCCGTGATCGTCACCGACGGCGGGCGCGCGCGAAGGCAGAGAGGAGGCAGCGGAAGACGGTCGAGGATCGAATCCTCGGTATCGCCGCAAGTCACTGATTTATCAGGAAGAGGATGGTGGACGCGACAGGGATTGAACCTGTGACCCCTACGATGTCAACGTAGTGCTCTCCCGCTGAGCTACGCGTCCGCCGAAGCGATCCGAAGCGTCTCCGTGAAGACGTCCCGGCCGGGAAGGTGTGGGGGTATAGCGGCGGCTTGGCCGGTGCGCAAGCCGCCCCGAAAACTTTTAGCGAAACTTTTTGAAGGCCCTATGCGGCCATCATCTTTTCCACCTCGGCGACCAGATCGCGCAGGTGGACCGGCTTGGACAGAACCTTGGCGCCGGCCGGCGCGCGGTCTTGGGCCGAGAGGGCGACGGCGGCGAAGCCAGTGATGAACATGATGCGCAGGCTGGGGTCGCGGGCGGCGGCCTGGCGGGCCACCTCGATACCGTCCATGCCCGGCATGACGATGTCGGTCAGCAGCAGGTCCCAGGGATGTTCCAGGTGCTGGACGGCTTCCTCGCCATCCGCGCAGGCCTGGACTTCGAAGCCGGCGCGTTCCAGCGCCCGCGCCAGGAAACCGCGGAGGGAATCATCGTCTTCGGCGAGAAGGATGCGGGCCATGAGGTCACGTTCCAAGGAAAGTCGTCGATCGTAAGCGGTCATCTTAGCGCGATGAGCGTAAATCGGGGATGAACCTAAGTGTCGCGGGCTGTGGACGAACCGCCGTCGCGCTGTTTGTCGTTTGACCCGGCGCGGTCGGGCTTCGATGATGCGAGGCATGAGCGCTTGGCGGCCCCTCTCGGCGGACGACGTCCCAAAGGACGGGGGAATGACCGCGCCTCTTGAGACGTTCGGCGGCCCGGCGTTCGAAGTGACGCGCGCCGCCCCGGCCGGGGCCGCCCCGCCCACGGCCCTGGTGTTCGCCTCGCCCCATTCGGGCGGGATCTATCCGGAAGACATGATCGCCGCCGCCCGCCTGCCGCTCGAGACGCTGCGCGCCTCGGAGGACGCCTTCGTCGATCGGATCATCGGCGGCGCGCCGGCCCTGGGGGCCAGCGTCATCCGCGCCCGCTTCGCCCGCGCCTATGTCGATCTCAATCGCGAGCCGTGGGAGCTGGACCCCTCGATGTTCGCCGAGGCCCTGCCCGACTACGCCCACGGCCGCTCGGCCCGGGTGGCGGCGGGGCTGGGCACGATTCCCCGCATCGCCGGCGAGGGCCGGCCGATCTACGCCCGCAAGCTGACCTTCGCCGAGGCCAGGGCGCGGGTGGAGCTGACCCACCGCCCCTATCACGACGCCCTGGACCGCCAACTGGCGGCGGCGCGCGCGGCGCACGGGGCGGCGATCCTGATCGACTGGCACTCGATGCCGGCGGCGGCCGCGCACGGCCAGCGGGCCCGCAACGGGGGACCGTGCGACATCGTGCTGGGCGACCGCTTCGGCGCGGCCTGCTCCCCCAAGCTGACCGGCCTGGTCGAGCGCGAGCTGGAGACCCTGGGCTATCGCGTCGTCCGCAACGCCCCCTATGCGGGCGGCTACACCACCGAGCACTACGGCCGCCCGGCCCGCCGCACCCACGCCCTGCAGATCGAGATCAACCGCGCGCTCTACATGAATGAGACAACCCGCGAGCCGACCGAGGGCCTGGCGCGACTCACGGCCGACGCCGAGTCGCTGACCAGGGCGCTGGCGCGGCTGGATCTGGCGGAGCTGCGTTAAGGCGGGAAGGGCCACGGCGCCCGGCGCTCGAATTTGATCCGAACCTATCGCTCGACACGCGTTGTCATCGATCAAAGACGCCCGCGGCCGCTCGGACGAAAAAAAAGCCCGGCGAAACCGCCGGGCCAGTTCATTAGGGAGGAAACGCCCAGGAAGGGCAGAAGCGGCAGCGCCGCCTCACAGGAATGTTTATAGGGTGCGGCGCAAAAACAGGCAAGTAAAAAAGTCGGCGTTAATGTCGATTTTTTGACAGGAGTATCGCGCAACCCGTTGTGGGATAAGGATCGCGGAACGGCGCTATTTAGAACTGCCTTAACTTTGGGCATGTTGCGGCGCACAATTTGTTGCGTTTGAAACGGTCTCTGGCGAGAACACCTCGCAAACCCAAGCCTCATAAGGCTTCGTTGATGACACCGGTTACCTGCGACAAGTCTTTCCGAGCGTCAGGGGTGGATAAATCGGCCGCAGTCGCGTAAAAGCCGCGCGCCTGACGCGTAGAGCGTCATCTCCTATTCCTCCCGAAAGTCCGTCCGTTCCCATGTCCATGCGAAATATCGCCATCATCGCGCACGTCGATCATGGCAAGACCACCCTCGTCGACCAGCTGCTGGCCCAGTCGGGCGTCTTCCGCGCCAACGAAGCCACCACCGAGCGCGCCATGGACTCCAACGACCAGGAGCGCGAGCGCGGCATCACCATTCTGGCCAAGTGCACCAGCGTGCTGTGGAACGGTGAAGCGGGCGAAACCCGCATCAACATCATCGACACCCCCGGCCACGCCGACTTCGGCGGCGAAGTCGAACGCATCCTGGGCATGGTGGACGGCTGCGTCCTGCTGGTCGACGCCGAGGAAGGCGTCATGCCGCAGACCAAGTTCGTGCTGACCAAGGCGCTGAAGATGGGCCTGAAGCCGATCCTCTGCATCAATAAGGTCGACCGCGCCCACGCCGATCCGGACCGCGTCCACAACGCCGCCTTCGACCTGTTCGCCGCCATCGGCGCCACGGACGAGCAACTGGACTTCCCGCACATCTACGCCTCGGGCCGCGCCGGCTGGGCCACGCTCGACATGAACGTGCCCAACGACAACCTGGCTCCGCTGTTCGACCTGATCGTCCGCCACGTGCCGGAGCCGAAGCAGATCGCCAAGACCGACGAGCCGTTCCAGATCCTGAACGTGCTGATCGAAAGCGACCCGTTCCTGGGCCGCCTGCTGACCGGCCGCATCGAGAGCGGCAAGGCCATCCCGGGCATGGCCATCAAGGCCCTGGATCGTAACGGTAAGGAAATCGAGCGCGGCCGCATCACCAAGGTGCTGGCCTTCCGCGGCCTGAAGCGTTCGCCGGTCGACGAAGGCGCCGAGGCTGGTGACATCGTCGCCATCGCCGGCATGTCGAAGGCCACCGTCGCCGACACCCTGTGCGCCCTGGAAGTGACCGAGGCCCTGCCGGCCCAGCCGATCGATCCGCCGACCATCTCGATGACCGTCTCGGTCAATGACAGCCCGCTGGCCGGCCGCGAAGGCGACAAGGTCCAGTCGCGCGTCATCCGCGACCGCCTGCTGAAGGAAGCCGAATCGAACGTGGCCATCAAGGTCACCGAGACGGCCGAAGGCGACGCCTATGAAGTGTCGGGCCGCGGCGAACTGCAGCTGGGCGTCCTGATCGAGAACATGCGCCGCGAAGGCTTCGAGGTGTCGATCAGCCGTCCGCGCGTCGTGTTCCAGACCGATCCGGAAACCGGCAAGCGCCTGGAGCCGATGGAAGACGTCATGATCGACGTCGACGACGAGTTCTCGGGCATCGTCATCGAGAAGCTGTCGCTGCGGAAGGCCGAGCTGAAGGACATGGGCCCGTCGGGCGCGGGCAAGACCCGCATCCAGCTGGTCGCCCCCTCGCGCTCGCTGATCGGCTATCAGGGCGAGTTCCTGACCGACACCCGCGGTTCGGGCGTGCTGAACCGCGTGTTCAGCCACTACGAGCCGTACAAGGGCGCCTTCGACCAGCAGCGCAAGGGCGTGCTGATCTCGAACTCGGACGGTGAGACCGCGGCCTACGCGCTGTGGAACCTGGAAGAGCGTGGCGTGATGTTCGTCGGCGCCAACGAGAAGTGCTACCTCGGCATGATCATCGGCGAGAACGCCCGTCAGGACGACCTCGACGTCAATCCGATGAAGGCCAAGCAGCTGACCAACGTCCGCGCCTCGGGCAAGGACGAGTCGATCCGCCTGACCCCGCCGCGCCGCATGACCCTCGAACAGGCCATCGCCTATATCGAGGAAGACGAGCTGGTCGAGGTGACCCCGAAGAGCATCCGCCTGCGCAAGCAGATCCTGAACCCGTCGTTCCGCAAGCGTCGCGTCAAGGAAGAGTAGGGTTCTTCACCCTTCGAAAATTGGGCCGCCGTTCGAAAGGACGGCGGCCTTTTTCTTTGCGGTTGACGCGACGGCGTCATCTGAAGCGCCGCGCGCGAATACGGGCGCGCATGCGAATCCATCGCACGGTTTGCTCAAATGATACGTCGACTTAACCGGAGGTTTACCCGGGCGAGCGATAATTTGCCCAGGGGATCTCCACTCCGGATGAGACGAGGACCGCGCGTGCGCGCCATCGCCAGCTCGAGGATCGGCCGCGGCCTGGCCGCGCTCGCCGAGCGGGTGACTCCCGCCGTGCCCGAGGCCATGGCCGGACGCGTGCGCATGGAGCAGGTGCAAAGCATCCTGCGGATGACCCCGGTGATGATGAGCGCCAACATCGTCATCGCCCTGCTGGTCAATCTGGCCGGCCTGACCGGCCCGCACCGTGTCATCCTGACGATCTGGGCGGCGCTGGTGATGAGCTACGCGCTGCTGGGTCTGCGTGGCTGGTACGCCGCCCGACGCCGCAAGAGCGCCAAGTCCACGGTTTCCGCGCGCGGCGTGCGCCGCATCGTCATCCAGGCGGGCCTGCTGGGCCTGTTGTGGAGCGTGCTGCCAGTCCTGACCATGCCCAAGGCGCAGGGCTTCTCGGACGCCATGCCGATGCTGGTCGCCTCGGTCCTGGCCGGCATGATCGGCTGTGGCGGCTTCGCCATGCTGACCCTGCCGGCCGCCGCCATCGCCTATTCGACTCCCATGGTCATCGGCGCCCTGTGGGTGCTGGCCACCAGCAACGACCCGGTCCTGTACGCCCTGGGCGGCCTGTTGATCTTCTGCCACCTGGTGGTCAGCGTCTCGTGCCTGTCGCACGCCAAGATCTTCGTCGAACGCCTCGTCGCCGCCGACGAGCTGGAACAGCAGAGGCTGGTCGTGTCGCTGCTGCTCAGCGACTTCGAGGAAGGCGCCAGCGACTGGCTGTGGGAGGTCGATGCTTCCGGGG
This sequence comes from Caulobacter sp. GW822-FHT01G02, assembly GCF_058802865.1. Taxonomy (NCBI): domain Bacteria; kingdom Pseudomonadati; phylum Pseudomonadota; class Alphaproteobacteria; order Caulobacterales; family Caulobacteraceae; genus Caulobacter; species Caulobacter sp. GW822-FHT01G02. The sequence continues at coordinate 549,568 of NZ_JBXAON010000003.1, forward strand.
CCATGACCTATGTCTCCGACCGCATGGCCGCCGCGGCCGGCGCCGACAAGGACGCGCTGATCGGCCGGCCGATGTCCGAGCTGTGCGGCGCGGCCGAGGCTCCGAGCGGCCCGGTCGCCTCCCTCTCGGCCCTGTTCGCCGAACAGAAGACCTTCCGCGACGTGGTCGTCTCGATCGGCGTCGGCGAGGAGACCCACTGGTGGTCGCTGTCGGCCAAGCCCGTGCTCGACATGGACGGGGCCTTTATCGGCTTCCGAGGCGTGGGCGCCGACATCACCCGGGCCCGCGAGGACCAGGCCCGCATCTCGCGCCTGGCCCACTACGACGTGTTGACCCAGCTGCCCAACCGCCTGTCGTTCCTGCAGGCCCTGGGTAAGGCCTGGACCGAGCATGGCAAGCCCAAGGCCCATGGCGGAAGCGGCAAAGGCTGCGCCGTGCTGTGCCTGGACCTCGACCATTTCAAGGGCGTCAATGACAGCCTGGGTCACCCGATCGGCGACGCCTTGCTGGTCCAGGCCGCCGCCCGCCTGCGCGACTGCGTCGGAGCCCAAGGTCTGGTCTCGCGCCTCGGCGGCGACGAGTTCGCCGTGGTCATCGCCCCCTCGCCGGGCGCGGAGGCGCTGGGTGTCCTGGCCATGACCATCGTCGACGCGCTCTCGCATCCCTACGACGTGCGTGGCCACAACGTGCTGATCGGAGCCAGCGTCGGCATCGCCGTCGCGCCATTCGACGCCGACGATCCGGACGGCCTTCTGAAGAACGCCGACCTGGCCCTCTACCGCGCCAAGGGTGACGGACGCGGGGCTTATCGCTTCTTCGAGACCGCCATGGACGTCTGGGCCCAGGAGCGCCGGGCGCTGGAACTGGACCTGCGTGACGCCCTGGCCAACAACGAGCTGAAGCTGTTCTTCCAGCCGCTGATCGGCGCTCATGAGCACGAAACCACCGGCTTCGAGGCCCTGCTGCGCTGGCAGCATCCGCGCCGGGGCCTGGTGCCGCCGGACGACTTCATCGAGTCCGCCGAGCAATGGGGCCTGATCGGCAAGATCGGCGAGTGGGTGCTGCACGAGGCCTGCAGGACCGCCGCCGGCTGGCCTTCGCACCTGACCGTCGCCGTCAACCTGTCGCCCAACCAGTTCGCCTCGGGCGACCTGGTCGCCCAGGTCAAGGCCGCTCTCGCCGGGTCGGGCCTGGCGCCGAGCCGCCTGGAGCTGGAGATCACCGAGGGCCTGCTGCTGCACGACAGCGCCAAAACCCTGGAACAGCTGGCCGCCCTGAAGGCCCTGGGCGTCAAGATCGCCATGGACGACTTCGGCACCGGCTATTCCAGCCTGGCCTATCTGTGGCGGTTCCCGTTCGACAAGATCAAGATCGACCGTTCGTTCGTGGCGGAAATGCAGGACAATACGGCCATCGCCGACATCCTGCGCACCATCGCCCTGCTGGGCCAGACCCTGAACCTGGAAGTCACCGCCGAGGGCGTCGAGACCGCCGCCCAGGCGCGGCTGCTGTCCGACATGCGCTGCGACACCTTCCAGGGCTTCCTGTACGGGCGGCCGATGCCGGTGGGTGACATCCCGAGCTTCCTGCTGTCGAACCTGGCGCGGCGGATGCGGCGGGAAGGCGCGGACGACGGCGCGGAGGAAGAAGAGACGGCGGTGGGGTAGACGCCCGACCTTCCTCCCCCTCCGACGATCCCGTCCTAGTTCTTCTTCACCAGCCCCAGCAGCCACAGCAGCAGCACCGCGCCCAGGGTCGAGATCAGCAGGCTGCCGACCCAGCCCCAGAAGTGGATGCCCAGCATGCCGGCCAGGAACGCGCCGATCAGCGCGCCGACCAGGCCGACGATCAGGTTGGTCAGCAGGCCGTGGTCGCGCTTCATGATCTTCTCGGCGATCCAGCCGGCGAAGATCCCGATGATGATGGCTCCGATGAAACCGACGCCGTGCATGATGATGCCCTCCTCTAAAAGCTGAGCCATGAGAATGCGCGAGCGGCCGCCGGGTTTCAGAATTCCCGCGCCGTGTTAGGCAAGGGCATGGTCCATCCCGTCTTCGACAACCTGCCCACCACGATCTTCGAGCGGATGAGCGGGCTGGCGCGCCAGCACGGCGCGATCAATCTGGGCCAGGGCTTTCCCGACGACCAAGGCCCCCTGCCCGTCCGCGAGGCCGCGGCGCGGGCGCTGATCGAGGGCTCCAACCAGTATCCGCCGATGCGCGGCCTGCCGGAGCTGCGCGCCGCCGTGACTGGGCACTATGGCCGGACGCAAGGCCTGGAACTTGATCCAGACACGGAGATCGTCGTCACCTCCGGCGCCACGGAGGCCCTGGCGGCGGCGTTCACGGCCCTGATCTCGCCCGGCGACGAGGTGGTGCTGTTCCAGCCCCTGTACGACGCCTACCTGCCGCTGGTCCGCCGCGCGGGCGGGATTCCCCGCCTGGTCCGTCTGGCCCCGCCGCACTGGCGCTTCGACCGGGCGATGCTGGAGGCGGCGTTCAGCGACCGGACCCGGATGGTGGTGTTGAACAGCCCGCTGAACCCGGCCGGGATCGTCACCCCCGCCGAGGACCTCGCCCTGCTGGCCGAGTTCTGCGTGGAGCACGACACGATCGCGGTCTGCGACGAGGTGTGGGAGGCGGTGGTGTTCGACGGGCGCGAGCATCGGCCGCTGATGACCTTCCCAGGCATGCGCGAGCGAACGGTGAAGATCGGCTCGGCCGGCAAGCTGTTCGGCATGACCGGCTGGAAGGTCGGCTTCCTGATGGCCGCGCCCGCCCTGATCGGGCCTCTGGCGGCGGCCCACCAGTTCCTGACCTTCACCACGCCGCCGAACCTGCAGGCCGGCGTGGCGTGGGGCCTCGACAACCACCGCGCCTGGTTCGACCAGATGCCCGCCGAGATGCAGCGCTCCCGCGACCGCCTGACCGCCGGCCTGCGCGCGGCGGGCTATGTCGTGCTGGATAGCCAGGGGACGTATTTCCTCAACGTCGACCTGACGGCGTCGGGGATCATGGTCGACGACATGACCTTCTGTGAGCGGATCGTCGTCGAGTTCGGCGTCGCGGCGATCCCAGTGTCGGCGTTCTTCGCCGAGACGCCGGTGCGCAACGTGGTGCGGCTATGCTTCGCCAAGGCGGACGCGACGCTGGATGCGGCGGTGGAGCGGCTGGCGAGGGCCCGGACTGCTTTCAGCTGATAAAGCCGATAGGCTACAGCGCGCTCAGTCCCGCCATCACCTCGCGCGCCACACCCCGCGCCAGGCACGTATCCATCACCGACAGCAAGTTCCGCAGGTCGATCGGCTTGGCGACGTGCGCGTCGCAGCCCGCCTCCAGGCACGTCTTGATCTGCGCCGACATCACGTCGGCCGTCAGCGCGATCACCGGCAGCCGCGCCAAACGCGAATCCGCGCGGAGCCGACGCGTGGCCTCAAGCCCGTCCATCACCGGCATGTTGACGTCCATCAGGACGAGGTCGACCAGCTCGCGCTCCAGCACATCCAGCGCCTCCTGGCCGTTCTGGGCCTCGACCAGCTCGCACTCGAACGGCTCGAGGAAGAGGCGGATGACGCGGCGGTTGACCGGATGGTCGTCGACCACCAGCACGCGGCGGCCATGCAGGGCGGCGAACCGGACATTGTCCTCGCCAGCCTCGGCCTGGCTGACCGGCAGTTCGGAGGCGTCGGCCGCGTCGACCAGCATCTCGATGGTGAAGACCGAGCCCCGCCCCGCTTCGCTCTCGACGCGGATCTCGCCGCGCATCATCTCGACCAGCCGGCGGGTGATGTTCAGGCCAAGACCCGTGCCGCCGAAGTTGCGGGTGGTCGAGGCGTCGGCCTGGACGAAGGGGCGGAACAGCTTGGCGACCGTGGACTCGTTCATGCCGATGCCGGTGTCCGCCACCCGCAGCCGCACGCGGACACGCCCCTCCTCCTCCGGGTAGCAGGCCAGGGCCACCTCGACCTTGCCCTCCGTGGTGAACTTCAGGGCGTTGGAGACCAGGTTGGTCAGGCACTGGCGCACCCGCACCCCGTCGAACATCAGCGGCCCAGGCGCCTCGCTCTCCACCTTGAAGGTCAGCAGCACGCCCTTTTCGCGCGCCGTCGGCTGGTAGCCGCCGACCAGACGGGCGCAGGTCTGGACCAGATCGCCAACCGTGGGCGCGATCTCCAGCTTGCCGGCCTCGATCTTGGAGAGGTCGAGAATATCGTTCAGCAGGACCAGCAGCGTGTCGCCGCTGTCCATGATCAGGTCGACCTGCTCGCGCTGCTCCGGCGTCAGGGTCCCGGCGCGCAACGCCTGGGCCAGGCCCAGCATGCCGTTCAACGGCGTACGCAGCTCGTGACTCATCACCGCCAGGAAGGCCGACTTGGCCTTGCTGGCGGCCTCGGCGTGCTCCTGGGCGCCCTTCAGGCGGCGAGAGGCGCGGCGCTGGTGAAGGGCCCAGGCGACACCCCCGGCGACCAGCACGCCGAGCAAGAGCGCGATGACGACCGACGCCCGCGCCAGGCTGCGGCTGAGCCGCACCTCCTCGGTCAGGCGGCGGCTCTCGTCGCGCTTGGCGCGCAGCTCGCTGTCCAGGGCCGAGGATATCTCGGTCACGCTGCGCGCATGGGCCTTCTCGGTCTCGGCGCTATTGGCCCGCCGCCAGGCGTCCAGCTCGCGGAAAGCCAGGTCGCCGCGGCCTTCGGCCTGATCGATATAGGCCTGGACCAGCGCCTCGGTGCTCGGATCGCGCTGGGTCAGCACGGTGGGAATGGTCTTCAGCCGCTCCAGGTCGGCGCGGGCCTCGACGGCCATGCCCAGCTGGGCCAGAGCCTGGGCGCGCTGGCCCAGCATGATGACTTGAAGCCGGCGACTAGGGTTGTCCAACTCGGTCTGGGCGCCGCTGAGGCACGCCAGCACCTTGCGCGGCTGGTTCAGCAGCAGAGCGATGCGGGCGCACAGGTGCTGATCCCAGGTCAGCAGGTCCTTGTCGCGTTCGGCCAGCACCATCCGATGATGCAGGTCGGCCATGCGCTGAGCGGCGCCCATCTCGCCAAGGTCGGCGGCGGTGTAGGCGATGTCGTAGATCCGCTCGATCTTACGGATGTGGAAGGAGTCGCGCTCGTCCAGCCGCACGGCCTGGGCCATGTGGTCCAAGGCGCCTTCCTTGTCGCCGATGTCCGACAGCGTGTAGCTGTGCACCTGATGCAGCTCGGCCAGCACCGGCTCGGCGACGCGGCCGCGCCGCTCGATATCGACCTGCAGATCGGCGGCCAGCCGGGCGGCCTCGGCCCAGCGGCCCATCTGCCCCAGGTGCCGCACGCGCTCGACGCCGGCCATCACGCGGATGTCGGGGCCGGATCCGCTCAGATATTTGCGCCAGTCGCCATCGGTGAAGGCTCGGAAACCGTGGGTCTCGTGGCGATAGGCCAGGACCTCCAGCTCGACCAGCGTGGCGAGCTGGGTGTCGTGGTCATGGGCGGCCGCCTCGCGGGCCAGCTTGGCCCAGGCGCCAAAGCGGCCTTCGATCTGGTTGCTCTTGTAGGCGTAGAGCACCCGCCATAGGCCGTAGAGCCGGGCCTCGCCGCGATCACGCAGGGCGCGGCGGCCGGCCCGTTCGATGTCTTCGTTGTCGCGGGGAGGATTGCGAACCTCGTGCGCGCCGATCTCACGAGCCAGTTGGTCCAGGCGCTGAGCCAGGGGCACGGACCCTTGCGCGTGCGCGGCGCCGGCCACGAGGGACCCGATCAGAGCAAGAAAGACGAGAAGGCGCCGCAAGTCCGGTTCCCTGGAGACTACGGCCACCCTTCGAGGCGATAGATGTAGGACCAGTTAAGCTTGTCGCTGGGATTGAGCGACTTCGGGTTCGTCCCCGCTCAAATGGTCGCCCCGCCATCCACCACCAGCGCCTGGCCGGTCATGAAGCTGCCGGCCTTGGAGGCGAGATAGACCGCCGCCCCGGCCAGCTCGTCCGGCTCGCCGATCCGGCGCAGCGGTACGGCGGTCGTGGCGCGCTTCAGGGTCTCGGGGTTCTCCCAAAGCGCCCGGGCGAAGTCGGTCTTGATCAGGCCCGGCGCGATGCAGTTGACCCGCACGTTGTCCGGCCCGAACTCGTGCGCCAGGTTGCGGGCCAGCTGGAAGTCGGCGGCCTTAGAGATGTTGTAGGCCCCGATGATGGCGTTGCCGCGCAGGCCGCCGATCGACGAGACGATGATGATCGCGCCGTCCTTCCGCTCCCGCATCTCCGGCGCGACCATGCCGATCAGCCAGTGATTGCTGATGATGTTGTTGTCCAGGATCTTGCGGAACTGGTCATCGCTGATCCCGGCCAGCGGACCATAGTAGGGATTGCTGGCGGCGTTGCAGACGCAGATGTCGACCTGGCCGAAGACCTTGCGAGTCTGGTCGACGAGGTGCTGGAGATCCTCCTTCGAGGCGATATTGGCCGGAACCGCGATGGCCGTCCCCGGTCCGTGTTTGGCGTTGAGCGCGGCGGCGACCTCCTCGCACGGTTCCAGCTTGCGCGAGGAGATCACCACCTTGGCCCCGTGCTCGGCCATCCGCTCGGCGATCGCCTTGCCGATGCCGCGCGAGGACCCGGTGATGATCGCCACCTTGCCGGTCAGGTCGAAGAGGTTCATCGCGCCACCCTAAACGTTTGTTTGAATTTGAGCTCAAACTGGCGGGAAGCCGGCGATGGGTCAAGCGATCCTGTCATCCCGGCTCTCGGCGGCGCCGCGGCCGGGAAGACAGGGAACGGGCGATCCTAGTCCAGGAACCCCGTGATGATCGCCGTGGTCGCGGCGGGTTGTTCCTCCATCACCCAGTGCCCGGAGTCGGGCAGCACCTTGGCCGTCACGTCGCTGGCCACGAAGCGCAGCACCTCGGCCTGGCGCTCGCCGAACGAGTGGTCGGCGCCGACCGCCAGCACCGGCATGGGCAGCTTGCCCTTGGCGGCGAAGGCCTGGTTGTCGACGGCGTCCTGAGTGAAGGCCTTGAACTGCTCGAAGGCCGAATGCATCGCGCCGGGGCGGGCGTAGAGCGCCGCGTAGTGCTGGCGGGTCTCTTCCGTGATCGAGGCCGGCTTGAACGACAGCCCGTTGTAGAAGCGGTCCAGATAGATGCGCTCGCGGCCGGCGACCAGGCGCTCCATGTCCGGGCCGCGGAAGTTGAAGTGCCACAGCATCGGCAGCTTCAGGATTTCGTCCCAGGGGCCGATGCCCGGCAGCGGAGCGTCGATCACCACCCACTTGGTGATGCGATCGGGATGCTCGGCGGCCAGGGCGTAGCCGACCATGTTGCCGATGTCGTGGGTGACCAGCTGGGCCTTCTGGACCTTCAGGGCGTCCATCACCGCGGCGATGTCCTCGCCTTGCGTCTTCTTGTCGTAGCCGCCTTCCGGATGGGCCGACAGGCCCATGCCGCGCAGGTCGGGCACGATGACCGTGTGGGTCTTGGCCAGCTCCCTGGCCGCCGGAGCCCACATGTCGCCGGTGTCGGCGAAGCCGTGCAGCAGCACCACCGCCGGACCCGTCCCGCCGACGCGGACGTGCAGGGTCGTGCCGTTGGCGGCGATGTCGCTGGCCTTGAAGCCGGCGGGGAACGGCTCGACCGCATGGGCCGAGGTCGTGGCGAACAGGGTCGAGACAGTCAGGGCGGCGAGCGCGCCGGCGAGCTTGCGGGTCATGGTCTTATCCTTGGCGGGTCGGACCGTCCGACCGTTGACGGCGACCATCCGTCTTTCGGACCCGCGCCTCTGTGCTGGAGTCGCCGGGATTTGGCGAATTCAACCACGGAACATCGTTCTTTGGAATTTTTAGCGACCGATGTCGGGACGCCTGGATCGCGCCCGTCCTTGCGGCGAGACTTCGGATCAACAGGAGACGCTCAATGCCGCTCGACACCGCCCACGCCGCCGACTTCCCCGCTGACCGCGAACTCGTCCTTGAACGGATCATCGATGCGCCGCGCGAGAAGCTCTACGCGTGCTGGACCACGCCGGAGCTGATGCCGCAATGGTTCTGCCCCAAGCCCTGGACCGTCTCCAATGTCCGCATGGATGTCCGCACCGGCGGCAACACCTATCTGGAGATGAACGGGCCGAACGGCGAGGTCGTGCCGCAGCCGGGCGTCTATCTGGAAGTGATCCCCAACGAGAAGATCGTCTTCACCGACGCCTTCACCGAAACTTGGAAGCCCTCGGCCAAGCCGTTCATGGTGGCCACCGTCACCCTCGAGGACCTGGGCGACGGCAAAACCCGCTACCGCGCCGTGGCCCGCCACTGGACCGCCGAGGACAAGACCGCCCACGAGCAGATGGGTTTCCACGAAGGCTGGGGGATCGTGGCGGATCAGCTGGCGGCGCTGGCGGCCACGCTCTGACGCCCCTTCACGAACACTTCGTCCACCCGCTCATATCCAGGTGGAAGTGGTCGCGGTGCTCGGCGTTGTAGTCCGGGCTCAGCGTGGTCAGGAACACCCGGCAGGCGCCGTCGCGCACTCGCCGCAGGAACTGGCCGCGCGGACCCGGATCGGTCCAGTCCGACGCCACGCTGACGACCTGGCCGTCGATCAGCCGGAAGCCGGCGATGTCGATGGCGTCGGCGCGGGCGTGCTCGCTGACCGGCCCATCCTTCTGGCCGTACATCCGCCGGCAAGCATAGCTGCCATAGTGCTCGATGCCCACGACGCCCTGGCCCAGCAGTTCGTCGGCGGCCGGCTGCACGACCTGGCGCTCCCAGATGGTCAGGGCCAGGGCCTCCTTGCAGGCCAGCGGCGCCTCGGCCGGCTCCAGCCTGGCCAGGCCCGACCGCAGCAGGACCGCGTCGCGCAGTTCGCAGAACTCGCCCTCCGCGCGTTCGGGAACCTCGGCATAGACAACCCCGGCCTTGGCCATGATCCCGCGACACAGCTTGGGGTCGGCCCCGGCCCGCGCCGCCTTGACCCGGGTGGCCAGGCCCACCGGATCGACGACGCTGAGCGGCTTCCACGGCAGGTGCTGATCAGGGATCTTCCGCTCGGCCACGAAGGTCATCAGCAGCACGATCAGCCACAGGATGACGAGGCCGGCGTAACGGGCCAGGCGCGCCCGATGACGGACCTCGTGCTCGATGCGCGGATTGTGCGGAACGCGATAGCGCATGGAACTGGGAAAGCGCCCCGAAGGAAAAGGTTAACGCCGGTCACCAAGCACGACCAAGGCGACGGGTTCAACCGTCAACGCTCCGCCGGGCTTGGCTAGGACGCGGAAAAAGGCCATGTGCCCGGGCATGAACACGCCCGCCTCCTCCGGGCGCCTGGTCGACAAGACCCTGGCGCCGCGCTTCGCCCTGCTGTGCCTGGGCATCTGGCTGAACGCCGCCGACACCCTGGTGACGGCGACGATCATGCCCAGCGTCGCCAACGAGATCGGCGGCTACCAGTATTTCGGCTGGTCGGTGGCGGCCTATCTGACCGGCTCGATCGTCGCCGGGGCCTGTTCGGGCAAGCTTTCCATGGCGCTGGGCCTGCGCACCGCCACGGCCTTGACGGGCCTCGTCTACGCCATCGGCTGCGCGATGAGCGCCCTGGCGCCGGAGTTCGTCACCTTCATCCTGGGCCGCCTGATCCAGGGCCTGGGCGCGGGCGCGGTCGTGGCCCTCTGCTACGTCGCCATCACCGCCCTTTTCCCCGAAAGCCTGTGGCCGCGGGTCTATGGCGCGGTGGCGGGGATCTGGGGCGCGGCGACCCTGCTGGGCCCGCTGCTGGGCGGACTGTTCGCCGCCGCCGGCTTCTGGCGCGGAGCGTTCTGGCTGTTCGTGGTCCAAGCGATCATCTTCGTCGGCGCGGTGATGGTCATGCTGCCGGCCGACAAGAACGAAAAGGGTCAGAGCCGCATTCCCAGCCTGCAGCTCTTCCTGCTGGTGGTCGGCGTCAGCCTGATCGGCGCGGCCGGCGTCGTGGCCTCGCCGCGATGGGCGATCGGCCTGGCGATCGGCGGCGTCATCGGCATGGCCGCCATGCTGGCCGCCAACGCCAGGACCCACCACCGCCTGCTGCCCCGAACGGCGGCCGACCTGCGCACCGCCACGGGCCTCGGCTTGCTGACCATCTTCGCCTGCGAGGCGGCCGTGATCGGCTTCACCGTCTATGGCCCGGCCTTCATCCAGGTCATTCACCATGCCTCGCCCCTGACGGCGGGCTATGTCACCGGCGCGATCGCGGCCGGCTGGACGCTGTGCGCCATGCTGGTCGGCCACACGCCGGCCGAGAAAGACGGTCGCCTGGTCCGCCTGGGGGCCGGGGTGATCCTGCTCGGCGCCACCCTCTCGGCTTGGGCCGTGCCGCGCGGAACCTTGATGGAGATCGCCGCCGCCTTTTGCGTTCTCGGCGCCGGCTTTGGCCTCTGCCACGCCTTCATCGCCCGCCGCGCCATCGCCGCTGTCCCGGCCGAGGAACAGGCCACGGCTTCCGGCGCCGTCCCCACCGCCCAGTTGATCGGCGGCGCCGCCGGCTCGGCCGGCGCGGGCGCGATCGCCAACGTCCTCGGCTTCAGCCACGGCGTCGACCTGGCCCTGGCCCCGACCAACGGCCCGTTGCTGTTCGGCGCGTTCCTGCCGCTGGCCGTGGTCGGGTTCGCCGCGGCCTGGCGGCTGGGGCGAGCCTAGGCCCGCTCCAGCGCCGTCGCCTCCACCAACCGCACCACATCGCCCATGATCTCGGTGATCTTGAAGTCCTTGGGCGTGTAGATCCGCGCCACGCCCATCTGCTTGAGGATCAGGGCGTCGGCGTCGGGGATGATGCCGCCGACCACGACGGGGATATCGCCCAGGCCCTCGGCGCGCATCACGCGGATGACCTCCTGCACCAGGTCCAGGTGCGAGCCCGACAGGATCGACAGGCCGACCACGTGAGCGCGACTTTCCTTGGCGCGGCGGACGATCTCTTCGGGCGTCGAGCGGATGCCGTCATAGACCACCTCCATCCCGCAGGCGCGGGCGCGGGTGGCGATCTGCTCGGCGCCGTTGGAGTGGCCGTCCAGGCCCGGCTTGCCGACCAGGTAGGTGAGCGTGCGGCCCAGCAGTTGCGAGACGCGCTCGACCTCGGCCTTCACCGCCTCGACATCCTCGGCCTCGCCGGTCGAGACCACCACCGCCACGCCGGTCGGGCCGCGATATTCGCCGAACACCGCGCGCAGGGCCCCGGCCCATTCGCCGGTGGTGACACCGGCCTTGGCGGCGACGATCGAGGGCTCCATGACATTGCGGCCGTCGCGGGCGGCGGCCTGCAGGTCGGCCAGCGCCGCTTGCACGGCGCCGTCGTCGCGGGCTTCGCGCCAAGCCTTGAGGCGGGCGACCACATCGGCCTCCAGGCGCGGGTCGACCGTCTCGATCGAGCCCTCCCCGGCCGACAGCGGCGAAACCTCGGTGTCCGTCCAGCGGTTGACGCCCACGACGGTCAGGTCGCCGGTCTCGACCGAGCGCACCCGCCTGGCGTTGGAGCCAACCAGCTCGGTCTTCATGTAGTCGATGGCGTTCTGCGCCCCGCCCATCGCGTCGATCAGGGCCAGCTGCTCCAGCGCCCCCTTCGACAGCTCGGCGACCTTGGCCTCGACCACGTGTGAGCCGTCGAACAGGTCCTCGTATTCCAAGAGGTCGGTCTCGTAGGCCAGCACCTGTTGCAGCCGCAGCGACCACTGCTGATCCCATGGACGCGGCAGACCCAGGGCCTCGTTCCAGGCCGGCAGCTGCAGGGCCCGGCAGCGGGCGTCCTTGCTGAGCGTGACGGCCAGGGCCTCGATCAGGATACGGTAGACGTTGTTCTCGGGCTGCTGCTCGGTCAGGCCCAGGCTGTTGACCTGCACCCCGTAGCGGAAGCGGCGGGCCTTCTTGTCCTGCACGCCGTAGCGTTCCAGCAGGATCTGGTCCCACAGCTTGGTGAAGCTGCGCATCTTGCACAGCTCGGTGACGAACCGCACGCCGGCGTTGACGAAGAAGCTGATCCGCGAGGCGACGATCTCGAAGTCCTCATCCGGCACCTGGCCGCCGGCCTTGACCGTGTCGAGCACCGAGATGGCGGTGGCCAGGGCGAAGGCCAGCTCCTGCTCCGGCGTCGCGCCCGCCTCCTGCAGGTGGTAGCTGCAGACGTTCATCGGGTTCCACTTGGGAACCTCGCGATAGCACCAGGCGATCATGTCGCCGATCAGCCGCAGGCTCGGCCCCGGCGGGAAGATGTAGGTGCCGCGCGACAGATACTCCTTGATCAGATCATTCTGCGTCGTGCCCTGCAGCAGGGCCCGATCCGCCCCCTGCTCGTCGGCCAGCGCCACGTACATCGCCAGCAGCCAGGCGGCCGGGGCGTTGATGGTCATGGAGGTGTTCATCTTCTCCAGCGGGATCTCGCTGAAGAGCTGGCGCATGTCGCCCAGATGGCTGATCGGCACCCCGACCTTGCCGACCTCGCCCCGCGCCAGGATGTGGTCGGGGTCATAGCCCGTCTGTGTGGGCAGGTCGAAGGCCACCGACAGCCCCGTCTGGCCGCGCGCCAGATTGGCCCGATAGAGCGCGTTGGACTTCTCCGCCGTCGAGTGACCGGCATAGGTGCGGAAGATCCACGGCGGATCGGGCGCATGCTGGTACGGCGTCGAGGACATGGCGGGCTCCCGGGGGCGGCTCTGGCGGCCTTACTTACCGGTGATCATGAGCCGGGATTTGCTGCGACGCAATATGCAGTTCGCGGGTGCGAACTAACGCCCCTCGAACACCGTCGCCCGCTTGGCCATGAACGCCGCCCGCGCCTCGGCATGGTCGGCGCTCGCCGCGAGGCTAGGCGTCTCCGCCTCCGTCGTCGACACCCCCGACGCCACGCGCTTGGTCGCCTGCACGGCCAGCGGCGCGCGCGAGGCGATGACCCGCGCCATCGCCAGCGCCGCGTCCAGCAACCCCTCGGCCGGATGGACCTCCGCCACAACCCCGTCCGCCAGCGCCCGCGCCGGGTCGAACGGCGCGCCCGTCAGCAGGTGGGGCTTGGCGCGGCTTTCGCCGATCAGACGCGTCAGGCGCTCGGCCGAGGCGGTCAGCCCCATCCGCACCGCCGAGCAGGCGAAGCTGGCGCGGTCGCTGGCCAGGCGGATGTCGGCGGCCAGGGCCAGCTCCAGCCCGCCGCCGATGCACCAGCCATCCACCGCCGCGATCACCGGGACGCGGCAGGCCGCCACGCGATCGCACATGTCGAGGAAGTGCAGGATCGCCGCGCTCTGGGTCGGGACGTCGCGCGACAGCGACTCGGCCAGATCGTCTCCAGTGCAGAACGCGCCGTTGCGGCCGGTCAGCACCACGACGCGCACCGCCCGGTCGGCCTCGATGGCGGCGAAGGCCTCCAGCAGCCGCGCCCGCTCGGCCATGGCCAGGACGTTGGCCGGCGCGGTGTCCAGTTCGACGAGGGCGATGGCGGGGTGCGGATGCGACAGGTGGATCATGCCGCCACCGTGGCCCGGCGCGTCGGCGCCGGCAACCTTCCCCAACGCGATGCTGCGACGCACAAGATTCCGCTTGCCAGTTTCAAACAGTTGTCTCAGCCTTGCTCGGGAGACCCGAAAACAAGCGGGCGCGCATAGCCGAGTTTGGCCCTCATGCGTTGTTGCAGCGCGAAAGACGGCCAAGGAATGGGGAGTGGAGATGACGACCGCGACGCTCGAGACGTCTGAAACGCCGGTCCTGAAGGACCTCTACGAGATCGGCGAGATCCCGCCGGCCTTCCATGTCCCGAAGACCATGTACGCCTGGAGCATCCGCAAGGAGCGCCACGGCAAGCCGACCCAGGCCATGCAGGTCGAGGTCGTGCCCACCTGGGAGATCGGCGAGGACGAGGTGCTGGTCCTCGTGATGGCCGCCGGCGTCAACTACAACGGCGTCTGGGCCGCCCTGGGCGAGCCGATCAGCGTGCTGGACGCCCACAAGCAGCCCTATCACATCGCCGGCAGCGACGCCTCGGGCATCGTCTGGGCGGTGGGCAAGAAGGTCAAGCGCTGGAAGCTGGGCGATGAGGTCGTCATCCACTGCAACCAGGACGACGGCGACGACGAGGAGTGCAACGGCGGCGACCCGATGTTCTCGCCCAGCCAGCGCATCTGGGGCTACGAGACGCCGGACGGCAGCTTCGCCCAGTTCTGCCGGGTGCAGTCGCGCCAGCTGATGCCGCGCCCCAAGCACCTGACCTGGGAAGAGAGCGCCTGCTACACCCTGACCCTGGCCACCGCCTACCGCATGCTGTTCGGCCACAAGCCGCATGAGCTGAAGCCCGGCCAGAACGTGCTGGTCTGGGGCGCGTCGGGCGGGCTGGGCGTCTTCGCCGTGCAGCTGGCCGCCGTGGCCGGGGCCAACGCCATCGGCGTGGTCTCGTCCGAGGACAAGCGCGAGTTCGTGCTGTCGATGGGCGCCAAGGCGGTGCTGAACCGCAACGAGTTCAACTGCTGGGGCCAGCTGCCCAAGGTCAACGGCCCCGAGTTCACCGACTACATGAAGGAGAGCCGCAAGTTCGGGAAGGCGATCTGGCAGATCACCGGCAACCGCGACGTGGACCTGGTGTTCGAGCACCCGGGCGAGGCGACGTTCCCGGTCTCGGTGTTCGTGGTCAAGCGCGGCGGCATGGTCGCCATCTGCGCCGGCACCAGCGGCTTCAACCTGACCATGGACGCCCGCTTCCTGTGGATGCGCCAGAAGCGCGTGCAGGGCAGCCACTTCGCCAACCTGATGCAGGCCTCGGCGGCCAACCAGTTGGTCATCGACCGCCGCGTCGACCCGTGCCTGTCGGAGGTCTTCCCCTGGAACGACATCCCCGCCGCCCACGAGAAGATGCTGGCCAACCAGCACCTGCCGGGGAACATGGCCGTGCTGGTCTGCGCGCAGCGGCCGGGCCTGCGGACGTTCGAGGAGGTGCAGGAGCTGAGCGAAGGGGCGGCCTGACCTCAAGGCTCCCCAACGGCGCCATTGCCAGCCGCGCCCGCCCGACGCACAGTCGCCTCCAACAAGTGTTCGGCCAAAGCGCCTGGGGAGTGACGGATGGGTGTCGGGGGTAAGGTCGCGCTGACGGCCGTGGGTCTGGTCCTGGCCGTGACGGCCGTGGTCGCGGTGCGGACCGCCACCTTCAAGGCGCCGGCCGTGGTGGATCCCGCCAGCGTCAAGCTGGCCGCCGCGCGTCCGGTGGACGTCAACAGGGTCGCCGGCCACTTGGCGCAGGCCGTCCGCTTCCAGACCATCAGCCACCAGGACAGGGCCGAGGACCAGCCGGCCGAGTGGGACAAGCTGCACGCCTGGCTGCAGGCGACCTATCCGGAAGCCCACAAGGTCATGACCCGCGAGGTCGTGGCCGAGCACACCCTGGTCTACACCTGGCCCGGCTCGAACCCGGCCCTGCCGCCGATCGTGCTGATGGCCCACCAGGACGTGGTGCCGGTCACCCCGGGCAGCGAGGGCCAGTGGACCCATCCGCCGTTCGACGGCGTGGTGGCCGACGGCGCGGTCTGGGGCCGAGGCTCGATCGACGACAAGGGCTCTCTGGTCACCCTGTTCGAGGCGATCGACGCGGTGGCCGCCAGCGGCTTCAAGCCCGTGCGCACCGTCATCGTCGTCAGCGGCCATGACGAGGAGGTGCGTGGCGTGGGCGCTCGCGCCGCCGCGGCGCTGCTGAAGTCGCGCGACATCAAGGCCCAGTTCGTGCTGGACGAGGGCATGGCCGTGGTCGCCGACCATCCTGTCACCGGCAAGCCCGCCGCCATCATCGGCACGGCCGAGAAGGGCTATGGCACCATGAAGGTCGTGGCCCCCGCGGTCGGCGGCCACTCCTCGGCCCCGCCGGCCGACGGCGGCGGCGTCGTCACCCTGGCCAAGGCGGTGCAGGCGATCGACGAGCACCAGGCGCCGATGAAGTTCCAGGGCCCCGGCGCCGACATGCTGAAGGCCATCGCCCCGCACGCTTCGCCCGTGGTCAAGGTCTTCGCGGCCAACACCTGGCTGTTCGCGCCGCTGCTGGTGAAGGTCACGGCCAAGACGCCCGCGGGCGCGGCCATGCTGCACACCACCATCGCCCCGACCATGCTGAAGGGCTCGCCCAAGGAAAACGTCCTGCCGCAGGACGCCACCGCCTGGATCAACTACCGCATCGCGCCGGGCGACAGCTCGGCCAAAGTCATGGCGCGGGCCAAGGACGCGGTCGGCAAACTGCCGGTCGAGCTCAGCTGGACCAAAACCGACGAGCCCTCGCCGATCTCCTCGACCAGCTCCGACGCCTGGAAGACCCTGGCGGGCCTGGCGGCGGACGAGAGCAAGGCTCCGGTGGTGCCCGGCCTGGTCACCGCCGGCACCGACAGCCGCTACCTGACCGGCGTGGCCAGCGACGTCTACCGCTTCCAGCCGCTGGTGCTGAAGGTCGACGAGACCAAGATCATCCACGGCACCGACGAACACATCAGCCTGGACAATGTCGGGCGAATGGTGCGCTTCTATCAGCGCCTGGTGGAGACCGCCGCGTCGCGGTGAGCCCGTCGGGCAGGGCGTGAGTTTGGGGGAACTCGGTTGGGCGCGCCTGGCGGTGGGAGACCGTCCAGGCTTCTGGCTGACGCTTTTCTGAGTCCAAGCACGGATGTCGCAATCGGCTGCGACACTGCGCCTCAAGTTACAGCGTTCACCCAAGCCCGCTAGAAACCCTCGCATGCCCGACGACGTTCCGCTCCTGAAGGCCAAGCCCGGCGCCAGTCCAGCCAAGCAGCCCCTTGGCGACAAGTTCGGCGAAGGCTTCGTCTGGGACGCCTGGTACGTCGCCGCCCTGTCGCCCGACCTTAAGCCGGGCAGGATGGAGAAGCGGGAGTATCTGGCCGAGCCGGTGCTGCTGGGCCGTACCCGGGCGGGCGAGGTCTACGCCATTCGCGACATCTGCCCCCATCGCGCCGCCGCCCTCTCGGCCGGCCGCGTCCACCGCGAGGCCGACGGGACCGAAAGCGTCGAGTGCCCCTATCACGGCTGGCGCTTCGGGCCGGACGGCGCGTGCAAGTCGATCCCGTCCCTGACCGCCGACAGCGACTTCGACATCTCCAAGGTGCGGGTGCGTAAGTATCCCACCGTCGAGCAGCAGGGCATGGTCTGGATCTGGATGTCGTCGGACCCGCGCTTCGACGGCCAGCCGCCCGAGCCGCCGCCGACCATCCCCGGGATCGTGGGCGGCAAGCCCAAGCTGGTCGACCATCTGGACTACGACATCCACATCGACCACGCCGTGCTGGGCCTGATCGACCCAGCCCACGGACCGTTCGTGCACCAGCAATGGTGGTGGCGGACCAAGACCAGCCAGCACGAGAAGAAGAAGACCTTCAGCCCGTCCGAGGCCGGCTTCACCATGGTGCGGCATGAGCCGTCCAAGAACTCCAAGGCCTACGCCATCCTGGGCGGCGAACCGCTGACCGAGATCACCTTCCGCCTGCCGGGGCTGCGCTGGGAGCATGTGACGGTCGGCGACAAGCAGGTGCTGGCCCTGTCGGCCATGACGCCGATCAACGCCCACAAGACCCGGATGAATCAGATCATGTGGTCGGATCACTGGGCGTTCACGGCGCTCTATCCGATCATCCGCGTGGCCGCCCGCGCCTTCCTGCGCCAGGACGGCGCCATCGTCGCGGCCCAGACGCCGGGGCTGCGACAGAACCCGCCGCTGATGTGGGTGGGTGACGCCGACCAGCAGGCCCGCTGGTACCACCAGTGCAAGCGCGAGTGGGCCGCCAGCCGGAAAGGGGGCCGGGCGTTCGTCAATCCGGTGAAGGATCAGACGCTGCGGTGGCGGACCTAGCCCCCAAAACACCGTCATTCCCGCCCTTGTGGCGGGAACCCCTGGGTCAGCTGACACGTGAGATGCAAGCGGACTGCTCAGCAGTCCGCCCCCTCCACACCTGCGGCGGATAGAGGGGTTCCCGCCACAAGGGCGGGAATGACGAACGAGAGGAGGGCTTGGGAATGACGCTGAGTCTGACGATCTACCGCCACCGCCTCCTCACCAGCCTCAGCACCCTGCCGTCCCCGCGCGGCTGGCTGTTCTGCCTCGCCGTCTCCGCCGCCACCCTGGCGCCGATGATGGCCATCGGCTTCGTCACCGGCCTCTACCGCCTGCAGCCGACCGAACCGGGCCTCGCCCTGCGGATGCTGGTGGTGTTCCTCATCCCCGCCCTCGGCGAGGAGATCCCGTTCCGGGGTATGCTGACGCCCGGCCCCAACGGAAGCGCCCGCCCGAGGCTGGAGATCGCCGTCTCCACCGGCCTCTATACGCTCTGGCACGTCGTCGAGGGCCTGACCTTCCTGAAATCCGCCGCCTCGATCTTCCTCCGCCCCGACTTCCTGCTGTGCTGCGCCGTGCTGGGCCTGGGTTGCGCGGTGATGAAGCGCCAGACCGGCTCCCTCTGGCCGGCGGTGATCCTGCACTGGGCGCTGGTGGTGATCTGGCAGACCTGGCTGGGCGGGGTCAGCGCCCTCTCGTAACGCGCGCGAAAAAGCCCGTCCGGTCATGGGGGCGACCGAACGGGCTCTCCTCGAAGGCGCGGCCAGAGGGACGGAGCGGACGCGCCCCGAAACGCTAGGCCTGGTTAGGCGCGGTAGACGTACGCGCTGCTGACATAGCCGACGCCGACGCCGTCCTGGCCGACCAGGATCCACTTGCCGTCGCCGGTGCGGCCCAGGGCCTGGAAGGTCTCACCCGAGGCGACCGCGCCCAGGCGTTCACCGCGGGTCGAGGCGGAGGCGCGCAGGTTCAGGGTCGAACGGGCGACATACTTGCCCTTGGTCGCGATCAGCGGAGCGGCCTGGACGGTCTGGGCGTAGCGATAGCCGCCCGACTTGTAGATGCCGCCGACCTCCTGGGCCGCGTCCTTCTTCTGCATGCCGCAGCCGACCGCCGAACCGGCGCCCGCGCCGACCACGGCGCCGATGGCCGTGCCCGTGCCGCGATCGCCCTTGCCGGCGATCTTGTTGCCGGCCAGAGCGCCCAGCAGGCCGCCCACGACCGCGCCGACTTCCTGCTTGGAGCCCGAGGCCTTGCAGCCGACGACGCCGGCGCTGGCTTGCGGGGCGGCGGCCAGCGACAGAGCGGTGGCGGCGGCGCCCAGGGTCAGGGCGATGGTCTTGATCTTCGTCGAAATGGTCATGGTCTCATGTCCCTTTGAAGGTGTCCGGGGTCAGCAACCCCGTGAGACAGACCATGACAGGGTGAAGCTGAACGGTAGCGCGGACGGCTTCAGCAGATTTCGTTCATGTTGAAAAAAGTTCCGGGACCGGGCTTCGCGCCCCCCGTGGCGAACATCCGCGAGCGGTGCTACAGGCCCGCCCGCGATGGCTCAGGCAGTTGAGAAAAGCGGGCGATGATTCAACCGGGCGCGACGTTCAAGGACAACCTTCGGCGATTGCCGCCCATCGACGGCGTGCGGCGCATCGATCTCGTCGACGCCGACGGCGCCGTGGTCGCCAGCATCGAGAACCAGCCGGGCCAGCAAGGCTCGCTGGCCGTCTATCAGTATCTGAAGCAGCGCTTCGGCGCCCTGGACGCGCGGGCGGCCGAACAGGGCCTGATCGTGTTCGCCGAGCACACGGCGGATGCGCGCGAGCGCCCGGGCGCGCATCCGAATGTCGACCGCCTGCTGGCGATCGCCGCCGGCGGCGCTTCGCTGGAAATCGAAGTTATCGCCGTCGGCGGCTGAGCCGGCTTACGCCCCCAGAGCGTAAGGCCCGCTCTTGTCCAGCGCCGCCTTCCAGGCCGGGCGCGCGTGCATCCGCTCGATCCAGGCGGCCATGTTCGGATAGTCGGCGAGACGCCCCATGGCCTTGGCCACTTCAGGCACGAAGCTCATCTGGATGTCGGCGCCGGTCAGGGTCTCGCCGACGAAATATTCGCGCCCCGCCAGGTGGTCGTTGACGAACGCCAGGTGGTTGGCGATCTCGCCCTGGATGCGCGGGTGCAGCGGCGCGCCGGCCTCGCCCAGGCGGCCGACATACATGTTGAGCATCAGCGGCAGCATGGCCGAGCCCTCGGCATAGTGCAGCCACTGCTGGTAGCGGTCGTAGTCGGCGCTGGCCGGATCGGGGGCCAGGCGCCCCTCGGCATGACGGCGGATGACGTAGTCGATGATCGCGCCGGACTCGATGATCGTGAGATCCCCATCCACGATCACGGGCGACTTGCCCAGCGGATGGATGGCGGTCAGCGACGGCGGCGCCAGGCGGGTCTTGGGGTCACGGGTGTGAAAGACGATCTCGTAAGGGAGGTCTAGCTCCTCAAGCAGCCACAGGATCCGCTGCGAGCGCGACTCGTTCAGGTGGTGGACCGTCAGCATGGTTTCTTCCCCGATTTTTGAACCGCATGTTGCGCTGCGGCATTGCTCGCAGATGCGAAAGGCGTCAGGGTGAAAGAAAACAACTGTTTGGCGCAGGGGAGCAAGCCATGACCGATACGGTCAGCCGGAACACGACTGATACCTTGATCCTGCCGGGCCTGATCGGCCTGCTGCGCGAGGCCGCCGATGCGGCCCAGCTGTTCGTGGCCGAGGCCAAGCCGCAGGTGCTGGCCCACATCGCGCCGGACGGTGGCAAGATCGACCGCAAGCTGGCCGACGTCCACCAGCACCGAGTCCATGGCTATGGCTGGTACGCCGCCTATGCCGAGCTCCTGAACCAGGTCGCCGGCTGGGCCGAGCGGCTACAGGACGAGGGCCGGTTCGGCGAGATCGAGGCCCTGCTGGCCCAGCTGCTGTTCAGCGAATATTGCGCCCAACTGGTCGGCGGCGTGCCGATGAACCAGGGCGAGATCGTCCGCCCGGCCCATCTGGTCGAAGACCGGGCCGTGCTGAACCGGCTCTACTCCAACGGCCTGATGAAGCTGATGGTCGAGGGCGGCACGCAGGCCGTGAAGACCCGCGTCGCCCAGCGCCTGGCCGAGGCGCGCGGCCGCCCGACGCTGGAGCATACCGGTCTCGAAGAGACCTTCGAGATGATCCGCGACCAGTTCCACGCCTTCGCCGAGGAAAAGGTCACCCCCTTCGCCCACGAATGGCACCTGAAGGACCAGCTGATCCCGATCGAGCTGGTCGAGGAGCTGGGCGCCCTGGGCGTGTTCGGCCTGACCATCCCCGAGGAATATGGCGGCTCGGGCATGGGCAAGACCGCCATGTGCGTGGTCTCCGAGGAACTGTCGCGCGCCTGGATCGGCGTCGGCTCGCTGGCCACCCGCTCGGAGATCGCCGGCGAGCTGATCCTGACCGGCGGCACGGAAGAGCAGAAGCAGTACTGGCTGCCCCGCATCGCCAGCGCCGAGATCCTGCCGACCGCCGTCTTCACCGAGCCGAACACCGGCTCCGACCTGGGGTCCCTGCGCACCCGCGCGACGCTGGATGGCGAGAACTACGTCGTGACCGGGAACAAGACCTGGATCACCCACGCCGCCCGCGCCGACGTCATGACCCTGCTGGTCCGCACCGACCCGGCCACCACCGACTATCGCGGCCTCTCCATGCTGCTGGCGCCCAAGCCGCGCGGCGCCCCGGGCGATGACTTCCCTGCCCAGGGCATGAGCGGCGGCGAGATCGGGGTGATCGGCTATCGCGGCATGAAGGAATATGAGCTCGCCTTCGACGGCTTCACGGTCCCCGCCGAGAACCTGCTGGGCGGCGTCCCGGGCCAGGGCTTCAAACAGCTGATGGCCACCTTCGAGAGCGCCCGCATCCAGACCGCCGCCCGCGCCGTGGGCGTCGCGCAGGCGGCGCTGGAGACCGGCCTCGGCTATGCGCTCGACCGCCAGCAGTTCGGCCAGGCGATCTTCGAATTCCCGCGCGTGGCCAACAAGCTGGCCATGATGGCCGCCGAGATCATGGGCGTGCGCCAGCTGACCTACTACGCCGCCCGCCAGAAGGACGAGGGCAAGCGCTGCGACCTCGAGGCCGGCATGGCCAAGCTGATCGCCGCCCGCGTGGCCTGGGCGGCGGCGGACAACGCCCTGCAGATCCACGGCGGCAACGGCTTCGCCATGGAATATGCGGCGAGCCGCCTGCTGGCCGACGCCCGGATCCTCAACATCTTCGAGGGCGCGGGCGAGATTCAGGCCCAGGTGATCGCGCGCCGGCTTCTGGATGGCGGGAACTGAGGCTTGTCCATAGGCCGAGGCTCAGCTTAGCCTCGCGCCCTCAAACAAGGACGTCTCCATGATCGCCACGACCCGACGCACCGCCCTCGTCTCCGCGCTCGCGACCGGGGGTCTGGCGGCGTTCGGCAACCGCGCCCTTGCCCAGGACACCGGCGCGGTCGGCGCGGCGGTCGACAAGTTCGCCCAGGAGGTCATGGCCGCCTTCCCCGATCAGCCGGGTCTGGGTGTCACGGTGGTAGAGAACGGCAAGGTCACCCTGGCCAAGGGCTATGGCGTCAAGCGCCTAGGGGGCCAGGACAAGGTCGACGAAAACACCGCTTTCGGCATCGCTTCCAACACCAAGGCCATGACCGCCGCCCTGATCGCCATGCTGGTCGAGGAAGGCAAGCTGGAGTGGGACGCGCCGGTCACCAAGTACATGCCGTCGTTCCAGATGAGCGATCCGGTGGTCACCAAGCTGATGACCGTCCGCGACCTTCTGGTCCACCGCAGCGGGCTTACGCTGGGGGCCGGCGACCTGATGATCTGGCCCTCGCCCACCCACACCCGCGCCGACATCGTGGCGGGGCTGAAGTACCTGCCGATCGGCGGCCAGTTCCGGGGCGGCTACGCCTATGACAACGTGCTGTATGTGGCCGCCGGCGTGCTGATCGAGACCGTCACCGGGACGAGGTGGGAAGAGGTCATCAAGACCCGGATCTTCCAGCCGCTGACCATGAACGACACCGTCTCGAGCCCGGCCCTGGTCGACCGCGCCCGCCGCGCCGAGCCGCACTGCCGCCTGGGCCCGCCCGTGCGGGGCCTGGGTCCGCAGACCGTGCTGCCGTTCGACGGCAGCTTCGACGCGGCGGGTCCGGCCGGCGGGGTCAATTCCACGCCCAAGGACATCGCCCAGTGGCTGATGGTCCAGCTGGGCCTGGGGCTGTCGCCCAACGGCAAGCGCCTGTGGAGCGAGGCCTCGGCCAGGGAGATGTGGAAGCCGCAGACCATCACCACCTCGACCGATGGTCCGATCACGGAGAACCCGGTCCGTCCGTCGATCCAGGCCTACGCCCTGGGCTGGTTCGTGCAGGATCATCGCGGCGAGCGCCTGTTGTGGCACACCGGCGGCCTGGCCGGCTTCATCTCCTACACGGGCCTGCTGCCGGGCCGGAAATCCGGCATCATGGTCATGACCAACGCCGAGGAGAACCCGGTCCTGCGCTCGATGCGCTACGGCGGGCCGGACCGCCTGCAGGGCCGCGGCGACTTCGACTGGATCGCCTCGTCCAAGCGTGTCCAGGCCCAGGCCGACGCCGATACGATCAAGGACGCGGCCAAGGCCACGACGCCATCGTCCGGCGCCAAACCCAGCCTGCCGCTGGCCGCCTATGCCGGGGTCTATCGCGACCCCTGGTACGGCACGGTGACGATTACGGTCGTCGGCCCAACCAAGGGAAAAGGGGGCAAGAAGCAGGGCCTGCACGTCGCCTTCGACAAGACCCCGCTCCTGAAGGGCAAGCTGGAGGTCTTCGACGGCGAGACCTTCAAGACGGTCTTCGACGACCGCACCCAGGAGGACGCCTTCCTCACCTTCGACCTCAAGGACGGCAAGGTGGTCTCGGCCCTGGTCAAGGCGGTCTCGCCGCTGGCCGACTTCAGCTTCGACTACCAGGACCTGCGGCTGACCAAGGAAGCCTAACCCCGTTCAGGGCGCCGCATTCCTTCGAACATCGCCTGGTAGGCCGTCAGCTGGCGGCCCTCCTCGATCTCGTCCGGCGTCTCGGCGCGGACACTGGTAGTGACGACGATGTCCTGGCCGGTCGGCAGACGCACCACGCCGGTCTGGTTGGGCAGGAGATCGATCGAGCCCGTCTGGTCGGGCCGGAAGCCCCGGCCCAGGCTGACCGTGACCAGCAGGCGCTCGCCCTGCTGGACGACGCTGGTGAACAGCGAATAGCGGCTGCCGCCCCGCTCATAGGCGCCCTTGCGATAGAGCCGCTGCGAGCCGAAGGCGGTGAAGTCGGCCCAAAGGTGGGCGCCGTCCGGCGCGACGCCGCTGGCCACCACCCGCACCGCCGAGCCAGGCCGCACCTGCGAACGGTCGGCCACGGCGCGGATGATCCGTACACGGCGCATCTGCATCGGCAGCTCGATCGCGACCGGCGGCGGCTCGGCCACGGGCTCCAGGATCGGCTCGGTGACGGCGACTTGCGCGGGGGGCGCGACGGGACGATGCGGCGCGGCCTTGGGCGCGAGCGGCGCGACCGGAGCGCTGGCCGGACGCGGGGCCTGCCGTGGCGGTTCGACGACGCGCGGCGGGTCGAAGGCCATCACCACCTCCGGCGGCCGCGAGGCCCAGACGGCCGCGGCGCCGCCCGCGACCAGCAGGGCGATACAGGAAAGACCCGCCAGGCGGTGGAAGCGGCTGGGCGTCGGGCGCGACAGCAGCCGTACGCGCTGGGCCAGCGGATGGGTCGCCCAGTGGCACCCCAGCGGCAGCGGTCGGGCGGCCAGCTGGGTCTTCAGCATCGCCTCGGCATAGGCGCGGCGCGCCTTCGGATAGGCGGCGACCACGCCGGCGTCACAGGCCAGTTCCTGGTCGATGCGCAGCCAGCGGCCCATCACGTGGACGGCCGGGTTGAACCAGTTGATGCAGGTCGCCAGCGCCACCAGGGCGTTGACCGGCGGGTCGCGGCGCTGGAGGTGGGCGTGCTCGTGGGCCAGCACCACCTCGCGCTCGCGCGGGGTGTAGCGGCCCTCGAAGTCGTCGGGAACCACCACGCGCGGCCGCAGCACGCCGATCACCGCCGGCCCGGCCTTCCCCGCCTTCGCCGCGCGGGCGAACTGGAGCTGGTTCCAGGCCAGCCAGGCCAGGCTGGCGGCCACGCCCAGCAGCCACAGCCCCGCCAGATAGGGCCGGATGTCGACCGGAGCATTGGCCGAGGTCATTCCGGACATGACCGAGGTCTGCCCCGCCTCGACCGACGCCGCCGGAACCCGGACCGTCAGCACTCGCGCGGGGAGCAGCATGGCCAGCACGGCCAACACCGGCAGGTTCCACAGACCATACGCCACTCGCGCCCCGAACAGCCGCCGCGCCGGCAGGCGCAGGACCATCACCGCCGCGACCGCGACGGCCAGGGCGAGGTTCATGTCCAGCAGGTCGGCGAACAGCTCAGCCATCGTCCTCGATGTCCGCGATCAGGTCCTTCAGCAGCTTGACGTCCTTAGCCGTCAACGCCCGGTGCTGCGCGAAGTGTGCGACCAAGGGCGCTACCTCGCCGCCGAAAAGCCGGTCGACCAGGTTCTGGCTCTCGGACTGCACGTAGTCATCGCGCGACACCAGCGGCCGATAGAGATAGCCGCCCGCCTCACGCGCCCCGGCGATCGCGCCCTTCTTCAGGAGGCGGGTGATCAGGGTCTTTACCGTGCCCGGCGCCCAGTCGTGGGCCACGCCCACTTCGGCGACGACGCCCTCGGGCGTCAACGGACCGCGGCGCCACAGCGCTTCCATGATCTGGCTCTCGGCGCCCGAAATCCGCATGCGCCCAACTCCATTACCGAAAGTACACTTGTATTCTAAGGCAGAATACAGCTGTATCCTAGCCAAGTCCGTCGCTGACGCCAACGACCTAAGGGGAAATTTCAAGTGCCTACCGTCTGGATCGCGCTCGCCGCCCAAGCCGCCGCCGCGGCCTCCCCCGCCGCGCAACCGCCCGTTTCCCAGGCGCCGGCCGCGAAGTCCCCCGCCGCCGAGGCCGCCAACGGCGTCAGCGCCGTGACCATCACCGCCGACGCTCCGGCGGTGCGCACCTCGATCGATCGCCGCAGCTACAGCGTCTCGGGCGATCTGGCCGCTCAGTCCGGCGGCATCGCCGACGCCCTGCGCAACGTCCCGTCCGTCGAGGTCGACGTGCAGGGCAATGTGAGCATGCGCGGCGATCCCAACGTCACCATCCTGATCGACGGCAAGCCCTCGGGCCTGTTCCAGGGCGACGGTCGCGGCCAGGCGCTGCAGCAGATGCCGGCCGAGCGCATCGATCGCGTCGAGGTGATCACCAACCCCTCGGCCGAGTTCCGCGCCGACGGCACGGGCGGGGTCATCAATCTGATCACCAAGAAGGCCAAGGGCGCGGGCCGGACCAGCTCGATCCGCGTCACGGGCGGCGACCACGGCCGCAACGGCCTTTCGGGCAATATCGGCTACAACAGCGGCAAGCTGTCGGCCGCCGGCGACATCAACTATCGCCGCGACGTCTTCGACGAGGTCGACTACGAGCGCCGCCGGCAGGCCAATCTCGACAGCGAAACCCAGGGGACCACCGACTTCGACATCGATGGCGTCACCGGCCAGGCCACGGTCGACTACGACGTCTCAGACAAGCTGCGGATCGGCGGCGAGGCGCGGCTGTCGCGCTTCAACCTGGCGCTCGACAGCGCCGCCGACACCACGCGCGAGGACGCCAATGGAGCGCTCATCCAGGCCTATCGGCGCGATATGACGCTCCGTCAGCGCCGCGACAACGCCGCGATCGTCGGCAGTCTGCGCCGCAAGTTCGACGGCGACGGCCACGAGCTTTCGCTGAGGCTCAGCTACGACGTCACCGACGACAACCGCACGCGCACGGGCCACACCTCGGCGACCGCGCCGGCGGCGTCCAGCGCCTACGACCAGCAGCGGCTGGGCTACGACACCCGCCAGACCGACCTCAAGGGCGACTATGTCCGGCCGATGGGTCCGGGCCAGACGCTGAAGCTGGGCTTTGATCTGCAGTTCGACGACAACGTCTATGACAATATCGGCCTGCGCGGCGGCGCGCTGAGCGGCCTCGCGATCGATCCTGGCCTGACCAACACGTTCTTCTACGAACAGCGGCTGAGCCAGGCCTATGTCACTTACGAGCGCCCGCTCGGCGACCTGACGATGCTGGCCGGCCTGCGCTACGAGCAGTCGAAGCTGGATCTGACCTCGACCGGCCGCAAGGACGACAACGACACCACCCGGCTGATGCCAAGCCTGCACCTGTCGTACAAGCTGAACGACCAGCAGAAACTAACCGCCAGCTACAGCGAGCGGCTGCAGCGTCCCGGTCCGTTCGACCTCAATCCCGCGCCGTTCCTGCTGGACCCGCTGAACTACCGGATCGGCAATCCGAACCTGAAGCCCCAGCAGACCCACTCGTTCGAGCTTGGCTGGCAATACCGCAAGGCGCCGATGATGGCCCTGGCGACTTTGTTCTACCGCGAGAACGACAAGGTGGTCACCGACGTGGTCACCGACCGGGGCGGCGGCGTCTTCGTCACCACCAAGGCCAATGTCGCCCAGACCCGCAACGGCGGCCTGGAGCTGGTCCTGAACGGCAAGCTGACGCCCAAGCTGACCTATAACCTCAGCAGCACCCTGTTCTGGGCGCAGTTGGACGGCTCCAACCTGGGTTTCACCGACAAACGCACCGGCACGACGGCCCAGGGCCGCGCCAGCCTGAGCTGGCAGGCCACGCCCAAGGATCTTCTGCAGGTCAACGGCTTCCTGGTCGGCAAGCGCCTGACGCCGCAAGGCTACGCCAAGCCGTTCGCGGGCATAGACCTCGGCTACCGCCGCAAGATCAGCGAGCAGCTGTCGCTTCTGGTCTCCGTCCAGGACGCCCTCGGCCTCTACCGCGATAAGCAGGTGATCGACACCCCGTCGCTGAAGAGCCTGGTCGTCCGCGATCCCGACGCCCGCAATATCCGCATCACCCTGGCCTGGACCTTCGGAACGGGCAAGGGACGCAAGGATCCCGGCTTCGAGTTCCAGAACCCAGGGGCGGGACCGCAGTAGGAAAAAAGGAGTGCTCAGCGCCAGCTGAGCGCGGCCTGCTGCACGGTCGGCGTCTGGGCCAGGCTCACGACGTCGGCGCCGTCGAGGCGGCAATGGCCCCGGCCCTCGGCGCCCATCACGCACTCCACCCGTCGGGCGAAGACCGCGGCCATCAGGACCTTGCGGTCGATCGATGCGCCGCCGCCCAGGCGCACCAGCACCCAGTCCGACGGCTCGGGGCCCAAGGCCACGCAGATTACGCCAGCGGCGGGAACCTCGAGCACCGGCCCGGCGATGGTGTCTCCCGCCGCCGCCCGCGCCGAACAAGCCAGGGCCGGCGTCGCGGCCAGAACCGCGACCATCAGCGGAAGGGCGAAAGAGACGGCGGACGAGATCGGGACACGCATGCCGACGCTCCTGGGTGGCGCGTTAACAATTCCCAGACGGACACCCTGTTCCGGATGATCTAGATCAAAAAGCGCCCCGTTACCGTGGCTTCCATCCCTCGGCGATCACCGCGATCTGCTTGTCCATGACCGCCGACATCTCGGCCGCTGGCATGTTCCCGCCAGCCGCGGCGGCCATGCGGTAATTCCAGGCGTACGAGGCCTTCAGGGTGTCGATGATCAGGCGCAGATCCAGGTCGCCCCGCACCTCGCCCTTGCGCACGCCCTCTTCCAGGACGTCGAGCAGCATCTGGGACAGACGCGGATTGCGGCCATAGGGCGTAACGCCCGGATCGTTGTTCGGATTGTATGAGGCGGCGATGTGGGCCAGGAACAGCTTCACTCGCCGGGTCTCGAACTCGTAGTGGATGGCGAAGATCGAGCACAGCTTGTCGGCGGTGCCGCCGCGCAGGAGCGGCGCCACGCGGTCGAGCTCGGCATAGAGCTCGGCCAGCCGGTGGTTCATCACATGGCTCAACACCTCGGCCTTGGAGGCGAAGGTGGTGAACACGCTCCCGACGGAGACCCCCGCGCGCTCAGCAATGGCGCGGATCGTCGTCTCGTCGTAGCCGACCTCATTGAAGAGGTCCCTGGCGGCCTCAAGCACCCGTTCCCGGGTCGCCGCCTTCTGATCATCTCTTACGCCCACGCACGTCCCCCTCGAACACGCTAGCGTCGCTGTGACAAAGGCGCTCCGTTCCCCCGAACGGAGCGCCCAGTTTCGTTCGTCAGGCGCGAGCGCCCGCGAAGATCACCTTCAGTTGATCCGAAAGCCGCGCCAGCAGAGCTTCCACCGACCAACCGTCGTAGACGGCGCGGCGATAGTTGGCGACATACACGTCCCAGCTCATTTCAGCCAAGAGTTTGACGTCGATATCTTTCTTCAACTGGCCCTGATCGATGGCCCGTTGCAGAGCGTCGGCGATCAGATGGAACAGGTGCTTGATATCGCCGCGCGCGCGGCGCTCGGCGGCTTCCGACCGGGTCCAGGACACCGCGATGCTGGCGCGCAGCAGCGGCAGTTGCTCGACGTGGAAGCCGTAGGCGACGCCGAACAGGCCCAGCAGGGCTTCGTCGACCGTCTTGGCGTTGCGCGAGGCCTGGATCATCTGGGCGTAGATGACCTCGTAGTCGGCGGTCAGGATCTCTTCGAACAGCTCCGACTTGTCGGCGAAGCTGGCGAACACGGCGCCGGTCGACATGCCGGCGACCTGGGCGATATCCCTGATGGTCGCGCCTTCATAGCCGCGCTCGCTGAACAGACTGCGGG
This sequence comes from Caulobacter sp. GW822-FHT01G02, assembly GCF_058802865.1. Lineage (NCBI taxonomy): Bacteria > Pseudomonadati > Pseudomonadota > Alphaproteobacteria > Caulobacterales > Caulobacteraceae > Caulobacter > Caulobacter sp. GW822-FHT01G02. The sequence goes on from NZ_JBXAON010000003.1 coordinate 579,196, forward strand.
CGGCGGCCAGGACGCGTTCGCGGGTGCGCTGCTTGGCCAGGGCCCGGCGGGTCAGCTTCACCGGAGAGTCGGTGGCGGACTCGATATTAACGGACACAAAGCTCATGCGGCGGCCTCCAGGCGGGCGAGAGCGGCTTCAGCGCGCTTCTCGAACTCAATGCAGTACTCATCGACGACGTTCTGAAGGACGTCGGCGTAACGGCGGGCCAGCTGACGGCCATCCTGCGCGGCGTCGCGCAGGTCGGTGATCAGTTGGCGGACTTCGGCCATGGCTTCTTCGCGATCGGACGCGGAGAGCGCAGCGTTGGTCGAGAGCAGAGCGCTCTGGGCCATTGCAGGTAACTCCTACCCCCGCTGGGGTGAGTGAAAGGCGTTGAACGATCCGCGGTGGGGGAGGTTGATCATGTTCAACGAACGCACACTGAAAAATAGGAAGCGGGCGCAATAACGCTAGGGGGAGGCCATTGCAACCGCAAAAGCGAACTCAAATCGCCGGACAAAGGCGTATGGTATAGATATGGGAGCGCTCTCAGAGCGTCACTGCGACAAATTCGCTCACCGAACAGGTTCGGCGAATTGGCTCAACGGACGACAGTCATCGAACCAAGTCCTCGCCCTGGAGCGGGTGAACGCGCGACGCCTCGCCACGGACGCCCTTACGGCTCCGGCCTCTATGGCGCGACTTGACGCGACGCCTTATTCTCCGAGGCCATGAGCCACCTGTTCGATTTCCTCGTTCCCGCCGCCCTGCTGGCGGTCCTGATCGCTCTGGCCGCCGGGCTTTACGCCCTGTTCCGCGGCGGCGACTTCGGCCGCTCCTATTCGAACAAGCTGATGCGCCTGCGCGTGCTGCTGCAGTTCATCGCCATCATCGTGCTGGTCGCCGCCGCATTCTGGTGGCGGCGTGGCGGCGCGTAGGTAACCTGCTTCGTCGAACCGGAGTCCGCGACCTATGGTCACGCTCAATCGCATCTATACCCGCACGGGCGACGGCGGCTCGACGCGGCTGGCCACCGGCGCGCCGGTCAGCAAGGCCTCCGCGCGGGTGGAAGCCTATGGCGGGGTGGACGAGACCAACGCCACGATCGGGATGGCTCGCCAGCACACGGCGAACGATCCCCAGCTCGACGCCATGCTGGAGCGCATCCAGAACGACCTTTTCGACCTGGGCGCGGATCTGGCCACGCCCGAGCAGCACGGCAAGCCGGATTGGGAGCCCCTGCGCATCCTCGACGGCCAGGTCGAACGTCTGGAGCGCGAGATCGACCTGCTGAACGGCGAGATGGCGCCTTTGACGTCGTTCGTGCTTCCCGCTGGGTCGCCGGCGGCGGCGGCCCTGCACGTGGCGCGCACCGTCTGCCGCCGAGCCGAGCGGACCTGCGTGGCGTTGTCGGAGATGGAGGGCGAGATCGTGGGCAAGCCGGCGATCAAGTATCTGAACCGGCTGTCGGACCTTCTGTTCGTCGCGGCGCGGTGGAGCAACGATCAGGGGCGCGCCGACGTCCTGTGGAAGCCGGGCGCGACGCGGTAGAGCCTACTTCTTTTCCGGAGCAGCCGCGGGAGCCGGAACCGCCGCCTCGCCATTGATCGGCGGCACGTTCAACGGGCGGCGCGTCAGGGTCTCGATCGAATAGACCCGCCCGCACTTCATCCACTTGCCCGCCCAGGGGCGACCCTGCTTCTCGCACTTCTCCTTCGGCCATACCCACACGACGTGGTAGGTCAGGGCGGCGCCGCTCAGCAGCACGAACAGGCCGAGGAAGATGTACTTCAGGCGCGTGAAAGTCTTGTTCATGGGCGCCCCTTACCGTCTTTCCGCGCGTAAGGGAATTGGCGTCGCCGGCGTCATCGGGCAGCGAAGCGCCGGAAATCGTACAACTGTTTGAACCCTGCCCGACCTAATGCATTACGCTTACGCAAAGGGAAACTTGCATTGCGGCGCCGAAACGGTAAGTCGGAGGCCAAGCAGGATAAAAAGCAGCCTGGAGGCGGTGGAAACCGATGAAGGTCCTAGTCCCGGTCAAACGGGTTATCGATTACAACGTCAAGGCCCGCGTAAAGGCGGACCAGACCGGTGTCGACCTTGCGAACGTCAAGATGTCGATGAATCCCTTCTGCGAGATCGCGGTCGAAGAAGCCGTGCGTCTCAAGGAGAAGGGCGTGGCGACCGAGGTCGTCATCGTCAGCATCGGTCCGGCGCAAGCCCAGGAGACGATCCGCACGGCGCTGGCCATGGGCGGCGACCGCGGGATCCTGATCACCACCGACGCCGATCCCGAGCCGCTGGCCGTGGCCAAGCTGCTGGCGGCCGTCATGGCTGAAGAGAACCCCAACCTGGTCCTGATGGGCAAGCAGGCGATCGACGGCGACAACAACGCCGTCGGCCAGATGCTGTCGGCCCTGCTGGGCTGGCCGCAGGCGACCTACGCCTCGGCGGTGGAAGTCTCGGGCTCGACCGCCAAGGTCACCCGCGAAGTCGACGGCGGCCTGCAGGTCCTCGACGTCGACCTGCCGGCGATCATCACCGCCGACCTTCGCCTGAACGAGCCGCGCTATGCGTCTCTGCCCAACATCATGAAGGCCAAGAAGAAGGAGATCGTCAGCAAGACGGTCGCCGACTACGGCGTCGACATCGCGCCGCGCCTGAAGGTGATCAAGGTCGCCGAGCCGGCCAAGCGCTCGGCCGGCATCAAGGTCGAAACCGCCGCCGATCTGGTCTCCAAGCTCAACACCGCGGGGGTGCTGTAATGGCTGTTCTCGTCGTCGCCGATAACGACAACGCGCACCTGCGCGACGCCACCCACAAGACCGTCACCGCCGCCCTGAAGATCTCGGGCGACGTCGACGTCCTGGTCCTGGGCAAGGGCGCCAAGGGCGTGGCCGACCAAGCGGCCAAGATCGCCGGCGTCCGCAAGGTGCTGCTGGCCGAGAGCGACGCCCTCGGTCACGGCATCGCCGAAGCCCAGGCCGACGCCGTCCTGGCGCTGGCCGGCAATTATGACGCGATCCTGGTTCCGGCCACCTCGGGCGGCAAGAACTTCGCCCCGCGCGTCGCGGCCAAGCTGGACGTGGCCCCGATCTCGGACATCGTCGAGGTCGTCTCGGCCGACACCTTCACGCGCCCGATCTACGCCGGCAACGCGCTGGAGACCGTCCAGTCGTCGGACGCCAAGAAGGTCATCACCGTCCGTCCGACCGCCTTCGCGGCGGCGGCGGAAGGCGGCTCGGCCTCGGTCGAAACGGTCGGCGGCGCCGATGCGGCCAAGACCCGCTTCGTCAGCGAAGAGATGGTCAAGTCCGACCGTCCGGAACTGGCCGCGGCCAAGATCGTCGTCTCGGGCGGTCGCGCCATGGGTTCGGCCGAAGAGTTCCAGCGCGTGATCGAGCCGCTGGCCGACAAGCTGGGCGCCGCTGTCGGCGCCTCGCGCGCGGCCGTCGACGCCGGCTACGCCCCGAACGACTACCAGGTCGGCCAGACGGGCAAGGTCGTGGCCCCGCAGCTCTACGTCGCCATCGGCATCTCGGGCGCCATCCAGCACCTGGCCGGCATGAAGGACTCCAAGGTGATCGTCGCGATCAACAAGGACGCCGACGCGCCGATCTTCCAGGTCGCCGACTTCGGCTTGGTCGCCGACTACAAGACGGCCGTCCCGGAACTGATGGACGCCCTGACGGCGGCGGGCAAATAAGCCCAGCCTCCCTGGCTCGCGAACATCGGAAAGGCCCGGAGGAGACTCCGGGCCTTTCTTGTTGCGCGGTGATACGAGCGGACCCGCTGAGCGAAACACCCAATTTCGGTTCCGCTCCCGGCGCCGCCGGTTGCCTCACGCCGCGCTCGGGTGCGAAAGCGTGACCGCAACCCGAGGGGCGCGGGCAGCGGGGGAGAACGATCGTGCCGGGCTGGTCGAAATGGTTCGATGAAGGCGTCACCACGGTCACGGTGCGCAGCCTGCCGACGCTGGGCCTGCGCTTGGCCATCGGGGCGCTTAGCGCGACGTGCTACGCCCTGTTCGTCGATCCGCTTGCAGGCCTGCTTTGGGGCCTGGTCTTCGCCAGCGCCGAGGCCGCGGTCTGGGTCGCCAGCAAGCCCCAGCGCGCCGACCAGGCGACCACCGCCAGACAGCGCCAGGCCTATGTCGCGGCCGTCGTCTGGATGAACCTGGTCTGGTGGGCGCTGGTCGTTCTGCTGTGGACCCTGGACCAGGAGGTCATGCGCCTGGCGGCCGTGTGCCTGCTGTCGGCCCTGCTGGTCCACGCCCAGGCGTTCACGGCGCGATCCAAGCTCCTGCTGCTGATCGTCGGCGGTGGCGCGGCCCTGCTGCTGCTGGCCCTGACCGCAGTCTTCAACCCGTTCCCGCCGGGCCAGCGGCTGGTGCTGTTCCTCGCCGCGCTGATGCTGACCGCCTACACCGCCCAGGCCTCCCTGACCAGCATGCGCAACGGTCGCGCCCTGGAGGAGGCCAAGGCTCGGGCCGAGATCGCCAGCCAGGCCAAGTCCGAGTTCCTGGCCCTGATGAGCCACGAATTGCGCACCCCGCTGAACGGCATGCTTGGCCTCTCCCAGGCCCTGAAGCTGGAGCCTCTGGAGCCCGGCGAGCGCGAGCAGGTCGAACTGCTGGAAGAGTCCGGCCGCACCCTGCTGGCCCTTCTCAACGACGTGCTGGACTTCGCCAAGATCGAGGCCGGCAAGCTGGAGATCGCTCCGATCGTCGGCGACCTGGCCCAGTTGGCCGACCGCGTGGTTCGACTGAACCAGTCGCAGGCCCGCGAGAAGGGTTCGAGCATCATCCTGCAGGTCGACGACGCCGTGCCCGCGGCCCTGACTTTCGACCCGCTGCGGGTGCGCCAGTGCCTGACCAACCTGATCTCCAACGCCGTGAAGTTCACCCCCTTCGGACAGATCCTGGTGCGGGTCGGCTGCGCGCCCGCGCCCGAGGTGGGTCGCCTACGGGTGAAAATCACCGTCTCCGACACGGGCGTCGGCATCCGCCCCGAGGTGCTGGAGCGGCTGTTCATGCCCTTTGTCCAGGCCGATCCGACCACGGCGCGACGCACGGGCGGCACGGGCCTGGGCCTGAACATAACGCGCCGCCTGGCGCAGATGATGGGCGGCGCGGTCACGGCCCGAAGCGAAGTCGGCAAGGGCTCGACTTTCGTCCTGACCTTCCTCTGCGACCCGCCCGCCGCCGTGGTCGAGCCCAGCGGGACGCCGGCGGGACCGCCGCTGAGGCTGCTGGTCGTCGACGACTATCCGGTCAATCGCAAGGTCATCGGCATGATGCTGGCTCCTCTGGGCTGCGAGATCGTCGAGGCCGGCGACGGCCAGGCCGCGATCGACGCCTTGGGCAAGGCCGACTTCGACATCGTGCTGATCGACTTCAACATGCCCAGGATGGGCGGGCTGGAAGCCACCCGCCGCATCCGCGCCGAGCCCCGCTGGGAGCGACTGCCGATCATCTGCCTGACAGCCGGCGTCATGGACGACGAGCGCTCCGAAGCCCTCTCGGCCGGCATGAACGCCTTCATCGAGAAGCCGATCGAGATGGCGACCCTGGTCTCGACCATCGGACAGTTCGACCGGCGGCTCGCGCGGGCTTAGGCGGCCCGCGCCAACCGCGACGGCGCGCCCTGCTCCGCCACCGGCACGTCCAGGCCGCGCATGGTCGCCGCCACGGCCACGTCTAGCGGGGTGCGCGGCTCCTCGCCGAGGAAGGCGACGAGACGGCGGTTGTCGAGGCGGACAGGTTCGCGCCAGAACGGCCTCATCTCGAGGAGTTCGCGCAGGGTTTCGTTGAACGGCGCGGCCAACGGCAGCAGCCCCCAGGGCAGGCGGCGGACGTTCGGGCGTTCGTCGCCGACGGCGCGGGCGATGGCGCGGACCATGGCGGTCCCGTCGGCGTCCCAGACCCCGCCGAAGTGGAAGCGGGCGAAGGCCGGCAGCTCGGCCTCGCGATCGGCCAGCCGCGCGAAGGTCTCGCCGACGTCGGGCAGATAGGCCCAGGCGTGACCGACACCCCAGTCACCGGGATAGAGGATAGTCTTCACCGGCTTGCCGGGCGTGACCAGGCCCGACGCGAACCAGCTGTTCGTCGTCGAACGCGGCCCGAAATAGTCGCCGGCCCGCAGGGTCAGCGACCGCACGCCGCCATTTTCGCTCCCTGGGGCGGCGGCCGCTTCCAGGCGCGCCTCCATCTGGACGCGGATCTTGCCCTTGCGGGTGAAGGCGCGCTGCGGCGTGGTCTCGTCGATCAGCGCGTGGGCGGCGGGATCGTAGTTGTAGATCGTGCCCGGCAGCAGGATCCGCGCGCCGCTGGCGCGGGCGGCGGCGATGCTGTTGTCGATCATCGGCAGGACGAGCTTTTTCCAGCCGCGATAGCCGGGCGGATTGACGGCGTGGACGATGATCGACGCGCCTTTCGCGGCGGAGACCACGGCGTCGCGGTCGAGGGCGTCGCCCTGGATGTAGTCGAAGCCCGGACGGGCGGTCTTGGCCAGGTCGCGGACCAGGGCGCGGATGGTCCAGCCGTGGCGGACAAGGGCGGCGGCGGTCTCTCCGCCCACGCCGCCATTGGCGCCGAGGACGAGAGCGATGCGATTGGAGGGGGTCATCAGGGTCTCCGTGAAAGTCGATGACCGGAAGATGCGCCGCGCACACCTCGATAGAAATTGCTAAGAATGATTGATTGGCTTATCAAAAATGAATGAGCCTCGAGCCGCCCATCGCCGTAGACTGGGAGCGCCAGCGCGCCTTCCTGGCCGTGATCGACACTGGCAGCCTGTCGGCCGCCGCCCGCCAGCTGGGCGCGGCTCAGCCCACGGTGCGGCGACGGATCGAGGACCTGGAGGCCCAACTGGGCGTGGCCCTCTTCACCCGCTCGCCCTCGGGCCTGACGCCCACGGCGCTGGGCAAGGACCTGGCGCAGCACGCCCGGGCCATGGCGCTGGCCGCCGCCTCCCTGGCCCGCGCCGCCTCGGCCGAGGCGGGCGCCGCCTCGGGCGTGGTGCGGATCACCGCCAGCGAGGTAGTCGGCATGGAGGTGCTGCCGGCGATGCTGGCGGAGCTGCGCGAGACCCATCCGGGCCTGGTCTTCGAGCTGGCCCTGACCAACCGCAGCGAGGACCTGCTGCGCCGCGAGGCCGACATCGCCGTGCGAATGGTGCGGCCCACCCAGGAGGCCCTGGTCGCCAAGCGGATCGGCAATATCAGCCTCGGCATGTTCGCCCACAAGCGCGTGCTGGACGCCTGGGGCCGGCCGACGACGATGGAAGACGCTCGCCGAATGCCGCTGATCGGCTATGAGAGCGAGACGATCGGCGTGCGGGCGGTCAAGGCCATGGGCCTGGGTCTCGACCTGCGGGTCGAGGACTTTTCCTTCCGCACCGACAACGACGTGGCCCAGCTGGCGGCGATCCGCGCCGGCCTGGGGCTGGGCATCTGCCAGGTCGGCCTGGCCGCGCGCGATCCGATGCTGGAGCGTGTAATGGCCGATCTGTTCGCCATCGACCTGGAGACCTTCGTGGTCACCCACGAGGACCTGAAGGACGTTCGCCGGGTCCGCCTGGTCTTCGACGCCCTGGTCGAAGGCTTGACCCGCTACGCGCGAATTGGAAATATAGTTTAAACTGTACGAATTTCCACTTAAAGTGGATTTGCGATTCGTGCGATCGTGCTGGCGGCGCCTCTGGCGCGCGGAGTGGGTGGAGTAGAGATGGTCGCCGGCGTTTCCGATACCTCGGCCCTGTCCAGCCTGCCCGCCGCCCGCATCGCCACGCTGAGCGCCGCGGCGCTGGCCGAGGCGCCGCCGTCCGAATTCGCCAAGCTGACCAAGGCCCAGGTCGCGGCGATCTCGGCCACGGCGATCAGCGGCCTGACCGCCGAGCAGTTCGCCAGGTTCAACAAGACCCAGCTGTCGGCCCTGACCACCGCCCAGCTGCCGCGCCTGTCGTCGGCCGTCGCCTTCAGCGCCGAGCAGCTGAAGCTGCTGAACGCCGTCCAGGTGCAGGCCCTGTCGGGCACGACGATCGCGCAGCTCAGCACCACCACCCTGGATAGCCTGGCCCTGACCCAGATCGTCGCCCTGTCGTCGTCGGCGGTCTCGGCCCTGTCGCGCGACCAGGTCCAGAGCCTGTCCCTGGCCCAGGTGCGGTCCCTGACCCCGACCCAGCTGCGACAGCTGCCCGCATCCGACATCCGCGAGTTCACCAACCAGCAGCTGTCGGCCCTCACCGCCGCCCAGATCGGCGGCCTGACCCAGACCCAGTTCGCCGGCCTGTCCGCCGATCAAGTCGGCGCGCTGAGCCCAACCCAGTTCGCGGGCCTGTCGGTGCAGACCCTTAGAGGCCTGGGCGCCGACGCCATCACTCTGACGACTCCCGAACAGTGGGCCGGCGCCAGCGCCCTACAGATGTCGGCCCTCGCCGCCACCCAGCTGACCGCCCTTGGTCCCGAGCGGATCGCCGCGCTGAAGCCGACCCAGATCCGCAGCCTGCCCGCCGTAGAGATCGGCCGCGCCGGCGCCGATTTCCTCAACCAGCTGACGCCGACCCAGATCGCCGGGCTGTCCGGCAACCACACGGGCGGCCTGTCGGTGACGGCGGTCCACGCCCTCAAGCCCGAACTGCTGGCCGCCATGGACCCGGTGGCGGTCGGCGGGCTGTCGGTCACCGCCTTTTCCAGCCTCGACGCCACCCACGTGGCCGCGCTCAGCGCCAGCCAGATCGCCCGCCTGCGGCCCGATCAGCTGAAGGGCTTGAACGGCGCCGACTTCAACGAGTTCACCCGCGCCCAGCTGAAGGCCTTCACCGCCGCCCAGATCCGCGAGCTTCCGCCAGAGCGGCTGGCGACCCTGTCGGACGAGGACTTCGCCGCGTTCACCCCGACCCAGATCAAGGCCCTGCTGCCGCTGCAGGTGAAAGCCCTGTCGACCAGCGACCTGGCCGCCATGACGGCCGAGCAGGTCGGGGCCCTGACCTTCGACCAGATCGGCGCGCTGTCGGGGACCCAGTTCGCGACGCTGCGCGGCGTCGCCTCGCTCAGCAGCCTGCAGCTTAAGGGGGTCACCGCCACGCAGATGAAGGTGCTGACGCCCACCGACATCGGCCGGCTGACCGCCACCGAGGTCGCCGCGTTGAGCGCCACGCAGATCGGCGGCCTGACGCCCGAGTCGCTGTCGGCCCTGGACGCGACCCAGACGGCCCGGCTCAACGTCGTGCAGATGCGCGGCCTGACGACCACCCAGCTGAAGGGCCTGACCGACGACGATGTCGACGAGTTGAACAGCGCCCAGATCGGCGCCCTGACCGGGACCCAGGTGGGCGTCCTGGTTCCGCACCTGTCGACCACGGCCGTGAGCCTGCTGGGCAGCACCCAGATCAGCAAGATGTCGACCGCGGCGCTGGACAGCCTCAGCGCCGCCCAGATCGCGGCCCTGGGCGCCGGTCAGCTTCGCGGCCTCACCACCGAACAGATGGCCGGCCTGCCGTCCGACATCGCCACGAACCTGAGCGCCACCCAGCTGGGCAGCCTCAACGCCAGTCAGCTCGGCGCGCTGTCGGTAACCAATCTGGGCCGCCTGAACCCCGAAAGCCTGCGGCAGCTGACCGCCTCTCAGTTGCGCGGCCTGACATCGACGCAGCTGAAGGGCTTCGCCACGACGATGTTCGGCGTTCTGGCCCCCACCCAGATCGCGGCCCTGACCGGCATGCAGCTGGGCGCCCTGTCGCCGGAGACGATCGGCAATCTCAACGCCACCCAGTGGGCGGGGCTGGCGGTCACCCAGGTGCAGGGTCTCACCGCCACCCAGCTGAGCGGCCTGGACGCCACCGACCTCACCTATCTCAACACCACCCAGTGGACCGGCCTGCGCGCCAGCCAGCTGGCCGGCCTGACCAGTACGGCGGTGGCGGCGATCGAGACCGCGCGCCTCACCGCGCTGAGCCCCGCCCAGATCGGCGGCCTGTCGGCGACCGCCTTCTCGGCGCTGGACGCCGCGCGAGTCGCGGCCCTGACGACCACACAGATCGGCGGCCTGAACGCCACCCAGCTGCGCGGCCTGACGGCCGAGGACATGGGCGAGCTGAGCACGACCCAGGTGGGCGCGATCGCCGCGTCGCAGTTGGGCGGCCTCTCGGCCACCGACGTGGCGGCCCTCAAGCCGGACCAGCTGGCCGCCCTGAGCACCGCCCAGGTCCGCGCGCTCGTCCCGTCGCAGATCTCGGCCCTGCAATCGACCCAGGTTGGCGGGCTGTCGGCGACCCAGCTGGCGGCGCTCAGCTCGATCCAGGTCGGGGCCCTGGCCAGCGAAGCCCTGCCGGCGTTGAGCGCCACCCAGGTGGCGGGGTTCACCTCCGCCCAGTTGGCCGGCCTGTCGACCACCCAGGCCGGATCCATGACCGGCGACCAGCTGTCCGCCCTGGCCGTCACCCAGGTCGGCAGCCTCTCGAGCGCGTTCCTGTCGGCCCTGACGCCGACGGCCTTCTCCGCCCTGACCGCCACCCAGGTCGCCCGCCTGTCGGCGGCGCAGGTGCAGAGCCTGAGCACCACCCAGATCGCCAGCCTGTCGACCACCGACTTCGCCGAGCTGTCCGCGACCCAGGTCGACGGCCTGACCCCCTCGCAGTTGGGAGCGCTGTCGACGACCAATATCGGCGGCCTGTCGACCACCGCCATCGCGGACCTCACGGCCGCCCAGTTCGCCGGCCTGTCGCCCACCCAACTGGCGGTGCTGCCCGACAGCGTCTTCAAGGGCCGGCTGCCCACGCTCAGCGCCACCCAGATGGCGGGCCTTTCCGGCACGTTCATCGCCAACCTCACCTCGACCGAGGTGGCCAACCTGAACCCGACCCAGCTGGGCGCCCTGTCGCCCACGGCCTTCGCGGCCCTCGGGACCTCGCGCCTGACCAGCCTGACCACCAGCCAGATCACGGGCCTGTCGACGACCCAGGTGGCCAGCCTCGACGCCACCGCCTTCGGGGCCCTGAGCACCACCCAGGTGGCCGTGCTGTCCGGGACCCAGATCGGCGCGGTCAGCGGCGACATTCTCTCGGCCCTGGACGCCACCCAGTTCGCCCGCCTGACCACCGCCCAGGTGCGCGGCCTGACGACCAGCCAGATCGAGCGGTTCAGCAGCGCCGACATCGGCGAGTTCACCGCCAGCCAGATCGGCGCCCTGGGCGCCGGCCAGCTGGAAGGCTTCTCGGCCGCCGACATCTCGGCCCTGAACGTCACCCAGGTGGCGGCGCTCTCGGCCGGCCAGATCTCGGCGCTGACACCCGTGCAGGTGCGCGGCCTCACGCCCGCCGACATTGGCGAGCTCAACCGCACCCAGGTCGCGGCCCTGACCAACAGCCAGATCAGCGCGCTGTCGCTGGCGGCGGTGAACGGCATGAGCAACGAACAGTTCGGCAGCCTGTCGGCGACCCAGGTGCGCGGCTTCTCGGGAGAGCAGCTGACGGCGTTCGGGGCCGAGGGCCTGGCGCGGCTGTCCGGCGCGCAGCTCGGGGCCCTGACCACCACCCAGGTCGGCCAGCTGCCCGCCGTGGCCATTCGCAGCCTCACCGGCGAGCAGATCGGCCAGATCATGCCCAGCCAGATCTCGGGCTTCACCGGCGAGCAGATCGCCGCCTTCAGTCCCAACCAGCTGAGCGGCCTGTCGCGCGCCCAGGTCAACAAGCTCACCGCGGCCCAGCTGGACGCCATGAGCGTCGCGCAGCTGGAGGCCATCGGCCTCTAGCTCGAGCGACCGAGACGCCCCGGGAGGCCGCTCCCCTGGGCTTATGAGACGGGTCCGCCCGGCCGAAGCCCGCAAACAAAAAGGCCCGGCGGTTTCCCGTCGGGCCTTTCGCGTCTCAAGGCTCCGAAGGACGCTTAGTCCTTGGCGCGTTCCTGATACGAATTGTCTTCCGTCAGGATCACGACGCGGGTGCCGACCGTGATGTACGGCGGGACGGTCGTCTTGACGCCGTTGCTCAGCAGGGCTGGCTTATAGGACGACGAAGCGGTCTGCCCCTTCACCGACGGTTCGGTGTCGACGATCTCGAGGATCATGGTGCGCGGCAGTTCGATGGCGATCGGCACGTCGTTGTGGGTCGACAGCTGGACCGTCATGTTCTCCTGCAGGTACGGCGCGGCGTCGCCGATCACGTCCTCGGTGGCCACGACCTGATCGAAGGTTTCCGGGTTCATGAAGTGATAGCCGTCGCCATCCTGGTACAGGAAGGTGTGGTCACGCTGGTCGACGAAGGCGCGCTCGACCTGCTCGGTCGTGCGGTAGCGTTCCGAAACCTTCACGCCGTCCGAGATGCGGCGCATGTTCAGCTGGGTCACCGGGGTGCCCTTGCCGGGGTGGATGTTGTCGACCGTCAGGACGACGTAGAGCTTGCCGTCCATGTCGACGACGGCGCCTTTGCGGAGCGAGCTGGCTGCGACCTTCACTTAAATTTCGTCCTCGGTGGAAAGCGCGCGCGAGGCCGCGGGCGCGATCATGCTATTGATCCGTGCCCGCCCTCCTATAGCGAACGGGGCGAAATCTCCAGCTTCTTCGGTTTCTGTCCTTGTCCCAGAGCTCTTCCCCCCCAGGCGCCACCTGGTGGCGCGCCGACGTCCACGCCGACCGCCGTCCGTTCCTGCTGGCCCGCAACCGGATCACCAAGGCGTTCCGCGCCTGGTTCGAGACCGAAGGGTTCGAGGAGGTGGAGGCCGCCGCCCTGCAGGTGTCCCCTGGCAACGAGGCGCATCTGCACGCCTTCGCCACGCAAGCCCTGACGATCTCGGGCGAGGCCAGCCCGCTCTACCTGCACACCTCGCCGGAGTTCGCCTGCAAGAAGCTGCTGGCGGCGGGCGAGGAGAAGATCTTCAGCCTGGGCAAGGTGTGGCGCAACCGGGAGCGCGGGCCGCTGCATCATCCGGAATTCACCATGCTGGAGTGGTATCGGGCCGGCGCGCCCTACCAGACCCTGATGGACGATTGCGCGACCTTGCTGGCCCTGGCGGCCGAGACGGCGGGCGCGAAGCGCTTCGACTTCCGGGGCATGGCCTGCGATCCCTTCGCCGAGCCCGAGCGGCTGTCGGTGGCCGAGGCGTTCCAGCGCCACGCCGGCGTCGATCTTCTGGCCAGCGTCGCTACCGATGGCTCGACCGACCGTGACGCCCTGGCCGCCGCCGCCCGCGCCGCTGGGATCCGGGTGGCCGATGACGACGGCTGGGCCGACGTCTTTAGCCGCGTCATCGTCGAGAAGGTCGAGCCCCGCCTGGGCAAAGGCCGCGCCACGGTGCTGTGCGAATATCCGATCTCGGAAGCGGCCCTGGCCCGCCCGAAGGACGCCGACCCGCGGGTGGCCGAGCGGTTCGAGCTCTATGCCTGCGGGGTCGAGCTGGCCAACGCGTTCGGGGAGCTCACCGACCCGGCCGAGCAGCGCCGCCGGTTCATGATCGAGATGGACGAGAAGGCCCGCATCTACGGCGAGCGCTATCCGCTCGACGAGGACTTCCTGGCCGCCCTGGAGCACATGCCCGAAGCGTCGGGGTCAGCGCTCGGCTTCGACCGCCTGGTCCTCCTGGCCACGGGCGCCCGGCGGATCGAGGACGTGATCTGGACGCTGGTGGCGGAGGGCTAGTTCACCCGCCGGTGGACCACGCCGTACGGGTCCGCATGGATCCGACGCCAGGCCGGATCCTTGTCCAGCAGCGCCACCACCGGATCGTCCGGCGTGAAGATCGTCCAGGCCACGCCGTAGTCGGCCAGCAGCTTGCGCAGGGCGACAGGGTCGGGCTCGACGGCTGCGAAATAGCGCGCGCTGAACGCGTCGCCGTACATGTCGGCGCGGCCGTCGATGAAGGGCTTCACGCCCTTGTAGATCAGGTAACCGCCCAGACCGTAACCGTTGAGCACCGGTTGACTCCGCAACTCGGCGGGCACGCTGTCGAGCGCCGTGACCGGGCTGTTGAGGCCGTCGACCCGTTGCAGCGGCCAGGCCAGACGCACGCCCAGCAGCAGGACACAGGCCACGCCGAAGCCGGCCAGAAAAGTCCGTGAGAGCTTGGGTTTGGCCGGCTCATGGCCCAGCGCTTCGGCCAACGGCCCGGCCAGCAGCAGCGGCGCGACGGCGGCCAAGACCAACTGATGGCGGATGTGCTGCAAGCTCATCAACAGCAGAGCCAGCAACAGCAGAAGCCGGAAGGTGGGAACCTTCACGCCACGGCCCAGGCAGACGAACAGGGTCGCCAGCAGCGCCATCGCGAAGGGCGAGAGGTGCGAGAAGTCCTCGGCCCGCCACTCGGTGATGTGCGGCAGCACCGCCATGCTGGTCACCTGGAACGGGAACAGCAACGCCGCCGGCCCGTGCGGGGTGATCGCGGCGCAGACCAGACTGAGCAAGCCGAACAGGCCCCAGCCGCGCAGCGCCTTCAGCTTGTCGGCGTTCGGCTCGGCCAGCGCCTCCAGCCCGAAGGCGCCGGCGACCACCAGGCCAAACACCCAGCTGCCGTGCAGATTGGCCCACAGGATCATCAGCAGGGCGAACCAAAGGCGCGGCGCCCGATGTTCGTCGCGGGCCGCCAGCATCTCGATCGTCCAGGCGATCAGCATCGGCAGCATGAACAGGTGCGGCCGCGCCAGCAGGCTGCCGCTCATGCAGGCCAGGGCCAGCACCGTCGTCGTGATCAGGGTCAGGCCGCCCAGTTGCAAGGACAGCCGGCGGACCAGCATCCAGGTCGCCCCGCCGACGGCGATCGCGAACAACGCCGTCACCCCGGCCCAGCCGGCCAGCCGCGCGGCCAGGGCCATCAGCGTCTCGGACAGCCACTCGTGCGCCACCCACGGCCGGCCGGCCTGGGTGTAGGAGAAGACGTCGTGGTCGGGGACGCGGCCGTGAGCCAGGATCCATTCGCCCGTGGCCATGTGCCAGTAGGTGTCGCCGTCGTTCAGCACCTGGGGCAGGAACAGGAAGACCATCGCCATGACCAGGGCCGCCGTCAGTGGCGTCACATTGCGAGCGATCGCGCTGTCCTGGGTCACGATGGTCCTCTCCCTCGCGGCTACGGTTAAGGGTCAGAGTTGAACAGACCCGTAATTTGCCTCCGGCCCGGAAATCCCGCATATCCCCGCGCCTCATGCCGCCCCCCTTTTCGCCCCCGGGGAAAACCCACCGCGACGTCCGGTCCCTGACCGAGGCCGGGCTGGTCCCGTCCGAGCGCCTGCCGGCGCTGGAGGCCGTGGCGGCGCGCTACGCCGTGGCGATCACCCCGGCCATGGCCGAGCTGATCGATCCCGCCGACGCCGACGACCCGATCGCCCGCCAGTTCATCCCCTCGCCCGAGGAACTGGTCGCCAGCCCCGGCGAGGACGGCGACCCGATCGGTGATGCCGTCCACAGCCCCGTCGAGGGGATCGTCCACCGCTATCGCGACCGGGTGCTGCTGAAGCCGACCCACACCTGCGCGGTCTATTGCCGGTTCTGCTTCCGCCGCGAGATGGTCGGCCCCGAGGGCCTGGCGAACCTGACCCCGGCCCAGCTGGACGCCGCCTTCGCCTATATCGCCGGCCGGCCGGAGATCTGGGAGGTCATCGTCACGGGCGGCGACCCCTTCGTCCTGTCGCCCCGCCGCCTGGCCGATCTGATGGACCGGCTGGAGGCGATCCCGCACGTCAGGATCGTCCGTTTCCACACGCGCGTGCCCGCCGTCGATCCGGACGCGGTGACCGACGACCTGGTCGCGGCGCTGAAACGCACGACCAAGACCGTCTATGTCGCCCTGCACGCTAACCACGCCCGCGAACTGACCCCGGCCGCCCGCGCCGCCTGCGCCCGGATCGTCGACGCCGGGATCCCGATGCTGAGCCAGACGGTGCTGCTGCGGGGCGTCAACGACGACGCCGAGGTGCTGGCCGCGCTGATGCGGGCCTTTGTCGAGATGCGGATCCGCCCCTACTACCTGCACCATGGCGACCACGCTCCGGGCACCGCCCACCTGCGCACGACGCTGGCCGAGGGTCAGGCGATCATGAAAGCCCTGCGCGGAACGGTCTCGGGCCTGGCCCAGCCGACCTATGTCCTCGACATCCCCGGCGGCCACGGCAAGGTCCCGGTCGGACCGAACTATGTCACGCATGGACCCGGAGGGGACGCGGTCGAGGACCCGAACGGCGCGGTCCGCGCCTATCCGCCCACAGCGTGATCTCCGCCTGACAACCAAGCTCACGTTGCATCGCAGCAAAGCCTTGGCGGCGCCACGGTTTCTCGTGCTAGAAAAGTCGGCACATCCAGGGCGCGGACACGCAGGTCCGGCGCTAATTCAAGCGAAGGCTTGGCTTTTATGAGTGAAATCAAGACGGTCGGCGTCATCGGCGCCGGCCAGATGGGGTCAGGCATCGCCCATGTCGCCGCCCTCGCCGGCTACGATGTGCGTCTCCATGACGTCTCGCGCGAGCGGATCGACGCCGGTCTGGCCCTGATCGAGAAGAACATGGCCCGTCAGGTCGGCCGCGGCATCATCGACGACGCCGCGATGAAGTCGGCCCTGGCCCGCATCTCGGCGGCCGAGAACCTGGAGGCCATCGGCGCGACCGACCTGGCGATCGAGGCGGCCACCGAGAACGAGGAGGTCAAGAAGTCGATCTTCCGCAGCCTGCAGCCGCACCTCAAGCCCGACACGCTGCTGGCCTCGAACACCTCGTCGATCTCGATCACGCGCCTGGCCTCGGCCACGGACCGTCCCGAGCGCTTCATCGGCCTGCACTTCATGAACCCGGTGCCACTGATGAAGCTGGTGGAGATCATCCGCGGCATTGCCACCGACGTGCCGACCTACGAGACGGCCGTGGCCTTCGCCAAGTCGCTGGGCAAGATCACCAGCAACGCCGAGGACTTCCCCGCCTTCATCGTCAACCGCGTGCTGGTGCCGATGATCAACGAGGCGATCTACACGCTGTATGAAGGGGTCGGCACGGTCGACGCCATCGACACGGCGATGAAGCTGGGCGCCAACCATCCGATGGGCCCGCTGGAACTGGGCGACTTCATCGGCCTGGACACCGTGCTGAGCATCATGAACGTGCTCCACGAAGGCCTGGCGGACAGCAAGTACCGCCCCTGCCCGCTGCTGGTGAAGTATGTCGAGGCCGGCTGGCTGGGCAAGAAGACCGGTCGCGGCTTCTACGACTATCGCGGCGAAGTCCCGGTTCCGACCCGCTAGGGCCACCAAGGCCAAACCCGCCAAGGCTTGACCCGACAGGGTCCAGCGTTTCGTCGGCGCGATCAGTATGCGCGCCGACGAACCGCCCCACCGCCTCCTGGGTTCCGCGAAGGAGGAGGCTCTGGGCATGGCGCGCCTGTACCCCACCGGCGCGCGACATGCCCCTCGTTCTCGCGCGGCGTCGTGGCTCTGTCATTGACCGACGGTCCACATTCTATTGCTCTGGGATTTTCGCCGGGATGAGTCTCGGCCGTTCGGCGAGGCCTTTGCGTGAATGAGCGTCTGAGTCGGGATCTATGGGTGCTGGACGCCCGCGAGCAGCCCGACGCCGTCGAACTGTACCGCAAGGCCTGCGCGCATCTGTTCGACATCACCCTGCTGTCGCCCGAGGCCGACTTCCACAACCGGCTGGAAGGCTACCAGCTTGGCCATGTCGTCTTCGCGCGATGCGTCGGCGTTCCCCAGCGGTTCGAGCGCAAGCTCACCCACATCATGGCCGACGCGACGGACACCGTCATGGCGGTGCTGGATCTGGGGAAGAACGTCTGGCGCGCCGACTATGATGGCCGCGAGGCCAGCAGCGACATGGGCGCGATCCGGCTGGTGGACATGGCGCGGCCCTACCGCTCGACGATCCAGAGCCCCTACGTCACGCTTTACCTCATGATGCCGCGCAGCCTGCTGGACCCGCGGGCCGCCGGCCTCGACTTCCACGGCCGGGTGGTTTCGGAGGCCACCCCGGCGGGGAGGATGCTGGCCTCGCATCTGCGCGCCCTGTGGGAATCCATCGAGACGATGACACCGGCTGAAACGCCGATGGCCGCGAAGGCCACGACCGCCCTGGTGAGCGGCGCGATACTCGCCTGCGGTGAACCGATGGGCGCCGATCCGCGGCCGCTGGAGAAGGTGCTGCTGATCGCTGGCCAGCAGTTCGTCGAGCGGCGGCTGGACGATCCCGACCTGTCGCCGGAGACGGTGCGGGAGCACCTGGGCGTGTCCCGTAGCCAGCTCTACAAGGTGTTCGAGCCCGCCGGCGGCGTCAGCGCCTTCATCCAGCGGCGGCGACTGGACCAGGCCTTCGACGTGATCCTTCAGGACCGCGCCGAGCAGATGACGCTGGCAGAGGTCGCCTATCGCCATGGCTTCCGGTCGGACGCCCACTTCAGTCGCGCCTTCCGGGCCCGGTTCGGCGTCACGCCCGGCCGACTGCGCAAGCTGGGCGAGGCGGCGCGCCAGGAGGGCCTGTCGGCCCAGGAGCGCCCCGACGATGTCTTCGCCTGGCTAAAGGGCCTGTAGCAGACCTCAGCCCGCGCCCATCGCCACGGCGACGTGATAGGTCACGAACGAGGCCAGATAGGCCAGGCTGGTCATGTAGACGAACATCACCGTCGGCCAGGTCCAGCCGTTGGTCTCGCGCTTGACCACGCCCAGGGTCGCCGCGCACTGCGGAGCGAAGACGTACCAGGCCAGGAACGACAGGGCGCTGGCCAGCGACCACTGGTGGGACAGCAGCGAGCCCAGGGTCGTGGCGGCCGCGTCGCCGTCGCCGCCCACCGCATAGACCGTGCCCAGCGCCGCCACCGCGACCTCGCGGGCCGCGAAGCCCGGGATCAGGGCCACCGTCATCTGCCAGTTGAAGCCGATCGGGGCCATGACGGGCGCGATGAAGTTACCGATGCGACCGGCGAAGCTGTAGTCGATGGCCGGCCCCGTCGCGCCTTCCGGCGGATAGGGGAAGGTCGACAGGACCCAGACCAGCACCATCAGCGGCAGGATGATCCGGCCGGCGCGGCTCATGAAGATCCGGGCGCGGGTCCACAGGTTCATCAGCACGTTACGCGGCTCGGGCCAGCGATAGGTCGGCAGCTCCATCATGAAGGGCTCGACCGCGCCGCGCCAGAACACGCGGCGGATGACGAACGAGACCAGCAGGGCGCTGACGATGCCGCCGGCATAGAGGCCGAACATGACCAGGCCTTGCAGCGACAGCACGCCCCAGACGGTCTGCTTGGGAATGAAGGCGCCGATGATCAGGGTGTAGACCGGGATCCGCGCCGAGCAGGTCATCAGCGGCGCGACCAGGATGGTGGTCAGCCGGTCTTCCTTGTTGTCGATCACCCGCGTCGACATGATGCCGGGAATGGCGCAGGCGAAACTGGACAGCAGCGGGATGAACGCCCGGCCGTGCAGGCCCGCCCCGCCCATGATCTTGTCCATCAGGAAGGCCGCGCGGGCCATGTAGCCGCTGTCTTCCAGCAGCAGGATGAAGAAGAACAGGATCAGGATCTGCGGCAGGAACACCAGCACGCTGCCGACGCCGGCGATCAGGCCGTCGGAAATGAAGCTGGTCACCAGGCCCGCCGGCAGGTGGGCGCTGGTCCAGCCGGCGATAGCCGCGAAGGCCCCGTCGATGCCGTCCATGACGGGCGTGGCCCAGGTGAACACCGCCTGGAACATCACGAACAGCAGGGTCATCAGGATCAGGACGCCGGCGACGGGGTGCAGCAGCACGTCGTCGATCTTGCCGGTGACGGTGTCCGGACGCTCGGGCGGCTTCACGCAGGCCTTGAAGATGCGCTGGGCCTCGGCGTGGGCGGCCCGGATCTCCCCGGCGGCCGGCTCGTGCCAGACGTTCTCGGTCTCGACCTTGCGGGCCGCGACCAGGCCCTCGACCTTTTCCAGGAGCTCGGGCAGGCCGCGCTTGCGGGTCGCCACCGTGGTGACGATCGGCGCGCCCAGTTCCTGGGACAGGCGCTCCAGGTCGATACGCAAGCCCTGGCGTTGGGCGATGTCGTACATATTGAGGGCCAGCACGAACGGCCGGCCCACCTGCTTCAGTTCGAGAGCCAGGCGCAGAACGAGGCGCAGGTTGGTGGCGTCGGCCACGCAGATCAGCACCTCGGGAGCCAGTTCGCCCTCCAGCTTGCCGATCACCGCGTCGCGGGTGACGACCTCGTCCGGGCTGCGGGCCCGCAGGGAATAGGTGCCGGGCAGGTCGAGCACGCGCATCTGTCGGCCGGAGGGCGTGGTCAGCACGCCTTCCTTCCGCTCGACCGTGACGCCGGCATAGTTGGCCACCTTCTGGCGGCTGCCGGTCAGGGCGTTGAACAGCGCGGTCTTGCCGGAGTTGGGGTTGCCGACCAGGGCGACCAGGGCGGGCTCGGCGGCGGCGTCGGAAACAGCCGCGCCGTCCTGGCTCAAGGAGGTGTCTAGGGCCAAGGTCTAGAGTCCGTCGAATTTCACGGTGACGGCGCCGGCTTCGCGGCGGCGCAGGGCCACCCGAGTGTCGTCGACGCGCACGGCGATCGGGTCGCGGCCGAACAGGCCCTCGTGCAGCACCTCAATGGCCGCGCCCTCGACGAAGCCCATCTCCAGCAGGCGTCGCTCAAGCTCCTCCGCCGCCACGGACTCGGCCGCGCCGGACGCGCCGGTGACCTTGACGATCACCCCGCGATCGCCCCGCCCGGCCTTGGCCAGGGGACGCACGTCGAGAGTATCGGCTGGGTTGAATTGAGGGGACAACGCGAACGCTTCGGACATAATGGCTCCGATTAGATTGCGAACGATTATCAGTCGGAGAGACCAATGTCGATTCAGCGATCCGCGCGTCTTGGGTTATGATCGTCCTTAAGGGTCTTCCGCCGAAGTGTTCGCGGTTCGGCGGTCGGAAGATCCGTGACCGAGAAGAACTCGCCTGCTTATCCGGCTCGGATGGAACATCCGATCCGGGCAGGCTAGCGGGCTTTGGGACCGAATGGCGCAGGGGCGTTAATAGATTCGACTCTTCGACCGTGGGCCGGTCTGATTACGTCTTACGATTCGTGTGGGCGAGTGATGCGTAGGCTGATGCTGGGGCTCCTGACGGGGGCTTATCTTTGTCTGGCTTTGATCGTCTCCCTCTTCCTCTGGAGGATGGGCGCGACCCCGGCTGTCGGCGTCTCGGCCTTCATCGGCGCGCTGGGCCTGTGTTTCGCCTTCCACGGCCTGCTGGGTCAGACGTTCCTGGCCGCCGCCCTGCGCGGCGACATCGACACCGTGCGCGAGGCTCACGCCATCCTGCTGGACCAGATCGAGAAGGTCGACGCCCGCGTGTCGGACCTCGTGGAATCGGTCGCCGCCGACGCCCAGCGCCGTACGGAAGAGCTGTCGACCGAGGTCCATCAGCTGGAAGACCTGATCGGACAGATGAACGACCGGCTGGAGCACCAGCTCAGCCACCAGGTCGCCGCCGCCTCGGCCCGTAGCCACAATCTGGGCCGCGAGCGCGCGCCGCAGGCCAGCCACATGCTTCAGGTCGTGCAGGACGCCTTGGCCGAGAACCGCGTCGACCTCTACCTGCAGCCGATCGTCAGCCTGCCCCAGCGCCGCACCGTCTTCTACGAAAGCTTCTCGCGCCTGCGCGACGAGACCGGCCGCGTGATGATGCCGGCCGAGTACCTGGCCGTGGCCGAGCCCGAGGGCCTGATGACGGCCATCGACAACCTGCTGCTGTTCCGCTGCGTGCAGATCGTCCGTCGCCTGGCCAAGCAGGACCGCAAGGTCGGCATCTTCTGCAACATCTCGCTGGCCAGCCTGGGCGACGAGAGCTTCTTCCCGCAGTTCCTCGAATTCATGCAGGCCAATAAGGACCTGGCCGGCGCGGTGATCTTCGAGCTGGGCCAGGCGGCGTTCGATCGCCGGGGTCCGGTCGAGGCCCGTCACATGGCCCGTCTGGCCAGCCTGGGCTTCAGCTTCAGCCTCGACAAGGTCAGCGACCTGGACCTGGACTTCCAGGATCTGGCCCGCGCCGACGTCCGTTACCTGAAGGTCGGCGCCCAGATGATGCTGGACCAGCTGGAAGAGCAGGACGGCAAGCTGGTCATCGCCTCGCTGCCCGACTTGAACGCCGCCGACTTCGCCGCCCTGACCCGCCGCTATGGCATCGAGGTCATCGTCGAGAAGGTCGAGGCCGAGAAGCAGATCGTCGACATCCTGGATCTCGATATCGGCTACGGCCAGGGCCACCTGTTCGGCGAACCGCGCGCCATCCGCGACGCGGTGCTGGCCGAGGCCGAGCCGCCGCAGGACTTCATCCGCGGCGCCCTGCGCCGTCGCGCCGTCGGCTGGTAGGCCCCTAGTGTGCTGGATTTGAAGTTCGCCCGTACTTGGATCAGGCTCTGAGCGAACTTCAAATCCAAAAAAGCACACTAGAAACATAAACTTACTAGTGTCCTTATCGATTCCGAAGTTCGTCGGAGCTTGCCACAAACGCTTGCGAACTTCGGAATCGGGACACTAGACTGCTGACAGCTTTGGGCGCTGGGCCGCAAGCTTCGGAATGATCGCCGGCGTGGCCTGGCGCATGGTCTCCTCACGAAAGGAGATCCCCATGATCGCTTCGACCTATCCCAATGATGACGCGCGCTGGAACGCCATGCGCGCCAAGGACCGCGCCGCCGAGGGCGCCTTCTATATCGGCGTGCGCACCACCGGCGTCTATTGCGTCGCCAGCTGCGGCGGCCGTCCGCTGCGCAAGAACGTCGCCTTCTACGCCACCCGGGAAGACGCCCGCGCCGCTGGCCTGCGCGCCTGCCTGCGCTGCAAGCCCGACATCAATCGCGAGACCCTGCGCTGGGCCGTCGGCGAGACCAGCCTGGGCCTGGCGCTCGTGGCCCGATCGGACGCCGGCCTGCGCCTGGTCACCCTGGGCGACGACGTCGAGGCGCTGCGAGCCGACCTGGAAAAACGCTTCAAGCACGCCCGGATCGTGCCGGACGATGAGGGCCTGAACGCCGACCTGGGGGCCGTGGCCGGGATCGTTGATCATCCCGACCGCGCGCTGGACCTGCCGATCGACGCCCAGGGCACCGAACTGCAGAAGGCCGTCTGGGCCGCCCTGCGCGAAATCCCGGCCGGCCGGACCGCCTCCTATGCCGAGATCGCCCGCGCCATCGGCCGGCCCAGCGCCGCGCGCGCCGTGGCCCAGGCCTGCGGGGCCAATCCGCTGGCGGTGATCACGCCCTGCCACCGCGTGGTCCGCGCCGACGGCGGCCTGTCAGGCTACCGCTGGGGCGTCGAGCGCAAGCAGGCCCTCCTGGCGCGTGAAGGGGCGCGCGTGGCCGCGTGACACTCGACTGGATTCGCATCGGCGCCGAGCTCGACGCGCGCGGCTGGGCCCTGACCGGTCCGATCCTGAAGCCCGAGACCTGCCAGGGGATCGCCGACCTCTATCTCCAGGACGCGGGCTTCCGCAGTCGGGTGGTCATGGCCCGCCACGGCTTCGGACGCGGCGAGTACAAATACTTCAGCTATCCCCTGCCGGACGTCGTGCAGCGGCTCCGGCAGGGTCTCTACGGTCCGTTGTCGACGATCGCTAACCGCTGGGCCGAGCGTCTGGACGAAGACCGCCGCTTCCCTGAAGCGCTGGACGACATGCTGGCGCGCTGCCGCGAGGCCGGCCAGGCGCGGCCCACGCCCCTGCTGCTGACCTACGGCCCCGGCGACTACAACTGCCTGCACCAGGATCTCTACGGCGAGCACGTCTTCCCGCTGCAGGCGGCGTTCCTGCTGGACGAGCCGGGCCGGGACTTCGACGGCGGCGAGTTCGTGATCGTCGAGCAGCGGCCCCGCCAACAGAGCGCGCCGCAGGTCGTGCCGCTGAGACAAGGCGAGGCCGTGATCTTCGCGGTGCGCGAACGGCCGGCCGAAGGCGTGCGCGGCGTCCACCGTCGCGTGCTGCGGCATGGGGTGAGCGAGATCCGCTCAGGCCGACGGCGGACCCTGGGCGTCATCTTCCACGACGCGACCTAGCCTAGCGGCGAGACCCCGAACAGCAGCCGGTGCAGGAAGACCACGAACACCGCATACAGCGCCGTGCCCGCCACGACCGCGATCACGTCCGCGATCGGCTTGGTCACCACCGGCGCCGGCTCTCCGCGCCCCAGGGCCGAGATCAGGTCCACGATCGCCCAGACCAGAAACGCCCCGAACAGCAGCGCCGAGGCCTGGTCGCCATTGGCCAGCAGGTGGCCGGCCGACCACAGGATGGTCCCCAGCAGCATCGGGTGGCGCACGGTCGCCTTGATCCGTCCGACCGGCCCGTTCGAGCCGGCCAGCAGCACGAAAGCGATCCAGACCAGGCCCATCGCGGCGTGAAGGCCCCAGGGCGGCGGGTCGTAGAGCTGCGGCGCCATCGGCCGGAACTGGATCCAGCCCCAGATGATCAGCCCCAGCCCGACGGCCGAGATAACCGAATAGAGCCCTTTCCAACGCCCCGGATTGGCGGCGACCTGGGCGTTGCGGAACGGCGCGGCCAGGATCCGCACCGAATGGACGCCCAGAAACAGCATCAGCCCCAGGATCAGTATCGTCATCGGCCCCTCCCGTTTATCCCGGGATCATAGTCACGGAACGACGATTTCCGAAAGCTGGCGCAACCGCGCGTGAGCGATCGCCAGGCGCCCCTCGCACGCCGCCAGGATCGCGGGGCTGATCTCGCGGCGCTTGGCCTCGCTGTCGGGCTTGAAGGCCTCGCCCGGAGCCTTGGCGTTCACGCCCGCGACCGCCCGCGTCGCCGCCTCGACGTCGCAAGCCGGCGTCAGTCCGAAATGCGGCAGCACCCGCGTGAACACCGCCTCCGGCAGGTCGCGATAGTCGACCAGCATCCCGCCGCCGACCGCCCAGCCGTCCAGCGCGCCCTCGCAGACGCTGGCCAGAACGGCCGCATGATAGAGCGGATCCCGCGGGTTCCCCCACGCCAACCCGAGGATCGAGGACGGAACCAGCGAGGGGACCATCTGGCTTCCGGCGCGGCGGGCGTGGGAGACCATCACCTCGACGGGCTCGCGATACGAGAAGATCCAGGGC
The DNA here is from genome assembly GCF_058802865.1 of Caulobacter sp. GW822-FHT01G02. NCBI lineage: Bacteria > Pseudomonadati > Pseudomonadota > Alphaproteobacteria > Caulobacterales > Caulobacteraceae > Caulobacter > Caulobacter sp. GW822-FHT01G02. The sequence goes on from NZ_JBXAON010000003.1 coordinate 604,232, forward strand.
GTGTCGGGAAAGGCCGCCCGAAACAGCGGGAGCGCCCGGCTGTTCCAGCAGTCCAACTTCAGGAACAGCCGCGCCTCGCCGATCCCGCGCGGCCGGGCGAAGGCGGCGACCACGGCGCGCAGCAGGGCCGGATCGCCGCGCCGCGCCGCCGCGTCGATCGGCTGGGCCTCCGAGATCACGGTGGCGTCGCGATCGGCCGCCAGCATCCGCGCGATCAAGGTCGAGCCGCAGCGGGACATGTGAAAGACGAGACCGTCCGGCGCGCGCGAACCCGACGGCAAAGCCGAGAGCGGCGTCTCGACGGCGAACAACCGGTTGATCGCCAGAAAACCCGCCGTCAGCAGTTCGTGCGCGTAGAAGCCGTCGTGCAGCCCCCGGCGCCCGAACCACCGCCAAGACACCCGGTCGTCGTCGATCGCGGCCGGCAGCCAGCCGGGCGGCGGCGCCTGGTCGAGCCGGATCGGCTGAGCCTGCCAGCCGGGCTGCTCCAGACCCAACGCCAACGCGGCCGCCCCGATGTCCTGCTCCTCGGCGAGACGCGCGCGAAGATCCGCATCGGACAGCAGCCGCCCGAAGGCCGCCAGGCTCGGCGCGAGGGTCATTCGGGCTCCGGCAGATCGTCGCTTGTGGCGACGCGGAGCACCAGCATAAGCTGAAACCATGCGCTTTCCAGACCGCGTGCGTTTGCCCTTGGCCTTCGATCCGGACCGGCTGCGCGCGGATCTCGCGCGGGTCGAAGCCGACACGACCTGGGTCTCGCATTTCGTCCGCCAGAACTATGACGGCGACTGGAGCGCCATCGCCCTGCGCTGCATGGCCGGCGAGACCCATCCGATCCGGATGATCTATTCCGACCCGGTCCGCACCGACTACGTCCCCACGCCGTTCCTGGAGGCCTGCCCCTATTTCCAGTCGGTCCTGGCCGCTTTCGAATGCCCGCTGACCAGCGTGCGGCTGATGAAGCTGGCGCCCGGCTCGGTGATCAAGGAGCATACCGACCTCGATCTGTGCGCCGAGGACGGCAAGGCGCGTATCCACGTCCCGATCGCCAGCAACCCGGACGTCGAGTTCAAGGTCAATGGCGTCCCTGTGCCACTGGCTCCGGGCGAGGCCTGGTACCTGCGCCTGTCCGACCCTCATACGGTGGCCAATCGCGGCGACATCGACCGGGTTCACCTGGTGATCGACGCCCGCATGAACGACTGGCTGGCCGAACAGATGAGCCTTGCCCTGGCGACCGAGGGGGCGAGCGCCTAGATGGCTCCTGGTTGACGCCCACTCCCGCGAGCTTTACCGCCCAATCCATGATGGACTTTCCCGCCGGCCTTTCCGACCTTTCCGACCGCTACGACGTGGTGCTGTGCGACGTCTGGGGCGTGATCCACAACGGGGTGGAGAGCTTCCCCGAGGCCTGTGTGGCGCTGACCCAATGGGGTGAGACCAAGGGTCCGGTGGTGCTGATCTCCAACTCGCCGCGGCCCTCGTACGACGTGGTGGCGCAGCTTGACGGCCTGGGCGTACCGCGCTCGGCCTGGCAGGGCTTCGTCACCTCGGGCGACGCGACCCGGGCGCTGCTGACGCCGCACACGGGAACCAAGGTCTGGAAGATCGGCCCCGAGCGCGACGGGCCGCTGTGGGCGGGCTTCGACCTGACCCTGGCGGGCCCCGAGGACGCCGACTTCATCCTGTGCTCGGGCCTCTACGAGGACGAAAAGGAAGTCCCCGAGGACTATCGCGATCGCCTGAAGGTCGCCGCCGACCGGGGCCTGCTGTTCATCTGCGCCAATCCCGATCGCGTCGTGCAGCGCGGCGAGCGCCTGATCTTCTGCGCCGGGGCCCTGGCCGATCTCTATGAGACCCTGGGCGGCAAGGTGGTCATGGCCGGCAAGCCCTATGCGGCGATCTACGACCTGGCCGTGGCCGAGGCGGCGCAACTGCTGGGTCGTCCCGTCGATCGCGACCGCGTGCTGTGCATCGGCGACGGCGTCATCACCGACGTGAAGGGCGCCCGCGACCAGAAGCTGGCCTGCCTGTTCATCGCCAAGGGCATCCATGGCGAGGCGGCCGTCGGGCCCGATGGCCTGCTGATCCCGGAGGCCGTTCAGGCCCTGCTCGACGCCGAGGCCGTGGGCGCGACCCACGCCATCGGCGATCTGGTCTGGTAAGCAACAAGAACAAGGGGATCATCATGCAGGGCAAGTTTCTCGAAGAGCTGAGCGTCGGTCAGTCGGCGCAGCTGGTCCGCACGGTGCGCGAGGCCGACATCGTCGCCTTCGCTCAGGTGACCGGCGACACCAATCCGGTGCACCTGGACGCCGACTACGCGGCCAAGACCAGCTTTGGCGGGCGCATCGCTCACGGCATGCTGTCGGCCGGCTACATCTCGGCGGTGCTGGGCACCACCCTGCCCGGGCCCGGCGCGATCTACCTGTCGCAGACGCTGAAGTTCAAACGCCCGGTCAGGATCGGCGACGAGGTCACCGCCGTGGTCACCATCTCCGAGATCAACGAAGCCAAGGCCCAGGTCACCCTCGCCACCGTCTGCAAGGTGGGCGGCAAGGCGGTCGTCGACGGCGAGGCCGTGGTCATGGTTCCGCGCAAGGCCGCCTGATGCCGCTCAAGACTGTCAACGCCTGGAAGAACCTCCCCGCCGACGAGCGCGGCGCCGCCGTGGCGCTGGGCAATTTCGACGGCGTGCATCGCGGCCACCAGCAGGTGATCGCCCAGGCCGCGAAAGCGGCGCTGGCCGACCACACGCCGCTGGGGGTGATCACCTTCGACCCGCACCCGCGCCGCCTGTTCCGGCCCACCGAGCCGGCCTTCAAGCTAATGACCCACGGCCAGCAGGCCCGGGCGTTGGGCGGCCTCGGCGTCGACCTGCTCTATCTGCTGCCGTTCGACTTCGAGATGGCCAGCTTCGGCGACCGCGAATTCGTCGAAAAGGTGCTGGTCGAGGGCCTGGGCGTCAAGCACGTCGCCGCCGGCTTCGACATCTCGTTCGGCCGCGGCCGCAGCGGCAGCGCCGACCTGCTGAAGACCTATGGCGACGAATACGGCTTCACCGTTTCGATCGCCGAACCCGTGGCCAGCCGCGACGGCGACAAGTTCTCCTCGACGGGCGTCCGCGACGCGCTGCGCAACGGCGAGCCGGCCCAGGCCGCCCGCATCCTGGGCCGCCCCTTCGCCATCGAGGGCGTGGTGCGCCGGGGCCAGCAACTGGGCCGCCAACTGGGCTTCCCCACCGCCAATGTCGAGGTCGAAGACTATGTCGTCCCCAAGCTGGGCGTCTACGCCACCCGCACCCGTCTGCCCGACGGTCGCGAGGTGCCCGGCGTGGCCAATCTCGGCAACAATCCCACCACCGGCATGGTCGAGACGCGGCTGGAGACCTGGCTGTTCGACTTCGACGAGGATCTGTACGGCCAGATCATCGAGACCGACCTGATCGCCTTCCTGCGACCGGAACTGAAGTTCGACAGCCTGGAGCTGATGATCGAACAGATCCGCCGCGACGAGCAGGCGGCGCGGGCGATCGTGGCGCCGGGGTTCTGACTCAGCACTAACCCCCACCTGACCACGCTCCGCGTGGTCTGTCCGCCCCCAAAGTGGGTGGCGGAGAATCTCTCCTCCCCCTTTGGGGGAGGGGGACCGGCGGACGCCGGTGGAGGGGGATCGCGCGGCGCACGAAACCCTTTCCCCTCTTCCCCCGTCCCGTTAACCTTGTTTAACGGCTGGGTGGGGACCGCATGCTCAAGGGGCGCAAGTACCGGGATTTCGCGCGCGCCAGGCAGCCGGCGAAGGCGCGGGCCCACGAGATCCTGGCCTATCCCGAGGGCGCGCAGTTCGTGTTCGACACGGGCAAAGCCATCGAGATCGAGGGCGGTTATTGCGCCCTGCCCGACGGTGACTTGCTGGACGCCTATTCCAACGCCGTGGTCCGCGCCGTCGAACGAGTCGGGCCCAGCGTCGTGCGCATCCATCCGATGCTGGAAGACCCCCGGATGTCCGGCGTCGGCTCGGGCTTCGCCATCGGCGCCGACAAGGAGCTTGGGGGCGGGCTGATCCTGACCAACAGCCACGTGATCCAGGGCGCCAGCCGCTTCGTGGTCATCACGGCCGAGGGCCGCAACTTCACCGCCCGCTGCGTCGGCGACGATCCCGACACCGACCTGGCCATCATCAAGATCGACCAGGCCGCCGACATCCCGGTGGCCCGGCTGGGCGACTCCAAGAAGCTGCGGCGCGGCCAGTTGGTCATCGCCATCGGCGCGCCGCTGGGCTTCGAGGCCACGGTGACCACCGGCGTCGTCTCGGCCATGGGCCGGTCCTTGCGCGGCGAGCGCGGCCGGCTGATCGAGGACCTGATCCAGACCGACGCGGCGCTCAATCCCGGCAACAGCGGCGGCCCGCTGGTCAATTCGACTGGCGAGGTGATCGGCATCGCCACCGCCATCATCGCCGGCTACCAGGGCCTGTGCTTCGCGGTGGCGGCCAACACCGCCCGCTTCGTGATCGGCGAACTGCTGGCGCACGGCCACGTGCGACGCGGCTCGATCGGCCTGATCGCCCAGCAGGCCCCGATCCCGCCGACCCTGGCGCGGGCGACGGGCGTCCAGCAGCCCTATGCGGTCTATGTCGCCCATGTCGATCTCGGCGGCCCAGCGGCCAAGGCGGGGATCAAGGAGGGCGACCTGCTGGTCGCGGCGGGAAACCAGATCCTGACCGGCCTCGACGACCTGCTGCGCGCGCTGGACCACCACAGCATTGGCCGCGCCACCGCGTTTCTGATCATCCGCAACGCCCGCCTGATGACCGTGACCGTCACGCCGAAGCTGCGGAAGCCGGGGGCTTAGCCGAAGCCTTTGCGCCCCGGCCCGCCCTCTGCTATCCCGCTGGCCATGAATTTCGTTCGGAAGATTTCGCGAATTATCCGCCCGGCGTGACGCCGCCGGACGATCCTCCAGCGCGCGCCGGGTTTTCCCGCCCTCTTCCGACCCCTTTCAAGCCGGACACCTATTCCATGGCCGACGACGCCACGACCGCCCGCGACTATCGCGAAACCGTCTTCCTTCCCGACACCCCGTTCCCGATGCGCGGGGGCCTGCCCAAGAAGGAGCCCGAGATCCTGGAGGGCTGGGCCGCCCTCTCCGACAAGGGCCTCTACGGCGCCGTGCGCGCCAAACGCCAGGCCGACGGCGCTCCGCTGTTCGTGCTGCATGACGGCCCGCCCTACGCCAATGGCGCGATCCACATCGGCCACGCCCTGAACAAGACGCTGAAGGACTTCGTGGTCCGCTCGCGCTTCGCCCTGGGCTACGATGTCGACTACGTGCCCGGCTGGGACTGCCACGGCCTGCCGATCGAGTGGAAGATCGAGGAAGAGTTCCGCGCCAAGGGCCGCCGCAAGGACGAGGTCCCGGCCGAGGAGTTCCGCACCCGCTGCCGCGAATACGCCGGCGGCTGGGTCGAGGCCCAGAAGACCGAGTTCCAGCGCCTGGGCGTCCTGGGCGACTGGTGGAACCGCTACGCCACCATGGACTTCACCTCGGAAGCCACGATCGTCGCCGAGTTCCACAAGTTCGCCGCCAGCGGCCAGCTCTATCGCGGCTCCAAGCCGGTGATGTGGAGCCCGGTCGAGCGCACGGCCCTGGCCGACGCCGAGATCGAGTATCACGACCACGTCAGCCCCACGATCTGGGTGAAGTTCCCGGTCAAGGTCTATGACGAGGAGCACTACGCGCTGTCGGGCAATCCGGCCGGCGATAACATCTTCCGTCTGGCCCCCAACGACGCCAGCGTCGTGATCTGGACCACCACGCCGTGGACCATCCCCGCCAACCGCGCCATCAGCTTCAACCCCAAGGTCGAGTACGGCCTCTATGAGGTGGAAACCATGGAGGAGAACCTCGAGTTCGCCCCGTGGTCGAAGGCCGGCGACCGCCTGATCGTCGCCGACAAGCTGGCCGAGGACGTCCGCAAGGCCGCCAAGGTCGCGACCTGGCGCCGGGTCGAGCCCGTCGATCCTGCCGGTCTGGTCTGCGCCCACCCGCTGGCCCAGTTCGATGAGGGCTTCGGCTTCGACGTCCCCCTCCTCGCCGGCGAGCACGTCACCGACGACGCCGGCACGGGCTTTGTCCACACCGCCCCGGGCCACGGCGCGGACGACTATCTGGTTTGGCTGAAGAGCGGCTACGCGCTGGACTCCATCCCCGACACCGTCGACCCGGACGGGGCCTACTACCCGCACGTCCCGCTGTTCGCGGGCCTGAAGGTCATCGAGACCGAGGGCAAGAAGGCCGGCAAGTTCGGCCCCGCCAACGCCGCGGTGATGGACAAGCTGATCGAGGCTGGCGCCCTCTTGGCGCGCGGCCGCGTCGAGCACAGCTATCCGCACAGCTGGCGCTCGAAGGCCCCGATCATCTTCCGCAACACCCCACAGTGGTTCATCCGCATGGATCAACCGCTCGAGAGCGGCCAAACCCTGCGCGAGACGGCGATCCAGGCGATCGCCGACACCGCCTTCCACCCCGACGCCGGCCGCAACCGCATCGGCTCGATGGTCGAGACGCGCCCCGACTGGCTGGTCAGCCGTCAGCGCGCCTGGGGCACGCCGCTGGCCATGTTCGTCGACAAGGAGACCGGCGCGCCGCTGATGGACGCGGCGGTCAACGCCCGCATCCTGGCGGCCATCCGCGAGGGCGGGGCCGACGCCTGGTTCTCGCGTCCCGACGCCGACTTCCTGGGCGACGCCCATGACCCAGCCCAGTACGAGAAGGTCGGCGACATCCTGGATGTCTGGTTCGACAGCGGCTGCACCCACGCCTTCACGATCGAGGGCCGGGCCGACAGTCACTGGCCGGCGGATCTGTATCTGGAAGGCTCGGACCAGCATCGCGGCTGGTTCCAGTCGTCGCTTCTCGAAGGCTGCGGCACCCGCGGCCGCGCGCCTTACAAGGCGGTTCTCACCCACGGGTTCACCCAGGACGAGAACGGCGAGAAGATGTCCAAGTCCAAGGGCAACACCGTCGAGCCGCAGACCATCACCAAGGAAAGCGGCGCCGAGATCCTGCGTCTGTGGGCGGCGATGGTCGACTATTCGGAAGACCAGCGGATCGGCAAGACCATCCTGGCGACGACGACCGACGCCTATCGCAAGCTGCGCAACACCACGCGCTACCTGCTGGGCGCCCTGGCCGGCTTCGATGAGGCCGAGCGGGTCACCGACTACGCCGACTTCCCGCCGCTGGAGAAGTACATCCTGCACCGCCTGTGGGAACTGGATGGCCAGGTGCGCGCCGCCTACGAGGCCTATCGCTTCTCCGACGTGACCCGTCCGCTGATCGAGTTCTGCCAGGGCGATCTGTCGACCCTGTTCTTCGACATCCGCAAGGACAGCCTCTATTGCGACGCGCCGAACGCCCTGCGTCGGCGGGCCTATCGCACGGTGCTAGACTATGTGTTCGAGCGCCTGACCATCTGGCTGTCGCCGCTGACCAGCTTCACCATGGAAGAGGCGTGGCAGACGCGCTTCCCCGAGGCGGGCTCCAACAGCCTGCGGGTGATCCCGGCGACGCCGGCCGAGTGGCAGAACGACGCCGAGGCCGCCCGCTGGGCCAAGGTCGAGACCGTGATGTCGGTGGTGACCGGCGCCCTGGAAGTCGAACGGCGCGAAAAGCGGATCGGCTCGGCGCTGGAGGCGGCGCCGGTCGTCCACGTCGCCGACGCCGACCTGCTGGCCGCCTTCGACGGCCTGGACGCCGCCGAGGTGTTCCGCACGAGCGCCGCGACCCTGGTCGCCGGTGAAGGCGGCGCGTTCACGACCGACGAGGTCAAGGGCGTGTCGGTGGATCCCAAGCTGGCCGAGGGGAACAAGTGCGCCCGCTCGTGGCGCATCCTCCCCGAGGTGGGAACCGATCCCCGCTATCCGGAGCTTAGCCTTCGCGACGCCGAAGCTGTGGCGTATTGGGACGCGACGCACGCGACGGCCTAACCATCCTTGTCATCCCGGAAGCCTCGCAGAGGCTGTCCGGGACCCAGGGGCCACCGCACTGCATTGGCCCCTGGGTCCCGGCTTTCCGCTTCGCTGCGGCCGGGATGACAAGCTTTAGGAACGTGGCTTAGGTAACGGAATGAAATCGATCACCCGCCTCGGCTGGACCGCCTACGCCGTCGCCGCCGCCACCCTGGTTCTGGACCAGATCTCCAAGCTCTGGGTCCTGGGACTGCTGGGCCGCGAGCAGGGCGCGTCCCTGCCGCTGCTGGGCCCGCTGCGCCTGACCATGGTCCATAACTACGGCATGAGCTTTGGCCTGCTGCGCGACCACGACTGGGGCCGCTGGCTGCTGATCGGCTTTTCAATTCTCGTGGTGATCGGCCTGTCGTTCTGGGCTCGCAAGGCCAACAAGCTGCTGCCGGCCATCGGGGTCGGCATGATCATCGGCGCGGCGATCGGCAACAACCTGATCGACCGGGTGCTGTACGGCTATGTCGTCGACTTCATCGACGTCTCGCGCCTGAACTTCCCGTGGGTTTTCAACGTCGCCGACTCGGCGATCAACATCGGGGTGGCCCTGCTGCTGATCGACAGCTTCCTCTATGGTGAAAAGAAGCTGGCCGAGCCGACAGACACTTAGAGCCGCCAAGGCCTTCAGACCGAATGACGCCGCATTCGCGTGGGAGATTGGCGCCCGGGCGAGGATGTCGTATCGAGAGCGTCCAAAATTTGGGCCGGGGGTCGGCCTGCTGGAGCATGGTTTGATGAGTTTCAATCGGGTCGCGACCGTGAGCGCCCTGACCGTCGTGGCCGTTATCGGCCTCGCCGGCTGTGGTTCGACCAAAAAGGCCCTGGGCATGAACAAGGTCGTGCCTGACGAATTCCGCGTCGTCAGCAAGGCCCCGCTGGTCGTGCCGCCGGACTACGCCCTGCGTCCGCCGGCGCCCGGCGAGCCGCGCCCGCAGGAACTGCAGCCGGAAAGCGCCGCTCGCGCCGCCCTGATCGGCCAGAGCAACGCCGCCGGTCGTTCGGAAGGTGAAAAGCTGCTGGTCGCCCGCGCCGGCACCGACAAGGCCGATCCGCTGATCCGCTTCGTGGTCGACGACGAGAACGGCGACCTGGCCCACAAGGACGAGAGCTTCGCCAGCAAGGTGATGTTCTGGAAGAAGGGCCAGCCCAAGACGACGAACGTCGCCACCGCCGCCGAGTCGGGCGCCAACGCCCCGGCCGAGGTCGACGCCGCCGCCGAGGAAGCCCGTCTGAAGAAGCTGGTGGGCGCCGGTGGCGTGGTCATCAGCCGCGAGAAGAAGACCGGCATCAAGCTGCCGGGCCTCTAAGCTCAGGCGCGCCGAGACAATCGAACGGCCCGGAACCTCGCGGTTCTGGGCCGTTTGTCGTTTCAGTCCTCGTCTTCCAGCTGCGCCGGCGTCTCGACGACGTAGCCGCGCTTGCGAAGCCGATCCAGCACCCCGCCCTGGCGGAGCAAGGGCGTCAGGGTGACGAAGGCCACGGCCCCTTCCTTGCGGTCCAACACGTTGGCGATCGCGTCGGTCATGGCGGTTTCATTGTTCTCCAGCGCGTCCTGCAGCGTCTTCATCGCCTGAACGCAAGGGTCATAGGCCGCCGGGCCGATCAGCAGCGTCCGCACATCGCCGCGCATCCAGGCCTGAGCCCGTTGCTCACGCATGGCGACAGGATCACGCGGCCGGATCGCCCAGCGGACGCAATTAAGATTGTCGCTGCCGCCCGCCTTGAACCCGGCCTTCATCGCCTGCGCCTCCTGACCGGAGACGAACTCGAACTTCGCGCCCAGGCGGCGCGCCTTGGCTTCGAGATCCTGGGATGGGCCAGGCTTGGGCTTGATACGGGATTCCAGGTCGGTCTTGATCAGGACGCCGGCGAAGTTCGGCCGGAACTTGCCGTAGACCTCGACCTTCTGGCCGGCCATGGCGGCGACATCGGCCACGCGCGCGCGTTCGGCGTCGGTCAGTTCGGCCAGCCAGTCGCGGTCGGCCCGCACGGACTCTCGCGAGAAGTTGGTTTGGCTGCGCGGAATGGCGATGACGCGCTTGGAGGCCTTAACCCGGCGTTCGAACGCCCTGGTGTCCCACGACGCGGAGGCGGGCACCGCGACGCCGACGCCTAGCACCCAGACCTTGGCGTCGCCCTTGCTGACGCTCCACCAGGCCGGCCCGGGCGTGCGGGCGTTGACGACGAGGGCGTCGACCAGCACGGCGTCGTTGCTCTCCTGGGCCAGGGCGGGCGTGGCCGCTAGCGCCAAGGCCAACGCGATCAGAACGGCTCTCATGAGACCCCACGGCTCAACGTGAGGTTATGATGTCGGGCCGAAGCGGTGTCGGCGTCAATCCCCCGGAGCCGGGACAGGGGTCGCCGCGTGGCCGGGGCGAAGGCCTGAGCGGGCGCCCTAAGGCTGGACTTCGGCCGGCGTGGTGATCGTGTAGCCCTTGGCCTTCAGCCTGGCCAAGACGCCCTCCTCCGACAGCAGCGGTCGGAAGTTGACCAGCGCCACCGACTTGCCGGGCGTCTTCAGGGCCTGCTCGATGGCCTTGGTCGAGCGGTCGATGGTCTTGCGGATTTCCGAGGCCACGCCCGGCGTCGCCGACAGGCAGGCCTGGTAGCCGCGATCGGCCGCCGCGAGCTTGACCACGTCGCCTTCGGCCCAGCGCTGAGCGGTCTCGACGGTCCGGGAGCCGCCGGCGTCGGCCTCGCGCAGGCCCGCGTCCAGGCAGAACTCCTGCATCGGCTTGGGCAGCGAACCGACCGATTTCAGGGCGTCGATCACGTCGTAGCCGTCCAGCTTCTGGATGCGCGGCCGCTTCTTGAGGTCGCTCTTCCTGGCGATCGCCTCGACCTTGTCGGCCACGCCGCCGCTCTGGATGCTGATCGAACCGCCCTTCTTCATGTTGGCGACCAGGAAACCGGCGAAGGCCGGCTTGATGTCGTCCATGCTGTCCAACTTCTCGCCGCCGTCGGCCAGGCGCGTCTCCAGGCGGGCGCGCAGTTCGGGCGGCAGCGTGTCGCGCATCGGCTTGTCGGCCAGAAAATAGCGCCGGCCGCCCACGGCCAGGGCGATGATCCGCACGACGCTGACGTCGGGCTCGGGCGCCATGATCAGGCGGTTGGCGCCATCGAGGCGACGCTCCAGCACCGAGGTGTCGAAGGTCAGGGTCTTGGGCGACAGGGCCGGGATGGCCAGGATATAGACCGTGCTGTCGGCGTCCGACACCTTCCACCAGGCCGGGCCGGGCAGCTTGGCGTTGACGACCAGTTCCTCGACCAAGGTCCCTTCGGGGTCGGCGGCGTGCAGGTCGACCGGCGCCGTCTGGTGGATCGACACCTCATTGCGAGCCTGCGCCAGCGCCGATCCCCCGCAAAGCAGCGAAAGGGCGAGACCGGCGGCGGCGAAACGGCGAAGGGTCACTATCTGTCTTCCTCGAACGGCGGCGGAATCGAGATAAACTCCGCGATCTCCCTGTCGTTGGCTGATCGGCGTTAGGTCGGTCAACTTAAGGAGTTGCAATGCTGGCGCTTTCGCTCCGGCCTGCCTCGTGAAAGTCCCCGTGATGCCCATCCGTCGCCTGCCGCCCGAGACCGTCAACCGCATCGCCGCCGGCGAGGTGGTCGAACGGCCCGCGAGCGCGATCAAGGAGCTGGTCGACAACGCCATCGACGCCGGCGCGACCCGTATCGAGGTCGAGGCCCACGGCGGCGGCCTGACCCGGATCCTGGTCGCCGACGACGGCTGTGGCCTGTCGGCCGAGGAACTGCCGGTGGCCATTGAGCGCCACGCGACCTCGAAGCTGGCGCCCGACGAGGATGGTCTCTGGGACCTTCTGCGCATCCACACCATGGGCTTCCGGGGCGAGGCCCTGCCGTCGATCGGATCGGTGGCGCGCCTCCAGATCAGCTCGCGCGCCAAGGGTTCGAGCGACGCCCATTCGATCCTGGTCGAGGGCGGTCAGGTCGGCGATGTCGCGCCCGCCGCCTTTCCCGGCCCGCATGGGGCGCGGATCGAGGTGCGCGACCTGTTCTACGCCACGCCAGCGCGCCTGAAGTTCATGAAGTCCGAGCGCGCCGAGGCCCTGGCGATCACCGAGGAGATCAAGCGCCAGGCCATGGCCAACGAGAGCGTCGGCTTCTCGCTGGACATCGACGGCCGCCGCATCCTGCGCCTGCCGCCCGAGCATCCGGGGCCGCAAGGTCGACTGGCGCGCCTGGCCGCCGTGCTGGGCCGCGACTTCCAGGACAACGCCATCGAAATCGACCAGGTGCGCGACGGCGTGCGGCTGTCGGGCTTCGCGGGCCTGCCGACCTACAACCGCGGCAACGCGGCCCACCAGTACCTGTTCGTCAACGGCCGGCCGGTGCGCGACCGCCTGCTGCAAGGAGCCCTGCGCGCGGCCTATGCCGACTTTCTCGCCAGGGACCGCCACCCGACGGCGGCGCTGTATGTGACGCTCGACACCAGCGAGGTCGACGTCAACGTCCACCCCGCCAAGGCCGAGGTCCGCTTCCGCGACCCGGCCCTGGTGCGCGGCCTGATCGTCGGGGCGCTGCGCCACGCCCTGGCCGGGGCCGGCCACCGGGCCTCGACCACCGTCGCCACCCAGGCGCTGGACAGCATCCGCGCCCAGCAGAGTCCCTTCCCTGGCTATCAACCGGGATACCAGCCCGGCCCCTCGCCCGCCGGATTCTCGGCCTGGCGTGAAGGCGGCTGGACGCCGCCGACCCAGCGGCCGATGGATCTGCCGGGGCTGAACGAGGTCTCTGCCCGCGTCGAGCCAAGCTACTCGCCTGGTTTGGGGGGCGAACTGGCCGAGGTGGTGCGCGAGGCCTATGCCAATGTCGCCTTCGAGGACCGCCCCGCGCCGGACTACGCGTCCGCCGCGCCATTCGACCCCGTGGATTTCCCGCTGGGCGCGGCCCGGGCCCAGGTGCACGAGACCTATATCGTCGCCCAGACTCGCGACGGCATGGTCATCGTCGACCAGCACGCCGCCCACGAGCGCCTGGTCTATGAGCGCATGAAGGGCGAGATGGCGGCCGGCGGTGTTTCCCGCCAGACCCTGCTGCTGCCCGAGGTGGTCGACCTCGATCCCGCCGAGGCCGAGCGCGTGGTCGCCCGGTCCGAGGAGTTGGCCAGCCTTGGTCTCGTCATCGAGAGCTTCGGCCCCGGCGCGGTGCTGGTGCGCGAGACGCCGGCCCTGCTGGGCAAGACCGACGCCGCCGCCCTGGTCCGCGACATCGCCGACGACCTGGCCGAGAACGGCGCGGCCCTGGCGCTGAAGGAGCGGCTGGAGGAGGTCTGCTCGACCATGGCCTGCCACGGCAGCGTCCGCGCCGGCCGCCGCCTCAACGGGGTCGAGATGAACGCCCTGCTGCGCGAGATGGAGGCCACGCCCCACTCAGGCCAGTGCAACCATGGCCGGCCGACCTATGTCGAGCTGAAGCTGGCCGACATCGAAAAGCTGTTCGGACGGCGGTAGCGCATGATCCTCGCCCTTCGACAAGCTCAGGGTGAGGATCAGGGTCGACGCGGTGGAAAACCTCATCCTGAGCTTGTCGAAGGACGAGGTTTTCGGCCCCTCAGGCTGCCCGCTTCTCCGCGAATGCGCGCATCGCCTCGGCCAAGTACTCGGTCAGTCCCGGCGCGACCGCTTCGTAGCGCGCCGTGAACTCCGGATTGTCCAGGTACAACCGCCCCAGCCCCATGAACGCGTCCGGGGTCGGTTCGCGGTTCCAGGACTTGGCGATCCAGGCCCAGTGGCGGCGCATGATCGCGCTGACGACGGCGCTATCGGCGGGCAGGCCCTGAGCCAACGCCTTGGCCATGTCGGCCTCGATCGCCAGGGCTTCCTGCTGGAAGCCGGCCCAGTCGCCCTTGCCCCAGCTTTCCATGCCCGCCTTCGAATGGGCGATCTTCTCCGCCATGCCGTCGCCGTAGCGTTCGACCAACTCGGCCTCGTGCCTGGCCTGCTTCGCCGGGTCGAATCCCCTGAACATCTCTTTGTCTTCCATCGTCTCGTCTCCTGTGAGGTCGGCGAGGGTGCGGTCCACGATGTCCACCAGCTTGGCGTAGCGTTCGGCCTCGGCCGCCAGGCGTTCGCGATGGGCGCGAAGCGCGGCGGCGAGGTCGAAGGCCGGGTCGTCCAGCGCGGCCTGGATGTCCTTCAGCGGAGTCTCCAGGGCGCGATGGAACAGGATCTGTTGCAGACGCAGCAGATCCTGGCGGTCATAGTAGCGATAGCCGTTGGCGCCGACGGCGCGGGGCCGCAGCAGGCCGATGGCGTCATAGTGGTGCAGAGCCCGCACCGAGACGCCCGACAGCTTCGCCATCTGCTTGACCGTGTAGACGCTCATCCGGTGTCCTTGGTGAACCTTCCCTCTTCGATGGAAGGATCAGTCAGGTCTGACGCGGCGTGAGGGTCAATGCCCTAAAATGAGCGGGCTCTAGGCGGCGTTGGCCGCCGCCAGGGTCGCGCCGTCGGGGCTGGCGACCGGCTTTTCCAGCAGGTCGGTGACGGCGGGGCCGCGCACGAAGGCGATCCCTCCCGCCTTGCAGGCTTCCAGCTCGACCGCCGAGGAGACATTGGCCGCGGCCTGGATCACGTCCTTAGCGACGTAGGCGGCCTTGCGCTCGACGAACTTGAGGATCTGCTTCAGCCGGTCGTGCTCGGTCTCGCCGTTCAGCACCAGGGTGATGCTGTCGACCAGTTCGGGCGGCAGGCCGGAGATCGGGAAGGTCGGATCGGTGACCTGGACGTCCATCCGCGAGAAGCTGCCCTTCAGGAACAGGCGCATCTGCTGCAGCATGCCGATCGAGGCCTCGCGCGGCGTGGCGTAGATCGTGGCGGTCAGGCGCGGCTGCTGGTCCAGCGGATAGCGCGACAGGCGGCTCTTATAGGCCTCCTGCGAAGCCGGGGTGGTCAGGTTCCAGAAGCCGAACGGCGCCTGGATCTGGCCGAAGGGGGCGGTCTTCAGGGCGGCCTGGGTGTCGGTCAGGCAGATCAGGTCGCGCTTCAGCAGCTTGCCGTCGTCCTCGGGCGGCGGACCGATCAGGTCCGAGCGCATGCCGATCGCCGAGCCGACGAAGGCGCCCTGGGCCAGATCATAGACGCCCCACCAGCCGGTCTGGGCTGGCGGCGGCGGGGCCGCGATCTTGGCGGCGCCAGGGTTGGACGCCGGGGCCGGTTGAGTCTTGGGCTTTTCCGGCGCGGCGGCCGCGACGGCGGGCGGAACAGCCTGAGCGACGACCTGCTTGACCGGTTCCGCCGCGGGGACGGTGGAGACAGGCGCGGCCGCCTTGGCCGGACGTTCTGGCGTCACGGTCGTGGCGGCGGCCAAACCCGGCTTCCTGGCGCTGGCCTTGTCCTCGGCGAGGGTCTTGGCCTCCGCGCGCGTGCTGGGGCGGGGCTCGACGCTGTCGGCCGTGACAACATGGACTCGGCCGGCCGGACCCTCATAGCCCTCGCCCGCCATCAGCCCGGCCAACTCGGCCTGCGACAGGGCAGCGAACTGCAGAACCGCTTGCTCGTCGCCCTCGAAAGTCATCAGGGCGATCTGACCAATAGGGCGCCCCGGGAACAGCACCTTCTCCAGTTCGGCGGCCAGGGCTTGCATCTCGGTGGGGTCGAGGGTCTCGACGCGGTTGTCGGCCAGGACGAAGGCCATCGGCGCCACGGCCCCGCACTTGCGCGGCGCGCGCCAGCGGGCCTTCAGGAACGCGTCCGCCACCCCCTGAGCCTTGTGCTTGGGGACTTCACCCGGCTGGCTCTCGCCAACCGTGAACAGGATACGCAGGCAGCAAATGGCCGTCATGGGCCAGACCCTAGCGGCCGAAGCTTTTTGAACGGTTACAACCGACCAGATAACGACGTTTTATTTCGCCAGCGAGGGGAACTTTTTTGGCGCCCTTTATACGAACGTCTCGCTGAGGCGGAATTCCAGCCGTTCGCGGACCGCGGGCCAGTCGTAGTCGGTGATCGAGAACACCGCCGTGTCGCGGATGTGCCCGGTCCAGGTGACCTTGTGATTGCGCAGCACGCCTTCCTTGCTGGCCCCCAGCTTCTCGACGGCGGCCTGGCTGCGGGCGTTGCGGACGTCGATGTTGAACTCGACGCGGATGGCGCCGGCCTTCTCGAAGGCGTGGGCCAGCAGCAGGCGCTTGCTCTCCGGATTGACCGGACCCGAGCGCGCGTCGGGATTCAGGAAGGTCGAGCCGATCTCCAGCCCGCCATGCAGGCGGCGGATGTTGAGGTAGCTGGAGGTGCCCACGATCTTGCCGTCCGACAGGCGGCGGATGGCGAACCCGATGCGCTCGCCACGGTCGGTCTCGCCTTGCAGCGCGCCCCAGAAGTCCTCGAAGCCCTCGCCGCAGCCGTTGACCGACATGATCTCCCAGCTGGCGGGATCGCAGTCGACCGCGGCCTGCAGCGCGTCGCGGTGATCGATGGTGATCGGTTCGAGCCGGACATAGCGGCCCTGCAGGGTGTCGGCGGTCAGGTTCAGCATGGCCCCGTTGTCCGACAGGACGCGTGGCCTGACAACCCGCTTCGAAAGTCTCCTTGAGCAAGACAGGACCGCTTGCCGCCCGCGTAAAGCCGGTCTACAAACACTTCAAACAAGCGTTTGACACATTGAGAACCGGGCAGAGGGAACGACCATGGACTTCGACATCTCCCCCACGCAGCGCGCCTTCCTGGACCGCGTCACCGCGTTCATGGACGAGCACATCTATCCGGCGGTTCCGGTCTACGAGGCCGAGATGGACGTCCTGGGCGCCGAGCGCTGGAAGGTCGTCCAGGTCGTCGAGGAACTGAAGGCCAAGGCCAAGGCCGCCGGCCTGTGGAACTTCTTCATGCCCCCGCACAGCGGCCAGGTGCACGTCGACGACACCTTCCAGTTCGAAGGCGTCCAACTGACCAACCTGGAATACAGCCTGATCGCCGAACAGCTGGGCAAGGTCGGCTTCGCCTCGGAAGTCTTCAACTGCTCGGCGCCGGACACCGGCAACATGGAAGTGCTGATGCGCTACGGCACGCTGGCGCAGAAGGAAAAGTGGCTGCGCCCGCTGATGAACGGCGAGATCCGTTCGGCCTTCCTGATGACCGAGCCGGCCGTGGCCAGTTCGGACGCCACCAACATCGAGACCCGCATCGAGCGCGACGGCGACCACTATGTGATCAACGGCCGCAAGTGGTGGTCCTCGGGCGTGGGCGACCCGCGCTGCAAGGTCGCCATCGTCATGGGCAAGACCGATCCCGACAACGCCAGCCGCCACCAGCAGCAGAGCCAGGTCCTGGTGCCGCTGGACGCGCCGGGCATCGAGATCGTCCGTATGCTGCCGGTGTTCGGCTATGACGACGCCCCGCACGGCCACGCCGAGGTCATCCTCAAGGACGTGCGCGTGCCGATCGAGGACGCCCTGCTGCTGGGCGAAGGCCGCGGCTTCGAGATCGCCCAGGGGCGCCTGGGTCCCGGCCGTATCCACCACTGCATGCGCACCATCGGCACGGCGGAAGTCGCGTTGGAAAAGATGTGCCGGCGCCTGATGAGCCGGAAGGCTTTCGGCAAGTACATCTCGGACCACTCCGTGTGGGAGGAGCGCGTCGCCGACGCCCGCATCGACATCGAGATGTGCCGCCTGCTGTGCCTGAAGGCCGCCGACATGATGGACAAGGCCGGCAACAAGTCGGCCCGCCTGGAGATCGCCATGATCAAGGTCGCGGCCCCGCGCCTGGCCTTGAAGATCATCGACGACGCCATCCAGGCCCATGGCGGCGCCGGCGTGACCACCGACTTCGGCCTGGCCAAGGCCTATGCCGGCATCCGCACCCTGCGCCTGGCCGACGGCCCGGACGAAGTGCACCAGCGCACCATCGCCCGCATGGAATACGGCAAGTACGGCGACCTCGTTTACAAGCAGAAGGCCGAAAGGGAAGCCGCCCTGCACGTGCCGGGGATCCGGTAGGTTAGCGCTTTCCCCTATCCCAAATCCCGATCTCCCCGGCGAAGGCCGGGGCCCAGATTCAGCCTGAGCGTCTGGGGATGATCCGACCTACGCCCAGATCAGATCCGCGACGTCGCGGGTTCGATCTGGGCCCCGGCTTTCGCCGGGGAAACGGACTTGGTCACTAGAGCAAATTCCGGGCGGACACCCTCGCCTCACCCGGCGATGATCGCCCCATGAGTCGCCCCGCTCGCCTCTTCCTCGACCGCGCGCCCTCGCCGATCGGCGAACTGCTGATCGTCACCGACGAGGCCGGGACCCTGCGCGCGCTGGACTTCCACGACTACGAGCCTCGCCTCGACCGGCTGCTGAAGACCCACTACGGCCCGTTGCGGCCTGACCTCGGCGCCGCGCCCGCCAGGATCCGCGAGGCCATGGCCGCCTATTTCGCCGGTGAGCTCGACACCCTGAACACCATCGCTTGGGCGACCAACGGCACGGCCTTCCAGCACGCGGTCTGGACGGCCCTGACGCAAATCCCCGCCGGCCAGACGATCACCTATTCCGAACTGGCCCGCCGCGCTGGCCGACCCGCCGCTATCCGTGCCGCAGGCCACGCCAATGGCTCAAACCCGCTCAGCATCGTCGCGCCCTGCCACCGGGTGATCGGCCTGAACGGGACCCTGACCGGCTATGGCGGCGGGATAGAGCGCAAACGCTGGCTGCTCGCCCACGAGAAGGCGATCTAAGCCAGCCTCGCGCCCTCGATCACCACGCGGCCGATATTGAAGAACGGCAGGCTCAGGGTGAGGCCGATCAGGGCGTTGAACACCATGGCGCCGCTATTGTAGCGCCCGGCCTCGCCGTCCAGAACCGCCGAGATCGCCCGACCCGCCGCCGCGCCCAGCCAGGCGACGGCCAAGGCCATGGCCATGGCGGCCCCGATGCGCGGCTGATAGCCCAGATAAAGCGCCGCCACGCCGTGCGAGGCGATCAGCACCCCGCCCAGGGCCCGCCCTTCCGCGAACAGCGGCGGCTTGGGGGTGTCGTCATCGGCCAGACCCGCCAAGCCCAGCATGGTCTGCGGCCGCGCCAGGATCATGCCGCCCAGGGTTCCGCCGATGACGCAGGCCAGGACCGCCAGAAACAGCGACAGAACGTAGCTCGACATGGGCCTTGTTACTCCTGCTATTCTCGACGCTATTCTGGCGCGCGGCAGACGGCCTCGACGTTGAAGCCGTCCGGGTCCAGAACGAACGCGCCGTAATAGTCCTTATCGTAATGTGGGCGAAGTCCGGGCGGACCATTGTCTTTTCCGCCGGCTTTCAACGCCGCCGCGTAAAAAGCATCGACCTGGGCGCGCGTCTCGGCCGCGAAGGCCACGTGGAGCTTGCCCTGGGTCGCGTCCTGCTCGGAAATCCAGAACATCGGCCGCGTGACGCCATAGCCGACGGCGTCCACCCCGCCGGTGAATTCCTTGGGCACGACATACAGTTGGCGGATCCCCAACGGGCGTAGCGCGGCGTCGTAGAAGACCGCGGAACGGTGGAAGTCGGCCACTCCGAACCCCACATGATCGAACATCGAACCCTCCCTCATTAACCGCGCCGCAAAAAGTTCGCGGTCGTCGTCCTTGACTCCCCCGAGCCTCATCCCTAACTCACAGCCGACGTTGGCACTCGATGGGAGCGACTGCTAACAACGCAGCTCCCCTGGTCCGACGCAGCCTTACTTGAAACCGTTCCGACGGAGAACACCCATGAAATTTCGTCCCCTGGGCGACCGCGTCCTCGTGAAGCGCGTCGAAGAAGAAACCAAGACCAAGGGCGGGATCATCATCCCCGACACCGCCAAGGAAAAGCCGCAGGAAGGCGAAGTCGTCGCCGTCGGCCCCGGCGCGCGTAACGACAAGGGCGAAGTCGTCGCCCTGGACGTCAAGGCCGGTGACCGCATCCTGTTCGGCAAGTGGTCGGGCACGGAAGTCAAGGTCGACGGTCAGGACCTCCTGATCATGAAGGAAAGCGACGTCCTGGGCGTGGTCGAGGCTTAAGGCCTCCTCCGTCCTCTTCGCTTTCGACCCCAAGTTTCTCTTTTAGAAGGGCTCATACACATGGCCGCTAAAGACGTTTATTTCTCTTCGGACGCGCGCGACAAGATGCTGCGCGGCGTCAACATCCTCGCCAACGCGGTGAAGGTGACCCTGGGCCCCAAGGGCCGCAACGTCGTGATCGAAAAGTCCTTCGGCGCTCCGCGCTCGACCAAGGACGGCGTCTCGGTCGCCAAGGAAATCGAACTGAGCGATCGTTTCGAGAACCTCGGCGCGCAGATGATCCGCGAAGTCGCCAGCAAGACCAACGACAAGGCCGGTGACGGCACCACGACCGCCACGGTCCTGGCTCAAGCCATCGTTCAGGAAGGCCTGAAGTCGGTCGCCGCCGGCATGAACCCGATGGACCTGAAGCGCGGCATCGACAAGGCCGTCGCCATCGTCGTCGCCGAGATCAAGTCGTCGTCGAAGAAGGTCACGACCAACGCTGAAATCGCTCAGGTCGGCACCATCTCGGCCAACGGCGACAAGGAAGTGGGCGACATGATCGCCCGCGCCATGGACAAGGTCGGCAACGAAGGCGTCATCACCGTCGAGGAAGCCAAGACCGCCGAGACCGAACTCGACGTCGTCGAAGGCATGCAGTTCGACCGCGGCTACCTGTCGCCGTACTTCATCACCAACGCCGACAAGATGGAAGTTCAGCTGGAAGAGCCGCTGATCCTTCTGTTCGAAAAGAAGCTGTCGTCGCTGCAGCCGCTGCTGCCGGTGCTGGAAGCCGTGGTCCAGTCGGGCCGTCCGCTGGTCATCATCGCCGAGGACGTCGAAGGCGAGGCCCTGGCCACGCTGGTCGTCAACAAGCTGCGTGGCGGCCTGCGCGTCGCCGCCGTCAAGGCTCCGGGCTTCGGCGATCGCCGCAAGGCCATGCTGGAAGACATCGCCATCCTGACCGGCGCTCAAGTCGTGTCGGAAGACCTGGGCATCAAGCTCGAGAACGTGTCGCTCGACATGCTCGGCAAGGCCAAGAAGGTCTCGATCACCAAGGACGACACCACGATCGTGGACGGCGTTGGTGAGAAGGCCGACATCGAGGCCCGTATCGCCCAGATCAAGCGCCAGATCGAAGACACCACGTCGGACTACGACAAGGAAAAGCTGCAAGAGCGTCTGGCCAAGCTGGCCGGCGGCGTCGCCGTCATCCGCGTCGGCGGCTCGACCGAAGTCGAAGTGAAGGAAAAGAAGGACCGCGTTGACGACGCCCTGAACGCGACCCGCGCGGCCGCCGACGAAGGCATCGTCCCGGGCGGCGGCGTGGCTCTGCTGAAGGCCTCCAAGGCCCTGGCGAACCTGACCGGCGACAACGACGACCAAACCGCCGGCATCGCCATCGTCCGTCGCGCCCTGCAGGCTCCGATCCGTCAGATCGCCGAAAACGCCGGCGTCGAAGGCTCGATCGTGGTCGGCAAGATCCTGGAAAGCGACAACGCGACGTTCGGCTTCAACGCCCAGACCGAGCAGTATGTCGACCTGGTCGCCGATGGCGTCATCGACCCGGCCAAGGTTGTCCGCACCGCTCTGCAGGACGCCGCCTCGGTGGCCGGCCTGCTGATCACCACGGAAGCCGCGATCGTCGAAGCCCCGAAGAAGGCCTCGGCCGGCGCTCCGGGCGGCGGCATGCCGGGCGGCATGGGCGACATGGACTTCTAAGAGAAGTTCATAAAGTCGCCCATCTTCCAAGGAGATCGGGATCGGCAAGCCGATCCCGAGCGGCGACATGTACTTCTAATTTAGAAGTTCAGCCTATCGCTGAAGTGATTGAGGGCGGGGCCGCGAGGTCCCGCCCTTTTTCTTTGTCCGCACAACGACGGTTTCAACTTCCCGTGACAGGCGAAAAGGCGGTGCATCCAAGGCGAAGGTTCGACGTTAACCTTTCGCTCACCTTGCAGAGCATGGAGGCTGGAATGTCGTTCGTGCGTTTGTATTCCGCTCATCGCCGACGCCGCGCGTCCCGCGCCAACCTCATCGTATTGGGCGTCTCCGCCTGGCTTGTGCTGGGCCTGATCAGTCAGGCCGCGTTTCAGCTGATCGGCTAGACCCCTATCCGCGAGGCCATGCGGGCGCTACATGCGCCTGATGTTCCGTCAACGCCCCGACGCCGATCTGATCGTTCAAGGCTGGGTCATCGGCGTGATGGTCGAGGTCTTGGGCGAGCGTGTGCCTGTCCGTCACTACTTCGCCGTCGGAAAGGCCGATCGCGCCCAGGCCGAGTGGGCGGCCGTGGACCTGGCGATGAACGCCGGCTCCGTCGCCTCCAGCCCCGTCAAAGGCCAGGAGCCCGTCGAGGCCCTGCGCGAGATCGTCGCCTACCGGATGCGCGAGTTGGGCCTGAAACCCGGCGAGGCCCGCGCCCTGGGCGACAAGAACCCGAGGCGCTGGCTCTCGCTCTGAAATTCTAGTGGCGCTTGCCGCCGCCGCCGCAGGCGCTACAGCCGCCCTTGCCGCCACCGCCGCCGTGATAGCCGCCGCCGATGTGGATTGAGGACGACGCCGAGGCTGAAGCCGAGGCCGAGCTCGAAGCGTAGCCGCTCGAAGAACCGCCGGCGTAACCGCCCGCATAGCCGCCACCGGCCAGGCCGGGACCGCCATAGCCGCCGCCGCGCCCGCCTGACTGCGCGCCGACATAGCCCATCGGCAGGGGCGGCGGTTCGATATAGTTACCCCACGCCGAGCTGCCGGCCGAACCCGCGTTCCAGCCGCCGCCGGCGCTGTAGCGAGACTCCGAATAGTCGTAGGACGAACGCTCGCGGCTCTCTTCGTAATAGCTGTCCTCATAGCGATGACCGCCGCCGCACGGGCTGCACTGCTGCTGGACAACAGCGCCGCCGCAGACGCGCGGCTGGCAACCGCCTTGCGGCTGGACCGGCACATAGACCGGACGATCGACATAGACGTAGATCGGCACCTGGACGATCTTCTCGACCACCTCGCCGCCGCAGGCCCGCTGGCACGGCGCGGGTTGCGGGACCGGCACGGGGCGATCCACGGGAACCGGGCGATCGACATAGACCGGACGATCGACCGGCACCTCGACCCGCTTCTCGACGATCTTCTCGACCGGACGGTCGATATAGACCGGTCGCTCCACGATCTTCTCGACCGGGACCTGGACCAGCTTCTCGACCGGAACCTCGATGCGCTTTTCGACCACGACCGGGCGCTCGACGATCACCGGCCGGTCAACCACCTTCTCGACGATCTGGGTGGTGGGACGGTCGACATAGACCGGCACGCGGCGCTCCACCACGCGATCGACATAGACCACCTTGGTGCGTGTCGTGACCCGTTTTGGCGCATGCGCCTGACGGGCGGGCGGACGCTCATAGCCGTCGGCCAACACGGGCGAAGCCAGGGTGAGGCTGGCGAAAGCGGCCAGCACGCCGACGCGGAGAAGGATCTTGGGGCTCATGGCCGACCTCGATGCGGAACACGGAACGTCCCTCGGCGGGACAGTCCCGGCCCGTGTCGCAAGCCTCGCGCCAAGCCCTCTTGGCGATCCGCGTTCTCTCGGCCATTGTCCGCGCCAAACAAGCGTTCGGGGAGAAGACGATGGCGAAGACTCTGGCTTCGAAGACTCTGGCGGCCCTGGGCCTGGTGGCGGGCCTGACCCTGACGAGCGCGGCCTGCGCCCAGGCGCCGACCAACACCGCCCCCAATGACTACGGCAAGACGGAGAACTGGCTGTGCCTTCCTGGCCGCCAGGACGCTTGCGCCGTCGACCAGACCACCACCATCGTCGAGGCCGACGGCAAGACCTCGACCGAAGCCTTCAAGCCAGCCGCCAGCCCCGCCTATGACTGCTTCTATATCTATCCGACGGTCTCGACCGATGCGGGCGGCAACAGCGACATGGTCATCGACGAGGCCGAGCGCCGCGTGGTCGAGCAGCAGCTGGCCCGCTTCGGCGGCCAGTGCCGGGTGTACGCCCCGATGTACCGCCAGGTGACCCTGGCGGCCCTGCGCGCGGTGATGACGGGTCAGCCCTCGCCGGGCGACGGCGTCCTGGCCTACGGCGACGTGCGCGACGCCTGGCGCTGGTACCTGGCCAACGAGAACAAGGGACCCAATGGGAAGGCCAGGGGTGTTGTGCTGCTAGGTCACAGCCAGGGCTCGCGGATGCTGCTGGACCTGCTGAAGAACGAGGTGGACGGCAAGCCTGCCCAGAAGCAGATGATCTCGGCCTATGTGATCGGCATGAATACACCGGTGACCGACGGTAAGTTCGGCTCGATCCCGCTGTGCGACAAGGCCGATCAGGCCGGCTGTCTCGTCACCTACGTCTCGTTCCGCGCCTCCAGCCCGCCGCCGGCCAACAGCCGCTTCGGCAAGACCGACGAACAGGGCCGTCGCGCCGGCTGCGTGAACCCCGCCGCCCTGGTCGCCGGCAAGGCCTCGAGCGACGAGACGCCCGTGCACGCCTATCTCAGCAGCAAGGCCTTCCTGTCGAGCGGCGAGCCCAAGCCGTTCGCCAAGGACGTGAAGGTGACGACGCCATTCGCCTCGCTGCCTGGCCTGATCTCGGCCAAATGCGTGAGCGAAGGCGACTTCACCTATCTGTCGATCAAGGTGAACGCCGACCCGGCCGATCCGCGCACCGACGACATCGCCGGCGACATCATGGTCGGTGACCAGACCCTCAAGGACTGGGGCCTGCACCTGATCGACGTGAATCTGGAGATGGGCGACCTGAACGCGCTCGTGGCCCGCCAGGCTAAGGCGTACGTGGCCAAGGCGTACGCGGGACGCTAGGCAGATGCTCCCCCGCGAGCGGGGAAGCCTCTGTGAGCGGTTCTATTTCGGGCCGGCCGCCGCCGCGCCGGCCACGCCGGTAAAGCCCAGCGCGCCCGCGATCAGAGCGACAACGGCGAGAATGATGGCCCACTTGAGCATTTGCGTTCCCTCACGAAGGCGTCCGAGCGGCGCCGCTTACAGATTCCAGAGGCGCCGAAGCGGCGCCGATGGAAAATCAACGTCTCGTCCGCGCACGGCGTTCCTTGTTTTCGCCGCCCGGCGCCGCTAACTCGAAGCCATGGCCTCCAAGCCCGAAAGCCCGACCGAACCCTTCAAGCGCGCCCTGGCGCACGCCGCGCGCTCGCTCGCCGAAATGCCGGACCTGGAGGTCGTGTTCTCGGGCGATGGCCCGCAGCTCCTGGGCAAGCGGGCGGTGCTGCCGCATCCGCCGCGCGACCTGAACTCCAAGGAGGCCGCGCGCATCCGGGGCCTGGCCGACCAGATGGCCCTGCGCCTGGCTCACCACGACCCGATCGCCCACGCCCGCGCGCGCCCCAGCTCGCCCGACGGCCAGGCGGCCTTCGAGTCCATCGAGCAGGCGCGGCTGGAAGCGATCGGCGCCAACGCCCTGGGCGGCGTGCGCGGAAACCTGACCGCCGCCCTCGAGGCCCGGCTGGAGAAGCAGGGCCTGACGCGGGCCGTCGCCACCGACCGCCAGTCCGCGCCCATGGCCGAGATCCTCGGCCTGATGGTCCGCGAGCGCCTGACCGGCGACGCGCCGCCGGACGGCGCCAGGGCCCTGGTCGACATCCTGCGTAACGACATCGAGATGCAGGCCGGCAAGGACCTGGATCGCCTGGCCGCCGCCATCGACGACCAGGCCGCCTTCGCCCGCGTGACCCGCGAGATCCTTCGCGATCTCGACCTGGGCGAGGAAATGTCCGACGCCACCGAAAGCGCCGACGAGGACGACGGCGAAGAGGAAGGCGCGACCGAGAATTCCGACGAGGATCAGGGCGAGGGCGAAGGCGAACAGCCCGAGGGCTCCTCGCCGCAGGAGAGCGAGGCCTCCGACCGCGAGACCGAGTCCGGCGACGAGGAGATGGTCCAGTCGGACCAGGAGGGCGAGCCCGAGGAGTCCGACGAGCAGCCCGAGATGGGCGACGGCGCCAAGCCGGCCCGCCCCGACCCGGGCGCGTCGCAGGGCGGCGAGCCGCTCTACAAGATCTTCACCACGGCCCACGACGAGGTCGTCGACGCCGAGGACCTGTGCGACGCCGAGGAGCTGACGCGCCTGCGGGCCTATCTGGACCAGCAGCTGTCGGCGCTCTCCAGCGTCGTCTCGCGCCTGGCCAACAAGCTGCAGCGCCGCCTCCTGGCCCAGCAGAACCGCGCCTGGACCTTCGATCTCGAGGAAGGGATGCTGGACGTCGCCCGCCTGACGCGGGTGATCATCGACCCGACCGCCCCGCTGTCCTTTAAGCAGGAAGAGGACCAGGAGTTCCGCGACACGGTCGTGACCCTGCTGATCGACAATTCCGGCTCGATGCGGGGACGGCCGATCATGGTGGCGGCGATCTGCGCCGACATTCTTGCTCGGACCCTGGAGCGCTGCGGGGTCAAGACCGAGGTGCTGGGCTTCACCACCCGCGCCTGGAAGGGCGGGACCAGCCGCGACGAGTGGATCAAGGCCGGCAAGCCCGCCGCCCCGGGCCGCCTGAACGACCTGCGCCACATCATCTACAAGGCCGCCGATTCTCCGTGGCGCCGGGCCCGCAAGAACCTCGGTTTGATGATGCGCGAAGGGCTCCTGAAGGAGAACATCGACGGCGAGGCCCTGATGTGGGCCCACCAGCGGATCATCGGCCGGCCCGAAGCCCGCCGCATTCTGATGGTGATTTCCGATGGCGCGCCGGTGGACGACTCCACCCTCAGCGTCAATTCGGGCCACTATCTGGAGCGTCACTTGCGCCAGGTCATCGGTGAGATCGAGACCAAGAGCCCCGTGGAGCTGATCGCCATCGGCATCGGCCACGACGTCACGCGCTACTACCGCCGCGCCGTCACCATCGTCGATGTCGAGCAACTGGGCGGGGTGCTGGTCGAGCAGCTGGCCGCCCTGTTCGAGGAAGAGCCGCGCCAGATCGCCCGCGCGCGCGGCCTGCTCGCCCCGCCGCCCGTCGTGACGCCGCAGGTTTCGAAGGCCGGCAAGGTTTCCGCGTGATCGGTCTTCGCGCCGCGCTCGTCCTGGGGATGGTCGGCGGCCTGAGCGGCTTCGCCACCCAGTGCACGCCGCGCAGGCCGCCACCAGTCGTCGCCACACCACCGGCGCCGGTCAAGGTCGGCCCCGAGATCGCCGTCACCGCGACGCCCGTGCCGCTGGACGCCGCCAACCCAGCCAAGACCACCCTGAACGGCGGCTTCACCTATGCCGGCGGCCTGGCCCTGACCAGCGCGACCACTTCGCGCCTGCACGGCCTGTCGGACCTGTCGGTCACCGCCGACGGCCAGCTGACGGCGATCAGCGACGAAGGCGACGTCTTCGAGGCCAAGATCCAGTTCGACGCGGCCGGCAAGCTGGTCGGCCTGACCGACGCCAAGCTGGCGCCGCTGAAGGGACCGGATGGCCAGCCCCTGCGGAACAAGCAGCATGCCGACGCCGAGGGCCTGGCCGTGCTGCCCAATGGCGACCGCCTGGTCAGCTTCGAGCGCGACCACCGCATCTGGCGCTACGCGGTCGGACCCGATGGGACGTGGAGCCTTCCGGCCCCCGCGCCCAAGCCCGCCACCATCTTCCCGGACAACGAGGGCATGGAGGCGATCTCGGCCTATCCCGCCGCGGGGCCCGACGCCTATATCGTCGGCGGCGAGGAGGGCGAGGTGTGGCTGTGCCGGCTGTCGGCCGACTGCAAGGCGCTACCGCCGCAGTCGGGGCCGGACTTCACCTGGGGCCTGACCGGCTTCGCCCCCTTCCAGGGCGCGGCCATCGCCAGCCTGCATCGCGGCTATGACCCCGTCCGCGGCTGGCGCTCGATCGTGCGCTTCATCTCCGACCCGACCCAGCCCACGGCCCGCCAACGCACCGCCGCGACGCTGCGGATCGAAGGCTCCATGCCGCGGGACAACTTCGAAGGCGTGTCCATCACCGCCCCGCCGCTGGGCGCGCCGGCCGGCGCGACGCGCCTCTATCTGATCTCCGACGACCAGGCGATCGGCGCCAACCAGCGCACCCTGCTTCTGGCCTTCGACTGGGTGGCCCCGCCCCTCCCGCCGCCGATGCCGCCCAAGGCGCCCCGCAAGCCCGTTCGCAGGCGCTAAGGCCGTTTCGTTTCAGACGAGACGGTTTCATTGCCAACTATATGATTGTATTAGACTTTTTGTCGCACAAACCGATTTCGCACTTGCGAAAGGTACCGGTACCATATACTTATGGATCCCGACGGACGACGAGGCGAGATCCTGGGGGCCGTCAGAGGAACGCGTCGGGAGGCGGTTGAACTCAACCTCCTTTCCGGGACTACACAACATGATCCGTCTGCTCGTTATCGCCATCACGGCCCTCATGGCCACCACCGCCGCCACCTCGGCCAGCGCTGGCGAAATCAAGGTCAAGGTCGCCGGCCGCGACACCGCCACCGTCCATGCCGAAATCGTCCAGGCCGCCAAGCAGCTGTGCCAGGAAGACCTGTTCGGCAACCCCTACGCTGTCCAGATCGCCCCCTACTGCGTGCGCGACATCGCTCGCGACGCCATCAGCCGCGCCCACAGCCGCGACCTGATCGCCTACGACAAGGCCCAGGGCCGCGGCGTCTATTTCCTGAAAATCGCCACCCGCTAAGAGCGGTCGACGCTTCCCGACAGAGCCCGCGAAACCCCCATTTCGCGGGCTTTTTCTGGTCTGCAATCGGTTGTTCGCACGCGCAATAACGCCCAACTCCACCTTGGGTGCACTGCAACATAATCGTTGATAACCCATGCGAACGTTGCTATAGGCGACGAGACGGGCTGAGCAGGCGATAGACCGGGGACGGGCCGTCAGAGGAACGCGTCTGGAGGGGGTTGAACCCAACCCTCTTTCGGAACATCGACATGATCCGCTCCATCGTTCTGGCCGCCTCGGCCATCGCCCTGTTCGCCGCCGCTCCGGCCTCGGCCGCCGAAGTCCGCGTCAAGCTCGCCGGCAAGTCGGCCGCCGAAGTCCGCGCTGAAATCGTCAAGGCCGCCTCGACCGTCTGCTGGCAGGACGTCCGTGGCGAAGCCCTCGCCGGCTACCTGTACCCGGCCTGCATCCGCGCCTCGGTCAACGACGCCGTGTCGAAGATCAACAACCCGGCCCTGAGCGCGTTCAACTCGGCCAACCCGGCTTCGGGCGCCGTCGTCGCGCGCTAAGCGACCCCAGGCTTTAGTACCAAGCGTAACAGTACCAAGCTTACCAGTACCAAGCGTTCAAAACCCGCCGCGGCTCAGTCGCGGCGGGTTTTGCTTTGTCTGAGGCGCGCCTCCCCGCCTCCCCGCCTCCCCGCCTCCCCGCCTCCCCGCCTCCCCGCCTCCCCGCCTCAGTCGGTGCGTTCGTCCACGATCCGGCGCAACTGCAAAAGCAATGCGCCCGACGCCCCGACCTCCTCGGCTAGGGCGAGGAAGTCCCGCGCCTCGTCGACCGCGCCAAAATTGGCGCCGCCCAGCCCCGCCAGAGGATTGGACGCTGGAATGTCCACTGACCAATGTTCGAAGACCTCCGTGAACAGGTCGGGGTATTTGTCCAACGGATCGCTTCTGAAGGTCGCCGCCAGGAAGGCCATGACATCCGCCATCGCCGCTTCGATCGCTGGTAGGAATGCTCGCAGGTGGGCGTCGATCTCTCGCAGCACCTCGCTCATTCGATCAAGGTTCGCCTGAGGAGGCTCCTCCTCGCGCGACCACAGCCGAGCCAGGGTGTAGGTCATCTGGTGTTGGGTCATTCGCAGGCGGATGTTGTCGACAATGCCTTGCAGCGCCAGTTCGACGTCCGCGACAGGGGAGACCTCACCCGCCGCCAAGGCCAGCCCGATCCGACGGCAACGCGCGATGTAAGTGCTCGCCAAGGACATGCGCGCATGTTCGAGCGCGAAGACCCTCAGATCCAGCGGACTGGAGCTCTCACGCCCCATAGCGGCCACGGTCGGGTTGATGAGAACATTCAGAGCGAAGAGATCCGCCCCTATTTCCTCGCGAATATGGGCGGGATCACAGAGCGGAAGGCGCTCCGGTCCGATAAAGTAAGTGGATGCATTCTGGAATCGAGGAGCCTGCTTGACGAGGGCCAGGATCCCACGCGCCAGCGCGCCTTCAATCAGCTCGTCAGAGAAACCCCGAGCGAAACGCGCGCTGACCTTGTCCGCGCTAACGACCGCATGACCAACCTCATGGGCCAGAGCGAAGAAGCGACTTATAATGTAGGCGCAATCCGCTATGTCCGCCGAACCCCGAAAGATCTCGACGAGGTCATGCGATGGGTTGGCCGGTGGCGGAACTGTCGCCAGAACCTCCGCGAACGCAGCAGCCGCGCCCTCATCACTCCCGGGCCGCAAAGCGAACTGGGCCACGGTCCTGAACAGGGTGCGACGCGCAACCAGCCGCAGACCCTCTCCCTCATAGAGGCCGGTGAACAGCCTGCGGAAGTCCTCGAAGGCCCGCGCCTGTCGTGGGTTCATCACGACGACGAGGGCGTCGGGATGCTTGAGGCAGAAGACGGAAGGGCGTCCACCGTCGACAGTGCTTATCAGCAACGGCGTTTCCGACTCGACGTTTAGACTCTCAGCGACAAGAGCGAAGGTCCAATCGTCCTCGCCCTCGCCCGCATAGGGCCGCACGTCGGCTCGGCCGCCCATGGCGAGGCGGGCGGCACGCAGCAGTCGCGTGGTCTGAGCCGGATCCACGGCGACGCCTATGTCGAGAGGCGCTTGGCCATCAGCTCGCGCAGGATCTCAAGATCCTTTTCCTGGGGGTTCTCGATGATGATGTCGCCAATCTGAATCTTCGTGACCCCACCTCGATCGATATGTTTGGCGATCAGGGTCACGAAGTTCGGCAGAGCCTGGACCGCCAGCGTGGCGAGAACGATCCAGACTGATGAACTGCCGTCGAAATTCTTCCTCTCCATCGCATCAACCGGTTCGATGGCGAGCGAGCCAAGTTCTTCCCGTACGGTCGCCAGGAGGTCAGGCGCGCACTCGAGCAAAATGTCCTCGGTCATAGATCCTCAGCTTCCCTGAAATCACAGCCTGCATCCGCAGGGCGTAACAACCCAAGGAAGCGCACATTGGGAGGCGGGTCGAGTCTTGGATTGAGCGCGCCTGAACCGCCAGCCGAGGACCCACGACGAAAAGCCCGCCGGGATCGCTCCCGGCGGGCTTTCAATCGTCAGTCGAGACCGTAAAGCCTTAGGCGGCTTGGGCGGTCGCGGCGGCCTTGGCCTTGGCCTTGACCTGGGTCTTGATCTTCAGGGCGCGCGGCGACAGCTGCTCGTCCTTGGCGCCCAGCAGGAACACGTCCAGGCCGCCCTTGAAGTCGAGGGTGCGCAGGGCCGCGTTGCTGATGCGCAGCTTGAAGCTCTGGCCCAGCGACTCCGACTGGAGCGTGGCGGGCGACAGGGCCGGCAGGAAACGGCGCTTGGTCTTGATGTTCGAGTGGCTCACATTGTGGCCGACCATCGGACCGATACCGGTAAGTTCGCAACGGCGCGACATGGTGGTTACCTTGGCTTGGGCGAAACCGTCTGGCTCGGTGAAGAGCCTGGTCCCGATAAGATATGAATTCGGACACGCGACTGGACCAGGCCGACCGCGCGAGAGCGGGCGATATAGGCGAAGGGTCGCCCCCGAGTCAAGGCGTCTGGCCAAGGATCCCCGCGCCGGCGTCCGACAAGGAACCGGTCGCCCAACCTCCGCCTTCAAGCAGGGTTCATATGCCTCTCTATATAGGAGCGGTATGAAGGAGACCCGCCGCATGCGTTCGACCGCCCTCGCCGCTTCCATTCTGGTCCTCGCCACGGGAGGCGTTCTTGGGGGCGTCGCCCTCGCCCAGCCCGCGGTCCACGCGGCGGCCGCCAAGACCTCGGCCTCAAGCAAGGCGACGATTCTCCCCGGCCAGTGGGAGTACGACTACAAGGTCGGCGTGATCCCGGTCAGCAGCGAGCGCAAATGCCTCAAGCCGGCCGACGCCGAGCAGTTCTCGCGCGGCATCTGCACCCGGCGCTATCGCTGCGACTACACCACCAATGTGGTCAAGGACGGCAAGATCCAGCTGAAGGGCACCTGGACCGACAAGAAGGACCGCGTCTCGCCGGTCACGGCCGAGGGCAGCTACACGCCCGAGAGCTTCAAGATGGACATCCACATCAAGACCATCAGCGGCATGAACCTGGCCGGCAGCATGAACGCCAAGCGCGTCGCGGCCGAGTGCGCGCCGGAAGAGAAAACGGCGGAAAAGGCCCCGGAAACGACATCGAGGTAACGCCGCTCGGCGAAACCGATTTGTGGTTAATCCGCTTTAAGCTACAATAGCTTGTAGGGAACAAACACTGAATCGGCCGACGTCGCTGATTCGGTCATGATTCGTTTCGCCCCTGTTCGAGGAAGCGTTATCTTGCGTTAAGAGACGTGGGCGGAGGGTCGTCTGGACCTCAGCCCCCACGCCGCGGCGCGACCGAGAATTCCAGGTCGAACAGCGTCGGGACCTTGTCGGTCCGCGCCTTCTCGATCGTCAGCAGTCGGGCCTTGGTCTCGGCGCCGCCCGGCGCGGAAAAGCCACCCATATGGCCCGAGGCGCCCAGCACCCGGTGGCAGGGCACCACGATCGGCCAGGGGTTCTCGCCCAGGGCCTTGCCGACGGCCCGCGCCGCGCCCGGCTCGCCCATCGCTTTCGCCACCTCGCCATAGGTCGAGGTCTCGCCCGGCGTGATGGCCCGGGCGATCTCATAGACCCGCAGGTTGAAGGCTGGCTGGCCGTCCAGGTCGAGCGGGATGTCGGTCAGGTCGTCGCGGTCGCCGGCCAACAGTCCGCGGATACGCTCCATGACCGTCTCGATCTCGGCGGTCGGCTCGTCTTCGACCGCATCGGGGAAGCGCTTGCGCAATCTGGCCCAGGCCGCGCCGGGCGAGCTCTCCGGCAGTTGCACACCGATCAGGCCGCGTTCGCCCCAGGCGACGCCACAGCGGCCGATGATCGTATCGAACAGGACAAAACGCTGGGCGCTCATGACGAAAAACTAGCAGGCCTGTTGCGACTTGGGAGGGGCGCGCCGTACGTTTTCCGAAACTTGCTAAGCTTCGGAGGTCGCCTTTGCGCCGGATCCTACTCGCCGCCCTGCTGGCCGCGACCTCTTTCACGGCCGCGAACGCCGGCGACATCCTGATCCACGGCGGCCCGATCCACACCGGCGTCGACGCCAAGCCGACCGCCGAGGCGGTGCTGCTGCGCGACGACAGGATCCTGTTCGTCGGCGATCTCGCCACCGCCAAGGCCAAGGCCGCGAAGGACGTTCGCGACATCGACCTGAAGGGCTCGGCCGCCTATCCGGGCTTCGTCGACGCCCACGCCCACCTGACCGGCATCGGCCTGCGCGAGCTGACCCTCAATCTCGATCAGGTGAAGTCGGTGGCCGAGCTGGTCGACGCCGTGAAGGCCTATGCCGCCACCCACCCGGAGGGCGCGATCTATGGCCGGGGCTGGATCGAGACCCACTGGCCCGAGAAGCGCTTCCCGACCAAGGCCGACCTGGACGCGGCGGCGCCGGGGCGGATCGTGGTGCTGGGACGCTCGGACGGCCACGCCAGCGTCGCCTCCAGCGCCGCCCTGGCCAAAGCCGGGATCACCGCCGCCACCGCCGCGCCGGCCGGCGGCCAGATTCTCAAGGGCCCCGACGGCCAGCCCGACGGCATGCTGATCGACCACGCCCAGTCCCTGGTGGCGAACGTCATCCCGCCGCCCAGCGAGGCTCTTAAGCGTGAAGCCCTGCGCAAGGCCGGCGCGCTCTACGCCGCGCGCGGCTGGACCGGCCTAGCCAATATGAGCGTCATGGCCGACGATCTCGCCTTGCTGCGCGATGAGGCCGCCAAGGGAAGCTTCCACATCCGCGTCGACAACTACATGGACCCCAGCGGCGCGGCCGAAGTGCTGAGCCAGGGTCCGCGGACCGATGCGACCGGCCTGATCCGGACGCGCGGGATCAAGCTCTATATGGACGGCGCCCTGGGCTCGCGCGGCGCGGCCCTGCTGGAACCCTACAGCGACGCCGAGGGCCTGGGCCTGCAGCTGACCCCGCGGGACAAGGGTCTGGAGTTGATGAAGCAGGCCAAGGCCGTGAACGCCCAGGTGGCCATGCACGCCATCGGCGACCGCGGCAACCGCATGACCCTGGACTGGTTCGAGCAGAGCCTGGCCGGAGACACGACGGCCCGCTGGCGGATCGAGCACGCCCAGATCGTCGCCGACACCGACGTGCCGCGCTTCGCCAAGCTGGGCGTCATCGCCTCAATGCAGCCCAGCCACGCGATCGGCGACCTCTATTTCGCCCCCGCGCGCCTGGGTAAGGCCCGCCTGCACGAGGGCTATCGCTGGAAGGACTTCCTGAACGCCGGCGTCGTGGTCGCGGCGGGCTCGGACGCCCCGGTCGAGGTCGGCGATCCGCGCATCGAGTTCTACGCCGCCGTCTATCGCCACGGGCTGGACGGCTTCGCCAACGCCGACTGGCATCTGGAAGAAGCCGTCACCCGCGCCGAGGCCCTGAAGATGCTGACCCTGGCGCCGGCCTACGCCGTGTTTCGCGAGAAGGAGCTGGGCACGCTGGAGGCCGGCAAGAAGGCCGACCTCACCGCCTTCGACAAGGACTTGATGACGGTCGAGCCCAAGGAGATCCTGACGGCTCAGCCGGTGCTGACCGTGGTGGACGGCAAGGTGGTGTTCAGCCGACCGTAAGCACCGCTGCCGCTTGCCTCGTCACGATTCCCGCCCCACCTTGAATCCATGAGTGATCGTTCGACCGGCCTGGCTCCTTCGAAGCTGACCGCGGTCCTGGGCCCGACCAATACCGGCAAGACCCACCTGGCCGTCGAACGGATGCTGGCCCACGGGTCGGGGATGATCGGCCTGCCGCTGCGGCTGCTGGCGCGCGAGATCTACGACCGGGTCGTCAAGCTGCGCGGCAAGGCCTCGGTGGCGCTGATCACCGGCGAGGAGAAGATCGTCCCCGCGCGGGCGGTCTATTTCGTCTGTACGGTCGAGGCCATGCCGCTGGCCCGCGAGGTCGAGTTCCTGGCCGTCGACGAGATCCAGCTGTGCGCCGATCCCGAGCGCGGCCACATCTTCACCCATCGGCTGCTGCATGCGCGCGGCAAGTTCGAGACCATGTTCCTGGGCGCCGGGACCATGGCCCCGCTGGTGCGTCGACTGCTGCCGGACGCCGAGATCGTGTCGCGGGAGCGGTTCAGCAACCTCTCCTACGCCGGCTCCAAGAAGCTGACCCGCCTGCCGCGGCGGACGGCGATCGTCGCCTTCTCCACCGACGCGGTCTACGCGATCGCCGAGCTGATCCGGCGCCAACGCGGCGGGGCGGCCGTGGTCATGGGCAGCTTGAGCCCCCGCACCCGCAACGCCCAGGTGGCGCTCTACCAGTCGGGCGAGGTCGACTTCCTGGTCGCCACCGACGCCATCGGCATGGGCCTGAACATGGACGTCGACCACGTGGCCTTCGCCGGCCTGCGCAAGTTCGACGGCAAGCGCACCCGCTGGCTCTATCCGCAGGAGGTCGGCCAGATCGCCGGCCGGGCGGGACGCTATACCCGCGACGGCACCTTTGGTGTGACGGGCGACTGCGAGGAGATCGACGAGGATCTCGTTGAAGCGGTCGAGAGCCACACCTTCGAGCCGATCCAGGCCGCCGAGTGGCGCAACGCGCGGCTGGACTTCGGCTCTCTGCCCGGCCTGCTGCGCTCGCTGAACGAGACGCCCAAGCGCAATGGCCTGTCGCTGTCGCAGGAGGCCCTGGACGAGCGCACCCTGCGCGCCCTGGCTCAGCAGGAAGACGTCATCAAACGCTGCAAGACCGACCGCTTGGCCCTGCTGCGGCTGTGGGACGTCTGCCAGACTCCGGACTTCCGCAAGACCACCGATGACGACCATCAGCGCATGGCGCGCACCCTGTTCGACGACCTGACCACCGGCCGCAAGCGCCTGCCCGAGGACTGGATCAACAGCCAGTACAAGGCGCTGGACCGCGTCGACGGCGAAATCGACAGCCTGGCCGGCCGGCTGTCGGGCGTGCGCACGCTCAGCTACATCGCCAACCGCCCGGACTGGGTGGCCAATCCCGCCCATTGGCAAGGCCTGACCCGCCAGCTTGAGGACCGGATCAGCGACACCCTGCACGAAAAGCTGATGGCCCGGTTCATCGACCGGCGCACCAGCGCGCTGATGAAGCAGCTGGGCGAGCGCGAGACGCTCTATGCCGGCGTCGGCCAGGACGGCGAGGTCACGGTCGAGGGTCACGTGGTCGGCCACCTGTCGGGCGTGGCCTTCACCCCGGTCAAGGCGACCTCGCCCCTGGAAGAGAAGGCCCTGCGCAACGCCGCCCAGCGCGCGGTCGGGCCCGAGATCGCCAAGCGTTTGGGCTTGCTGGCCAGCGAAGCCGACGACGCGTTCGCCCTGACGCCCGACGGCGCGATCCTGTGGCGGGGCGAGGCGGCCGGGGCCGTGCGCCGCGACCTGCCCCTGCTGTCGCCCCGCGCCCGCCTGCTGGGCGAGCTGGGCCCCGCCGCCGTGCGCGAGCGAGCCGAGCGGCGGCTGGACGCCTTTCTCGCCTCGGAGGTCGACAAGCACCTGGCCCCGTTGCGCAAGCTGGAGCGCGCCCTGGCCGGCGGCGAGCTTCGCGGCCTGCCGCGCGGCGTCGCCCACCGCCTGCTGGAAGCCGGCGGCGTGCTGGACAAACGCCCCGTCGATCCGGAGCTGAAAGCGCTGAGCCAGGCCGAGCGCCGCACCCTCAAGAGCCTGGGCGTGCGGATCGGGGCCTTCAGCCTCTATTGCCCCGCCGTGCTGAAGGCCGAGGCGATCGCCGCGGCCCGCGCGTTGAACCCGACCGGCTGGCGCGGCGCGCTGACGACCCTGGAGCCCCTGCCCTCGCCCGAGCCCTCGGCCCGCGAACTGTCGGCCAGCGGGCTGCGCGCCGTGGCCGGCTTCAGCATTCCGGTCGAGGCGCTGGAGGCGCTGGACGCCCTTTTGCGCGCCGAGCAGCAGCACGGCGGGGTGGTGCTGACCGACGCGGCGCTGGAGACGCTGGGCTGGACAGCCAAGCAGGCCTCCAACGTCCTGCGCGCCCTCGACTACACCCCCGCCATCCGCGCCAAGCCCGATCAGCCGATCGTCTGGAAGCGCCGTGGGGCCGCCAAGCTGGACCAGACCCCCGTCAAGGCGCGCCCGGACTCGCCGTTCGCGGCCCTGGCCAAGCTGACCGAACCGCCGCCCAGGCGAAAGAAGCCGCGCCGCCGCAAGCCGGCCGCCCAGGCGGCTGGTAAGCAGGCCGCATCATGACGGATATCCAGGGAGACTCCGTCCGCGCCGACGTGTGGCTGTGGCGGGCCCGCTTTTTCAAGACCCGCTCGCTGGCCGCCAGGTTCGTCGACGAGGGCCGCATCCGCCTGACCCGCTCCGGAACCGAGAGCCGCATCGACAAGCCCTCGCGCGCCGTCAAACCCGGCGATGTCGTGGTGTTCGGTCTTGGCGGCCGCCTGATCGCCGTGCGGGTGCTGGACTGCGGCGAACGCCGGGGCCCGGCGACCGAGGCGCGCGGGCTCTATGAGGCGGTGGAGGGGTAACCCTCCGACATCGCCACCGGCGGCCAGATTCTCGCGCTGACGCCGCCGCCTTCACGATTGCCGATCACCAGCCTGCCGCCGAAGCGCTTGATCAGGCGCTCGGCGGTGGGAATGCCCAGGCCGAAGCCGCCGGTGTCGCGGGCCCGCGCGGCGTCGCCTCGGAAGAACGGTTCGTAGATGCGGGCCATGGCGTCGGCGGTCAGGCCCGGTCCCTGGTCCAGCACCTCGATCAGCGGCCCCTCCGGACCGTCCGCGACAAGCCGGACGCGCGCCTGGCCACCGAAGCGCACGGCGTTGTCCACCAGCCGGATCAGCGCCTGCTCCAGCGGCCCGCGATGGGTGGTCACTTCCAGGGCCTTGCCGCCTTCGTAGCGCACCACGTCCGGCCACCGCGCCGTCACGCCCAGGATCAACGACGGCAGGTCGACGACCTCGGCGGTGCTGGCCGAGTGCTGGGCCCGCAGCCAGTCAGACAGCGACCGCAGCATCGCGTCCAGCTCGCCGACATTGTCGGCCACCAGGGCCTTGATGTCGTCCGGCTCGATATAGTCCGCCGCCAGGGTCAGGCGGGCCAACGGCGTGCGCAGGTCGTGGCTGAGCGCCTCCATGGCCCGGGCCTGGTCCTCGATCAGACCGGCGATGCGGCGCTGCATGTCGTTGAACGCCCGGCCCAGTTCGACGAGGTCGTTGGGGCCCTCGACCAGGATCGACGACGGGGGGCTCGCGCCGACGTGGCGCGAGGCCTCGGTCAGGCGGCGCAGGGGCTCGCCCAGCTGGCGCAGAGCGTAGGCGCCCAGGGCCACGCAGGCCAGGGAGAAGACCAGCGTCGTGGCCACCGCGCGCAGGGCGATCGGCCAGGGCCGGGGGAAGTTGCGCGAGCGGAAGGTCAGCCACCGGCCGTCCTCCAGCCCCATGACCCCGACCAGGTCGCGGCCGCCCTCGGGCCGGCTTTCGGACCACAGGCGCAGCGGCCGCGCGGCGAGGCTCGGCTCCCATTGGCGGACATAGTCGGCGATGGCGCTGGCCTCGGCCATCCGGGTCCGGGTGACCGGCGGCCCTTCCGGCGGCAGGATCACGACCTTGGCCTCCATGTAGTGCGAGGTCATGACCTTGTCGAAATCGGCCTCGCCCAGCCTGGCGACCCGCTGGCCGACGACCAGCAGTTCGCCGATCCGCCGGGCGTGGTCCTCGCGCAGGGTCTGGCGATCGATGGCGCTATAGAAGGCGACGCTGGCGCAGAGCTGCACCAGCACGACGGCGACCACCACCCAGATGGACCGCCCCACGAAGCCGCGAGACCGCCACGGCGCCTTTCCCATCGTCAGAGTCATGCCCGAAGGCTATACGAGACCGCGGGCCCGAGGCCACTAGGGGTTGACCCCGAACCCCTTCAGAAAGCCCGCCACCTCGCTCGCCGGCATCGGCCGGCCGAAGTGGTAGCCCTGGACCTGGTCGCAACCATAGTGTTCCAGCGCCTTCAGCTGCGCGGCGTCCTCGACCCCTTCGGCGACCACCTTCATGCCCATGGATGTGCCGAGCGTGATCACCGCCTTCACGATGGCCTCGTCCTCGGTGTTCTGGACGAAGGACTTGTCGATCTTCAGGCGGTCGATCGGAAACTGGCGCAGGTTGGCGAGACTGGCATAGCCCGTGCCGAAGTCGTCCAGCGCGATCATCACGCCCGCCTGGTGCAGGCGGCGGACGGTGTCGCTGACCAAGTCCGAGCCCCAGCCCATATAGACGTTTTCGGTGACCTCGATGGTCAGGCGCTCGCACGGCACGTTCCAGCGGGCCAGGCGCTCCTGGATCTCCTCGGCCAGGCGGCCGGACCGGAACTGGGCCGAGCTGATATTGACCGCCACGCGGCCGAACTCGACGCCGTCGTCCAGCCACCGGCGCATCTGCCTCAGAGCCGCCTCGAAGGCGACGTCGCCCAGCTTCAAGGAAAGGTCCTGGTCCTCGAACGCCGCCATGAAGCGGGCCGGGGTCAGCACGCCCTGCTCGGGGTGAACCCAGCGCATCAGGGCCTCGAAGCCGGCGACCTTGTTCTCGCGGATGTCGACCACCGGCTGGTAGAACAGGGTGAACTCGTTCTCGACCAGGGCCGCGCGGACGTCGCGCAGCAGCTCCAGCCGCCGCTCGACCTCGGAGCGCATCGACGGCTCGAACACGATGCTGCGGTTGCGGCCGGCCTCCTTGGCGCGATAGAGCGCGATGTCGGCGTTCTTGATCATGTGGGCCGGATCGGCGTCCGGGTCGCCGTGCAGAGCGGCCCCGATGCTGGCGCTGGCCGTGAAGCTGCGGCCGCCGTGCTCGATCGGCTGACGCAGCAGGTCCTGCAGCTTGCCGATCGGTCGGGTCATGTCGGCTTCGCCGTGCAGGCCGCGCAGAATCACCGCGAACTCGTCGCCGCCCAGGCGCGCCACCGTGTCGTTGCTGCGGAAGGCGCGCTGCAGCATGCCGGCCAGGCGCTTGAGCAGGGCGTCGCCGGCGTCGTGGCCCAGGCTGTCGTTGATGTCCTTGAAGTGATCGACGTCGATCATGATCAGGCCGAACATCTCGCCCAACGTCTCGGACGCCGCCACCGCCTCCTGGAAGCGGTGCTGGAACAGGGCGCGGTTGGGCAGGCCCGTCAACGGATCCTTGAACGCCAGGGTCTCGATCGCCTCGGTCTGGCGACGGCGGTCGGTGATGTCCTTGAACAGGTTGACCAGCTTCTCGGGCTTGCCGTCGGCCCCGACGAACACCTTGCCCACCGAGCGGACCCAGGTCTCGACCCCGTCCTCGCGATTGAGCTTGAACTCGAAGACCCTCGCCTCGCCGATCTTGCGGGTGGCCACCAGGTTGGCGCAGCGCTGGCGGTCCTCGGGATCGACGATCTCCAGCGGATCGTCCTTGAAGCTGCAGTACTTCTGCAGCTCGGGCGCGTGGCCCGAGAAATAGACCTCCTTGGTCCGCAGGTCGTATTCGCGGACCAGCAGGTCGTCGAGCTCAAGGGCCATGGTCAGGCGCTGCTTGTCCCGCTCGGCGCGCAGCACGCTGTCGGCATAGCCGGTGACATCGCGCGCGGTGACCATCACCGCGTAGGTCTCTTCGCTCCCCGGAGCGCCGTCCCGGCAGGCGCTGAACTCGGTGCGCCAGACGTGCTGCGCGCCCTCGGCGTCGACGGTCGGCAGGTAGCGCGAGAAGGCGATCCCCGCCTCGGCGCAGATTAGCAGCGACCCGACGTCCTCGGACGCCACCAGACCGCCCGCTCCAGCGTCTCCGCCGAGGGCCAGGCCGGGCGCGATGCCCTGCCGGGCCCACTCGCGGCTGACGGCGACCAGCACAAGGTCGCGATCCAGCAAGGCCGCGGCGAATGGAATCTCCCCAATGAACTCGCCGAACGCGCGGGCGCGCGCCTTGGCCAGGGCGCGCCTGGCGCCGTCGGGTTCCGGAATCGGTTGGGCGGCCAAGGCTTCAATCTTCATGCGTGTCGGCTTCCCGACTTGTTTTTATTGAGCGTTTCCAGTCCCACATATTGGCGTTCGTTCGATAAGAAAGTGTTCTCGGCGCTCCACGCCATCGGGCGCTTTGTCGCGCCCGTCGGAAGGCTCGACCGCGGAAAGACCCCAGACTGGCGACGCATAGAGAATTCCTGGGCGCGCGTGCGGCCAAGCCGCATTGACAAGCGGGCCCTAGGCTTCGAAAACGCGCGCGCCGAACTTCGTCCGACATCATTCGAGTTTTCGATGACCTACATCGTCACCGACGCCTGCGTCCGCTGCAAGTTCATGGACTGCGTGGAGGTTTGCCCGGTCGATTGCTTCTACGAGGGCGAGAACTTCCTCGTCATCAATCCCGACGAATGCATCGATTGCGGCGTCTGCGAGCCGGAGTGCCCGATCGACGCCATCAAGCCGGACACCGAGGACGAACCGGACGGCAAGTGGCTGAAGATCAACGCCGACTACGCCAAGGTCTGGCCGAACATCACCGTCAAGGGCGAGCCGCCCGCCGACCGCGAGGATTTCGAGCGCGAGACCGGCAAGTTCGAGAAATACTTCAGCGAAAAGCCCGGCAAGGGCTCGTAAGCTCGCCAGCACGCCCGTTTCTGGTGGGACATCAGAAACGGGTCAGCAGGCTCCGCTTCCAGCACTAGAAGCATGGCGGGCGTCGAAACCGCTTACATTTTCGACTGCCACGCCCCGTCTCGATTTCTCAAGCTTGATCCCCCGCCAAGCCCCGAAAGCTTGGCGGCGCTCCGCCTTTGCCGGACGCAACCCTTTCATAGGGCTGAATTTTATGCTATTGTCGCTGTCGACGTGACGGTTGCGGCTAATCGCGACAGTCCGTCTTGTCGAAGAAGCCGTTTCAGCAAACCAGTTTGAGCCGGCTCGCCCGATCGAAGGCGAAGGGTGTCTTAGAGATCTATTCCCAATCCTGACAGGCCTGGCCCCGCGCACATTCTTCCGCGGAGCAAGAACCTGTCGTTTTTGATTTGGAATGGACACGGCGTTCGGGCCCCGCGGGCCTGCATAGATGAGGACGAACATGAGCAAGAGCGGTCTGGAATTCTCGGTCAGCGACCACGTCGTTTACCCCGCGCACGGCGTTGGCACCATTCAGGCGGTCGAGACCCAGGAAGTGGCCGGTATGTCGCTCGAAGTCTACGTCATCACCTTCGACCACGAAAAAATGACCCTCCGCGTCCCGACCAAGAAGGCCAAGACGGCCGGTCTGCGTCCGCTGGCGGAAGGCGGCACCGTTTCGCAAGCCCTCACCACCCTGAAGGGCCGCGCTCGCGTGAAGCGCACCATGTGGTCGCGCCGCGCCCAGGAATACGAAGCCAAGATCAACTCGGGCGACCTGATCTCGATCGCCGAGGTGGTCCGCGACCTGCACCGCGCCGAGAACCAGCCGGAACAGTCCTACTCGGAACGCCAGCTGTATGAATCGGCCCTGGACCGCATGGCCCGCGAAGTCGCCGCCATCGAGCGCATCGACCGCGAAGCCGCCATCGGCATCCTGACCAAGTCGCTGGTCAAGGCCGCTTAAGCGACCTCTTCCGATCCGGTTACCGAAAACGCCCCTCGCCTCGCGGGGGGCGTTTTTGTTTGCTCACGCCTCCGAAGAACGGTGGTTGACCACAGCGATGACAAGTGTCAACGTCGATTCGTTGACAACTGTCATCGAGATGCGACCATGAAGATCAGCTCGGCGGAAAGCGTCGTGATGGAGGCGCTGTGGCGGCGCAGCCCCCTGACCTCGGAGGCCATCATCAGCGAGGTCGGCGAGCCCCAGGGCTGGACCGAGGGCACGGTCAAGGTGCTGATCAGCCGCTTGGTCAAGAAGAAGGCGGTCGCCGCCCAGGCCGACGGCCGCCGATATCTCTATTCGCCGCTGGTCTCGCGTCAGGCCTATGTCGGGACCGAGAGCCAGGGCCTGTTGGATCGCCTGTTCGGCGGACGGCTGGCGCCGCTGGTCACCCACTTTTCCGAAAGCGACAAGCTCAGCGACGAGGACATCGCCGAACTGAAGGCCCTGATCGAGAAGATCGGCAAATGAGCGCGGCGATCCTTTCCGCCCTCCTCCAGGCCAACTTGGTTC
Organism: Caulobacter sp. GW822-FHT01G02; assembly: GCF_058802865.1. Taxonomy (NCBI): domain Bacteria; kingdom Pseudomonadati; phylum Pseudomonadota; class Alphaproteobacteria; order Caulobacterales; family Caulobacteraceae; genus Caulobacter; species Caulobacter sp. GW822-FHT01G02. The sequence continues at coordinate 647,464 of NZ_JBXAON010000003.1, forward strand.
TCGCCCTCGCCGTCCTGGCGATCCTGGCCCTGCGCCGGCCCGTGCGGGAGCGCTTCGGCGCGTTAGCGGCCTACGTCCTGTGGCTCGTCGCGCCGGTTTGCCTGCTCGCCGGCTTGCTGCCCGTCCATGCCCCGCCGGCGATCGCGGCGCCGGTCGTCACCCTGGTCGGAGCCGGCGCGCGCGGCCTCGCCCCCGTCGCCCGACAGGCGGCCAGCCTGACGCCCCTGCTGATCGCGGTCTGGATGGGCGGGGCGCTGGTCACCGCGGCCCTGTTCGCGGTGCGCCAGGTTCAATTCGTCCGCGCGCTCGGCCGCCTGACGCCGCTGGACAGCGATCCCGATATTCTGCGCGGCGAGCACCTGGGCGGCGGACCGATGCTGCTGGGCGCCATTCGACCGCGCATCGTCGTCCCGACCGACTTCGAGACGCGCTTCACCGGCCCGGCTCGCCGTCTGGTCCTCGAACATGAGCGCGTCCACCAGACGCGTGGCGACGCGGCGGTCAACGGGCTGGTGGTGGGCCTGCGCTGCCTGGCCTGGTTCAACCCCCTGGCCCATCTGGGCGCCCGCCGTCTCCGCGTCGACCAGGAGATCGCCTGCGACGCCGCCGTCACCCTGGCCAGGCCCGACGACCGGCGGCTCTATGCCGAGCTGCTGCTGGGCGCCGCCATGACCCCTTTTTCCGCGCCGTTCGGCTGCCATTGGCCGGCGACCGGCGTCCATCCCCTGAAGGAGAGACTGACGATGCTGAACAATATCTCCACGACGACCGCCCGCCGGCGCGCGGGTCTGGTCCTGGTCGGGGCGATCGCCCTGGCCGGCGCCGGGACGGTCTGGGCCGCCACCCCCGCGCCCGCCAAGCCTTCGCTCATCGCGCCGGATTGGGCCACGAAGCCGACCGCCCAGGATCTGGTGCGCTACTATCCGGCCGAGGCCGCAAAGGCGCACCTCCCCGGCCGGTCGACGGTCAGTTGCGACGTCAAGCTCGACGGGCATCTGGAGAACTGCACGGTGCTTTCGGAAAGCCCGACGGAGGCTGGCTTCGGCGAGGCGACCCTGGCGCTGACCCAGTACTTCCAGATGAAGCCGGCCTCGCTGGACGGCAAGCCGACCGCCGGCGGCAAGGTCACAATTCCGATCGTTTTCCAGGTCGGCCCGAACGCCCCCAGCCGATAGCCTGCCCTGAAGGCGCTCCGACCACGGAGCGCCTTCGTTCCCTCGATTGCCCGCGCCCGACGAAGCAGGCTAGCTGAGGAGCTTCAGCCTCGGGGACGAAAATTCGCATGGACGCCAGGGCCGAAGCCAACGCCCCGCGAGGCGCGGTCACCCGCTTCCTGGCCTCGGCCTCGCCTTGGGTGTTCGCCCTCTACGGCGGTCTTTCGTCGTTCGCCGTCTATTTCGCCATGTTCGGCTATCGCAAGCCGTTCGCCGCGGCCGCCTTCGCCCATCCCGACGGCTGGCCGTTCGCCTTCGACTTCAAGATCGCCCTCGTGATCGCCCAGGTCGCCGGCTACGCCACCGCCAAGTTCATCGGGGTCAAGGTGATCTCGGAGATGCGGGCCAGCCGTCGGGCCGTGGCGATCCTGGGCCTGATCTTCGGGGCCCAGATGGCGCTGCTGCTGTTCGGCCTGCTGCCCGCGGCGATCGGGCCGATGGCGCTGTATCTGAACGGCCTGTGCCTGGGCATGATCTGGGGTCTGGTCTTCGGCTTTCTCGAGGGCCGCCGCCTGACCGAGGTGCTGGGGGCCATGCTGTGCGCCAGCTTCATCCTGTCGTCGGGCGTGGCCAAGTCGGTCGGCAAGATGCTGCTGCTGTCGAATGTTGACGAGAAATGGATGCCGGCCGTGGCGGGTCTGGTCTTCACGCCGCTGATGCTGATCGCCGTGATCGCCCTGGCCCAGTTGCCGCCGCCCTCGCCCGCCGACGAGGCCGAGCGCGTACGTCGCGCGCCGATGAACGCCAAGGATCGCGCCGCCCTGTTCGCCGCCCACGCCCCGGCCCTGATCCTGCTGATCGCGGTCTATGTGATGCTGACGGCCCTGCGCGATTTCCGCGACAACTTCTCGGCCGAGATCTGGGCCGAGCTGGGCTTTCCGAACGCCGCCTCGATCTTCACCCTGTCGGAGTTGCCGGTGGCCGCCATCGTTCTGGTCGGCCTGGCCGCCCTGATGGGGGTCAAGGACAACCGTCGCGCGGTGGCGTTCAACCTCGGCTTCGTGGCGCTTGGCTTCGTCCTGCTGGGCGCCTCGACCCTGGCCTACCAACTGCACGTGCTGCCGCCGGTCTGGTGGATGATCCTGGCTGGCGCCGGACTCTACATGGGCTACACGCCGTTCAACGCCATGCTGTTCGACCGGATGATCGCCGCCACCGGCAAGGTCGGCACGGCCGGCTTCCTGATCTATGTGGCGGACTCGTTCGGCTATGTCGGCAGCATCTCGCTGCTGCTGGTGAAGTCGTTCGGTCACTTCGACATCGCCTGGGGCCAGTTCCTGGCGTTCGGGGCCTATGTCGCCTGCGGCCTCGGTTTGGTAGGCCTGTTCTTCGCCAACCGCTTTCTAGCGAAGCTCTGACACGGCCCTGGTCGGCATGGCGATCTTGCGGCTGGCCAAGCCCGGCGCCACTTGAGTTCCACAGGCTTCGGCGCGAAAACTTCAGCGGCGGGCGCCCTTCGGAGTCAGAGTTCATGCATGTCCTGATCGCCTCGGCGGCCGTGCTGGCCGTCCTTGCAGCCGCCCCGGCCCACGCGGCCGACAAGCCGCAAAAGCCCAAGCCCGATCGCAGCCAGTGCTTCCGGGCCGATGACATCAACGGCTTCAGCGTCGTCGACGATCGGACTGTCGACGTCTCGATCGGCCCACGCAATGTCTGGCGCCTGACCCTGTTCTCGCCGGCCCGCGACATCGACACCAGCCTGCGCATCGGCGTCGAGGCGCGCGGCGGTTCGTGGGTGTGTCAGGGCATGGACGCCACGGTGATCGCGCCAGGCCCGATCGGCGTGCAGCGCTATCCGGTAACCGAGGTCCGCAAGCTGTCGCCGGAAGAGCTGGCCCCGAAGAAGAAGCCGAAGCCCTAAAGCGGCTGATCGACCGGCGCGGGGACTGGGCTCACCGCGCCGGGCAGCCGCGCCTTCAGGCGCAGGGCGGGTTTCTCGACCAGGAACCACGACGCCGCCGCGAACGGCAGGGTCAGGGCCAGTGACGTCAGCACGTTGAGGCGACCGTGCTCGGCCAGCACCTGCTGCAGCGGGAAGCTGTAGATGTAGAGGCCATACGACAAGTCGGCCGGCAACCTTGGCGCCGTCATCCGCCCCAGGGCCACGACGGCCAGGGGCAGACCCAGGAACCAGGCCGGCGTCGGCAGCAGCGCCAGGCCGATCGTCGCCGTCCAGGCTGGCGGCTTCGCCCTGAACGCCTCGAGCGCCGCGCCGCACAGGAACAGCCAGCCGTTCAAGGTCGCCAGCGAGGCCAGCCGCGCCAGTTCGCCCCGCGCGTCGAGGCCGGTGAAGTGGACGACCATGAACGCCCCGCCCACCAGCAGCGCCAGCCCGGCCAGCACCGGCGCGCGGACCAGCCGCAGGGCGCCGAGAGCGGCCAGACCCAGATAGGCGGTGAACTCCAGCCGCAGGCTCCACAGCGAGCCGTTGACCACATCGGGATAGGGCGCATCGGAGAAGACGCCCGGCAGGTCGTAGGTGACCGCGTAGAGGCTGAGGTTCTTCAGGACATAGAGCAGCGGCGCGGCGCCGCCGAAATAGTCCGCGACCGGCAGGCGGCTGACCAAAGGTCCCAGCACGAAGGCGGTCAGCAGCAGGGCGGCCAGCAGGCCCGGCGCGATGCGCAGCACCCGCTTGGCCAGGAACGCGCCGACGCCGGGGGTGCGGCGCAGGCTGGCGGTCACCAGATAGCCGCTGATCACGAAGAAGATCCCGACGCCCAGGGTTCCCAGATCAGGGCCTAGGGGATCGGGTCCCCATCCGATCATCCAGGGCGCGGCGCCGTTCAGCACGCGGGCGTGGTGAACCACCACCAGCGCGGCCGCGATCAGCCGGAGGTGATCGAAGCCATTCGCTGCTGGGCCGGGCCGAGACACGCACCTTGCTTAAGGGCGCCCGTCCCGGCCTGGCAAGCCGTCAGCTAAATAGCGGCACCGGTCCACGCCCGCCGCCGTTCCAGGCGCCCCAATTCGGAAACACATAGGGCAGATCGGCGGCGCTGACGCCGTACCACTGGGCGATGGCCCCGATATATTCCTCGGTGGCGATCGAGGGGATCCAGCGGCCGTCGTTGGAGGCGTCCTCCGGGCCGCCGAAGGTCACGTCCGGATAGCGGCCGTGCACCTTGCCGTTGGCGAGCGCCCCGCCGACCACCAGGTGGTTCGAGCCCCAGGCGTGATCGCTGCCGCCGCTGGCGTTGCCTTTGTAGACGCGGCCGAAGTCCGACATCGTGAAGGCGGTGACGTTGTCCTGCAGGCCCAGGGCCTTCATGGCGTTGTAGAACCCGGCCAGGGCGTTGCCGAGATCAGCATAGAGGTTCTTGTGCGCCGCCACCTGGTTGGTGTGGGTGTCGTAGCCGCCCTGACTGACGAAGAAGGTCTGCTTGGCGTGGCCCAGGGTGTTGCGCGCCTCGATCATCCGGGCCGCGCGCAGCAGTTGGCGGGAGATGTCCGAGGTCAGGGCCGCGCCGGTGGCCGGGTTGACGAAGTACTTGTCCACCGCCGAGGTCGTCGCCGTGATGATGCTGTTGGCCTGCACCGCCTGGGCGTAGGCCGAGGACATGCCCCTGCCGGTCAGGTCGGTGATCGCGCCGTACGACGAGGCGTCGGCGAAGACGTCCAGGGCGGCCTGGCGGGCCTTCACCGCCGCGTCGGTGCTGGCGGCGTTGTAGCCGTTGCGGACGATCGAGCCCGACGACGGCAGGATCAGCGGCGCGGTGCGGTCGCCGATCAGGGCCAGGTTCGAGCCGCCGATCGAGATCAGCGGCGGCAGGTTGGCCGCGCCGCCGGCGCGGTCGTGGATTCGCCCCATGTAGCCGTCCTTGTTGGTGGCGCGCATGCGCATGCCCTGCCACTGGTTCTGCTGGTCCTCGTGGGACATCAGGTTGACCGGGCGCAGGTCCGGGCGGCTGGTGTAGAGGGCCTTGGTCAGGGGCGCGAACAGGGTGCCGGTGTTGAGCACCACGCCCAGGCCGCCGTCGTCCCAGACCGACTTCAGGGCGGTCATCGAGCCGTGCAGGCCGAAGGCCGTGCCGGTCAGGGGCACGAGGCTGCTCTGAGCCAGGGCCAGGCTGGCTCCGCGCTGCTTGGCGTAGTCGGCATAGCGGCCGTCGGTGGGCGCCACCATGTTCCAGGCGTCGTTGCCGCCGAACAGGAAGACTCCGACCATGGCGCGGTAACCGCCGCCGTCGGCGGCGAGCGCGCTGGAGAGGCCCAGTTGCCCCAGAGCCGCGACGGCCGAGCCGCCCGCGACCATCTGCATGATTTCGCGACGAGAAACGGTCATGGTTAAGCCTACCGATCGACTTGGAAGAGCGGCGACGACGCCGCGATGTAGAGGGCGACCTGGGCGCGCTTGCGGGCCTGCAGGGCGGGGTCGGTGTTCTTGACGGCGGCCATGGCGGTCGTCAGCGCCTGGCGCTGGGCGGACGTCATCGTGCCGTTCAGCAGAACGAGGTTGATGCGGTCGATGGTCTTGCCATCGTTCGTCCCGCTGGCTTCCCAGCTGGCCCAGTTGGGGATCGTGCCGGTGGCGCCGAGGGTCGGCTTGAACTCGTTGCGCGTGGCGTCGCCGCCGACCGTCCAGTCGTAGAGGAAGTTGTGGCGGGCGATGATCGTGGAGGTGGTCATCAGCTTGGTGACCGGGCTGAGCAGACCCGCGCCTTGCGGCAACGGGAAGTCGTAGGGGTAGTAGTTGAACACCGATGGCGCGCGGAACGGGGCCTGGCCCATGCCGGCGTCGCGCGTCGTGAAGGCGTAGCCGTCGGTCGTGTAGCCGATCGCCCGGGCCAGCGACGTGACCAGCAGCACCGGCTCCTTGACCTTGCCCGGCAGTTGCGAGCCGGCGCGGGCCTCGCTGTCCAGGTAGATCGCCTTGACCACCGCCTTCATGTCGCCGCGCACGCCCGCGCCGTTGTCGGCGAAGACGGCCGCGACCCGCCCGACATAGGCCGGAGTCGGATTGGCGATGGTCAGTTGCTGGATCAGCCGCTTGCAGATGTAGGGGCCGGTGTTGGGGTGGTTGAACACAGCGTCCACCACGGCGTCGACGCTGGCCTGCTGGGTGGCGTTGGCCGGCACGGTCTTGCCCAGGAAGCTCTTGGCGCCCGCGTCGTAGCGCGCGGCATAGACCACCATCGGCTTGGTCCAGTCGCGGTTGGTGTTGTCGGTCAGGGCCGCGCCGTTCAGGCGGGCGTAGGTCCAGCCACTGAGCGCCCGGGCCACTTCCTTGACGTCGGTGTTGCTGTAGGTGGCGATCGTCGCGCCGGCGTTGTCCGTCTGCGGCGTGCCATCGGGGTTCAGCAGGACCGTGCCGACCGAGAACAGCTGCATCAGTTCGCGGGCGTAGTTCTCGTTGGGCTGGCTCTTGTTGCTGTCGGCCATGTCCAGGTAGTCGCCCATGTACGGGTTCAGGGTGACGGCCTTGAGGATGTCGCGGTAGTTGCCGAAGGCGTTGCTCAGCAGGATCTGGTTGAAGGCCGCCAGGCCGGCGGTGTTGCCGACGTCGACGGCCGAGGCGACGACGATCTGCGACAAGGCGAAGGCGACTCGCTGGCGCAGCTGGTCATCCTTGCCGATCGCATTGGCGTAGAACCGCATCTGCATCGGCGTGGCCGTGAAGTTGTCGCGATTGCAGTTGGTCAGATCGATCCCGGTCAGGGTCGAGCAGAAGTTGCTCGGCACGGGCTTGGCCGCCATGTCGGCGTAGCTGCTTGAGGACAGCGCCAGTTGCTCGTTCAGCCAAGCTTCCGCGCCGCCCAGGGCGTAAATATGATCGATCAGCTCGAGCGTCGGCCCAAAGCTGCCCTGCTTGGCGAGGCGGGCGGCCGTTTCGCGGGTGAAGTCCCCCGACGCCGCCGGCGAGGTGCCGCCCAGACCGCCGGTCGCGATCGACGCGGGCTTTTCAGCGCTGGACGATCCGCCGCCGGTGTTCCCGCTTGAGCCTCCGCCGCCACAGGCGGTGAGGAAGAAAGCCAAACTCAGCGCGGCCGCCGAGCCAAAGTCCTGTTTACGCATGACAAGGTCCCTGACGCGCCGCGAGAGGCCGACGCGCCTTAAGCTGGAAAGCCAGGAAAGGTTGAAGGGAGGAGCGGGGTTTAGGGGTCCTGGAAGACGACCTCGCGGACCGCTCGGACGCCGTTCTGGCGGTGAAGTTGGATGAAGATGTCGACGACGCGCCGGACGTGATCGACCACGTCGGCGCGGCGAAGATTGGCCCCGGCCTGCAGCGCCATCAGCGCCAGCTGATCGACCGCCCCCGCCGGATCGTCGGCATGGACGGTGGTCATCGAACCCGGATGGCCGCTGGACACCGCGCGCAGGAACGAGAAGGCCTCGGCGCCGCGCAGCTCGCCCAGGATGATCCGGTCCGGCCGCAGGCGCAGCGAGGCCTGCAGCAGATCCTCGGTCGTGACCCGCGCCTCGCCCTGCTCGCCGCGCACGGCCACCAGGCCGACGGCGTTGGGGTGGACGAGGCGGATCTCCGGCGCGTCCTCGATCAGCACCAGGCGCTGGTCGAGCGGGACCTCCTTGAGAAGGGCGTTGAGAAAGGTGGTCTTGCCGGTGGAGGTGCCGCCGCTGATGACGATGTTCTTGCCGGCGCGCACGGCTCCGGCCAGGAAGTTGCGGATGTCTCCAGCGTCCAGGAAAGCTCTCAGGATGGCGTCCGCATTGGCCTTCGGGGCCAGGACCTGATCGAAGGCGCCGGACGCGGCGTAGTCGGTCAGGGACAGATCGCTGACCACGTGCTTGCGGATCGCCAGGGCCAGGCCCTCGCGCGTCGCCGGCGGGGCCACGACCTGCACCCGCGCGCCGTCGGGCAGCACCGCCGAGAGCAGCGGATGCTCGCGGCTGACGCCCTGACTGGACAGGCTGGCGACCTGGCGGGCCAGCCGCCAGAGGTTGGTCTCGTCCAGGGCCGGGACCTCGACACGTTCAGCGGCTCCGCCGAGGCGCTCGACCCACAGCTCGCCGGGGCGATTGACGTAGAGGTCCGTCACCGCCGGCTCGGCCAGCCACGGCGCGAGCGGAGCGAGATAGGCCTCCAGATAGACGCCCATTCCTGAAGAGGGGAGCTTCGCGGGCGCGGTCATTTGCGCACGCCGGAGAAGTCGAGGTCGCGGGCCACGAAGATCGTCACCGGCGCGCCCTGCCGCGTCTGGATGGTCGGGGCGACCTGGTCGCTCTTCATCACCGCGCCGGCCAGGTTGGCCGCCTCTGACGCCGAGCCGATATAGATCTGCGAGGTGGAGCGGGCGTTGCCGATCGCGGCGACGCCGGCGTTCAGCACCGACATCAGGATCGAGCCGCCGAAGCGGCTGAAGAAGTGGCGGTCGACCCTGCCCTCCAGCCCGCCGCGCCCCAGCGGGTCGGCGGCGGGCGAGGCGATCTGGATCGAGACGCCGTCCGGCCGGATCACCCGGGTCCAGACCACGAAGACGCGCGAGGCGCCCATGGCCACGCCAGACTTGTATTGGCCGATCACCCGGCTGCCGCGCGGGATCAGCACGGTCGAGCCGTCGAAGCTCTTGATGTCGCGGGTGACCATGGCGCGGGCCAGGCCCGGCAGGTCGGAATTGATCGCCGTCTCCATCACCGCCGGGATCACCGCGCCCTGCGGGATGACGGCGTCGAGATTGCGCATGGCCGTGGCCCTGGCCGGCTCGGCGTCGCTGGCCCCGACGCGGTCGGCGAACTTTTCGTCCGCGTTCAGACCGGTGTCGGCGGCCTTGCCAGCCATCGGCCCAGCCTGGTTGGCCGGCATGCTGGCCTTGATCAGAGCCGGGGCGCCGCTGAAGTCGACCACCAGGGTCGGGGCGCGGCGGCGCTGGTCGAGATCGGCCGGCGGGGTCGGCGGCGGCGGCTCGGCGTTCATCACGGCGACCTGGGCCGGGGTCGGCGGCAGGCTGTTGTTCTCGGTGAACTGCGGACCGGGGATGACCGTCGGCGGTGCGGCGGGCGCGGCCTGGGTCGTGGCGGCGATGACCTCGGCCTTGCGCGGCGGACGTGGCTGCGCGTCGGCGCGATGACCGGCCATCCACAGGAAGACCCCGACGCCGACCAGACCAAAGCCGGCCATGATCACCGGCGTCGGCAGGCCGGCATGAGCGCGGGCCACGACCGGACGCGCCTGGGCGTCGGCGGCGGCGAGATCCTGCTGGACCTGGGCGGACTGGCGGGGATCGCTCATCGAACGCCCCCTTGGCTGAAGGCGGCGTTGGTGACGATCAGGCTGGACTTGCCCGAGCGCAGGACGAAACGCGGGGCCAGTTGGTCGACCACCAGGTAGCCGTCGCGGACCACCGCATTGGCCAGCCCCTCGACGCCGTCGACGCCGACCACGAACACCGCCGGCAGGTCGGCCCGGGCCGGCCAGCCGAAATAGGTCGCCACGCCGTCGTCGAAGACGCGGGTCGGCTGGATCACGGCGTCGCCCTTCACGGCATAGGCGCTATTGCGGACGACCGGCGCGGCCGGCAGCGCCGGCGTCGGCCTGATGACGGTGACCGGCGCGGGCGCCGGGACCAGGAGCCGAACCACATAGGCCAGGTCCTTCGCCGAAGCCTTGGGCCCGGCGACGACCAACTCGAACACATAGCGGCGACGGTCGGTCACCACGGTCATGTTGGTGGCGGCGGTGCGGTCCAGGGGCTTGAGGAACAGCAGGTTGGCCTTCTTGTTCGGCGTCACCTGCCAGCCCATGGCGTCGCCGATCGAGACGTTCTCGATCCGCTCGTCGGGGGCGAACTCCAGCATGGTCTGGATGCCGAAATAGCCGGTCAGGCGCACGACCTGGTCAGGGTCGTAGGCGACGGTGCGGATGCGCGGGTCGATCGCGCCGGGACGCGGCGTCTGGGTGGCCCAAGCAACACCATGAGGAGCGGAGCCGGCCAAGGCGACGCCGAGCGCGAGCGCGGCGAGGAGCGGGCGAGGATGGGCGAAAGTCACTGGTCTCTCCGGGCGGTGGAGACGGCGCGGCAGGGGGCGGGCGTGCGGCGATAGGTCTGGCCCAGCGGCGCGGCGGGACCGGCCTGGGCGGTAGAGGTCGTGACCGGGGCGCGATCCGAGACGACGGTCAGCATCCGAGGGCCGATCGGGTCGGCGGACGGGGCGGCGGTCTGGCGGCGGTCCATGGCCACGGCGGCGGCGGCGATAGCGGCCGCCCGGCTCATCGGCTCGACCTGAGCGGTGGCGTAGCGCGAGGCGCCGGGGACGGCGTTCTGGTCCGACCAGGCGGCGCCGGCCAGGCCGCGCGGCAGACGCAGACCGGCGGCGATGACGCCCAGCGCGATGAGCGCCAGCAGCATGACCAGGGCGAAGACCGTGGTCAGCACCAGCACCGTCACGGCGGGGTTGATGTCGAAGGCGGCGAACTGCTGGGCCGCCCGCGCCTCGGCCAGGGCCCGCAGCGACGGGGCCAGCATGGCCAACTCGAGCGACAGGGTCAGGGTGGCGATCAGCGGCGCCAGGGCCAGGGCGATCATCGCCTTCAGCCAGCCCTCGACCAGGCCACGCGTGGCTTCGAACAAGGCCAGGCCGACGATCAGAGGCGCGAGCGCCAGCAGAATGGCCAGTACGACCTTGCTGCCCAGCAGCACGCCCAGGGTGGACAAGATAAGCGTCATGCCGCCGGTGTTGACCGCGAAGGCGCCGAAGCCTGGTCCGCCTTGGGTGGCGGCGGCGCCGACGCTGGCGCGGCTGGCCATCAGGGTCGCCGATTGCTGCAGGCCGTCGAAGGCGTCCTGCAGGCGGGCGAACGGGGCCTGGCCCTCCAGCAGCAGACCGCCCAGCTCGGTCGGAGCCTTGGTCAGGGTGTCGTAGACCAGGATCTGGAACAGACCCCAGTTGGTGGCCAGGGCCACGATCAGACCGATCTTCAGCATCGACAGGGCGGCGTCGCCGACCCTCAAGCCCCCACGCCCCAGGATCAGGCGATAGCCGATGAACACGACATAGAGGGTCAGGAGACCCGTCAACAGCAGGCCGACCGGCGAGCCCGGCCCAGCCAGGGCCGCGAAGCCGCTTTCGGCCACGTCGTGAACCCGGCAGTCGACCGAGCCGATCAGGCCCGGGACCATCGGGGCGTCGACGGGCAATTGCGCGCAGGACGCCATCACGCGGCCTTCACCAGTTGGGCCATCCAGGCCTGTGGATCATCGCCCAGCTGTTCGCGCAGGGCGTCCAGCTTGCGCACACTGGTCTCGCGACCCGACAGCACGGTCAGAAGCTCGGGCGCGCCGGCCAGGTTCAGGCGGGCGACGACGCTGTCGGTGCCGTGCTTGATCAGGAAGCAGCGCGAGGTGTCCGGCAGGGTCTTGACCAGCTCGAACTCGTACTGGGTCAGGCCGAAGCCTTCGCAGTAGTCCTTGGCCTGGGCCTTGGGGTTGGCCATGAAGATCTGGGTCGCGGCCTGCTCGATGATGGCGCTGGCGATGCGGCTTTCCAGCGCGTCCTGGGCGCTCTGGGTGGCGAAGCCGACCACGCCGTTGCGCTTGCGCAGGGTCTTTTCCCAGTCGCGGATGCGGGCCACGAACACGTCGTCGTCCAGGGCCTTCCAACCCTCGTCGATGACGATCAGGGTCGGGTGGCCGTCCAGGCGCTGCTCCACGCGGTGAAACAGATACATCATGGCGGGGGTTCGCAAGGACGGGTCGTCCAGCAGCTGGGTCATGTCGAAGCCCAGGGTGGCGGCGTCCAGATCCAGGCCGTCGGTCTCGTTGTCGAACAGCCAGGCGTGCTCGCCGGTCCCGTGCCAAGGAGCCAAACGAGCAGCCAGATCAGCGGCGTCGGGACGGCGCGCGCCGCGGAACAGCTCGGCGAAGTAGCGCAGGCGGCGCAGGCTCGGGGCCTGGTCGAAGCTGGCGTCGACGGCGTCCTTGATCCGCGCGATGTCGTCGACCGACAGGACCTCGCCCGGCGCGGCGACCAGCTTGGCGACCCACTCGGTCAGGAAGCGGCGAGCGCCCGCCCCGTCCGGCAGGGCCAGCGGGTTGAAGCCCGTCGGCTGGCCCGGACGCAGGGTCTCGTAGCGGCCGCCGATGGCGCGCAGGAAGATCTCCGCGCCCCGGTCCTTGTCGAAGAAGACGATGCGCGGGCTGTACTTGCGAGCCTGGGCCAGCAGGAAGTTCAGCACCACGGTCTTGCCCGAGCCCGACGGGCCGATGACCGTGAAGTTGCCGAGGTCGCCCTTGTGGAAGTTGAAGTGATACGGGCCGGCCGAAGTCGTCTCCAGCAAGGTCACGGCCAGACCCCAGTGGTTGGCGTCGGCCTGGCCGACCGGGAAGTTGTGGCCGCTGGCGAAGCCGGCGAAATTGGCGGTCGAGATCAGCGCCTTGCGGGCGATGTCCTTGAAGTTGCCTGGGAACTGGGCCCAGAAGGCCGGCTCCAGATTGATGTCCTCGCGCACGGCGATGGCGCCCATCTCGGTGAAGGCCGACATCACCTCGGCGGCCGAGCGGTCCAGGCCGTCCAGACTCTCACCGCGCACCAGCACGGTCAGGTGATGCTCGCCGAAGGCTGCGCGGCCAGAGACGACGTCGTCCTTGGCCCGGGTCAGGTCGGCGCGCAGGGATAGGCCGTCATCGTCAGCGGCTTTCATCCGGCGCAGGGCCAGGTTCATCCGCTCCAGGGTCGGTTGGCGGTCCACGAAGCCAAAGCTCTGGGTGATGACCATCTCGCACGGCAGGCGCAGCAGATCGTCCAGCATCCCCGGCGTGGTCTGGGCCGGATAGTCCTTGATCGAGACCATGGCCCCGAAGCCACGCGCCAGAGCGCCGGCGCGCGACAGCTCCAGCGTTTCCAAGCCGAAGCTGACGCGGCGGTACGGCAGGTACTCGCCAGCGTCGCCTTGCGGTGCCAGAACCGGGCGCATCTCGCCGTTGTAGAGGCAGGACAGGAATTCAAGCGGCTCGGAGCAGCGGCCCGTGGCCCCGTCATAAACGCCCAGCACGCGAGCGCCATAAGGCATCAGCGCCGAGATCAGGCTGTCGCGGGCGCTGTCCAGCTCGCGGCGGTCGGCGGCCTGGAGGGCGGCGGCCTCGGCCTTGCCGGTCCCCTTCAGGGCGCGCAGGACGCCGTCGATCACGCCGCCATGGCCCTGCAACGGACGACGGACGATCGTCAGGAACAGGTCGTTGACATAGAGCTTCCGCGCGGCCAGGCGCTCGCTCCAGGCAGCGTCGAGCTCGGCGCTGAAAGCGTCCGGGAACGCCCCCTGCGTGCTGGCGTCGACCTGGCGGCGGACCACGTGGTGGTAGATGGCGAACCGCGAGCTGGAGAGGCCGCGCAGCATCACGTCGCGCACCGCCTTGCGGTAGTTCAGCGTCTCACTGTCGGCCGTCTCGAACGGCAGGCCGGCCAGATGGATCACCTGCATCAGCAGGCCGTCGCGCGTCTCCAGCGTGACGTCGTCGAGGTGGCGGGCGTACGGCAGACGCTTGCCAGCCGTCGTCTCTTTGCTCGCCTTGATCGATTGGGGGTTCAAGCGCTGTAGCTGTTGCATCGCCAGGCTCGGAAATTGGGGACGCGGGGACAGCGGCTGACCTTGGTCAGCCAGAGATCGAAGATGCGCGGTTCACGCAGGCACGCCGCGTAGCCGATCGCGTGGATCACCAGGGCGGCGGCGATGGCCCAGAACGACTTGGTGATCAGGAAGAGTTCGGCGGTCACCACGCCGTTGATCACGAAGTAGCTGTAGGTCACGCCCGCGAACATCTGCGGGCGCGTCAGGGCGCCGAACACCACGTCGCGATCCAGCGGGGCGGCCATGGCTTAGGCCGCGCCCGAGGCGGCGCGGATGCCGCTGACGATCGTGGTGGCGCCGAACAGGATGAAACAGCCCAGGATGACCGTCGCGCCGTAACGCCAGTTGAGGCGGCCAGTCAGCATCATGAAGCCGACGGCGGCCACGGCCATCACCGCCACGGCGGTGGCGACATTGCCCATCAGGGACCCTTGCAGCCACATGACGCCGGCCAGCAGGGCGCTGGAGCCTTGCGGGTCGGACGGGGCGGCCTGGGCGTGAGCCTGGCTGGCGGCGGCCGTGAGAGCGGTCGCCAGGGCGGCGGCTTTCGGCTGGAAGAACTTACGCATCACTTCACGCATCACTGGGAGGCTCCGAGGACTGGAACGGCGAGAATGGCCCCGGTCGCGGCCATGCGGCCGAGGATCGAGGTCACATAGGCTTGGGTTTCGGCGTAGGGCGGCACCCCGCCATGCTTGCGGACCGCGGCGGGACCGGCGTTGTAGGCGGCGAGCGCCAGGCGGACGTCGCCGCCGAACGCCGACATCATGCGGCGCAGATAGAGCGCGCCGCCGCGAATGTTCTGAACCGGGTCGTGCGGGTCGACGCCCAGGTCGCGGGCGGTGCCCGGCATCAGCTGCATGACCCCGATCGCGCCCTTGGCCGACAAGGCTCCGGCATGGAAGCGGCTTTCGCGCCAGGCCACCGCCTCGACCAGCTTCGGATCGAGGGCGTAGGCGCTCGCGGCGGTCGAGATCTGCTGACGAACGGCGTCCGCGCCGATCGAAAGATCCGCCAGGGGCGCGTCCTGGATCAGCGCCTTGACGCCGTCGTCGGTGAATACGGCCGGCCCTTCGAAGCGCGTCACCGCGCCGTCGGCGCCGATCTCAAGGACCTGAGCCTTGGCGGGCTGAGCGATCAGGCCGCTGATGAACATCGCCACGGCCAAGAACGCGGCCTGACGGGCAAAAACGAAGCTCAAGCACGCCCCCTAACTCGACGAGTACAAATCAGTTTGGCTAACCAATATGTATCCGGAGCGCTCAATCGGGGTAATGCGGCAGGTTATCGCATTAGGGTTTTGGTTTATGCGTCAAAAATACTGTTCAGAAGGGACTTCTCATACTGAAGCTTGTCGAAATGTCGACTTGTGAACTTATATTATCTTGTTAACCATCTCTTAACTCCTGGAGGCGCGCGACGCTCTTCTTCCAGCGAAGCCGATTGCAAGAGAAGAAAATCCGCCAAACTTGGCCGAACGCCATCGAACAAGATTGCCTGTGGATAGAATCACTCGGCAGCCTACGGTTCAGTTTAGTTGGGGGCGTTCCATGTCGGCGTTGAACAAAACCAGGAACTGGCTGTCGCGTAACTTCGCGGGCAGCCTGCTTAGCGGATGGCTGATGATCGCGATCATCGGCGGGTATAACGTTTTCCACTGAGCTCGCCGAACTCGCGCCGGCCAGGGGCGCCGGCGAGCTGGCTATCCGCGGCGTCGGCGCGGCGCTCGCCAACGCGATCCGCAACGCGCCGGGCGTGCGAGGCGACGGGCGGGCGCGAAGCCCACCCGTCGCTGTGCTCTAGAAGCGCTTCCGGACCTGGAAGCCCGCCGTGCGCGGATTGATGCTCACCACCTGCTGCTTGTTGTTCACAGCCGAGGTCACGCTCATCAGCCCGACTTCGTCGGTGACGTTGTTGACGAAGAGGTACGCGCCCCAGTCGGCGCCTTCCACGCCCGCGCGGAGGTTGGCGTAGCCGTAGTCGCCCTGCTTCTCGTAGTAGACGTAGGTCGGACGGAACTGCGAGGCGGACTCGCCGACATAGGCGTAGTCGGCGCGAACCAGACCGTTCAGGTCGCCGTTCAGCGGCCAGGTGTATTCGACCGCGGCCGAACCGCTGTACTTGGCCACGTTCGGGAACTCGTCGCCGCGCAGGCCGGTCGAGCCGGTGATCAGGATGGTCGAGTTGGCCTGGTCTTCCGTCAGCTTGGCGTCGACGATGGCGGCGGTGCCGCTGATCGTCAGGCCGGAGATCGGACGGGCCGTGGCTTCGATTTCAAAGCCCTTGATCTTGGCCTTGCCGGCGTTGGTCAGATAGCTGAAGGCGCCGTTCGCGCTGGTCGCCGAGATCTGCATGTTCGACCAGTCGATCTGGTAGACGGCCGCGTTCAGCGTCAGGCGACGGTCGAACCACTGGCTCTTGATGCCGCCTTCGTAGTTCCACAGGCTGTCAGGCTGATAGGCCAGAAGCGCGCTGGCCAGGCCCGGCACGTTGTTGGCGCCGCCAGGACGGAAGCCCTTGGCCGCCACCGCGTAGAGCATGACGTCGGACGTGACCTGGTAGGACGCGTTCAGCTTGCTGACCCAGCCATCCGCGCTGGCGTCGACCTGGGCGGCCGGCCCGACGTAGGATTGAGTGATGAAGTTGCTGATCAGGACCTGGCCGGAGACGGTCTTGTCGTACTTGAAGCGGCGCAGGCCGCCGGTCAGGGTCAGCTTGTCGATCGGCTTGTAGGACACTTCACCGAAGAAGGCGGTCTGCTTGGTGTCGGTGCCGACGTGGCGCCAGGCGGTCAGGTCGTTGGGATTGATGACGCCCGTGGTCGCGTCGCCCTTGGCCACCTTGCTCTCGATATAGTCCTCGCGCTTTTCGAGATAGACGCCGGCGGTCCAGTCGACCTTGTCGTCGAACAGCGAGCCCGTCATGCGCAGCTCGTGGTTCCACGAGGTCAGGCCCATCGGCTGATAGAGCGCGCCCGGGGTACGGCTGTCGGCATAGGCGGTGAAGGCCGTCAGCTGCGTCGCCGTACAGGCCGGGTTGGTCGAGCCCGTCGCGGCCGGACCGCCGGCGACCCAGTTACGGCACGCGGTGGCGTTGGCGCGGCTGCCCGACAGAGTGGGGCTGTAGTCGGAATTCCGCAGCAGCGTCCACTTGTAGTACGACGAGGTCGCCGTGACCGTGGCGAAGCTCAGGTCCCACTTGCCCGTGACGTTGTACATGCGCAGGTTGTCGCTGGTCGGGGCGATGACGCGGGCGTTGGTCTTGTACTCTTCCTTGCCCAGCGCCGGGTACCAGGTGTTCTGACCGTCCAGGGTGGTCTTCTGGTACAGGCCCGAGGCGTTGATCGTCAGGTTTTCGGTGGGCGTGAAGCCCAGCATCAGGCGACCGCCGCTGGAGTGCTGGTCGTTGATGTCCTTCTTGTTCAGCAGGACGTCGTCGACATAGCCGCCGCCTTCGGTCTTGTAGAGCACCAGGCGCGCGGCCAGCTTGTCCTCGATCAGCGGCACGTTGACCATGCCCTTGACCGAATAGCCGTTGCTGCCGCCCTTGGTGCTGGTCCCCTGGGCCTCGATAGCGCCGGCATAGCGGCTGGTGTCGGGCTTGTTGAGAATCACGCGCAGGGTGCCGCCCATCGAGCCCGAACCGTACAGCGTGCCTTGCGGACCGCGCAGAACCTCGACGCGCTCGGCGTCGAACAGGTTGACGTCGGCGCTGGTCGAGCTGGCGTCCGCGGTCGTGCCGGCCGGGCCCGTCAGCGGGGTTTCGTCGTAATAGAGGCCGACGGTGGCTTCACCGGCGCTGCGCACGCCGCGCAGGGTCAGGCGGCGGCTGGTCGGCGAGTTGCCGTCGACCTGCAGGTTCGGAACCGTGCGGAAGTAGTCCTGGATGCCCTGCGCGCCCAGCGCCTGCAGCGACTTCTCGGTGACCGCGCTGACGCTGATCGGGGTGGTCTGGACGGTGGTGGAGCGCTTCAGCGCGGTGACGATCACTTCCTCGATCGTGCCGGCGTCCTTGGGTTCGCTCGACTGGGCGAACGCCTGGCCGGCCACCAGGCTCGTCAGGGCGCTGGCGCCCAGGGCCAGGGCGCGAAGGCCTCGAAACTGTATCATTATTGATCCCCTGTTGTCGGCGCGCTCGGCGGCGGCCTGTAGGATCAGACGCAAGGGCGAGAGGCTCCCTCACCTTGGCGCGCCGGAAAAAGGACAGTCCGGCTCAGAAGCGACGCTCGACGCTCACGCGCAGCATGCGCGGCGCCACGCCGAAATACTCGATCGGGCCCGAGGTGTTGCGCGTCGCGGTAGCGCGACCGGCCCGGTCCAGCAGGTTGTCGACCGTCAGGTCCAGGGTCCAGGCGCGTCCCTCCAGGCCGAAACTGGCGCCGAAGACGGCGTAACCGCCCATCTTCAGATAGTCGCTATTGCCCGCGTTGAAGGCTGAGCGCGCGAGCCCGGCATAGGAGCCGTCGAGGCGAAGCCGGCCGACAAGGTCGCCGGGCAGGGTCCAGCGGCGCTCCATCGACGCCGAGGCCGTCATCCGGGGCACGACCGGCAGGCGGTCCCCCTCCAGCCCCAGGCCGATCGCGGTGTTGGTCAGCTGGTCGGCGGTCAGGCGCGCGTCGGTCACGGTCAGGGCGCCGGCCAGGGTCCAGCCCATCACGCGCTCGGCGGCGGCCTCGACCTCCAGCCCCTGGATGCGCGCCGCGCCGATATTGGTCACGTAGTTGAAGGCGCGGTTCTGGGTCTGGGCGGCGTACTGCATGTCCCGCCAGTCGATTCGATACAGCGCCACATTGCCGGTGAAGCGCCGGTCGGCGCTCTGCGTCTTCAGGCCCAGCTCGTAGTTGTTCAGGCGGTCCGAGCGATAGACCGCCAGGGTCTCGGGCAGTCCAGGCACCACATTGACGCCACCGGGGCGGAAGCCCTGCGAGACCTGGGCGTAGCCGAACAGCCCCGGTCCGAACTGGCGGCTGGCCAGGGCCTTCAGGCTCCAGCCCTGCTCCTGGGTCCGCGCGTCGATCTCATAGTCGGCCCAGGTGCCGGAAACGACATTGGCGACCTGCACCGCCCCTCGGTCGCGCTTGAGGTAGTCGAACCGCCGCGCGCCCAGGGTCAGCTGGGTCTGGCGCGCGATGGCGTAGGACATCTCGCCGAAGACCGCGCTTTGGGCGAGATGGTTCTCGATGTCGCGGCGGCCGATCAGCACCGGCGGCTCGGCCAGGGCGCCGGTATCGGGATCCACGTGCCGGACCTGGCTGTCGATGGAGTCGCCGCGCACCTCGCGATAGGCGCCCAGCGTCCAGGTCAGCGGCCCCTCGCCGACCGACGAGGCCCGGATTTCGTGGATCCGGGCGGTCAGCTCCGCCGGCTGGTTCAGGATCGCCGGATAGACGCTGTCGACATAGGCCGAATAGCTGGCCATCTGCGTGGCGTCGCAAGCCTGGGCCAGGGTGAACATCCGCGCGCAGCCGGCCGCGTTGGTCCGCTCGCCCAGCAGCACGCCGCTGTAGTCGGAGCGGCGCGTCAGTCGCCAGCGGTACCAGGACGACACCGCCGTGAGATCCACCGCGTCGCCGCGCCATTTCACGGTCGCGGCCGCCAGGTCGATGTCGCCGTCGAAGGGCGCACGGGCGGCATGGACGGTCCGCCAGGGGCCGGCCGTGTCGTTCCAGGCCGAGATGTCGTCTCGGCGGCTGGCCTGGTGCGTGGCCGACACCAGGGCCGACAACCGCGATCCCGGCGCCCACAACGCCGCCAGCCGCGCACCCCGCACGCGAGAAGCGTCGACGTCCTTCAGGCCCAGCCGGACGTTGTCGATCACGCCGGGCTGGCGCTGGTCGTAGGCCGTAAGACGCAGGGCCAGGGTCTCGGGGATCGCGACGAGGTTCAATGCCGCGTTCGCCCCGCCGCCTTGCCCGCCGTGGGCGGCGGAGGACAGCGAACCGCCGACCGAAGCGGAGTCCGCCGAGAGGTCCGGACGCCTGAACAGGATCCGCAGCGCCCCGCCCATCGCGCCCGAGCCGTAGAGCGTGCCCTGCGGTCCCCGCAGAAGTTCGACGCGGTCGACATCGACCAGGGCCAGCTCCGGCGCCATCACCCCGGGATCCGCCGTGGTGCCGACCGGCCCGGTCATCGGCGTCTCGTCGTAATAGAGGCCCGTCGTCGCCTCGCCGGCCCCGTAGACGCCGCGCAGCACCAGGCGCCGGCCAAAAGCGGTGGAGATCAGTTTCAGTCCCGGCAGCAACGGCGCGGCCTTCTCCAGGTCGACTATGCCCGCTCGCGACAACTGCTCGCCGGAGATCACGGTCATGCTGATCGGCGTCTGCCGCGCTAGACTGGAGCGCTTCAGGGCGGTGACGACGACCGAATCGATCGCCACGGGTGGCGGCGGTGGCGGCGCAGCCGGCGGCGCGTTCGTCGTGGAGGTTCTGGCGGGTCGGGCGGCCGGCACGACCAGGAAGCTGCGCCCCTCGAGCTGGACGCTCAGCCCCGACCCCACCAGCAGTCGATGCAGCGCCGCCTCGGCCGTGAACACCCCGCTCAGGCTCTCGCTGCGCTTGCCCTGGGTCAGGGCGGGCGAGAACAGGATCTCGCGGTCGCTCCTCAGCGCCAGCTGATTCAGCGCCTGGCTCAAGGGCTGCGCGGGGATGTCGAAGCGGAGGGCGGCGTCCGGGCGCCGCGGCGCGGCGACCGCCGCCGCGGTCGGCGCGGTTGTCAGGGCCGTAGCGCACAGCAGGGCCAAGACCGCGCCACGCCTCGCGCACGCTTCCGAGCCTCTGACCCTGGGCAACAACGAATTCCGACCTCCCCTGGCGGCCTGGAATCTCACGCCGTCGAGGGCGCGCACCATGCCTTGCTTTGCCGGCCCGCCGTACTTCGCGGCGCATCCTGACGGCGTAAGATCGCGTATTGCATAGCCAATAGGCAACCAGTCAAAGGTTGCGTCCTCGCGGCCTCATGCGGGGAACCTCTCTTGACACAGGCGAGAGCGCGATTTCACCTGACTGTCATGTCGGGGCGAAAACAATGATCTGGGGCCGCGAGCCGTCCAAGGCTCCCGAGCGGGTCCGCGACCTGTCGGATAGCGGCGCGCGCTTCACGCCGGCGCTCCGCGCCTTCTTCTCCCGTCGCGCGAACGCCAACGACGTCGAGGACCTGGTGCAGGAGGTTCTTCTCCGGATCCAGAAACGCCAGCCGGGCGCCGTGGTGACCAATGTCGAGGGCTATCTCTTCGAGGTCGCCGCCAATGTCCTGATCGATCGCGGACGTCGCGATCGCACACGCCGACGGTCCGATCACTGCGAACTGCAAGAAATTCATCATCCCGTTGATGAAGTCTCGCCCGAGCGCGTCTTACAGGGACGTGAGCAGATGGCGCGCGCCATGGCGGCCCTCAACGAGCTGCCGGAACGCACGCGACGGGTTTTCATTCTCGTGCGCTTCGAGGAGATGAGCTACAAGCTCGTCGCCCAGCGCCTGGGGGTCTCCGTCAGCGCTGTCGAGAAACATGTGATGAAGGCGCTGCGTCACCTGCACGAGCGTCTGCGAGACCAGGATGACGTCGACCACGTCGGGCAAAGAGATACACGACGACCCGGATAGCGCGGCCGCCCTCTGGTTCGCGCGACTGCAAGGCGATGACGTGCCGCCGCGCGACCGGCGGGAATTCGAGCGCTGGCTGAAGGCCGACGCCCGCAACGCCGCCGCGTGGGAAGATCTCAACCGGACCTGGAACGGCGTCGCCGCTCTTGAGAGCGATCCCGCGTTCGCGGCCCTGCGCGCCGATGCGCTGAACGCCGGCGACAAGCGTCCGCATCTGGATCGCCGCGCCCTGGGCCTGGCGGCCGCCGGCCTGGTCGCCGCTGTCGGCGGCGGCATCTTCGGCAAGCGCTGGCTGAGCGGAGAGACCGCAGGCGTCCCGCCGGCCGACGAACCGGTGTTCAGCACGGCGGTGGGCGAGCGCTCGACCTTCCGTCTCGCCGACAGCTCGGTGGTGACGCTCAGCACCGACTCCGCCGTGCGGGTGAACCATTGGGCCGAGGAGCGCCGGCTGACGCTGCTGCGCGGCCAGGCCTTCTTCCAGGTCGCCAAGGATCCCTCGCGCCCCTTCGTGGTCGCGGCCGGCGACAAGCGCGTGACGGCCGTCGGCACGGCCTTCGACGTGCGCATGGAGCCGGGCAAGCTGTCGGTGACCCTGGTCGAGGGCCGGGTGCGCATCGCCGCCGACGCGCCCGCCAATGGACATGGGGGCGAACGCCGCGTCGAGATGTCGGCCGGCTCGCGCTTCGTGGCCGCCGATCCCGCCGACTGGCTGATCTCCGCGGTCGACACCGCCAAGGAATCCGCCTGGCTGAAGGGGCGGCTGGTGTTCGACGGCGAGCCGCTGTCGGCCGTCGTCGCCGAAATGAATCGCTTCTCCGAGCGCAAGCTGGCGCTGGCCGATCCGGCCCTGGGCGCCACCCCGGTCAGCGGCGTCTTCAAGACCGGCCAGATCGACGCGTTCGTGGCCGCGCTCAAGACCTACGGCCTGGCCGACGTCGGCCGCGCCGACGATGAGCGGGTCGAACTGGTGCGTCCCCGCGCCTGACGCGCGGCGCGACAAATTTTTCACGCTCCAGGTGAGGGGCGCGCTTCGCCCTACGTCGTATAGATGGGCGCCCGTCTGGCGTCGTCCTTCGCCACCCGGGGAAACCGTTCCATGAAGCTTTCCGCTCTGAAGCTCGCCCTTCTGTCCGCCAGCATGGCGACGAGCGTGCTCGCGACCCAGGCCCACGCCGCGCCGCTCAACGACGCCGCGCGCGCTCAGATTCTGAAGGCCGTCGACGCCGACGCCCCGCAGATCCAGGACGCGGCCCTGAAGATCTGGGGCTTCGCCGAGGTCGGCTATCAGGAGGTCAAGAGCTCGACCCTGCTGCAAGGCCAGCTGAAGACCGCCGGCTTCGACGTGAAGGCTGGCGTCGCGGGCGAACCGACCGCCTTCGTGGCCAGCTTCAAGAACGGCGCTGGCCCGGTCATCGCCATCCTCGCCGAGTTCGACGCCCTGCCCGGCCTGGCCCAGACGGTCGCTCCGGTCAAGACCGGCATCCCTGGCCAGATCGCCGGCCACGGCTGCGGCCACAACCTGTTCGGCGCCGCCTCGGTCGGCGCCGCCGTCGCCATCAAGGATTGGATGGTCAAGAACAACATCAAGGGCGAGCTGCGCGTGTTCGGCACGCCCGCCGAGGAAGGCGGCTCGGGCAAGGTTTATCTGGTTCGCGACGGCCTGTTCAACGACGTCGACGCCACGCTGCACTGGCACCCGGCCAATGCGAACTCGGCCGTCCAGGGCGTGTCGATGGCCAATATCAGCGGCAAGTTCCGCTTCCACGGCGTCTCGGCCCACGCCGCCGGCGCGCCCGAGAAGGGCCGTTCGGCGCTAGACGGCGTCGAGGTCATGGACGTCGCCACCAACTTCCTGCGCGAGCACACGCCCGATAAGACGCGCATCCACTATGTGATCACCGCCGGCGGCACGGCCCCGAACGTCGTGCCGGACTTCGCCGAGGTCTACTACTACGTTCGCCATCCGGACCCGGCCGTCGTCAAGGACGTCTGGTCGCGCGTCGAGAAGGCCGCCGATGGCGCCGCCCTGGCCACCGGCACCACCGTCGACAAGGAGATCACCGGCGGCGTCTACGCCCTGCTGCCCAACGACACCCTGGGTCGCGTGATGGACGCCAACCTGCGCAAGGTCGGCGGCATCACCTGGACGCCCGAGGAGCAGGCCTTCGCCAAGAAGATGCAGGAGAGCCTGCCGGGCGCGCCGTCGATCGACACCGTCAAGACGATCGAGCCGTACAAGATCGAACTGGAAGGCGGCGGCGGCTCGACCGACGTTTCGGACATCAGCTGGGTGACGCCGACCGTCGGCCTGGGCACCGCCACCTTCGTTCCGGGCTCGGCTGGCCATAGCTGGCAGAACGTGGCCGCCGCCGGCTCGTCGATCGGCGTCAAGGGCGCCGTCAACGCCGCCAAGACCCTGGCCCTGACGGGCGCGGATCTCTTCTCCAACCCCGACGTGGTCAAGAAGGCCAAGGCCGAGCTGGACCAGCGTCGCGGTCCCAACTTCGCCTACAAGGCCATGCTGGGCGACCGTCCGCCGGCGCTGGACTACCGCAAACCCGCCTCGGCGGGACGCGAATAACGATCGCTCCCCCCCCCCCAGCGATCGTCAGCGGCCGGCGCCGACCTCCCAGGCGCCGGCCGCGCCCCCTTCGACGTCCATTGGAGTTCGACGTGATCCAGACCATCACCATCAGCCTCGAGCGCTTCGAAGCCCTCAAGTCCGCCTTGCCGGCGATCACGCGCGAACATCTCACCGACGTCTATGGAATCAGCGAGACGACCTGGACCAAGCTGCGCAAGGGTGAGCCGATCAAGCTCAAGACCTGGGAGCGGATCCAGGCGCGACTGGCGCGGCGGATACAGACAACGCCGCCGAACTTCGATACCGCGCGGTCCGAGGCCGCGTGACCGTCGCCGCCTAGACGACGACCTCTTGGCGCTCGTCCAGCCCTATGAGGCGTTTCGCGAGCGTCTGGCGGGGCTGAAAGTGGCGCTCGAAGCTGAGCGGCCGGCCACCGCGACACCGGATCGGCCAGCAGACGATCCGCCACCGACCGTTGAGCCGCCTTCCTCCGATGAGGTCGAGCCAGACCGACCGGCGGAGCACCCCTGACGGGATTTGATCCGGGCCTCGGGCCGGCCCCGATGAACAGGTCCCGAATCTGGGGTGATCTTGAGACCGCTAGTGGCGCGTCATCGACCTTCCGAAAGAGGATTGGCGCGCGCCACGCCGCCGTGCGGCAGCCGCACGACATAGGGCGTGCCATAAGCATTGCCCGGATGCTCGAAGTCGGTCGAGACAATCTGAGCGCCGCTGGCGAAGGCCGCGTCGGCGCGGGTCAGGTCGTTGGTCTTGGCCTCGTAGGCCTCGATGTCCGATCGGGTGCGGATTATGTAGCCCTGGCGGACGTATTGGCGGATCTGGTCCTGGCGGACCAGGGCGTTGTCGAACATCAGAAAGGCGGCATGGTCCTCACCCGGCTCGGCGCGCAGGAACGCGACGCGGCCCTTCAGCGACGGGTGGCCTTCCAGGTAGCCGCGCGTGCCCGCGTCGCCGGTGACGGTGTATCTCGATCGTAGCGAACGCGAATGGAAAGCCATCGATCTGTGCTTGCTGACCAAGGCGCGCGGCGCGGGCGTCGGCGGCGCCCTGATCCAGGCGGTCCAGGAGGCCGCCGTCGAGGCGGGCGCTGACGCCTTGACCCTGTATGTCGAGAAGACCAATCACAGCGCCCGACGCCTCTATACGCGGATTGGCTTCGAGGCGGCGCCCTGCCCCTTCCCCACCCACATCCGGATGTGGTGGGGCGTCCCGGGCGCGAGCCGGTCCATGTGATACAGGCCCGACGTTGAAACGGCCGCCGTCCCGATTGGAGAGAGGAACCTGGCTTGCTTCTGGTCGTACGTGGCAGGCAGGCGATCGCGCATAGTCGGAGACACGCGCCAACGACAAGCAATCTCGCGCGAGGAAATCAGCTCTCGGCCCAACACACCGACTTGCTCAGCTGGATAGTCTCGGTGCAGTTGGCCATGACCGAGCAACCCGCCGACATCGCGCGGGAAACAATTGAGGTGCTGTTCGACCTCTCCGCGTCGAGCAGGGCAAGGGCCGCCACGCCCTTGCGGACGTCAGCGTCACAAAACTGGGGCCGAAATGTCGGATTTGCCCCCCCCCTTCGTCTACGGAGATGGGCGCGTTCGAAGGCTGGCCATGAATGGGTTGAAGCAAATCTTGCGTAAGGCCCGCGGAGCGGTCATCCGACGCGGCGTCCTGGCGCAGGACGCCGAGGATCTTGTCCAAGAAGCCTTCTTGCGGGTCGAGGCGTTCGGGCGGCGTGAGGGCGGCCCCGTCACCGAAGGTCGCGTCGTGGTGGCTGCGGTGAACTTGTCGATCGACGCGGCGCGGCGCCGGCGGGCCGCGCCCTTCATCGACCTCGACGACGCCGCGCAGCTGATCGCCGATGAAACGCCGGCTCCGGATGAGATTCTCCGCGCGCGCTCCAAGCTTCGTCACGCGGCCAAGGGATTGGAACGCTTGCCCGAACGGACGCGCAGACTTCTGCTGGCGCGCCGGATAGACGGACTCAGCTACGCCCGGATCGCGGAGAAGGAGGGCATGAGCGTCGCGGCGGTGGAAAAGCACGTCGCGCGCGCGACCCTTGAGCTGACGAAGTGGATGGACCAATGGTGACACCGAATGCATCGCGCCGCGACCGCGTTCGGGCCGAGGCCGCCGTCTGGTTGACACGCATCCAGCGCGAGACCGGCGTGGAGGAGAGCCGCCAGGCCCTGCAGGACTGGCTGGCGCTGGATCCCGAGCACCGGGTCGCCTTCCAGCAGGTCACCGAAACCTGGGAGTTCCTGCCCGGCGCGGTGGCGTTGATGTCGCCACGGCGCTCAGCGCCCGTGCGCTCGAGCCGAGGTTCCGCCCCTCGCCGCTCGGCGATCCGACCCGCGCTGATCGGACTGGGGCTGGCGGCCTGCGTGCTGGCGGCCGTCGGGGTCATCTCGATCAAGGGCGGGCCGGTCTATGTCACCGACGAGGGGCAGCATCGCGCCATGACCTTGGCGGACGGCTCACGCTTGACACTCAACACCGACAGCCGCGCCAAGGTGATCTATACGGCGACCGAGCGCCGGATCCGCCTGGATCGCGGGGAGGCGGCGTTCGACGTCGCTCACGATCCGGCCCACCCGTTCGTCGTCATGGCCGGGACGACGGAAGTGCGTGCTCTGGGCACGGCCTTCGTGGTGCGACGGCAGGGCGATCGAGTCTCGGTGACTCTTGTGCGCGGTAAGGTGGAGGTCTCTGGCCGGGGCGCAGACCCGCGTGGCGCCAAGCGGGTGTTGGCGATCCTGACCCCAGGCCAGCGGCTGCAGGTGGCGCCGCAGGCGCAACCCCAGCTCGACACGCCCCCGATCGAGATGGTGACCGCCTGGGAGCAAGGCGAAGTGATCTTCGAAGGCGCCACCCTGGCCGAAGCCGCCAACGAGATGAATCGCTATGGACCCATCAAGGTCACGGTCAACGCCGATGTCTCGGACCTGAGGATTTCCGGCGTCTTCGCGACCAACCAGGCCGCCGAATTCGCCGCCGCCGCGGCCCAGCTCCACGGGCTCAAGGTCGTGCGCCGGGAGGATGGCCTGGACCTGCGGCGATAGACCCGGCCGCCGCCACGTCATGAAATCTTCATGTCGGATCGGCGCGAAGGCTTCGTTTCCCTTGTGAGGGTCCCGCAGGATCCTCGCCAGTCTTCAGGGGATCCAGATGCTTTTCAAACACGCCGCTTTCGCAAGCGCGGCCGTCTCGGTAGTGATGGCCGCCGGAGCGGCCCAAGCCCAGGCCCAGTACGCCTTCAACCTGCCCGGCCAGTCTCTCGAGCGTTCGCTGACCGCCGTCGGTCGTCAGGCCCAGGTCAATGTGGTCTTCCGCCCCGAGCAGGTCAGCGGCAAGGCCGCCGAGCCCCTCAAGGGTCGCTTCACCGCCGACGCCGCGCTGCGCCGACTGTTGGTCGGGTCGGGGTTGGACGTCCAAACGACGCCGGGCGGCTCCTATCTGCTGGTCGAGGCTCCCGCCCAACCCGCGCAGGCTGAGATCGCGGCGGTCGACGAGGTCGTGGTCGTGCTGGGCCGCGGGCGCACGCGCCAGATGCAGACACTCTCGAGGGCCGAACTGAACAAGCTGGCCCCGGGCACTTCACCTCTCGCCGCGCTGAACAAGCTGCCGGGCGTCAACTTCACGTCATCCGACCCGTTCGGCGCCTATGAATGGGCCCAGCAG
Organism: Caulobacter sp. GW822-FHT01G02; assembly: GCF_058802865.1. Lineage (NCBI taxonomy): Bacteria > Pseudomonadati > Pseudomonadota > Alphaproteobacteria > Caulobacterales > Caulobacteraceae > Caulobacter > Caulobacter sp. GW822-FHT01G02. Next base: position 675,079 of record NZ_JBXAON010000003.1, read on the forward strand.
GTGACCATCCGCTCGTTCACCACCGACCAGATGGGCTACACCCTGGACGGTCTGCCACTGGGCAACATGCAGTACCGCAATAACAACGGCCTGAGCATCGGCCGCGCGCTGCTGACCGAGAACAACGGCGCCACCTCGCTTTCACAGGGCGGCGGCGCCCTCGGCACAGCCTCGACCAGCAATATCGGCGGCACGATCGATTTCACCTCCATCGACCCGACCGACGCGTTCGGCGTCGATATAGCCGGCACCTACGGCAGCGGCGGCACCTGGCGCGGGTTCGCGCGGCTTAACACGGGCGAATTGCCTGGCGGCGGCAGCCTCTACGCGGGTTATGCCCGGCAGGACACCAAGAAGTGGAAGGCCGCTGGCGAGCAAAACATCGAGCAGGTCAATGTGAAGTTCGTCCAGCCGCTGGGCGAAGCCGTGCGTTCGACCACCTTCGTCGACTATGCCGACCGCCGCGAGGACGACTACGCGGACTTGTCCTTCGCCCTGGTCAATCGGCTGGGCTGGAACGTCGACACCATTAGCGACAACTTCGCCCTGGCCGAAACGCTCGCCACCGCCCTGCAGACTGGCGCCACCGTTCCTAAGCCGTATCTCAACGCCGACGACGTCTACTACAACGGCGGCGGCGTGCGGCAGGACACCCTGGTCTATGAACGGCTCGACTACGACCTGACGCCGTCGCTGTCGGGTTCAACGACCGCCTACTATCACCGCGATCACGGCATCGGCACCTATGCGAGCCCCTACGACGCGACACCGCAGGCGTATGGCGGATCGTCGGTCTCGGTTTCAGCGCTGCGCTACGACATCGACCGCGCCGGCCTGATCAGCCGCCTGAGCTACACGTTGGGCGATCACAAGTTGGATGCCGGCGTCTGGTACGAGGACAACGACTTTCACCAAGCGGCCTATCTCTATGGCCTGACCAAGGGCGTTGCTCCGACCAATTTCCAGCGCTTCTACGACAATCCCTTCCGCACGCGCTGGGACTATCGATTCAGCACCAAGACCTACCAGTTCCATGTCGGTGACACCTGGTCGGTCACCGACGACCTGAAGGTCAACGCCGGCTTCAAGGCGCTGAAGGTCACCAACGAAGCCAAGACGATCACCAGCAAAACGCCGATCAATGGCACGATCGAGGCCAAGGACTACTTCTTGCCCTCGGCCGGGATCCTCTACCGCCTCGATGAGCGCAACGAGGTGTTCGCCGGCTTCACGCGCAACATGGCCGCCTTCGTGGCCTCCGCGTCCAGCGGCCCCTTCTCGACCACCCAGGCCGGCTTCGACTACATCCGCAAGGACCTGAAGCCCGAGAAGACCCGCACCCTGGAGGCCGGCTATCGCTATTCCAGGGACGGGCTGCAGGCCACCGTTACCGCCTATGACGTCGCCTTCCAGAACCGCCTGCTGGCCACCTCGATCAGCGCCACGATCGTCGGCAACCAGAACGTTCTGCAGAATGTCGGCGGCGTGACCTCGCGCGGCGTGGAGACGGCGATCAACTGGCGCTTCGCGCCCGACTGGTCGCTGTTCGGCAGCTTCGCCTACAACGACGCCAAGTATGACGACGACGTCAGGCCGCTCGGCGGCGCGGCGATCGCGACGAAGGGCAAGCGCGTCGTGGCCGCCCCGAAGACCGTCGGCGGCGCCGAACTGGCCTATGACAACGGCGCGGTCTGGTCGAAGATCACGGCCCACTATCAAGGCGAGCGCTTTTACACCTACCTGAACGACTCGCCGGTCAAGAGCTCGACGGTGTTTGATCTGGCGGCTGGCTATCGCGTCCCTCGGACGCGCGTCGAGGTGCTGCTGAACGTCACCAACCTGTTCGACAAGCGCTACTACTCATCCGTTGGCACCAGCGGTTTCGTCAATTCCGACCCCACGGGCTCGTACACGACGCTGCAGCAAGGCGCGCCCCGCCAGGTGTTCGCCACCGTGCGGGTCAGCTTCTAGTCTGGACCGATCGCCGCCGAGGTCCTCCTCGGCGGCGGCGCTTTTCGAGCGAGATAATGATCGAGACCGCCATGAACCGTCGATCCCTGCTTCGCGGAGCGCTGGTCTCCGCCAGTTGCGCCGCTACCGCGACCGCCCAGGCCAAGACAGGGGATTTCAAGTTCGTGTTCCTCAGCGACACGCACATCCAGCCCGAGGACGGGGCGGTCGAGGGCGTGCGTCGCTGCTTTGCCCAGGTGGCGGCCAGCGACGCCGATTTCGTGGTCCATGGCGGCGACCACGTGTTCGACGCCATGGAGGTGGGGCGGGCGCGCGCCGACGCCCAGATGGCGCTCTATCGCGAGTCCGAGCGCCTGCTGGGTAAGCCCGTCCGTCACGTCCTGGGCAACCACGACTGTTTCGGGCTCTTCGAAAAGAGCGGGGTGGACCCGTCCGAGCCCGGCTACGGCAAGCGCTATTTCACCGACCAGTTCGGGCCGACCTATTACGGCTTCAGCCACAAGGGCGTGCGCTTCCTTGTCCTGGACTCGATCGGCTTCAAGGGCCGCAACTACGAGGGCCGTATCGACGCCGAGCAGCTGACATGGCTGCGTGGCGAGTTCGCGATCCTTTCGCCCTCGGATCCGGTGGTGGTCCTGACTCACATCCCGTTGGTGACCGCGCTGGAGTGCTACGAGCCCGAAGATTGGGCGGCCTCGCCCTATGACTGGACGCGGGTGATGAACGGCCGTGAGGTGATGCGACTGTTCCAAAACCGCAATGTGCTGGGGGTGCTGCAGGGACATGGTCACGTATACGAGACCGTCGAGGTCGCCGGGGTGCGCTATATCTCCAGCGGCGCGGTCGCCGGCGCGGACTGGCGTGGCAGCTTCTTGGGCACGCCCGAGGGCTACCTGGAGGTGACCATCGCCAACGGTCGTCTCGATACCCAATTCAGAACCTATGGCTTCACGCCGCCACGCCGACGCGATGTGCCCCTTTGACGCGAAAGCCGCCGCTACGGGTTCGCCCTCGTCGCGGCTGAAAGGCACCATGAACCGCCGTTGGCTCCCTTCCAGAAACACGACATTGGCTAGGAGCCATTGGCCGCCCCATCGTCTAACGCCAACCGATTTTGATGCAGCGCATGGAACGGGTCCTGTTGGGCAATCAAGTTTCGGCCCAGAAGCGCGCATTCTGAGGCCGCCGCACGGACGGCATTCGCCACTGGAGACCTCACGAATGACGGCGGCATCCGCGACAAGCTTCGACGTAGTCATCATCGGCGGCGGGCAGGCCGGACTGGCCACGGGCTATTTCCTTCGCCGAACCGGCCTGAGCTTTGCGATCTTGGACGGCGAGCCAGATCCTGGCGGGGCTTGGCGCCATGGCTGGGATTCGCTTCGGCTCTTCTCACCCGCTGAGTGGAGCTCGCTGCCCGGCTGGCCCATGCCCCCCAGCGGCGAAGCCTATCCCACGCGTGAGGAGGTGGTGGCCTACTTGGCGGCCTACGAGGCGCGTTACAATCTGCCGGTCATAAGGCCAGCGGAAGTCGAACTTGTTCACGCTGAACAGGATGCGCTTGTCGTGGAAACCTGCCCTGCGACGTGGCGGGCCCGCGCTGTGGTGAGCGCCACCGGCACTTGGCGCGCGCCCTATAGACCGCCCTACCCGGACCAAGCCCGTTTTGAAGGCGTGCAAATCCACTCGGCTCAGTATCGCCGCCCGGAAGAGTTTGCGGGACAGCGGGTGCTGGTCGTTGGCGGCGGCAACAGCGGGGCGCAGATTTTTGCGGAGGTGTCGCAGGTCGCCGACACGACGTGGGTGACACAGGAACCGCCAACCTTCCTGCCGGACGAGGTCGACGGGCGCGTGCTGTTCGAGCGGGCCACTGCCCGCTGGCAGGCCAAACAGGGGATCGCCGCCGATGCGCCGCCGCCGGGCGGGCTCGGCGATGTCGTGATGGTTCCGCCGGTCAAGGCGGCCCGCGACCGCGGCGTGCTGAAGGCGGTTCGCCCTTTCGAGCGCTTCACGCCACGGGGCGTCGTCTGGCCGGACGAGCGAGAGACCGAGGTCGATGCGGTGATCTGGTGCACAGGCTTCCGGCCGGCGCTACAGCATCTGGCCGCCTTAGGCTTGGTTGAACCCTCTGGACGGGTAGCGGTCGACGGCACGCGGTCCATCAAGGAGCCGCGCCTGTGGCTGGTGGGCTATGGCGAGTGGACGGGATTCGCGTCCGCCACCTTGACCGGCGTCATGCGGTCCGCACGGGACACCGCGCGCGAGATCGCCCAGGTGCTTGCGCCAGCCTAGCCTCTCGCGGGCGGAGAGCCGTCCACAGCATCAAGAGCTAACCCTAGAACCGCTCCAGGAACCTGACCTTCGGGAAGCTCCCCGACTACGGCGGCGGCCGAGCCCGTTGGTAGCGCGCCACCATGGGGTTTCCTCCCCCCTCGGACGCGCGAGGTTGTGGATCCCACTGGCAGAGTGAGCGTGGCGCCCTGTCCGCCGATCCATTTGAGCAAATCTTCAGTGCCAACGCCCTTTAGGCCAAGATAGTGCGGTAGATAGGCGCTCGCCCTGGTCCAGCCAGACAAAGCCGCATCCACACAGTCCTCGGTTCGCCATGACGATGCTTTCGGACAGCGGCTCCAACGCCGCGTCGCCCGTAACGTCCCAGCCTTCGATATCACCTCGTCCAAAATGACCACTCGATCCCCTGACGTCAGATCTTTCGACTTGCCTCTGGGGGCTCTAGCGTCGGGCCGAGCGCCCGCTAAAAACCGACACGGTCGCCGCCTTTAAGGCCGAGCAAAGCCCGCGCCTCGGCCGGCGTCGCCGGCTCCAGCCCCATTTCGCCGAGGATCCTCCTGACCTTGAGCACCTGCTCGGCGTTCGAGGCCGCCAGCTGTCGCCTGCCGATGAACAGGCTGTCCTCCAGGCCCACGCGCACGTTTCCGCCCAGCAGCGCGGCCTGGGTGCAAAATGGCATCTGGTGGCGGCCCGCCGCCAGGACCGACCATTGGTAGGCCTCGCGGCCGAACAGGCGGTCGGCCGTCTGCTTCATGAACATCAGGTTTTCGGGGTCGGGGCCGATCCCCCCCAGGATGCCGAACACCATCTGGATGAGGAACGGCGGTTTGACCAAGCCCTCGTCGACGAAATGGGCCAGGTTGTAGAGATGACCCACGTCGTAGCATTCGTGTTCGAACTTGGTTCCGGCGCCGGCGAGCGTCTCCAGGATCGTGCGAATGTCGCGGAAGGTGTTGCGGAAGATGTAGCCGTCCGAGTCCCGGACATAGGCCTCTTCCCAGCCATATTTCCACCGCGCGATCCGCTTGGCCGCCGGGAAGAAGGCGAAGTTCAGCGAGCCCATGTTCAGCGAGCACATCTCCGGCTCGAAGGCCAGGGCGGCGGCGAGCCTGTCCTCGACGCTCATGGTGGCGCTGCCGCCCGTGGTGATGTTGACCACCGCGTCGGTGGCCTGCTTGATCACCGGCAGGAACTGGCCATAGACGGCCGGATCGCCAGTCGGCGAACCGTCCTCGGGGTTTCGCGCATGCAGGTGGATGATCGCCGCGCCGGCCTTGGCCGCCTCGATCGACGCCGCGGCGATCTGGTCGGGCGTCAGCGGCAGGGCGTCCGACATCGACGGCACGTGCGCGGAGCCGGTGATCGCGCAGCTGATAATGACCTTGTTGCTGGACATGGCGAGGCTTTCCGCGGGCGCGCCGCTTGGGCGCGCCGGCTGAGGGAACGGGGCGATTGGGGGAGCGCGGGAGGGACGGCAAGTCCCCCCGGCCAGGCTAGGACAGGGTCTTGGCCCAGTCGGTGAGCACCTTCACGTAGCGCGCCGGATCGGCGATGTGCATCTGGTGCATGGCGTCCGGCAGCAGGGCGAAGTCGAAGCGGACGCCGGCACCCTCGACGAGGCGCCTGACTTGTTCGACCTGGAAGTCGCTGATCGCGCCGATCAGGTTGCCGGTCACCGGGTCGATCGCGCGCATGTGCTGAGTGAGCAAGACAGGGGTCTTGACCTGGGAGAGCAGCTTATCGTGCGGGCTGCTCTGAGAGACCGTGCCTTGGAAGAAGGCCCTGCCCCATTCGGGATCATATTCCTGGATGTTGAGCGGCGGCTCCGGGCCGGTCAGGGGCGAACGCGTCGCGGCGATGGCCGGCGCGAACCTGACCAGCGCCTCGGTGAACCCGCGCCAGTCGCCGACCCGCCACTGGTCGCCGAGATAGTCGTTGAACATCTTGAAGATCGGCCCGCCGGCCTGAAGGATCGAGTGCCCGTGGGCGGGGGTGCGCTCGCAGGCGAATAGCGGCGGATCCTCCAGCAAGGCCGCGCGGATCTGGCCGGGCATGGCGTAGGCGGCGAGCCAGGCCGAAAGGACCCCGCCCGAGGAATTGCCCGCCACGATCACCGGCCGCTTGACCACCGTGGCCAGGAACCGGACCAGGTCATTGCCGAAATTGTCGAAGGTGTAGCGCGCCGGGGTCCAGGTGCTGCGCCCCTGTCCGCGCAGATCCACGGCGAAGACATGGAAGTCGGCTTCGAGCAGCTTCATGGTCTGCTCGTAGCCCCACCAGGATTCGGTCTGGCCGGGGATCAGCAGCAGCGCCGGCTTGTCCGGCGAGCCGGCCTCGGCGTAGTTCATGCGGATCTCGCCCAGGTCCACCTGCTTTTCGGGATAGCCATGCGGCTTGAAGACGTTGCGATTGGCGGGCGACACCGCCGCGCCCTCGTCGCTCACATTGCCGGTCTTCGGGGTCGTCTGGTCCGCGCTCATGGATGCACCTCTACAGATATGCGTTTCGCGGCCCTGGGGCCGTCGTGTCCTTTGATCCCGGCGCGCCTAGAAGTTGACGCGCGCGGAGACGCCAAACTCGCGCGGCCGGCCGACATCGTAGTGCGCCGTACCGACATTGCCTGAGTAGTCGACGCCCCCGACATAGTAGTGCTTGGCCAGCAGGTTGGTCCCAAAGAGGCCGATCGTGTAGGCCGCGCCGGCCGGCGTGTAGTCGATGCGTCCGCCCAGCAGTCCGTAGCTGGGCAGCAGCAAGGCGTCGGAATCGGTGGGGGTGCTGCGCTGGTCGTCCTCGAAGGCGTAGTTGAGGGTGGTCACCACCTTGCCGGAGGCCAGGTCCAGGGTGTGGGCCGCGCCGACGGAATAGGTGACCGGCGGAGCCCGTTGCAGGTCGCTCTTGAGCGTAATGCCGCTAGCCTTGCCGATGTCGGTGTAGCGGATGTCGAGCCAGGCGAAGTTGCCGAACAGGCGCAGATGGTCGCCGGCCTGGGCCGACCAATCCAGCTCGAAGCCGTAGCTGCGCGCCTTGCCGGCGTTCTGCAGGATGACGCTACCCTGGTTGAGCACCGGATTGGAAAGCACCACCTGCTGGACCTGGATGTTGGTCCAGTCGACATAGAAGGCGGTGGGATTGATCGTGACGCGGCGATCGAGGAACTGCATGCGCGCGCCGACCTCGTAGCTGGTCGACTTCTCGGGGGCGAAGGGCTGCAGCTGGGGCAGTTGCAGGGGGTCGTAAGGATTGAAGCCGCCGCCGCGGAAGCCGGTCGAGAGGCTGGCATAGGTCATCACGTCGCGACGCCACTGATATTGCAGGCCGGCATGGAAGGTGCTGCTGCGGAACTTGTCGGCCGCGGTGGCCAGCGTCGCCTTGGTGATCGGGTCCTGAGCGAGCACAGACTTGTGGTCCTCGCTTAGGCGAAAGCCGCCCAGAAGGCTCAGCTTGTCGGTGACCCTGAGCGAGCCGTCGACGAAGCCAGCGTAGGACTTGGTGTCGCGATCTTCGACGGGCGCCGGCGGCGCGGGCGCGCCCAGCACGTAGAAGGGGGCGATGAGATTGCGGATCGGCTGGCGCTGGTTGAAGTAGAACCCCCCCGCCACGAAGTTGAGGCGCCCGTCCAGCATCTGCCCGTTCAATTGCAGCTCCTGGGAGAAGGCGTAGGTCTGGGCGGGGCGTACGCCGCGCCCGAAGATCGAGGCGATGGTGCCGTCCAGGTCGAACGACTGCTTATTGTAGATGTCCTGCCAGCCGGTCAGGGACTTGAGGGTGAAGCCCTCGGCGATGCGCCAGCCGGCGGTGACCAGGAAGTTCTTGTTGGTCGTCTGGCTGAACTCGGGCGCGTCGGTTCCGGGCTGGCAGTAGAAGCACCGCGATTTCAGGCTGTCGGTGTAGGGCGGCAACCCCAGGGCCGGGGCGACAGCGATGTTGTAGATGAAGGGCACGGTGGCCGGCCTGGGCGAGATCGGACCAGGAATCCGGTAGGCGAAGCCGTCGAGCTCGTCGCGGCTCCACTGGCCCGAAACGTCGATCCAGCTGTCCTCGGTCGGCTCGATATGGGCCTGGCCGCGGATCAGGTCGGTCGTCGTCCCGCCCGCGCGCGAGCCGTCGGTCTGGCGGCGCACGTAGCCGTCCTGCTCAAGGTGGCCCCCTGACAGACGAAGGGCCGCCCGTTGGCCCAGCGGGACATTGACGGCGCCGCTGAGGTCATAGCGTTGATAGTTGCCGGCGGTGGCCGCCAGGTGGCCGTCGAAGGCGCCAAGCTTGGCGTTGCGGGTCGTATAGCGGATGGCGCCGCCGATGGTGTTGCGGCCAAAGAGCGTTCCCTGCGGCCCGCGCAGCACCTCCACGCGCTCGAGATCGACGATCTTGAACAGCGTTCCCGAGAGCGAAGGATAGTAGAAGTCGTCGACATAGACCCCGACGGCGGGCTCGGAGCCATTGCCCGATCGCTGCTGGCCCATGCCGCGCAGGAAGAAGGTGGCCGAACCGCCGCCGTCGCCCGCCGTCTGGGTGCTGACCTGCAGGCCGGGCACGACCGACATCAGGTCCTGGGTGCTGCGCACGTTCAGGCGATCCAGCGATTCCGAGGACAGGGCCGTGACCGCAACGGGGACGTCCTGGAGGCGCTGTTCGCGCCGCGAGGCCGTGACGATGATCTCCGACAGGGTGTCGTCCAGGCCCTTCGCCGCCGGCGCGCCGGCCTGTTGGGCCCAAGCGCCGTGGCCCGTCGCCAAGGCCATGGCGGCCGTTGTCGCGAGCAGCCAAAATTTATCGCGCCCCATGCGCTGTCCTCCCCCTTGTTATCGCCCATTGGGCGGCGGTCGAGCCGCATCTTGATAAGGGGGTTCTAGCGCCGTCTTGCGCCGCTGAACGATGGCAAAATCAGGTGATCGATGGCGAAAAGCCATCACTCATGCGCCTAGCCAGCGGCATCGGCCTGGACGTGACGGCCGCTGGCGCGCCGGAAGAGATCGGCGAGGAATTCGGCGGCCGGCGTCAAGGGCAGGCGGGCCCGGCTGACGATGCAGACGGGCGGCGCCGGGAGTCGCTCGGCGATCTCGATGGGTTGGAGCAGTTCGCGCGTGCCGACGAACTCCAGCCATTGCTTGGGCAGCATGGTCAGCAGGTCCGAATTGGCCACGGCCAGCATGATCGCCATGGTCGAGGCGGCGGTCATCTCGACGATCGGCGGCCGCAGGCCAAAGTGCTCGAAGACCTGGGCGAGCTCGGTGGCGTTGTCGACCGCCACCAGCGTGCGGATCCATTTCGCATCGGCAAGCTCGGCCAGGGTTTTGGCGGCGGCCTTGGGATGGCCCTTGCGGCCAAAGACCAGACGGGTGTTGTCGAACAGCTTCTCGACCACCAGTTCGCCCTTGGGCGGAGCCTCGGGAACGGGGCCGACATAGAAGTCGATCGCCCCTTCGAGCAGCGAAGCCTCCGCGGTCGGGAAACTGCCTTCCCGCAGCGTCAGATAGACGTCATCGTAGCGCCGGCGGAAGGGCGCGATCACCCGCGGCAGCAGCGACATCTGGACGGCGCTCGACAAGGTCACCGCGACTTGGCCGCTGGCCTCGCCGCGCATCTGGGCGATCTCGTCGACCGCCAGGCGCAGCTCGTTCTGTATCGCACCGGCGCGGCGCAGGAAGGCTTGCCCCATGGCGGTGGGCGACACCCCACGCGGGTGGCGCTCGAACAGAGCCACGCCGAGCTCCTGCTCGACCTCCCGGATGCTGCGGGTGATCGAAGGCTGATCGATGCCCAGGTGGCGCGCCGCGGCGCGCAGGCTGCCGCGTTCGGCGACGGCGGTGATAGCGCGCAGGTGCCGAAACTTCATGTCGATCATCCTCCTGTCGCCACCACGCCTAGCCCTCTCGAGCCGGCGACGCAAAGCCTCAGTGATGGGCTTTCGCCATCGCAGACGAGCGTTTGCCATCGTTCGCGCAACGCACGTTCCCCTAAAACGCGCAGGGCCTGCATGGCGCTCGAACCGCAAGGATCTGCGACGAGCTCGAACTGGTTCGGGGAGAGGAAATGATCGAATTGGAAGCGGCCGTGCTCGTCATCGGAGCCGGGCCGACAGGATTGGGCCTGGCCGCCGAGCTTGGCGCGCGCGGGATCTCGTGCCTGGTGGTCGAACGCAACGATCGGGTCGGCTATGCGCCGCGGGCCAAGACCACCCACACGCGCGTCCGCGAGCACCTAAGGCGATGGGGCGTCGCCGCCGACCTCGCCGCCGCCGCGCCCTTCGGGGTCGACTACCCTTCCGACATCGTCTTCGTCACACGCCTGGCCAAACATCAGCTGGCGCGCTTCGAGAACGCCTTCAGCTGCGCGCCGGCTAGGAACGACTTCTACTCCGAGCACGCTCAGTGGGTGCCGCAATACAAGCTCGAGGAAGTTCTCCGGGCGCACGTGGCCACCCTGCCCACCGTCGACCTCCGCTTCAACGTCTTGGTGAAGGGCCTGGAGCAGGACGCCGATGGGGTGACGACGCATGCGGCGGACACCGCCAGCGGCGAGGAGATCCTCGTGCGCAGCCAGTACGTGGTCGGGGCCGACGGTCCGCGCAGCCTGGTGCGCGAGACGATCGGCGCGACAATGGAGGGTCGTCAGGGACTCTCGCGCAACTTCAACATCATCTTCCGCGCGCCGGGGCTGGCGCAGGCGCATCCGCAAGGCGATGCGATCATGTACTGGCAGGTCGACGCCGAGACGCCCAGCACCCTGGGACCGATGGACAAGGGCGATCTGTGGTTCTTCATGCCCGCCAACGTCCCCGAGGACCTTCAGCTCACCGATGCCTCGGCCGGCGCCCTAATCCGCAAGGCCACGGGCGTCGACCTGCCCTTCGAGATCCTCAGCTGCGACGAGTGGTACGCTAACCAGCTGGTGGCCACCCACTACCGGCGGGGCCGCATGTTCATCGCCGGCGACGCCTGCCACCTGCACCCGCCGCTCGGGGGCTATGGCATGACGCTGGGGGTGGGCGACTCCGTGGACCTCGGCTGGAAGCTCGCCGCGGTGCTGCAGGGGTGGGCCGCGCCGGCCCTGCTCGACAGCTACGAACTGGAGCGCCGCCCCGTGCACCGCAGTGTCATCGACGAAGCCGTGGGCAATCACGCGGCCAACGCCGCCATCGTGCGCCATGGGCTCGAGGAAGACAGCCCCACCGGCGAGGCGCTCCGCCGCGAGGTCGGCGACCTGATCCGAGCGACCCGAGCCCGGGAGTTCCGCAGTCTCGGGGTGGTCCTTGGCTACAGCTACGCCGGTTCGCCGTTCGTGGCGCGCGAGGCCGCGGCGCCGCCGGCTTCGTCGGCCACCGACTATCAGCCCAGCGCCTATCCCGGGCGGCTCGCCCCGCATGCCTGGCTCGAGGACGGCAGCTCCCTCTACGATCATTTCGGTCCTGGCTTCACCCTGCTGGCCCTCTCCGAAGGCCATGCCGCCGATGTGGCCGCCGCCGAGCGCCAGGCCGCCGAGGCCAGGACGCCGCTGGCCGTCGTGCGCCTGCCCGACCCGCGCCTGGCCAGCCTCTACGGGGCTCCCCTGGCCCTGGTGCGGCCGGATCAACACGTCGCCTGGCGCGGCGCGGCCTGGCCTGGGCCGAAAATCCTCGAACGCGTGAGCGGCCGCCTCGCCGGCGCCGACATCGCCTCGACCGAAACGGAGCAAGTTTGATGCGTTGGATCTCCTACCGTACGCCTGGTGGCGAAGAGGCCGTCGGGCTGGCCACGTCGGGCGGCTATCGCGGCGCGAGCGTCGCTGAACTCGGCGCGGACCTGCTGGGTCTGGTCAGGGGCGGGGCGCCGGCCATGGCCGCGGCCGCCGAGCGCCTGGCTTCCGCCCCCCTGGTCGCCGCGGAGGGCCTCGACCTCCTGCCGCCCCTGCCGCGGCCGCCCAAGATCATCTGCATCGGGCTCAACTACATGGCCCATTCCCAGGAGGCCGGCTTCAGCCCGCCAGCCTATCCGGCCGTATTCGCCCGCTACGCCACGAGCCTCGTGGCCCATGGCGCGCCGATCCTGCGCCCACGCGTCTCCGACCAGCTCGACTACGAGGGCGAACTGGCCGTCGTGATCGGGCGCGGCGGCCGCTACATCCCCGAAGACCAGGCGCTGGACCATGTGGCCGGCTATGCGGTGTTCAACGACGGCTCGGTGCGGGACTACCAATTGCGGACCCAGCAATGGACCATCGGCAAGACCTTCGACGCCACCGGGGCGTTCGGGCCGCAACTGGTCACCGCCGACGAACTGCCGCGCGGCTGCAAGGGCTTGCGGCTGGAGACCCGCCTCAACGGCGAGGTCGTGCAAAGCGCCTCGACCGATAACCTGATCTTCGACGTGGCGCGCCTGATCACGATCCTCTCGGAGGCCGTCACCCTCGAACCCGGTGACGTCATCGTCTCGGGAACCCCCTCGGGCGTTGGGGCCGCGCGCAAGCCGCCGCTCTGGATGAAGCCGGGCGATATCTGCGAGGTCAGCATTGAGGGCGTGGGCGTCCTGTCCAACCCGGTCGCCGACGAGCCGGTCCCCGCGGCGGGAGAAGCCTGATGGCGGAGGTCAAGCGCACGCCCTCACGCCGGCCCGCCGTCCTGGGGGTCCATTCTCTCGACCACTTCGCCCTCACCGTACCCGACCTGGACGCGGCGCGCCGTTTCTACGAGGCCTTCGGCCTGGAGGTTCGCCGGGACGACGAGGCCCTGGCCATCCACGCCTGCGGCGACGACCACTGCTGGATGCGGATCAGGCTCGGTCCGCACAAGGTCGTGGAGAGCCTGAGCTTCGGGATCTTCGAGGACGACCTCGGCCCCTTCAGCGCGCGCCTAGCAGGCCTGGGGATCGCGACCAGCGTCCAGGGCGAGCCCTCCGCGCCATCGCTCTGGCTGAAGGATCCCCACGGCCTGGCCATCGAGCTGCGCGTGGCCGAGAAATCCTCTCCAGACGCCAAGGCGGTTCCGGCGCCGACCCCGACCACCCTTCGAGGAGCGCCGATGCGTGACGCTGCGCCCCTCGTACGTCCGCGGCGCATGTCGCACGCGGCCTTCTTCACCCCGGATCTCGAGGCCACCCTGGCCTTCTACATAGACGTCCTGGGCCTGCGCCTGTCGGACCGCTCGGGGCCGGGCGCGTTCCTGCACGGCGCGCATGGCAGCGAGCACCACATGGTCGCCTTCGCCCAGTCCAGCCAGGCCGGCTTTCATCATAGCGCCTGGGAGGTCGGCTCGGTCGACGAGGTGGGCCTTGGCGCGGCCCAGATGGCGCGCGCCGGCTACACCGAGGGCTGGGGCCTTGGCCGCCATGTGCTGGGATCGAACTATTTCCACTATGTTCGCGATCCCTGGGGCAGTTTCGCCGAATACAGTTTCAACATGGACTACGTGCCGGCCGACTTCGACTGGCCTAGCACCGAAGCCTCGCCCGAAAACGGCCTCTATCTCTGGGGCCCACCCCCGCCCGACGATTTCGGCGTCAATAGCGAAGGAGCCAAGCCTTGACCCCCGTCTCCAGCCCCCTGCCGGCCGCCGCGGCGCCGGCCATGCGGCGCGGCGCGGGGGAGCTTGGCCTGCTGCTGGCGCTCGCCACCTGCGCCGCGCTGGTCTTCCTCAATCGCACCGGCATCAGCTTCCTGTTTCCGGCGATCCAGGGCCAGTTGCACCTGACCAACACCCAGCTCGGGCAGCTGATGTCGGCGACCTCTCTGGCCTGGGCCGTGTCGAGCATCTTCTTCTCGCTAGCCAGCGACGTGCTGGGCGTTCGCCCACGGCTGCTGATCGTCATCTGCACGATCGGATTTTCGATCGTCGGCGGACTGTCGGGCTTGGTCTCAACCTTCGCGGCGCTGTTGCTGCTTCGCGTGGCCATGGGCGTCTTCGAGGGGCCGGTGCTGCCGCTGATCCAGTCGACCGTCTCGGCGGCCTCGCCGGCCGATCGCCGCGGCGCCAACCTCGGCGTGATCATCGGCGGTTCAGCCCTCGTGGGCGCGGTGCTGGCCCCGCCGATCATGACGGGCCTTTCGGCGACGCTGGGCTGGCGCTCGGCCTTCCTGGCCATCGCCCTACCCGGGCCCCTGGTGGCGCTGGCCGTATGGATCGCCACGCGGCCGCGCGCCTTGGGCGGGACCGCCAAGGCCGAGCGGCTGGACCTGCGCGGCGCGGTGCGCATCATCGCCCGCCGAAACATCCTCCTGGCCCTGGTCGGAGCGATCACCCTGATCGGCTCGACGGTGGCCTCGGCAGCCTTCCTGCCCCTCTATCTGTCGTCCCTGCCGGCGTTCACGCCGACCTCGAAGATTCTGTTCTTCGTCACCCTCGGGATCATCCACAGCATCGGCGGCATCATGCTGCCCGCCCTGTCCGACCGGGTAGGTCGGCGGGCGTGTCTGATCGCCGCCTGTCTGTGCTCGGCGGCCACGCCGGCGGCCATGGCCCTGATGTCGCTGTCGACGTGGTGGGTGGCGGCCGTGGTGATCCTCGGCTTCGTGGCCTCCGGCGCCTTCACCCTGATGGTCTATGTCGTTCCCGGCGAGACCGTCCCGCCCCAGATGGCCTCGACGACCTTCGCGATCTTGCTGTTCGTGGGCGAGATCATCGGCGGCGGCGGCGCCCCCACCCTGGCCGGCTGGGTGGCCGACCATCATGGCCTAGCCGCCGCGCAACTGGTGTGCGCGGCCCTGGCGGGCGTCGCCTTCATCGCGGCGTTGTTCGTCGAGGAACCTCCCCGATCGTCGACGACGCCGGCCGGTTGACGACGCCGGCCGGTTGACGCCACCGGCCGAGCCCTCCGCCCTGGAACTCGGCCCCTCCTGCTGGCGCGCGCGGCGCGCGCGCCAGCCCTTTTCCTGATGGGCGGAGCGGCGTTCCGATTTCCTGATGGGGGCCAGGAGCGACACCCAACGCCGGCAAAACGGGTCGTTAGAGCGCGATGGATACCCAGCCCCGAAATGCGCAAGCGCTGGGCCGAACTCCCCAAGGACAAGCCGATCGTTCTTTGCTGCCGGGACGCCTGATGCAGCCTGGCCACCTCAGCGGCGCTCATAGCCGATGGCGACTTCCGCGGCCGCCTCGCGCAAACATCTGCCGTTGGAACGCCTCCAGGAGGGCGACGTTCGCAGCGCTGACCAACTGCTCGACGACACGCGCCGCGCGGCGCGGGCGAGCGCTAAGATTATCGCGTGGTCAGAAACCGCCGCGCCCAGCACCCAGGCCAACAAGGCGATACCCCGCCTGGCTCGCCGAGCGTGCGCCGTGAGCGCTCATGCATCGAACTGGGCCCTGAACAGCATCTCATGGGGCCGCCAGTCAACCCCGCGCTCCCGCAGCCAGTGATCGTCATAATAGGTGCAACTGTATCGATCCCCCCCGTCGCACAGGATCGACACGATCGAGCCCGTCTCGCCCTGGCTCGCCATTTCTTCGACCAGTTGAGCGATGGCCACCAGGTTCGTGCCGGTGGAGCCGCCTACCCGACGCCCCAGACGATGAGACAGAGCCCGCATCGCGCCAATGCTGGCGGCGTCTTCGACCGCGATCATCCGGTCGATCACCGAGGGGATGAAGCTGGGTTCGACACGCGGCCGCCCGATCCCCTCGACGCAACTGGCGCTCGCTTCCGGCAGTGACACGACCGTCGGATCGGCGAAATGGCGATGGAAGACCGAGTGAACCGGATCGGCGACGCAAAGCCGGGTCGCATGGCGCTGATAGGCGATGTAGCGGCCGATCGTGGCGGACGTCCCGCCCGTGCCGGCGCCGCACACGATCCATGCCGGGATCGGAAACGCCTCCGCCGCCATCTGCGCGAAGATGCTTTCGGCGATGTTGTTGTTGCCCCGCCAGTCGGTCGCGCGTTCGGCATAGGTGAACTGGTCGAGATAATGGCCTTTCGTCTCGCGTGCGAGGCGGTGGGCGACGTCATAGACGGTGCGCGGGTCGTCGACCGTATGAATTTCGCCGCCGTGGAAGCGGATCGCATCGAGCTTGGGCGCCGCCGTCGATGCGGGCACAACCGCGATGAAGCGCAAGCCGAGCATCCGTGCGAAATAGGCCTCGCTGACCGCCGTCGATCCCGACGATGCCTCGATGATGCAGGTGTCGGGCCTGATCCAGCCGTTACACAGGGCATAGAGGAACAGCGAGCGCGCCAGACGGTGTTTCAGGCTCCCCGTGGGGTGGCTGCTCTCGTCCTTCAGATAGAGCGTGATTCCTGGATAACGCGCCAAGTCCAGCCGGATAAGGTGCGTGTCGGCGGAGCGGTTGAAGTCCGCCTCTATCCGTCGGATCGCGTCGGCCCGCCAGGCCTGGACGGGAGTCTCACCGCGATTACCGGGCATCGGCGGTCAGTCCATGCCGGACCAGCATCGCAGCCGGGTCGGCGTCGCGTCCGCGGAAGGCGCGGAAGCTCTCCGCCGCCGGACGGCTCGCGCCCCGGGAGAGGATTTCCTCGCAAAATCTGGCCGCGGTGGGGCGGTCGATCAGCCCAGCCTCGGCAAAGCGCTGGAACCCGTCGGCGGCGAGCACCTCGGCCCAGAGATAGCTGTAATAGCCCGAGGCATAGCCGCCCGCGAAGATATGGGTGAAGGCGTGCGGAAAGCGGTGCCAGGCGGGCGGGCGAACGACCGCCACCTCGTCGCGCACCGCCTCGATCACGTCGATGGGGTCGTCGCCGAGCCCGCCCCGATGCAGCAACAGGTCAAACAGCGCGAATTCGACCTGACGTACGACGAACATCCCCGACAGGAAGTGGCGTGCGGCGAGCAGCGTCTCGAACAGCGCATCGGGCAGCGGCGCGCCCGTCACATAATGGCCGGACATGTCGCCCAGCACGGCGCTGTCCCAGGCGAAATCCTCCATCAACTGACTGGGCAGTTCGACCGCATCCCATTCGAACCCGCTGATGCCGGCGATATTGGGCCGGTCGACGCGGGTGAACAGGTGATGCAGGCAATGCCCGGTCTCGTGCAGGAAGGTGACGACTTCCTTGTGGCTGAGCAGCGCGGGACTGCCATCGGTCTTCGGCGCGAAGTTGCAGACGAGATAGGCGACCGGCACGCGCTGGACATTCCCGTCGTTGAGCCGCGGTCGCGCTTGCGCCATCCAGGCGCCGCCACGCTTGCCGGGGCGCGCGTGCAGGTCGAGATAGACGCCCGCGAACACCGCGCCATCTTCGTCCGCCACGTCATAATAGCAGGCGTCGGGATGATAGACGGCGACGTCGGGCCGCGCGATCAGACGGATGCCGAACAGCCGGTCGAGCAGGCGCCGCCACCCGGCGATAACGCGCTCGACCGGGAAATGGGCGCGCACCGCCTGCTCGTCGACGGCGTACAGGGCCTGCCGCATCCGCTCGGCGACATAGGCGACGTCCCAGGGCTGAAGCTCGGCGATGCCCAGACGCCTGGCGGCATGATCCGCCAGCGCCGCCATCTCGCGCTCGGCGGCAGGCTTCGCGCGGGCGGCGAGATCGCGCAGAAAGGCCAGGACCGCGTCCGCATCGGCGGCCATCTTGGTGGCGAGCGACCATGCGACCGGATCGGCGAAGCCGAGCAGCCGCGCGGCCTCGCGCCGCCGGTCTAGAATCTCGGCGATCCGCCCGGAATTGTCGAACTGTCCGGCGTGCGGGCCCTGGTCGGACGCGCGCGTGCCCGATGCGGCATAGACGCGCTCGCGCAGCCCCCGGTCCTCGGCGAAGGTCAGGATCGCGTTGACGCTGGGCATCTGGAGCGTGACGACCCAGCCGGTCAGCCCCTTCGCCCTGGCCGCCTCGGCGAACATCGCCTTGTCGGCGTCCGAAAGTCCCGCGAGGAGCGCTTCGTCCTCGACCTGCTCGAACCAGGCGTCGGTCGCGTCGAGCACGGCGTTGCCGAACGCCGTCGAAAGCTGTGACAACTCCACCGAGATGGCCGCGAAGCGGGCGCGATCCTCGGGCGCGAGCGCGACGCCGGAAAGCGTGAAGTCGCGGATCATATGCTCGACCGCGGCGCGATCGGCGTTGGGCGAGGCGGCGAAATCCGCTGTCGCGGTCAGCGCGACCAGCACCTCGTACAGCGCCCGGTTCTGCATGACCTGAAGATGGTTCTCGACCAGCCGCACCTGTCCGGCGGCATAGGCGGCGCGCAGCTCGGGCGTGTCCGCCACGGCTTGCAGATGGGAGACGGCCGACCAGACGCCCGCGATCGCGGTGTCGGCCCGTTCCAGCGGCAGCCACGCGTCCGCGAAATCGGTCGGCCGGGTCGCGACGATCTTGGCCACGACCGCGCGGTGGTCGGCGAGAACTTGGTCGAGCGCGGGCGCGATCTGGTCGGGGCGGATATCGCCAAACCGCGGCAAGGCCAGCGTGTCGAGCAGCGCGTTCATCATGGAATTTCCCATCTTGGGCGAGAGTTCAGACCAGCAGGCGGACATCGGCGTCTTCGGTGGCGATCGCCTGCGCGTTGCGCCCGGCCAGATAGCGCTCGGCCTCAAGCGCGGCCATGCAGCCCGTGCCCGCGGACGTCACCGCCTGACGGAACAGCCTGTCCTGCACGTCGCCGGCCGCGAACACGCCCGGCACGCTGGTGACGGTCGATCCGGGCGCGACGAGGATATAGCCCTCATCGTCCATTTGCAGTTGCCCCTTGAACAAGGCGGTCGCGGGATCGTGGCCGATCGCGACGAACAGCCCGTGCGCCGCCAGGTGCGACACGGCGCCGTCACGGGTGTCGCGCAGCGCCACGCTGGTCACGCCGCCGCCATCGCCCAGCACCTCGGCGACTTCGGCGTTCCAGACCATCTCGACCTTGGGATTGGCGCGAAGCCGCGCCTGGTTGGTGCTATCGGCGCGCAGCGTGTCGCGGCGGTGGATCAGATAGACCTTCTCGGCGAAATGGGTGAGGTGCAGCGCCTCCTCGACGGCCGTGTTGCCGCCGCCGACGACCGCGCAGACCCGACCGCGATAGAAGAAGCCGTCGCACGTCGCACAGGCTGACACGCCGCGTCCGCGATACTCGGTTTCGCTCTCCAGTCCCAGCCAGCGGGCGGATGCGCCCGTCGCCACGACGATGGTGTCGGCGGTGTAGCGCGCGCCGCCATCGCCGACCGCGAGGAACGGCGCGCGGGTCAGGTCGACCTCAACGATCTGGTCGCTGACGAGGTCGACGCCGGCCTTGCGCACCTGCTCGCCCATCCGCGCCATCAGGTCAGGACCGAGCACGCTCTCCTCGCCCGGCCAGTTCTCGACCTCGGTGGTGATGGTCAGCTGCCCGCCCGGCCGCGGCCCCTCGATCAGTGTCGGCGCCAGCGCGGCCCGCGCGGCGTAGACGGCGGCGGTATAACCCGCCGGGCCCGAGCCGATGATCAGCATCTTGCTGTGCCGCGCGCGCGGCCCGGTCATTCCCGGCATCCTATGCCCTCATCCTTGCTGTGCGGGAACCGGCGCGGCGGCCAGCGGCGCGCGCTCCATCAGCTCGATCGCTTTCCAGCCGAACGACCGATACCGTTCGCTGGACGCCTCCACCCGCTCCAGCCGCAGGCGAAACTGCCGCGCCAGGGCCGGATGGTCGGCGTCCAGGATCGCCAGCACGCGGTCGAGCCCGGAAAATTCGGCCTTGTATCCGTCCTTCTCCGCCTGATCGCGGATATGGAAGACGCGGCTCTCGTCTTGGTCGGTCCAGCCGATCCTCGACAGCGAGAGATGGAGTTCGAGGGTTCCCAGCCCGTTCAGCGTGTCGCGCAGGACGGTCCGCATGGCGCCAGGCCAGGCCGCCGCCTCGATAACCTGCCCCGCCCGACGATCCAGCGTCGCCTCCTCCAGAGCGTCCGTCGCGGCGACGGCGGCCATCCGGGCGGCTTTCCACGTCTTTCGATCGGGTTCGTCGCCGTCGATCGCACGCCGATGCAAGGCCATGATCGCCAGACGGCCCTGTTCCACATCCGGGCGCTGTTCGGTCAGAGCCGCCAGTTCGGCGTTGGCGAGAAGATCCAGCACCAATTGCGAGACGATCGGCGTCAGATCCGCCCCGACGGGCGTTCGCTCCAGCCAGGCCCACGCAAAGCGCTCGGCCTCGGCCTTCGGCCGGAAGCCGTTGACGAACATCGGCAGCGCCTCGGCCAGCGCGATCGGATATCCCAGTCGCTCGGCGAAGCCCGGCGTATCGTCGGCTTCCATGACGGCGCCGATGACATTGGCCTGTCCGTTCTCCCAGGCCGGGAAATAGACGAAGCTGTCCGCCGCGATGTGGCGCCGCAGGCGCTCCATCGCCTGCGCCTTGACCGCCTTATCGCCGTGGAACGCGACCATCGTCATCATTCCGTTCCCACATGGGCGTCGACAAAGGCGTCGAGCCGGCTGCGCGAGATGGTGCCGAAGGTCCGCCCGGTCTCGGCGCCGTCCTTCACGATCATCAGCAGCGGGATGCCGCGGACCGCGAACCGTTCGGCCAGCTTGGGATTGGCCTCGATATCGACCTTCACGATCTCCATCTCGTCGGCATATTCCTTGGCCATCTCGTCGAGCGTTGGGGCCAGCGCCTTGCACGGCGCGCACCAGGGCGCCCAGAAGTCGACCAGCACGGGCTTGTCGTTCTTCATCACGATCTCGTCGAAATCCTGCTCGGTCGCGTTACGCATGATACTTGTCCTTTCGGGGAAATAGGGGGTCAGCCGGCCTGTCCGCCGACCATCATCCGGTCGATGCGCAGCGTGGGCTGGCCGACGCTGACGTGCAGCGATTGGCCCTGCTTGCCGCAGGTCGCCATGCCGCTGTCGAGCGCCAGGTCGTTGCCGATCATCGAGACATGGCGAAGCGCCTCGTGCCCAACGCCGATCAGTGTCGCGCCGCGCACCGGCGCGACCAGTCGGCCCTTCTCGACCAGCCAGGCCTCGATCGTGGTGAAGTTGAAACGGCCGGTGACGATATCGACCTGCCCGCCGTCGAATTCGGTCGCATAGACGCCGCGATCGATCGAGGCGATGATATCGGCCGGATCGGCGGCGCCATTCGCAAGGAACGTGTTGGTCATGCGCGGCATCGGCAGATGCGCATAGGACTGCCGGCGGCCGTTGCCGGTCGAGCGCGCGTTCATCAGACCCGCATTGAGCCGGTCCTGCATCAGCCCGGTCAGCACGCCGTCCTCGACCAGCACGGTGCGGTCGGGCGCGGCGCCTTCGTCGTCGATGCCCAGCGACCCCAGCCGCCCCGCGATGCCGCCATCGTCGATCACCGTCACGCCGGGCGCGGCGATGCGTTCGCCGACCTTGCCGTCGAAGGCGGACAGATGCTTGCGGTGGTGATCGGCCTCCAGACCGTGGCCCACCGCCTCGTGGAACAGCACGCCCGGATAGCCCGGCCCCAACACGACCGGCATTTCGCCGGCCGGCGCGGGAATGGCGTCGAGATTGTTGACCGCCATGCGCGTCGCGGTCGCGATCATCGCATCGATCGAGGCCGCATCGAACCCGTCCAGGCCGGCGCGCCGGCCCAGACCCGCCTGTCCGCGCGCGCGTTGACCCTTGTGCTCGGCGATCACCACCATCGACAGGATGGTCATGGGCCGCACGTCGCCAGCCAGCAAACCGTCGGCATCGGCGACCAGCACCGTCGTGTCGGTCGCGCGGACGTTGGCGTCGACCCGCACGATGCGCGGATCGCGCGCGCGCGCCTGTTCGTCGATCCGTTTCAGGATCGCGATCCAGGCGCCGGCGTCCTCGACCGCGACCGGATCGACCGCGGGATAGAGATCATGTCCCGCGACCCGGCGGTTCAGCGCGACGCCTTGCGGGCGCCGCCCCGACTCCCCTCGGCGCTCCAGCGTCCGCACCGCGCGCACGGTGTCGAGCAGCGCGCCCTCGCGGATATCGGCGGAGTGGGCGAAGCTCACCTGGCCGGCATGGGCCGCGCGCGCGCCGACGCCCTGGCGCATGACAAAGCCGCCCTGGGTGACGCGCCCGCCCTCCAGTCCCCAACTGCGCATGCTGGTCGTCTCGAAATAGAGGTCGGCGAAATCCGCGCCGCCTCCGGCCAGCTCGCCCAGCGCGCGGGCGATCGCCGCTTCGTCGAGTCCGGCCGGGCCGAGCAACGCCGAGCGTGCGCGGTCGATCGCGAGGGCGCCGCCGTTCATGCCCTACCTCCCACCAGCATGTCATCGATCAGGATCGAACCAGTGCGGATCGCGCCCAGCCGCTCGACATCCCGGCCGACCGCGCGGACGCCGTTCAGCATCGCGGGCATGGTCCCGGCCAGCGTCACGTCGGTGACGGCATGGACCACCTGCCCGTCCTCGACCCAGAGGCCCCGCACCGCCTGGGTCCAGTTGCCGCTGGCGGGATCGGTCTTGCCGCCCTGAAACTGGGTGACGATCAGTCCTGCGCCCAGCATCCGCAGCATCTCGCCCCAGTCGCCGCTTTCGGCCGTGCTGGTCAGCCGCAGATTGTAGTAGCCATCGGCATTGCCGGTCGAGGGCATGCCCAGCTTGCGCCCCGTGAAGCTGGACAGGAAGAGCCCCTCGACCACGCCGGACCGGAGGATGGCGCGCGGCGATCCGGCGATCCCCTCGCTGTCGAAGCCGCCGCTGGCCAGACCCAGCGGCTCGAACGGGTCTTCGTGAAGATCAAGGTGGGCGGCGGCCACGCCGCGTCCGATCGGATCGGGCAGGAAACTCATGCGCCGATGTTGCGCCGCGCCGGTCAGCGCGCCCGCCAGCTCGCCAACCAGAGTGGCGGCGACGCGCGGCTCGAACAGCACCGGGCAGCGACGGCTGTCGACCGAGCGCGCGCCCAGGGCCCCGCGGGCGCGGTCGGCGGCGGTCTTCGCGAGCTGTTCAGCGGACGATAGAGCGTCGGCCCGTCGTTCCTGCGATTGGCAGAAGTCGGAAATGCCGCCGCCCTCGTCCTGCGCCAGCATCACTGTCCAGCGGGCGTCGTTTGAGCGCAGCGCGCTGCGGCAGAATCCATCGCTGGTCGCCAGCGCCCAGAGGCCTTCGGTCGCCACCGCCACCGACTCCCCCGCGCGCAGGCGGCTGTCGGCGGCGGCGACGCCGATGGCGATGCGGTTCATCGTGTTCGCCGCGTCCAGCAGCGTCGCCGGACCACGGAGACTGTCAGCGTAGAGCAACGGCGCCGGACCGGAAAAGGCGAGCGCATCGGCGGAGGGCATGTCGGCGTCTGGATCGGGCTGGACATGTCCGGCGATCAGCATCGCCTCCTCGACGACCCGCTCCACCGCCGCCCGATCGAACCCGGCGGTCGAGGCCGATCCGCGGCGCCCTTCGTGAAACACGGTCAGGCCCAGGCCCTGGCCGCCGCTGCGCTCGGCCGTCTCCACCTCGCCGTCGCGCACCGCGATCCTGGCGACGGCGTCGTGATGGACCGAGGCGCGGGCCCGCGCGCCACGCCGGCCCGCCAGCTCCACCGCCAGCTGGGCGGCCTCGCGCAGTTCGGTCTCGGTCTGGGTGAGCAGCCTGGTCACGCCTGAACCTCGATACGGGCGGCGGTGGCGTGGCCGTGATGCAGTTGCAGGCGATCGGTGTGATAGGCGGCCAGCTTCTCATCGTGCACCACGCTGACGATGGTCGCCTCGGGCATGGCGTCGAGCACCGACTGGTAGAAATGCGCGGCGTTGTCCGCGTCGAGCGCGCTCGTCGCCTCGTCCAGCACCAGCAAGGTCGGACGCTGAAGCAGGATGCGGGCGAGCGCCACGCGCTGCTGCTCGCCGGGCGACAATTCGTCCTGCCACATGCGCGACTCGTGCATGGCCTCGATATGGGCCTCGAGCCGGACCCGCTCCAGCAGCCGCGCGATGGCCGCATCATCGTGATCCTCGGTCCGGTCGGGGAAGCAGATGGCGTTCTTGAGCGTGCCGAGCGGCAGATAGAGCCGCTGCGGCACCAGCATCGCCGTACCGCGCCGGGTCATCGCGACCTGGCCCGATCCATCCGGCCACAGTCCGGCGATGGCGCGCAGCAGGGTGGTCTTGCCCGTGCCCGAAGGCCCTTCGATCACCCAGCGCTCGCCATCGCGGATGGTCCAGTCGGCGACCGACAGCAAAGGCTCGCCATTCGGGCGACGCAGCATCAGACCCGCCGCGCTGATCGCGACGCCCTCCGGCGCGCCGCCGGGCGTAAAGCCGATGCCACGCGGCCGCTCATAATCGATCGCATCGTCCAGCGCCTTCAGACGATTGATGTTGGCGATCTGGCGGGCGATGCTTGGATAGGCGGTGACGATATAGGACAGACTGCCCGCGAACTGCGCAAAGGCGTCGCGCGCCGCCTGGACCTGACCGAAGCTGATCGCGCCCGCGAAGTATTTCGGCACGGCCAGAAACAGCGGGACGATGCCCATGACCTGCTGATAGACGCCCTGCCCTACCTGCAAACCCGCATTGGCCAGCATCATGCGGTACCAATTGCGCCGGATGTTGTCGAAGGCGATGCGAAGTCCGCTCTGTTCGATCTCCTGCGCGCCGGAAAAAGCGATCTGTTCGCTGTTGCGCCGAACATGCAGCAGGTCGCTACGGAAATCGGCTTCGAAATGCTGCTCAAGCATCCGGCGCCGGACGAACGGCTTGCCGATCCAGGTGATGAACACCGTGCCAAACAGGACATAGACGATCGCGAACCAGACGAGGTCGCCGCCGGGCAGAGGGATGCGATGGCCGAAAAGGGGAATGCTGATCGGCGAGGATGTCTGCAGCAATATGGCGGCGAAGACGATCGCGCGCACCAGACTGAAGACGAGTGCGATCACGATGGCGAGCGGCGATGTCCCGTACACCAAGCCCATCGCCGTGAATTCCTTCACGTCTTCGGCGATGCGCTGGTCGGGATTGTCGATCATCCGCAACCGCTCGATCTCATAGAAGCGATCGCGGGCGAACCAGCGGCCCAGATACCATTCGGTCAGCCATTGGCGCCACCGCATCGACAGCGTCCAGCCGACGAGATTGTGCGCGAAGGCCGTCCCGATCTGGAGAACGATGATCATCGAGAAGGCGAAGACCAGCGACAGGAACAACCCGCCCTGCCGCTGTTCGATCGCATCGTAGAAATGGCGCTGCCACTGATTGGACAGCAGAAAGGCGTAGGTGGTGCCGATCTCGATCGCGCAATAGCAGGCGACCAGGAACCACGCCCATTTCCAGTCGTCCGACACGAAATAGCGCGTGCTTAAACGCCAAGCATAGGCCCAGCGTTCTCGCGCTGGCTGGGAGGAACGGAGACCCGCCTCGCGGCGGGTCTCCTCGACATTGACAGGTTGTGGCGTCATCGGTCTGCGATACCCGATCAGAACAGGCGCTTGGAAATGCTTAGGCGCACGCTGCGCGGCTCTCCGACCGGCACGTAGGTGAAGATGGAGCTCGACCCGTAGTTTCGGCGATCGAAGATATTGCGGACACCGATATTGATGTCGAAGCCCCTCACACTAAGGAAAGCATTCGCATCGATCTGCCGCGACGACGGTACGACATACTGGCCCAGCAGGTTGGCGAACGAGCTCGACCGCCCGTACAGGCCGGCCGATACGCCGCCGCTGACACCCTCCGAAATCTTCGTGCGATAGGTCGAATAGACGCTGTACGTGTCACGCGGCTGGTTCGCCACGACGGTCTGAAGGGCATTCGTGGTCAGCAGCGCATATTTGGTGTGCGTCAGCGACGCCAGCACCGTCCATCCCGGCGACAACTGCCCGGCGATGTTCAGATCGACGCCCCGCCCGCGCTGCCCCGGTCCGGGGAAGAGGTTGGTCGGATCCGTTGGGTCACGAACGATGATATTGTCCTGCTGGATATCGAAATAGGACGCATTGATCGTCGCGCGCTTTTGGAAGAGGTCGAGCTTGACGCCCACTTCCTTGTTGTTGGTGATGATGTTCGGCAGGATGGAGCCATCCTTGGCGACCGTGAACGTGGCCTGCTCGCCTCGCGCATAGTTGGCGAAGATCGAAAGGTTGTCCGTGGCGTCGAAGATGACGCCGCCGCTCGGTGATACGCCACTCTTGCGTTGCACCAATAATGGCGACGGGCCCGCGAAGAACGTCTGCGATGTGCTTTCGAACCAGTTCTTGCGAACGCCGCCCAGGACCTTGATCTTCCAGAACTCGATCAGAGCCTGGCCATAGACCCCCTCTTGCTTGCCGCTGTTGCGGATCTGCACATCGCCAAACGCTGACCACGGTATGACGACCAAGGGTGTATTGGCGTCGAGCGACGGGTTCGTGGCCCGGTTATAGACCAGCCCGCTCTGCTGCGCGCTGTCGCCGTCGCTGTAATTGTAGCCAAAGTTGAAGCTGGCCTTCACGCCGTCGCCGATCCGCGTCTTGATCCGCAGGAAGCTGTCGATGGCGCTGGATGAGCCGTCCTGCCGCGAACCTTGGGTATCGGCTATCAGAGCGCCCGCGCGGCTGTAGCCGACGTTGGCGGCCCGGAGCTTCAGCAGGGTCTGGTCGTGCGTACCGCGCACGACGAGGTCGATACCCGGCACGATCTGTCGCGTCGCATCGAAGTAGATACGCGTGGTGTTGATGTGAATACCCTGGTTGGGCGCATAGATGGGCCGCGAGGGGTCGCGATCGATGATCTGCCTGGTCTTGTTGTCGAACAGCGTGAAGGCGCCGATGCCGCTGGAGCCTTCGTTGATGCTGGCGCCGATCACGACATCGGTCAGGCGATCCTTGTACCGCACGGTCGGCGCGAACAGCCAGTTCTCGTCACCCGTGTAGCCGCCGTAATTGTGGTCCATCGTCTGCGCGCTGGCGATGACGCGCGCCGACAGCTTTTTGTTGGCGATGATCGCACCGTTGGCGTCGATCACGCCGCGCACCAGCCCGAACGAGCCCGTATCGAAGCCGACGGCCAGCCGCCGCTCGGCGCTCGGCTTCTTCGTCACCACATTGACGTTACCGCCCAGATTGCCGAACCCGGCCAGCAGCGCGTCGGGGCCCTTCAGGACTTCGACCCGCTCGATATTGGCGACCGGCTGATCGGCCCCGGCATTGACGCCATATTGCGACGTCGTCGTCAGGCCGTTGACCAGACCGCCCGCCGAGAAGCCGCGGAGCGTATAGCTGGCGCCGCTATTGGGGGTGTTGACCAGCGCCGACACACCGCCCGCGTTGCGCAGGATGTCGGTGATGTCGAGCGCCTGCTGTTCCTCGATCGTCTTGGCGGTGATGACCTGCGTATTGCGCGGCTGGTTGCGCAGGCCCAGGCCGTTGCGATCGGAGGTGCTCGACTGGCGGACCAGCGAGCTGGTTTCGGCCTCGTCGCGACGTGCGATCACGACAATCTCGTTGAGGATGACCGGGTCGACGACGACGACCAGACCCGCCTTCGCGCCCGAAAGGACGGCCAGACTGCTGCCCTTGATCGCCGCCTCCGCCGCCCGCCGGGCGTTCGTGGCCCCATGCACCGGCCGGGAGGTCAGTCCCCGGACGGCGTCGGGGTCGTAATTGATCGTCTCGCCTGTCCGCGCGGCGATCGCCTGAAGCGCCTCGGCCATCGGCATGGCGGGCAGGTCGATGGCCGTGGCCTGTGCGCTCTGGGCCGAAGCGGACGACGGTGAGACGACGCTCACCAGCGCCAGAACGCCGAGGCTTGCGGCGCTTAACAGACATCTGGTCTTGGCAGTCATATGCATCACGCAGTTCCCCCTTTTGAGGGCCGCACGCCATCCCCGCACGGGCGCGACTGCCCGTCCGCTAAGCCGCAGACCCTATGACAAAACGAACTCGCCTCACGGCGCGAAACAGTCGCTTCCAGATCGGCTACGACCGCGGCCCCCTCCTGCTCGACGGCGCCCCCCAGTCTTGGAGCCCAAGCACTGGCGGGACTTTTCCGTCGAAAGAAACGCTATGTGTCCGTTCCATGACTGGCAAATTCGAAGTGTTCATGCCCCCATAAGCCGCATGGATGGCCTACGGTGATGTCCCGGGTGGATTGCAAGCCCGCGCGAAGATTGGACCGCCAATCGACCAACGGGTCAGCGGACGCCAGAAGCAACTATAGTCTACATATGGAAGATTGCTGGAAGCAGCGGTCCGGCGAAGTCGGTAAGGGGCAGGCACAGGATGAACGCCAAGCAACCCGAGGCAGAAGTGCGGACACCGCCTCCCGACGTCTTACCGCTGCGCAAACTGAATTTGAACCTTCTCTACCCCCTGGATGCGATCCTGCGCGCGCGGTCCCTGACCGAAGCAGGACGAGAGGTCCGGCTCAGTCAGCCGGCCATGAGCCATGCCCTGCGTCGGCTTCGCGAGCATTTCGCCGACGATCTTGTGATCCACCTGGGCGCCGAGCAGCAGCTCACGCCCCTTGGTCTGGCGTTGCGTCCCGAAGTGCAGCGGGTGATGCGCGAAGTGGAGGGCGCCTTCAACTTCTCGCTCGCCTTCGATCCCATGACCACCACCGGCGCCATCCATGTCGCCACGTCCGAGGCGATTGAGCAGATGCTGCTTGGGGCGGTGCTGCGCAATCTGTCCACGACCGCCCCCGGTTTGACCGTGAGCATTTTACCGCTCGATATCGCGCGACCGCGGCGCGCGCTGGATGATGGAGCCGATCTGCTGCTGCTTCCCGGACAGTGCGCGCTCGACGGTCTGGAGACATTGCCGATCCTGAACGACCAAACCTCCTGCATGATCTGGGCCGACCATCCAACGCTGCGGGACTGCCATGACCTGAGCGAAGATCAGTATCGCGCCGCGCGGCACATCGTGGCCCGCGGCGAATTGACGGAAAGCTTTCCGCTCGACGCGGCTGGCGCCGAGATGCTGCGCGCGCGCCGGATCTGCATTCAGACCAGCTCGCAGGCCACGTTGCCCGCTATCGTCATCGGCAGCGATCTGGTGGCGACCGGCAGCATGTGGCTGTTTCAACACTATGCATCGATGATGCCGCTGAAGGTCGTCACCGCGCCCTTTACCAGGCGTCGAACCCCAGTTGTCGCGCAGTGGCCAAAACATCGTCGAGATCCCATGCTGGCATGGTTTGTCGACCAGATCAGGGAACGGCGCCGACAATATCCACGCGGTCTTGAGTGACGGGCGGGGGCGGAAGCGCTCATTGGCGCTGGCGTCGATTGCGGCCTGACCCTAACGGCGCCATCCGAGCCCACCCGGTCCATCGGCCGGTCCGGAGTTGGCGGGGCCGCGCCAGTCGCTGACGTCGCCTCACCTCCAGGAACACGACGTTCGCCCGGTGACGTGGCGCGCAGAATCGAATGGCGAGGAGCACTACGCCCACGCCGAAGCCCTCTGAGCTACGATTTCCATCAACGGCCAACCCAGCTCGCCGGTGGCCATCCTTAGGATGCTGGGGAGGGGCAGCTCGCGGGCCGCCAAGACCTCGTCACCGCCCGCAAGCTCGCCGGCGCGCGTGAGAAGCTGCGAGAGATGCTTGAAATGATCGACGACCTGCAGTCCGAGCAGGCCCAGGCGATCAAGCGCGGCCTCTATTCGTGACGAAGCGCGTCCATCGGATTGAGCCGCGCGGCCCGGCGGGCGGGGAAGTAGCCGAACAACACGCCGATCAGGGCCGAGAAGACGAAGGCGACCGTATTGATGGTCGGGTCGAAGATGTACGGCACATTCAGCATGGGCGCGAGGATCAGGCTGGCGCATAGGGCCAGCGTCAGGCCCAGCAGGCCGCCCAGGCTGGACAGCACCACGGCCTCCACCAGGAACTGCAGAAGCACCTCGCGCCCGAGCGCGCCGATGGCCAGCCGGACGCCGATCTCGCGCGTGCGCTCGGTCACCGACACCAGCATGATGTTCATGATCCCGATCCCGCCCACCAGCAGGCTGACCGCGGCAACGGCGCCCAAGAGGCCGGTCAGCATCTGGGTCGTGCTCCGCAGGGTCTCCGAGATCTGCTGGGTGTCGAAGATGTTGAAGTCATCGGCGTCGGCCGGCTGCAGGTGGCGGCGCTCGCGCAGCAACGACTTGATCGAGGCCTGAACGGTCTTGGAGTCGTAGGCCGGGTCCACCGAGACCATGATCATGCTGACGTGCTGGTTGCCCGTGATCCGGCGTTGCGCGGCCTTCACCGGCATGATCACCACGTCGTCCTGGTCCATGGGGCCCATGCTGGACCCGCGCGCCGCGAGCGCGCCAACCACGTGGCACGAAAGGTCGCGGATGCGGATGGAGGCGCCGACCGGGTTCTCGTCGCGGAACAGGTTGCGCCGGACCGTGGAGCCGATCAGGCACACCGTCTTGCCCGCCTGCTCCTCGGCCGCCGTGAAGGTTCGCCCCTCGGCCATGTTCCAGGACTGGGCCTTCAGGTAATCGTTGCTGGTGCCATAGATGGTGGTCGACCAGTTGGCGGCGTTGCGGACCGCCAGGCCCGACGACTGGACCAGGGGAGCGACCGACACCAGGCCGGCCACCTGTTGCCTGAGCGCCTCGATATCGTCGGCCTCGAAGGGCTGCGGCTGCGAACCGCCGCCGCCGCCGCGCCCAAACCCCTGGCCGGGCCGGATCTGCAGGATGTTGGCGCCCAGGCTTGAGATCTGCTGCTGGACGGCGGCGGTGGTGCCGTTGCCGAGCGTCACCATCGTGACCACGGAGCCCACGCCAATGACGATGCCGAGCACGGTGAGAAACGACCGCATCAGGTGCCGGCGGATCTCCCGAAGCGCCAGGGCGAATGTGGTGACCAGGACAGCGTTCACGGAGCGGCTCCAACCCGGGGCCTGCCGGCTTCGATAGCCTCGATCAGGCCGTCGCGGAACTTCACCGTGGTGTGAGCGAAAGCCGCCATGTCAGGCTCGTGCGTCACCATCAGGATGGTGATCCCCGACTCGTCGTTGAACTGTTCGAGCAGCCGCATGATCTCGAGCGAGCGCTCGGTGTCGAGGTTTCCGGTGGGCTCGTCGGCGAGCAGCACTTCGGGCTGGGTGACGATGGCCCTGGCGATGGCGACGCGCTGTTGCTGGCCGCCGGAGAGTTCGGCGGGCATGTGGTGCGACCAATCCGCCAGTCCGACCTTCCGAAGAGCCTCCATGGCGATCTCCCGCCGGGTCCGTTTCGGTTCGCCGCGATAGAGCAGCGGCAACTCGACATTCTCCAGAGCGCTGGTGCGCGCGAGCAGGTTGTAGCCCTGGAAGATGAAGCCCAGATAGCGCCGCCGCAGCAGGGCCCGCTCGTCCCGATCGAGCTGTTCCACATGGATGCCCTTGAAGACGTATTCGCCGCCGGTGGGCGTATCGAGGCAGCCCAGGATGTTCATCATCGTGGACTTCCCGGAGCCCGACGGTCCCATCACCGCCACGAAGTCGCCGACCTGGACGTCGAGATCGATGCCCTTCAGCGCCTGGAACGCCGCCGCGCCGTCGCCGAAGGTCTTGGTGATCCCGCGCAGCGAGATCAGCGGCTCGGCGGTCATCGCGCCGCCCCGGCGAGCTGGCCGGTGACGACCTTCATCCCGACCTTCAGCGCGTCGCCGGCGACCTCGGTCTGGCTGCCGTTGCTGTCGCCGGCCTGGACCGGAATCGGTCGTAGTTCGCCGTCGTCCCGCAAGACATAGACGGTCTGGCGGCTGCCCCGCCCGATCGCGACGTCGGCGGTCTGTCCCTGCGAGCGCGGCATCCTCTGGATCAGCATGCTGGTCGCCCCGCTCGTACTCCGGGCGGCGGCGGCGGGCGCGAACCTGAGCGCCGCGTTCGGGACCAGCAGCACATTGGACTTCTCCGTCGCCACGATGGCGGCTGTGCCGGTCATGCCGGGACGGAGCGCAAGATCGGGGTTGTCGGCCGTCAACACCGCCGTATAGGCGACCACCTGGCCTGAACCGCTGGAGCTCGTGGTTGTCGTGGAGCCGAGGTCCAGGCGCTTGACCACGGCGTTGAACGTCCGGCCGGGATAGGCGTCGACCTGGAAGGTGGCCTTCTGGCCGTCCTTCACCTGGCCCACGTCGGCCTCGTCAACCTTCACCTCCAGCTGCATCTTCGAAAGATCCTCGGCCAGGGTGAACAGCACGGGCGCGTTCAGCGTCGCGGCTACGGTCGAACCCGGCTCCACGTCTCGTGACAGCACCACGCCGTTCACCGGCGAGCGGATCGTGGCCTTGGAAAGCTGGGTGCGGTTTGACGACAGGTTCGCGCGAGCCTGGCCCACCGCGGCCTGGGCGGCGCGAAGGTTGGCCGCGGCTCGGGCCTGCTCGGCGCGCGCGACGTCCAGTTCGGTGGCGGAGGGCGCCTTGCCGCCGGATAGACGATTGACCTCTTCCATGCGGGTCAGACTTGCCCGCGCCTCGGTCAGGGTGGCCTGGGCCTGGGCGACGCTGGCCTCCGCCGAAGCCAGGGCGGCTTCGCTTTCGCGGACCGTGTCCTCCAGGCGCGAAGTGTCCAGTCGGGCCAGGATCTGGCCCTTGGTTACGCGGTCGTTGTTGTCGACATAGACCGCGCTGACGATGCCGGAGAGCTCGGAGCCGACCTCCACCTTGTTGGTGGGCGCGAGGTTGCCGGTGGCCGAGACGGTCACCCGGAGGTCGCCGCGCTCGACCGGAGAGGTGGCGTACCGGGGCTCGTCGCCCGCGCCGCGCAGCAGAAACCAGATCAGCAGCGCCAGCGCCACGCCGATGGCCAGGAGGGCGATCACCAGCGGCCAGCGTCGACGCGCGCCAGGTTTCACGCCCAGAAACGCGTCGATCTTGGCGCGGGCGTCGGACGTGGAGGCTGAGGTCTGGTCCATCTGGATTTCTCTAGGGAGCGGCGACGCTGGAGGGGTCTGGCGCGGCCTGCCAGCCGCCGCCCAGGGCCTTGTAGAGCTGGACCGCCGCAGTCGCGCGGGCGACGCGCGCCGAGGCCAGGCTGTCCTGACTGGAGAGTAAGGTGCGCTCGGATTCCAGCAGCGATTGGAAATCGGTGCGGCCGGAGCGGTATTGGATGCGGGCGATTTCGGCGGCGCTGCGGGCGGCGGACTCGGCGGCGACCAGCGCCTGCAGCCGGCGGTCCGTGGCGGACACCGAGACGAGGGCGTTTTCGCTCTCCTCCAGGGCGGTGAGGACGCTGGTGCGATAGGCGGCCAAGGCGCCGGCCGCGCTGGCCCGCTGAGCCTCCACCGCGGCGCGGATCTGGCCGCCCCGGAAGATCGGGGCGGTGATCCCGGCGACCAGGTCGCCGGCCATGTCGCCCGCGGCGTTCGACAGCGAACCGCCCGAGCCGGAAAAGGTCCCGCTCAGCGTCAGCGCCGGATAGAGCTGGGCTGCCTGGACGCCGATGCGGACGGTCTCCGCCGCCAGGGTGCGTTCGGCCAGCGCCACGTCCGGCCGCCGGCGGATCACGTCGGCGGGAATGGCGGCGGGCAGCGCGACCGGTGCGGCGGGCGGGTCGGCGGCGGGCTCGAGCAGGCCGTTCACCGCCCCCGGCGCTTCGCCCAGCAGCACCGCTAGTCGGTTGGCCGCGGCGGCGTAGGTTGTCTCGATCGCGGGGATGCTCGCCGCGGTCTGAGCGCGGAGTTGGCGGGCCTGCTCCAGGTCGAGGGAGCCGACCAAACCCGCCTGCAGCCGCCAGCCGGTGATCTCCACCGTCTCGTCCAGGGTGGAAAGCGTGTCGCGAGCGATGCGCAGCCTGGCTTGGGCCTCGCGGGCGTCGAGATAGTTGAGAGCGATCTCGGAGGCGACCGTGAGCTGGACCGCCCGCAGGCTGGCGCGTGTCCCCTCGGCCGTGGCCCGGGCGGCCTCGACCGAACGACGTCCGCCGCCGAAGATGTCGGTCTCGTAGGCGGCGTCGAAGCCGATCTGGTAGCTGGCGCGGCCAGAGGTCTGACCCGATGTGCGTTCGCCGACTTGGCGGGTTCCCGAGCCGGACGCGTTCAGGCTGGGCAGCAGCGCCCCGCGCGCGGCGCGGAGGTCGGCGCGCGCCGCGCGCACCCGCGACCCCGCCTCGTCGATATCGAGGTTGGCGGCCAGCCCGCGTTCCACCAAGGCCGTCAAGGTCGGGTCGCCGAACGCCTGCCACCAGCGGGCGAGGTCAACGTCGGCGGAGATTTCGCGCGCCCCGGCCGTGAATTGCTCAGGGACCCTCAGCTCGGCAAGCGTCGGCGCGTGGTAGTCGGGCCCCGCAACGCAACCGGCAAGCAGGATCACGACGCCGCCCGACGCCGCCCGCAGCATATTTCGGAAGTGGATCAACTGTCCCCTCCTGTCCAGAGGCGCAACTTGGGGCCCACTTACCGAACTTTGCCGTACGCCACCTTGACGCCGGTCAAGCGGACAAGGTGACGCCTCCGTCACCTTTGATCGCAGGCAAATCGGGCGGAAAAAGCCGCTCGTGCCCAGAACCCCGCCACGCCGTCATCGCCGCCTCGCCAAAGGCCAGGGCGGCGATGGCCGAGGAAGTCGCCTCCCCGCCTCTGCTACTGGCAGTACCGGCGCAGACCGTCACGTCCGAGATAGGTGCCGCTGCGGGGATCGAAGGACCGGTATTTGCGGGCGCAGTAGGCGATCCAGTCCGGATCGTTGAGCCGGGGCTCGACCCGGTCCTTGTCCTGGCTGGAGCCGGCGATCGCCGCGCCGAGCGCAAAGCCCAGAACCCCGGCGATGATCGCGTCGCTGTGGTCGTTCCGACGGTCCGGGTGGCGGCGGACATAGTCCTGGCGATAGCGCCACTGCGGCTCGGTCCAGCCGGGCGGCGGCGAGCGCCAGCGATCGTGACGCGACTCGCTCGGCGGGTGGCGGCCGGGTTGGGCGAGCGCCGGAACAGGGGCTTGGGCGGCAAGGGCCAGGATCAGGGTGCTGGCGACCAGGACACGCGGCATCTGAAATCTCCTTCTCATCATAAGCCCTGGGGAGCGTAGAGGCTGGCCGCCGCCAGCCTTTGCCGTTGATCAAATCGGCGGTGGGACGAAGTTCAGCCCATCCGGATCTGCGCGCCCGCCGCGCCGGCGATGACGGCTTCGGCGTCGGCCAGGCGCTCAATGCCGCTGTCCCCCCAGCGCCTTCGACGAACCGCCAGACAGGCCCCGGCGACCAATAGATCGGGTGTCGATAGAGGATGAATAGTCCCACACCCGATCCGACGCGGCCATGCGACATCGCGGCCTATTGTCGATCCCGTGATTTTGGCCAGGCTCACGACCTGTGAAGGGCGACTTGCGTGCCGATGGGTTGGTCAAGGGAAATCGATGGATGATCGAGTCTCCAGACGTCACTCACCCGATCCTGGTGGTCGATGTGAGCGGACTTCAAGCCCGCCTCGGCCTGGCCGCGCCCGGTCAGGCGCCCGCGTCGGTGAGCGTGGTCGATTGTACGAGCCAGGACCAACTGATCGACATCTTGGCCCAAGCGCGCGCATCGTTCGGTAGACCCTTGCACGGCGTGGCCATCGCGGCGCCGGGGCCAAACTTGGATGGCGTTATCCAGCTAACCCACTCTGATATGCGCCTCGATGCCGACCTCATCGCCGACCGGCTCGGACTGCGGCGCCTACACCTCGTCAATAACTTCACCGCCCGAGCCCTAGCCGTGCCGCTGCTGGCGCCCGAGGCGCTAGAACCGATCGGCGGCGGCGCGCCGCACCGAGACGCGCCGGTCGGCGCGGTGGGCCCCTCCGAAGCGGGCCTTGGCATGTCGATCCTTTATCCCGACGGATTTGTCGGCTGGACAGCCGCCGCCGCCGAGGGCGGACACGTGGACCTGGCCGCCGCCAATGACCGCGAAGCCGACATTATCAGCGTGCTGCGGGACAGGCACGACCATGTCTCCGCCGAACACGTGCTTTCGGGCCAGGGGCTGCTGGACGTAGCGCTGGCCGTCTCGACCCTGGCTGGCGCGCCGCGGCGTCCAGCTAACCTCCAAACACTGCTGGAAGCCGCCAACCGCGGCGAGGCCGTGGCGCTGGAGACCTTCAACCTGGTCTCGGGGTGGCTGGGCGCGGTGTGCGGCAACCTTGTGCTGACCACCGGCGCGCGAAGTGGTGTCTACATCATCAGCGCGACGGTGCTGTCGTGGGGCGATCGGCTAGATCGCGCTATTGTCCGGCAACGTTTCGAAGCCAAGGGACGCATGGCCGCCTA
This sequence comes from Caulobacter sp. GW822-FHT01G02, assembly GCF_058802865.1. Classification (NCBI taxonomy): domain Bacteria; kingdom Pseudomonadati; phylum Pseudomonadota; class Alphaproteobacteria; order Caulobacterales; family Caulobacteraceae; genus Caulobacter; species Caulobacter sp. GW822-FHT01G02. The sequence continues at coordinate 711,326 of NZ_JBXAON010000003.1, forward strand.
CCTCCGCGACGTCCCACTCTATCTGGTCAACGATCCCAACTGCGGCCTATTGGGCTTGACCACCCTGTTCGATTGAAGCCACGACGACGACTTGAGCGCAGGCCGCGATCGTCCTGGCGGAGAGGCGCGAGGCGCCCGCGGCAAGTAACCTGTTCCGACAAGTCGTCGCCAGCCCGATTGGGAAGGTCGCTTCGCGACACCGCTCAGGAAGCCTGCCGTTGATGATCTCAGTCCAGATCGCGAGTCGATCGTAGGACCCTGTAGCGGGGCCCCTCGCCCAAGAACCTGACGCGCACCCGAGCGCCTCGTCGCCAGATCACGGCCGACAGGTAGCTGAGGCCGGTCCGCGGATCGACCAACACAAGCCGCTGTGGCAGGCGCCTCTCGCCAACATCGATCAGCGCCTCATCCCCGGCGAGGTCAAGAAGGACGGCCTTACGCGCCAAGGTGCCGTCGCAGACATAGACGGTGTCGCCCTCTCCACGTCCCAGGGGAGGCGCAAATCCCGAACCGTCTGTCGTAAGATCGAAAGCCGATGTCATGGTTCGAAGCGTAGGTCACGGTCATTAATCGGATCTGCCGCCTAGGTTGCGACCTGTCGCCTCACGCGGGATCAGCGTGCGCCGACAAGGATGATCGGCCCTCGCCGGCGAAGCGCCATTTAGGGGAGCTCAAATGGCATGAAGCCAGCCGCCGACACGGTTTGAAGGTCCAGGACGAACACAACGTCCCGCCACCGCCCCGTCGATGCCGGCGCGGGTTGAGCATCATCGAACGTGGTCATGCGACACCGCACCGCAGGCGCGAGGCGCGTCTCCGACGCGTTACGCCAGGGCTCTCGCGCGCGGCGTGGCTGCGACAATCGGTCTGCGCGAAGTTAGTGAATTGATCGATCCTGACTTGTAGGTTGTTGAAACAGAGACCCAGGATCCGCGCCATGAGAAATCTGTTTCTGACACCAGAGGCGACGGCAGAGCTGATCGCAACCGGCGCGGTGGCGTTCATCTCGGGATCCGAGGTGCTGCTTCGCGGCTTGCCGCGCGGGCGATGGATTGGCGGCACAACCGCATACTTTGTCACGGAAGCGGGCGGGGTAGCGCGCGAGGACCGGCTTTTTTGCACCGTTTTTGACGAGGCTCTGCGAGCCCGAACCGCCATCCTGCCGGCAAGCCGGTTGGAGGCTGTAACGGAGGGCCGCTTCAGCCACGGCGTGACTTGCATCATCACGCCAGCCTTTGCCGAGGCGCACCAGCGATACGCGTTGGAAGGACCCGCCCTGCCCGGGCTGTATGATCAACCCGTCTTCGGCTGGGTCGCTGGCGTTCGGCTGGATCTGGCGCAGCAACAGCTTCCGAAGGTGTTCGATGGCGCCACCGGCCTGGCGGCCTGTGATGGCCTGGCCACGCTCTGGCTGGAGTTGCCTCCTCACCTCGAAGCAGATCTCGACATCGTCAATCTGTTTGAAGAGGGCGACGGGGACGTCATTTGTTTCCCGGAGGCCGGGTTTTCGGTGAGCGATTGTCTCGTCGATGGACAGGCGGCCAACTTCGCGGAATATCTTGTCGCGGGCGGGTTCGATACGCGCTCGCCCATGGTGGCCGACTATGGCGGAGCCGTGATCAACGTCTCATTCCAAGCGGTGGATCGGGAGGCGGGGATCGTGCGCCTCTACGCACCGGTCGTCCCCGGCGTCTCCTACCGCTTGGCGCGATCGGTCCGGGAACATACTCTGCCGTACGCCTATGCCGCGCCACCAGATGAGGCCCCAGGCATGCTATCCTGCAATTGCATACTCAACTACCTGCACGCCGGCCTGGAAGGGCGCTCCGCGGGGGGCTTTGTCGGTCCAGTAACGTTCGGCGAGTTCGCCTACATCCTGCTTAATCAGACACTTGTTCGCTTAGCGATCTTTGATCCCACCGAAGATAGCGTAGTCGCCGGAAGGCTCGGCGCAAATGTCGCCTCATACGCCCAAGCCATTGGGCGATGACGAGCCTGCCACCGCCCCGTCCATCGCCTCGCCACCAAGAGTTTGAGCGCGCGTCATGACCGCAATCGCCTGCCTTAAGATATTCGTCGGGGACGACCTACAATTCGCCGACACGGAAGCCATGGCGGGCCTGGTGGCCAAGGTGGCCGGAGCCTATCTCGAATCCGTTTGGACGTGGCCACGCCGTCACGGCCTCGTCGCGCCCTTCTCCTTCGTCTTGGCTGACCCTCGCGCGACCCGGCTCGATGCTCGGGAGATGCGCCAGCTTGCGGTCGACTTGCAGCACAAGCTGTTTGGCGACAAGGGCGCCGGGGAAATCGCCCTGCTGATGTTTGAAGGCGACCAGAGCGACGTAATGCGCTTTGCCGGAACCTCGAATGAAGCCCTTAGGGCCCTCATGGCCGGTGAGGGCGACGGAGACTTCGCGGGCCGGATTTGCAAGATCACCCCGCAGGGCGTGACCAGTCTTGTTCCTCGCGATGGTCCCGTGGAGGGCTCGCCGCCCGCGGAGGAGTTGGAGGCGATCGAGCCAGACCCGCCGAAAGGTGGCCCCAGCAGCTTGCTGGGGGTGCCGGTGGCGACCACGGGGTGGTGGGGAATCTATTACCTCCTAAGGGAGCGGTTCGTTGGGAGCGGCGTCGATTGTCGCGCGGCTTGGGACGGCGATCCGTTCAGCTCTGTCGAAGACTCCGATGCATCGACGCGAGATATGATCTGCCTGAACGCCGCAAACGAGGCGCTGCGGGGCGCGAATGTGGGCGGCTACATGTTCGTCCCGTTCAGTTTCTCCTCGATGATCAAACCCACCCTGCGGGAAACCTATCGCCCCCTGGTCGAGAAGCTCCCTCTTGCCGCCCGCCCCAGGCTGGCCGCCAATGTGTATGATGTGCCGCGCGAGCCTTCCTACGGCGCAATCAGCCAGTTGCGCGCATTTTTACAGCCTCGCTTTTCCCTGATCGACCTACAGGTTCGCGACCCGGGGTTTAGGATCGAAAGCCTGCCGGCCGGGGCTGTAAACAGCGTCACCTTGGTGCTGACCGGTCAAGATGAGCGGGCCCGCCTGGACTTGATCACCCGCTTCCTGAAGGCCGCGGAGGCCTATCGTGCAAAGCGCGTTTGGCAGGGAGTCGCTGGGCTCGCCAGTCTACGCGAGCTAGATCTCTGCCGGCGATTGCGAGCGCCCTTTCTCAGCGGACCGATGGTGGCGCCCCTGGCGGATGCGCCCGGTGGCGAAGTCGAGTGCCCGGCGCTCAATCTCCCGATTCGGCTCTCTGATCATCGGCAGCGGCAGACGCCAGCCTGAGCGAACTCTGAGCGCCCCATCGACTACCTAGACACCTGGGATGGTCGCATCGTGATTTCCCGCCTCCTCACTCAGATGTAGAGCGGCGCTTACGCCTAAGCCATTTGGCTGCTGTCGCTCATCAAGGGGCCGGCTCTACGGCAGCACTGCACGGATGGCCGATCTAGAGCCATAAATGCGACCGCCTCGCACTATCATCAGCGTTAAGTTGCTGTCGCAGCACAGTAGGGCGGGCTTGCTAAGCGTGTCGCTGCAACTTGGGTCGATCCCACTAAGGCATTGAAAACCTTATAGATCGACCCAAGCCACAACCTGAGAAAAC
>NZ_JBXAON010000004.1:0-632581 GCF_058802865.1 Caulobacter sp. GW822-FHT01G02
TGTAAGGCCAAAGATGCGACTGTCGCACCTTGGTCGGCGTTAAGTTGTCGTTGGGCCAGCGTTAGGTTGTAACGACAGCCACATGACGCCGATGGAGGCGCCAGGGCCGGTGAACGGGGCGCTGCGCCACTGGCTGCAACGCCCCGCGGGCAAGCGTTAGACGTCAGAAGTTGAAGCGCACCCCGCCGACATAGCGGCGGCCGAACTTCTCGTACTCGATCGGGTAGCGCGACTGGTCGCCGTAGCGGCGCGCGCCCTGGTTGGTCAGGTTGCTGGCGTCGAAGAACACTTCGAGGTTCTTGTTGACCCGATAGCGGGCCGAGAAGTCCATCTCCTCGTCGCTGTCCCAGAAGATATCGCCGTTGCCGTTCGGATAGGTCCCGCCGTTGACGACGCGATAGGCGCCCACCGACTGGCCCCACGGCGTGCGGTACTGGTAGGCCAGACGCAGGGTCATGCCGTACTTTTCGTAGATGGCCTGGACGTTATAGACGGCGTCCGAGGTGCCCAGCACCGAGATGGTGCGGGCCGGCGCGCCGCCGACCGACGGCAGGGTGACCTTCGACGAGGTCCAGGTGCCCGACAGGCGCGTGCCGAAGCCGCCCAGCCAATCGGGCAGGCTATGCTGCTCGACGAAGGTCTTGGCGGTGCCGCTGAAGAACAGCTCGATGCCCTGCAGGTGGCCTTCGCCGGCGTTGTCGATGCTGCTGTAGGCGTAGCCCGAGCGGTCGACGCCATTGCTGTTGAGCGAGCTGTCGCCGAACGTGCGCGAGGTCTGGACCAGGACGTCCTTCAGGTCCTTGTAGAACACGCCCGCCGACAGGAAGGTCTCCTGGCCGGCGTACCATTCCAGATAGGTGTCCAGGCCGACCTGGCGTTCGGGCTTGGCGTTGGGATTGCCGCCCGAGACCGTCTGGTTGCTGTCGCTGAAGGTGAAGTTCGGGCGCAGGTCATCGAAATCGGCGCGCGAGGCCGAGGTGGTAACGCCGACCCGCAGCTTGAGGTCTTCCTGCAGGTTCCAGTTCAGGTGGGCGCTGGGATAGTAGAGCGTGTCGTCGCTCTTGGTCTTGACCAGGCGCACGCCGGCCGGGGTCGCGCCCGCGGCCGGGAAGCTGACATAGGCCTGGCCCTCGTTCTCGATGTGCTCGACGCGGACGCCGTAGACGAGGTTGCCCCAGTCGAAGCGGGTCGTGCCCATGGCGTAGCCGGCGGTGATCGTCTCGCCCACGCGCCAGTAGTTCTCCGTGGTGTCGGTCTTGGTCGCCGTGCCGGCGGCGACGAGGCCCTTTACGAAGTTGGTCGTGTAGTCCTTGTCGGTGTAGCGGAAGGTGTAGTTGAGGTTCTGGCTGCCCAGATAGCCGATATTGGTCGCGAACTGCGCCCAGGCCGGCGCGGTGGAGCCCGAGAAAGCCTGGCTGAAGGCGCTTTCACGCGACTTCTTGGTGCGGTCGGTCCACAGGCCGCCGAACTCGAACTTGGTCTCATGGCCGCCCAGTTCGGCCTCGTAGTCGAAGTCGGCCTTGGCGGTCAGGGCGTTGGTGAAGTCGCCGCCCTTGAGGTTGCCGGCGCTGGTCAGCGGGAACTGGAAGTCCTCGATGTTGGTCACCTGGGCGCCGCGAGTGCGGGCGCCGGTCAGGCCGCCGGTCTGGAAGAGCTTGACCGTGTTCACGTCGCCGTTACGGAAATCGTACTCGACGGTCGGACGCAGCAGGAAGCTGGAGGGGCTCCGGAACGCCATGGTCACCGGGGTGTCACGGCCGTCCTGGGTGTAGGTGTAGTTCAGCCGCCAAGAGGCGCTGAACTTGTTCCACTTGTGCTCGCCGCCCACCGTGTTGGTGGACATGGCTTCCTTGCTGTTGCGGTAGTCGATGCGGCTGTCGATGCGCGCGCCATAGCTCGTGCCGAAGGTCGGGTTGTTGGCGTTGATATAGGCGGCGCTGGTATAGCCGGCGCCGGCCGCGTCCGTGCCCTGGTCCAGGCGGAAGAGGAAGTTATCGCGCAGTTCGTCGTCGTGATAATAGGTGTTGATCGTGCTGGCGAAGATCGAGTTGTTCTCGTCGAACTTGTAGTCCAGCCGGATCGAGGCCGACAGGTTCTCGCGGGTCAGGCGATAGTGCTTGTTCTCGTGCTCGCGGGCGAACTTCTTGTCGGGCGCGACGGTGTTGCTGAGATACGGGTCGGTTTCCCAGTTGTCGGTCGCCATCTCGCGCGAATAGTACGAGCCTTGGGCCACGATGCCGAACTTGTCGCCGAAGACGTTCGAATAGACGAGGTTGCTGTCGATCTCGTCGCCGCCGCCCAGCTTGACGCGGCCCCAGCCCAGCTTGCCGGTGATGTGTTGGCCCTTGTAGTCGAAGGCGCGGCGGGTGCGGATGTCGACATTGCCCGCGACCGTGTCGCCCGGCATCGACGGCACGATGGCCTTCTGGACCGTGATCTGGCTGGCGATCGCCGAGGGGATGTTGTCGAAGCGCGTGGCGCGGCCTTCCGGGCTGACGACGCTGAGGCCGTCGAACGACAGGGTCGTCCAGTAGGACGGCGCGCCGCGCAGGTTGATGTAGCGGGCCTGGCCCTGGTCGCGCTCGACGCCCACGCCCGGCAGGCGGCCGACGGCGAAGGCGATGTTCTGGTCGGGCAGGGCGCCGACCGCGTCGGCCGACAGCACGCTGACCAGCGAGTCGGAGTTCTTCTGGATCTGCAGCGCCACGGCCTGGCTCTCGGCCAGCGGGCGGCGACCGGTGATGACGATGTCGCTGACGGTGGTGTCGGTCTCATCGGCCTTGGCGACGGCGTCGGCGCTGGCGATGGGGTCGGCATGCGCCACGCCGGCGACGGTCGCCAGCACGAGCGAAAGGATGCTTGCGCGGCGCAGCAGCGCCGCTCGGATGCGGATGGACATGTGTACCCCCAGTGCCGTCGCGACTTCGCGCGACTTTCGAGCTTCAGTGGGGAGGCCTTAGCGGCGGGGCGTCTCGTCTCCACGACGAAACAATGACGCCTTTATGACGACATAGTTTGACTGGGTTCCGCCACAATCTCGAAAACAAAGAAAGGCGGCGCCCATCGGACGCCGCCTTTCTTTACTTATGCTCTCCCATGACACGGGGGAGAACCTTATGCCGCCCGGCCCGTGTCCTCGCCGACCATGAAGCCCAGCAGGGCGTCAATGCGCTTGACCAGCTCCGAGCGGGCCGCGGGACCGGCCAGGTCCGCGCCCATGCAGGTTTCCAGCGCCGCGGCGGCCTCGACCAGGCGGCGGTCCTTGATGAACTCGCCGACCTTGCGCAACTCGACCGCCTGGGCGATCAGGGCGCGGCGGGCCTGGGCCGGATCGCTGTCCAGCGCGGTGGCGGCGGATTTGACGATGCGCAGGGCCTGGGACAGGCGCGCGCCAGGCGTGCCGGCCCCGTCGGCCTTGCGCTTGCGCGGGCCCTTGTAGTCGGCCGAGTTGAAGCGGCGGCGGTCGGGACCGACATAGGCCACGGCCTCGATCCAGTCGCGCGGCTTGAGGGTCACCGCTTCGAGGCGGCGCTCCAGATCGCCCAGATTGAAGGGCTTGCGCATGAACTCGTGCACGCCGGCGTCGCGGGCGCCGAAGATCGCTTCGGCGGTGGCTTCGGCCGTGCACATGATCACCGGGGCCTCGCGGCACATCAGGTCGCTGCGGCGAATCTTGCGGGTGAAGGCCAGGCCGTCGACGCCGGCCTGGTTGTGCTCGACGAAGATCAGCTGGGGATCGGTGGCGCGGGCCATGGCGTAGCCCTTCTCCGCCGACGGCGCGGCGAAGATCTGCACGCCCCCCAGGGGGCGCAGGTGCTCGGCCAGCAAGCGCGCCGTCGCCGGATTCGGATCGACGACCATGACTCGCTGCACCTTGGCGGCGACACGCTGGATTGTGCGGACGTTACCGTCGAACACGGACCACAGACTCCTCGAAACTAGACCCCGACGAATAGACCCAGAATGTAAAAATCCGCTTATAATCGCGCAGCGATTAATCGCGTCAGCTTGCCGTGCTCGCTCCGTGCGCTCGCTAGGCGCCCAGGGGCACCGACAGGCCGGCCTCGAAGTCCATCAGGATATCGATGGCCTCCTCGACGTCGACCGTCAGCGGCTCGTTCTGGGGGAAGCGATAACGCCAGTAGCTGGAGATGTGCGAGATCACCCCCACCCGCTCGCCCAGCGACAGGAACATCTCGGGCGCGCGCAGCAGGAAGTCGCGGAAGGCCGTGGGCCGGCCGTTCTCGATCAGGTCCTCGAACGCGTCGTCATAGACCTTCAGCGTGCGCAGGATCGCCGAGCGCTCGACCAGCACCCCGCCCTGCAGGCGGCGGCGGGAGTCGTCGACGAACTTGGCGGTCTCGGCGTCCTTGTTGCCGGTGACGATCAGGCGGCCGATCTCCTGGCCCACCGTGGTCAGCTGCGGCCACAGCTTGGTCAGCATCCACTTGTAATAGAGGAAGCCCTTCCAGCTGAAGACGCCCTCCTTGAAGCTCTCGCCCTCCATGACCAGGGTGTCGCGCAGCGGCTCCAGGCGCTCGTCGACATCGGTCGACAGCAGGGCCTCGACCAGGCGGGCGGCATGGGCGCGGCCGACGCCGCCGGCCCCGCGATAGGCCAGCTCGATCAGCCGTGAGATTTCCAGGGTCACGAAGCCCTGCATGTTCTCGTAGTCGGCCGTCGACAGGGCGAAATAGCAGTTGGCCACCAGCACGCCGTGGCGGCGCAGGTGCTCGCGCAGCAGGAACGGATCCAGCGACGGCAGCACGTCGATCATCCGCAGGGTGGCGAGATCGCGGCTCATGTCGCCCGAGGCGTTGCAGGCCTCGACCACCAGATCGGCCCAGCCGCGCTGACCCACGAACACCGACTGGCCGCCCAGCCCCAGGTCCTTGCGGTCGAACGGGATGATGATCTTGGTCGCCGTCGGCCGGGCTTCGTCGAACAGGTAGATGTCGTCGTTGCGCAGGCGGTGCTTCAGCACGATGGCGGTGTTCAGGGTCCGGTTCCGGAACAGCGGCGCCTGAGCGTATTCGGGCCGGTGGGCGCTCTCGGCCTCGACGGCCAGCAGGTTGAGGACACGGCTGGTCGAGGCCGTGCGCTCCAGGGCGCGCAGGCTGCGCATCATCCGATCGGACTTGTGGATCGGCTTCAGCTTGCGGCGACGCGCGAGTGCGGACACGAAAACCCCTTGTGTAGACACGCCGTCATAAGGCCGGGGTGGCTAACAAACGCTAACCAAACGACGTTCGCTCAATCGCACGCAACCGGAAGTGGGGACGCGGGGTCGCTCGGATCCTTCCCCACGGGCGCCCCGGAGGAACTGGCCCGCTATATCGGGGAATAGGCTCTAGCTCGCGGCCTTCAGCGCTTCGGGCGCCGACGCCGCGCCGCGCATCCTGGCCACCGTCATCAGCAGTCCGGCCGGCTGGATCGGCTTGGGATGAGCGTCGTCGAAGCCCTGGGCCAGCAGGCGCTCGGCGTCGCCGACCATGGCGTCGGCGGTCAGGGCCACAACCGGCAGGTCGACCCGGCCGCCCTCGCCCGCGCGGATGCGGCGCACGGTCTCGACGCCATCCATCACCGGCATGTGTACGTCCATCAGCACGACGTCGAAGTCCTCGACCCGCAGGCGGGCCAGGGCCGTGTGGCCATCGGCGGCGGTCGCCACCAGGACTCCGGCGGCTTCCAGGATGGCGCGGGCCACGGTCTGGTTGATGGCGTTGTCGTCGACGACCAGCACCCGCGCGCCGGTCAGGTCGGCGGCGGCGGCGTCGTCCGATGCGTCCTCCGGCGCCGCGGCGGCGGGCAGCGGCAGGCGGGCGGTGAAGATCGAGCCCTCGCCCAGCGTGCTCTCCACGCCGATCTCGCCCCCCATCTGCTCGGCCAGGCGCCGGCAGATGGCCAGGCCCAGGCCGGTGCCGCCGAACCGGCGGGCGGTCGTGCGGTCGCCCTGGACGAACGGGGTGAAGAGCTGGGCGACCTGGGCGGCGTCCATGCCCACGCCGGTGTCGGACACGGACAGGGCGATCCCGTCGCCCTCTCCAGGACCGTTCGGCGCGACGCGGATGACAACCCGGCCGGCGTCGGTGAACTTCAGGGCGTTGGAAATCAGGTTGCGCAGGATCTGGCGCACGCGCGCATCGTCACCCGCCAGCCAGGCCGGCGTCGCCGGATCGATCTCGACCGCCAGCTCGACGCCCTTCAACAGCGCGGTCTCGCGCCAGACCAGGCGGATCTGCGAGACCGACTTGCGGATGTCGAACGGCGCGACATCCAGGACGAGCTTGCCGGCCTCGACCTTCGACAGGTCGAGGATGTCGTTGAGAATGGTCATCAGGCCGTGGCCCGACTGTTCGATCGTGTCCAGATAGTCCATCTGGCGCGCGTCGAGGTTGGTGCCGCGCAGGGCATGGGCCAGACCTAGCATCCCATTCATCGGCGTGCGCAGTTCATGGCTCATCATCGCCAGGAAGTCCGACTTGGCGCGACTGGCCTCCAGGGCCTCGATCTCGGCGCGCTCGAGAGCCTGGGCGGACTTGCGCATCACGCGCACCGCGTCGATGGCGTAGCCGATGAGGCCGGCGATCGTCACGAGGACCACGGCCTTGTCCCAGACGGTGAAGCGCTTGGCCAGCAGGGCGATCAGGGTCAGGGCGCCGAACGGCCCGGGCAGGATGGCGAGCATGGCCGCCCAGCTGACCGTGGCGTATTTCAGCCCCTCGACCACCATGCCGAACAGGATGATCACGGCGGCGAACTTCATCGCTATCGGACCGTGCACCGCGCTCCAGCCGGCCATGATCGACCAGGCGGCCGCGAAGCAGGCCGGCGGCCCCACCCGCAGAGCCAGCCGCGTGCGACCGGTCTGGCGCGGTTCGAAGACCAGTTGCAGATAGACGAGCCAGCCTTCGAGGACGACATTCACCGCGCCCCAGGCCAGGGCCGGCCCGGCGCCGAAGTGAAAGGCCAGCAGCCCGCCCACCAGGGTGGTGACGGTCAGGCGCGCGACCCGGCTGCGCCGGCTCATCAAGAGCGAGGCGCCTTCTCGTCCGTCGTCCAGGATATCTCGAAGAGCCAAACGCTCCTCCCGCAAAACTAGAGCTTCAGGCCGCCCTGCTCTAGGTCGCGGGAGGCTAGGCGAACAAGGTTCACCAAGCGTTTACCGTGCGACAGTCCGCCGCGCCTTTTTTGCGCTCTATCCCTGGAAGGGGTCTCGCATCAGGATGGTGTCGTCGCGCTCGGGGCTGGTGGACAGCAGGGCGACCGGGGCGCCGATCAGTTCCTCGACGCGACGCACATACTTGATGGCGTTGGCGTTGAGGTCCTTGAACGAGCGGGCGCCGGCGGTGCTTTCGGTCCAGCCGGCGATCTCCTCGTAGACCGGCGTGGCGGCGGCCTGGTCGCGCAGGCCGGCCGGCAGGTAGTCGAGGACCTTGTCGCCGATCTTGTAGCCGACGCAGATCTTCAGGGTCTCCAGCCCATCCAGCACGTCCAGCTTGGTCAAGGCGACGCCGTGGATGCCGTTGATGGCCACCGACTGGCGCACCAGAACCGAGTCGAACCAGCCGCAGCGGCGGGCGCGGCCGGTGTTGACGCCGACCTCGCGGCCGACGGTCGACAGGTGCTTGCCGACGTCGTCGAACAGCTCGGCCGGGAACGGGCCTTCACCCACGCGGGTGGTGTAGGCCTTGACGATGCCCAGCACGAAGCCGGTCGCCGACGGGCCCATGCCCGAACCGGCCGAGGCCTGGCCGGCGGCGGTGTTGGACGAGGTGACGAACGGATAGGTGCCGTGGTCGACGTCCAGCAGCGAGCCTTGCGCGCCTTCGAACAGGATGCGGCGGCCGGCCTTGTAGGCCTGGTCCAGCACCCGCCACGCCGGCTGGGCGTAGGGCAGGATGCGCGGGGCCAGCGCCATCAGGGCGTCGAACAGCTCCTGAGCGTTGGCCTCCGGCAGGTTCAGGCCGCGCCGCAGGGCGCCGTGGTGGCTCAGCAGACGCTCGATCTTCGGCTTCAGGGCTTCGGGATCGGCCAGGTCGGCGACGCGGATGGCGCGGCGGCCGACCTTGTCCTCATAGGCCGGACCGATGCCGCGGCCGGTGGTGCCGATCTTCTGGGTCGAGGCCGCCTCGCGGGCCTGGTCCAGGTCGCGATGCAGCGGCAGGATCAGGCAGGCGTTGTCGGCCAGGATCAGCAGCTCGGGGGTGATGTTGACGCCCTGGTCGGCGATCTTGTCGATCTCGCTCAGCAGGTGCCAGGGATCGACCACGACGCCGTTGCCGATCACCGACAGCTTGCCCTGGACGACGCCCGAAGGCAGCAGGGCCAGCTTGTAGACCTTGCCGTCGACCACCAGCGTGTGGCCGGCGTTGTGGCCGCCCTGGAACCGCACGACGACATCGGCCCGGTTGCTGAGCCAGTCGACGATCTTGCCCTTGCCTTCGTCGCCCCACTGGGCGCCGACAACGGTCACGTTTGCCATGGTGGAGATATGCCTTGTCGCCTGCCGGGTGACGTCGCGGGGTCCTTCGACAGGACTCGACCCCGGACGTTCAATCAGTTTTGGCCACCCTTGTTTTCAAGGGGCGACACGCGAACCGTCAAATCGGCTCGGCGCGAAGTCAGAAGGCGTAAACCAGCCTGACCCCCGCGTCGTCAAGCCCCTGGTTCTTGCCCTGGTGGAAGATCTGGCCGTTCGACAGGTGGGTATAGGAAAGCTCGACCGACACCTTGTCGCTGACCTGGTAGCCCAGGGCCAGCTCCGGCTCGAACAGCACCTTCGAGCCGAAATCGATGCGGTGATAATAGAGATAGGTCCGGCGATCGCGCTCGGCCTGGGTCAGGCCCGGCGCGTTGGCGGGCGGCAGGCCGGCCTTGCCGTCGGTATAGGCCAGGCCGATCCCGGGGCGGAAATAGAAGCCGCCCGGCTGGCCCAGCTCGATCTTCCAGTCGAAGCCGGCGGCCACGAAGTTCGAGGTGTTCTTGGTGTTGATCGACACCATGGCGTGGACCTGCGGCTTGCCCAGCCAACGCAGGTTTTCCAGCTTGTCGGTGCGATAGCCGAGGTGGATGTCGGCCCCGTCCTCGCGCCCGGCGGCGCCCAGGCCGACCGCGTCGCCGATGAAGGTCACGTCGTGCTTGTAGACCCCGACGAATGCCTCTTCGGCCATGGCGGGGGCGGCGCACCCCAGCACGACAGCAGCCGCGGCGGCGAACATGGCGGTCTTCATCGAGTCGTCCTGAACAGTCAGCCCATCCCTATATGGATTGAACGACGAAGGTCGCAAACTGTTTCAGGGGTGCTCCTTGAACGGTTTTGCCCCGATGCGGCGGCGGTGCTTCAAAAGCGCCGCCGCAACCCCTAAACCTGGGGGCATGAACATCTGCCTCGCCGACATCCAAGCCGCCGCCGGACGCCTGAAGGGCCTGGCCGTCGAGACCCTGCTGATCGAGAGCCCCGCGCTGAACGCACGCCTGGGCGGGCGGATCTTCCTGAAGCCCGAGACCCTGCAGCGGGCCGGGGCCTTCAAGTTCCGGGGAGCCTATAACCGCCTCAGCCAGCTGACCGACGCGGAGAAGGCGCGGGGCGTCGTGGCCTTCTCGTCCGGCAACCACGCCCAGGGCGTGGCCCTGGCGGCCAAGCTGCTGGAGATCCCGGCCCTGATCGTCATGCCGTCCGACTCCCCGGCCGTGAAGGTCGAGGGGACCCGGGGCTTCGGGGCCGAGATCCGCTTCTACGACCGCTTCACCGAGGACCGCGTGGCCATCGCCGACCAGATCGCCGCCGAGCGCGGCTGCGTGGTCGTGCCGTCCTATGACGATCCGCACATCATCGCCGGACAAGGCACGCTGGGGATCGAGATCGTCGAGCAGGCCACGGCGCTGGGCGTCACGCTGGACCGGGTGCTGTCGCCCGTCGGCGGCGGCGGCCTGATCGCCGGGACCTCGACGGCGGTGAAGGCGCTTTCTCCGTCCACGGAGGTCTGGGGGGCCGAGCCCGCCGGCTTTGACGAGACCCGCCGCTCGCTGGAGAGCGGCCGGCGCGAAACCATCGACAAGGACGCCCGCTCGATCTGCGACGCCCTGCTGACCCCGACCCCCGGCGAGCTGACCTGGGCGATCAACAGCAAGACGCTGAGCGGGATCGCCGCCGTCACCGACGCCGAGGTGGCCGAGGCGATGCGCTACGCGTTCTCGGTGCTGAAGCTGGTGGTCGAGCCGGGCGGCTGCGTGGCGCTGACGGCGGCGCTGACCGGAAAGATCGACCTGAGAGGCCGGACGGCGGCGATCGTGCTGTCGGGCGGCAATGTCGATCCGGGCTTGTTCGCGCAGGTTCTTCAGGGCGAACTCTAAGCAACAAAATCCTTGTCATCCCGGAAGCCTCGCAGAGGCTGTCCGGGACCCAGGGCGTGACAGAGCGCTGTGCGCGCCGCCCCTGGGTCCCGGCTCTACGCTTCGCTTCGGCCGGGATGACAAGAGGAGGATTGAGGACAACATGGAACTTCCAGGCGCCGAACATCTCCCCCAGACGCCCCTCCTGGTCGTCGACCGCGCGGCGCTCACCCGCAACCTCGCCCGCATGCAGGCCCTCTGCGACGCCGCCGGCGTGCGCCTGCGGGCCCACGGCAAGACCCACAAGTGCTCCACGCTGGGCCGCCTGATCGTCGAAGGCGGCGCCGTGGGCCTGTGCTGCCAGACGGTCGGCGAGGCCGAGGCCTACGTGGCCGGCGGGATCACCGACGTCCTCGTCACCGCCCCCGTCCCGCCCTGGGGACCGCCGCGCCTGGCCGCGCTAGCCAAGACCGGCGCGACCGTCGGCGTGGTCGCCGATGACGAGGGCCAGATCGATCGCCTGTCCGACGCCGCCGTCGCGGCCGGCGTCACGCTGGACCTGGTCGTCGATCTCGACCTTGGCACCCACCGCGCCGGCACCTACCCCAAGGACGCCCTGAAACTGGCCCGCGCCGCCGACGCCGCGCCGGGCCTACGGTTTGCGGGGATCCAGGCCTATCTCGGCCACCTGCAGCACATGGACGACCTGACCTTGCGCAAGACCGCCGCCGAGGCCGCCTTCGCCACGCTGAAAGCCCTGGTCGCCGAACTGACCGCCGCCGGCCTGCCGCCGCCGGTGGTGACGGGCGGCGGCACCGGAACCCACGTCTTCGACCTGGCCTCGGGCGTCTATACCGAGCTGCAGGCCGGGTCCTACGCCGTCATGGACGTCGAATACGACGCCTGCGGCGCGCCGGACGGCGAAGCCTGGGCGTTCGAGCCGGCGTTGTTCATCGCCTCCACCGTCGTCTCGGCCAACCACAAGAGCCACGTCACCGTCGACGCCGGCTTCAAGGCCGTGTCGATGGACGGGCCGCCGGCCCGGGTGGTCGCCGGCGCCGCGCCGGGCTCCCTCTGGCGGCCGATGGGCGACGAGCACGGCATGATCGCCCACCCGGCCCTGATCGACGTGCTGAAGGCCGGCGGCCGCGATCCGCTGAGCTTCGACCGGGCCGTGGCCGACGCCGACGCCGATCCCGATCGCGCCATCCCGGCCGATGCGCCCAAGGTTGGCGACCTCGTCTGGCTGCAGCCTGGCCACTGCGATCCGACCATCAATCTCTATGACGCCCTGCACGTCTGGGACGGTGAAAAGCTGGAACGCTGGCCGGTGGACGGGCGGCGGGTCTCCCTCTAGGGTCCGCGCCCAACGACAAGATCTGCTCCTGGAGGGGCTTGAGATGAAACGCCTGCTGCTCGCCACCGCCCTGCTCGCCGCGCCCATGCTGGCGCACGCGGCGGACGCGCCCAAGATCGACCCCGCCAGGCTGTCGGCTCACATCAAGGTGCTGTCGTCCGACGCGTTCGAGGGCCGCGGCCCCGCCACCGAGGGCGAGAAGAAGGCCGTCGGCTATATCGTCGACCAGATGAAGGCCATCGGCCTCTCCCCCGCCGGCGACCTGCAAAAGGACGGCAAGCGCGCCTGGACCCAGAACGTGCCGCTGGGCAAGTTCGAGATCACCGGCCCGGTCGCGGCCAGCGTCACGGTCGGCGGCGCCAAGCAAACCCTGACCCAGGGCGAGCAGGTCGCCATCCGCGCGGCCATGACCAATGTCGACAGCGTCTCGATCAAGGACGCCCCGCTGGTCTTCGTCGGCTATGGCGTCAAGGCGCCTGAGCGCAACTGGGACGACTTCAAGGGCCTGGACCTGAAGGGCAAGATCCTGGTCGTGCTGATCAACGACCCGGACTTCGAGACCGGTTCCGGTGACTTCGGCGGCAAGGCCATGACCTATTATGGCCGCTGGACCTACAAGTACGAGGAAGCCGCGCGCCAGGGCGCCGCCGGCGTCCTGATCGTCCACGAGACGGCCCCGGCCTCGTACGGCTGGAACACGGTCAAGAACTCCAACACCAACGTGATGTTCGACATCGTCCGCAAGGAACCGGGCAAGTCGCACCCGTCGATGGAGGCCTGGATCCAGCGTGATACGGCCGTCGACCTCTTCAAGAAATCCGGCCTGGATTTCGACGCCCTGAAGAAGCAGGCCCAGACCCGCGACTTCAAGCCGGTCGAGCTGAAGGGCGTCACCTACTCGGCCGACTACAAGGTCAAGCACGAGGTGATCATCTCCAAGAACGTCGCCGGCCGCATCGTCGGCGCGAAGTTCCCGAACGAGACCGTCATCTACAGCGGCCACTGGGACCACCTGGGCGTCGGCGCTCCGGACGCCAAGGGCGACAAGATCTATAACGGCGCCGTCGACAACGCCGACGGCATCGCCGCCCTGCTGGAGCTGGCCCGCGCCTTCAAGAACCAGCCCGCGCCGCAGCGCTCGATCCTGTTCCTGGCCGTGACCGCCGAGGAAAAGGGCCTGCTGGGCTCGGAATACTACGCTTCGAATCCTCTCTTCCCGCTGGCTGCCACGGTCGGCGACATCAATATCGACGCCCTGTCGGCCGCCGGTCCGGCCAAGGACATCGGCACGTCGGGCGACGGCAAGGTCGATCTGCAGGACATGCTGGTCGCCAAGGCCAAGCTGCACGGCCGCTACTTCACGCCGGATCCCGTGCCACAGGCCGGCCACTTCTACCGTTCGGACCACTTCCCGTTCGCCAAGCGCGGCGTGCCGGCCATTTCGATCGGCTCGGGCAACGACCTGGTGAAGGGCGGCAAGGAGGCCGGCGAGAAGGCCGAGGCCGACTACACCGAGAAGCGCTATCACCAGCCGGCGGACGAATGGTCGGCCGACTGGGACCTGTCGGGTCAGGCCATGGACCTGGGTCTCGTCTACGAGATCGGCCACGACCTGGCCAACAGCCGCGTCTGGCCGCAATGGCAGGCGGGTTCGGAATTCAAGGCCCTGCGCGACAAGACCGCCGCGCAGCGGAAGTAGGATAAGCGCTACGAGATCCTCGTCCTTCGACAAGCTCAGGATGAGGATCTCGATTGCGCCGCCCTTAGTACCCCAAAAGCCTCCCCAGTAGCCCTCATCCTGAGCCTGTCGAAGGACGAGGGCGGACCCACGATCATGACCGCCTCCGTCTTCGACCTCTTCAAACTCGGCGTCGGCCCGTCGAGCAGCCACACCATGGGGCCGATGAGCGCCGCCGTGCTGTTCGTCGGCCGCCTGCGCGAGGCCGGTAAGCTCACGAGCGTCCACCGGGTGGAGGTCCGCCTCTACGCCTCGCTGGCCCTGACCGGTCGGGGCCACGCCACCGACCGCGCCGTGATCCTGGGCCTGATGGGTTTCGTGCCCGCGACGCTCGATCCCGACGCCGGCGAGCGCGCCCTGCTGGAGAGCCAGGCCACCCAGTCCTTGAATCTGGCCGGCGATCACGCCATCGCCTTCGACGAGGCCCGCGACATCGTCTGGCTGGGCCACGAGCGCCTGCCGCAGCACCCCAATGGCCTGACCTTCACCGCCTTCGACAAGGCCGGCGAAGTGCTGGCCGAACGCACCTACTTCTCGATCGGCGGCGGCTTCGTCCGCGACGAGCGCGAAATGGGCAGCAACGCCCCGCCGGACGAAGGCCCCGGCGTCCCCTTCCCGTTCGAGAGCGGCGCCGACCTGCTGGACCGCGCCGCGCAGGCCGGCCTGACCATCGCCCAGGTCATGGCCGCCAACGAGCTGGCCCGGATGGACGAGGGCGCGATGAATGCCGGCCTCGACCGCATCTTCGGGGCCATGGAGGCCTGCATCGATCGCGGCATGCGCCAGGACGGCGTCCTGCCCGGCGGCCTGGCCGTCAAGCGCCGGGCTCACCAGATCCACCAGACCATCCTGGGCCGGATGGAGCGCCAGATGAGCGACCCGCTGGCGGCCATGGACTTCGTCAACCTGTGGGCCATGGCGGTCAACGAAGAGAACGCCGCCGGCGGCCGCGTGGTCACCGCCCCGACCAATGGCGCGGCCGGCCTGATCCCGGCCGTGCTGCGGTTCTTCGTGCGCTTCCACAAGGGCGGCCCCGAGCAGATCCGGGTGTTCCTGCTGACCGCCGCGGCGATCGGCGCGCTCTACAAGCGCAACGCCTCGATCTCGGGAGCCGAGGTCGGCTGCCAGGGCGAGGTCGGCGTGGCCTGCTCGATGGCCGCCGCCGGTCTGGCCGCCGCCCTGGGCGGGACCAACGCCCAGATCGAGAACGCCGCCGAGATCGGCATGGAGCACAACCTCGGCCTCACCTGCGACCCGATCGGCGGCCTGGTGCAGATCCCCTGCATCGAGCGCAACGCCATGGGCGCCATCAAGGCCATCGACGCCGCCCGCCTGGCCCTGCTCGGCGACGGCCAGCACTCGGTCAGCCTCGACAAGGTCATCGCCACGATGAAGCGCACCGGCGAGGACATGAACGAGATCTACAAGGAAACCTCGATGGGCGGTCTGGCCGTGGGCCTGTCGGTGAATAGGGTGGAGTGCTGAGGGAGACGCAGACTCCTCCCCCTTCATGGGGGAGGTGGATCGGCGCGAATACGCGACGAGACGGAGGGGGCTGGTCATGACTCGATGGCCCGGCGCAAACCCCCTCCACCGCCGTTCGGCGGTCCCCCTCCCCCAAGCGGGGGAGGAAAGATTCTCCCCTCGACGCCCGCCTCTTCCTCGACTAGCTTCGCCGTGAACAGGAAGGGAACAAACATGGCCAAGGGCGTGATCCGAACCGGTATCGGCGGCTGGACGTTCGAGCCCTGGCGCGGGACCTTCTATCCCGACGATCTCAAGCAGAAGGACGAGCTGAAATACGCCTCGTCGAAGCTGACCAGCATCGAGATCAACGGCACCTACTATTCGACCTTCAAGCCCAACAGCTGGCAGAAGTGGCGCGACGAGACGCCGGACGACTTCGTGTTCGCGGTCAAGGCCAGCCGCTTCTGCACCAACCGCAAGGTGCTGTCCGAAAACAACGATTCCCTCGAAAAATTCCTGTCCCAGGGGCTCGAGGAGCTGGGTCCGAAACTGGGTCCTATCAACTGGCAGTTCATGGCGACCAAGAAGTTCGATGCGGCGGATTTCGAGGGTTTCCTGAAATTGCTGCCAAAAGAGCGGAAGGGCGTCCAGCTTCGTCACGCTCTGGAGGTCCGCAGCCCGACCTTCGCCTGCCAGGAGTTCTACGACCTGGCCGCCCAGTACGGCGCGGCCATCGTCTACGCCGTCGACGACGAGGAGCCGACCTGGCCCTGCATCGACCAGCCGACGGCGGATTTCACCTATGCGCGGCTGATGTCCAGCAAGCCGGACGAGCCGACCGGGATGACGTCGGAGGAGTTGGACGGGGTGGTGAGGCAGGCGCGGAAATGGGCCGAACGGGGCGACGTGTTCGCCTACTTCATCGCCGGCGCGAAGGTGCGCAATCCGGCGGCCGCGATGGCGCTGATCGAGAAGCTGGGGGCCTGAAAGCTCCCTCGCACCCAAAGCTTGTCATCCCGGCCGAAGCGAAGCGCAGAGCCGGGACCCAGGGGGTGACGAAACGCGCCGCGCGCCGCCCCTGGGTCCCGGACAGCCTCTACGAGGCTTCCGGGATGACACGGTTTATTGAGCTTGGCCGATCTTCTTCGGAAACCACGGCACGAAGCCGCTGGTCCGCGCCACGTAGTCCTCGTAGCCCGGCTTGGACTTGCGCATCTTGCCCTCGGTGGTCGGCACGCCGCTCCAGCGGGTCAGCAGCACGGTGATCAGGATCGGCCCCGGCAGGCTCCAGGCGCCCAGGCCCGTCTCGGCGGCGATCAGGTAGAGCCCCCACCACACGCAGGCGTCGCCGAAATAGTTCGGATGGCGGGTGTAGCGCCACAGGCCCCGGTCCATGACCTTGCCGGCGTTGGCCGGGTCGGCCTTGAAGCGGGTCAGTTGCGCGTCGCCGATGGTCTCGAACAGAATCCCGACGACCGCCAGGGCAGCGCCCGCGAAGGCCAGAGGTCCCAACGGCCCGCCCTGCTGGCCCAACTGCACCGGCAAGGCTACCAGGAACCCCAAGGCGAATTGCAGCGAGAACACCAGCAGCAGGGCGGTCTTGGCGAAGCTCCAGCCGCGGTGCTTTTCGGCGTGGTCGATCATCGCGACATAGCGCCGGTCGGCCTCGTGGGTGCTCCAGCGCCAGAACAGGTAACCGCCCAGCCGCGCCGCCCACAGGGTGCACAGTCCCGTCAGCAGCAGGCCGTGCGGCGTCGCCGGAGTCTGAAACAGCGTGCTCCAGGCCAGCAGCGCCATGCCCGTCCCCACCAAGCGTCGATGAAACTGACGTCCTTGAGCCGCAGACTGACGAGCCAGAGCGCCAGGAAGGCGACCGCCGAAACGACGGCGTTGACGGCGAGAACGGTGAGGAGCGGCATGTCGAGACCTCGGACTGGGTCACGGAGATACGCACCAAACCACGGGAAAGATCTCCCGCGCTACAGCCACAGTCCCTGGGCTGTCACCGCGTCGCCCCAGAAGCCCGGCTTCGGCGGCGTGATCCGGCCGCGCTCGACCCGCAGCCCGCCGGGATGATCGGTCGCCAGCCACCACGGCCCGTCGAGGTCGGCGAAGTCGCTGGCCCCGCCCAGATGCAGCGCCGGCGCGACGCCCAGGGACGAGGCGACCATGCAGCCGGTCATCACCTGGAAACCCAGCGCCTTGGCCGCCTTCAGCATGGTGACCGCCTCGGTCAGGCCGCCGGTCTTGTCCAGCTTGAGGTTCACCGCCTGGTAGCGCCCCTTCAGCGCCGCCAGGTCGCCGCCGACATGGACGGACTCGTCGGCGCACACCGTGAACGGCGGGTCCCAGCCTTCGAGGTCATGGTCGGCGTCGGCGGGCAGCGGCTGCTCGACCAGGGCGATCGGCAGGTCGGCCAGCAGGGATTTCAATCCGTCGAGAATGTCGAAGGTCCAGCCCTCGTTGGGATCGACGATGAAGCGGGAATTGGGCGCGGCGGCCGCGACAGCGCGCAGGCGGGCGGCGGGGTCCTCGGCCGACAGCTTGATCTTGATCAGCGGCGCGTCGGCCACGGCGCGGGCGGCCGCGCCCATGGCCTCGGGCGTGTCGAGGCTGACGGTCACGGCGGTGACCAGGGCGGAAGGGATCGGCAGGCCTGTGGTGGCGGCCACGCTGACCCCGGTGCGCTTGGCCCGCAGATCCCATAGCGCCAGGTCCAGGGCGTTGCGGGCCGCGCCGGGCGGCAGGGCGGCGCAGGCGCCTTCCACATCCGTCGAGGCCAGGGCCGGCGTCAGCTGGGCCAGCACGCTGTCGACCGTCTCGCCGTAGCGGCCATAGGGCACGCTCTCGCCGCGCCCGACATGACCGTCGGCCGAGGCGATAACCTCGACCACATCGGCGGCGGTCTTGACCCCGCGCGAGATGCGGAACGGGGCCTTCAGCGGGTGCGAAACCGGGCGGACGGAGACGGCGATCGACATGCCCGAAGGGATGCCGCGTTTTGTGGTCTCCTACCAGCCCCCAAATCACCAGCCCCAGCGACGGGGGATCGGCGAGTCCGCGCGGCGCTCGGCCATCACCTTCAGGGCCAGCGGGCGGTCGACGACGAACAGGGCCAGCCAGACCAGCAGCACGCCGGCATAGTGGATGGCGCCGAGGACGCCGCCCGGACGGCCCGGACGCACGAAGCGGGCACGACGGGCGAACGGCTGGATCATGGCGAAGTCGGTCATGTCTTTTCCCCGGTCCGATGAGGGGCCTCATCTGGTAAGGACCAACTTGAGCGCGCCATGCGCCAGAATCGGACGTATTGAACCGATCGCGCAAACCGTTTCGTATCCCGCCGCGTTTTGCCGGAAAGCCGCCCAAGGAAAGCCGCCCAGAGGACCCCATGGCCAAGACCATCAGCATCAACATCCCCCATCAGCTGGGCGCGGCCGAGGCCAAACGGCGGCTGGAACAGGGCCTGGCGCAGCTGGCCGGCCAGATCCCCGGCGGCGACGCCAAGGGCTTCACCCAGAGCTGGGCCGGCGACGTGCTGAACTTCTCGGCCGTCGCCATGGGCCAGACCATCAACGGCGTCGTCCAGGTGCTGGAGGACCACGCCCGCCTCGACATCAGCCTGCCGGGCCTGCTGGGCATGGCCGCCGGCAAGATCAAGGACGAGCTGTCGCGGCGCGGGCAGTTGCTGCTGAAATAGGCTAGACCATCGCCACTTCGACGGCGTCCAGACGATCCGGATCGCCGGCGACGAAGATCTCGACGATCCGGCCGTTTTCGACGCGGAAGTCGAGCACGCGGGTCAGCCGGCCCAACGGCGCCACCACCGCGCCGATCGCGCCATCGACCAGGGCCGTGCGGGCGGTCTGGGCCAGGCCGTTGTAGAAATTGGCCACCTTCTCGGCGCCGCGCAGCTCGCGGACCTGACCGCCGCCGCCCAGGATGTCGGAGCGGACCACCACGTTCGGCGCCAGCACGGCCATCAGTCCCGCCAGATCACCGGTGCGCGAGGCGGTGAGGAAGGCGTCGACCACGCTCTTCTGCGCGGTCTGAGCCGCGTCCAGCGACGCCGCGCCGCCGCGCACCCGGCGGCGCGCCCGGCTGGCCAGTTGCCGGGCCGCGTCGGGCGTACGCTCGACGATCGGAGCGATCTGGTCGAACGGCATGTCGAACAAATCGTGCAGCACGAAGGCGATGCGCTCGGCGGGGCTCAGGGCCTTCAGCACCACCAGCAGGGCCAGCCCAACGGAGTCGGCCAGGATCGTCTCGCGCTCGACCGCGTCCTCGCCGCTGACCGAGGGTTCGATCCCGCCGTCCAGCGCGTCCTCGCGACGGGATTTCCGGCTGCGCAGCATGTCCAGGCACACGCGCGAAGTGACCGTGGTCAGCCAGGCCGAGAGATTGTCGACACCGTCGGCGCCCGACCGCGACAGCCGCAGCCAGGCCTCCTGCACGGCGTCCTCGGCTTCGGGCAGCGAGCCCAGCATCCGATAGGCCACGCCGCGCAGACGCGCCCGATCAGCCTCGAAACGGTCGGCCAGGACATTTTCTCGCGGCATCGGTCACATCGCTCCGTCGGGCTTCGTCACCTCTTCGACGAACGCAAGCCGCCGGATGTGACCGACGGCGTCGCCAAACCGCAAGGAGCAAGACCGATGCAAGCCCGCCAAATGAACGCCAGGATGACCCAACCCGCCCATCTGCTGCCCGACGCCATGAAGGCGATGATGGCGCTGTCCAGGTCCGCCCATGTCGAGGGCGTGCCGGAAACCCTGCATGAACTGCTGCACCTGCGCGTCAGCCAGATCAACGGCTGCGGCGTCTGCCTGGAGATGCACGCCCGCGGCGCCCTGAAGTCCGGCCAGAGCCCCGAACGCGTGGCCACCGTCGCCGGCTGGCGCGACACGCCCTACTTCACCGAGGCCGAACGCGCCGCCCTGGCCCTGGCCGAAGCCGTGACCCGCGTCGCCGACAAGGCCGACCCGGTGTCCGACGAGGTCTGGGACGAGGCCGCCCGCCACTATGACGAAAAGGCGCTGGCGGGCCTGTTGATCAGCATCTCGGCGATCAATGTCTGGAACCGCCTGAACGCGGCCACGCGTCAGGTGGCCGGGTCGCTGGGGGTCTAGCCCCCAGCCCCTTAGAGCCGCCGCGAGTCGAAGTCGTGGCGGCCCAGGCTCTCGAAGCGGCCTTCCTCGGCCTTGTTGATATATTGCGAGGCGACCAGCCAGCTCTTCACCGGGCGCAGGGTCGCCAGGCAGCCGATGATCAGCGCGGGGAACACCGTCACCAGATGCACCCAGATCGGCGGGTGATAGGTCACCTCGATCCAGGCGAAGACGGCGATCACCAGAATGCCGATGCCGCTCATCACGAAGAAGGCGGGGCCGTCAGCCGGGTCGGCGAAGCTGTAGTCCAGCCCGCAGCGGTCGCACTTCGGCGCCAGCTTCAGGAAACCACCGAACAGCTTGCCCTCGCCGCAGCGCGGGCAGCAGCACTTGAAGCCGGCCTCGATCGGCGTCGGGGAGTCGTAAACTTCATAGTCGGCCATCAGAGGCCCCTTCCTACAATCGCAGGATTGATCCATACATTGTGCGATTAATGTATGGATATTGAGCCATGCCCGCAACTAGGGGATCACCGAATCCGGCCGCCGCCTGGCTGCGCCGCATCGAGGCCCTGGACGGTCCCGCCTATCGCCGGATCGCCGAGGCCCTGGAGCGGGCCGTGGCCGAGGGCGAGCTGCAGGCCGGCGACCAGATCCCAGCCCAGCGCGAGGTGGCCCGGCTGGTTGGGATCGACTTCACGACGGTGACCCGCGCCTACGCCCTGGCCCGCGAGCGGGGGCTGATCGAGGGGACCACGGGACGGGGCACCTTCATCCGTTCTCGCACGATCGAGGACGAGGCCGGGCTGGTCGACCTGTCGATGAACCTGCCGCCGCCGCCCGCGGGGCTGAACCTGGCGGCGCTGCTGCGCGAGGCGACCGGCGCGATCCTGGCCCGGACCGATCCGGCGACCTTGATGGCTTATCACCCTGGCGCCGGCTCCCTGGCCCAGCGCACGGCCGGCGCGGCCTGGCTGGCCCCGAGCCTGGGCGAGACGGCCGCCGAGCGGGTGATCGTCGCCAGCGGCGCCCAGACGGCGCTGTCGGCCTTGCTGGACCACCTGACGACGCCTGGCGACGTGATCCTGGCCGAGGCCTTCGCCTATCCGGGCCTGCTGGCCACCGCCGCCCGGCGCGGCCTGAGCATCGTGGCCTGCCCGATGGACGCCGAGGGGCTGGAGCCGGAAGCGCTGGATCGGCTGATCGCCCAGCATCGTCCGCGCCTGCTGTGCTGCACCTCGACCTTCCAGAACCCGACGGCGGCGACCATGAGCCTTGCCCGACGTGAGGCGGTCGTGGCGATCGCCCGCGCGGCCGGCGTGACCATCATCGAGGACGACGCCTACGGCCTGCTGCCCGCCGCGCCCCTGCCCGCCCTCGCCGCCCTATGGCCGGAGGGCGTGTTCCATGTCGCCACCACCGCCAAGGCGCTCTCGCCGGGCCTGCGCCTGGCCTACATCGTCGCCCCACCGGGACAGGCCGAGGGCGCGGCGCGGACTCTGCACGCCATCGCCCAGATGCCCGCGCCGCTGATGGCGGCCGTGGTCACCGGCTGGATCCGCGACGGCGTCGCGACCCGGATCCTGGAGGGCGTCCGCGAGGAGGCGGTGGCCCGTCGCGCCCTGGCGGCGGCGCTGCTGCCGGCGGCGACGGGCGGGCCCGAGAGCCTGCACGTCTGGCTGCCCGGCGCGACCGCGACGCCGGCCGCCAGGGACCGAGGCCTGGCGCTTGTGGGGGCGGAGGCCTTCCGGGCGCCGGGAGCGGTCGGTGAGGGCCTGCGGGTCTCGCTGGGCGCGGCGGCCAAGCGGGCGACCTTGAGCCGGGCGCTGACCGCGTTGCGGGCGCTGACCCTGCCACCAGGAAAAGGGTGTTCCTAGAACTCCCCGTCGTCCTCGACTTCGCTCCCGCCTTCACCCTCGCCGCCCATGGCGTTCTCGAGGCTGTCGATGATGTCGTCCATCTGGTCGGGGGTGATCGAGACGTAGAGCGACTCGCCGCCGATGGCCGAGACCAGCAGGCGATAGCCGTCGTCGGTCTCCTGCAGGCTGAACGATTGGAGCGGCAGGAGCTGGGCCATGGGGATCCTTCCCGAAAGAGCGAGGCGCTCACTTAGAGGTCCGAGCCCTCTACTTCAACGCCCCCTACTTGAGCGCGCCTCTGCGCAGCATGGCCACATGGGTGGCGATCAGCGTCTCGCGCTCGATCCAGGGAAATTCCGGCCGGGCGATCAGCAGCGAGACCAGGCCGTGCAGCCCGGCCCACAACGACTGGGTCGCGGCCATCACGTCGTCGCCGGCCATCAGCCCGCCGGCGTGCAGCTCGCCGACCATCTCGACGAACACCTGGAAGACTTCCTTGCCGGCGGCCATCGGCTTTCCGCCGGTTTTCTCAAGAAACGAGCCGTCGATGCTTTTCTCCAGCATGAAGGCCACGCGGTACGCATCCGGATGGTCGAGGCCGAAGTCGATATAGACCCGCAGGCAGCGATCGAAATTCTCGGTGGTCGGGGTGTAGCCGACCCGCGCGTCGGCCATCCGCTGGCCCAGGATCGCGAAGGCCCGCACGCACAGCTCGGCGGCGATGTCGTCCTTGGTGGTGAAGTAGGCGTAGAGGGCCGGCTGCGAGATGCCGGCGATCTCGGCGATCTGGCGGGTCGAGACGGCGTGGACGCCCTTCTGGGCGAACAGGCTCTGGGCGGCGTCGAGGATCTCCTCGCGGCGCTCGGCGCCCTGGCCCTTGGGTTTGCGTGGGGAACGCGTTTGGGGAGACTTCATCGAAGGTCGTTGACCACTGCTATCCAAGCTTGACAAGCCATCGCTATCAATCACTGATAACTTATCATCGATCGATTTGGAACAGCTTATGTGGCGGACACCGCTCCCTCCCCTGGCGGCGCTGCTGATGACGACGGCGCTGGCGGCCTGTGGCGGCAAGGCCAAGACCGAGGCGGCGACCCCGCCGACTCCGGTCGAGGCCGCCCGCGTCGCCGCGCCCGGAGCGGCCGGCGCCGTGACCGGAGCCGGTACGCTGGAGCGCCGCCGCGAGATGGCGCTGTCGTTCCGCATCCCCGGCGTGCTGACGGCCATGAAGGTCGAGGCCGGCGACCGCGTCTCGGCCGGCCAGCTGGTCGCCGCCATCGATCCGGCCGGGGTCGACGCGCGCCAGCAGCAGACCGTGGCCGACCTGGAGCGCGCCCGCCGCGACATCGAGCGCGACAAGACGCTGTTCGAGAAGGGCTATGTCAGCCGCCAGCGGATCGACGACCGCCAGAGCGCACTGAAAGCCGCCCAGGCCGCCTATGACGCAGCCCGCTTCGACCGCCGCTGGGCCAGCCTCGTTTCGCCGGCCTCGGGCGTGGTGCTGGAGCGCCGCGCCCAGGCGGGCGAGGTCGTCGCCGCCGGCCAGGTGGTGGCGCGGATCGCCGACCTCTCCAGCCCGCTCGTCCTGCGCCTGCCGCTTTCCGCTCGCGAAGCCGCGCGGGTGCGGGTCGGCGATGTGGCGCAGGTTCGGGTCGAGGACCTCGCGGAGCAGACCCTGTCTGGCCGCGTCACCCGCGTCGGCGAGGCCGCCGACACCCGCACCGGCGCCATCAGCGTCGAAATCGAGCTCTCCGCCCCGCCCGCCGCCCTGCGCAGCGGCCAGGTCGCCCACGCCTCGCTGTCGGTTCGCACCGCGCCGGGCGCCACGACGGCCTTTGCCCGCATCCCCGCCGAGGCGGTGCTGGAGGCCAACGGCCAGCGCGCCTTCGTCTACCGGTTCGACCACGGCAAGGCCCGGCGCATGGCCGTCGGCTTCGGCGGCTTCGACGGCGACGACGCCCTGGTCTCGGGCCTGCCCGACGGCGCCCAGGTGATCACGGCCGGGGCCGGCTTCGTCGCCGATGGCGAGGCCGTGCGAGTCATCGATCCCAAGCGTCTCGACGCCTCCAGGGGTCAGTAAGCCGTGAAGTTCGATCTCGCGACCTTCGCCGTCCGTCGCTGGCAGTTCACCCTGGTCGCCTTCGGCCTGCTGATCATGCTGGGGATCAACGCCTTCAACAACGTGCCGCGCTCGGAAGACCCGCACTTCCCGACGCCGATCGTCATCGTCCGCGCGGTCCTGCCCGGCGCCGAGCCTTCGGAGATCGAGCAGCTGATCGTCGACCCGATCGAGGACGCCGTCGACGGCCTCGACGACATCGACAAGGTCGAGTCGACCGCCGTGGACGGCTCGGCCATCATCCGCGTCCACTTCACCTGGGACGTCGACACCGAGCGCAAGTTCGACCAGGTGGTGCGCGAGGTGAACGCCATCCGCGGAAACCTGCCGGCCGGCGTGCAGCGGCTGGAGATCGAGCGGATCCGCACCACCGAGGTGTCGATCGTCCAGGTCGCCCTGACCTCCGACATCCTGCCGATGCGCCGCCTGGAGAAGACCGCCGACCGCCTGCGCGAGCGGCTGGACCGCGTGCCGGGCGTGCGCGAGGCCAAGTACTGGGGCGCGCCGCCTTCGGAGGTGCAGGTGACCCTGGATCTCGCCCGCCTGTCGGCGCTGAAGCTGCCGCCCACCGCCGTCGTCGACGCCCTGAAAGCGGCCGGCGCCGAGGCGCCGATCGGCGCGGTCCAGGCGGGGGAGCGCCGCTTCAACGTCAAGTCCGGCGGGGCCTTCCATGAGCTGGCGACGATCGGCGACACGCCGGTCCGCTCGCTGGGCGGCCAGGTGACCCGCGTGCGCGATGTCGCCCAGGTGGCCTGGGCCCAGGCCGAGCCGACGCATCTGACCCGCTTCAATGGCAAGCGCGCCGTCTTCCTGACCGTCAACCAGAAGGACGGCCAGGACGTCGCCAAGATCACCAAGGGCGTGCAGCGGGTGCTGGACGACTACGAAAAGACCCTGCCCGCCGGGGTGAAGATGGAGCGCGGCTTCGTCCAGGCCGAGAACGTCAAGCACCGGCTGAACAACCTGTTCCGCGACTTCGGCATCGCCCTGTGCCTGGTGCTGATCACCCTGCTGCCGCTGGGTCCGCGCGCCGGCCTGGTGGTGATGGTGTCGATCCCACTTTCCCTGCTGATCGGCCTGACCATGCTGCAGGCGCTGGGCTTCACCCTGAACCAGCTGTCGATCGCCGGCTTCGTGCTGGCGCTCGGCCTGCTGGTCGACGACAGCATCGTCATCACCGAGAACATCGCCCGCCGTGTGCGCGAGGGCGAGGACCGGGTCGACGCGGCGATCAACGGCACCCGCCAGATCAGCCTGGCGGTGCTGGGCTGCACGGCGACGCTGATGCTGGCCTTCCTGCCGCTGATGGCTCTGCCTGCGGGCTCGGGGGCCTATATCAAGTCGCTGCCGGTGACGGTGCTGTGCACGATCGCCGCCTCGCTCTTCGTGTCGATGACCATCATCCCGTTCCTGGCCAGCCGCCTGCTGGACAAGCACTCCGATCCCGAGGGCAACGCCCTGCTGCGGGCGGTCAACAACGGCATTCACCGCTTCTATCGGCCGGTGCTGCACCGCGCCCTGGCCCGGCCGTGGGTCGCCATGGCCGTCCTGCTGGCCATCTGCCTGACCACCTTCCCGCTGGTGAAGCTGGTCGGCTCGTCGCTGTTCCCGGCCGCCGAGACGCCGCAGTTCCTGATCCGCATCGAGACGCCCGACGGGACGTCCCTGGCCCGCACAGACCAGGTGCTGCGCTATGTCGAGCAGCGTGTGCGGGCCGAGCCGGACGTCATCTGGGAAGCGGCCAACCTCGGCCGCGGCAACCCGCAGATCTTCTACAACAAGAGCCAGCGCGAGAGCGCCACGACCTTCGCCGAGGTGTTCGTCAGCCTCAAGCGCTGGGAGCCGGGCCGCAGCGAGCAGGTGCTGGACCGCCTGCGCCAGCAGTTCGCCGACTATCCCGGCGCGCGGATCAGCGTGCAGACCTTCGAGAACGGCCCGCCGATCGACGCGCCCGTCGCCATCCGACTGACCGGGCAGAACCTCGACGTGCTGAAGGCCCTGGCCGCCCGCGCCGAGGCGATCCTGAAGGCCACGCCCGGAACCCGCGACGTCACCAACCCCGTCCGCCTGGACCGCACCGACCTCGACCTCGGCGTCGACGAGGCCAAGGCCGCCGCCCTGGGCGTCCAGGCCGGCGCCACGCGGCGCATCGCCCGCCTGGCCCTGTCCGGCGAGGAGACCGCCCGCTTCCGCGATCCGGACGGCGACGACTACGCGGTCAAGGTGCGACTGCCCATGGCCCAGGCCGACGGCGCGGCGCGCAATCCGCTCTCGGCCCTGAAGGGCGTCTATGTCCCGACCGCCGACGGCCTGGCCGCGCCGTTGGACGCCATCGCCACCCCGCGCCTCAAATCCAGCCCCTCGCGCATCGACCGCTTCGACCGCGAGCGGACCGTGACCGTCAGCGCCTGGGTTCGCACCGGCTTCCTGGCCTCGGGCGTCACGCAGGACGCCCTGGCGCGGCTGAACAAGGAGCTGCCGCTGCCGCCGGGCTACCGCCTGTCGCTGGGCGGCGAGGCCGAGGCCGCGTCGGAAAGCTTCGCCGGCCTGGGCGCGGCGGTGCTGGTGGCGGTGTTCGGGATCCTGGCCGTGCTCGTTCTGGAGTTCCAGAAGTTCAAGACCGCCCTGGTGGTGGCCGGCATCATCCCGTTCGGGGTGTTCGGCGCGGTGCTGGCCCTGGCCCTGACCGGCTATTCCCTGTCGTTCACCGCCACGATCGGCGTGATCGCCCTGATCGGCATCGAGATCAAGAACTCGATCCTGCTGGTCGACTTCACCGAACAGCTGCGCCGCGAGGGCATGAACCTGCACGACGCCATCGAGAAGGCCGGCGAGGTGCGCTTCCTGCCGGTGCTGCTGACCTCGGTGACGGCGATCGGCGGGCTGCTGCCGCTGGCCCTGGAACGCTCGGGCCTCTACTCGCCGCTGGCCATCGCGATCATTGGGGGACTGATCACCAGCACCCTGCTCAGCCGCGTGGCGACGCCGGTGATGTACTGGCTGACGGCGCGGGGGAAGGCGGAGGCTTCAGCTCACTAATTCCTGCAATTCCGGACAAGCGCTGCGCGCTTTCCGGGATGACAAGACG
Organism: Caulobacter sp. GW822-FHT01G02; assembly: GCF_058802865.1. NCBI lineage: Bacteria > Pseudomonadati > Pseudomonadota > Alphaproteobacteria > Caulobacterales > Caulobacteraceae > Caulobacter > Caulobacter sp. GW822-FHT01G02. The sequence continues at coordinate 27,071 of NZ_JBXAON010000004.1, forward strand.
AGGTGTTAGGGCGTCAGCCCCGCCGCGCTGTAGGCCGCCAGGGTCTGGTCGAACACGCTGATATCCCCGCGCCCCCGCGCGACCAGCTGCGCGCCCTCGATCGCCGCGAAGATCGCCAGCGCGCGGTGACGCAGCGCCGCCTCGTCCAGCTCCGGATGTCGCGGCCCCAGCAGCTTCACCAGCCAGTCGACATTGGCCTGGCTGAACGCGTCGACCGCCAGGCGCACCGCGTCCGGCAGGTCGCCATATTCGGCGGCCATGACGCCATAGAGGCACATGCGGTTGTCGTTGCGCAGCGCGGCGCGGAACACCGCCACATAGCGCTGGAAGGTCTCTTCGATCGGCCGCCCCTCGGCGATCAGCTGGTCGAAATAGCCCATCGCATTGTCGGTGTAGCGCCGCGCCAGGGCCGCGCCCAGGTCGCCCTTGGTCGGGAAATAGTAGTGGATGCTGGCGCTCTTGATGCCGACGTCCTTGGCCAGCTCCCGGAAGCTCAGGGCGTTGTAGCCCTTGGCCTGCACGGTCGCCTGGGCGGCCGCCAGGATGGTCTCGCGGGTGTCGGTGCTCATCGTCGCTCGGATCGTCTCAAACTTACCTACCAGTAGATAGACGTTGACAGCCGCCAGCGGAAGCCCCTATGCCGGCCCCGCAATCTACCTATCGATAGATAGACAAATGGAGGTGACCATGAAGATCCACGACATCCCCGGCTTCCCGAACCCGCTGCGCGTCCGCATCGCCCTGGGCGAGAAGGGCCTGACCGACCAGGTCCAATTCGTGAAGGTCGACCTGCCCGGCGGCGAGCACAAGGAAGCCGCCTTCCTGGCCAAGAACCCCTCCGGAACCGTGCCGGTGCTGGAACTGGACGACGGCCTCTACATCTCGGAATGCACGGCCATCACCGAGTATCTCGACAATCTCGACGGCAAGCCGGTGCTGACCGGCGCGACCCCGCGCGACAAGGCCATGATCCACATGATGCAGAAGCGCGCCGAGGTCGAACTGATCGACGCGGTCGCCGACTACTTCCACTACGCCACCCCGGGCCTTGGCGCGGCGATCGAGGACGGCAAGAAGCCCACCTGGACCGGCCGCGACGCCTTCGGCCGCCGCCAGGGCGAGCGGGCCGTGGCCGGCATGCGCTATTTCGACGGCGTGTTGCGCGACCGTCCCTATGTGGCCGGCGACCAGTTCTCGATGGCCGACATCACCGTGCTGGAGGGCCTGGTCTTCGCCGGCTTCGCGAAGATCGACGTGCCGGAGGACTGCACGGCGCTGACCGCCTGGCGTCAACGCGTGCAGGAACGGCCCAGCGTCAAGGCGGCCTGACGATATGGCGGTCGCGCCCTCGGCGCGACCGCTTGCCTATTGTACGATCGTATAGCAACCTCTCCACCTACTCTGGGGGAGAGACACCATGGCCGAAACCACCACCCGCGACGCCGTGATCATCGGCGGCGGTCACAACGGTCTGGTCTGCGCCTTCTACCTGGCCAAGGCCGGGCTGAAGGTCACGGTCTGCGAGGCGCGCGGCGTGGTCGGCGGGGCGGCGGTGACCGAGGAGTTCCACCCCGGCTTCCGCAACTCCGTGGCCAGCTACACGGTCAGCCTGCTGAACCCGCGGGTGATCGCCGACATGGGCCTGCACGACTACGGCCTGACCTTCCTGGAACGGCCGATCTCCAACTTCCTGCCGATCAGCGACGAGCGCTATCTGAAGCTGGGCGGCGGGCTGGAGCGCACTCAGGAAGCGTTCCGCAAGTTCAGCTATCGCGACGCCGAGGTGCTGCCGGCCTACTACGCCATGCTGGACGAGATCGGCGACGTGCTGCGCGACTTCGCCCAGGAAACGCCGCCGAACCTGGGCGACGGCCTGCCGGGCGCGCTGCGGGCCCTGCGCCAGGGCGGCCGCCTGGCCATGCTTTCCCGGCAGAGGAAGCGCGACCTCTTGGACCTGTTCACCAAGAGCGCCCGCGACGTGCTGGACGGCTGGTTCGAGAGCGACGCGGTCAAGGCCGCCTTCGGCTTCGACGCCGTGGTCGGCAATTTCGCCAGCCCGGACTCGCCGGGATCGGCCTACGTCCTGCTGCACCACACCTTCGGCGAGGTGAATGGCAAGAAGGGCGCCTGGGGCCACGCGGTCGGCGGCATGGGCTCCATCACCCAGGCGATGGCCAAGGCCTGCGAGGCGGCGGGCGTCGAGATCCTGCTGAACGCGCCGGTCGAGGGCGTCCATGTCGATGGCGCTAAAGCAGTCGGCGTGCAACTGGTCGACGGCCGCCAGGTGATGGCCCCGATCGTCAGCGCCAACGTCAATCCGGCCCTACTGTACAAAAAGCTGGTCCCGCCCTCGGCCCTGACCGCCGACTTCCGCAAGACGGTCGACGGCTACAAGAACGGCTCGGGCACCTTCCGGATGAACGTGGCGCTGTCGGAGCTGCCCAGCTTCATCTGCCTGCCCGGCAAGGACGCCGCCGAGCACCACCAGTCGGGCATCGTGATCGCCCCCAGCCTGGACTACATGGACGCCGCCTATCGCGACGCGAAAGGGGACGGGATCAGCAAGGCTCCGATCGTCGAGATGCTGATCCCCTCGACCATCGACACCTCGCTGGCCCCTCCGGGCCAGCACGTGGCCAGCCTGTTCTGCCAGCAGTTCGCCCCCACCCTGCCGAACGGCCGCTCGTGGGACGACGAGCGCGAGGCCGCCGCCGACCTGATCGTCGACACGGTCGAGCGCTGGGCGCCGGGCTTCAAGGCCTCGGTGCTGGGCCGCACGATCCTGTCGCCGCTGGACCTGGAGCGGAAGTTCGGCCTGATCGGCGGCGACATCATGCACGGCCACATGTCGCTGGATCAGCTGTGGGCCACGCGCCCCTTCCTGGGCCACGCCAGCCACCGCGCGCCGATCGGAGGGCTCTACATGTGCGGGGCCGGCACGCATCCGGGCGGCGGGGTGTCGGGCAATCCGGGGCGGAACGCGGCGCGGGAGATCCTGAGGGACAAGGACTTCGTCACGGCCCTGAAGCTGTCGGTGGTGGGGCGGTGATGCCTAAAAACCCGATCTTCCCGGCGAACGCCGGGACCCAGATACATCCCGAGCCTAGGCCTTATCTGGCGCCTCACAGCCTTACGATCTGGGCCCCGGCATTCGCCGGGGAAATCGGAGAAGGAGGCGCCCGATGACCGCCATCTCCAACGAAGACCCCCAGGCCGACTGGGGCCTGCCCGGCTGGATCTACGGCTCCGAGCGCTTCTTTCGCGAGGAGCAGGACAAGATCTTCCGGCCGTCGTGGCAGATCGTCTGTCACCTGAACGACATCCCCAAGGCCGGCGACTTCCACACCTTCGACTTCGTCGGCGAGAGCCTGGTGGTGGTGCGCGGCAAGGACGGGGGCGCGCGGGCCTTCGCCAATGTCTGCCGCCACCGGGGCGCGCGGCTGCTGGACGGCCCGGTCGGTCGCTGTGGCGGGCGGATCGTCTGCCCCTACCACGCCTGGACCTACGACCTGGAAGGCCGGCTGATCGGCGTGCCGATGCGCGACGACTATCCGGCGCTGGACATGGCCAAGGAGGGGCTCGCCACGATCGAGACGGAGATCTGGCGCGGCTTCGTCTTCGTGCGGATCGAGGGGGAAGGGCCGTCGGTGGCGACGATGATGGCCCCCTACGAGGACGAGGTCGCCCACTACCGCTTCGAGGAGCTGCAGCCGTTCGGCCGGGTCACCCTGCGGCCGCGCGCGGTCAACTGGAAGAACATCAGCGACAACTATTCGGACGGGCTGCACATCCCCGTCGCCCACCCGGGCCTGACGCGGCTGTTCGGCAAGGGCTACGGCGTCGAGGCCCACACCTTCGTCGACAAGATGTGGGGCCAGCTGATCGACGAGCCGTCGGAAAGCCCGTCCGAGCGGCTCTATCAGGACCTGCTGCCCGACGTTCCGCACCTGCCCGGCGACCGCAAGCGGCTGTGGACCTATTTCAAGCTGTGGCCGAACTTCGCCTTCGACATCTATCCGGACCAGGTGGACTTCATGCAGTTCATCCCGATCTCGGCCACGGAGACCATGATCCGCGAGATCGCCTACGCCCTGCCCGACGACCGGCGCGAGATGAAGGCGGCGCGCTATCTGAACTGGCGCATCAACCGGCAGGTCAACGCCGAAGACACCGAGCTGGTGGCGCGCGTGCAGCAGGGCATGGCCTCGCGGACCTTCACGGCGGGACCGCTGGCGACCAGCGAGGTCAGCTTGCGCAGCTTTGGCCGCAAGATGCGGGCCCTGATCCCGGAGGCTCGGATGGCCAGGCCGCCGGAGGGGTGGTGAGCCCTAAGGCCGCTCAAACGCCTGTCATCCCAGAAGCGCGTAGCGCTGTCCGGGACCCAGGGGCCGGCGCGGTGCGGTCGCCCCTGGGTCCCGGTTCTCCGCTTCGCCGCGGCCGGGATGACAAGCTTTGGGGATGGGGAAGGTGACCCGCGCCGCCTTCACCCGCGAGACCGCCGACGTCCGCCGTCAGGCGCTCGTGGCCGCCGCCGAGACCGTGCTGGCGCGCGAAGGCGTCGAAGGAACCTCCGTCCGCGCGATCTGCGCCGAGGCGGGCGTCTCGCCGGGCCTGTTGCGCCACTATTTCGAGGGGGTCGACGACCTGATCGCGGCGGCCTACGAGGCTGTCGGCCAGCGGATCGATGCGGCGCTGGACGCGGCGCTGGAGGCCGCCGGCCCGACATCTCGCCAGCGGCTGCTGGCCTATCTGGGCGCCAGCTTCGCGCCGCCGGTGCTGGATCCGCGACTGCTGGCCGCCTGGATCGGGTTCTGGAGCCTGGTTAAGACCAAGCCGCGCATCGCCGCGATCCACGCGGCGTCCTACGCGGACTTCCGGGCGCGACTGGAAGGGCTGTTGAGCGAGGCGGACGTCGCCGACACCCGCCTGGCCGCCATCGCCCTGACGGCGACCGTCGATGGCCTGTGGCTGGAGCTGTGCCTGGACCCGGCGACCTTCAGCCCGCAAGAGGCGCGCGCGATCGTGACGCGCGCGCTGGAGAGCTGGCTGGCTTAAGCCGCAGCCGCCTGGTGCGCCGCGCGGTTGCGGCCCCACGAGGGCGTGCGGACTTCCGGCGCGTCGACGTGAACCTGGGCCTTGCGGCCCTGTTCGCGCATGTGGCGGGCCAGCAGCTGGGCCAGGGCCTCGGCTTCGTGTTGCGAGGAATAGCAGCCAATCAGTTCGGCCGAGTCGTTCCAGGTCACATGCCACACACCGGCGACCGGGCGGACGTAGTAGTGGTTCTCGGTCATGGAGACCTCCTTGGACGTACTCAACGTGTACTAACCACGTCGACATGACAGTTGTTTCGCTCTCGCACAATCAAATTGCGCTGCGATGCACAATGCATGGTCCGGGCCAAGGTCCGCTGTGCCGAATTTCACAGCGGGCTAGGGGGCGTCCTTTACGACCGCCCCGCCCTTCATGACCTTGGGAATCCGGGTCAGGATCCCGATGTCCGCCAGCGGATCGCCCGACACCGCGATCAGGTCGGCGTAGCAGCCGGCCGCGTCGCAGCCGACCTTGCCGGTCTTGCCCATCAGCTCGGCCGCCACGGTCGTGGCCGACTGGATCGCCTGCATCGGCGTCATGCCGTACTTGACCATGTAGGGCAGCTGGCGGGCGTTGAGACCGTGCGGATAGACGCCGGAGTCGGTGCCGTAGGCGATCTTGACCCCCGCCTTGACCGCCTTGCGGAAGCCCTCGCGCTGGGCCTCGGTGGTCTCGTAATTCTTGCGCAGGGTCTCGGCCGGCCAGCCGTGGGCCTTGCCGTATTCGTCGATCCAGTCGCCGTCATAGATGTCGGCGACCAGGAACACGCCCTTGGCCTTCATCATGGCGATGGCCTCGTCGTCCATCAGCGAGCCGTGCTCGATCGAGCGGACGCCGGCCCGCATGGCGACCTTCATGCCCTCGGCCCCGTGGGCGTGGGCGGTGGCGTAGGTCCCGCGCCGGGCGGCCTCCTCGACGGCGGCGCGGATCTCGTCTTCCGACAGCTCCAGCTGGCCCGGCTCGGTGCCGACGGTCAGCACCGCCCCGGTGGCGATCAGCTTCAGGAAGTCGGCGTGATGCGCCAGGATATTGGCCGCCTTGCGGTGTGTGTCGGCGGCGTCCTCGACCACCCCGCCCCGCATCTCGGCCGGGATGCCGACGTCGGCGGCGATGCCGGTCACCTCACCGCCCCCGCCGGGCGCGGTGATATAGGCCCCGGCCACCGACATGCGCGGGCCGGGCACGAGACCGTTGTTGATGGCGTCGCGCAGGGCCACGTCGCCGAACGCCCGCCAAGTGCCGACGTCGCGGACGCTGGTGAAGCCCGCCATCAGGGTCTTGCGGGCGTGATCGGCGGCGATGAACGACTGGTAGGCGGCCGTGGTCAGCAGCGGCTCGGCGATGTTCTCGGTCTGCTCCTGGTCGACCAGGTGGGTGTGCATGTCGATCAGGCCGGGCAGGACGGTCAGCTTTGACCAGTCGGTCACGGGGCCATCCTTCGGCGCGGTCGTCCAGGCCGTGACGGCGGTGATCTTGCCGTCCTCGACGCGGATCAGCCGGTCGGTCAGCACCTTGCCCGACTGCGGGTCGATCAGACGCCCGGCGCGGACATACGACGCCTCGCCGGCCGATGCGGCGGTGGCCACGAGCCCGGCCAGCAGGGCCGCGGCGGTCAGGTAGGCGATCCTGGGGCGGGCGATCATCGGGCGGCCTCGCGAGCCAGGCGCGCGCGGCGCATCAGCAGATAGACCGGCGCGCCGGCCGCCAGCAGCACCAGCCCCCAGAAGGTCACCGACCAGCCCGCGCCGTAGAAGGTCCAGGCCGAGTAGACCGCCGCCAAGGCGGCGATGGCGGCGAAGGCCGGCGAGACGGGCATCCGCTTCTCGCGCCCCAGCTTCAGCACCGCCAGCGAGCAGAAGAGATAGGCGAACAGGCTCGACGCCGTGGCCAGCAGGGCCATGAAGGTGAAGGTGTCGGCCATGGACTTGGCGTAGTTCATCACCACCAGGATCGTCACCAGCACGCTGGACATCAGGTGGGCGCGAACCGGCGTGCCGTTGGCCGTGGTCTTGCCCATCCAGGCGGGGAAGACGCCCTCGCGAGCCATGGCCGCCGGCAATTCCCCCTGCAGCAGCACCCAGCCGTTCAGGGCGCCCAGGGCGCTGATCGCGGCGAAGGCGGCCAGGGCCAGGCGAAAGTCGCCGCCGCCGTGATAGGCCATGAAGTCGACCAGCGGGGCGTTCGAGCCCTGCAACACCGAAACCGGCGTCAGCAGCAGCACGCCCGACGAGACGAGCAGATAGATCAGGCCGGTGAAGGCCGTGCCGAACAGGGTCGAGCGCGGGATATTGCGCTCGGGCTGGTCAACCTGCTCGGCGGGAATGGTGGCCGACTCCACGCCCAGCAACGCCCACAGGGTCAGGGCCGCGGCGGCGGTGACGCTGCCGCCCGACAGGGCCGAGGGCTCGAAGGGCGCGATCGCCGCGGGTCCCTTGCGCAGCAGGATGAGGCCGGCCAGGCTGGCCACGGCGACCAGCGGCGCCAACTTGAGGATCGTGGTCACCAGCTGGGTCCAGCCGGCCGTGCGGGCCCCGGCGCAGTTGATCGCCGTGGCGATCCACACCATCGCGACCGTGACCAGGGCCGCCAGACCTGGGGTCTTGGCCAGGTCCGGAACGAAGACGCTCATATAGCTGACGGCGGCGATGGCCAGGGCCGCGTTGGAGACCCAGACCGAGATCCAGTACGACCAGGCGACCATGAAGCCGGCGGGTCTGCCGAACGCCTCCTCGGTATAGGCGAACGGGCCGCCGGCGCGGGGAAAGGCCCGGGCCAGCCGTGCGAAGACCAGCGCCAGGCACAACGCCCCGCCGATGGTGATCAACCAGGCGATGACGGCGTTCCAGCCATAGGGCGCCAGCGAGGCCGGCAGCATGAAGACGCCCGAGCCGATCATGTTGCCCACGACCAACGCCGTGCACATCCACAGGCCCAGGGGTCTTGGATCCGAGGTCTTCACTCTAAACTCACTCCCTAACCCGCTCGGCTATTCTGTCGTTATTCCCGCCCTTGTGGCGGGAACGACGGGGGAAGGGGAATGATCGAGACTCCCCTTCCCCTAGACCTTGAACGGATCCTAGAACGTCTTGCCCAGCTTGACCCCGATGGTGCGGGGCTGGTTCGGGACGATGTAGTACTGGGTTCCGCAGACGCTTTCGGCGCACTCGGCGTAGCGGTTCAGGCTGGCCCGCTTGTCGAAGGCGTTCTTCAGATAGACCGAGATCGACAGGCCATCCTTGTCGACGCCGGCCGAGAAGTCGGCGGTCGTGTAGCCCTTCTGCCGGCCGATGATGGCGCGCTCCTTCAAGCGCAGGTCGGTCCAGTTGCCGGACTGGCCGACGACGGCGCCCTGGGCGAAGGCGTCCCAGTCGGCGAGGCTGAACTCGTAGCGCGCCGTCAGGTTGGCCTTGTACTTCGGCGTCACCGGCAAGACCGTGCCGTCCGGCGCCTGCGGCGAGGCGCAGGTGGTGATCGGATTGCCCGAGGCGTCGGTGAAGCCGCAGTAGTTGGCCGTCAGCTTGGCGTCGGTATAGGCGCCCGAGGCGTTGATCGTCAGGCCGTGGACCGGGACCCAGGTGATGTCGCTTTCCACGCCCTTGATGCGGGCCTGGTTGGCGTTCTTGATCTCGGTCAGGCCGTTGGCGCCCAGGATCGAGAACTGGAAGTTCTTCCAGTCCTCCATGAACACCGCGCCGTTCCAGCGGAAGCTGTTGTTCAGCCAGGTGGTCTTCCAGCCCGCCTCGTAGTTCTCCAGATAGTCGGCGCGGTAGGGCGGCAGGGTCGAGCGGCGGTTGATGCCGCCCGGCCGGAAGCCCTTGGAATAGGTGGCGTAGACCAGTTTCGAACTGTCGAGCTTGTAGGTCAGCGTGACCTTCGGCGAGTTGCCGCTCTCCTTGGTGCCCTTGTCCAGGTTGATGCAAGGCGCGTCGTCGACCTTGACCGTCGAGGCGAAGCAGGCCCGCTCCCCGGTCGAGCCATAGCCGGCCCCATAGCCGAAGAAGCCGGCCAAGGTGTTGTTCGACTTGAAGAACCGGATACCGGCGGTCAGCATCAGCTTTTCGGTGATGTCATACTCGGCCTGGCCGAACACGGCCTTGTCCCGATCGATCCGTTGCTGCGCCGTCAGCCAGATGGTGCCCGTATGTCCCGGCGCCGACAGCGTGCTGCCCAGGCCGTCGATCTTGTAGTTCTGGAAGATGTGGTGCTTCTGCTTCTGGTAGAAGCCGCCGACCACGAACCGCAGCTTCTGGTCCTGCGGCGAGGCGATGCGGATCTCGTGGCTTTCCTTGCGGTACCGGTCCTTGCCCTGGATGTACTGCGAGGGGTTCACGAGATTGCCGGCGTTGTCGGTCCAGGCGAAGCCCGAGCCCAACTGGTCGTAGAAGTACGAGTAGTCGGTATAGTCCGAGTTGGTGACGTCGTTACGCTTCAGGTACGAGCCGGCGTAGGTGACGTCGAGATTGGCGATCCGCCCCTCGATGGTCATGGCCGCCTGGACCCACTTGTCCTTGCTGCTTTCCGGGTAGAAGTGCGCGACCTTGAGGTCCCCGACCTTGGGGTCGAAGGCGAACAGGCCGCCCACCTTCTGCACCTGGCCCATGACCGTGGGCGTGATCACCCAGTTGTCGTCGACCTCGATGCGCAGGGCCGCGCGGCCGCCCTGGGTGTAGACGGAATTATAGTTGTCCCTGACCCGGGACTTGTTGTTGATCGTCACGTCATTGGTCGGATCGGCATCGCCGCGCGTATAGGTGCGCGAGCCCGCCACGTTGTCGATATAGCCCGCGTCGCGGACGTCCCAGCCGACCACCCGCACGGCCATCTTGTCCGACAGCGGGACGTTGACGAAGCCTTCGACCGTGTGGCCCGTGCCGCCGTGGTCGACCTTGTTGGCCTCGACGTCGACGCCGGCCGAGAAGCCGCTGGTCGTCGGCTTGTTGGTGATGATCCGCAGCGTGCCGGCCTGGGAACTCGCGCCATACAGCGTGCCTTGCGGACCGGCCAGGGCCTCGACCCGGGCGATGTCGTAGACGTGGATGTCCAGCGCGCCCTGGATGGTGGTGACTGGCTGTTCGTCCAGATAGACGCCGACGCTGGGCAGCGAGCCGGAGTGGTTGCCGTCCCCGCCGCTGGCCACGCCGCGCATATAGACCTGGCCGAACCCTGGGCCCGAGGTCGTGAACGACACGCTAGGCAGGTACTTCACATAGTCGACGAAGGCCGCGACCTGCAGTTGCTCCAGCTTCTCGCCGCCCATCGCCTGAATGCTGACGGGCACATCCTGCAGGTTTTCCGATCGCTTCTGCGCGGTGACGACCACTTCTTCCAGAGCGGTCGATGATTGCGGCGCCTGCGCTTGAGCGTAGGCGATGGTGGTGAACATTGTAGATGCGAACAAGGCGGCGGAACACATGCCGACCTTCTTCAAACGAACCGATCCCGACGACATTTAGTCGCTCCCCTTGGCGGCTTTGATCGAACGAGGTTCGACCTGCCTCAAGCGTCCGGCAAGATTGGAAATTTCAGTTTGATGTCAATTCCTTGAAGTGTTGCAGAAATGGCAGGCGCGGGGGAGGACGCCGGGCGGATGGTCAAATAACGGGCGCGTCCGGATAGGCGTCGAGGACCGGTCCCAATGCCTGCTTCAGCGGGTCGAGGTGTGATTCGAATTTTTGCCAGTGCTCGACCGCGTCCTTGAAGATCGGGCGGCGGACCTGCTCTGAACTGGCGGTGCGGACGGCGCGGTCGTTCTTGTGCGGCGACAGGCAGGCTTCCTCGAACGGCAGGCCGCAATGGTCCAGCAGAGCGCGGATCTCGCGCTCCGGATCCTCGATCATGTGTTCGTAGATCACCCGGTGGACGCGGCCGGGCAGCACCGCGTCGAAGTGGGCCATCAGCTCCACGTAGTCGACATAGTAGCGGCCGATGTCGGTCAGGTCGTAGCTGAACGCCTGCCCCCGGGCGAAGTGCTGCTTGAAGCCCGAAAAGCAGCAGCCCAGCGGATGTCGGCGGGCGTCGATGATCTTCGCGTTCGGCAGGATCAGGTGGATGAAGCCCGCGTGCGCGAAGTTGTTGGGCATCTTGTCGATGAAGAACGGCCGGTCGGTCTTGCGCTGGACGCGGGTGCGCTCGATGAACTCCTCGCCCAGCGCGCGGAGCTCATCCGGCGACAATTCGGCCAGCACCTCGGGATAGCTGGACTCGGCCCGGTTGGCGGTCTTGCCGCCCAGTCGCCTCGCCATGACGATCAGGTCGGGCAACTCCATGGTGCCCTCGACCATCGAGTGGCTGGCCAGGATCTGTTCGATCAGGGTCGAGCCGGCGCGCGGCAGGCCGACGATGAAGATCGGATCGGGGGCCTGGGCGCCCTGCCCCGCCCGCGCCGCCAGGAATCCGGGCGTGAACACCGCCTTGGCCCGCGCCGTCTCGGCGGCGTTCTCTTGCGCGTCGTAGTTCAGCTGATTCCGGCGGATCGCCGCCCCGGCCGCGTAGTGTTCGAACGCCACGTCCCAGGCCTGCGCGTCCTCATGCGCCTTGCCCAAGGCGTAGCGCAGGTGCAGGCGGTCGTCGTCGGACAGGCCCGGCGCGTCGAGGGCGGCGGTCATGGCCGCGACATCGGCCGCGTCGAACTTCACCGTCTTCAGGTTCGCGAGACTCCACCAGGCCTCGCCCAGGGTCGGCGCCTGGGCCAGGGCCTTGCGGTAGGCGGCGATGGCGTCGGCCTGGCGGCCCACGGTCTTCAGCGCGTGGCCATAGCTCATCCAGCCCTTGGGCTGGTTGGGGTATTCGGCCAGCATCCGCTCGCAGACGGCGATGGCCTGGTCGTACTCGCCCAGCCGCGCCAGGATCGCCGCCCGCAGGTTGGCGTAGCCGGGATGGCGCGGATCCTTGTCGGTCAGGCGCTGGATCTCGCTCAGGGCCTCCAGGTTCTTGTTCTGGCGATAGAGCATGGTCGCCAGATTGTGGCGCGCGGCGGCGAAGTTGGGGGCCAGCTCCAGGCAGCGGGTCAGCAGGCCCTCGGCGTCGGCGTAGCGGCCCAGGCGCGCGCCGGTCTCGGCCAGCATGCGGATGGCGGCGACGTCGCCGGCGTCTTCCTTCAGCCGCTCGCGCAGCAGTCGCTCGGCCTCGCCCAGACGATTGTCGGATAGCGCCGTCGCCGCCTCGACCAGGATAGGATCGCGGGTCGAGGCGCGCAGCTGCCGCGCCAGGGCCTTCTCGGCGCCGACTTCGTCGCCCAGCAGCGCCAGGTTCTCGGAAAGCCCGCGCCAGGCCTCCGAAAGGCGCGGCTCAAGCGCGCTGGCGCGATCGAAGGCGCGTACGGCCTCGGCGGTGCGGCCCAGTTGCTCCAGACTCAGCGCCAGTTCCAGTTGGGCCAGGGGCAGGTTCGGCAGGGCTTCGGCCAGCGGCCCGACCGTCGCGGCGGCGGCCTCGGGATCCCCCGACAGCCGCAAGGCGGCGGCCAGCACGCGGGTGGTGTCGGCGTGGCGCGGCACGACCTCCAGGATCGCCCGCGCCTGTTCGGCCGCCAGGCGCGGATCGACCTCCAGCAGACGCTCGGCGTGTTCGAGCGCCGCGGCGAGACTCATGGCGGGCTGGGCGGTCGTGGACTCCATGCGGCGAGGAGAGCGGAGCGCCGGGGAGCGTGTCAATCGGAGCGTCGCCAAATCCTCCCCCTGAAGGGGGAGGTGTCGGCTCGAAGAGACGACGGAGGGGGAAGAGGTCGGCGGGGAAGCACTTCCCCCTCCGGCCGCTTCGCGACCACCTCCCCCCTCAGGGGGAGGAAGGCGCGCTACAGCCGATCCCGCAACGCGTACCAGCTCAGCCCCGCAACGGTCAGCGGCCAGCGCAGCAGGCGCCCGCCCGGGAACGGCGGGGTGGGGAGGCGCGAGAGCAGGTCGACGCCCTCCGTCTCGCCGAAGGCCGCCTCGGCCAGCAGCTTGCCGATATACGGCGCCAGCATCACCCCCTGCCCGGAATAGCCGGAGGCCACGCGGACGCCCGGCGCGATCTCGCCGACGAAGGGCATCCGGCTCATGGTGATGCCCAGGGTCCCGCCCCAGGCGTGGGTGATCGGGACGTCGGCCAGCCGCGGATAGACCTTGGCGAGGTTCTTGCGGACCATGCCTGCGATGTCGCTCGGAAACCCCGGCCGGTAGTTCTCGCCGCCGCCGAACAGCAGCCGGCCGTCGGGCGTCTTGCGGAAGTAGTTCACGACGAACCGGCTGTCCGACACCGCCGCGTTGGAGCGGATGATCGTCTCGGCCAGGCCGCCCAGCGGCGCGGTGACGGCGATGAAGTTGTTGATCGGCATGACCCGCGCGCCCGCCTTGCCGGCCATGGCGTTCAGCAGGCCGTCGCCGCTGAGGATCAGCTGATCGCAGGTGACCCGGCCCGTCGCGGTCTCGACGACGATCTTGCCGCCCGCTCGCGTCCAGCTTTCGGCGCGGGTGTTCTCGTGGATCAACGCGCCCGCCGCGATCGCTCGCCGCGCCATGCCCAGGGTCAGCTTGAGCGGATGCACATGGCCGCCGCCGCGATCGATCAGGCCGCCGTGATAGACGTCGGTCCCCAGCTCGCTGGCGAGGCCGGCCTCGTCGATCGGCGCCAGCTGGTCGTAGCCATAGCGGTCGGCCATCAGGGCGATGTAGTCGGCGTCCTCGCCCTCGCCGTTCGGCTTGTGGCGCGCGTGGATCATCCCTGGCCGCCAGTCGCACGGAATAGCGTCGGTCAGGGTCTTGAAGTGCGCGCGCGCGTCTTCGGCCAGCCGCCACAGGGCCCGGGCGTCATCGCGGCCGACGGTCTTCTCGAGCCAGACCTGATCGCGCCGCTGGCCGGTATGGACTTGGCCGCCGTTGCGTCCGCTCGCCGCGCAGCCGACCCGGCCAGCTTCCAGCACCACGACCTTGGCTCGGGCCGCCAGGGCCAGGGCCGCGCCCAGACCGGTGAAGCCTGCGCCGACCATGCAGACGTCGGCCTGGGTGTCACCGTCGAGCGGCGGCAGGTCGGGACGGTCGGGGACCGTGGCCTCATACCAGTTCATCCCCTTCCCCCCTGATGAGGGAAGGGCTTCGAGGGGCTACACATTCAGCAGCAGGAACTCCCGCTCCCACGGGCTGATCGTGCGCATGAAGGTCTCGTATTCGGCCTGCTTCACGCGGTCATAGGCCTGGCAGAAGATCGGCCCCAGGATCTCGACCAGCGGCTCGCACTGCTCGAACAGCTTGAGCGACTCCGACAGGCTGCGCGGCAGCTGCACGCCCGCCACGCTGGCGTCGGTCGCGACCGGATCGCTCGGCTTCAGCCCCTGGGTCATGCCCAGATAGCCCGCCGCCAGCGAGGCCGCGATGGCCAGGTACGGATTGGCGTCCGACGAGGGAATCCGGTTCTCCAACCGGCGGTTCTCCGGCCCTGACGGCGGGACCCGCAGGCCGCAGGTGCGGTTGTCGTAACCCCACTGGGTGTTGACCGGCGCGCCCGAGTCCTTGGCGATCCGACGATACGAATTCACGTACGGCGCCAGTATGGCCATGATCGCCGGCAGATAGGTCTGCTGCCCCGCGATGAAGCCATGGAACAGCGCCGTCTCCTCGCCCGACTTGCGGTGCGAGAACAGGTTCTGGCCGTCCTTGTCGACGATCGACTGGTGGATGTGCATGGCGCTGCCCGGCTCGCTGGCCATCGGCTTGGCCATGAAGGTGGCGTAGATCTCGTGCTCCAGCGCCACCTCACGGATGGTGCGCTTGAACATGAACACCTGGTCGGCCAGCTCCAGCGGATTACCGTGACGGAGGTTGATCTCCATCTGGGCCACGCCGCTTTCGTGGATCAGGGTGTCGATCTCCAGGCCCTGGCGTTCGGAGTACTCGTACATGTCCTCGAACAGCGCATCGAACTCGTTCACGGCGCTGATCGAATAGCCCTGCCGCCCGGTCTCGGGCCGGCCCGAGCGGCCGATCGGAGGCTTGAGCGGATAGTCCGGGTCGGTGTTCTTGTCGACGAGATAGAACTCGATCTCCGGCGCCACGATCGGCACCCAGCCCTGCTCGGCATAGAGGGCCAGCACCCGCCGCAGCACCTGGCGCGGCGCCTCCTCGACGGGGCGGCCGTCGGGGTGGAAGGCGTCGTGGATCACCTGGGCCGTCGGGTCCTGGGCCCACGGCACGGCGGCCAGGGTCGCGAAGTCCGGGGTCAGGAAGATGTCGGTGTCTGACTGCACCGCGCTGACCGCCCCCTCGAACTCGGGGAAGTCGCCGGTGATGGTCTGGTAGAACACCGCCAGCGGCAGGTTCATCGAGGGCGTGCCGAGGAACTTGCGCACCGGCATGATCTTGCCGCGCGCCACGCCGGCCAGATCGGGCACCACGCACTCGATCTCCTCGATGCTCTGCCGCGCGAACCAGGCCTGGGCCTCTTCCAGCGACGAGACCCCCCGATTGAGCGTGGTCTCGCGCTTGGCCTTGTTGTGTTTCGGCTTCATGACACCGCCTCCGGCTTGAGCGCCCGCAGCACGGGCTCGGCTTCGGTCAGAGACTGGCGGATGATCGCGACAAGTTTGTCGATCTCGGCGTGGGTGATGATCAGCGGCGGGCAGCAGACGATGCTGTCGCGGATGGCGCGGACCATCAGGCCGTTCTTGATGCAGAGGTCGCGCACGATCGGACCGGCCTCGCCCTCCTTGTCGAGGAAACGATGGTTGGTCCCCTTCTCGCGGACGATCTCGACGGCGCCGATCAGGCCCAGCGAGCGGGTCTCGCCCACCAGCGGATGGTCGTTGAGGGTCGCCAGGGCCTTGGCCAGATAGGGGCCGGTGTCCTCGCGCGTGCGCTCGACCAGGCCCTCCCGCTCCAGGATCTCGATGTTCTTCAGCGCCACGGCCGCGCAGGTCGGGTGGCCCGAATAGGTAAAGCCGTGGATGAAGTCGCCGCCCTTTTCGCGCAACTCGGCGACGATGTGATCGGCCACGCCGACGGCCGAGATCGGCAGGTAGCCGGACGACAGGCCCTTGGCCATGGCGATCAGGTCCGGCTTGATCCCGTAGTGCTGGTGGCCGAACCACTGGCCCAGCCGCCCGAAGCCGCAGATCACCTCGTCGCAGACCAGGAGGATCCCGTACTTGCGGCACAGCGCCTCGACCGCCGGCCAGTAGCCGTCCGGCGGGATGATCACCCCGCCCGCGCCCTGCACCGGCTCGCCGATGAAGGCCGCGACGTTCTCGGGGCCGACCTCGAGGATCTTGTCCTCGATGGCCTTGACGGCGCGGTCGCGGAAGGCGGCCGGATCCTCGCCGAAGCCGTCGCCGAACGGATAGGGCTGCATCACGTGGTGGACGCCGGGGATCGGCAGGTCGCCCTGCACATGCATGTGCTTCATGCCGCCCAGCGACACCCCGGCCACGGTCGAGCCGTGATAGGCGTTCCAGCGGCTGATGAAGGCGGTGCGCTGCGGCTGACCCTTGAGCTTCCAATAGTGGCGTACCAGGCGGAAGACCGTGTCGTTGGCCTCCGAGCCCGACGAGTTGAAGAACACGTGGGTCAGATGGCCGCCCATCTTCTCGGCGATCTTGGCCGCCAGCTTCACGGTCGGCGGCGTCGTCGTCTTGAAGAAGGTGTTGTAGTACGGCAGCTCCAGCATCTGCTCGTAGGCGGCTTCCGCCAGCTCGGTGCGGCCGTAGCCGACATTGACGCACCACAGGCCGGCCATGCCGTCCAGAATGCGGTGGCCGTCACCGTCCTGGATGTAGACCCCGTCGGCGCGGGTGACGACACGGCTGCCGCCCAGCTCGAACAGGACCTTGTGATCAGCCTGGGCCGGCAGGTGGTGGGCGAGGTCGAGACGCTTGAGCTCGGCGACGTCGTGGTTGCGGATGGGGACGGTCATCTTGAAGCTCCTGGCCTTACACGACGAGCGGCGCGCCTCTGAGGGCGCGTCCGAAGATTTCGAAAAAGATCCGCGACTGCCGGTTCTGCGCCGGCTTCCATTCGGGGTGCCACTGGACGGCCAGCACCGGCGCGCCGTTGACGGTGGCGGAGAAGGCTTCGACGACGCCATCGGGCGCGCGCGCCTCGACGGTCAGCCCCTCGCCCAACCGGTCGACACCCTGATAGTGCACCGAGTTGACGACAGCCTCTTCCACGCCGAAAGCGCGGGCCAGGACGCCGCCCGGCGTCAGCTCCACGGCGTGGGTGTGGTCGAACATGCCGTTGAAATCGACGTCGTCCAGCGCGTGGTGGGCGATCAGGTCGGCATTGGCGGCCATGTCCCGTCGCAGCGTCCCGCCGAACGCGACATTGATCTCCTGGAAGCCGCGGCAGATCCCGAACACCGGCTTGCGGAGGTCCAGCATGGCCTTGATCAGGTCGGCGGTCATGCCATCGCGCGCGGCGTCGAACGGACCTGGCGCGTCACCGATCTCCTCGCCGTAGAGCGCCGGGTCGAGATTGGAGGGGCTGCCTGTCAGCATCAGCCCGTCCAGCCGCCCGGCGACCTCGGCCGCCCGCATCCTTCCCGGCAGGGAAGGGACCAGCAGCGCCGCGACGTCGCCATGGGCCATG
Organism: Caulobacter sp. GW822-FHT01G02; assembly: GCF_058802865.1. Classification (NCBI taxonomy): domain Bacteria; kingdom Pseudomonadati; phylum Pseudomonadota; class Alphaproteobacteria; order Caulobacterales; family Caulobacteraceae; genus Caulobacter; species Caulobacter sp. GW822-FHT01G02. Next base: position 44,713 of record NZ_JBXAON010000004.1, read on the forward strand.
GTCGCCTCGACATAGCGGCTCATCACCGCCTGGGCCGACTCCACCCCGACGGTGCGCGTGCAGCAGATGATTCCAGCGACGGGGCGGGTGGTCATCCTAGACCTCCGATTTCCCCGGCGAACGCCGGGGCCCAGATCGAGGGCGCCAAGGTCCGATGGGCTGGCGCATTCCAGAGGCGCGACGTCGGTCGACGCTCTGGGTGAATCTGGGTCCCGGCGTTCGCCGGGAAGGTCGGGTTATGGCTAAGCATGGGTCACGACAACAACACCGCCGGCGAGCAGGCGTGCCAGCATAGCCACACCGTCTCGCCCAGCTTGAAGTCCTCCTGGTCCCAGCGGGTCAGGTTCGAGCGCTGGACCTTGATCCGACGCCCGCCCTCGATCTCCACCTCATAGGTCGAGGAGCCGCCCAGATAGGCCTCGTGCCTGATCACGCCCGCGATGGCGTTGGTCCCCTTCGGGCAGTCGCCGAGGTTGGGGGGCTCGTCGCCGTCCTTCTTGTGCAGCTCGATCTTCTCGGGACGGATCGCCGCCCAGACCGTGCCGCCGCGGGCGCCGGTGACGCCGTGGTCGAGGAAGATGTCGACCGGCAGGTCCGGCGAGCGGATCACCGCGTGGCTGGGCTCGTCGACGGCCAGCACGCCCTCGAACAGGTTCACGCTGCCGATGAAGTCGGCCACGAAGCGGCTGTTGGGAAACTCGTAGAGATCGCTGGGCGTGGCGACCTGCTGCAGCACGCCCCGGCTCATCACCGCGCAACGCGACGCCAGGGCCAGGGCCTCGTCCTGGTCGTGGGTGACCATGATGAAGGTGATCCCGACCTTCTCCTGCAGGGTGCAGAGTTCGGTGCGCATCTGCTCGCGCAGCTTGGCGTCCAGAGCCGACAGCGGCTCGTCCAGCAGCAAGACGCGCGGCCGCTTGACCAGGGCCCGGGCCAGGGCCACGCGCTGGCGCTGGCCGCCGGACAGCTGGTCGGGCTTGCGGTCGCCGTAACCGCCCAGCTGCACCAGTTCCAGCGCCTCCTCGACGCGCCGCTCGCGCTCGGCCTTGCCCACCTTGTCGACCACCAGGCCGTAGGCGACGTTGTCGGCCACGCTCATGTGCGGGAACACGGCGTAGGACTGGAACACCATGTTCACCGGCCGCTTGTTGGGCGGCACCTTGGAGATGTCCTGGCCGTCGATCAGGATCCGGCCCTCGGTGGGCGTTTCGAAGCCGGCCAGCATCCGCAGGAGGGTGGTCTTGCCGCAACCCGACGGGCCGAGCAGCGCGAAGAACTCGCCCTCGGTCACGGTCAGGGAAACGTTGTCGACCGCCGCGAGCTTGCCGAAGCGCTTGGTGACGTTCTCGAAGGTGATGATGGGTTTCGGTTGGCTCACTGGGCTTGTCCCCCGACACACAGAACCCCGACTTCCCCGGCGAAAGCCGAGGCCCAGATCGTAAGGCTGGGAAGCGCCAGGTACGGCCAAAGCTCAGGCTGAATCTGGGTCCCGGCTTTCGCCGGGAAGATCGGAAGGAGGCGAGCGCTCATTTCGGATCCCCCGTCCCGTGACCGGCGGTCGCCGCCGGGTCCCCCTGCAGTTTCAGCGCCGCCGCGGTCAGCAGCACGGTCAGCACGATCAGCACCGTCGAGGCCGCGTTGACCTCCGGCGTCACCGAGAAGCGGACCATCGAATAGACCTTGACCGGGAAGGTCACCGTGTCCGGCCCGGCGGTGAAGAAGGTGATGACGAAGTCGTCCAGGCTCAGCGTGAAGGCCAGCAGCGCCCCGGCCACCAGCGACGGCGCCATGTGCGGCAGGATCACGTCCTTGATGGTGCGGAACTCGCCGGCCCCCAGGTCGCGGGCCGCCTCCTCCATCTCGCGGTTGAAGCTGGCCATGCGGGCGCGCACCACCACCGCCACGAACGGGAACGAGAACGACACGTGGGCGATGATGATCGCCCCCAGGTTCAGCGGCCACGGCAGGCCCTGCGGCCAGGGCATGACCCGGGCGAAGAACACCAGCATGGCCACGCCCATGCAGATCTCGGGCACCACGATCGGCAGGGCCAGGGCGCCGTCCAGGACCGTCTTGCCCGGGAAGCGGAAGCGCCACAGCAGCAGGGCCGCCGAGGCGCCCAGGATCAGGCTGATCACCGTCGAGGCCGCCGCGATCGTCAGGCTGTTGCCGAACGCTTCCAGGAGGGCGGAGTCGTTGAACAGCTTGTCGTAATATTTGAGCGTGAAGCCCTTCCAGACGATGTTGCGCCGGCTGTCGTTGAAGCTGAACGCCATCAGGGCGACCAGCGGCGCGTAGAGGAAGATCCCCACCATCGCCAGCCAGGCCTGCATCGGCCAGCGGCGCAGGTATTCGAGCGGACCGGGCGGGCTGCGCTTGCTCATCCCTTCGCCTCCGGCGTCTTCTTCGCCAGCACCGCCTGGATCGCGATGGCGATGAAGGTCAGGTACATCAGCACGAACGACATGGCCGCGCCGAAGGGCCAGTCGTTGGCGCGCTTGAACTGGCGCTCGATGACGTTGGCGATCATCTGGCTGTCGGGGCCGCCCAGCAGGTCCGGGGTCAGATAGGCGCCGAGCGCCGGGATGAAGGTGATCAGGATCCCCGAGGCGATGCCCGGCAGGGCCAGGGGCACGACCACCTTGAACAGGGTCCGCATGTGCCCGGCGCCGAGGTCGAGGCTGGCCTCCAGCAGCGACTTGTCCAGCCTGTCGAGGGCCGAATAGAGCGGCAGCACCATGAACGGCAGGTGGACGTAGACGAGGCCTAGGATCACCGCGAAATTGTTGTGCAGCAGCCCCAGCGGCTGGAAGTCGCCCAGCGGCTGCAGGCCGACCAGGGCGGCCAGTCCTCCCCCGCCCTTCCAAAGCCATTCCAGGCTCTGATTGATAAAGCCCTCGGTGCGCAACACGGCGATCAGGGCGTAGGTGCGGATCAGGAGGTTCGTCCAGAACGGCAGCATGATCATCAGCAGCAGCCAGGTCTTGGCCTTGTCGGACGCGAAGGTGATGGCCAGGGCGACCGGAAAGCCCAGAACCAGGCACAGGCCCGTGGTCAGCCCCGCCACCCAGGCCGACTTCAGGAATATCTTCAGGTACAGCGGCTCGATCGCCCGGGCGTAGTTGTGGAACGTGCCGGTGATGGCGATCTGCGTCAGGCCCTCGTTGTGGCCGAAGCTGTAGGCCCAGACGATCGCCATCGGCGCCAGGAAGAACACCACCAGCCACACCAGCGGCGGTCCCAGCGCGGCGGCGAAGACGGCTTTGGCCTGTTTCCAGGATTGTTCCATTGAGCCCTCCAAATCCTCCCCCTACCGGAGGCGACGGAGGGGGAAGAAGCCGGACAGCCCGAACTTCCCCCTCCGGCCTTCGGCCGCCTCCCCCTTGGGGGGAGGATTTTCCGCGGTCTAAGCCGCCCGCACCCGGGTGATGATTTCCTCGTACTGACTGGCCTTCTCGGCCCCTTCGAACGCGCCGTACTCGCACTTGGCCATGATGTCGGCCGGCGGGAAGATCACCGGGTTGTTGCGGTAGCTCTCCGGCATCAGCGCCTTGGCCGCCGCGTTCGGGGTCGGGTAGAGGATCGTCTTGGTGATCTCGGCCCCGGCCTGGGCGTCCAGCAGGTAGTTGATGAAGGCGTGGGCGTTGTTCGGTCGCGGCGCGCCCTTCGGGATGCACAGGGTGTCGCTGTTGATCAACGAGCCCTCCTTGGGCACCACGAAGTCGAGGTCCGGGTCGTCCTTCATCACCTGGGCGATGTCGCCGTTATATTCCAGCACCAGGTCGACCTCGCCCGAGACCAGCAGGTCCTGGCCGTTGTCGTCGTGGAAGGCCTTCACGAACGGCTTCTGCTTGATCAGCATCTGCTCGATCTTCGGCAGCATGTCCTCAGGGATGTTGTTGACCGAGTGGCCCAGATACTTGGCCGACAGGCGCACCAGGTCGGCGCTTTCCGACAGCAGGGCGATGCGGCCCTTGTACTTGTCGCTGTCGAACAGCCACTTCCAGCTGTCGGGCACGCCCTGGACCTTGCTCTTGCGGTAGCCGATGCCCAGCAGCAGCCAGGTGTAGGGCATCGAGTACTTCCGGCCCGGGTCGAAGTCCGGGTTCAGGAAGGACGGGTCGATGTTCTTCATGTTCGGGATCTTGGCGTGATCCAGCACCTCGAGCATGCCGGCCTGGCCCATGCGGGTGACGAACTCGTTCGACGGCACGATCACGTCGAAGCCCGGATTGCCCGCCTTCAGCTTGGCGAACAGCTCATCGTTGGTCGCGAACAGGCTCATGTTCACGTCGACGCCGGTCGCCTTCTTGAAGTCGCCCAGCGTGGTCTCGCCGATATAGGTGTCCCAGTTGTAGAAGTTCAGCTTCGGCTCTTCGCCGTTCGCGCCGGCCGGCTTGGGCTTCTCGCCGCAGGCCGTGAACGACAGGCCGATGGCCGCCGCCCCGAAGGCCGTGAGAAGCGAGCGCCGCGAGGCCCCGCCGTTCCTGTATCCGCTCATTCGAAACTCCCTCTTGTTCCGTGTGTGCCTTGCCTTGGGCAGCTACTCGCCGTCAGGCGTTGCGGAGGTACCAGTCGAAATCGAGTTCGGTGACGACCTCGAAGAAGCGCGCCTGTTCGGTACGCTTGACCGAGACGAACATGTCCACGAAGCGGTCGCCGAGATAGTCGCGCAGCACGGCGGACGTCTCGAACAGGTCGACCGCCGCGAACCAGTTGGACGGCAGCCGGATGTTCTCCTTGGCCGCCGCCGCGTAGCCGTCGCCGACCACCGCCGGGCCCGGATCCAGCTTGTTCTTGATGCCGTGGTGGGCGCTGGCCAGCAGCACGGCCATCACCAGGTATGGATTGCCGTCGGCCCCGGCGACGCGGTGCTCGACGTGGCGGGTCTTCGGCGGACCAGCCGGCACGCGCAGGCTGACCGTGCGGTTGTTGACGCCCCAGGTCGGGGCGACCGGCGCGTAGGAGTTGGCCTTGAAGCGGCGATAGCTGTTGGCGTTCGGGGCCAGGATCGCCATGCCCTCGCCCAGCAGCGCCTTCATGCCGGCGATGGCCTGCTTCAGCAGCGGCGAGCCTTCCAGATCCTCGGCGGCGCACAGGTTGTTGCCGTCCGCGTCATTGACGCTGAGATGGACGTGGAAGCCGTTGCCGGCCCGCTCCGCCCACGGCTTGGCCATGAAGGTCGCCTCGCAGCCGTGACGCAGAGCGACGCCCTTGGCGGCGCGCTTGTAGAGCACCGCGTCGTCGGCCGCGCGCAGGGCGTCGGGCTTGTGCTTCAGGGTCAGCTCGACCTGGCCCGGGGCGAATTCCGAGATCGCGCCTTCCAGCGGCACGCCCAGCACGTCGGCGGTGTCCCACAGTTCGCGCAGGAACGGGGCGTGGGCCTCCAGCTCGGGCAGGCCGTAGACCTGGATGCCCGTGGGGCGCAGGCCGGTCTGCATCGACTTGGCCGGCTGCAGCTCGCCGTTCGGGCCGCGCTGCAGATCGACGAGGTAGTATTCCAGCTCGCAGGCGGCCACGGGCGTCAGGCCGTCGGCGGTGTAGCGGTCCAGCACCCTTTGCAGCACGTGGCGCGGGTCGAGGTCGTTGGGCGTCCCGTCCAGCTCGTACATCGACAGCATCACCTGGGCGACGTCGGGACCCAGCCACGGCGCCAGGGTCAGGGTTCCGGGCACGGGCCGCGCGCGGCGATCGGCGTCGCCGTCCTCCCAGACCAGGCCCGTGTCCTCGCAGTCGGCGCCGTTGGTGTCGACCACCAGCACCGAGCCCGGCAGGAAGCGGCCGTACTCATAGATGGCTTCCAGCTCATGCACCCGCAGCCGCTTACCGCGCGGCACGCCGGTCATGCTGGTGAAGAACACCTCGACGAACTTCACCTGCGGGTTGGCGGCGAGGAAGTCGCGGCATTCCTGGATATCGGCTACGGCGCTCATGCGTCCCCCATCGCGGCCGCGAACCCATCAACGGCCGCGACCAGCCGGTCGATCGCCGCGTCGTCGGTGACGGGCGAGACCAGCATCATGTTGTGAAAGGGCGCGATCAGGACGCCCCGGTTGATCAGCCACAAGTGCAGCGCTTCCACCGCCTCGTGGTCCAGCACTTTCCGCATCGCGGCGGCATTCTTCGGCGGAGGATCGCCGAACACCAGTTCGACGCGGGCGCCGACATGGGCGACGGACCACGCCAGCGCGCGCGCGGCGATCACGGTCTTCAGACCCGCGACCAGCCGCTCGGCGCCGGCCAGCATCTTGGCGTAGGCCGCGTCGGTCATCACCTCGGAGAGCATGGCCCGCATGGCCGCCATGGCCAGAGCGTTGCCCGACAGCGTCGTGCCGATGCCGGACTGGCCCGGACCGATCCGCGCCTGGGCCTCATCCATCCGCGCCGACAGCTCGGCGGTCACGCCCCAGACGGCGGCCGGCACGCCGCCGGCGACGGCCTTGCCCAGCACGAAGACGTCGGGCTCCAGGCCATGGGCGCGGGTGTAGCCGCCGGGGCCCGTCGAGATCGTGTGGGTCTCGTCGATGATCAGCAGGGTCCCGGCGTCGCGGGTCAGGCGGCGCAAGGCGTCGTGGAAGCCGGGCTCGGGCAGGATCATGCCGCAGTTGGTCATCACCGGCTCGGCCAGGACGGCGGCGACCTGATCGGAGGCGAGCGCGTTCTCCAGGGCCGCCAGATCGTTGAACGGCACCACCCAGGTGGTGGCGGTCAGGTCCTGGACCTGGCCCAGCAGGCCCGGCTTCATGACGCGCTCGCCGTCCTTCAGCACCACGAAGGCGTCATCGACCATGCCGTGGTAGCAGCCGTCGAACACCAGGATCACCGGCCGCTGCGTCACCGCCCGCGCCCAGCGGATCGCCGCGCGGTTGGCGTCGCTGGCCGTGGTCGCCGTCTGCCACAGCGGCAGGCCGAAGCGCTCGGCCAGCAACCTGCCGACGATCACCGCAGAGGCGGTCGGCAGCATGAACCCGGCCCCGCGCTTGACCTGGTCGGCGACGGCGGCGGCCACGGACGGATCGCCGTGTCCGAACATCGCCGGCGTGTCGCCCAGGCAGAAGTCGTCATAAAGCTTGCCGTCCACGTCGGTGACCTGGGCCCCGACGCCTTGCGCCGCGAAGATCGGGCTCGGCGAAGCCCAGTCGTTCATCCAGTGCATCGGCGCGCCGCCGCGCCAGTGGGCGGCCGCCGCCTTGGCCATGGCGACCGAGCGCGGATGCTCAGCCGTGAACCGCGCGCGCTCGCTGGCGAGGAGGTCGGTGGCTGAGCGGGTGAGTTCAGCGATCATGCCCCCGCCCCTCCCCATTCAACCGTCATTCCCGCCCTTGCGGCGGGAACCCCTGGTTCAGCCGACACGTGAGGCGCCGTGGCGGGCCAGCCCGCCATACCCCTGCCCTTGCGGCGGACAGAGGGGTTCCCGCCGCAAGGGCGGGAATGACGGAGGTTGTGCAAAGGGCGGGGCGAACCGATCATCCCACCCCGCCAAAGCACAGGTACTTGGTCTCCAGATACTCATCCAAGCCCTCGGACGAGCCCTCGCGGCCCAGGCCCGATTCCTTCACCCCGCCGAACGGGGCGACCTCGGTCGAGATCAGCCCTTCGTTGATGCCGACCATGCCGGCCTCGATCGCCTCGGCCACGCGCCAGCAGCGGCCGACGTCGCGGCTGTAGAAATAGGACGCCAGGCCGAACGGCGTGGCGTTGGCCAGCTCGATGGCCTCGGCTTCCGTCTCGAACTTCACGATCGGCGCGACCGGGCCGAAGATCTCCTCCTGGAACAGCGCCATCTGGGGCGTGGCGTCGACCAGCACCGTCGGCTGGTAGAACAGGCCGCCCAGGCCGTGCAGGTCGCCGCCGGTCAGCACCCTGGCCCCGTCGCGGACCGCCTCGGTCACCAGGCGGTCGACCTTGCACAGCGCCTTGTCGTTGATCAGCGGACCGATCTGGACCCCGTCGCCCGTGCCCGGACCGACCTTCAGCGCCGCGACCTTCTCGGCCAGCCGCGCGGCGAAGGCGTCGTGGATCCCCGCCTGCACGATCAGCCGGTTGGCGCAGACGCAGGTCTGGCCGGTATTGCGGTACTTGCTGGCGATCGCGCCGTCGACGGCGGCCTCCAGGTCGGCGTCGTCGAAGACGATGAAGGGCGCGTTGCCGCCCAGCTCCAGGCTGAGCTTCTTCATCGTGCCGGCGCATTGGGCGTAGAGGAGTTTGCCGATCGGGGTCGAGCCGGTGAACGACAGCTTGCGGACCCGGCCGTCCTCGCAGAGGGCCTTGCCGATGGCGCTGGAATCCTTGCCGGTGACGACGTTCAGCACCCCGGCCGGCACGCCCGCCTCGACCGCCAGCCGGGCGATGGCCAGGGCGCACAGCGGCGTCTCGGCGGCGGGCTTCACCACCACGGTGCAGCCCGAGGCCAGGGCCGGCCCAACCTTGCGGGTGATCATGGCGATCGGGAAGTTCCACGGCGCGATGGCCGCGCAGACCCCGATCGGCTGCTTGATCGACATCAGCCGCTTGCCGGGCATCGGGGTCGGAATGGTGTGGCCGTAGCCGCGCTTGGCCTCGTCGGCGAACCAGTCGATGAACGCCGCGCCATAGGCCACCTCGCCCTTCGACTCGGCCAAGGGCTTGCCCTGCTCGGCGGTCATCAGCCGGGCCAGGTCGTCGGCGTGGGCGAGCATCAGGTCGCTCCACCTGCGCAGGATCGCCCCACGCTCCTTGGCGGTCTTGGCGGCCCAGATCGGGAAGGCGCGGTGCGCGGCCTCGATCGCGACCCGCGTCTCGCCGGCGCTCAGGTCGGCGACGTTGGCGATCACCGTCCCGTCGGCCGGATTGAGCACCTCGAACGTCGCGTCGCCCTCGATCCAGAGGCCGTCGATGAAGGCTTCGGTTTCAACGAGATTCAGGCGGGAAGAACTGGTCATGGGCGGGCTACCTCAACGTCACGGACACCGACTTCAGGTCGGCGTACTTGTGCAACGCATGAAGGCTGCGGTCACGACCGAAACCCGACTGCTTGAAGCCCCCGAACGGCATGGTGATGTCGCAGGCGTCCCAGCCATTGACCCAGACCAGCCCCGCCTTCAGCCGCCGCGCGCCGCGCAGGGCGCGGTTGATGTCGGACGTCCAGAGGCCGGCGGCCAGGCCATAGACGGTGTCGTTGGCCAGCTGCAGCGCCTCGTCCTCGGACTTGAAGCTCATCACCCCCAGCACCGGCCCGAACACCTCCTCGCGGGCCAGGGTGTGGTCGGCCTCCAGGCGGTCGAAGATGGTCGGCTCGACATAGAAGCCGCCGGTTTCCTGGCGGATGCGCTGGCCGCCCAGCACGCGGCGCGCGCCCTGGCTGTCGGCGGTGGCGATATAGTCCAGCGCGGTGTTCATCTGCCGCTCGCTGACCATGGCGCCGAACTGGGTGGCCGGATCCAGCGGATCGCCGACGACCATGCCCCTGGCGACGGCCACGACCTTCTCCAGGAATTCGTCCTTGATCGAAGCCTCGACCAGCAGGCGCGAGGCGGCGGTGCAGACCTCGCCCTGGTTATAGAACACGCCCCAGGCGGCGGCCTGGGCGGCGGCGTCCAGGTCCGGGCAGTCGGCGAAGACGATCTGGGGCGACTTGCCGCCCAGCTCCAGGCTGATCCGCTTCAGGTTCGAGCGGGCGGAATATTCCATCAGCTTGCGCCCCACTGGGCCCGAGCCGGTGAAGGCGATCATGTCGACGTCCATCGACAGGGCCAGGGCCTCGCCGGCGACGCCGCCGAGGCCGGGGACGACGTTCAGCACCCCCGCCGGGAGCCCAGCCTCGAGAGCCAGCTCGCCCAGCTTCAGGGCGGTCAGCGGCGACTGTTCGGCCGGCTTCAGCACCACCGAATTGCCCATGGCGAGCGCGGGCGCGACCTTCCACATCGCCATGTGCAGCGGGAAGTTCCACGGCACGATCGCCCCGATCACGCCCAGCGGCTCGTGGACGGCGTAGCTCAGGCGGTCGACCGGCGAGGCCCCGACCTCGCCATAGACCTTGTCCAGCGCCTCGGCGTACCAGCGGCAGGTGTTGATCGCCAGCGGCACATCGACATTGCGCGCGTCACTGATCGGCTTGCCGACGTCCAGGCTCTCCAGCAGCGCCAGGTCCTCGGCGTCCCGCTCCATCAGTTCGGCCAGGCGGAACAGCACCTTCTTCTTGGCGCGCGGGCTCTGGTCGCGCCAGCGGCCATCCTCGAAGGCCGTGCGGGCGCTGAATGCGGCCAGCGCCACGTCCTCGGGCTGGCAGGCCGTCACCAGGTTCAGCACCCGGCCGTCGCGCGGCGAGACGTTTTGGAAGGTCGCCCCCGTGACGGCCTCGACCCGCGCGCCGTCGATCACCGCCCGGCTGGGCGGCTCCAGGCGGGACAGGCGCTCGGCAATGTCGGCGGGCAGGGTCACGCGGTAAATCCGTACTGATTGTGATCACAGTTTGCCTGACCACGGGAAGTGTCAAGCATCCGACTTTATCTCGCCGCGTCTACCGCGACGCGCATCTTGTCCATGCCTTCGGACAGGTCAGCGGCGATGGCGCGGCGGGCGCCGTCCGCGTCGCCGGCCTTCAGGGCGTCGATGGCCTCGGCGTGGCGATCCGCGACCAGGCCATCGGCTCCCACCCGGCCGAACACCACCCGCATGAACGGCCCGACCTGCAGCCACAGGCCGCCGGCCATCGACAGCAGTACGTCCGCCCCCGCCCGCTCATAGAGGGCGAAGTGGAAAGCGTGGTTGGCGGTCATGTAGCGGTCGACATCGCCCAGCCGCAGCGCTTCGTCGACATCGGCGTCGATCGCCTGCAGCTGGCGAACCAGGCCGGCGTCGGCGTGGGCCGCGGCGCGGGCCGCCAGCTCCGGCTCGACCCATAGCCGGGCCAGGGACAGTTGCTCCAGCCGGTCGGCGGTCAGGGATGGGACGGACAATCGCTTGTTGGCCGGATTGATCGCCAGGGCCCGCTCGGCGACCAGACGGCGCACGGCGTCGCGCACGGGCATGGGGCTGACGCCGAGTTCGGCGGCCAGGCTGCGCAGCGACACGCCCTTGCCGGGGGCGATCCGGCCGGTGATCAGGGCCTGGCGGATCGCCTCATAGACCTGGTCATGAACGGCGGTCTGGTCGGCCAGCGGACGGCGGGTCTGAACCATCTTTTCCACCGCCCCTCCAAGCGCGGCCATAAAAGCTCTCTTTACGAGAGGGGCTCAATTGCGATCACAATGCAAGGCTCTCGCGAAGGACCCGCCATGCCCAGCGCCAACGACCTCGACGCCTTCTGGATGCCGTTCACCCCGAACCGCCGGTTCAAGGCCCATCCCCGGATGCTCTCGTCCGCCAAGGGCATGATCTACAAGACGCCGGAGGGCCGCGAGGTGCTGGACGCCACCGCCGGCCTCTGGTGCGTCAACGCCGGCCACGATCGCCCGAAGATCCGCGAAGCCATCCAGCGCCAGGCGGCCGAGATGGACTACGCCCCCTGCTTCAACATGGGCCATCCGCTGGCCTTCCAGTTCGCCTCGCGCCTGGCGCAGATCACGCCGAAGGGGCTGGACCGGATCTTCTTCACCAACAGCGGTTCGGAGTCGGTCGACACGGCGCTGAAGATCGCCCTGGCCTATCACCGCGCCCGGGGCAAGGGGACCAAGATCCGGCTGATCGGCCGCGAGCGCGGCTATCACGGCGTCGGCTTCGGCGGCATCTCGGTCGGCGGCATCCCGACCAACCGCAAGTATTTCGGCTCCCTGCTCACCGGCGTCGACCACCTGCCCCACACCCACGGCGTGCCGGGCAACCACTTCGCCAAGGGCCAGCCCGAGCACGGCGCCCACCTGGCCGACGACCTGGAGCGGATCGTCGCCCTGCATGACGCCTCCAACATCGCCGCGGTCATCGTCGAGCCGGTGGCCGGCTCCACCGGCGTCCTGGTTCCGCCCAAGGGCTATCTGGAGCGCCTTCGGGCGATCTGCGACAAGCACGACATCCTGCTGATCTTCGACGAGGTGATCACCGGCTTCGGACGCCTGGCCGCCCCGTTCGCCACCGACCGCTTCGGCGTCACGCCCGACCTGATCTGCCTGGCCAAGGGCCTGACCAACGCCACGGTCCCGTGCGGCGCGGTGGCGGCCTCCACCCAGATCTACGACACGATGCTCGAGGGCGCCGACGCGCCGATCGAGCTGTTCCACGGCTACACCTATTCGGCCCACCCCCTGGCCTGCGCGGCGGGCCTCGCCACCCTGGAGACCTATCAGGAGGACGACCTCTTCAACCGCGCCGCGTCGATGGAGGCCTACTGGCAGGACGCCATGCACAGCCTGGCCGACGCCCGCCACGTCATCGACATCCGCAACCTCGGCCTCGTCGCGGGCATCGAGCTCGCTCCCCGCGACGGCGCGCCAACCGCCCGGGCGATGGAGACGTTCGAGACCTGCTTCGACGAAGGCCTGCTGATCCGGGTGACGGGCGACATCATCGCCCTGTCGCCGCCGCTGATCCTGGAGAAGACGCACATCGACCGGATGGTCGAGACGCTCCGGAAGGTGCTCGCCAAGGTCGACTAGGCGCGAGCGTACATTACCGATTGTTGTGTTGCCCTCGCGGCCCGGAACGCCTGAACTCCTTGCCACACAAGGGGTGCGCCGCATGAACATGATCCGACAGGCCGCGATGACGGCGCTGATCTGCGTCGCGGCGGCGCCCACCTGGGCGGCGAGTCCGACGGTCGAGCAGCATGTCCGGGGCGTGACGACCGGCTTGCGATCCGCCGTCGAGATCCAGGGCGCGCCGCCGGCGAAGCAGAGCCTTCAGGACCGGATGGCGGCCCTGCACGTGCCGGGCGTCGCCATCGCGGTGATCAGGGGCGGCAAGGTCGAGTGGGCGCGCGGCTTCGGCGTCACCCGCCTGGGCGGCGAACCGGTCACCGCCGACACGCTGTTTCAAGCCGGTTCGGTCAGCAAGCCGGTCGCCGCCATGGCGGCCCTGGCCGTGGTCCAGGACGGCCGACTGTCGCTGGACACCGACGTCAACAAGACCCTCAAGAGCTGGACCCTGCCGGCCAGCCCCTTCACCGCGACCACGCCGGTCACCCTGCGCGCGCTGCTGTCGCACACGGCCGGGACCAGCGTGCATGGCTTCGCCGGCTACGCGGCCGGTGCGCCTGTTCCGACCCTGCCCAAGGTGCTGAGCGGGACGGCCCCCGCCAACTCCGCGCCGGTCGTCGTCGACCAGGCCGTGGGGAGCGCTTATCGCTATTCCGGCGGAGGCTATTCGATCGCCCAGCAGATGATGGTCGACGCCACGGGCCAGACCTTCCCCGCCATCGTCCGCGACAAGGTGTTCGCGCCGATCGGCATGACCCGCAGCACCGAGGACCAGCCGCTGGACGCCGCGCGCGCGGCCCACGCCGCCTGGCCGCACGACACCAAGGGCGCGCTCGTCGCGGGCGGTCCCCACACCTATCCGGAAATGGCCGCCGCCGGCCTGTGGACCACCGCCAACGACCTGGCCAAATTCGTGATCGACCTGGCGAAGTCCGCGAACGGCGAAACCGGCCACGTCCTGTCGCCGAAGACCGCTCGCGAGATGCTGACGCCGGTGAAGTCGGGCTACGGCCTTGGCCTGTCGGTCCAGGGCGCCACGGCGCGCAAGTACTTCTACCACAACGGATCCAACGCCGGGTACAAGGCGGTGATCCTGGCCTATCCCGACACCGGCGACGGCGTCGTCGTGCTGACCAACGGCGACCAGGGCTATCAGCTCAGCGAGGCGATCGTCCGCGCCGTCGCGGTCGAATATGGCTGGCCCGACTATCACCCCATCGAACGTCCCGTCATTCCGGCGCCGATGGCCGAGCAGGCCAAGTTCGTCGGAACCTTCACGATCGGCGAGGGCGGCGATTTCACCCTTCGCCGCGATGGCGACCGGCTGGCAGCCGACATCTGGACCGGCGTCGTCGACCCGCTGTTTCCGGACACGCCCAGCAGTTTCTTCATCACCGCCCAGGACCTGAGGATCGTCTTCAGCGATCCCGACCACGGCGCCCTGATCCTGCGCGACGACAAGGTCGCGTTCACGCGCAAGCCGGCGAAGTGATCCTTGAATTTGTCCTAGGGACAAATTCGAAAACCCCCTTGTCGTCCGCCGACGAATACAGCAAGCCTCCCGCCCAATACTGAAAAGGGGCGGGGAGGCCCTGATCGCGCATGAGTTCCGACGCCGCCACGACCTCGACCGACGCCACCGCGCCCGCCAAGAGCCACTACGTCATCCTTGATGGACTGCGGGGCGTCGCCGCCCTGATGGTGGTGCTGTTCCACCTGTTCGAGGCCCATGCCGGCGGCGATCCGGAACGGCAGATCATCAATCACGGCTACCTGGCGGTGGACTTCTTCTTCCTGCTGTCGGGCTTCGTGGTCGCCTACGCCTATGACGACCGCTGGGGCGGCATGAGCGTCTGGCAATTCTACAAGCGCCGCCTGGTGCGCCTGCAGCCGATGATCATCGTCGGCGCGCTGATCGGCGCGGCCCTGCTGGGCCTCCAGCATTGGTCGCTGTTCCCCAAGCTGGCGACCGTCACCGCCTGGCAGGTGCTGCTGATGGTGCTGCTGAGCTTCGTGATGATCCCGATGACCCCGGCGGCCGAGCCGCGCGGCTGGGGCGAGATCTATCCGCTGAACGGACCGCAGTGGTCGCTGTTCTACGAGTACATCGCCAACATCCTCTATGCCGTGGGCCTGCGGAAGCTGTCGAACCGCTGGCTCGCCGCGCTGGTCGCGGTGTCGGCGCTGGCGCTGATCGGCCTGCTGGTCCTGGGCCCGCGCGGCGACGTGATCGGCGGCTGGGCGCTGGACAGGAGCGGCGTCCAGATCGGCCTGACGCGGGTGATGTTCCCGTTCTTCGCCGGCGTGCTGCTGATGCGCCTGGGCAAGCGGATCAAGGTCCCCAACGCCTTCGCCGTCTGCGGCCTGCTGCTGATCGCCGGCCTGTCCCTGCCGCGCTTCGGCGTGGGCGAGCTTCGCTGGGTGAACGGCCTCTATGAAGCCGCCTGCATCATCCTGCTGTTCCCGCTGATCGTCGCCATCGGGGCTGGCGAAAAGGATGTTGAGGGTCCCAGCGTGCGGATCGCCCGCTTCTTCGGCGACCTGTCCTACCCGCTCTACATCACCCACTATCCGCTGATCTATATCTACACCGGCTGGGTCGTGGACAGGAAGGTCGGGCCGGCCCAGGGCGCGCTGGTCGGGGCCGGGGTGTTCGTGCTGGCGGTGGCGATCGCCTGGGCCTGCCTCAAGCTCTATGACCAGCCGGTCCGGCGCTGGCTGGCCCGGAAGGTCCTCGCCAAGGCCTAGCCGCGCGGGCGGTACGACATGGCCACGTCGCAACGCTCGTAGCGCGCCCCGAACATCGCCATGATCTCGGCGTCGTGGACGAAGCCCAGCTTCTCGTAGAGGTGGATGGCCGGCCCGCACTTGCGATTGGTCAGCAGATAGACCTTGTCCATGCCCAGGCTGGCGGCGCGCTCCAGGGTCTTGGCCAGCAGGAACTCGCCGACCTTCAGCCCCCGGGCGCTGGCCAGGACGCCCATCTTGGTCAGTTCCACCCAGCCGTCCTTCGAGACCATCAGGGCGCAGGTCCCGACCACGCCCAGCTCGGCCGTCTGCGCGAACAGCACCACCCCGCCCTTGTCGAGGATCAGTTCGCGCGGCCGCGACAGCAGGGCGATGTCGTTGTCCTCCAGGACGAACATGTCCTGAATCCACTCGGCGTTGATCCGGTAGAAGGCCTCGGCGAGGTCGTCGGAGAAGTCGCGCGCCCACAGGGACGGCGGCCCGGCCGCCTGGATCCGCGTCAACAGCGAGGCCTCGTCCAGCCGCGCCTCGACCTTGGCCAGGCCCTGCATGAAGTCGCCGGAAAGCCCCTCGACCAGTTCGGCGGCGGCGGGCTCGATGCGCGGCAGAAGCTCGGTCTGCACCTGGACCATCAAGGCCTCGCCCGCTTCCGTCAGCGCCAGGCGCTTGGAGCGGCCGTCGCCCGGCGTACGGCGGGCCTCGACGAAGCCGTCGCGCTCCAGGGTTCCGAGCGCGCGGGTGACGGTCGGCTGGGCCAGTCGCAGGCGCTGGGCCAGTTCGCCCACGGCGATCGGGCCATGCAGGCGGATGGTCATCAGCAGCGACATCTGGGCCGGCTGCACCGGCAGGTCCAAGGACCGCGCCACCTCGGCCGCGTCGGCCTGCATCCGCTCGGCCAGGCGCTTGAGGCGGCTGCCCAGGAATCCCACGCCAAACCCCGCCAGCAGATCGACTTCCATCGCGCGCCTCCAGACTCATAGCAGGCTATATAGCTTGCTATGAGAATGCGGAACGCGCAAGCGGGCGACTACATCCGGAACGGCGGGATGACCGCGCAACGCACCTGGCCGCCGCGCACCTCGACGGCGGCGGAGTGTCCGCCGGTCAGGTCGTAGAACCGGTCACGGCCTGCGACCGACACGACCAGATAGTCGGGCGCGTTGAACTTGCAGACCGGATAGCGCGCCGCCGCGCCGCCCGTCCGGTCGATCAGGTGCGTGCAGGTCATCGTCCCGCCCAGGCGCCGGAACAACACGTCGTCATAGGGCGTGGCCTGCGGCAGCCTACGAAGACTACGGAAGACCTGAGGCTCCAGCGGCGCGCACGGCGGGCCCTCGACGCGCCAGAAGGCGTCCCGCTGGACCTGAACCGCGCTGTCATGGCGCGCCATGATCGCGAAGCCCAAGCCGATCAGGACCGCGAAACCGAGAGCGACCGCCACCCAGCGCCAGCGGCTGGGCGCGCGCCCTTCGAGCGGCACTTTGACAATGCGGACTTGGTCGGTCGCCATGACTGAACTCACGTGCGTAAATCAGGTGTACATGCGTAAATCAAGCTGTCACGCTTGTCACTAGAGAACATCGATCACCACGCTTGACGCGAGTTCGTGACATTTGTAGCGTACTCGCGACATCACTGAGGTCCCCATCCCAATGACCGAACCCTCCGACCTGGAACTGGAAGTGCTGAAGGCCTTCTGGCGCGGCGGTGCGATGAGCGCCCGCGAGGCGCAGGGCCTGATCGAGCCCGAGCTGGGCTGGAGCGCCTCGACCACCCGCACCGTGCTGGAGCGGATGGTAGCCAAGGGCCTGCTGGTCCGTCGCTCGGTGCACGGCCTGGCGGTCTACGAGGCCCGGACGGGCAAGGTCGACGTGATCGGCGGGGTACTGAACCGCCTGCGAGGGCTGCTCGAGATCGACGGCCGCCTGCCCGCCTCGGCCTTCGCCGGCAGCCAGATCCTGTCCGAGACCGAGATCGAGGAACTGGAAGCCCTGCTCAACACCATCCAGACCTCCGGCGGCAAGGAGGCCAAGTGATGCATCCGCTGCTGACCTCCACCGCCCTGGGCCTGGTCGCCGCCTGGCCCGTCGGCGCCCTGGGCTTTGGCCTCGGCCGCCTGGTCGAGCGCCTGACCGAAGATCCGCGCCCGCGCGCCGCCGCCTGGAGCCTGGCCTACGCTCTGCCCGCCGGCGCCCTGGCCGCGACCATCGCCCTGACCTTCGTCCCGGCGTCGATCGAGAAGGCCGCGCCGGCCGCCTCGATCGCTCCGGGACCGGTCCGCATGGCCGTGGTGGAGACGATCGCCTCCACCGAGCCGACATCCGCCACTCCGGCGTGGGCTCCCTCCCCCGCCCTGACCAACGGCCTGGCCTGGAGCCTGGTCGGCCTCTCGGCCGCCGGCCTGCTGACGCGCGGCTGGCGCTGGAACCGCGGCCGCCGTCGCCTGGCCAAGGTCCGCGCGACCGCCGAGCCGTGCCAGGACTTCGCCCTGGTCGAGGCCGTCCGCCTGCGCGCCGCCCGCCTGCGGGTCAGCGCGCCGCGCGTGCGGATCAGCAACGCCGTCTCCGAACCGCTGCTGGCCGGCGCCCGCCGCCCGGTGATCCTGCTGCCCAAGGCGCTGGCGCAAAGCGGCGACACCCGCCGGCTGGAGCTGGTCTGCGGCCACGAGCTGGCCCACCTGCGTCGCGGCGACAACTGGCGGATCCCGGCCGAGGAAGCCCTGGCGGGCCTGTTCTGGCTGGTCCCGCCGGTCAAGGCCCTGCGCGGTCGGATGCTGGCCGCGCGCGAAGCCGTCTGCGACCTGACCGCCCTGGACGGCGCCCCCCCCGAGGCCCGCCGCGACTATGCCCGCGCGCTTGTCGAGGCCCTGAAGATGAACGCCCAGCCCTCGCCTAAGTTGGCCTTCGAGTCGGCCTTCACGGGTCGCGACCGCGATCTGGCCGCCCTGCGCCTGTCGGCGATCCTGCAGCCCCGAGGCCGCGCCTCGGGCTTGCGGGTCGGCCTGACCCTGGCGCTGGGCGCCGCGCTCACGGCCACCACTGGCGCCGGCTCGCTGGCGCTGGCCGCCCAAGCCCGCCGCCTGGCTCCGCCGCCTTCGCCCGAGACGGTCGCGGCCGCGGAGGCCGTCGCGGCCATCGCCGCCGAGGACGCCGCGCCAGCGGCGGAAGCGGCGCCGGCCATGGACGCCGCCCCGGCGCTCGCGGCCGCGCCGGCGGCCGAAGCCGCTCCCGCCCGGGAGGCCGTCGCGGCCGCGCCCGCTCTGTCGCCCCTGACCCCGATGGCTCCCGCGGCGGCGGCGGCGGCGGCGGCGCCCCCGCCCTTGGCCGCGCTCGCGCCCATGGCGCCGACGCGGGTGCGCGCGGGACCTAACCCGAACCCACGGCCCAATCCGCATCCCGATCCCCATCCCGACCCACACCCGAACCCGCGCCCCAATCCCCAGCCCAATCCTCGCCCCAAGTCGAAGCTGACCGGCCTCGAGTTCCGGGCCGACAGCCAGGAGACCTCGCTCAAGGAAGACAAGGTGGTCTTCATCGGCGACGTCGAGGTGCGGGGCCGGCTGGACCCGGTGAACGTGGTCGTCAGGGTCAACGGCGCGACGGCCTCGCCCGGGTTCCAGCCCGCCGACCTGCGCGTGGGCGTCATCCAGCGCGTGGAAGTGACCAACGCCAAGTCCGGCAATCCGACCGTCAACGTCGTTCTGAACGACCCGCTGAAATAGATCTCGAGCTCGTGGAGTGATCCCATGAACGCGCTCTTCGCCTCCGCCGCCCTCGGCCTGGCCGCCGCCTGGCCGGCCAGCGGACTGGGCTGGGTGCTCGGCAAGGCCGCCGACAAGCTGACCGGCGATCCCCTGACCCGGGTCAAGGCCTGGAACCGGGCGGTAGCCCTGCCGCCGACGGTGCTGGCCCTGATGGTCGGCGTCTCGGCCCTGCCCCAGGAGACCACCGATCCGGTCTATCAGGTCGCCATGACCACCCGCGCCGCGGCCACCGCCGGCGCCGTGGTCCATGACCTGTCGACCCGCGCCCTGCCAACGGTCGATAGCGGCGAGATGCTGAGCGCCGTGCTGATCCTGGGCGCGCTGGGCGGCCTGGCCGTCGCGGGCGCCCGCCAGATCGCCGGTCGCGCCAAGCTCGAGCGCATCGTCCGCGACGCCCGTCCCGTCTCACAGGAGCTGGCCCTTGCCGTCCGCGCCGCCGCCCGCCGGCTGGACACCGGCCGGCCCGAGGTGAAGGTCAGCGACGTGATCGACCAGCCCCTGCTGGCCGGCCTGACGACACCGGTCATCCTGCTGCCCGCCGAGCTGGTCGAACGCCTGGATGTCCACCGCCTCGTGCCGATCTGCGCCCACGAGCTGGCGCATCTGAAGCGTGGCGACAACTGGCGGCTTCTGGCCGAGCACCTGCTGGGCGGGCTGTTCTGGATGGTCCCGCCGTTCGCCGCCATCCGCGCTCGCGCCGCCGCCACCCGCGAGGAGCTGAGCGACGCCCTGGCCCTGGACGGCGCCAGCCCCGCCGACCGCCACGGCTATGCCGAGGCCCTGATCGCGGTGTTGCGCGGCCGCGCCGCACCCGCCCTGCATCCCGCCTTCACCGGCAAAGGACGAAAGCCGACCGCCATGCGCCTGCGAGCCATCACCCATCCCCAGGACCCCGCCAGCTTCACCCGCCGCGCCCTGCTGGGCCTGGCCAGCCTGCTCGCCATGGCCGTGGTCGCCGGCGGTTCGATCGCCCTGGCCCAGCAAGGCGAGAACCAGCGCGGCAGCCGGACCGTCATCAGCGACAACGGCAGCGGCCAGTATGTCGAGATCCGCTCGGACATGGTCCGCGTCAGCAACGCCGAGATCGTCAAGGGCAGGCTGAAGGTTCCGGACGGCCAGGTCTCGACCTATCACGGCCACGTCCAGGTTCGCGGTCGGCTCAGAGCCCCCGAGACGACGGTGCTGCTGAACGGCGACACCCCGCCGGCCGGCTTCGATCCCACCACCCTGCCCGACGGGGCGATCGAGCGGCTGGACGTCGTCAACCACTCGACCGGCGGCAAGTCGCGCGTGACCCTGAACGTCTTCCTCAAGCCTGGCGTCTAGCGCCGCGAAGGCGCGCGGCTAGGCGGCGGAGGTCGCGCCCCCACCGCCGGCGCCGAGCCGTGTCAGGCCGGGCTCAGGACCTTGAAGTCGGCCTTGGCGCGAGCGGCGTCACCGGTCTTCACGGTGAAATCGTAGTCGCTCCAGTAGATCGCGATGATGTTGGGCGAGCTGCTGTTGAACGACACGGTGTGGGACTCACGCCGCGAGGAGTAGATGCTCAGATAGTAGACGTCGTGCGTCTCGTCCTCGAAGGCCAGGTACATCGAGCCGCTGAAGGCGCCGCTGGGCCCTTGGGCGTCGACGCGAACCTGGTAGCTGTAGAAGCCGGCGTTCGACAGGAGCTCGATCCCGAACACCGTACCCTTGTCGTTGGCCACGACGCAGTTCTGCGGCGAGTTGCCGTTCACCGTCGCCGACTGACCCACCTGCATGCCGCCGGGACAGGTCGCCTTGTGGTACTTGCCCCGGTCGGAGCATTCGCCGCAATCACCCGCAAAGTTCGCCACACCACTGGTCATTTGCTTCTCCCATCGGTTTTTCGTGAGTGATCGGCGCGTCCCATTCCGGGGATCGACGCCGAGCGCCAAGGTACCAGCCACCCCTCGAAATACAATCTATAAGGTTTTTTAAATCTAATTCTATTCAAACGAGCATTTGAGCTTGAGTGTTAAGCCCGGCGGCTTTGCCCAGCCCGACGTTTCCGCTAAACCCCCCGCCATGTCGCACAACACCTTCGGTCACCTGTTCCGCGTCACCACCTGGGGCGAAAGCCACGGCCCGGCGCTCGGCTGCGTCGTCGACGGCGTGCCGCCCGGCATCGCCCTGACCGCCGAGATGATCCAGGCGTTCCTCGACAAGCGCCGCCCAGGCAATGGCAAGTTCGTCACCCAGCGCCAGGAGCCGGACGCCGTGCGCATCCTGTCGGGCGTGTTCGAGGACGAGCGCACCGACGGCCAGCGCACGACCGGCACGCCGATCAGCCTGATGATCGAGAACACCGACCATCGCTCCAAGGACTATGGCGAGATCGCCCAGGCCTTCCGCCCGGGGCACGCCGACTATCCCTATTTCGCCAAGTACGGGGTGCGCGACTATCGCGGCGGCGGGCGCAGCTCGGCCCGCGAGACGGCGGCCCGCGTGGCGGCCGGCGCGGTGGCGCGGCTGGTGATCCCCGGCGTGACCGTGCGCGCCGCCCTGGTGCAGATCGGTCCGCACGCGATCAACCGCGACAACTGGGACTGGAGCCAGACCGAACAGAACCCCTACTGGTCGCCGGACCCGGCCATCATACCAGTCTGGGAAGAGCACCTGGAGACGATCCGCAAGGCCGGCTCCTCGACCGGGGCCGTGGTCGAGGTCGAGGCCGTCGGCGTGCCCGCCGGCTGGGGCGCGCCGCTCTACGGCAAGCTGGACGCCGAACTGGCCGCCGCCCTGATGTCGATCAACGCCGCCAAGGGCGTCGAGATCGGCGAGGGCTTCGCCAGCGCCGCCCTGACCGGCGAGGACAACGCCGACGCCATGCGGCTGGGCGACAACGGTGAGCCGGTATTCCTGTCCAACCACGCCGGCGGCGTGCTGGGCGGCATCTCGACCGGCCAGCCGGTGGTGGCGCGCGTGGCCTTCAAGCCGACCTCGTCGATCCTTATCCCGCGCCAGACCCTCAACGAGGCCGGCCAGGAGATCGACCTGCGCACCAAGGGCCGCCACGATCCGTGCGTCGGCATCCGCGGCGTACCGGTGGTCGAGGCCATGACCGCCTGCGTGCTGGCCGACGCCTTCCTGCGCCATCGGGGCCAGACGGGCGGCCGCGTATTCGCGCCCGGCGCGAGCCGCCAATAAGAGTGACCAAAGGTCGAAAGCCACGATTTCCGAGCCCTGGTCGCTGATTAGGCTCGGCTTTTCGGGTTGACGTGCATACGATTGCAAAGGTATGGCTCAATACGCGTATCCCCTGGCGCGCGAACGACACACGCTATGGTTGCGATACGTTAGGCGAGGACGGGGGGCTCGGCGCGTGCGGTTCGATCTCCTGAAAATCCTGCTGGTCGACGACAACCAGCACATGCGGATGTTGCTGATCGAGATCCTGCGGGCGATCGGCGTGCGCTATGTGTTCGAGGCCATGGACGGCGCCGAGGCGCTGGCGATCCTGCGCTCCACCGCGATCGACGTGGTGTTCACCGACCTGTCGATGAACGGCCTGGACGGCATCGATTTCGTCCAGCTGGTCCGCCAGTCGCCCGACAGCCCCAACCCGTTCGTGCCGATCGTGATGATCACCGGCCACTCGACCGAGCGCCGGGTGCATGAGGCCCGCGACGCCGGGGTCAACGAGTTCCTGACCAAGCCGGTCACGGCGCGCGGGGTCATCCACCGCCTGACCCTGCTGATCGAGAACCCCCGCCCGTTCGTCCGCGCGGGCGACTATTTCGGCCCTGACCGTCGCCGCCGCGCCGATCCGCGCTACCGGGGCGAGCGCAGGCGCGAAGACGACAAGCGGGCGCTCTATGTGGACGACGCCGAGGCGGGTCGCGGCCATCCGACGCGGAGAATTTAAACCTTTAGCCGGTTAGAACGTGGTGAACAGCGTTTTGCGAGCTTCACCATGACCCTTCGCCGCCTGGCTCCGCTTTCCCGCGTCGCGCCCCTGGCCGCCATCCTGACGATGGTCGCGCTCTCTCAGACCGGCTGCCTCGCGGCGGCCGCCGTCGGGACCGTGGCCGGCACGGCGATCGGCGTCACCGGCGCGGTCGTCGGCGGCGCGGGCAAGGCCGTCGTCGCAACCGGCAAGGCGGTGATCCCGGGCGACGGCAAGAAGGACCGCGATCGCGACGACTATCGCCGCTAGCGCTAAGGCCTAGGGCAGGCCCAGATACTTGTGCGTCTGGACGCTCAGGCGCCATTGCGGGTGCGCCAGGCAATAGGCGACCGCCAGCTGGGTGTTCCGGTCGCGATCCGGACCGTCCATCGGCTGCAGGTAGAACCGCTCGAAATCCAGACCCGCGAAGCGCTCCGGCATGGCCTTGTCCTGCGGGAAGACCAGCTTCAGCTCCTGGCCCGAGGTCTGGACCACCGGCGCGTCGGCCTTGGGGCTGATACAGATCCAGTCGATCCCCGCCGGGGCCTCCAGCGTGCCGTTGCTCTCGCAGGCGATCTGGAACCCGCGCGCGTGCAGCGCCGCGATGACGGCGTTATCCAGTTGCAGGAACGGCTCGCCGCCGGTGCAGACCACCAGCCGGTCGTCCGGTCCGCCGGTCCACTGGGCCTCGACGGCGGCGGCCAGGGCCTCGGCCGTGGCGAACTTGCCGCCGTTCTCGCCGTCGGTTCCGACGAAGTCGGTGTCGCAGAAGGTGCAGACGGCCTTGGCGCGGTCCTGCTCACGGCCGCTCCACAGGTTGCAGCCGGCGAAACGGCAGAACACCGCCGCCTTGCCCGCCTGGCCGCCCTCGCCCTGCAGGGTCAGGAAGATTTCCTTGACGGAGTAGGTCATGCGCCGACCGCCTTGGCCCGTCCTCGTCCTTCGACAAGCTCAGGATGAGGACTATTGCGGACGGTCAGGCTGAGAACCTCATCCTGAGCCTCTCGAAGGACGAGGTTCTCACGCACCGAGCGCCTCGCGTCCCGCCGCGACCCACTCGACATAGCCCTTCTCGCGCAGCTCGCACGCCGGGCAGGTCCCGCAGCCATGGCCCCAGGCGTGGAGTTCGCCGCGTTCGCCCTGGTAGCAGGTGTGGCTTTCCTCGATGATCAGCTGAACAAGGTCTTCGCCGCCCAGCGCCTTGGCCAGGGCCCAGGTCTGGGCCTTGGTCAGCCACATCAGCGGGGTCTCGACCCGGAAGTCGCGGTCCATGCCCAGGTTCAGGGCGTTCTGCTGGGCGTCCAAGGTGTCGCGTCGGCAGTCGGGATAGCCCGAGAAGTCGGTCTCGCACATGCCGCCGACCAGGGCCTCGATGCCCCGACGGTCGGCCAGGGCGGCGGCGTAGATCAGGAACACCAGGTTGCGGCCCGGCACGAAGGTCGAGGGCAGGCCGCGCTCGGTCATCTCGATGGCGCGGTCGGCGGTCAGGGCCGATTGGGCCACGGCGCCGAAGCTCCGGATGTCCAGCACGTGATCCTCGCCCAGGCGATCGGCCCATTGCGGGAAGCGGGCGGCGACCTCGCGGCGCACGGCCTGGCGGGCCTCCATCTCGACGACGTGGCGCTGGCCGTAGTCGAAGCCGACCGTCTCGACGCGCTCATAGCGTTCGAGGGCCCAGGCCAGGCAGACGCTGCTGTCCTGGCCGCCGGAGAACAGAACGAGCGCGCCAGTGGACGTATTCGGGCTCATGCGAGCCTCTCAAGGTGGAAAAGGGGGAACATGGCCCCTCCTCTACACGAGGCAAGGCCAAGCCGGAACCGCCAGGGGCGGCATCGGGAGCGCGCCAGGCCGACTCATGCGATACTTAATCGACGAATGAGAGCGAGATCTTTTACCCGCCAAACCCAGTCATATCTCGCCATTGCGAGATATATTGGCGCCCCTTGGCGCCAAGTTCCGTTACGGAAACACCAAACTTGATCTTCTAATCAATCAAAACGCACCCGTACCGGGAGAACACCGCCTCCTGGAAAGTGAAAAGGCGTAACCTATCGCTGTTCACTTACGAATGCGCCAGTTGACAGCTTTCAAACGCAAGTATGCAATCTCGGAATGCTGCGATGGGTTCGCCGTACGCCCGCGTGGTGAGAACAGTACGGCGCCGAGGAAACATCGGCCCTCGCAGGCTCCATTCATAAGGCGCCGCCCGGGTCCAGGGAGGGAATTCAATGTCGCAAACTCTGCGTATGCGGAGCCTATTGGTCATGGGCGCTTCGGCGGTCGCGATCTCCGGCTTCGCCGTCCCCGCGTTCGCCCAGCAGGCCGCCAAGCCGGCGCAGCAGAACACCACCGTCATCGAAGAGCTGGTCGTCACCGCCCAGAAGAAGGAAGAAGCGCTCCAGGACGTGCCGATCGCCGTGTCGGCGTTCAGCCAGGACTCCCTCGAAGCGCAGAAGATCGACGGCGGTCCGAACCTTCAGCAGGCGATTCCGAACGTCAGCTTCGCCAAGAGCAACTTCACCAACAGCTTCAACTTCCAGATCCGCGGCATCGGGGCCAAGGCCGTCGGCGCCTCGGCCGACCAGGGCGTCGGCGTCCACCTGAACAACGCCCCGATGCAGTCGGGCAACCTGTTCGAGGCCGAGTTCTACGACGTGGAGCGCGTGGAAGTGCTGCGCGGCCCACAGGGCACCCTCTACGGCCGCAACGCCACCGGCGGCGTGGTCAACGTCATCACCGCCAAGCCCACCGACCAGTTCGAGGCCAATGTCCGCGCCGAGTACGGCAACTACAATTCGGTCAAGCTGCGCGGCATGGTCAACGTACCGATCTTCGGCGACAAGCTGGCCGTCCGCCTGTCGGGCGCCTCGCTGAAGCGCGACGGCTTCGTCACCAACACCTTCAACAACCACGTCGTCGACGATCGGGACCTCTACTCGACCCGCGTCCAGGTGATGTTCAATCCGACCGACAAGCTGCGCACCAACTTCCTGTGGGAACGCTTCCACGAGAACGACAACCGCGCGCGGACCGGCAAGCAGCTCTGCACCAAGGACAACGGCCCGGCCACGGTCGGCGGCGTGCCGACGGGCGCGGCGCGCGGCTTCCTGACCCAGGGCTGTCTGCCCGCCTCGCTGTACGGCGCCAGCGCCTATGGCACGGTCAACACCTCGGGCACGCTGACGGGCCTTCTGGGCAACATCTTCGGCTTCACCTCGGGCGACACGAACCTGGGCGACACCACCTCGACGAACCTGCGCGAGATCGAGACGGCGCTGGATCCGCTCTACCGGTCGGGCTCGAACGTCTATCAGCTCACCCTGGCCTACGACCTGACCGACGCCCTGACGGCCACCTCGATGACCGCCTACAGCAAGGGCAGCGTCTATACGAAGCAGGACTACAACCGGAACGTCTCGCCGGTCCCCTTCAACAACACGCCCTTCACGCCGGGCGGGTTCTTCAACGACCCGCAGGTGGGCAATACCAACAAGTTCACGACCATCGACGTCTCGTCGGGCCGTTCGGAACAGTTCAGCCAGGAACTTCGCTTGCAGTCGGCCTTCGACGGCCCGCTGAACTTCACCGTCGGCGCCATCCACTTCACCTATCGGACGCTGACCGACTACTACGTGATCGGCAACTCGCTGACCCTGTCGTCGCTGGCCCTGAACTTCTCCAAGACCGGCAATCCGAACTGCAACCCGGCGACCACCGCCAACTGCATCGGCATCGACACGGCGGCCGACCCGACCGGCGACGGCCACAACTACTATGACAACCGCACGCCCTACACCCTGGTGTCGGACGCGGTGATGGGCGAGCTGTACTATCAGGCCAGCGAGGACCTGAAGTTCACCCTGGGCCTGCGCCAGACCCGCGACAAGAAGGCGGTCAAGAACTACTCGACCGTCCTGCTGGCCCCCGGCTACGGCCTGACCTTGAACCCGACCAACCCGGACCAGCGCGCCCGCTTCAACGAGACCACGGGCCGCATCGGCGTGGACTACAAGGCCCACCTGGGCTTTACCGACGACACCCTGCTCTATGCCTTCTATTCCAAGGGCTACAAGGGCGGCGGCATCAATCCGGGCGTCCCGGCCGGGGCGGTGGGCATCCGCCAGACCTTCGACCCGGAGTTCGTCAACGCCATCGAGATCGGCGCCAAGAACACCCTGGCCGGCGGCAGCGTGCTGATCAACGCCACGGGCTTCTCGTACGACTACAAGGGCTATCAGATCTCCAAGATCGTGAACCGCACCTCGGTGAACGAGAACGTCGACGCCAAGGTCTACGGCTTCGAACTGGAAAGCATCTGGTCGCCGGTCCGGAACCTGAAGCTGAACGCCAATATCGGCTATCTGCACACCAAGATCGGCGATGGGGTCACCTCGATCGACACGATGAACCGCACCCAGTCCAACCCGGCCTATACGGTCGTGAAGGTGGGTCCGAACTCGTCGGCCGTCGGCGCCAACTGCGTGCTGGCCACCGCCGGCGTCGCCACCATCCTGGGCGCCGGCGCCGGGGCCACCCTGCCTTGGGCTTGCTCGGGGGCGGCGGCCTATCAGGCGTTCCTGTCGGCCCCGGCCGCGGCCGGCGGCGCGGGCCTCCCCGCGCCCACCGCGGCGTTCCTGGCCAACGCCACGGGCCTCTACACCTACGGGGCCGGCTACTCGATCGAAGGCACGGCGGCGAACCTGTCGGGCAATGAGCTGCCGAACTCGCCGCACTGGACCACCTCGCTCGGCGCCCAGTACACCTTCGAGCTGCCCTCCGGCTGGTCGGCCACCCTGCGCGGCGACTATTACCGCCAGAGCCAGCAGTTCGCTCGCGTGTACAACACCGAGTACGACCGCCTGAAGTCGTGGGACAACGGCAACATCACCCTGAAGGTGGAAAAGCCGGAATGGGGCGTCTCGATCGACGCCTATGTGAAGAACATCGGCAACAAGACGCCGATCGTCGACGCCTACACCACCGACGACAGCTCGGGCCTGTTCACCAACGTGATCACCGCCGAGCCGCGCCTCTATGGGGTGTCGATCACCAAGTCCTGGTAGGTCTGGTTACGCAAGAAAATGGAGGGGACGGCGGGTCATCCGCCGTCCCTTTTTCGTCGGGGCTCCGGAGGCTCGGCGGAAAGGTGAGCGATTTCCCACGATTACCGCGCCGCGACCGCGCCCAACTTAACGACTCCGCAAGGCCGGCTAGGGCAAGCTGTCCTTCCAAATCCCAGCGAAACGCCGCATGGAAACGCTTTACCGTCTGATCGATCTGAGCGACCCGATCGCGCCCGGCACGTCCTGCGCCGAGGCGGCCGCGATGTTCGACGCCGATCCGGCCATGCCGGCGCTGGCGATCGTCGACGCCGGCCGCGCGCCGGTCGGCCTGGTGTATCGCGACGTTCTGCAGGGCATGATGCGGGTCGCCGAGGAAGCTCTCGCCGGCAAGCCGATTTCCGAGGTCATGGACACCGCGCCGCGTATCGTCGCGGCCCAGACCGACGCCAGCAGCTTCGTCAACACCCTGGCCGACAGCCCCACGCCCGTCTTCCGCACCGCCTATATCGCCGTGGACGCCGCCGGCCGCTATGTGGGCGTCGGCGGCCTGGGTTCGCTGCTCGCCTCTCACCGTCGGCGTCAACGCGACGCCCGCGACGCCATGGGCATGGCCGAGCGCATGGCCGTCGACATCGGCGCCCACCTGGACGGCGTGCTGGCCATCACCGAACGCCTCGAGCAGCAGCGCCTGACGCCGGACGCCTCGGCGTTCGTGCGCGCCATCGGCGACACCAGCCGCGACATGGGCGCGACCGTGAACCGCGCCATCGACCTGCACCGCTCGTCCCGCGGCCAACTGACCTTCGCCCCCACCCCCACCCGCCTGCGCGACCTGGCCGACGCGGTCGAGGCCCGCTGGGCCGAACGCGCCCATGAGGGCGGCTCCACCCTGTTGGTCTCCTACAACGGCGATCCGGAATGCGGGGTCGAGGTCGACGGCGAGCGCCTGCTGCAGGTGTTCGACATCCTGATCGAGAACGCCCTGGCCGCCGGCCGCGGCATGATCGAGACCCGCCTTACGGCCCGCGCCGAGGGCGACCAGATCCGTCTGGAAGGCCTGGTGCGCGACAACACCGAGGGCCACGCCGACGAGCGCCTGGCCCGGATCAACGACCCTCTGGGCCCGTCCAGCCTGCAAGACCGTAACGAGATGGCCCTGGGCGTCGGCATGGCCCTGGCTCACCGCGTCCTGCGCGCCATGGGCGGTCCCTTGCACGCCGAGGCCAATCGCGGCGCCGGCCTGACCGTCGGCTTCGGCCTGACGCTCGCGGCCGCCGCCGCCGAGGCCGAGATCCACGAGGAGCAGGCCGTCGCCTCCCGCGCCGCCCACATCCTGATCGTCGACGACAACGCCACCAACCGCATGGTCGCCGAGGCGCTGTGCGACATGTTCGAGTGCACCTCCGAGCAGGCCGTCGATGGCGTCGACGCCGTCGAGATGGCCAAGGGCGGCCGCTTCGATCTGATCCTGATGGACATCAAGATGCCGCGCATGGACGGCATCGCCGCCACCCGCGCCATCCGCGAGATCGGCGGCCGCGCTGGCGGCGTGCCGATCGTGGCCCTGACCGCCAACGCCGATCCGGCCGACGTCCAGACCTACATCGCCGCGGGCATGCAGGACGTGGTCGAAAAACCGATCAAGCCCGAGCGCCTGGCCACCGTGCTGAGCGCCCTGTTGGGCGAGGACGAAGACGGCGAAGAAGCCGCCGCCTAGAAACCAGATCAACAAGCTCTAATTCATAGACTTAGAGCGCGGTCGAGCGGTTTACCCGTTCACACCTAAACCTAACGCGCTCTAGCCGCGCCCGCGCATCCGGCGACAATTGGACGCCGCTTTCCGACGCTACCCTGGATAGCACACGCTTGGCGCCGAGGCGTATCCCAGCCTAGCTTCGCTCTCAGCGTGAGTACGGAGCGTCTCGAGTGCTGAATACGGCGGAACAACAGGCCTGGGCGTTTCTCAGCCAGGCGCCGCACCTGGGCTCGGCCCATGAGGTGGAAAGCCATTTCGCCCAGGCGATCGGGGCCTTCGGTTACGACAAGTTCTGCGCCACCCTGGTCAATGCCGAGCACTATGGCAAGGAGCCGCCGACGCTGAGCCGCCGCGACTTCGAGGGCTGGGACCAGCGCTATTGGAGCGAACGCTACGTCGTCCACGATCCGTGCGTGAAGCTCCTCCTGAAGTCGCCGCGCTCGTTCGCCTGGACCGACGCCAAGCCGCTGGGCGACGGCCGCGCCCAGTCCATGTGGGGCGAGGCTTCCGAGCTGGGCATGAACGACGGCTATGTCGTGCGCGTCTTCGGCCCGGCCGGCCAGGAAGTGCTGATCCGCATGTCGACCGAGGCCCCCACCACCGACCCGACCGCGCGCGCGGTCATCGACAGCCTGGCCACGGTGTTCGGCGCGATCATGCTCAAGCACTGGGAAATGCAGGACGACAATCCCGACTACGGGGTCATCTCCGAGCGCCAGGCCCAGTGCCTGTACTGGGCCAGCCGCGGCAAGACCGACTGGGAGATCGGCGCGATCCTGCAGCTGTCGCCGCGCACGGTCCATCACCACATCGAGGCCGCCAAGAAGCGGCTGGGCGTAGTCAAGCGCCAGGAAGCCGTGCTCAAGGCGGGTGAGCTGGGGTTGCTCTCCAAACTCTAACCCAGACCCCCGCGGCCCTGACAAGCACCCTCCGCGCGCAAGGCTTAGGCCGTTTGGCCTATCGTCCGTTCGCCGGATCATGCCCCCTAATGCAGGCCGTTCCTGTTTTCGCCAGCTTTGGGGGCCGGCCATGATCCACATCATCACTTCCGAGAACCGTCATCTGTACGGCCCGCAGCTCTGGGCCATGCACGAAGAACGCCGGCGCCAGTGCGTCGAGAAGAACGGCTGGGTCGACCTCGTCGTCCTGGATGGCGGCGAGGTCGACGACTATGACGACCACCGCGCCATCTATCTGCTGGGCTTCAATGACGCCCTCGAGCTGGAAGTGGGCCTGCGCCTGCGGCCCACCGACGACCGCTGCATGCTGGCCGATAAGTTCGCTCACCTTATCGCGCCCAGCGAAACGCCCAAGAAGGGCGCCGACATCTGGGAGGCCTCGCGCCTGTTCACCACCGAGGCCTATCGCCGGCGCAAGGGCCCCGGCCGGGGCGAGCGCGTGTTCGAGTGCTGGGCCGCCGCCTTCGAACTGGCCCTGCGCCGGGGCGTGACCCGCTTCGTGGGCATGATCGACATGCAGCTCTATCCGGGCATCCTCAACTCGCCGATCGACACCCGTCTGGTCGGTATTCCGCGCCCCTACGCATACGGCGTGGTGGCGGGCTCCGAGATCGCCGTCTCGCAGGCTCTGCTGGACCGCGTGCTGGAGGCGATCGGCCGTGAATCGCCGATCGGCTACGAGATCGACGCCCTGGACATGATGGCGTTCGGCGATCTGGCCTCGGTGCAGCGCCAGGTCACTCGCGCCATGACGCCACAGCTGACCGCCGGCGCCCCGCGCGACGAGACCCTGGCGGCCGAGACCCTGTTCCGCCTGCACGACAGCACCGGAGAGGCGCGGCGCATCTGGGAGGGCCGCGCCGACGGGTCGCCCCTTCACGCATAAGAATTTGCGGCGTGCGGTTCGTTCCGATAGGAACGGGCCGCACACGGACTTTGGCCACTCGCGCTGGGCGGCAGCGGATCGCCCTTCGGTTGGCGGCGAATCGTCTCCTTGGCGGCTAACTTCCTCGGATCGGGGAGGCCAGCTGGACCATCGCGACGTAACGCCGCGCTATGAACGCCCCAGCTTCCGCCGACGTCACGGTCGTGTCATTTTCTCCGAACAACCGTTGGAGGCGGAAAACAGATGAGCGAAGAAACAGAAGGCCGACGCCCCAACCCTGTCGACCTGCACGTGGGCGGCCGTGTCCGCATGCGTCGCAAGCTGCTGGGCGTGAGCCAGGAACAGCTGGCCGACAGCCTGGGCCTGACCTTCCAGCAGGTGCAGAAGTACGAGCGCGGCGCCAATCGCGTCAGCGCCAGCAAGCTCTACGAGATCGCCAAGACCCTGCAGGTCCCGGTGTCGTTCTTCTTCGACGGCCTGGCCGATCCGATGAGCGGCGCGCAAGTCGACGACGCCGCCCAGCACGCCGAAAAGGTGGTTCAGGAGTTCCTGACCACGCCGGAAGGCCTGGAGCTGGCCGAGGTGTTCCCACGCATCGGTCGCGGCCGCGTTCGTCGTCAGGTTCTGGACCTGGTGCGTGCGATGGCCGACGAAGCCTCTCGCGAAACCGCCTGAGGCCGGAGCCCTTTAGCTCTAGATGGAACCATCTTGAGCATTCAAAAGGGCTCTAAACGTTTGATTCTACAGCCTGTTTATCCCGTTTAGACGGATCCATCCAAACGGGACAGGCTCTAGGCGCGCTCCGCTCAAGCGCGCCCCGCTCTAGCGAAAAATGAGAAGACCTCGGCTCGCGGGCCGAGGTCTTTTTCACATTTACCCTGTCGAGACACCGGCTTGCGAGGCCAGCCAGATCCGCTTGGCGGCGCCCGCGATGGCGGGGGTGAGGCCGCGAAGGTCGTAGGTGCGGACGATGCGCATGCCCACCTCGCGATCGCGCTGCCAGGCCACGGTCACGTCGTGGGCCAGGCCAGCGACCAGATCGACCAGTTGCGCCTTTCCCGGCGGGGCGGCGCCGGACAGCATCTGGATGCGCGCGCCGCTGCTCGACAGGTCGCGGATCACGCAATCCCATGCGAAGGCGCCACACAGGATCTTGCCGGATCTCTGAGTCTGAATACGGACGGCTGTCCGTCGATCGTGATCGCCGCCTGACGCGTACTTCGCCATGCGGGGATAAACGCACGCCGCGGTTAATCGGCCGTCTAAATTTAGGATTTAGTCGTGAAGGTTAACGCGGCAGGAGCGGGAGGCGGGGTTTGACTTTGGTGGTGACAACCCTGTCATAACGCCGTTCTTCAGGGATATCGCCATTTGCCGGTCCATGTTACCGGTACAACAGGGTTCACCGAAGCCGGACAGAAGATCCGGCCGTGCGAGGAAACGACATGGCTAAGGGATCGGTCTTGCTGGCCGACGTGAACGGGCGCGACCTGGCGTTGGCGGTCGTGCGTCCTGGCGATCCGCCCCGCGCGCACCAGGAGTTGGCCTGCGGGTCCCTGCGCGAACTGGAGATGCACCTGGCCACCGCCCTCGCCAAGGGCGGCCATGGCGAGTTGATCGGCGCGGCGGTCTGCGGCGCGGGTCCGGAGATCGACGGCGCGATCGCTCTGACGGCTGGCGACTTCACGGTGACCCAGTCGTGGCTGAGAGCGGTGCTCAAGACCCCACGCGTGACCCTGCTCAACGATTTCGCCGCCTGCGCGCTGGGCGCGCCGCGACTGGCGAACACCGCCATGACCCTGATCCACGCCGGCAAGCCGGCCAAGAACGCGCCGATCGCGGTGATCGGCCCCAATCTTGGCCTCGGTGTCGCGGGCCTGTCGCCACATCGCAACGACGGCTGGGTCCCGGTGGTCAGCGAAGGCGGCCACATCGACTTCACGCCCGGCGAGGCGCGCGAGGTCCCGGTCTTCTCGGCCCTGCAGATCAAGTACGGCCGGGTCTCGGCCGAACACTTCCTGTCGCAGCAGGGACTGGCGGACATCCATATGGCGCTGGGCGGCGATACCGACAGCGACGATGTGATCCTGTCCCGCGCCCGCGACGGCGACGCGCGGGCCCGCGAGGCGGTGTCGATCTTCAGCGCCCTGCTCGGCGCCTTCGCCGGCGACGCGGCCCTGATGTTCGCCGCCCGCGGCGGCGTCTACATCAACAGCCCGCTGATGGAGCGCTTCGGCGACCTGCTGGACCGCGCGGCGTTCGCCAGACGGTTCTCCGACAAGGGCCGGATGGGCGCGTATGTGCAGGGGATTCCGGTGTACCTGGCCGTCGGCCGCTGCACCCTGCTGGGCTTGTCCGGGCTCTTCAGCGCCAGCGACATGAGGTACGCGGCGGACGAGGTGAAGTTCCTGGACTGCTGAGATCGCCCTCCGCGTCAGGCGGAGACGGCGCCCTCGGTCGGCTTCGCGGACAGGTCCCCCGGCGGGGGAGCGGCAATCGCCAGCGCTCCTTCCAGATCGCCCAGAATATCCGCCACGTCCTCCAGCCCGACCGACAGCCGCACCAGCCCCTCGCCGATGCCCGCCGCCGCCCGCTCCTCGGGCGAATAGGGCGAGTGGGTCATGCTGGCCGGGTGCTGGATCAGGGTCTCGGCGTCGCCCAGCGACACCGCCCGGCGGATCATCGTCAGGCGGTTCATCAGAGCCGCGCCCGCCGTGTGACCGCCCTTCAGCTCGAAGGCGATCATGCCGCCGCCGGCGCCCATCTGGCGTTCGGCCAGGGCGTGCTGCGGAAAGCTCCTCAGGCCCGGATAGAACACCCGCGCGACGGCCGGGTGCGCCTCCAGCCAGCGGGCGACGGCCTCCCCGCTCTGGCTGTGGCGGGCCATGCGCAGCGCCAGGGTCTTCAGGCCCCGCATGACCAGAAAGGCGGTGAACGGCGACATCACCGCGCCGGTCATGTCCTTCACGCCGACCAGGCGCACGCGGCGCATGTCCTCGACGCCGCCGACCGCCACGCCGCCGATGAGGTCGCCGTGACCGCCCAGATACTTGGTCGCCGAGTGGACGACGATGTCCGCGCCCAGGCTGAGCGGCCGGGTCAGGACCGGCGTGGCGTAGGTGTTGTCGACCACCACCTTGGCGCCGGCGTCGCGGGCGATCCGGCTTATCGCGGCGATATCCACCAGGCGCATGTTCGGATTGGCCGGGGTCTCGAAATAGACGATCCGCGTCTTGTTCGAGATCGCCTCGGCCAGGGCTTCGGGCCGGGTCATGTCGACCGTCCGCACCGTCACGCCGAACCGGGTCAGGCCGTCGCGCAGAAAGGCGAAGGTGCAGCCGTAGAGCGTCTGGTCGGTGATGACCTCGTCGCCCGCCCGCAGGAAGCTCCACAGCGTGGCGGTGATCGCCCCCATGCCCGAGGCCGTGGCGACGGCCGCCTCGCCGCCCTCCAGGCTGGCCAGCCGGCGCTCCAGAAGGTCGGTCGTGGGGTTGGAGATCCGCGAGTAGAAGTGCCCCTCCCGCGTGCCGGCGAACATCTCGCCGCCGGCCTCGGCGCTCTCGAACGCGAAGGTCGAGGTCAGGTGCACCGGCGGCGTCAGCGCCCCGTGCTCGTCGGCGGGATCATAGCCCGCGTGGATCGCCCGCGTGGAAAAGCCGCCCTGGTCGTTACGCATGTCTCACTCCCTGTCGGGTGAGAGTGGCGCGAACCTGGACGGCATAGATTGCGAAGTCTGCCATGATGAGCTTCAATTTTGGCAGATTCCGCTCAAGAGGCGCGCATGGACACCAAGGACCGCCAGATCATCCGCGAGCTGCAGAAGGACGGGCGCCTGACCAATCAGGAGCTGGCCGAGCGGGTCAACCTGTCGCCCTCCCCCTGCCTGCGCCGGGTGCGCAACCTGGAGGCCGAGGGGGTCATCACCGGCTATACCGCCCTGGTCGACCAGAAAGCCTACGGCCTGCCGATCACCGTCTTCGTCCGCGTGCGCCTGAACAGTCCCAGCCAGGACCTGATCACCGGCTTCGAGGCCCAGGTGCAGCGCATCGACCAGATCCTGGACTGCTTTCTGCTGGCGGGCAGCGACGACTATCTGTTGCGGGTGATCGTCGACAGCCTGGAGGCCTATGAGGCCTTCATGCGCCGCAAGCTGCACGCCATCCCCGGCATCGCCTCGATCGACACCAGCTTCGCCTATGGCGTGGTCAAGCAGACGCGGGTGTTTCCGGTGGCCAGCTGAGCCCAGTCGCTTCGCCCTGGCAGGTGCGGCAATTCGTCCAACAACCTGTCACGGGAAATTCAGCGCCGGTAGCGACCGAGACCGCTACCATAAGGCGCGATGAGCAACGAAGCGCCGCCCCAGTCCAGGCCTCAAATGGCCGGCTCGCCCAGCGTCACCACGGCGCTGAAGCACGCGCCTTTAGGCATCGCGATCTTCGACAACCAGATGCGCTACCTGGCCGCCTCGCGGCAGTACCTGACCGACCAGCACCTGCCGCCCGACATGCCGCTGATCGGCCGGCGACACTACGACGTCTTCCCCGAGATCCCGCAGAAGTGGCGCGACCTGCACGCCCGGGTCCTGGCCGAGGGCGTCGAGCTGCGCCACGAGGGCGACCCCTACGTCGACCGCGACGGCCGCACCGAATGGATCCGCTGGTCGATGGCGCCGTGGCGCACGGACCCCACTGACGATGGGGGCGGCGAGATCGGCGGCCTGGTGCTCTACACCGAGGTGGTCACCGCCAACGTCGAGGCGCGGCTCAAGCTGGAGGCCGCCGAGGCCCGTTATCGCGCCGTGTTCGACCAGGCGGCCATGGGCGTGGCGCGCCTGACGCCCACCGGCGAGATCCTGGAAGCCAATGACAGCTTCTGCGCTCTGCTGCGGCGCGACCGCGACGCCCTGCTGGGCGTTGCCCTGCAGAGCCTGGTGCATCCGGACATGCTGGATCAGACGCTCCTGTCGAGCGCGGCCCTGCTGTCGGGCGAGATCGAGACCTGCGCGGCCGAGCGGCGGTTCCTGGTCGGCAATGGCGACCTCTGGATCCACCTGACCGCCTCGATGGTCCGCGTCGACGGCCAGCCGGCCTACATCCTGGCGATCATCTCCGACATCAGCGCCCGCAAGGAGGCCGAGGACGCCCAGGCGCGCCACCAGAGCCAGCTGCGCCTGCTGATCAACGAGCTGAACCACCGGGTCAAGAACACCCTGGCCACCGTCCAGTCGATGGCCGCCCAGACCCTGCGCAACGAACCCGACCCGGTCGTGGCCTTCGAGAAGTTCGAGGCGCGGCTGCTCGGCCTGTCGGGGGTGCACGACATCCTGACCCGCGAGAGCTGGCACGGCGCGGAGCTGCGGGAAGTGGTCGAGCGCGCCCTGCGCCCCTTCGACCAGGCCAGCGAGCGCTTCACCATCGACGGCCCGGCCGTGCGCCTGCAGCCGGGCGGGGCCCTGACCATGGCGCTGATCCTGCACGAGATGGCCACCAACGCCCTGAAGTACGGCGCGCTGTCGAACGCCGCGGGCCGGGTGTCGCTGTCGTGGACCTACGACCCCGATAGCCGCGCGCTGGAACTCCTCTGGACCGAGACCGGCGGTCCCGTGGTGACCCCGCCCACCCGCAAGGGCTTCGGCTCGCGCCTGATCGAACGCAGCCTGGGCGGCGAGTTGAAGGGCGCGGCGACCATGGACTACCGCCCCAAAGGCCTGAGCTGCGTCCTCCGCGCCCGCCTGACCGAGGCCCCGGCGAACGAAACCTCGACCAGCTAGGTCGGTCGCCCTCTCGCCCAGGCCCGCGGTCGCCGTTAGGTTGGGTTCCATGACGCTCGCCCGACTCACCCGCCGCTCCGCCTTCGCCGCCCTCGCCGCCGCCGGCCTCGCGCCTGGCCTGGCCTTGGCCGCGCCCAAGAAGAGCCAGCCGAAAGAGGACTGGAAGGCCCTGGCCGCCGACGTCCGCAAGGAGTTCCAGTGGGCCTGGCAGGGCTATGTCGCCAAGGCCTGGGGCAAGGACGAGATCAATCCCGTCAGCGGCACGTCGCAGTCGTTCTTCGTCGAGGGCCACGATCTTGGCCTGTCGCTAGTCGAGGCGCTGGACACCCTGTGGATCATGGGCCTGGACGCCGAGTTCCAGGCCGGCGTCGACTGGGTGAAGTCGTCGCTGAACTTCGACGTCAACGGCGAGGCGCAAGTCTTCGAGACCAATATCCGCCTGGTCGGCGGCCTGATCTCGGCGCATCTGGCCTGCGGCGACCCCGTCCTGCTGGCCAAGGCCAAGGACCTGGCCGACCGCCTGCTGAAGGCGTTCGACGCCTCGCCCTACGGTCTGCCCTGGCGCTATGTCAACCTGAAGACCGGCGCGGTCCGCGATCCCGAGACCAACCTGGCCGAGATCGGCACCTACATCACCGAGTTCGGGGTGCTGAGCCAGCTGACCGGCGACAAGCGCTATTTCGACGTCGCCAAGAAGGCGATGAAGCACGCGCTCGACAAGCGCTCGAAGATCGGCCTGATGGCCGCCAACATTGATGCGCGTACGGGCGAATGGATCAGCCGCACGGCCAGCATCGATATCTACGCCGACAGTTTCTACGAATATCTGTGGGACGCCTGGGAGCTGTTCGGCGACGAAGACTGCAAGCGCTGGGCGCAGGAGGTCACCGCCGCCCAGCTGGCCCACCAGGCCAAGCGCTACGACGGCCGCCTGTGGTTCCCGATGGTCGACTACGAGACCGGCGCGGTGCTGAACACGTCGCAGAGCGAGCTGGCCGCCTACTATGCCGGCCTGCTGGCCCAGGTCGGCTTCAAGACGGAGGGCGACGACTACCTGGCCTCGTTCACCGAGATGCAGGCGATCTATGGCGTCATCCCGGAATCGATCGACGTCGCCACCCGCCAGGCGCGCCGCAAGGCCACCGGCCTGCGCCCCGAATATGCCGACGCCTGCCTGAACCTGTGGCTGCTGGACCGCGACGACCGCTATCGCCAGCTGACGGCGATCCACTATCGCGAGATGAAGGCGACCAGCCGCGCCGCCTATGGCTATACCGCTCTGAAGGACATCACGACCAAGCCGATGACCCAGGGCGACAACTGCCCCGGCTACTGGTGGTCCGAGCAGATGAAGTACTACTACCTGATCTTCTCGGACACGCCGCGCATCGACTACGCCAAGCTGCAGCTCAGCACCGAGGCCAATGTCCTGCGGGGTTTCCGAAAGGTCTAAGGCCGCTCGCTCAGGACAACTTGTCGCACTGAAAGCCTGAGGCGCCTCCGCCTTGGCGACGTCATCCCAATGAGTCCGAACCGCCGCACGGCTGTCGCCTGAATTAGCGATGCAGTGGGAAGGGCTGGGGAGCTTTGACCATGCGACTTGATGCGCTTTCGATCGCTTTAGCCATCGCGACGCTGGCGAGTTCGGCGCATGCCGCCGACCCGCGCCAACGCCTCTACGATCCGGCCGACGGCGTCATGGTGGTGGCTCACCGCGCCTGCCACGCGCCCGCCCCGTCGCGCGGCCTGACGAGCGCCGTCCCCGAGAATTCCATCGCCGCCCTGGAACGCTGCATCGCCCTGGGCGTCGACGTCGTGGAGATCGACGTGCGCCGCACCCAGGACGGCGCCCTGGTCCTCATGCACGACGCCAAGGTCGACCGGACCACCACCGGCAGGGGTAAGGTCTCGGACCTGACCCTCGGCGAGCTGCAGGCCCTGCGCCTGAAGGCCGGCGACCAGGCCACCGACGCCGCGCCGCCGACCCTGGGCGCCTTCCTCAAGGCCGCCCGCGGCCGCATCCTGGTCAATATTGACCTGAAGGAAGGCTCGCCCGCACGGGTCGCCCGCCTGGTCAATGACGTCGACGCCGCCGACTGGGTGCTGTTCAAGGCCCGGGTCGGTCTGGGCGACGCGCCGATCGCGGACCAGCCGCTCTACAAGAACCTGGCCTTCATGCCGATCGTCGGCGGCAAGGGCGCCCCGCGCGCCGTCCAGTTGGCGGAGATCGCCACCGCCCAGGCCTCGGGCGCGCGGGCGATCCCGGCCATCGAGCTGGGCGCGCTGAAGAAGGACGGCTTCATGGCCGTGCGCGACGCGGCCCGCGCCGCCCGCGTCCGCCTCTGGACCAACACCCTGGCCGGCAAGGGTCCGAAAGGACTGCCCGACGCGGCCGGTGATACGCGCGCCCTGATCGATCCCGGCAAGGCCTGGGGCGGCCTGATCGCGCAGGGCGTCAGCGTCGTCCAGACCGACTATCCGGCGGCGCTGCTGGACTATCTCGACGGCCAGGGCCTGCGCGGCGGCGCGGCGATCACCGTCGCAGACGCGCGATCGTCTTTTCCAGAGCCGCGCGGCGCTTCGCCCCGGAGCCGCTGAGCGCGACGGCCTCGGCGTCGAGCCCGCGGCGACGCTGTTCAAGGTCGGCCTCGGCGTCGCGTTGTTCGGTCTCGGCGGCGTCGAGCGCGGCTTCGGCCTCCGCCAGCGCCCGCTTCCGCTTGGCCTCGGCCCGGTCGTCAACCTTCTTGGCCTTGGGCTTCGGCAGCCTGTCGACCGCCGACTTCAACCCGCCCTCGGCCCGCCGGATCACCGCGCCGGGCGCGGCGAGAGCGGCCTTGGCGTCGGGCGCCTCCGGCGCTTCCTCGGCGACGCCTTCCTTGAACAGATCGCGATCGGTCTCCCAGGCGGCCAACGCCTTGACGCGCGAGGTCTCGGCCACCGTGTAGCGGTGGAAGCCGTCCGACCACGTGAAGACCTTGAGCGCGCGCGCCATGGGGCGAGAACGGGCGACGCCGAGAAGCCGTTGCCTGCTCGCGTCGATCGCGCTATTTTCGTAGCTACAAAAAATCATATCGCAAAGGGCGATATATATATATCAATGCAATCTATGGGATAGTTATGTCGGAGGGGGTGCTTCCGACATGGATATCGAATTCGATGAGGAGAAACGCCGCCAAACGCTGGAGCATCGCGGCTTGGATTTCGCGGATGCGGCTTCAGTGTTCGACGGGCCGGAACTCACGTCCCTCGACGATCGCGAGGACTATGGAGAAAATCGCTTTCAGACAGTCGGCCGACTAGACGGACGCCTGATCATGGTCATTTGGACGCTACGCGGAAAGACGCGGCGCATCATCTCGATGAGGAAATGCAATGCCCGAGAACAAAGAAAATTCGGAAAGCGCGTGGGTTGATCCCGATGACGCTCCCGAATGGACCGAAGACCAATTCGCTCGCGCTCAGTTCAGCATTGGGGGCAAGGTCATCCGGCCCGCCAATGGCACGCTGACGCGGCCTGGCCGCCCAAAATCCGCCAATCCCAAGAAGCAGGTCACCTTGCGCCTGGACCAGGAGGTGATCGAAAAGCTGCGCGAAGGCGGGCCTGGCTGGCAAAGCCGCGCGAATGAGATCCTCAAGAAGGCCGTCTGCGCCTAACTCGGAAGAGATTGAATTTTAAGGAGAAAGAATTCCGTCCTGGTGGCGGGGGGCGGGATCGAACCGCCGACCTGTGGGTTATGAATCCACCGCTCTAACCATCTGAGCTACCCAGCCATAGCCAGGACGGACGGGGGTCATACTCCCGAGCGCGGTTGGCATCAAGCCTTAGAATTGGCGAGCATTCCGTCCAGCGCGGCCTCCAACCTCCGCGCCAGCGCGTCGGGTCCGTATTCGGTCAGCACCAGTTCTCGCGCCGCCGCGCCCAGGCGTCGGGCCGTATCGCGGTCGCTGATCAGCTCGCCCAGAGCCTCGGCCAGGCGGTCGGGGTCGTCGTCCGGCACGAGGCGGCCGGTGATCCCCTCCTTGAGGATCTCGACCGGCCCGTCGATCTCGGTGGCCACCACCGGCAGGCCGACCGCCATGGCCTCCAGCAGGGTCAGCGGGAAGCCTTCCTGATGCGAGGGAAAGGCGAACAGGTCGCCCGTGGCCAGAAAGCCCGCGATATCGTCGGTCCAGCCCGCCAGCTTCACGCACGGATCGAGATCCAGCGCCTTGATCAGCGCCTCCAGGTCGGCGCGCTCGCCGCCCTCGCCGGCGATCTCGCAGGTGACGTCGACGTCCCAGGCGCGCAGCTTGCCGACCGCGCGGATCAGGACGTCGAAGCCCTTCTTGGCGTGCAGCCGGCCAGCGGCGACGATCTTCACCGGGTCGTCCTCACGGGCGAAGGGCCTGGCTCGGACGTTTGGCGGCCGGACGGCGTTCTGAACGACGTGAACGTGATCCGCGGGCGCGCCGCGCTCCAGGGCCAGGTTCGCCAGGTGCTGGCCGACGCACAGATAGTGGGTTCCCGGCGTCACGTCGAAGCTGGGCTTGTGCACACAGACGGCCTGGATGACGCCGGCCGGGGCGGCCTTGGCGAACACCCGCGCCGGACGCTGGCCGTGGCTGAGGATGATCGCCGGCCTGTTCGCCCGAACCACGGCGCGCGCCGCGCCGAGGGTGATCGGATCCCAGTCGGTAAAGGCCGGCATGGCGGTCAGGGGCGGGGTCCGTCCGGCTTGCGCGGCGGCCACCTTGCCGCCCTTGCGCACCACGCCGACGCACCGGCCGCCGCGCTTGGCGGCCCAGGCCTCGAGGATCGGCTGGTAGTCGAGAAACACCTGCTCCAGGCCGCCCAGACCCTTGCCCAGCATGGCGTGCAGCAGGTTGGTCAAGGCGAACTCCGGGGGCAACGTAAGGCGGCGGACCATCGGCGGGCGCCGATCCAGTGTCAACGCGAAGCTAGACGGCCGGCTCCCCTAGCAGCCGCGTGGCGACCGTCTCGCCGATCGCCAGAGAACTGGTCAGGCCCGGGCTCTCGATGCCGAACAACGCCATCAGGCCTTCGAAGCCGTGGTCCTCGGCGCCGCGCAGCTGGAAGTCGGGCTGCGGCGCGTCGGGGCCGTGCAGCTTGGGCCGCACGCCGGCGTAGTCGGGCTGCAGGGCGCCGTCGGGCAGGCCCGGCCAGAACTTGCGGATATAGGCGGCGAAGGCCTCCGCCTTGGCCGGGTCGACCGAATAGTCGGGCGTCGGGACGTATTCCAGGTCCGGCCCGAACACCGCCTGGCCGCCCAGGTCGTTGCGATAGTGGGTGCCCAGCGCCCCGTGGATCGGCGGCGGATAGATCAGCCGCTGGAACGGCGCCTTGCCGGTCAGGCGGAAATAGACGCCCTTGCCGTAGTGGGCCTTGGGGATGTGGTCGGCCGGATAACCTTCGATGCGGCCGGCTACGTCCTGCGACGACAGGCCCGGCGCGGTGACCAGCAGGCGGCAGGTCAGGCTGGTCGGATCCGCCCCGCCCGCCCGCACGGTGAAGCCGCCGCCCGGCAACGCTTCGGCCCCTTCGAACGGCGTCGACAGCACCACCGCCCCGCCGGCGGCCTCGATCTCGCCCTGCAGGGCCAGCATGTAGTCGTGGCTGGCGAAGACCCCGCTCTGCGGCGACAGCAGCGCCGCGTGGGCGTTGAGGCCGGGCTCCAGGGCGCGGGCCTGCTCGCCGGTCAGCCGCTCCATGCCCTCGACGTCGTTGGCCAGGGCCTGATCCCAGATGGCGTCGAGGCGCGGGATCTCGTCGTCGGACGTCGCCACCACCAGCTTGCCGCAGCGCTTGTAGGCGACGTTGTGCGTGTCGAGGAACGCGTACAGCAACCGCCGCCCTTGCACGCACAGGCGCGCCTTCAGCGATCCGGTCGGATAGTAGAGCCCGCCGTGGATCACCTCCGAATTGCGCGACGAGACGCCCTGGCCGATGTGGCTCTCGGCCTCCAGCACGGCGACGATCAGGCCGCGCCTGGCCAGCGCATAACCGCAGGCCAGGCCCACCGCGCCCGCCCCGACAACGACAGCGTCGAAATCGAAATCAGCCATGGGAACGCCTAGGATCCGGCCTGGGCCTTCAGGTCCGCCAGCATGTCGGACAGCGAACGCTTGCCGCCAACCCAGTCGGCGGGGTCCTGCGTCTCGACCACTTCCAGCTTGTCCAGCAGAGCCTCGAGCTTCTCCGGACCGCCGACAATCTCAGCCGCCCGCCGATAGTTCAGCTCGGCCAATTCAGCGGCGACGCCCTCATCCAGCGAAGCGAACTCGCCCCGTTCGACCCGCGCCTGCAGGTCGGCGGCGTCCTCGGCGTTGAGGGTGACGGTCACGGGGTTCGGAGGCTTGTTCATGGCGGGAACCTAGCACGAACCCTGGAGCGCGCCACGCAGGTCCCTGATCATTTCAGCGCCACCGGCCTGCGCGCGCCATGCCGGACACTGAGGATGAGGATGTCCGTTGCTCGTATCCGATACAGGATCACATAGGGCGAAACTGTTACACCGCGCACGGCGGAGCCGTATTGCGGCTTCAGTCCATAGCCTTCAGGCGCGTTGGCCACACTCTCGCAGCGCTGAAGCAGCTGAGCCACGAAAGCCACTGCGGCCTGGGGCTTATCGCGCTTTATGTCCTCGCCTATCCGAC
This sequence comes from Caulobacter sp. GW822-FHT01G02, assembly GCF_058802865.1. Classification (NCBI taxonomy): domain Bacteria; kingdom Pseudomonadati; phylum Pseudomonadota; class Alphaproteobacteria; order Caulobacterales; family Caulobacteraceae; genus Caulobacter; species Caulobacter sp. GW822-FHT01G02. The sequence goes on from NZ_JBXAON010000004.1 coordinate 88,824, forward strand.
GGATTTCCTTAGCGGCCAGCGCGCTGAGACGCACTGGCTTCAGGCGCGGTCGTCCTGGGCGGCAAAGCGCTCATATTCGTCTTTCAGCGCATGCAGGAACTCGAAAGCGTCGACCTCGCCGACATGCGCTTCGGAATCGGCTTCGATCCGCCCCGCCAGAGCCCGAAACGCCGCCTCGCCCCCAACCAATTCGACGGCGCGAAAGTGCTCAAGCTCCAGGAGCGCGGCCGTGACGGCCTCATCCAGGCTGCCGAACTCTCCCGAGGCGACGCGCGCGCTAAGTTCCTCCACCGCGCTGCTGGGAAGGGTCACTGAAACCGAAGCGTCGCGAACCGGCTTGTTCATGGCGGAAAGTCTATCACAGACTTCCCGCCACGATACGGTGGTCAGCTACCGCCCCACTGCGCCCACAGCTTGGCCTCCGCCGCTTTCGCCGTGACCACCGAGGCGTCCTTGACGTGGCCGTAGCCGCGGATCTGTTGCGGGATCTCGGCGATCTTCACCGCCAGCGGCAGGCTCTCCGGGGAGAGGCCGGCGGCCAGGCGGTCGAGGGTCGTCTCGTAGGACGCCATCAGGTCGCGCTCCATCCTGCGCTCCTCGGTGTGGCCGAAGATGTCGAGCGGGCCGCCGCGCAGGCCCTTCATCCTGGCCATCATCGGGAAGGCGGCGTCGAGCATCCAGCCGCCGAAGGCGATCTTCTTGGGCTTGCCGTCCGGCCCCTTGGGGGCCAGCCGCGGCGGCGAAAGCCAGACCTTGGCCTTGCCGCCCTTGAAGGTCCCGGCCAGCTCGGCCTTGAAGCGACCATCCGTATACAGACGAGCGACCTCGTACTCGTCCTTATAGGCCATCAGCTTGTAGAGATTGACCGCCGCCGCGCGGGTCAAGGGGAGCTCGCCATCGGGACCACTGACGGCGACTTCGGCCGCGCGAACCTTAGCGACCTTGTCGGCGTAGCGCTGGGCGTAGACCGCGTTCTGGTAGGCCGTCAGCTCCTTGATACGGTGGGCGATCAGGTCGTCCAGCGGCATGGTCTCGGGCGTGGCGACCTTGTCTTCCTTGACGGCGATCGAGGTCGGGTCGTGGGCCACGCGGCGGCCCAGTTCGAAGGCCTGCAAATTGGCCTCGGCGTCGACGCCGTTCAGCTTGATGGCGCGATAGAGGGCGCGGCTGGAGACCGGAATCACCCCGCGCTGCCAGGCAAAGCCCACCATGATCATGTTGGCGTAGATGGCGTCGCCGAACTCGGTCTCGGCCAGGCGCTGGGCCGGACAGGCGTCGAAGGTGTTGGTCGCGCCCTTGACCCGGCGCGCCATGGCGCCGCTGTCGAACTTGACGTCGCGGCTGGTGACGAAGTCGGCGGTCGGGGCGAAGTCGCTGTTGCCGAAGGCGCGCGTGCGGTCCTTGGCGTAGAGCGACAGGCCCTCGGGCGAGGCCGCCACCAGCAGGTCGCAGGCGATCAGCACGTCGGCGCTGGCGGCCGGGACGCGGCCCCCGACGATGGTCTCCTCGGTCTCGCCGATCTTGACGTGGCTGAACACCGAGCCGCCCTTCTGGGCCAGACCCGTCATGTCCACCACGCTGCCGGCGCGGCCGTCGATGTGGGCGGCCATGGCCAGGATCGAGGCCACGGTCGTCACGCCCGTGCCGCCCACGCCCGTGAACAGGATCTTGCGCACGCCGGTCAGCGGCTCGAACTCGGGCAGCGGCGTCGACTCGGCGGTCAGGGCCGCCGGCGTCTTCTTGGACTGGGCGCTCTCGGCGCCTTCCAGGGTGATGAACGAGGGACAGAAGCCCTCGACGCAGCTGTAGTCCTGGTTACAGGACGACTGGTTGATCTTGCGCTTGCGGCCAAACTCCGTGGCCAGCGGCTCGACCGAGACGCAGTTGGACTTCACCGAGCAGTCGCCGCAGCCTTCGCAGACCAGCGGGTTGATGAACACGCGCTTCGTCGCCTTGGGCATGGAGCCGCGCTTGCGACGGCGGCGCTTTTCCGTGGCGCAGGTCTGGTCGTACAGCAGCACCGTCACGCCGGCCGTGTCGCGCAGCATCTCCTGCACGCGCATCAGGTCCGAACGCGGGAAGACCTCGACGCCCGGCGCAAGATCGGTGACGCCCTCGTAGCGGTTCAGCTCGTCGACGACGATGACGGTCTTGGTCACGCCCTCGGCCGCCAGCTGGCGGGTGATCTGGGCGGGGGTGAAGCCGCTCTCGGCGCGCTGGCCGCCGGTCATGGCGACGGCGTCGTTATAGAGCAGCTTGTAGGTGATGTTGGCCTTGGCCGCGATCGCGCCCCGGATCGCCAGTGAGCCCGAGTGGTTGTAGGTGCCGTCGCCCAGGTTCTGGAAGACGTGCTTCTCGCTGGTGAATGGCGCCGCGCCGACCCAGGTCAGGCCCTCGCCGCCCATGTGGGTGTTGAGGTCGGTCATCGGGTCGTTGAACCCGGCCATGTAGTGGCAGCCGATGCCGGCGAGAGCCCGCGAGCCCTCCGGCAGCTTGGTCGAGCTGTTGTGCGGGCAGCCCGAGCAGAAGAACGGCTTGCGGGCCTGGTCGGCGGCCAGACTGACAGCGGCGACGCCGGCGGCCGAAACGCGGTTCAGATAGGCGCGGGCCCGCTCCATGTGCGGGCCGTCCGGCAGGCGGTCGTAGATGGCCAAGGCGATTTCGGCCACCGACAACGAGCCGAGCTCCGAGAGCAGCGGGGCGCCGCGTTCGTCGACCTTACCAATGATGCGCGGACGCGCCTGGGCGGGGAGATCATAAAGCGCGGCGCGGGCCTGGGGCTCGATCAGGCCGCGCTTGTGCTCGATGACCATTAGGGTCTCGAGGCCGGCGGCGAAAGCGCGCAGGCCCAGCGGCTCCAGCGGCCAAGGCATGCCGACCTTGTAGATCGAGACGCCCAGGTCGGCGGCCTCCTGCAGGGTCATGCCCATGGCCGTGAAGGCCTCCAGCACGTCCTTGTAGGCCTGGCCCTGGCAGACGATGCCCAGGCGCGCCTTGCCGACGCGCACGTGCGAGGCGCCCAGCACCACGCGGTCGATGTGGTTGGCGCGGGCGAAGGCCAGGGCGGCGGGCAGCTTGTGCAGCCGCATCCGCCGTTCCTTCTCCATCGGCTGGTCCTTCAGCCGGATGCCGAGACCGCCGGGCGGGAACGGGAAGTCTGGAATGACAGCCTGGTGGCGGCCCAGCGAAACATCGATGGTCACACCGCTGTCCATGGTGTCGGCCAGGGCGATCATGCCCGTCCACAGACCCGAGAACCGCGACAGGGCGATGCCGAGGACGCCATAGTCCAGCACTTCCTGAACGTCGGCCGGCGACAGCACCGGCATCTCGAAGTCCTGGAAGGCGAATTCCGACTGCGACGGCAGGGTCGAGCTCTTGCAGCCGTGGTCGTCGCCGGCCACCGCCAGCACGCCGCCGGTCGGGAAGGTCCCGGCGAAATTGGCGTGCTTGAAGACGTCGCCGGTGCGGTCGACCCCCGGGGCCTTGCCGTACCACATGCCGAACACGCCATCATAGAGCGCGCCGGGGAACAGGTTGGCCTGCTGGCTGCCCCACACGGCGGTGGCGGCGAGGTCTTCGTTGAGGCCTTCCTGGAAGACCACGTCGTGCGCGGTCAGCAGCTTCTTGATGCGCGCGGCCTGCTGGTCGAGGCCGCCCAGCGGCGAGCCGCGATAGCCGGAAAGATAGCCCCCGGTGTTCAGGCCCGCGAGGCGATCAAGGCGCTTGCGATCCAGCAGGACCCGCAGCAGCGCCTGAACGCCAGTGATGAAGGCTCGACCATTTTCGAGCACATATTTGTCGTCGAGAGTGACTTCAGAGTGCCGCATGGCAAAAATTTTCCTCCGGGGTCTTCTCGCCCGTAACGCAATATCTTATAGAAGCGCGGAAATTGTTTGCCCAAGGCGTGCCCGACTCAGGCCCCCTTTGCGCAAAATTGGAGCGTCAACGCCCGCTTGGGGGAGGAATTTCTTGTCCGAACAACTCGACGCCGTGGATGCCAAGATCCTCGATCTCATCCAACACGACGCCGGACTGTCCGTCGCGGAGATCGCCGAACGGGTCGGCCTCTCGTCCAGCCCATGCTGGCGCCGGATCAAGCGCCTGGAAGACGCTGGCGTCATCCAGCGTCGCGTCACGATCCTGGACCGCGAGAAGCTGGGTCTGGGCTTCGAAGTCTATTGCACCGTCAAGCTGTCCCTTCCGACCAAGGAAAATCTGGACACGTTCGAACAGGCCGTCGCCAAGTGGGCCGAGGTCGTGCAGTGCGCCACCGTCACCGGCGCGGCTGACTACGAGATGCGCATCGTCACCCGCGACATGCGCGCCTTCGACGAGTTCCTGCGCGAGAAGCTGCTGTCGCTAGGTCTGGTCAGCAACATCGAGAGCCGCATCGTCATCCGCGGCGTCAAGAACTCGACGGCCGTGCCGCTGGGTCTGGTGAGTCCGTACGTCAGCCCGCTGGGCTGATCCTTCACGATGGCGCGTGGCGGCCCTGGAGCCGTCCGCGTCGGTCTTCCGACACCTTGGGGAGAGGCCAGATGGCCCAATCGAGCGCTGGCGGCGCGTCGACGCGACGCGTGCTGGCCGCCAGCCTGATCGGCACGGCGGTCGAGTTCTACGACTTCTATATCTACGCGACCGCCGCCTCGCTGGTGTTCGGGCCGCTGTTCTTTCCCGCCAGTTCGCCGGCCATGCAGCTCCTGGCCTCCTACGCCAGCCTGAGCGTGGCCTTCATCGCCCGCCCGCTGGGCTCGATCGTGTTCGGCCATTTCGGCGACCGCATCGGGCGCAAGTCGACCCTGGTGGCCTCGCTATTGATCATGGGCGGCTCGACGCTGCTGGTGGCCTTCCTGCCGACCTACGCCACGGCCGGCTGGGTCGCGCCGTTCCTGCTGTGCCTGCTGCGCTTCGGCCAGGGCTTTGGCCTGGGCGGCGAGTGGGGCGGCGCGGCCCTGTTGGCGGTGGAGAACGCCCCGCCCGGCTTCCGCGCGCGCTTCGGCATGTTCCCGCAACTGGGCGCTCCGGTGGGCTTCATCGCCGCCAATGGCCTGTTCCTGGCTCTGGGCGCTGTCCTGACGCCGGAGCAGTTCCAGAGCTGGGGCTGGCGATTGCCGTTCCTGGGCAGCATCCTGCTGGTCGGAGTCGGCCTGTGGATCCGCCTCAAGCTGACCGAAACCCCCGCCTTCCAGGCCGCCGCCCACGCGGCCCCCCCGCCGCACGTGCCGGTGGCCGAGCTGCTGAAGACCCACGCCCGCGAGACGATCGGCGGCACGTTCGCCGTCGTCGCCTGCTTCGCCCTCTTCTACCTGACCACCGCCTTCTCGCTGGGCTACGGCGTCACGGCCCTTGGCTATGACCGCCAGGTGTTCCTGGGCGTGCTGCTGGTCGCCATCCTGTTCATGGCCGGCGGCATCGTCTGGGCCGGCTACTGGGCCGACAAGACCAGTCCCCGCCGCGTGCTGATGGCCGGTTCGCTGCTGACCATCGCCGCCGGCGCGGCCCTGGCGCCGATGATGGGCTCGGGCTCGCTCTGGACGATCGGCGTCTTTCTGTCCCTGGCCCTGGTGGTCATGGGCCTGGTCTATGGCCCGCTGGGGGCTTGGCTGCCCAGCCTGTTTCCGGCGCGGGTGCGCTATACCGGCTCGTCGATCGCCTTCAATGTCGGCGGGGTGATCGGCGGCGGCATGACCCCGGCCATCGCCCAGGCCCTGGCCACCCATGGCGGCCTGAAGCTGGTCGGCCTGTATCTCGCCGGCGCGGGCGCGATCAGCCTGCTGGCGCTGCTGCCGCTGAAGAAGGCCGCCGACACGCTGTAGGGATCAAAAACGCGAACCTTGCATTGCCGGCTTTGCACAAGACGCGGCGGTCTTGTCCCAGCTAAGTTCCGCGTATTCCTTCCCGGAGCCGACCCATGATCGACCTCGTCATCGAAGCCCGCCGCCACGACATCGGAAACTTCGAGGTTGGCCGCGTGCTGCCCTTCCACGCCAAGCGCATGGTCGGCCCGTTCACCTTCCTGGACCACATGGGGCCGGCCGACTTCGCGCCGGGCTTCTCCAAGAGCGCCGACGTCCGCCCGCATCCGCACATCGGCCTCTCCACCCTGTCGTACCTGTTCCAGGGAGAGATCACCCACCGCGACAGCGTCGGCTCCGAGACCGTGATCAAGCCGGGCGAGGTCAACTGGATGACCGCCGGCTCGGGGATCACCCACTCCGAACGCTTCGAGACCCTGCGCCGCCAGGGCGGCCGCATGGACGGCATGCAGGCCTGGATCGCCCTGCCCAAGGAATATGAAGAGATCGCCCCCAGCTTCAGCCACCACGAAGGCCAGGCCGAGCTGCCGTCCTACGAGAGCGGCGGGCTGAAAGCGCGGCTGATCGCCGGCGAGGCGTTCGGCGCCAAGGCCAATGTGCCGGTGTTCTCACCGCTGTTCTACGTCCACTGGGAGCTTGAGCCGGGCACGACCGCGGCCCTGCCGGCCGAATATTCCGAGCGCGCGGCCTATGTCGCCGACGGCCGGGTCGAGGTCGACGGCCGCGAGCTCTCGGCCCTGCGGATGGCCGTGTTCGCTCCGGGCGAGACCGTGGTGTTCAAGGCGCTGGAGCGCTCGACCGTCATGCTGCTGGGCGGCGAGCCGATCGGCCCGCGCTTCATGGAGTGGAACTTCGTCTCCTCGTCCAAGGACCGCATCGAGCAGGCCAAGGCCGACTGGAAGGCTGGCCGCATGAAGCTGCCCGACTTCGACCACGACGAGTTCATTCCGTTGCCGGAAGGGCCGCCGAAGACGCCGCAACCGCTCTAGGCAGGCGCCTGTCCTCTCCGCGCTGGCGGCGGACGGACGGGTCCTGCGCATAAAGCTTGGGATGACAGTTGAAAGGCGTCGCTAGGGAGGCTCATAACGTCCGCATGATCGACACCGCCTCCATCGAATTTGTCCGCGGCCTCCCGAAAGCCGAGCTGCACATGCACATCGAGGGCAGCCTCGAGCCCGAGCTGATGTTCGAGCTGGCCCAGCGCAACGGGATCACCCTGCCCTACAAGTCGGTCGAGGACATCCGCGCGGCCTACGCCTTCTCCAACCTGCAGGACTTCCTGGACATCTACTACCAGGGCGCGGGCGTGCTTCAGACCGCCGAGGACTTCAAGGACCTGGCCCTGGCCTATTTCAAGCGCCTGGCCGCCGACGGCGGGACCCATGCCGAGATCTTCTTCGATCCCCAGACCCACACCGATCGCGGCATCGCCTTCGACACGGTGATGAAGGGACTGCTGGCCGGCATGGACGAGGCCGAGAAGACGCTGGGCGTCACCTCCAAGCTGATCCTCTGCTTCCTGCGCCACCTGTCGGAAGAGGCCGCCTTCGCGACCCTGGAGCAGGCCAAGCCCTGGCTCGACAAGATCGCCGGCGTCGGCCTGGACAGCTCCGAAGTCGGCCACCCGCCGGCCAAGTTCGCCCGGGTGTTCCAGGCGGCCCGCGACCTGGGCCTCAAGATCGTGGCCCACGCCGGCGAGGAAGGCCCGCCCGAATACGTCTGGGAAGCCATCGACCTGGTGAAGGTCGACCGCATCGACCACGGCAACCGCGCCCTGGAGGACGAGGCCCTGACCGCGCGCCTGATCGCCGATGGAACCACCCTGACGGTCTGCCCGCTGTCGAACCTGAAACTGTGCGGCGTGCCCAGCCTGGACGTCCATCCGCTGAAGAAAATGCTCTCCCTGGGCCTGAAGGCCACCGTGAACTCCGACGACCCGGCCTATTTCGGCGGCTACCTGCTGGAGAACTACATGGCCACCGCCAACGCGGTCGGTCTTACGCGGGACGAGATCGTCACCCTGGCCAAGAACAGCTTCACCGGCTCTTTCCTGACCGAGGCCGAGAAGGCCCGGCGGGTGGCGCAGGTCGAAGCCTACGCGGCCGCCCACTAGAGCCGTGAGCCCCTTCCAGTGAGTGTCGTCGCCGCCAGCGCCTATGTCGCCGGCCAGGCCGTTCGTCCGGTCAGCCTGGACGATCCGGACAGTCTGCGGCCGCGCGAGGGCGAGTTCGTCTGGATCGGCCTTGTCGAGCCCGACGAGGCCGAACTGCGCGTGCTGCAACAGGCCTTCCACCTCCACCCGCTGGCGATCGAGGACGCGCTCAATGCGCGCCAGACGCCCAAGGTCGATGTCTATGGCGACCAGTTGTTCGTCGTGGCCAAGACCGCCCATCTGGACAATGACCACATCGAATATGGCGAGACCGACTTCTTCGTCGGCCACCGCCACCTGATCACCGTCCGTCACGGGTCGGCCCGCGCCCACACCGAACTGCGGGCCCAGCTGGAAGCCGCGCCGGTCCTGCTGGCCCACGGCGTCGACTACGTGCTGCACGCGGTGCTCGACTTCATCGTCGACGGCTACATGCCGATCGTCGACGCCATCGAGGAAGAGCTGGTCGCGTTCGAGCGGCGGGCGCTGGACGCCTTCCTCAGCCGCGCCGAGATCGCCCGCATCTTCAACCTTCGCCGGGCGCTGATGAAGTTCAAGAAGCTGCTCGGGCCCATGACCCAGGTGGTCAGCGCGCTGGAACATCACGATCTGCCCTGCATCGACAGCGAGGTGCGGCCCTATTTCCGCGACGTCCGCGATCACATCCAGCGCACCGAGATCCTGGTCGACGGCCTGCGCGAGGTGCTGACCTCGGTGTTCGAGATCTCCAGCCTGCTGGAACAGCAGCGCCAGGGCGCGATCACCCGCCAGCTGGCCGCCTGGGCCGCCATCCTGGCCGTGCCGACGGCCGTGGCCGGCATCTACGGCATGAACTTCGAGCACATGCCCGAGCTGAAGTGGCAGTATGGCTACTACGGCGTGCTGGCCGTGATCGTGGTGGTTTGCGGACTGCTGTACCGGCGATTCCGGAAGACGGGCTGGCTCTAGGCTCGCCTTGACGGCAAAGAAATTATACCCATAAATACACACTCATGAATAGTCGTGAGGTCATCTCCGCGCTGGAGGCCGACGGCTGGGTCGAGGTGGCCCGGCGCGGCTCCCACGCTCAGTTCAAGCACCCCACGAAACCCGGTCGCGTGACCGTTCCGCATCCCAAACGAGACCTTCCGCTCGGGACGCTACGGTCGATCGAACGGCAATCGGGCCTGATCCTGAGGTGAGCCAATGACAAGCTATATCGCCCTCATCCACAAGGACGCCGACAGCGAGTTCGGGGTCTCCTTTCCCGACCTGCCCGGGTGCGTCAGCGTGGGCGCGACCCTGGAGGAGGCCCGCGCCAACGCCGAGGAGGCCCTGCTCCTCCACATCGACGGCATGGTCGAGGATGGCGAGTCTATTCCCGCGCCCTCGACCCTGGACGAGGTGATGGCCAATCCCGTGAACCGCGACGGCGCGGTGATCATCGTGCCCCTGAAGACCGCCCAGCCCAGGACGGTGCGGGTCAATATCACCCTGCCCGAGACCACCCTTCGCGATATCGACGCCTATGCCGAGACCCACGGCTTCACACGCTCGGGCCTGCTGGCGCGCGCCGCCAAGCGAATGATCGACGCGGCGTAGCGGGCCAGCCCTACTCCCCGCAAATCTCCAGGATCTCGTGGTGCCGCGCGGCGTCGATGCCGTCGCGCTGGTCCTGCGCCAGCCGGCTCTTGTCGCCGTCCAGCAGGATCAGGGTCGGGCGCTCGTCCGGGGTCTGGAACTGGATCAGCATCCGGGTCCCAAGCGTCGTTCCGGCATAGGGCGCGAGGCGGTTGGCCAGCTTGGCCGGGTGCGGCGGCTCCTCGCGGCCGTCGGCGTCATAGAGGTCGAGATAGCGCTCGAAGACCTCGGCATCGACCTCGGCCCAGGCGCCCCAGCCGAAATAGTCGTCCGTCCCCTTCAGGGGCACGGGCAGGATGCAGCGGATGAAAACCCGGTCGCCCCACTGGCAGAGGTCGTCGTTGTAGCGGACCTCCGCGTCGCGCTCGTCCTCGGGGATCGCCCAGACCTCGTCGGGCAGGGTGAAGCCCCAGTCGAGGGACAAGGATTCCAGGGACTGGGGCTCTTGAGACTCTTCGGCCATCGCAACCTTCGGCGTGAATACGCGCCAATGCTTAGGCCAAGTCGGCGGCCGCCTCTAGGCCACCGCGTCGCGCAGGGCGTCGCACAGGCGGTCCAGACCCTCGATGTCGAGCCCCGGATCCAGGGTGATGACCACGGTCGAGGCCGCCAGGTGGTCGGCGGTCGGGGTGTCGTCGGCGGCCAGGGCGCGGTCGCGGACCGAGCAGCTGGCGGCGATCCCGGCCGCCTGGAGCTTCCAGGCCACGGCGCCGGCGTCGTCGGTCGGCAGGGACAGGGCGCAGGTCTGCGAGATCCAGCTCATGCCCCAGCCCGGCTGGAAGCCGACGCCGCTGTCCAGCAGCAGGACGCGCAGCTGCTGGGCCGTGCCGCACAGACGCTGGCGCAGGCCCGGCCAGGCGGCGAGGCCGTCGTCGCCGGAGAAGGGCGCGGCGTCGATGGCGTTGATCGGGGTGGCGTCCTCGCAGGCGACGAAGACGCCCGCCCCAGCGGGCAGGCCCACGAGAACAGGAACCGGCGCGGCGATCACCACGTCGAAGGCGCCGGCGGCGTCGATCAGGATCGGCAGGCCAGTCTCGGCGCGGAAGGCGGCCCAGGCGCGCATGTCGGGCGCGCGGCCGTGGGCGGCGGCGGGAACGATGGCCTCCAGCGGCCCCGGCGCATCGGGCAGGCGCGCGCGCAGGTGGCCGGTGTCGAACATGGCGCTGAACGGGTCGACATCGACCAGCCAGGCCTTGAGCCCCGCGGCGGCGACGCCGGCCAGGGTTTCCGGATCGGCCAGGGCGGAGACGACGCAGACGCCGCCCTCGCGCACGCCCAGGGCCTTCAGCGCCGCGGCGGTGGCCTCGACGCGGTCGGCGAAGGCGCGAACGGCGACGGGACGGGCGAACCGGGCGGCCAGGCGCTGATCGAGGTCCGAGCTGTGTCCGGCGACGCCGAGCGCGGCGGCGACCGCGTCGAAATCGATGGGGCCGCCAGAAGCGCGGATGAACGTCTTCGCTTGAGGAGCGGCGATCGGAGCGGCGGCGGCAGGCTTCGGGAGCATGGCTTTAGAACGCATTCCACGACGAACCGGGCGACCTCCATGGCCGCACCATATGGTTAAGCAACCGTATTCATCGATTCCGCCTAGCCTAATGCGGCGCGCCGTCGCGGCAAAAAGTTCACTGACTAGGCGAAACTTGCCCCGAAACTTGCCCCGAAACTTGCCAAGCGTCCCGCAGTTCGCGCTTCAGCACCTTGCCGATATGGCTGCGCGGCAGGCTGTCGACGATCTTCACATCGGCCAGGCGCTGGGTCTTGCCCACCTGGCCGTTGACGAAGGTCTTGATCGCCTCGGCGTCGGCCTCGCCCTTCACCGCCACGAAGGCCACAGGGGTTTCGCCCCAGGCGTCCGAGGGCACCCCGACCACCGCCGCCTCGACCACGGCCGGATGCTGGACCAGCACCGCTTCCAGGTCGGACGGATAGATGTTGAAGCCGCCGCTGATGATCATGTCCTTCTTGCGGTCCATCAGGGTGAGGAAGCCCTGCTCGTCGAAGCGGCCGACATCGCCGGTGCGGATGAAGGTCCAGCCCTCGGGCGAGGTCCAGATGGCCTCGGCGGTCTTGTCCGGCCGGCCGTGATAGCCGCTCATGGTCGCGGCCGAGCGGCCGACGATCTCGCCGACCACGCCGGGGCCGACCTGGACGCCGTCCTCGTCGATCAGGCGGATGTCGTGGCCCGGAGCGGGCTGGCCGACCGTGTGCAGCTTGTCCGGATGCTCGTGGCACATCAGGATGCAGGTGCCGCCGCCCTCGGTCATGCCGAAATACTCGACCAGGCCGCCGGGCCAGCGCTGCAGCACCTCCCCCTTCAGCTCGGCGCCGAACGGGGCGCTGGTGCAGAACTTCAGATGCGTCGAGGACAGGTCGTAGCTGTCGAAGTCCGGCCGCTCCATCAGGCGGCGGTACTGCACCGGCACCAGCATGGTGTGGGTCATGCGGTGCTTCTGGGCCAGCTCCAGATATTTGCCGGCGTCGAACTTCTTCATCAGCACGACGGTCCCGCCGCCTGCCAGGGTCGGGAAGAAGCAGACCAGGGTGGTGTTCGAATAGAGCGGGGTTGATAGCACGCTGACCGCCGCCGGGCCGTAGCCGACCGCGTCGCCCCGGAAGACGTGCTTCCAGCGCATGCCGTGCGACTGGACGATGCCCTTGGGCGTGCCGGTGGTGCCGCTGGAATAGATGATGTTGAACGGATGCTCGGGCGTGATCGCGACCGGGCGCGGCGTCGCGCCTTCCGGAGCCAGCCAGGCGTCGAAGGCTTCGCCGGCGCCTGAACCGTCCAGGGCGATCTGGCGCACCGGGATCGGCGCGGGCCTCTGCGCTTCGGCGACGCCGGCGTCGAGAAAGAACAGCCTGGCCCCGCAGTCGGCGACCATGCCGGCGATGGCCTCGGGCGTCGAGGACGGCGCGATCGGGGCCACCGCGACGCCGCCCCGCAGGCCGCCGAGGAACACCGCCGCATAGGGGATCGACGACAGGGCGCAGACGGCGATGGCCTCGCCGGGCGCGATCCCGTCACGCTGCAGGGCGGCGGCGACGCGGTCGACCAAGGCGTCGAATTCCGCGTAGGTCACCGCCTCGCCGGTCTCCATGATCACGGCCGGATGGTTGGGGCCTTCCTGGGCGCGCTGGCGAAGAATGTCGCCCATCACGCCGTAGTCGGCGGACATCATGGCGGCGATGGTGGTCATGGGTAACTCCGATAACAGGTCTGCGCAGCCCCCTCCGGCCCTTCGGGCCACCTCCCCCATAAAGGGGGAGGAAGGGCGCGGTTCTCCTCCCCCTTTATGGGGGAGGTGTCGGCGAAGCCGACGGAGGGGGCAGCGCCGCCTCAAGCGTCCTTGAAGCCCTTGCCCTCGGCCACCAGCCGCTCCAGCAGGGCCGACGGCTTGAAGTCGTCGCCGTGCTGGGCGTGGAACTCCTGCATCTTGGCCAGGATCTTATCCAGGCCCACCAGCTCGCCCCAGAACATCGGACCGCCGCGATAGACCGGCCAGCCGTAGCCGTTGATCCAGACGATATCGATATCGGACGCCCGGATGGCCTTGCCCTCTTCGAGGATCTTCGCGCCCTCGTTGACCATCGGATAGAGGCAGCGCTCCAGGATCTCCTGGTCGCTGATCTCGCGGCGCTGGATCTGGCGCTTCTCGGCGAAGTCACGGATCACCTCTTCCACGACCGGCGACGGCTTGGCGTTGCGGTTCTCGTCGTAGTCGTAGAAGCCCTTGCCGTTCTTCTGGCCGCGACGGTCCATCTCGCACAGCACTTCGCGCACGGTGGACGAGCTGGTCTTGGCCGGATCCCAGCCGATGTCGAGACCGGCCAGATCGCTCATGGCGAACGGGCCCATCGGCAGGCCGAAATCGTACAGCACCCGGTCGACGTCCCAGGGCATGGCGCCTTCCAGGATCAGCTTCTGGGCCTCGCGCTGGCGCTGGGCCAGCATGCGGTTGCCGACGAAGCCGTGGCAGTTGCCGACCAGCACCGCGACCTTGCCGATCTTCTTGCCGATCTGCATCGAGGTGGCGATCACCGACTTGTCGGTCTTGGCGCCGCGCACGATTTCCAGCAAGCGCATGACATTGGCCGGCGAGAAGAAGTGCAGGCCGATCACGCTCTCGGGCCGGCTGGTGCTGGCGGCGATCACGTCGATGTCCAGGTACGAGGTGTTCGAGGCCAGGATCGCGCCGGGCTTGGCGATCTTGTCCAGCTTGCCGAAGACCTCCTTCTTGATCTCCATCAGCTCGAACACGGCCTCGATGATCAGGTCGCAGTCGGCCAGGTCCTCGAGGTTCATCGAGGGGGTCAGCAGGCCCATGCGCTTTTCGACGTCGTCCTGGGTCAGGCGACCCTTCTTGGCGGTGTTCTCATAGTTCTTGCGGATGATCCCGACGCCGCGCTCCAGGTTCTCCTGTTTGGCCTCGATGATCGTCACCGGGATGCCGGCGTTGAGGAAATTCATCGAGATGCCGCCGCCCATGGTGCCGGCGCCGATCACGCCGACCTTCTTGACCGGGATGATGGGGGTGTCGTCCGGCACGTCGGGGATCTTGGCGGCCTGGCGTTCGGCGAAGAACACATAGCGCTGGGCGGCCGACTGGGTGCCGGTCATCAGCTCCATGAACAGCCGGCGTTCTTCCTTCAGACCCTCCTCGAAGGGCAGGTTCACCGCCGCCTCGATGCACTTGATGTTGTTCTCCGGGGCCATGAAGCCGCGGAACTTCTTGGCGTTGGCCTTGCGGAAGTCGGCGAAGATCTCGGGCTTGCCGCGCGCGGCCTCGACCTTGTCGTTCAGCTCGCGGACCTTCTTCAGCGGCCGGCCCTCGGCCAGCACGGTCTTGGCGAAGGCGATGGCCCCGTCGCGCAGGTTTCCTTCGTCGACCAGAGAGTCGAACAGGCCCATGGCCAGCGCCGCCTTGGCCGGCACATGCTGGCCGCTGGTGACCATCTCCAGCGCCTTCTCGACGCCGACGATGCGCGGCAGGCGCTGGGTGCCGCCGGCGCCGGGCAGCAGGCCGATGTTCACTTCCGGCAGGCCAGCCTTGGCCGAGGGCACGGCGACGCGGTAGTGGGCGACCAGCGCCACCTCCAGGCCGCCGCCCAGGGCGGTGCCGTGGATCGCCGCCACGACGGGCTTGGGCGAGTTCTCGATGACCGCCTGGACGTCCTGCAGGCTGGGGCCGGTCATGGCCTTGCCGAACTCGGTGATGTCGGCCCCGGCGATGAAGGTCTTGCCCTCGCAGATCAGCACGATCGCCCGCACGGCCGGATCGGCGATGGCCGCGTCGAACGCGCCCTTCAAGCCTTCGCGGACGGCGGCCGACAGCGCGTTGACCGGCGGGGAGTTCAGCGTGACGACGCCGATGTCGCCTTCGACGGAAAGATCGGTGACGGCGTTGATCGCGGCCATGACGTTTCGACCCCTGCTCTTATGAATGCCGTTTTGGCGTTTGAACGGTTGTTTGAAGCCAGCCTGCACGGTCGCGCGAAGATGTCCAGACCTCCGTGACGACACGTGCTTTCGGAGCGCTTCGAGACGGGGCGGCGTTGACGAATTTCATCACATACTACAAATTCGAAATCACGGTTTCAGCCGAGATCATCCGTGGGGGTGGGTGCGGCGTCGAGGGGCTGCTCGGCGCCGCATTTGCCTGAAATCCAGAGAGAATGATCCGCGCTGGGGAGGGCGTTCGCGGGAAGTCATGGACTTTGGATGCGCCTTGCACGCGTCCTCACAATTCGAAGTCGGTGAATTCCGCGAGCGTGGCGCGTTGCTCGCAATGCGTCGGACTTTGGTAAAGCGCAACTCGGCGCGGGAGCTGTCTCCCGCGCCGCTTTCTTTGACGAGAGACTCCCCTACCCCGCCGCTTCCGTGAAGCTCGAATAGACCAGCGTCCGCAGCTCCCGACGGATCGGATAGGAGGTCGACGGCATCAGCTGGGTCATGAACACCACCGCCAGGTCCTCGACCGGGTCGATCCAGAACGCCGTCGAGGCCATGCCGCCCCAGAAATATTCGCCCAGCGAGCCCAGGTTCTTGGTCCGGGCCTGGTCGATGGTCATGGCGAAGCCGAGGCCGAAGCCCAGGCCTTCGAACACCGCCTCGCTGAACAGCGACTTCGAGACCTGAACCAGCTCCTTGCCGCCGGGCAGGTGGTTCATGGTCATCAGCTTGAGGGTCTTGGGGCTGAGCAGGCGCGCGCCGTCCAGTTCACCGCCATTCAGCAGCATCCGGCAGAAACGCATGTAGTCGTCGGCGGTCGAGATCAGGCCGCCGCCGCCGGACTTCACCGACGGGTCCATGAAGAAGCGGCTCTTCTCCGGATCGTCCTGCAGCACCACCCGGCCCGAGGGGGTCAGGGCGTAGCAGGCGGTGAAGCGGTCGCGCTGGCTCTCCGGCACGAAGAAGCCGGTGTCGACCATCTTCAGCGGATCGAAGATGCGGGTCTTGAGGAAGACGTCGAACGGCATCCCCGAGATCTTCTCGACCAGATAGCCCAGCACGTCGGTCGAGACCGAGTAGTTCCAGGCCTCGCCCGGCGAGAACTCCAGCGGCACGGTCCCCAGCGCGTCGACGAAGCCCTGCAGGCCGCCCTCGCTGTCGATCCCGTCCAGCTTCAGCTTGCGATAGGCCGCGTCGACATTGGTCCGCTGCTGGAAGCCGTAGGTAAGACCCGAGGTATGCCGCAGCAGGTCGATCGTCCGCATCGGCTCGCCGGCGCGCTTGGTCTGGAACGCCCCCTCGACCCCGGCGGCGAACACGCCCAGGTCGCGCCAGGCCGGGATGAAGCGGTGAACCGGATCGTCCAGCGACACCAGACCGTCCTCGACCAGCATCATGAAGGCCACGCTCGTGACCGGCTTGGTCATTGAGTAGATGCGGAACAGACTGTCGGCCTTCAGAGGCTTTCCCCGCTCGACATCGGCGCTGCCCAGCACCGAGGTATAGGCCAGCTGGCCACGCCGCCAGACTTGGGTAAGCGCGCAGGGCAGTTTTCCGGTGTCGATATACTTGGACTGGATGAAGCTATCGATGCGCTTCAATCGCTCGCTCGACAGTCCGACGGCTTCTGGCGTGCTCAAGTTCCTGGTCTCCCCTTGCGACCTGCTCTGGTCGTGTTTGCGTACCGTTAGATCGAAATCGAAGACGGGGCTTTTTTCCGCAACGTAAACTTTACCCGATCCTGCGAGTATCGATTGAAAACGAGGAAACGGGGATGGGCAAGGTCTTGGACGCCGAGGCTGCCTCCAGAATTGAAGCCGCGGCCGCGGACTGGTTCTTCCAGAGCAGCCTCGACATGTTCGTCGTCCTGGACGACCGGGTGATCGCCCGCGTCAATCCCGCCTGGGTGCAGCTGACGGGCTGGTCGCCCGACGAATCGGTCGGTCGGCACATGCACGACTTCTTCCACCTGCATGACAGGCTGATCATCGAGGACATCGGGCGGACGCTGGAGGCGCGCGGCCAGGCGTCCGGCGAGCATCGCCTGGCCCGCAAGGGCGGCGGCTGGCTCTGGGTGCGCTCGAAGTCCAAGGTTTTGGAGGGCGGCGGTCTGATGATCGTCTTCCAGGACTTCAGCGAAGACCGCGCCCGCGAGATCACCCGCCAGCAGGCCGAGCGCTCCAACGAACTGCTGCGCAGCGCCGCCGGCGTCTACGTCTGGCGCTTCAACCCCCGCAAGGGGGTCTATGTCTTCGACCAGGACATCCCCACGCCCAATTCGCCGCAGGGCGGGGTGCGGACCATGACGGTGGCGGAGATGACCCTGTCGATCCACGCCGACGACCGCGTGCGCGTCTGGGACGCGTTCTCGCGCACCCTGCGCGGCGGCGAGCATGTCGAGATCGACTACCGCTACCTGGATCCGGCCACCAGCAACTGGACGCACATGCACTGCGCCTGGCGCGGCGTGCGCGGCTCCAGCCCCGACGCCTACGACGTCATCGGCATCAGCCAGAACGTCACCGAACTGGTCGAGGCCCGCGACGCGGCTCTGAGCGCGGCCGAGGCCAAGAGCCAGTTCCTGGCCAATATGAGCCACGAGATCCGCACGCCGATGAACGGCGTGCTGGGCGTGCTGCACCTTCTGAAGACCGAGACGCTGACCGACGACGGCCGCCGCCTGCTGAACGAGGCGCTGGGCTGCGGCGAGATGCTGTCGGAGCTCCTGAACGACATCATCGACTTCTCGAAGATCGAGGCCGGCAAGCTCGAGCTGGGTTCCGAGCCGGTCGATCCGGCCGAGTTGCTGGTCGGCGTCGCCGACATGCTGCGACCGCAGGCCGAGGCGAAGGGCCTCTATCTTCGCGTCGAAGCGCCCTCCAAGGGAGACGAGGGCGACCTGGGCTGGGCGGCCACCGACCCGCTGCGCCTGCGTCAGGCGCTGTTCAACCTGCTGGGCAACGCCGTGAAATTCACCCTGGAGGGCGGCGTCGTGGCGCGGCTCTCCGGCAGGCGTACGGATGGAAAGCTCCGCCTGCGCTTCGAGATCGCCGACACCGGCGTCGGCATCGACGAAGAGGCCGGCAAGAGCCTGTTCGAGCGCTTCCGTCAGGGCGACGGCTCGACCACCCGCCGCTTCGGCGGTTCGGGCCTGGGCCTGTCGATCTGTCGGCGCCTGGCCGAGATGATGGGCGGCGAGGTCGGGTTCGAGAGCAAGGTCGGCCAAGGCTCGACCTTCTGGCTGCAGGTCGAGGCCGACGCCTGCGCCGCGCCGCATCTCGGACATGGAGCGGCCCACGTCGACGAACCCGACACCTCGTTGTTCGACGGCCTGCGCGTGCTGTTGATCGAGGACAACGCCACCAACCGCCTGATCGCCGGCCGCATGCTGGAGGCGCTGGGCGCCCAGGTGAGCTCCGCCGAGGACGGCGTCCAGGGCGTCGCCGCGGCCCGCGCGGGTTTCGACCTGATCCTGATGGACATCCAGATGCCGGTCATGGACGGGATCGAGGCCACCCAGCGCATCCGCGCGCTGCCCGGACCCGCGGGGGCCGCGCCGATCCTGGCCATGACCGCCAACGCTCTGTCCCACCAGCAGGCCAGCTATCTGGCGGCCGGCATGGACGGGGCGATCGCCAAGCCGCTGTCGCCGCGGGCCCTGACCCAGGCCATCGTCCGGACCCTGGCCGCCAGGCCGTCGGCCGCGCTGGAGGCGTCCTGATCGGGATTGCCGTCGCGGGCGCGATGCGCTTGGTTGCGGACCAACTTTCCTGGGAGGCGCCGATGGCCCTTTTGATCCTGAGCGTCATCGGCAGCGACCGGCCCGGCCTGACCCAGGCCATAGCCAGCGCGGTGCTGTCGGCCGGCGGCAACTGGCTGGAAAGCCACCTCAGCCAGTTGGGCGGCCTCTATGTCGGCTCCGTGCTGGTGGAGGCCGGCGACGCCGACGCCCTGCGCGCCGCCGTCAGCGCGGTGGACGCTCAAGGCCTCGACGTGCGGATCGCGCCGGCGGTCGAGACGGCCGGACCCGAGGGCCAGGCCGTCGCCTTCAGTCTGGTCGGCCAGGACCAGCCCGGCATCGTCCATCAGGTGACGGCCGTGCTCGCTGGCCTGAACGCCAATATCGAGGCCTTCGAAACCCGTATGAGCGTCGAGCCCTACTCCGGCGCGCCGCTGTTCCATCTGGACGCCCGCCTGCGCCTGCCGCCCGCCCTGGACGCCGAGGCGGTCAAGGCGGCGCTGGAGAACATCTCGGCCGAGATCATGGTCGACATCTCGCTGACCCCGGCCGAGTGAACGCCCGACCGGCCAGCGCTTCCGGCCGCCTCGGCTGATCCGTTCTCAATCACCGAGCCATACCGGGCCTCTGTTCAAAGCGCCGCCGCGCCGCTAACCCTCGGCCGGAGGTCGAGCAAGCGCGACACCCTGGGGGACCATGCTCTTTTCGTCGCCGCTGTTCCTGTTTCCGCAGCCACGGCCTGCCGCAATTGGGCGCCGTTCTCGGCGCCATGGCCCAGCCCGCGCTGGACGGCCAGTTCCTAGCGGTGCGCAACCACGAGGCCACCGCCATGAGCATCGGCCTGCTGGGCGCCCTGTTCGAGGAGAGCTATATCGAGGCCCATTGCGGCCTCAAGCTGAAGGTCGACATCGCGGCCATGCCCGACTACGCCCGCCGCCTGCGGCGCGCGCAGGACTGGTTCGAAGCGCGCGGCCAGAAATTCGTCTATGTCCTGGCCCCGATCAAGACGACCTGGTTCCCGGACCTCGTGCCGCCGAGCTACCCCTGCGCGGCCAGGCGCGACAGCGTCTATCCCGCCGCCCGCAGCGCCCTGACCGCCGCCGGCGTCCACTGGGTCGACGGCCGCGCGACGCTGGAGGCCCAGCGCGGCAAGCTCGGCTACGAGATGTTCCCCCGCAACGGCGTTCACTGGAACCAGCTGGGCGTCGCCCTGGCCGCCCGCGCCTTCGTCGGCGAGCTGAACCGCCAGGGACTCGAAACGCCGGCGCTGGACTGGGACGTCGCGCAGGCCCCGGACGAGACCGGCCTGGACCGCGACCTTTCCAGCCTGCTGAACCTGCGAAAGCCGCCCAAGGGCTGGAAGGCCCCGGCCGTCACCGCCCATCCCGTCGGACCGCCTGGCTCGGGCGTGTTCACCCTCACCGCCGTCAACGACAGCTTCTTCGATCCGCTGGCCCTGTTCCTGACGCAGGCGCGCCTGGCCGGCCGCGCCCGCAACTACGGCTATCTGACGCTGGCCCCCATCGAGTACCGCGACGGCGGCGCCTATCCCCTGACCGCCACGCCGCGAAGCGTGCTCAAGGACCTGATGGCCGCCGACGTGGTGGTGCTGGAGCAGGTCGAGAGCCAGACCGGCGGCGCGGTCGGCCGCAAATTCCTCGACCTGGTCGAAACCCAGATGGCGGCGGAAGGCCCGTCAAAAGCGGGCGTCCTGAAACATTCCTGACAAACCCCGACGCTAGGTGAGCGCCAATTGTCCCTCGACGGACGGAGCGCCCTTTAAGCCGGCCCTCCACACGCCTAGATTGGACCCGATAGTCCAGTGCCTGGCGCGGCCGCCGAAGGTGAGTGGACTTGGGGATTTTGTTATGGACGACGGTCGGGTGGCGGGGGCGGCGACAGCGCGCTACGCCCGCAAGAAGGAGACGATCCTGGCGGCGGCCACGGCGATCCTGAACCGCCAGGGCGTGCGCGGCATGACCCTGGCCGATGTCGCCGCCAATGTCGGGCTGAACACCACCAGCGTCACCTACTACTATCGCAGGAAGGACGATCTGGCCGCCGCCTGCTTCATGCGCGGCCTGGAGCGCTTCGAGGCCATGGTCGAGGAGGCCGCCGCCGAGGCCGCGCCCGCCGCGCGCATCCTGAAGTTCCTGGACCTCTATCTCGACCTGAACCGCCGGGTCCGCCTGGGCGAGGCCACGCCCCTGACCAGCTTCGCCGAGATCAAGGCCCTCAAGGAGCCCCTGCGCGGCTCGGTGGTCGGCGCGTTCAACGATCTGTTCCGCCGGGTGCGGAGCTTCTTCGATGACCCGTCCCTGGCCCACCTGGACAAGCGCCAGCGCACGGCCCGCACCCACTTGCTGATGGAGCAGGTGTTCTGGTCTGGCCGCTGGCTGCGCCGCTACGACGTCGACGACTATGGCCGCGTGCGCGACCGGATGGGCGACATCCTGCTGAACGGTCTGCCCGCCGCCGGCCAGGTCTGGGCCCCGCGCGCCCTGCCCGACCCGACTCCGGTGTCGCCCGAAGGCCTGGAATGGCGCGAGACCTTCCTGGTCGCCGCCACCCGCCTGATCAACCAGCGCGGCTATCGCGGCGCCTCGGTCGAGGAGATTTCGGCGGCGCTGAACGTCACCAAGGGCTCGTTCTATCACCACCACGACGACAAGGACGCCCTGGTCGCCGAGTGCTTCGAGCGCACCTTCACCGTCACCCGCCGCTCGCAGCTGGACGCCCGCGACCTGCCGGCGGACAACTGGACGCGGCTGGTCTCGACCGCCGCCGGCCTGACCAGCTACCAGCTGTCCGAGCATGGGCCGCTGCTGCGCGCCTCGTCGCTGGGCGCCCTGCCCGACACCCTGCGTCACGACATGGCCGACGGCTACATGCGCGGCTGGCAGCGCTTCGCCTCGATCATCTCCGACGGCGTCGCCGACGGCTCGATCCGGCCGATCGACCCCAGCATCGCCGCCCACATGATCAACTCGATGCTGAACGCCGCCGCCAGCCTGGGCGCCTGGGTCCCGGGCCTGGAACGGGACGAGGCGGCCGACCTGTTCGCCAGGCCGCTACTGACGGGGGTTTTGAACTAAGCCGAGGAACCGAAAACCCCGTCCTTCGACAAGCTCAGGATGAGGTTTTCTACTGCGACGGCGAGAAAGTAGTCCTCATCCTGAGCTTGTCGAAGGACGAGGACGGGCCAAAGGTTGCGACCTATTAACCATAGTCTCGCCTCCCCCCGCTGACGGCTGTACCCTGAGGCGACTGAGTCGCTTCGAGCCCCGCCGTCATGACGACGATCAATCCGTACTCGTCGAACTACGCCCCCGGCCTGACCGCCGGGCAGACGGCCGCGCAGCGCGCCCAGCAGGCCGCCGCCAACGGGACGACCCGCGACCAGAGCCCGACGATCAACACGCCGGCGGTCAATGTCACGCTCTCGGCCGCCGCCCAGGCCGCGCTGAAGGCCCAGACCGACTCCCGGACGATCGACACGGTGGTCTCCGACGCAAGGAGCCAGATCGCGAGTCTGCTGAAAGCGGCCGGAACCAAGAGCGCCCTGAACAACGGCGACGCGACCATCGACCTCTCCAGCATGGACCGCCGCAGCCTCTACGCCGTCGCGTCGAACAAAGGCGGCCAGTTCCCAATGGACCAGCAGGTCGTCGCGGCCCTGGCCCTGAAGGACCAGCACGACACCGCCCTGGCCAGCCCCGCCGCCCAGGCGCGGCTGACCGGCGACTATGCCAGCCTCTACCAGACCGCCCTTGACCAGATGGACGCCGCCGGGCCGGAGGAAAAGGCCTCCACCGCCTGGACCACCGAGCGCGCCGCCCTGGTCGAAGGCCGCAAGCAGGCCATCGCCCGTCCGGGCCTGGCCCCCGCCGGCATCCAGAACGACAGCGTCGCCGCTTACATGAAGGAGACCGGCAGCGTCGTCGCCGGCGCCAAGACCCGCGACTTCGGCAAGGTGGCCGGCGACGTCCGCACCGCGCTGGACAAGCAGTACGAGCTGGCCGTCGCCCCCGACGCGGCCAAGGACGGCAGCAGCGGCGCGATCGACTTCCGCCGCTTCGACGACCGCTCGCTCTCGGCCGTGGCCCTGAACAAGGACGACCAGTTCTCGACCCACGAGGTCGCCCAGGCCAAGGCCGAGATCCGCCAGCGCGACAGCGACGCCATCAAGGCCAGCTACCAGTCGACCTCGGACGCGGACGGCGGCTTCGGCAAGGCGATGATCACCCGCTACGCCGGCATGACCGCCGAGGAACGCGACGCCTCCGGCTGGACCCCGGCCGTCTATTCCAAGCTGGTCGAACTCCAGGCCGCCAGCGACAAGCTGGCCCAGATGTTCAACGCGGATGGCTCGGTGGCGGGGCCGCCGAGCATGCTGGATTACCTGTAGGCCCTACCTCCGCTCCGCCGCCGTCTCGGCGCGGATGGCCTTGAACTCCGAGCCCGCCTTCCAGTCCGGCCAGTCGCGGGAGTTGGCCAGGGCCTTGCCGGCTTCATAGGTCAGGGCGACGTCCTGGGCGGCGCCGCGCAGGTCCCAGTCGGGGCTCCAGGCGTCGCAGGGCTGGTGGTAGCAGCGGCTGGTGTAGTCGGCGACCCAGGCGTCGCCGGCGGCGCGGCCGCCCTTGATCAGGTCCGCCCCGCCGCCCAGGCCCATCAGCAGCAGCACCGGCACGCCGCGACGGGCCAGCGAGAAGTGATCGGCGCGGTAGAACAGCGCCCGCTCGGGCTTGGCGTCCGGGGTGATGGTCCGGCCCTGCCTGGCGGCCTGGGCGGCGAGGCCGTCCTCCAGCGCGTTCTGGCCCGCCCCGACCAGCACCACGTCGCGCGCCGGCCCCACGGTCTGCAGCACGTCGAAGGTGTAGTTGGCCACCGTCTTGCCCAGCGGCGCGGTCGGGTGGTTGGCGTAGTATTCCGAGCCCAACAGGCCACGCTCCTCGGCGGTCCAGGCGGCGAACAGGATCGAGCGCTCCGGGCGCGGACCTTGGGTGAAGGCGCGGGCGGCCTCGATCACCGCGGCCACGCCGATGGCGTCGTCGGCGGCGCCGCGCCGGATGGTGTTGCCTTGAGCGTCCGGCGCGCCCACGCCATAGGCGTCCCAGTGGGCGGCGTAGACCACGGTTTCGTCCGGATGCTTGGCGCCCGGCAGACGCGCCAGGACGTTGGCGCTGTCCATCGCCTGGTGGCTGACGGCGTAGTCGGCCGACAGGCTGGCGCCGGTCAGGGCCACCGGCTTGAAGGCGGCGGTGCGGGCCGCGCGCTTCAGCGCCTCGAAATCCAGGCCCGAGCGCTTGAAGAGGTCGACCGCCACGTCGCGCTGGATCCAGCCCTGCATCAAGAGCTTGTCCTTAGCGGGGTCCGCCCGGACGATGTCGTAGCCCTCGCCGTTCGAGGCCTTGACCGTCGTCCAGCCATAGCCGGCCCCGAGGCTCTCGTGGACGATCAGCGCGCCGATCGCCCCGCGCCGGACGGCCTCCTCGTACTTGTAGGTCCAGCGGGCGTAGTAGGTGGCGGCCGAGCCGCCGAACTTGCCGGCCACCGGCTCGCCCGGCGCGGCCTCCAGGTCCGGGTCGCCGATCAGGAAGACGGCGATCTTGCCCTTCAGGTCGACGCCCTTGAAGTCGTCCCACTTCCGCTCCGGCGCGGCGACGCCGTAGCCGACGAAGACCAGCGGAGCCTTGTCGATCTTGACCTTGTCGACGGGGCGCAGGGTCATGACCTGCGACTGCTCGCCCTGGTTCAGGGTCAGGGGGCCGGCCTTGGTGGCCACCGTCAGGGTCGCCGGGCCATCGAGGCGTGTGCGGACCAGCGCCACCTTCTGCGTCCACGCGCCGTTGTCGCCGGCCGGCTCCAGGCCCAGCGCCTTGAACTGGGCGCTGATGTACTCGATCGTCGGTGCCTCGCCCTCCCCGCCCGGCGCGCGGCCGGCGAAGCGGTCGGAGGCCAGCTCCCGCGTGATCTCCGACAGCCGCGCCGGATCGATCGGCCCGCTGTCCTGGGCGGCCGCGGCGCTGGCGAGGATCAGGCCTGAGGCCAGGGCGAGAACGGCGGCTTTGGACATGGACGAACCTTCGATCGACGGATGACGATTGGTAGCGTGATCGTAGGCCCACCCACAAGAAATCGGCGCGCCCTTACGTCTCCGATACGCGCAGGAAGAGCTCAATCAGGGGCGCGTTGACGTAGTAGTTGTTCCGCCCCTGCTGATGCTTCTCGACGAAGCCGGCCTCGGCGAGTTGGTCGAGATATTTCGCCGCCGTCTGGCGCGCGACGCCGAGATCGCCCTGGACGAACTCGATACGCGTGTAGGGGTGGCGGAACAGGTTGTTCAGCAGGTCTTGGGAGTACTTGATGGACGGGTGGTCCCTCAGGCGCCGTTTGTAGTCCGCCATGAGCTCACGCACGCCTTCGATCAGCTCCAGGGTCTGGAGAGACGTCCTAGACACCGCTCTCAGCATGTAGAGAAGCCATGGTTCCCAGTCTCCATCGTCGCGAACCGATTGCAGAAGCCGATAGTAATCGGCCTTGTGGGTCGTCACGTAGCGGCTGAGGTACAGGATCGGAATGTCCAATAACCCGACGCGGGTGAGGTAGAGGACATTGAT
Source organism: Caulobacter sp. GW822-FHT01G02 (assembly GCF_058802865.1). Taxonomy (NCBI): domain Bacteria; kingdom Pseudomonadati; phylum Pseudomonadota; class Alphaproteobacteria; order Caulobacterales; family Caulobacteraceae; genus Caulobacter; species Caulobacter sp. GW822-FHT01G02. Next base: position 114,223 of record NZ_JBXAON010000004.1, read on the forward strand.
GATCCGGCCAATCCGCCCATTGCCATCCGAAAAGGGGTGGATGCTCTCAAACTGGTGGTGGATCAGCGCCATCTTGACCAGTGGATCGAGGTCGCAGACGTCGTCGTCGTTGATGAATAGCTCCAGCGCCGTCATATGCGCGCGGATCTCGTCGTTCCTTTGAGGCGGCACATAGACGAGCGCGCCGGTCGCCTCATTCTTCAGGGCGGTGCCCGGCGTCGAGCGGAAGCCCTCGTCGGTCCGCTTCAAAACCTGGAACATCTCGATGATAGCGTTGTTCGTCAGGAGTCCTTGGTTTCGGCGCAGGCTGTCAAAGCCACATTTCAGGGCGTCCCGATAGTAGGCGACCTCCTTAGCGGCCGGCGAGCCCGGACCATCCATGAACAGACTTGCCTGAAACAGTTCGTCCTGGGTCGTGACGATGTTCTCGATCTCGGAACTGGCCTTCGCCTCCTGCAACGCCAGGGTGTTGATGAGGATCGCTTGATTGGGGATGCTGGCTGCCCGTCCCTTCAGTTCGGCCAAGCGCCGGTGCGCGTCGGCCAGGGCGCGCAGCACCGCCGACGTCTCCAGATCGCCGTGAGGCGGGAGGATGGGTAGGCGATAGGTCGCTTTCAACATATCGCCCCTCACATGTTCGAAAAACGCGAAATTTCTAACACGACAGATCGACATGTTAAATTACCTCGCAATCGCGACCACAAGAAATCGGCGCGCCCCGCGAAGGGCGCGCCGCAAGTTACCCACGTGCTCGAGGGAGTTCGCGACCTAGAACTTCTTGCGCAGGCCCACCTTGTAGGTGCGGCCCAGCGGGTCGCCGGTGAACGGGTCGTAGCCCAGGTCGAGGCGGGCGTAGGACGGGTCCTTGTCGAACAGGTTGGTGATCGCCAGGGTCGCCGTCGTGTCCCAGGGCAGGAAGACGCGGTAGGCCAGGTCCGTCAGGATCTGCTTCTTGATCGTCTTGCCCGCGCTGACCGTGACGCCCGCGCCGGTGGTGTCCTTGTAGGCGTTGGCCGCGAACGGGGCGGTGCGCTGGTCGGTGTACGAACCGATGTAGTGGACCGACAGCCGCAGGTTATGCGGACCCCGGTTCCATTCGGCGAAGACGTCGCCCTTCCACTTGGGGATCGGCACGACCGTGGTCTGGTAGTTCAGCAGGCCCACGGCGTCGAAGGCCTTCTCCACCGTAATGCCTTCCACGACCGTGGCGCCGACCTTGTATTTCTGGATGTAGGTGGCGTTGCCGCCCAAGGTCAGGTCGCCGCCGGCCACCTCCCTGAACCGGTACTCGGCCGAGAAGTCGAAGCCGGCGTTCTTCACCGGCGCGCCGTTGATGTAGCCGGTGCGCAGGCGGGCGATGCTGGTGGTCGGGGTCCCACAGGCGCCGTTGAAGGTGAAGCGCGACACGAGGCCCGCATAGGCCGGGTTGGCGCAGTTGTTCGCGCCGGCCGCGCCGTTCGGATAGAGCGAGGCGACCATGCCCGCCACCGGCTCGGCGACGATCGGGTTTTTGAAGTCGAAGTAGAAGTAGTCGATGCTGGCCTTGAACTCCCCGGCCTTGAACAGCGTGCCGAAGTTGTAGGTCTTGGCCTTTTCCGGCTTCAGGTTCGGGTTGCCGAAGATGTCGACGGCGCGGAACACGCCCAGGATGCCCTGCAGCGAGGTCACCGAGGTGGTGGTGGTCAGCGGATCCGGCGGCCCCCGGAAGGTCGAGCCGGCCGAGGCGCGGAACGCCAGCCACGGCATGGCCTGCCAGCGCAGCGAGGCCTTGGGGTTGAAGGTCGAGCCGATGCCGTTGCCGTATTTCTCGTAGCGGGCCGCGAACTGGGCCTGGAAGTCGTCGGTGATCGGCACGGACAGCTCGCCGAAGCCGGCCATCACGTCGCTCTGGTTATCGGCCTCGTTGCCGACGCCCAGGAACATGAAGGGGCCGTTGCGGGCCGAGCCTGTGCAGGTGGTCACCCCGAAGTCGGGGGTGTTCACGCACGGATTGATCGCGGCGTTGCTGATGTCGTTGTAGTCGGCCTTGAAATAGGTGCGGCGGTACTGGACGCCGGCGGCCCAGGCGACGTCGCCGCCCGCCAGGGTGATGCTGGTCTTGCCGTTCAGCACCGCCTCGCCGACGAACAGGCGCGAGGACTGCTTGGTCGACAGCTTCTTGAAGAACCAGTCGACCAGATCCTTGTTGTTCTGAAGCGTCGCGTTGTAGCCGGGATTGGCCACGCCGGTGATCACGTTGGACGGGATCGCGCTGGCGAAGGGGTTGTAATACATGCAGCCGCCGACGCCCGGCGTGCCCTGGATGCCCGGGGTCGTGGGATTGCTGTCGCACAGCGGACCGCCCAGCCCCTGCAAGGCCAGGGCGAAACGGTTGACCAGGGTGTCGTAGCCGGTGCGGATGCCGACTTCCTGCGAGTAGGTCAGGGCGATGTCCCAGCCGACGCCGTTCTCGAACTCGCCCGACAGGTCGCCCGACACGCGGAAGGCGTCGAACGAGCGCGAGCCGATCGAGGGGCCGTAGCCGAACTTCGGATTGCCGCCGATGCCGAAAGGCCGGTTGGCCACGTCCAGCGCCCCGCCGGCGAAGATCGCGCCCGGCGCGGTGGAGGTCGCGCCCGTCGCCAGGCTGGTCAGCTGCACCGTCGGATTGGCGGCGATGAAGGCCGCGAGCCCCGGATTGCTCGCCGGCACGAAGTAGCGGCCGGTCAGGGCCGCGATCGGCGCCACTTCCGCCGTCGGCACGGCGAGCGCCGCGTAGGACGGCGAGGTGTTCCAGTCGGGCACGTCGGTGTGGGCGTACAGCACCTCGGCGTGGAACTTGGTCTTGGCCGACAGGTCGGTATTGACCTCGGCATAGGCCTGAACCGCGTTGGACTTCTCCACGAGGTTGTCGAACGGCGTGTAGTGCCAGTAGCAGACCGGCGTCAGGCCGCTGAAACCGGCGTAGCCGCCCAGGCCCGAGCAGCCCGGATCGCGCATGCCGCTGGAGGTGCTGGCCAGGGGAATGAAGGTCGAGGGGTTGCCCGCCGCCGACCATCCCGCCTCGGGGTTTGAGAGGTATGACTTGTTGGCCCAGTCGCGGTCGGCGACCGACAGCTTGGAACGGTGCTGCCAGCCCACGCTGGCCAGGACGTTGCCGTTGTCCCAGGTCTGGCCCCAGGTGAGGCTGCCGCCGTAGTCGCCCTTCGAGCCGTCGATGTGACGGTAGTCGGCGGCCACTTCCAGGCCGTTGAAATTCTTCTTGGTGATGAAGTTGACGACGCCGGCGATGGCGTCCGAGCCGTAGGTCGCCGCGGCGCCGTCCTTCAGCACCTCCAGGCGGCCGATGGCGGCGGCGGGAATGATGTTGGTGTCGACGATGCCCGCTCCGGCCGCGCCGAACGGGTTGATCGCCAGGCGACGGCCGTTCAGCAGCACCAGGGTGCGCTGCGAGCCCAGGCCCCGCAGGTTGACCGAGCCCGAGCCCTCCGAGCCCTGGGCCCGGCTGTCGAACTGGTTGGTGTCGCCCAGCACGCCATTGGAGATCGAGAGGGCCTTCAGCAGCTCGACCGTCGAGGGCGAACCGCGCTTCTGGAGTTCCTCGGCGCTAACGACGTCGACCGGCAGCGCGGCGTCCTCGGGCGTTCCCCGGATGAAGGAGCCGGTGACGACGACTTCTTCGACCTCGGTCGGCGTGTCGTTGGGTTTCTGCTGGGCGGCCGCCGCGCCCGCCATGCCGCTCGTCAGGGCGAAGGCCAGCGCGAGGCAGGAGCCTCCGCGCAGGAAGCTGGTTCGTCTCATGATTTCCCTCCCTCGATTGTTTTTGATGGGCCGATCGTCTGCGCGATGCCCTGGTGGGTATTGGGGTCGTTCAGCTGGGCGGTGGTCTCCCGAATTCGGCGCGCGCGGCCGCCCGCGCGCCAAAGCCCGCGCGCCGCGAAGTGCGTTCTTTTTCGAAACTTGGTGATGCGCCTTCTGGAGCCGACAAGCCTTGGTTCCCCTGGAGGCCGGACACTTGAAAAGCCACGCGTACTGCGCCGGTTTCAGTAACCGTCACGGATGCCGAAAAATGATCTCGAACATCTGTTTCGATGATGCGGTATGTTTTTGCCCCACGTCAACCGCCCGCCGCACGGGATCGCTTCGGCGCGTCGACACGTCGCACCAACCATCGGTATGGCCGCGCAAGGCTCCAAGGACGCGTGCGCCGCAACATAAGCTTCGCTAAAGCGTTGGGCTGGGACTTTCCCACCGGCGCGGGGGCGCCTAAGTGGGAAACCATTGGTCGCCAAGTCCCGCCCGCAGGGCGAGAACAATCGGATTCGAACTCTATGCGTTTCGCCAAGACCGGCGCTTCCAGGCGTCCAGGCCGGCCTTCCATTCTGCTCGTCTCGACAGTCGTGCTCGTCGGCGCCGGTCTGTCGGCCTGCACCACCCCCGCGCGCCGGGCCGACGTCAAACTGCCGTCCGCCTTCGAGGCGCCGGCGGGATCGCCGCTGGCCTCTCAGGCTCTGGATCAGTGGTGGACCGCCTTCAACGATCCGGTCTTGAACGATCTGATCACCACGGCCCTGGCCCAGGCTCCCGATGCGCGCCTGGCCTCCGCCCGGCTGGAAGAGGCTCGCGCCGTGCGCGAGGGCCAGATCCGCCAGATCTACATCCCGCAGACCCCGCTGACCGGCTCGGCCAAGCGCACCGACACCCACATCATCGACCAGAGCGGCGCGGGCGGCTTCACCCAGGGCGGGGTCAGCAAGACCTATTCGGCCGAGTTCGACGTCTCCTGGGAGCTGGACCTGATCGGCCGGCGCAGCGCCGCCCGCCGCGTGGTCGACAACGACCTGGCCGCCGCCCGCTTCGCTTACGAAGGCGCCCGCGCCGCGCTGGCGGCCAATGTCGCCCAGTCCTACTTCGAGGCGCGCGGCTACGCCGTGCAGTTGGAGGACGCCCGCGCCAACGCCACCATCGCCAAGAACCTGTTCAAGGTCTCCGACGAGAAGGGCCGCCGGGGCCTGTCCGCCACCTCCGAAGGCGACCGCACGGCCGCCGACCTGGCCCAGGCCCAGGCCCAGGTCGCCCAGCTGGAAGCCCAACTTCAGGCCTCGCGCCGCAGCCTGCTGATCCTGGTCGGCAAGGGCGTCGATCCGCTGGCCAGCCTGCCGGTCGAACCGATCCTGGCCAAGGCCCCGCCGGTCCCGGCCGCCGCCCCGGCCGAGCTGCTGGCCCGCCGCCCCGACATCCGCGAGGCGGCCGCCCGCCTGGCCTCGGCCTCGGGCAATCTGAACATCAGCGAGCTGGCCCTGTTCCCAACCCTGACCCTGACGCCGGGCGTCGGGATCTCCAAGGCGATCAACCCCAGCTTCCTGCAGGCCGGCTCGTCGGTCTCGACCACCAGCTCGGCCTGGACCCTTGGGGCGAACCTGTCGATCCCGGTGCTGAACATTCCCAAGCTGATGTCCGACATCAAGGTCAGCGGCGCCCGGGTGGAGCAGGCCGCCGTGACCTACGAACAGACCGTCCAGAAGGCTTTCGGCGAGACCGAGAGCGCCCTGGTGCAACAGGACGCCGACGAGCGTCGCGTCACCCTGCTGGCCGCCGGCGAACGCCGCGCCGCCGTGGCCTATGAGGCCAGCCGCAAGGGCTACGCCATGGGCCTGACCGACCTGACCACGGCCTTGCAGGCCGAGCAGTCCTGGCGTGGAGCCCGCACGGCCCTGACCGGGGCCCAGACCCAGGCGCTGCAACGCGCCGTCCAGACCTACAAGGCGCTCGGCGGCGGTTGGTCGCCCGCGTCTATTCCCAGCAAGCCTTCCGCCCAATGAGACCCGCCCCGATGACGACCCGCTCTCCGATCGCCACCGCCCTGGTCTGCGGCGCCCTGCTTGTCGCGGGAACCGGCCTCACCGCCTGTGGCGGCAAGAAGGACAAGGAAGCCCCCGCCAAGACCGCCGCCGCCCAGGCGCGCACGGTCAGCATCGGCAGCGTCGAGACCCGGCCGCTGGGCGGCGGGGTCGAGGCCTCGGGCCTGCTGGTCTCGCGCGAGGAGGCCGCCGTCGGCTCGGAGCTGACCGGCTACCGCGTCGCGCGCCTCTATGCCGACGAGGGCGACTGGGTCCGCGCCGGCCAGCCCCTGGTCCAGCTGGACGACACCCTGTTGCGGGCCCAGGTCGAGCAGCAGGCCGCCGTCACAGCCCAGGCCAAGGCCGAAGCGGCTCGGGTGTCCGGCCTCGACGGCCAGGGGATCCTGTCCCAGGAGCAGATCGAGACCCGCCGCTACCAGGCCAAGGCCCAGGAGGCGGCGCTGAAGGAGTTGCGCACTCGCGCCGCGCGCATGACCATCACCTCGCCCGTCAGCGGCCGGGTGCTGTCGCGCGGCGTGCAGCCGGGCCAGATCGCCGGCGGCGGGACGACTCCGTGGTTCACCATCGCCCGCGACGGCCTGGTCGAGCTGGACGCCGAGGTCAACGAAGCCGACCTGGCCGGCATCCGCGAGGGCCAGGCGGCTCAAGTGTCCCTGCCCGGCGGCCAGTCGATCTCGGGCGTCGTGCGCCTGATCAGCCCGCGCGTCGATAGCGGGAGCCGCCTGGGCAAGGTGCGCGTGCGCCTGCCCGTGCGCCCCGACCTGCGTCCCGGCGGCTTCGGCCGCGCCACCTTTGGGGCCTCGGGCGCAGCGGTGACCGCCATCCCGGAATCGGCCATCCGCTATGAGGCCGACGGCCTGTTCGTGATGACGGTCGACGGCGACAACCGCGCCCACATGGTCGGCGTGAAGGTCGGCCGGAAGGGCGGCGGCTGGGCTCAGCTGGTCCAGGGCCCTCCCGCCGGCACGCGCATCGTCCTGGGCGGCGCGTCCTTCGTCACCGACGGCGACGTGGTGCGCCCCGCCCCCGCTTCGGCCCAGCAGGCGGCCCGCTGATGGCCGCTGAACAAAAGCCCGGACACAAGACCGGCGAACTGCGGGTCTCCGCCTGGGCGATCAAGAACCCGATCCCGGTGGCGGTGGTGTTCATCGCCCTGATGATCGCCGGCATCGGCTGCTATCTGGGCCTGCCGATCAAGCAGTTCCCGAACGTCGAGTTCCCGGCCGTGACCGTGACGGTCACCCAGAGCGGGGCCGCGCCCGGCGAGATGGAGACCCAGGTCACCCGCCCCATCGAGGACGCGGTGGCCAGCATCTCCAACGTCAAGACCATCCGCTCGTCGGTGGTCCAGGGCGCCTCGACCACCACGATCGAGTTCAATCTCGGCGAGGACCTGCAGAAGGTCACCGACGAGGTGCGCTCCAAGGTCGACCAGACCCGCTCGCTGCTGCCCCGCGAGGTCGACGAGCCGATCGTCCAGCGGCTGGAGATCACCAGCGCCCCGATCATCACCTACGCCGTCTCGGCCCCGAACATGAGTTCGACCGAGCTGTCGTGGTTCATCGACGACACGGTCACCCGCGCCCTGCAGGGCGAAAAGGGCGTGGCCCAGGTGGCCCGCGTCGGCGGCGTCGATCGCGAGATCAATGTCATCCTCGACCCGGACCGCATGGCCTCGTTCGGGGTCACAGCGCCCCAGTTGAACCAGGCTCTGGCCAGCTTCAGCGTCGACGCCCCCGGCGGTCGCGCCAATGTCGGCGGTCGCGAGCAGACCCTGCGCGTGCTGGGCGCGGCGACCACGGTCGAGCAACTGCGCCAGATCACCATCCCGATCGCCGGCGGCCGCTACGTCAAGCTGACCGACGTGGCCCAGGTGGGCGAAGGCTCGGAAGAGCAGCGCGGCTTCGCCCGCCTGGACGGCCGGCCGGTCGTCGCCTTCCAGGTGATGAAGACCCGCGACTCCAGTGACGTCGCCGTCGAGGACAACGTCAAGAAGGCCATCGACGCCCTCGCTCAAAAGCAGGCCGGCGTGTCGTTCGTGAAGATCTTCTCGACCGTCGACGAGACCCGCGCCAGCTTCGCGGCCACCGAGCACACCCTGCTGGAAGGCATGCTGCTGGCCTCGCTGGTGGTGTTCCTGTTCCTGCGCGAGTGGCGCGCCACCCTGATCACCGCCATCGCCATGCCGGTGTCGCTGGTGCCCACCTTCGCCTTCATGGCGATCATGGGCTTCTCTCTGAACGTCGTGACCCTGCTGGCCCTGACCCTGGTCATCGGCATCCTGGTCGACGACGCCGTGGTCGAGATCGAGAACATCGAAAAGCGCGTCGCCCGGGGGCAGAGGCCCTACCACGCCGCGATCGAGGGCGCCGACGCTATCGGCCTGGCGGTCGTGGCCACCACCTTCACCATCGTGGCGGTGTTCGTGCCGGTGTCCTACATGCCCGGCACGCCCGGCCAGTTCTTCAAGGAATTCGGCCTGACGGTGGCCGTGGCCGTGCTGTTCTCGCTGGTCGTCGCCCGCCTGCTGACCCCGCTGCTGGCCGCCTATTTCCTCAAGCCCGCCAAGACCCCGCATCCGCGCAAGGACTTCAAGGGCTTCTATCGCGGCGTGCTGGACTGGTCGCTGGATCACCGGATCCTGGCCTGCGCCATCGGCGGCCTGATCTTCATCGGCTCGATCATGCTGGCGGGCCTCCTGCCCACCGCCTTCCAGCCGGCGGCCAACAACAACTACTACTATCTGAAGGTCCAGGGGCCGCCCGGCGCCACCGTGGCCGACATGGAGCGCACGGTTCAATCGGTGACGACCATGTTCCGCAAGCGCCCGGAAGTGGCCCACGTCTTCGCCCAGGTCGGTTCGAACATCGGCAGCGGCTGGGGCGGCCAGAGCGGCGCCGACATCCGCGACGCCACCATCACCATCGTGCTGAACGGCGATCGCAAGCAGACGGTCACCGAGATCAAGCAGGAGGTCCGCAACGGCCTGCACGACATTCCCGACGCCCGGGTGAACCTGCTGGGCGACTGGGGGACGTCGGAGGTCCAGACCATCCTGATCTCCGAGGACGGCCCGCTGCTGGAACGCACCGCCGCCCAGATCGAGCGCGAGATGCAGAAGCTCTCCACCGTCGCCGATCCGCGTCCGTCGTCCCCGCCCAGCGGCCCGGAGATCCTTATCCGGCCCAAGGCCGACGAGGCCGCGCGCCTCGGCGTCAATTCGGCCGACATCGCCGCCATCGCCCGCGTGGCCACGGTCGGCGACATCGACGCCAACGTCGCCAAGATGACCCAGGGCGAGCGGCGGATCCCGATCCGCGTGCGCCTGCCGGCCGACAGCCGTCGCGACCTCGACGCCCTGGGCGCCCTGCGCATCCCGACCGCCAGCGGCGGCACGACGCGCCTCGACACCGTCGCCGACCTGTCGTTCCAGGCCGGGCCGGCCAAGATCGACCGCTTCGCCCGCAAGCGGCAGGTGACCATCGAGGCCGACCTCAACAACGGCGCCCAGCTGGGCCAGGCGATGACGGACGTCGCCAAGCTGCCGACCATGGCGAAGCTGCCCGAGGGCGTCGGCCCGGCCTCGGCCGGCGACCAGGAGGCCTTCGTGGAGCTGTTCACCGGCTTCGCGGTGGCGCTGCTGTCGGCGGTGGGCCTGGTGTTCGGCGTGCTGGTGCTGCTGTTCCGCAGCTTCTTCAAGCCGATCACCATCCTGTCGGCCCTGCCGCTGGCGATCGGCGGCGCGTTCTTCGCCCTGCTGGTCACCGGCCAGTCACTGTCGATGCCGTCGCTGATCGGCTTCCTGATGCTGATGGGCCTGGCGGCCAAGAACTCGATCCTGCTGGTCGAGTACGCCATCGAGCAGGAGCGCGACGGCATGAGCCAGCGCGAGGCCATTCTCGACGCCTGCCACGAGCGGGCCCGGCCGATCGTCATGACCACCCTGGCCATGATGGCCGGCATGCTGCCGACCGCCATGGGCATCGGCACCGGCTCGGAGTTCCGCCAGCCCATGGCCGTGGCCGTGATCGGCGGCCTGATCACCTCGACCGTGCTGTCGCTGGTGTTGGTGCCTGTGGTCTACGAGATCGTCGACGACATCGAGATGTGGCTGAGGCCGAAGCTGTCCCGCGTGGTCACCCCGCGCGAGGCTGCGGAGGGCCAGACGGCTCGGGCGGATCGGCTGTAGCGGAGACCACGCGAACTTCCCTCTCCTCCCCCTTTGGTGGAGGAGAGGCTCCAGCCCCCTACTCCGCCCTTGGCGCGTAGCTCAGCCGGCACACGGTCCACGCCCCCTCGCGCGCCATCTCGAACTTGCCGTTCAGCTGTTGGGCCATGGCGCGGACGATGCGCAGGCCGAGACTCCTGGAGTCGGCCGGATCGAAGCCGTCGGGCGGGCCGGCCCCGTCGTCGCGGACCGTCAGGACGTGGATGTCGCCGGACTGGTCGAGATCGACACGCACCTGTCCCGAGCGGGCTTCCCCGAAGCCGTGCTCCAGCGCGTTGTTGAAGCTCTCCAGCATGACCAGGGTGACCGGCGTGGACTGGTCGGGGTGCAGCGGCTGGTCGCCGCCCTCGATGGTCAGGACGACCTTCGCGCCAGCCGCCTGCGAGGCCTCGTTCAGGACGACCTCGGCGAAGGCGCGGAAGGGCGCGGGCTCGCCGACGGCGGTGTGCAGCTCTCGCTGGATGCTGGCGATCAAGGCGATCCGGCCGCCGGCCTCGTTCAGGGCGTGGCGGGCGTCCTCGTCGGCCATGCCGGCGGCCTGCAGCCGCAGCAGCGAGCCCACGACCTGGATGTTGTTGCTGACCCGATGGTGCAGCTCGCGATACAGCAGGTCCCGGCTCTCGGCCAAGGCGGCGTAGCGCGCCCGCTCCTCCTCCAGCTGACGCAGCGCCCGGCGCATGCCGTCGATGAAGAAGATGTCGATCACCACCACGAAAGCGTAGAACGCCAGGGCCACGCTGGTCGAAAAGTTGATGTGGAACGTGCGGTACGGCGGGATGAAATAGTACCAGGCCGCCACGCCGGACAGGACCGCGCAAAGGATCGCCGGCCGCAGGCCCGCGAAATAGGCGGTGATGACCACGGCCGGAAAGAAGGTCAGATAGGGAAAGCCGGGCGGGAACCAGTCGTTCAGCGTCAGGCGCAGCGCCCAGGCCGCCAGGGCCGCGAGCACCGCGAACCCGTAGCCCGCCGGCTTGCCGCGAATGAACGCTCCCATCGCCAAGCCCCCTGCTGACGGCCCCGGATGCGGCAAAGCTCGCGGCGCGTCAAGCAACGACCCGACACAGGGGCCTCTTCGCCCACCGACCCAAGCAAAAGGCCCCGGAGATCGCTCTCCGGGGCCTTCGCTTAGATCAGTTCAGCTGTCGCTGAGATCGGTCGATTACTCGACGATCTTCGCGACCACGCCGGCGCCGACCGTGCGGCCGCCTTCGCGGATGGCGAAGCGCAGGCCTTGGTCCATGGCGATCGGGGTGATCAGCTCGACGTCCAGCTCGGCGTTGTCGCCCGGCATGATCATTTCCACGCCTTCCTTCAGCTTGATGATGCCGGTGACATCGGTCGTGCGGAAGTAGAACTGCGGACGGTAGTTGGTGAAGAATGGGGTGTGACGGCCGCCTTCTTCCTTGTTCAGGATGTAGGCCTCGGCCACGAACTTGGTGTGCGGGGTGATCGAACCCGGCTTGCAGAGCACTTGGCCGCGCTCGACGTCTTCACGCTTGGTGCCGCGCAGCAGCACGCCCACGTTGTCGCCGGCTTGACCTTGGTCCAGCAGCTTGCGGAACATTTCGACGCCCGTGCAGGTCGTCTTCTGGACCGGACGGATGCCGACGATCTCGACTTCCTCGCCGACCTTCACGACGCCCTTTTCGATACGGCCCGTGACCACGGTGCCGCGGCCCGAGATCGAGAACACGTCTTCGACCGGCATCAGGAACGGCAGGTCAACGGGGCGTTCCGGCTGCGGGATGTAGGCGTCGACCTGGGTCATCAGTTCGTTGATGCGGTCTTCGCCGATGGCCGGATCACGGCCTTCGACGGCGGCCAGGGCCGAACCCTTGACGATCGGGATATCGTCGCCCGGGAACTGGTACGAGCTGAGCAGCTCGCGCACTTCCATTTCGACGAGCTCCAGCAGCTCTTCGTCGTCGACCATGTCGACCTTGTTCATGAACACGACCAGAGCCGGCACGCCGACCTGACGGGCCAGCAGGATGTGCTCGCGGGTCTGCGGCATCGGGCCGTCGGCGGCCGACACGACCAGGATCGCGCCGTCCATCTGGGCCGCGCCCGTGATCATGTTCTTCACGTAGTCGGCGTGGCCGGGGCAGTCGACGTGCGCGTAGTGACGGTTGGCCGTCTCATACTCGACGTGCGCGGTGTTGATCGTGATGCCGCGGGCCTTTTCTTCCGGCGCGGCGTCGATGTCGGCGTAGTTCTTGGCGGTCGCGCCGCCCGTCTTCGCCAGCGTGATCGTGATCGCCGCCGTCAGCGTCGTCTTGCCATGGTCAACGTGACCAATGGTGCCGATGTTGCAGTGCGGCTTAGTGCGTTCGAACTTTTCCTTGGCCATCTTCTTAGCTCCAGGACCCCAGAGGGGCCTTCAAAATAGGTGGGACTTCTGGGGTGTTGGCGAGAGGGTTCCAAGGAACCCTCTCGATCTCTAACCCACGCTTTTCGTTGAGAAAAGCTTAGGCGTACTTCTTGATCACTTCGTCGGCGACGTGTTGCGGCACCGGATCGTAGTGGTCGTAGACCATGCTGAACTGGGCGCGGCCTTGCGACATGCCCCGCAGGGTGTTCACGTAGCCGAACATGTTGGCCAGCGGCACGTAGGCGTTCACGACAGTCGCGTTACCGCGCATGTCCTGACCCTGGATCATGCCACGGCGGCTGTTCAGATCGCCGATGACCGAGCCCAGGTATTCTTCCGGCGTCACGACCTCGACCTTCATGATCGGCTCGAGCAGCTTCGGAGCGCCCTTTTCGCGCAGCTCCTTGAAGGCGGCGCGCGAGGCGATTTCGAAGGCCAGGACCGACGAGTCGACGTCGTGGAACTTGCCGTCCGTCAGGGTCGCCTTGAAGTCGATCAGCGGGAAGCCGGCCAGCAGGCCGTTGTCCTTGACCGATTCCAGGCCCTTCTGGACGCCGGGGATGTATTCCTTCGGCACCGCGCCGCCGACGATCGCGTTTTCGAACACGAAGCCCGAACCCGGCTCGCCCGGTTCGAAGGTGATCATGACGCGGGCGAACTGGCCCGTGCCACCGGTCTGCTTCTTGTGCGTGTAGTCGATGTCGACCTTGCGGCCCAGCGATTCACGATAGGCCACCTGCGGCGCGCCGATGTTGGCTTCGACCTTGTAGGTGCGCTTCAGGATGTCGATCTTGATGTCGAGGTGCAGTTCGCCCATGCCCTTCAGGATCGTCTGGCCCGACTCGAAGTCGGTCGAGACGGTGAAGGACGGATCCTCGGCGGCCAGCTTCTGCAGGGCGACGCCCAGCTTCTCCTGGTCGGCCTTCGACTTGGGCTCGACGGCGATCTCGATGACCGGGGCCGGGAATTCCATGCGCTCGAGGATGACCGGCGACTTCAGCGGATCGCACAGGGTGTCACCCGTGCGGGTTTCCTTCAGGCCGGCCAGGGCGACGATGTCGCCGGCATAGGCCTCCTTGATGTCTTCGCGGTTGTTCGAGTGCATCAGCAGCATGCGGCCGACGCGCTCGCGCTTGTCGCGCGTGGCGTTCAGCAGCGACATGCCGGTTTCCAGCTTGCCCGAATAGATGCGGCAGAAGGTCAGCGAACCGACGAAGGGGTCGTCCATGATCTTGAACGCCAGAACCGACAGCGGCTCTTCGTCCGAGGCGTGACGCACGACTTCTTCTTCGGTCTTGAAGTCGATGCCCTTGGTCGGCGGGATGTCCAGCGGCGACGGCAGGTAGTCGACGACGGCGTCCAGCAGCGTCTGCACGCCCTTGTTCTTGAAGGCCGAGCCGCAGAGGATCGGATAGAAGGCGCCGGTCAGAACGGCCTTGCGCAGGCACTTCTTGATCGTGGCTTCCGAGGGCTCTTCGCCGCCCAGATAGGCTTCCATCGCTTCGTCGTCGAGTTCGACGGCGTTCTCGACCAGATAGGCGCGGGCTTCGATCGCCTTGTCCATCAGGTCGGCGGGGATTTCCTCGTCGCGGAAGTTCGCGCCCAGGGCGTCGTTGTCCCAGACCACGGCCTTCATGCGGACCAAGTCCACGAGGCCCTTCAGGTTCGTTTCCGAACCGATCGGGAATTGGATCGGCACGGCCTTGGCGCCCAGACGGTCACGGATCGATTCCACCGACTTGTCGAAGTCGGCGCCGATCTTGTCCATCTTGTTGACGAAGACGATGCGCGGAACCTTGTACTTGTCGGCCTGACGCCAGACGGTTTCCGTCTGCGGCTCGACGCCGGCGTTGCCGTCCAGCACCGTCACGGCGCCGTCGAGCACGCGCAACGAGCGTTCGACTTCGATGGTGAAGTCGACGTGCCCGGGGGTGTCGATGATGTTCAGACGCTTGCCGTTCCAGAAAGCGGTCGTCGCGGCCGACGTGATCGTAATGCCGCGTTCCTGCTCCTGCTCCATCCAGTCCATGGTGGCCGCGCCATCGTGGACTTCGCCGATCTTGTGCGACTTACCCGTGTAATACAGGATCCGCTCGGTCGTCGTGGTCTTACCGGCGTCGATGTGCGCCATGATGCCGAAGTTACGGTAATCTTCGATTTTATGCTGGCGGGCCATGATGAAGCTCTGCGTAGCGCTGCGGTGAGGCAGGGACATTTAAACGTGCGGCGCGGGCGGTTTATCGCAAACCACCCGCGCCTGAAAGAGTGCTGGTCGCGAAAAGCTTACCAGCGATAGTGCGAGAACGCCCGGTTGGCTTCAGCCATCTTGTGGGTGTCTTCGCGCTTCTTCACGGCGGTGCCGCGGTTGTTCGAAGCGTCGAGCAGCTCACCAGCCAGCTTTTCGGTCATGGTGTTTTCACCGCGCTTGCGAGCGGCGGTCACCAGCCAACGGATGGCCAGGGCGCGGCGACGGTCCGGACGGACTTCAACCGGCACTTGGTAGGTGGCGCCGCCAACGCGACGCGACCGGACTTCGATCGCCGGGGCGACGTTGTCCAGAGCGGAGTGGAAGGTCTCAAGCGGACCTTGGTCCTTGCGCTTGGATTCCAGGATGTCGAAAGCACCATAGATGATGTTTTCGGCGACGGCTTTTTTGCCCTCGTACATCACGTAGTTCATGAACTTCGTGACGATCAGGTCCCCAAACTTGGGATCCGGCAGGACTTGGCGTTTCTCGGCGCGACGGCGGCGGGACATCTTCTTCTATTCCTTACTTCGGACGCTTGGCGCCGTAGAGCGAACGACGCTGCTTACGATCCTTGACACCTTGGGTGTCGAGGACGCCGCGCAGGATGTGATAACGGACGCCGGGCAAATCCTTGACGCGGCCGCCGCGGATGAGCACCACCGAGTGCTCCTGCAGGTTGTGACCTTCGCCCGGGATGTAGCACACGGCTTCGATGCCGGTGGTCAGACGGACCTTGGCGACCTTACGCAGAGCCGAGTTAGGCTTCTTCGGGGTCGTGGTGTAGACGCGCGTGCAAACGCCGCGACGTTGGGGGCAGCCCTTCAGGGCGGGCACCTTGTTCCGGACCGGCTTCGGGGAGCGCGGCTTACGGATGAGCTGGTTAATGGTAGGCATTAAGTCTCTGCTCTGATGGAAGCGTGTGCCTTTCGGCCGGGGCGCTTCAGGTCCTTGTCTTTGTTGTTCTTGGTTCAAGGCTCCGCTTGGAGACCCGATAAACACGAAACTCGCCGGGGCGCGGGAAGCACACCGGCGGGTTCTCCGCTCACGAGGAGAGGAAGCTCATCGGAACGGACGCGAACGACCGCCTCGAAAAAGAGCGCGGTATTTACTCGCGAAGGGGCTCAACGTCAACCGCCTGTTCCCGCGCCGGTTAACGCCGCCTTAAGCCGCCCGCCAAGGTCAAGATTTCGCCACCGCAAGCTGTGCAGGCTCGCGTCGGGATGGAGCGCCTTGTCTCGCCGGCCTCGCGCACCACGTGGGGAGGGCGGAGGCAAGGCTGGGGAGGCCGGGTGAGGGTCAGCGTGAGGCGCAGCAGGGACAATCTACGCCGGGCGACGATTCTCGCCGGATCGTTGCTGCTGCACGTGGCGCTGCTGGCCTGGCTGGCGATTCCCGCGCGGCCCCTGCTGGAAAACATGGTCGCCGAGGACCTGTCGGTGATGACGCTGGACCTGCAGCGGCCCGTTCCCGAGGCGCGTCCGGAGCCCCGCCCCGCGCCGGCCTCGGCGGCGACCGCGGCGCCCTCGCCCACCCTGCCTTTCCAGGTGCGCGCGCCGGCGCGAACCGCCCCGGCCGGCGTTCCGGTCCTGTCGGTTCCCGCCACGGGAATCGCCCGGCCTGGGACCGCGATCCGTCCCGCGCCGCTGCCGGGCGAAGGCGCCGGCGACCTGCGCACGGCCCTGCGGGGCAGCGCCACGGGCTGCGTCAGCGCCGACGCCGTCGGCCTGAACCGCCGCGAGCGCGAGAAATGCGACGAGCGCTTCGGCGCCGCTCCGCCGCGCGGGACCTATGCCGGCCCGATGAACGCGGCCAAGGCCCGCGAATTCGAGGCCCAATCGATCATGCAGGAGCTGGCCCGCAAGTTCGACGAAGCGCCGATGGGTCCCGGCGTCGACCATCGCAGCAAGGACCAGCCCGGGACGATGAAGGAGATCCCCTTCGTGCTCGGCGCCGAGCAGGACGGCCTGGGCCGCACCCGCAACGCCCAGCAGCAGCGCCTCAAGCAGCTGCGCGACTACGACAAGGCCGACGCCCGCGAGAAGCAGCGCTCGCGCGACAACGACCAGCGCTGAAAGAGGGGCGCTAAAAAGGGGTTTCCTCCGTACGCCCCCGGAATACCCTCACCGCCAGGTTGGCGCGCGGGCTCAAGGGGCGCGCCTTGGTTGTGAGGGGACATCATGCGTTTTTCGGCTTCACTATGCGCCGCGCTGATCCTGGCCACGTCGACGGCTCCGTCGGCGGTTCTGGCCCAGGACTATTCGCAGTTTTCCGACTCCGCGCTGGATCGCGAGCTGGCCGCCAAGGCCGACGTGCAGCTGTACGTCATGGTGCCGATGCGCGACGGGGTGCGGCTGGCGACCCACGTCTATCGCCCCAAGGGCGCGACCGGGCCACTGCCGACCATCCTGATCAAGACGCCCTATAACGAGATGCCCTACAAGGCGGGGACCACCCGTAACGCGCTGGACGCCATCAAGCACGGCTACGCCCTGGTGCTGCAGAACGAGCGCGGCCGCTATTATTCGGAAGGCGAGTGGGAGATCCTGGGCCATCCGCAGACGGACGGCTACGACACCCTGACCTGGATCGCCAAGCAGAGCTGGTCGAACGGCAAGGTCGGTACCCGCGGCTGCTCGTCGACGGCCGAATGGCAGCTGGCCCTGGCCGGCCAGAACCACCCGGCCCACGCCGCCATGGTCCCGCAGTCGTCGGGCGCCGGCATCGGCAAGGTCGGCGAGTTCCAGGAGCAGGGCAACTGGTACACCGGCGGCGTGCCGCGCAACCTGTTCTTCGTGTGGCTGTACGGCGTCGACAATCCGCTGCGCGCTCAGCCGCCCAAGGGGCTGGACTCCAAGACCATCGCCCGCCTCGCCAAGTACAACGACCTGGAGGCCAAGAAGCCCGAGGTGAACTGGCCCACCCAGATCCGCCACCTGCCGGTCAACGAGATGCTGCAGGACCTGGGCGAGCCCAAGGGCACGTTCGAGGCGCTGATCAACCGCGACGGCCCCGCCGACCCGGCCTGGCGCAAGGGCGGCCTCTATCACGACGACAAGGGCTGGGGCGTGCCGGCCCTGTGGTTCAATTCCTGGTACGACGTGTCGATCGGCCCGAACATGGCCCTGTTCAACCACGCTCGCGCGGTGAACTCGGACAAGGAAGCCAGCGACAACCAGTACGCCATCGTCACGCCCAGCAACCACTGCGGCTTCAACGCCCGCACGCTGCAGGTCCCCTACAAGTCGGGCGACCGCGACATGGGCACGGTCAATTTCGACGCCGACAAGGAGGTCTACGCCTTCTTCGACCGCTGGCTGAAGGGCGACGTCAACGCCTTCCCGAAGTCGACGCCGCCGGTCCGCTACTATTCGATGGGCGCCAACAGCTGGAAGCAGTCGGCCCAGTGGCCGCCGGAGGGCTCGGCCCCGATGCGCCTCTATCTGCGCTCCAGCGGCCGCGCCAACAGCCTGGCCGGCGACGGCAAGCTGACCGCCGTCGCGCCGGGCGCGGGGGAGCAACCCGACCGCTACGCCTATGATCCGGCCAATCCGGTCCAGACCGTGGGCGGCGGCGACTGCTGCAACGGCGGCCTGGTCATCGCCGGCGCCTTCGACCAGCGCGGAGTGGAGTCCCGCCAGGACGTACTGGTCTACACCAGCGAGCCGCTGACCGAGCCGCTGGAGGTCTCGGGCTTCGTCCGCGCGGTCCTGAAGGTCTCGTCGGACGCCAAGGACACCGACTTCGCCGTCAAGCTGGTCGACGTCGGGCCGGACGGCACGGCCTATATCCTGGGCGACACCATCATGCGGGCCCGCTATCGCGACAGCTACGAGAAGCCGGCGATGATGACGGCCGGCCAGACCTATGCGGTCAAGCCGACGCCGATCACCACCAGCAACACCTTCCTGCCCGGCCACCGCATCCGGGTGGAGGTCACCTCGTCCAACTTCCCGAAGTTCGTCCGCAACCTGAACACCGGCGGCGACAACGAGAAGGAAAGCAAGTTCGTGGTCGCCAACAACGCCATTCACCACGCGGCCGGCGAGGAGTCCTACATCGAGCTGCCAGTGGTGAGCCGGAAGTGAGCCTGGTCAGGCGGCATGGCCCATCGACGCCACGCCGCCGACCTTGAAGTGTTGGATGAGGGCGGTCAGGCCGCGCGCCTCGTCCAGCGGCGCGTCACGGCCGGAGCCCCAGGCGCGGCCAGCGTCGGGTCGGGCGAGGTCGGGCGAGGTCGGGCGGAACGCTCAGCGCGCCACGGGGTTGTGCAAGCGTCTCGCGGCGCGCCGCGCCGTCCTCTCCCGCCACGAGGTTCGATCATGACCGACTATGCCGACAGCCTGACTTCCCAAACGACCGCCAAGACCGCCCGCGCCAAGGTCGAGCCCAAGCTCAAGGCCGTCGCCAGCACAGCCCACGACGCCTATGACAGCCTCAAAGAGGTCGCTTCCGAGGCGGTCGACGAGACCCGCGCCCGGGTCAAGGACATCGCCGCCCAGGCCAGCGACGAGATCCAGAACCGCTATGGCGACCTGGAAGCCTGGGTGCAGCTCAAGCCGGCCCAGGCCCTGGGTGTCGCCGCCGGTCTGGGCGTCGTCCTGGGCTTGTTGCTCCGCGGCCGCTCGACCAAGACCATCTACGTGCGCGAACCGCGCTAGCCTACGCGCTCAGCACCTTCCTGAGGGACGCCTCGATCTGGCCACCGCACCAGGTGTCGCCGTAGTCCTCGCGGGCCTTGTCGGCCAGCTTGCGCAGCGGCGGCAGCTCGGCGACGCGGCGGACCAGGGCGGCGGTCATCGGCGCGGCCTCGTCGAGGATCTCGCCGATGGCGTCGAAGCGCTCGGTCAGGGTCGACCACAAGGTGGCGGTGACGATGTCGGCCATCCCCGGCCCGTCGCCGCCCAGCAGGAAGCCAGCATCGGCCGTCAAGCCGTGGCGACGGCCGGTTTCCTCCCAGAACGACATCCACCTCTTCAGGCGTGGGACGAACTCGGCCCAGCGCTTGCCGGTCCACATCTCGCGGCCGCCGTCATTGGTAATCTCATCGATGACGTCATTGGCGTCGCAGACGATCTTCAGCGTCAGGGCGCGCGGCTCCGGCGTCGCCGGGAGCAGGTTCAGGGTCTCGCCCAGATAGAAGAGGATCGCCGGCGTCTGCGCGATGGCGACCTTCGCCCTGTTGTCGACCAGCATCGGCGGCCCCATGAACGGGACCGGCATGGCCTTCACCGGCCCGCCCATCAGATCCGCGATCGCCGCGTCGCCGCCTTCCGTCCAGGTCTTGCCGGCGTGGGCCAGGACGGCGCGCACGAACTGCCCGCGAAATGGCGCGGACCAGTAGTAGAGCTCGTAGTCGGACATGGCGGCATCTCCAGGCGCTGGACGCCTCTGACAACGAAAAAGGCCCGGGATCGCTCCCGGGCCTTTCCGTATTCGCTCTAAGCCCGAGGGCCTATTCGGCGTCGGCCAGCGCGATCTCGGCCGGCAGCGGCTCCATCGCTTCTTCGCGCTGCTGGGCCAGCTGCTCGTCGCGCTTGGCGGCGACGCGTTGCAGGCTGCGCAGGTAGGAACCCGTACCGGCGGGGATCAGGCGACCCACGATGACGTTTTCCTTCAGGCCTTCCAGGGTGTCGGTCTTGCCGTGCACCGAGGCTTCTGTCAGGACGCGGGTCGTTTCCTGGAACGACGCGGCCGAGATGAAGCTCTTGGTCTGCAGCGAGGCCTTGGTGATGCCCAGCAGCACCGGCTGGGTCACAGCCGGACGACCGCCACGGGCGACAGCCTTGTCCTGTTCCTTGTCGAACTCCGGCTTATCAAGGTGGTCACCCTTGATCAGGCCGGTGTCGCCGGGCTCGAGGATCTCGACCTTCTGCAGCATCTGACGAACGATCGTCTCGATGTGCTTGTCGTTGATCGGCACGCCCTGCAGTCGATAGACCTCCTGGATCTCGTCGACGAGGAAGTTCGCCAGGGCTTCGACGCCCAGGATGCGCAGGATGTCGTGCGGATCCGGGTTGCCGTCGATGATGTATTCGCCCTTGGAGATGAAGTCCCCGTCGTGGACGGCGATGTGCTTGCCCTTCGGGATCAGGAACTCGACCGCCTCGGCCTGGTTGCCATCAGCGTCGACGTCCGGCGTGATCTTGATCCGGCGCTTGTTCTTGTAATCCTTGCCGAATTCGACACGGCCGTCCATTTCCGCGATGACCGCGCAGTCCTTCGGACGGCGGGCTTCGAAGAGTTCGGCGACGCGCGGCAGACCACCGGTGATGTCCCGGGTCTTGGCGCCTTCGGTCGGGATACGCGCGATCACTTCACCCGGCTTCACCTCGTCGCCATCGGCGACCGAGAGAATGGCGCCGGCCGACAGGAGGTAGCGAGCCTCGCCGCCGTTCGACAGGCGCTTGTACGAGCCGTCTTCCGACAGCACGCCCATGGCCGGACGCAGGTCCGAACCGCGGGCCGAGGTACGCCAGTCGGCGATGACGCGCTGGGCGATGCCGGTCGCTTCGTCGACTTCCTCGCGGATGGACAGGCCATCCACCAGGTCCTCGGCGCGGATCTTGCCGGCCACTTCGGTGATGATCGGGGTGGTGTAGGGGTCCCAATCGCCGAGGCGCTGGCCGCGCTTGACCGTATCGCCGTCCTTGACCCGCAGGCGGGCGCCGTACGGCGGCTTGTAGGTTTCGCGCTCCTTGCCATCGACCAGCACGCTGACCGAGGTGTTGCGGCTCATGATCACCAGGGCGCCGTCGGAGCCGATGACGGTCGGGCCGATCACGCGGACCGTACCCTCGTTCGAGGCCTCGAAGAACGACTGCTCGGCCACCTGGGCGGTGCCGCCGATGTGGAACGTACGCATGGTCAGCTGCGTGCCGGGCTCACCGATCGACTGGGCGGCGATGACGCCGACCGCTTCGCCGATGTTCACCGGGGTGCCGCGGGCCAGGTCGCGGCCATAGCAGGCGCCGCAGACGCCGACCTTGGCTTCGCAGGTCAGGACCGAGCGGACCTTCACCGACTGGACGACCGCCGCCTCGATGGCGTCGGCGATGTTCTCGTCGATATAGGTGTCGGCCGGAACGACCAGCTCGCCGGTGCCCGGATCCTTGACGTCCTCGGCCGTGAAGCGGCCCAGGACGCGGGTGCCCAGCGAGACCAGCACGTCGCCGCCTTCGACGACGGCGCGCAGGGTGATGCCCCGCGTGGTGCCGCAGTCTTCCTCGACGATGATGCAGTCCTGCGCGACGTCGACCAGACGACGGGTCAGGTAACCCGAGTTGGCGGTCTTCAGCGCGGTGTCCGCCAGGCCCTTCCGGGCGCCGTGGGTCGAGTTGAAGTACTCCTGAACGGTCAGGCCTTCCTTGAAGTTCGAGACGATCGGGGTCTCGATGATCTCGCCGGAGGGCTTGGCCATCAGGCCGCGCATGCCGCCCAGCTGCTTCATCTGGGCTTGCGAACCCCGGGCGCCGGAGTGGGCCATCATGTAGATGGCGTTGATTTCCTTTTCGCGACCGTTCTCGTCGCGATGCTTCATCTGAAGCTCGGCCATCATCTCGTCGGCGACGCGGTCGGTGGCCTTGGCCCACGCGTCAACGACCTTGTTGTACTTCTCGCCCTTGGTGATCAGGCCGTCGGCGTACTGTTGCTCGTACTCCTCGGCCAGAGCGCGGGTTTCGGCGACGATCGCCTCCTTCCGCTTCGGGATGATGATGTCGTCCTTGCCGAAGGAGATGCCGGCCTTGGCGGCTTCCTTGAAGCCCAGACCCATGATCTTGTCGGCGAAGATGACCGTCGCCTTCTGACCGCAGTGGCGGTAGACGATGTCGATCAGATTGCCGATTTCCTTCTTGGTCAGCGCCTTTTCGATCAGGCGGTGGCCAATCTGCGGGTGATGCGGCAGCAGGGCGGCGATCTTCATGCGGCCCGGCGTCGTGTCGATCACCTTGCGCAGCATCACGCCGTCAGGAGTCATCTCGGTGTGGCGCGCCTTGATCTTGGCGTGCAGCGAGACGACGCCGGCGTCCATGGCGGCTTCGATTTCACCCAGATCGGCGAAGATCTTGCCTTCGCCCGGCTCACCTTCGCGGGCGACCGACAGGTAGTACAGGCCCAGGACGATGTCCTGCGACGGCACGATGATCGGGCGACCGTTGGCGGGCGACAGGATGTTGTTGGTCGACATCATCAGGACGCGCGCTTCCAGCTGAGCTTCCAGGCTCAGCGGGACGTGCACGGCCATCTGGTCGCCGTCGAAGTCGGCGTTGAACGCGGCGCAGACCAGCGGGTGCAGCTGGATGGCCTTGCCCTCGATCAGCTTCGGCTCGAACGCCTGGATGCCCAGACGGTGAAGCGTCGGGGCGCGGTTCAGCATGACCGGGTGCTCGCGGATGACCTCTTCGAGGATATCCCACACCTGCGGCTGCTCGCGCTCGACCATGCGCTTGGACTGCTTGACGGTGCCCGACAGGCCCTTGGCGTCCAGGCGCGCGTAGATGAACGGCTTGAACAGCTCGAGCGCCATCTTCTTGGGCAGGCCGCACTCGTGCAGCTTCAGCTCGGGACCGACCACGATGACCGAACGGCCCGAATAGTCGACGCGCTTGCCCAGCAGGTTCTGGCGGAAGCGGCCCTGCTTGCCCTTCAGCATGTCGGCCAGCGACTTCAGGGGACGCTTGTTGGCGCCCGTGATGACGCGACCGCGACGGCCGTTGTCGAACAGGGCGTCGACCGACTCCTGCAGCATCCGCTTTTCGTTGCGGATGATGATGTCGGGGGCGCGCAGCTCGATCAGGCGCTTGAGGCGGTTGTTACGGTTGATGACCCGGCGATACAGGTCGTTCAGGTCCGAGGTCGCGAAGCGGCCGCCGTCCAGCGGCACCAGCGGACGCAGTTCCGGCGGGATGACCGGAACGACCGTCAGCACCATCCACTCGGGACGGTTGCCCGACTCCTGGAAGGCTTCCAGGATCTTCAGGCGCTTGCTGAACTTCTTCTGCTTCATGTCCGAGACGGTGCCGGACAGTTCCTCGCGCAGACGCTCGGCCTCTTTCTCGAGGTCGATGGCCTTGAGCAGGTTCTGGACGGCCTCGGCGCCGATCTCGGCGGTGAAGCTGTCGTCGCCGTACTCTTCCTGGGCGCGCATGTAGTCGTCTTCCGACAGCAGCTGGTGCTGCTTCAGCGGGGTCAGGCCCGGCTCGGTGACGATGTAGTATTCAAAGTACAGGACGCGCTCGATGTCCTTGAGCGGCATGTCGAGCATCATGGCGATACGCGACGGCAGCGACTTCAGGAACCAGATGTGGGCGACCGGCGAGGCCAGTTCGATGTGGCCCATGCGCTCGCGACGGACGCGGGCCAGGGTGACTTCGACACCGCACTTTTCGCAGATGATGCCCTTGTACTTCATGCGCTTGTACTTGCCGCACAGGCATTCGTAGTCCTTGGTCGGACCAAAGATACGGGCGCAGAACAGGCCGTCACGCTCGGGCTTGAACGTGCGGTAGTTGATGGTTTCCGGCTTCTTGATCTCGCCGAACGACCACGAGCGGATCTTTTCCGGCGAGGCCAGCGAGATGCGGATCTGGTCGAAGGTCGGAGCGGCCTGGACCGGATTGAAGATGTTCAGGACTTCCTGGTTCATCTTGGTTCCTTCTGCGGGACTGCCCGCGAAAATTCAAAGTTGGAGAGGGCTGACGGGAGGCCCCTCCCCCGCGATCACGCGGAGGAGGGAGGTCCGGATCAGCTGTTCTCCAGCTCGACGTTCAGGCCGAGCGAGCGCATTTCCTTGACCAGCACGTTGAAGCTTTCCGGGATACCGGCTTCGAACGTGTCGTCGCCGCGGACGATCGACTCGTAGACCTTGGTCCGGCCAGCCACGTCGTCGGACTTCACCGTCAGCATTTCCTGCAGGGTGTAGGCCGCGCCGTAGGCTTCCAGAGCCCACACTTCCATTTCCCCGAAGCGCTGACCGCCGAACTGGGCCTTACCACCCAGCGGCTGTTGCGTGACGAGCGAGTACGGACCGATCGAACGGGCGTGGATCTTATCGTCGACCAGGTGGTGCAGCTTCAGCATGTAGATGTAGCCGACCGTGACCGGACGCTTGAACTGGTCGCCGGTCTGACCGTCGAACAGGATCGACTGGCCCGACGGATTGACGCCGGCCATTTCGAGGTGCTCCTCGATATCGCTCATGCGCGCGCCGTCGAACACGGGGGTGGCGATCGGAACGCCCTTGCCCAGGTTCTTGGCCAGCTCGATCAGCTCTTCCTCGGTTTCCGGCAGCTCTTCGTCCGGGCCGTAGATGTCACGCAGGCGATCGATCAGGGCCTGCTTCTGACCGCCGTGCTGCCAGTCTTCCAGCAGGTTGGTGATCTGCTTGCCCAAGTTGGCGCAAGCCCAGCCCAGGTGGGTCTCGAAGATCTGACCGACGTTCATGCGCGAGGGCACGCCCAGCGGGTTCAGAACGACGTCGACGTGCGTCCCGTCGGCGAGGAACGGCATGTCCTCGATCGGCAGGATGCGCGAGATGACGCCCTTGTTGCCGTGACGGCCGGCCATCTTGTCGCCCGGCTGAAGCTTGCGCTTCACGGCCACGAAGACCTTGACCATCTTCATGACGCCCGGGGGCAGTTCGTCGCCGCGTTGCAGCTTGTCGACCTTGTCCTCGAAACGACGGTCGAGGCGCTTGCGGTTCTCGTCGAACAGACGGCGCAGGCTTTCCAGTTCGCCCATCGCCTTCTCGTCCTCGAGGGCGATCTGCCACCACAGGCCCGAAGCCACCTGGCTCAGGTTCTCGGCGGTGATCTCGCCGCGCGACAGGCCCTTGGGACCCGACAGAGCGACCTTGCCGACCAGCAATTCCTTCAGGCGGCCCGAGATGTTGCGGTTCAGGATCGTGAACTCGTCGTCGCGGTCCTTGCCCAGGCGGTCGATCTCGGCGCGTTCGATGGCCAGGGCGCGTTCGTCCTTGTCGACGCCGTGACGGTTGAACACCCGCACGTCGACGATCGTGCCGGCGACGCCCGGGGGCAGGCGCAGGCTGGTGTCGCGGACGTCCGAGGCCTTTTCACCGAAGATGGCGCGCAGGAGTTTTTCTTCCGGCGTCATCGGGCTTTCGCCCTTCGGCGTGACCTTGCCGACCAGGATGTCGCCCGGCTGGACCTCGGCGCCGATCGCCACGATGCCAGCTTCGTCGAGGTTGCGCAGGGCTTCCTCGCCGACGTTCGGGATGTCGCGGGTGATTTCTTCCGGGCCGAGCTTCGTATCGCGGGCCATGACTTCGAATTCCTCGATGTGGATCGAGGTGAAGACGTCGTCGCGGACGATGCGTTCGGAGATCAGGATCGAGTCTTCGAAGTTGTAGCCGTTCCAGGGCATGAACGCGACGAGCGCGTTGCGGCCCAGGGCCAGTTCGCCCAGCTCGGTCGACGGACCGTCGGCGATGATATCGCCGGCGCGGATCCGGTCGCCCACCTTCACCAGCGGGCGCTGGTTGATGCAGGTCGACTGGTTCGAACGCTGGAACTTCGACATCCGATAGATGTCGACGCCCGAACGGGCCGCGTCGGTTTCTTCGGTGGCGCGGATGACGATACGCGTACCGTCGATCTGCTCGACCACGCCGGTGCGCTTGGCGATGACGACGGCGCCCGAGTCACGGGCGACGACGGCTTCCATGCCGGTGCCGACCAGCGGGGCGTCCGACTGCACCAGCGGCACGGCCTGACGTTGCATGTTCGAGCCCATGAGGGCGCGGTTGGCGTCATCGTTTTCGAGGAACGGGATCAGGGCGGCGGCCACCGACACGACTTGGCGCGGCGACACGTCCATCAGGTCGACCGTCTCCTTTTGCAGGAGGGTCGGTTCGCCGTTGATGCGGCCCGGGACCAGGTCTTCCAGGATCTCGCCGTCGACCACCTTGATGTTCGACTGGGCGATGACGTGCTTGGATTCCTCCATCGCCGACATGTAGACGACTTCGTCCTGCGGCTTGCCGTCCTTCACACGACGGTACGGGCTCTCGATGAAGCCGTACTTGTTGACGCGGGCGTGGGTGGCCAGCGAGTTGATCAGACCGATGTTCGGGCCTTCCGGCGTTTCGATCGGGCAGATCCGGCCGTAGTGGGTCGGGTGAACGTCGCGGACTTCGAAGCCGGCGCGCTCGCGGGTCAGACCGCCCGGGCCGAGGGCCGAGAGACGACGCTTGTGGGTGATTTCCGACAGCGGGTTCGTCTGGTCCATGAACTGCGACAGCTGCGAGGAGCCGAAGAATTCACGCACGGCGGCCGCGGCCGGCTTGGCGTTGATCAGGTCGTGCGGCATCACGGTGTCGATGTCGACGGACGACATGCGTTCCTTGATGGCGCGTTCCATGCGCAGCAGACCGACGCGGTACTGGTTTTCCAGCAGCTCACCGACCGAGCGGACGCGACGGTTGCCCAGGTTGTCGATGTCGTCGATTTCGCCGCGACCGTCGCGCAGGCCCACCAGGACCTTCAGCACGGCCAGGACGTCGTCCTTGCGCAGGATGCGGACTTCGTCCGACACGTCCTGCTCCAGGCGCATGTTCATCTTCACGCGGCCCACCGACGACAGGTCGTAGCGCTCGGCGTCGAAGAACAGCGACTTGAACATCGCCTCGGCGGCTTCGACGGTCGGCGGCTCGCCCGGACGCATGACGCGATAGATGTCGAACAGCGCGTCCTCGCGGACGGCGTTCTTGTCCACCCGCAGGGTGTTGCGCATGTAGGCGCCGACCGTGACGTGGTCGATGTCGAGCACGTCGATGGTGTCGAAGCCTTGGTCGGCCAGGGCCTGGATCGAGGTGACGTCCAGCTCGTCGCCGGCTTCGGCGTAGATTTCACCGGTCGAGAAGTTGACCGCGTCGCGCGCCAGGTAGCGGCCCGTCAGGGCTTCCGGGGCCAGCAGCAGGGTCTTCAGGCCGCCGTCGGCGAACTTCTTGGCCTGGCGAGCCGTGATCTTGGTGCCGGCCGGAGCGACTTCCTCGCCCGTGTCGGCGTCGACCAGCGGGAACTCCGGCTTCACGCCGCGCCAGCGCTCGGGCTTGTACGGGGTGGCCCAGCCACCGCTGCGCTTCTCGAACGGGACGACGTCGTAGAACGTGGTCAGGATCTCTTCACCGTCCATGCCCAAGGCATAGAGGAAGGTCGTGGCCGGCAGCTTGCGGCGACGGTCGATGCGGACGTAGACGATGTCCTTGGCGTCGAACTCGAAGTCCAGCCACGAGCCGCGGTACGGGATCACGCGGGCGGCGAACAGCAGCTTGCCCGAGGCGTGGGTCTTGCCCTTGTCGTGGTCGAAGAACACGCCCGGCGAGCGGTGCATCTGCGAGACGATGACGCGCTCGGTGCCGTTGACGATGAAGGTGCCCTTGTCCGTCATGAGCGGGATATCGCCCATGTAGACGTCCTGCTCCTTGATGTCCTTGACCGAGCGGGCGCCGGTTTCTTCTTCCGTTTCGAACACGATCAGGCGCAGCTTAACCTTCAGCGGCGCCGCGAAGGTCATGTCGCGCTGGATGCACTCTTCAACGTCGTACTTGGGCTCTTCGAATTCGTACGAGACGTATTCGAGCACCGCGCGCTCATTGAAGTCCTTGATCGGGAAGACCGACTTGAAGACCGCCTCGACGCCCTCGTCGCGGCGCTGGCCCGGACGGACCTCGCGCTGCAGGAACTGTTCGTAGGAAGAGCGCTGAACCTCGATCAGGTTCGGCATCTGCACAGCTTCGGGGATGCGGCCGAAAGACTTCCGGATCCGCTTCTTGCCGGTGAAGGATTGCGCCATGTTGTTTCCCTGCGGCGCGGACGGAATCCGCGCGTGAATTAGAATGTCCGTAGCGTCCACCCTCGCCGCTCGCCTTCTCAGGGAGCCGCGGACGCTGGAATTCCCCTATCGGGCGACCGGGACCGGAAGCCTGATGGGCGCCCCTTCGCGCGGATCGGAGGGCGGCTGATCGCGCCTCGGGGCGTAATACGGACGCGCCAAAGCGCTCCGCCGATGTAATCGTGAACGCGGGGATATAGGGGAACCGAGCGGGGAAGAAAAGGGGGATTCGTAAACGGGCGTAAATAGGCTGACCCGAGCTTCCAACACCCGACCTCCCCGGCGAATGCCGGGGCCCAGATGCAGTCCGAGAGGCTAGGGTGTTCTCGCTCCAAAGCCTCGTCCAGAAGACCGGCCTCGTCGGATTCGATCTGAACCCCGGCATTCGCCGGGAGATCGGCGGAATTAGCCCTTCTTCAGCGCCTTCATCGCCAGGGAGACGCCTAGGGCGATCAGGCAGACGAAGAACGCGACCTTGGTGATCGCGCCGGCCACGTTGGCGACGAAACCCAGGATCCCGAACAGGATCATCAGGACGAGCAGAACACCGGCGACCTTGAGCATGGCGAAGCTTCCTTGGTGATACCCGCCATTAGCGCACGGCGACGCTTGGCGTTCCCCCCTCTAGGCGCTGAAGTCCACGAATTGAGGAACGCCCGTCCCGCCCAGCGGCTGGCCCTTGCGCTTGGCCTCTTCGCGCGCCGCCTCCATCGCCTCGTCGATCTTCCGCCGCACATACTCGTCGATCTGCTGCATCGCCTTGGCCCGGTCCTCCGGCGACATGGCGTCCAGCTTCTCCTGGGTCAGGCCCATCGCCTTCATGGCCTCGTCGCGCCACTTGCGCACCTTCTCGGCCCAGGCCTCGGCCTTGGCCTCCTTGGCGAAGGCCGTGAGGCCCTTCTCGCGAACCTTGTCGACGTCGCTGCTTGGACCGTTGTCGACGCGGGCGTTCGCGGTCCCTCGCGTGCGCTCGGCGCTCGCGACGGCGTAGGCCGACCAGTTTCCGTTTCCGATACCCGAGACCGACATCCCGTCCTCCAAGGCGAACACGCCTGGAGGTTGCAAGAATCGCACCAACGCGAGTGGCGTTGAAAAGCTTCAGCTTTCCCGGAAGCGAGGCGGCGCCTTTTGCCGCCTCAGGCCCGCCAGAGACCGATCGAACCCTTGGGTCCGCACAGCACGGCGGATTTCTCCGAGGCCAGCCGCACCGTGTTCATCGGCGCGGCCGAGACTTGCTGGAACGGCCCGCCCTTGCGGCTGACGATGGTCCCGGCCAGGCCGGTGGCCATGACGGTCGAACCCTTCACCGAGATCCCTGACAGGTAGCCGGCCGGCGCGGCGACCGGCTCGAAGCTCACGCGGCCCGGATCCAGCCGCGCCAGATTGACGCCCTCGGCCTTGGGCTTCTGGTAATCGCCGCCGCAGACCCACAGCGCGCCATGCTTGTCGTAGGCCACGGCGAAGGCGCCCTTCGACGGAGCGTCGGCCAGGATCGGCGTGTCGGCAGCCACGAACACCCCGCCCCCGCCGCGCGAGACATAGACCCGCGCCTTGCCCGCCCCGCCTGTGCAGAAGGCGACCTGACCGCGCGGGCCGATCGCCACGCAGCCGTTGCTGGCGGCGAAGGCTCCCTCGTTCGGCGCGGCCGGCGGCACGCCCTCGTCCTTCAGCCGCGCCCA
Organism: Caulobacter sp. GW822-FHT01G02; assembly: GCF_058802865.1. Lineage (NCBI taxonomy): Bacteria > Pseudomonadati > Pseudomonadota > Alphaproteobacteria > Caulobacterales > Caulobacteraceae > Caulobacter > Caulobacter sp. GW822-FHT01G02. Next base: position 144,443 of record NZ_JBXAON010000004.1, read on the forward strand.
GGTCTCGCCGCCGTCGGCGGTGTAGAGCACCGTGAACCGGCCCCTGGTCGGGTCGCCCAGGATGAAGCCGCGCCGGCTGTCGACGAAGGCGATCGAGTCCCAGAAGCCTTCCGGGTCCAGGTTGGCGGCGATCCGCTTCCAGGTCTTGCCGCCGTCCTGGGTGCGCCACAGCTGCGAGGCCTCGCCGGGCCCGGCGCTCATGGCCAGGACGTGGTTGTCGTCGAAGGCGTGCAGGCCGCGGAAGTCCAGCGTCTCGGCCCCGATGATCCGCATGGCGTCCTGGCGCTCGTCATGCCCGCGGATCAGCCACCCCTTCGAGCCCGAGGCCCAGTAGCGCTTGCCGCCGGTCGGCGACAGGCCGCGCAACTCGCTGTCGATCACCGAGGCCGGCATGCGGATGCCGCCCAGACCTTCCTGGGCGAGACCGTCGGCGGCGAAGGCGGGTCCGGCGGCCAGGGTCAGGCCGCCGGCGATCAGGTGACGACGATGGATCATGTTGAACTCTTCAGGACGCCATAGCGGCGTGGATCGCCGAACGCAGGGCGCGCTCGGACACGGGCTTGAACAGGATCGCCGCCGGACGGCTCAGGCGCATGCGGTCTATGGTTTCCTGCTCGCGCGAGCCGGTCAGAAAGATCACCTTCGACCCGACCGTCGCGTGGATCGCCAGGGCCGCGTCGACCCCATCCCCCTCGCCGCGCAGCCGCATGTCCATCAGAACCACGGCCGGGCGGTGCCGCCGGGTCAGGACCACGGCCTCGTTCGCCGTCGCCGCCGAGCCGCAGACGGGAAGACCCATTTCCTCGACCTGCATGCAAAGTCCCTGGGCGATCAGGAACTCGTCGTCCACGACCAGCACGCTGTTGGAGAGGTGGTTCATGCGGGCGCCGCCCCCGGGATCGTGATTTCGGTGCGCACGCCCTTGTCGTGTCGCACCTTCATTGTACCACCTAATTGCGTCACCAAACCCTCTATGATCGTGCCGCCTAGGGAGCCCGTCTTGGTCTCGCCGGGCGCGTAGCCCTTGCCGTTGTCGGACACGGCCAGTTCCAGCCGGCCGTCATCCAAACGCACCAGCGAAACCTCGATGCGGCCCTTGCCGTCGGGAAAGGCGTGCTTGAGCGAGTTGGTCACCAGTTCGGTGACGATCAGGCCCAGGGGGATGGCGAAGTCCAACCCCACCGGCAACGGCGCGGCCTCGACCGACAGCTCCACGTTCTCGGTCGAGCCGCCCTGGACGATATTGTCGGCCAGTTCCCGCAGGAACGGCGCGATGTCGAAGGTCTCGAGGTCCGTCGATTCCATCAGTTGATGATGCACCAGGCCCAGGGCGTAGACGCGCCCCCGCATGGTCGCCAGAGCCGACCGGGCGCTCTCGTCGTCCAGCCTGCGGCTCTGCATGGCCAGCATGCCGTCGATGATCTGCAGGTTGTTCTTCACCCGGTGATAGACCTCGCGCAGGAGGAGGTCGCGCTGGGCCAGCGCTCGGGTGCGATCGGCCAAGGCCTCGGTCAGCTGGCCGTTGACGGCCTCCAGCTCGGCGGTCCGCTCGGCGACCCGCTGGGCCAGGGTGGCGTTGACCTGCTCCAGCTGCTTGGCCGACGGCAGGGCGACGATCTTGGGAATCAGGGGCCATAGCAGGGCGGCCGTCGCGATCGACAGCACCGCCGTGATCGCCTTGATGACGCCCTCGACGCCATAGGCGGGGAACCATAGGGTCAGGATGGCCCACAGGTGGGTGGTGCCGCAGGCCAGGATGAAGGCCACGAACAGATAGGCCACCCAGCTGTAGCGGATGTCCGGCCGCTGGCGCACGAAGGCGGCGATGGCTAGGGGGATCGAGAAGTAGGACAGGCCGATCAGCGCGTCGGCGATCACGTGCGTCGCCACCAGCCCAGGCGCCCAGCTCAGGCAAAAGCCGTGCGGCGTTAACCCGGACGGGTTGATCAACCAATCCCAGATCGCCCCCATCGTCGCCTCTCCTGGGCCCGCTGACCCGGTTCGGGATCTGACTCGGCCATGGTCGAGGACGAAACTGCTACAGAGCCGCTCCGGATACAATCTTGGCCAGCATTTCGCCGCACGCCGTCGGCGGGCGCGAGCGCCGCGAAACAGAACGGGCCCGGAGGTTTCCCTCCGGGCCCGCTCGCCAGTTCCAAAGGAACCCAGTCCCCGCCCGGAGCCCCAAGGGGCTCCGATTTCCTGTAAAAGGCTGGACATTCCGACATGGTCGAAATGTCCAGGGCGGGGCCCAGATTACTTGATTTGGACGGTGGCGCCGGCTTCAGTCAGCTTCTTGGCGACTTCGTCGGCTTGAGCCTTCGAGACGTTTTCGACGACGTTCTGCGGAGCGCCTTCGACCAGGTCCTTGGCTTCCTTCAGGCCGAGGTCCGGACGGACGCCGCGGACTTCCTTGATCACGTTGATCTTCTTGTCGCCACCGTTCGTCAGAACGACGGTGAACTCGGTTTGCTCTTCAGCGGCTTCAACCGGAGCGGCGGCGCCGCCAGCGGCGGCGACGGCGACCGGAGCGGCGGCCGAGACGCCCCACTTTTCTTCCAGCAGCTTCGACAGTTCAGCGGCTTCCAGCACCGACAGGGTGGACAGTTCTTCGACCAGCTTTTCGAGCTTCGACATGTGTCAGTTCCTAAAGAGAGATTGGGATAGATATGCGGGGATGACCGTTACGCGGCGTCTTTGGTCGCGTAGGCGTTGAAAACGCGAGCCAGCTGGGCAGCCGGGGCCTGCAGGACGCCAGCGATCTTGGTCGCCGGAGCCTGGATGAGGCCGATAAGCTTGCCACGCAGTTCGTCCAGCGACGGCAGGGTCGCCAGAGCACGCACGCCGGCTTCGTCGAGCACGTTGGTCTGGTCCAGAACGCCACCGACAATCTTAAGCTTGTCGTTTTCCTTGGCGAACTGCACCGCGATCTTCGCGGCCGAGACGGCGTCCGGGCCGTAGGCGATGGCGACCGGGCCGGTGAACAGGGCGGAACCCGTATCACCAAGCTTGCCGTCCAGAGCCTTGAGGGCCAGGGTGTTCTTCACAACCTTGATCGCGGCGCCTTCCTTGCGGAGGCGAAGACGAAGGTCGGTCATTTCCGCAACGGTCAGACCCATGTAGTGGGTCACGACGACAGCGCCGGCGTCGGTGAACACGCTTTTCAGCGATTCAATCGACTCCTGCTTTTGAGCGCGGTCCATTGCGGTCTCCTACTCAGTTAGCAGCGGCCGGACCATTCCGGCAGCCAGATGCGGTCTCATGCGGAATTGCTCCCGCGCGCGAGTCGCATATGCCTGTTCCAAGGAAAGTCGGCCGCGCTCCGATCTCGGACATCCCCTCCTGGGAAGGGGTCACGAGCGGGAGACCTTGGCGTCTCTATCCCTGTCTCCCGACGGCGAGGAAGGGCTCTTCCTCGATTACGGCGTTGGTGACCCCACGCCCCGTAGTTCTCAAACAGGTTCTTCGTCGGACCGGAGTCCGTCGAAGAGGCGCGCCGTATAGACGAAGATCGACGGGATATCAACAGCGCGCGGAAATCCCCTCCCAAAACACCTCACGGTCAGGCTCTAATGGCCCAAGCTCCGAGGGGAACCCGCCATGCACCGCACCGTCGCCGCGCTCACCGCGCTTCTGCTCGCCGTCGCCAGTCCCGCCTTCGCCGAGCTGAAGGCCCCGCCGACGCCGCGGGCCGTGGTCGCCGATCCCGCGCGCGACAAGGACCATCCGGCCGACATGGCCGCGTTCCAGGTCGACATCGCCGGATCCAAGGTCAACGCCATCCTCTACCTGGCCTCGGGGACGCAGCCGCACCCGACGATGCTGTTCCTGCACGGCTTCCCGGGCAACGAGACCAATATCGACCTCTTGCAGGCCGTCCGCCGGGCGGGCTGGAACGCGATGCGGATCAACTATCGCGGCTCGTGGGGCAGCCAGGGCCAGTTCAGCTTCGCCAACGCCCGCGCCGACGGCGAGGCGGCCGTGGCCTGGCTGCTGGATCCGGCCAATGTCGCCAAATACCATATCGATCCCAAGCGCATCGTCGTGGCCGGCCACAGCATGGGCGGCTTCATGGCCGCCGACGCCGTCGCCGCCGAGCCGCGCGTGGCGGGCGCGGTGCTGATCGACTCGTGGGACATCGGCGAGGAAGCCGCCAGGATCACCAGTGACCAGACCCGCAGGGGCGCGGCCGAGGCCATGCGCCCGGACACCGCGCCGCTGGCCACGACCTCCGAAGCCCTGGTCGCCGAGATCGAGCGCGACGCGGCCAAGCTGGACCTCGAGAAACTCACCGCCAGGATCTCCGACCGTCCGGTGCTGCTGATCGGTGCCGAGTTCGCCGGCGCGCCCGGCACGCGCAAGCTTGCCGCCGCCGCCAAGGCCGCCGGGGCCAGGGAACTGACCGAGGCCTATTACCCCACCGACCACAGCTTCTCGGATTCGCGCATCGCCCTGGAGAGCGAGGTGATCCGCTGGCTGGCCCGGTTCGACCCGACGATCACGCCGGCCGGGTCGCGCATTCCGCTGAAGGCCGCCTACGACCCGAACAACCCGTTCGCGAAGATCATCCGGGGCGAGCTGCCGGCCTGGAAGGTCTATGAGGACGCCGACGTCCTGGCCTTCATGGATCGCGCCCCGCTGGAGGCCGGCCACGTGCTGGTGATTTCCAAGACCTCCAAGGCCCGCAACCTGCTGGAGATGGATCCCAAGGATATCGCCAAGGTCATGGCCGTCGCCCAGAAGGTCGGCCAGGCGGAGGTCGACGCCCTGGGGCTGGAGGGCTTCATGATCCTGCAGAACAACGGCGTCGGCCAGAGCGTGCCGCATCTGCATGTCCACGTGATCCCGCGCATCGCCGGCAAGCCCGTCTACCTGGCTGAAAACGCGCCGGCCGATCCGAAGGACCTGGAAGCGATGGCGGCGAAGATCCGGGCGGCGATGAAACCCTAGAGCCTCGCCAGCGCCTGCTTCCCCGCCGCCACGCCGGTGGCGAAGCAAGCCTGCAGCAGGTAGCCGCCGGTCGGGGCCTCCCAGTCCAGCATCTCGCCAGCCAGGATCACGTCGGGACGGCCCTTCAGCGCCAGGCCGTCCAGGCTCTCGAACGTCACGCCGCCAGCCGCGGAGATGGCCCGGTCCAGCGGCTGGACGGCGGTCAGCGCGATCGGCGCGGCCTTGATCGCCGCGGCCAGGGCGGCCGGCTCGCTCGGCAGGTCCAGGCCGTGCGCCTCGCGCAGCAGGTTGACCTCGACGGGCGACAGCTTGACCGTCTTGCGCAGGAAGTTGGCCAGGCTCTGGCCGCCGCGCGGCGCGCCCAGCCGGCGCGCCAGGGTCTCGACCGGCAGATCGGGGCGCAGGTCGATGGTCAGCGCCGCCCTCCCGTCAGCCTCGATCGCATCGCGCAGGCTGGCCGCCAGGGCGTAGACCGCCCCGCCCTCCAGGCCGTAGCCGGCGACCATGGCGTCGCCCCGCGCGCTGGCCTCGCCATGGCGCAGGCCGATGTTCTTGAGCGGCTCGCCGGCGAAGCGCTCGCGGAAGATCGCGCTCCAGGCGACGTCGAAGCCGCAGTTGGCGGCGCGGAACGGCGCGATGGCCGCGCCCTGCCCTTCCAGCGCCGGAACCCAGGCCGCGTCGGAGCCGAGCCTTGCCCAGCTGGCCCCGCCCAGGGCCAGCACTACCGTCCGAGAACGGACGACCTCGCCGTTGATCAGCAGGTCGCCGTCGGCGCTCCAGCCGGTCCATTCGGCCCGCGTGCGCAGTTGAACGCCCTGCCCCTCCAGGCGCGCCAGCCAGGCCCGCAGCAGCGGCGAGGCCTTCATCGCCTTGGGAAACACTCGGCCGCTGGCCCCGACGAAGGTCGGCTGTCCCAGCCCCTCGGCCCAGGCCGTGAGATCCTTGGGCGCGAACGCCTCCAGCATCGGCGCCAGGGCCGCCGACCGCGCCCCGTAGCGCTGGCCGAACCGCTCGAAGTCCTCGGCGTGGGTGAGATTGAGCCCGCCGCGCCCGGCCATCAGGAACTTGCGCCCGAAGGTCGGCATCTTCTCGAACACCGCCACGGACTTGCCGGCCGCTCCCCCTAGACTTTGGGCGACCGTCTCGGCCGCCATCAGCCCGGCCGGCCCGCCGCCGATCACGGCGACGTCGAAAACACTGTCGATCAATCTAAGCGGCCCGAATGTCGGTATGGGAGAAATCATCGCCCTTGTAGAGCAGGGGCGCGCCGTGAGCCCGGGCGCAGGCATAGGCGAAGCAGTCGCCCATGTTGAGCCTTGCGGGGTGGACGCCTTTTCCGAACCGGGCATGGGCCTCAAGCGCCAGGCTTTGCTCAGCCTGACCGATCTCCACGAGCGTTGCGCGCACGCCCAGTTGATAGCCGGCGATGATCGCCTGCACCCGCGACTGAGATTGTAGCGTCATCTTCATGACCGCCCGAGCGGTCTCCCAGTTCGCGATCGCCGAGGTCAGCACGCGGTCGGAAGCCATGAGCTTCGCCTCGAAAGCGTCCGCCTCGGGCTCGCTGAGAATGATTGCCGTCCAGGCTGAGGCGTCCACGAACATCAGTCGCCTGATAGTTCGTCGAAGAACGCCTTGTCCGCGACCTCGCCTGTTCGCGGCCACGAGGCGACCTCATCCCGGATCGCTTTCAGCGCCGCGCGTCGCTTGGCCAGATCGTCTTCATCGGCCGCGCGCGCCTTGGTCACGGCCAGCTTGATGGCCTCATCGATACCGACGCGCTGTTCTTCGGCGTAGGACCGCACCATCGCGTCGACCTCGGGATCACGAACGTGGATAGACATCGAAACCTCCACCTCAGGCCGAAGATAACATCGCCCGGCCGCCCCGCAAAACCACCCCCCAAACGCAAGACGGGCGCTGGATCGCTCCAGCGCCCGTCCAGGTAACTCAAGCTTCGAACGGCGATTAGCCGACCGAGGCGGTGTCCACCTTGAAGCCCGGACCCATCGTCGACGACAGGCCGATGCGCTTCACGTAGACGCCCTTGGCGCCCGACGGCTTGGCCTTGTTCAGGGCGTCGATCATGGCCTTGACGTTGATGACCAGGGCTTCGTCGGTGAACGAGGCCTTGCCGATGCCGGCGTGGACGATGCCCGCCTTCTCGACGCGGAACTCGACGGCGCCGCCCTTGGCGTCCTTAACGGCTTGGCCGACGTTCGGGGTCACGGTGCCGACCTTCGGGTTCGGCATCAGGCCGCGCGGGCCCAGCACCTTACCGAGGCGACCGACGAGGGCCATCATGTCCGGCGACGCGATGACGCGATCGAAGTCCATGAAGCCGCCGGCGATCTTTTCGTACAGGTCTTCGGCGCCGACGTGCTCGGCGCCCGCCGCGGTCGCTTCAGCGGCCTTGGCGTCCTTGGCGAAGACGGCGACGCGGACGTCACGGCCGGTGCCCGACGGCAGGTTCACGACGCCACGGACCTGTTGGTCGGCGTGACGCGGATCGACGCCGAGGTTGACCGAGATCTCGATCGACTCGTCGAACTTGGCCTTGGCGTTGGCCTTGACCAGGGCGATGGCGGCTTCGACCGAATGGGTCGCTTCGCGATCGCCGGTCCAGGCGGTGATGCGCTTGGGTTGCTTAGCCATGTGATTAGGCCTCCACGATCTTCAGGCCCATGGCCTTGGCGGAGCCTTCGATGATCTTGGCCGCGGCCTCGATGTCGTTGGCGTTCAGGTCCTTCATCTTCCTTTCGGCGATTTCGCGCAGTTGCGTGCGCGTCACTTCGCCGACGGTCTCGCGACCGGTCAGCTTCGCGCCCGACTTCAGACCGGTGATCTGCTTCAGGTAGTGCGTCGCCGGGGGCGTCTTGGTGATGAAGGTGAACGACTTGTCTTGGTAGACAGTGATCACGGTCGGCAGGGGCGTGCCCTTTTCGACGTTCTCGGTGCGCGCGTTGAACTCCTTGCAGAAGCCCATGATGTTGACGCCGCGTTGACCCAGAGCCGGGCCGATGGGGGGCGAAGGCGTGGCCGAGCCAGCCTTCACCTGGAGCTTGATGTAGCCCAGGATCTTCTTAGCCATGGTATCCTCTCGTGAGGGCCGAGGGCCCTCGCTGGTGAGCCGTGGTGCGGGCTTGGCGGCCCTCCCACGGATTTGAGCGTGTCGTCGAAACGACAAGCACGCCCCAGAACCGGGGTTCGGGAGCGAGGCGCGGCGTTTAGCAGGTGGTCAGGGGAGAGTCAAAGCCTCTAGGGCCCTTTAGCTCAGGCCGCGTTCGGGCAGCGGAGCATCGAATAGAGCTGCGCCGTCAGGCCCGGCCTGGCCGCGTCGGTGGCGCAAGCCGCCGCCGGCGCCAGCACGGCGACCTGGCTGGTTTCCAGGAACACCTCATCGCTGGCGTCGCCGCAGGCCCAGTCGTAGATCGCGCCCAGATAGTTGGCGTAGATCACCCGGCCCAGCCGGTCGGGATCGACGTGCGGCGCGATCTCGCCGGCGGCCTGGGCCTGGATCATCGCCAGGATGACAATCTGGGCGACGTCGCGGCCCAGGTGCGTGCCCTCGAACAGCACGCGCGGGATCCGCACCAGCACCTGGCGATAGAGATGGCTGTCGTCGATATAGAGCTGGGCCGAGGCCCGCGCCGCCTCCAGCGCGAAGGCCACGCCTTTCGCCGAGGAGCGCGACAGCAGCGACTCGACCCGGTTCATGGCCACGTTGATGACCGCCAACCCGACCGCGTCGAGACCGCCGATCAGGTTGTAGATGGTCTGGGGCGAGACCTCGGCGGCCGCGGCGATTTGACTCAACGAGACCTTGTCAAACCCGTGCTCACGCCACAGAACAGCCGCCGCGCCGACGATCTCGGCATATCGGCGCGCCTTGCCCAGCTCCCGCAGAGCCATCCCAGAGTTTGGAATAGAATCCATTTTCATTGATGCGTCTATTTTTAGACTGTATTCCATTTTCCGAACAAGCGGAACCTTACGACCACCCTCCGCGCCGAATTCAGAAAGCACGCACTTGGGACTCTTCGACAGCCACTCCGCCCTGGCCGCCCGCTACGAGACTGCTCGCGCTTCCGGCCAGATGCCGACCGGCGTGGTGATGGACCAGCTCCTCTCGGCCAGCGAGGCGATCATCAACGGCCGCAAGACCGTGACCGTGGGTACGCACAACTATCTGGGCCTGGCCTTCGACGAGGCCAGCATCGAGGCCGCGGTCGAGGCGGTGCGCCGCGAGGGCACGGGCACCTGCGGCTCGCGGATCGCCAACGGCTCGTTCTCGGACCACGTCGCGCTGGAGCGTGAACTGGCCGAGCTGCACGGCATGGCCCACGCCATGGTGTTCTCGACCGGCTACCAGGCCAATCTCGGCATCATCTCGACGCTGGTCGGGGCCGGCGACTTCCTGCTGCTGGACGCCGACAGCCACGCCTCGATCTACGACGCCTGCAAGCAGACGCAGGCCAGCGCCATCCGCTTCAAGCACAACGACGCCGCCGACCTGGACAAGCGCCTGCGCCGCCTGGAGGGCGAGCCGGGCAACAAGCTGATCGTCGTCGAGGGCATCTATTCGATGCTGGGCGACATGGCCCCGCTGAAGGCGATCGTCGAGGTCGCCAAGCGCCACGGCGCCTATATCCTGGTGGACGAGGCCCACTCGATGGGCGTGCTGGGCGACAACGGCTGCGGCCTGGCCGAACAGGAAGGCCTGCTGGATCAGGTCGACTTCGTGGTCGGCACCTTCTCCAAGAGCCTGGGCGCGGTCGGCGGCTATTGCGTCTCCAACCACGAGCAGTTCGACATCCTGCGCATCGCCTGCCGCCCCTACATGTTCACCGCCTCGCTGCCGCCGGCGACCGTCGCCTCCGTGCGCGCCTCGCTGAAAGCCGTGAAGGAACGCCCGCACCTGCGCGCCAAGCTGTGGGCCAATGTCAGCCGCCTGTACGGCGCGTTGGAGGCCGCCGGCTTCCAGCTGGGCTCGACGCCCAGCCCGATCGTCGCGGTGTGCCTGGAGTCGGACGCCACGACCCTGGCCATGTGGCGCGCGCTGCTGGAGGCCGGCTACTACGTCAATATCGGCCTGCCGCCGGCCACGCCGTCGGGCGAGAGCCTGCTGCGCTGCGCCATCTCGGCGGCCCACACCGAGGCGCAGATGGACGGCCTGGCGCAAGCCATGATCCGCCTGGGTCATGAGTTCGGCGTGCTGGCCGAGCAGCGGCTGATGGCCAAGGCTTAGGGGGAGCGAAAACCTCATCCTTCGACACGCTCAGGATGAGGTTTTCTACTGAGATACGGCGCTGAAATTCGTCCTCATCCTGAGCTTGTCGAAGGACGAGGACGGCCCCGCTGATTTGAGCCCCCCTACCCCTTCGCCAACTCGGCCTCGACCTGGCCGAGCCGTTCCTTGCCGAAGAACATCTCGCCGCCGACGAAGAAGGTCGGGATGCCGAAGACGCCGCGCGCGACGGCCGCCTCGGTGTTGGCCATCAGCTGGGCTTTCACCTCCGGGTCGCCTGTCGCCGCCAGCAGGGCCGCGCCGTCCAGGCCGGCCGCGTTCGCCGTGGCGACGAACACCTCCGGATCGTCGAGCTTGAGGCCCTGCTCCCACATGCCCTTCAGCATGGCGCCGAGATAGGCCTCGCCGACGCCCATCCCCATTTCGCTTCTTTGGGCGGCGATCTGGCCGCGCATCAGCAGCAGGGTATTGACCGGGAAGTGCGGATTGAACCGGAACGCGGCCAGTCCGTGCGCTTCGATGAACCGGCGCATCTCCAGCATCTCGTAGTCCATCTTGCCCTTGACGCCGGCGAAGGCGATAGCCGGGGCCTGGTTGCCGGTGGCCTTGAAGATGCCGCCCAGCAGGCACGGCAGCAGGGTCACGCTCGCGCCGTGGCGGGCGGCGATCTCCGGCAGCACCTTCCAGGCCAGGTAGGCGTTGGGGCTGCCGAAGTCGAAGATGAAGTCGACACTCTTGCTCATGGCGTTCACCAGCTTTCTCCCCCTACCAAGTTTCAGAATGGGGCCGCAGGTCGATCTCGTGGGTCCAGGCCGAGCGCGGCTGGCCGTGCAGCCAGACATAGTTCGCGGCGATCTCGGCGGGTTTCAGGATCTCGTCGCGATCCAGCAGGCCCTGGACATCCTCGCGGACCGAGCGGGTGAAGACCCCGTCGATCGCCCCGTCGACCACGACATGGGCCACGTGGATCCCTTTCGGCCCCAACTCCCGCGCCGCGCTTTGCGCCACCGCCCGCAGGCCGGCCTTGGCCGAGGCGAAGGCCGAAAATCCGTCCTTGCCGCGCAGGCTGGCGCTGGCCCCGGTGAACAGGATCGTGCCGCGACCGCGCGGGACCATCACCCGCGCCGCCTCCCGCGCGGTCAGGAAGCCGGCGAAGCAGGCCATCTCCCAGACCTTGCTGAACACCTGGGCCGTGGTCTCGACCAGGCCGAAGCGGACGTTCGCGCCGATGTTGAAAACGACCACCTCCAGCGGCCCGACCTCGGCCTCGATCTGGTCGACCAGGGCGATCATCTCGGCCTCCCGGCGGGCGTCGACGCCGTAGGCGCGGGCCTGGCCGCCGCTCCCCTTCTCGCTTTGGGCGCGGATCTCGGCGGCCAGGGCCTCCAGCTGCTCGAGGTGGCGCGGGCGACGGGTCATGCAGACCGTGTAGCCCTCGGCCGCGAAGGCCTTGGCGATCGCGCCGCCGACCCCGTCGCCGACACCCACCACCAGGCAGGCGCCTTTGGGACTGCTCATCGACCAACTCCTCTATCTCGACGACAGGTTCGTCTTGAATCGCTACGGAGTCGAGGGGCGCTGGCGCGCGCCCCCTGATCGGATAACGTATCTCCGAAACAGCGCAGGGGCGCGGGGGAGTTTTCATGGATCGTCGTCAGTTTCTGCTGGGCGTCGCGCTGACGCCGTTCGCCGTCTCGCCCGCCCTCGCCGCGCCTGGATCCCCATTGGGCGCGAAGGACGCCGAGCTCAAGGCGCTGCTGGACCGGTTCTGGGAAGCCGACCTCGACGCCTCGCCCGAGACCGCCACCAGCCGGGGCCTGGACGTCGGAGCCCGCGCCGGCCAGCGCGCCCAGCTGAACGACGGCTCGCGCGCGGCCCGCACCGCCTGGGTCGCCCAGCGCAAGGACCGCGTCGCGGCCCTGGCCAGGATCGACCCGACCCAGCTGTCGCCGGCCGCCCGCGTCGACCACGAGGTCACCACCTACACCTACAAGCGCATCGTCGAGGGCGGCGAAAAGTTCACCTACGGCGAAGGCCCGGCCGGCTTCGGCTACGCCCCCTATTCGCCCTATGTGCTGAGCCAGCTGACCGGCCCCTACCAGTCCGTTCCGGACTTTCTGGACTCCCGCCACCCGGTGAAGACCAGGGAAGACGCCGAGGCCTATCTCTCGCGGCTGGAGGCCTACGCCAAGGTCCTCGACGACAATACCACGTCGTTCAAGATGGACGCCGCCGCCGGCGTTCTGGCCCCGGACTTCGCCCTCGACGCGGGGCTCGCCCAGCTGAAGCGCCAGCGCGCCCCGGCGCCCGAACAGACCAGCATCGTCCAGTCCCTGGTCGCGCGCGCGGCCAAGGCGGGCCTTTCCAGCGACTGGTCGGCGCGCGCCAGCGCCATCGTCGGCGGCAAGGTGCAGCCGGCCCTCGACCGCCAGATCGCCGCCCTGGAGGCCCTGCGCCCCAAGGCCACTGGCGACGCCGGGGCCTGGAAACTGCCGATGGGCGAGGCCTTCTACGCCGGGGCCCTGGCCTTCCAGACCACCACCCGCCGCACGCCCGAGGAGGTCCACAAGCTGGGCCTCGACCAGGTGGCCGACCTGACCGCCCAGATCGACGTGCTGCTGAAGAAGCAGGGCCTGACCACCGGCACGGTCGCCGCGCGGCTGACGGCCCTGTCGGCCCGCCCCGACCAGCTCTACGCCAACACCGACGCCGGCCGCGCCCAGCTGCTGGCCGACCTCAACGCCCAGACGAAGGCGATCCGCGCGCAGCTGCCGACCCAGTTCCGCACCCTGCCCTCCGCCCCGGTCGAGATCGTCCGCGTGCCGCCCGAGATCGAGGACGGCGCCCCAAACGGCTACGCCCAGCCGCCGTCGCTGGACGGCGCGCGCCCGGGCCGCTTCTACATCAACCTCAAGGACACCACGGAGTGGCCGAAGTTCAGCCTGCCGACCCTGACCTATCACGAGGCCCTGCCCGGTCACGTCTGGCAGGGTTCGATCGCCCTGGGCTCGCAGGAGATCCCGATGCTGCGCCGGGCCGGCATGGGCTTCGCCGCCTATAGCGAAGGCTGGGCGCTCTATGCCGAGCAGCTGGCCGCCGAGATGGGGGCCTACAAGGACGACCCGCTGGGCGAGATCGGCTTCCTGCAGTCGCTGCAGTTCCGCGCCGTGCGCCTGGTGGTCGACACCGGCATGCACCACAAGCGCTGGAGCCGCGCCCAGGCCACCGACTACATGGTCGACAACACCGGCATGCCGCGCTCGCGGGTGCAGCGCGAGATCGACCGCTACTGCATCTGGCCCGGCCAGGCCTGCAGCTACAAGATCGGCCACACCGAGTGGGAGCGCCTGCGCGACGTCGCCAAGGCCAAGGCCGGCGCGAAGTTCGACCCCAAGGCCTTCCACGACGTGCTGCTGCGCGGGGCCATGCCGCTGGTGGTGCTGGAGCAGGTGTTGAGCACGATGACCTTCACCGCCTGACCGCTCAATCTTGACGATCCCGCCGCCGCACCCACAGCTTGAGCAGACCTCGGGCGGATGCGGCGGCGATTGAAGACCGCCCGCGCGGACCTGAGGGACGGGAGAGAGACTTGGCCGATCCGCGCGACTTCCACACGCCCAAGGACCACTACGCCAAGGCCGACCTGCTGGAGTCGGGCCGGGGCGGCTATTTCGGACCGGGCAACGCCCAGCTGCCCGCGGCGCCGATGCTGATGATGGACCGCATCACCGAGATCAGCCTGGACGGCGGCGACTTCGGCAAGGGCCACGTGGTCGCCGAGCTGGATATCACCCCCGACCTCTGGTTCTTCGCCTGCCACTTCATCGGCGACCCGGTCATGCCCGGGTGCCTGGGCCTGGACGCCATGTGGCAGGTGATCGGCTACTGGCTGGGCTGGTCGGGCTCGCCCGGCAAGGGCCGCGCCCTCGGCGTCGGCGAGGTCAAGTTCCGCGGCGACATCACGCCGGCGTCCAAGCTGGTCCGCTACGAGATCAGCCTGCGCCAGGTCCGCCGAGGCAAGCTGGCCCTGGGCCTGGCCAACGGCCGCCTGCTCGTGGACGGCGAATGCGTCTACACGGCCAACGACCTGAAGGTCGGGATGATCGAGAGCCGCGCCTAGAGCATTTTTCGACGAAGTGGACGCCATTCCAGGACCACAAGCATAGCCAACATCGCCGCCGCCGCCCCGCTCGCCAGCGCTCCCCAGCGTTCCTGCCACAGCACGCGGCGCTCGATCCGGTAGACGCCCGGCCGCGCCTCGAAGGTGATCAGCGGCCCCCGGTAGGGGATTTCCTCGCCGTCGCGGGTGATCCGCCAGATCGGGAAGGCCGCCCGGCCCAAGGTGACCGGACCCGCGGCCTGCACGTCGACGCTCGCGCCCCGGGGCAGGCGATCGTAGGCGGAGACGTCGGCCGTCCGCTGCGTTCCCGAGACGCCGGCGGCCGGCAGGCCGTGCGGCAGATATTCGGGCGCCTCGTTCCGGATCGCCAGGACCGTGGCGACGTCCGGCTGGGCGCGCAGAGCCACGGCGGCCTGGGCGATCATCATGGCGACCGGCACGACCAGCACGATCCGCCCCGCCGACAGCGCCAGGCCCTTCGGCGGATGGGCGGCGATCGCGGTGATGGCGGCGAACTCCACCACCACCAGCAGTCGCCAGGGAAACTGCGCCTTGGCCAGCAGCGGCAGATCCCAGACGAAGGGAATCAGACCCAGGGCCGCCAAGGCCGAGATCAGAGTGATCCACGACCAGAAGGTCCGCGACGGCGCGGCCAGCAGCGTCCAGCCCAACGCCGCCCCGGCGAACAGCGCCAGATTCAGCGGCGACAGCCGCCACGCGAACCAGGTGGCCGGCTGATAGTAGGGGCTCCACAGCAGGTCGGTGGAGACCCACCCCTGAAGGGTCAGGGCCGGCAACCAGTAGACCGCGCTAAGGCCCGCGCCCAGGACAGCCGCCGCTATCCCCGGCGCGATGATCGCCGGCGTCTTCACCGCCCTCCAGACCGCCAGCGGCAGGATCAGGAAGACACAGGCCAGCAGCGCTGTCGGCAGGTGCGAAAGGGTCAGGCCGGCGAAGGCCGCGGCCAGCAACACCACGCCCTTTCGGCGAGGCAGAAGCTCGATCCCCATCGCGATCAGCGGCAGCCAGACGAACGCCGCCGCCTCGGCCAGCGCGCCCCGGACATAGAGGTCGGTCAGGTGATAGGGCGCGGCCATGTAGAGGATCGCGCCCAGCAGCGGCAGAGTCCCCCGGAAGCGCAGCCAGGCATACATCGCCAGGCCCGAGCCGAGCAGCAGGGCGTAGGACAGCAGTTGCACGGCGCGCCGTGTCGACAGGCCCAGGAATTCCAGCCCGCCGGCGATCCAGTGAGCGAACGGCGCGTAGAAATAGAAGGTTGGACTGCCCAGCCCCGAGAAGCTTTCCGGGAACCAGCGCGGATAGAGCTCGCCCCGCGCGAAGCCCTCGGCGATCTGGCGAGTCCAGAGGACGTTATAGATCCAGGAATGCGACTCGCCCGGCCCCCACAGGAAGCCCGGCGCGCACAGGATCGCGGCGGCCAGCGCCAGCAGGCCCAGCTCTCGACGCGTGCCGATCGGCGGTGTCAGTCCTCGCAAGGAATCGCTCCCGCCATCCCGCGCTCAACCTGAGGGCGGGCGGGGCCGGACGTCAAAGCAAAAGCCCCGCGCCTTGCGAGCGCGGGGCTTTTTACGTTCAACCGTATCGAAGGGATCAGGAGATCTTTTCGACCTGGGCGTATTCCAGCTCGACCGGGGTGGCGCGGCCGAAGATCGAGACGGTGACCCGCAGGCGGGCCTTTTCCTCGTCGACCTGCTCGACCGAGCCGTTGAAGCTGGCGAACGGGCCGTCGATGACGCGGACGTTCTCGCCGACTTCGTACAGGACGACGGTCTTGGGCTTCTCGACGCCTTCCTCGATGGCGCCGACGATGCGCTGGACTTCCTTTTCGGAGACCGGCATCGGCTTGGAGCCGCTGCCCAGGAAGCCCGTGACCTTCGGCGTGTTCTTGATCAGGTGGTAGGCTTCGTCCGAGAGGTTCATCTTCACCAGGACATAGCCCGGGAAGAACTTGCGCTCGGCGTTGACCTTACGGCCGCGGCGGATCTCGACGACCTCTTCGGTCGGAACCAGGATCTCGGAGAAGTTCTCCTCCAGGCCCTGGTTCTTGGCCTGCTCGCGGATGCTCTCGGCCACCTTCTTCTCGAAATTCGAGTAGGCGTGGACGATGTACCACTTGTGGTTCGGGTTGGACGCGGTTTCGGTGCTCATCGTCTCTATCTTATCCCGAGGTCGCCAGCTTCAGGAGCTGATTGATGGCGAAGCCCAGGCCGCCGTCGACGGCCAGGAAGAACAACGACGCCAGGACCACCATGATGAAGACCATCACGGAGGTGATCCAGGTCTCCTTGCGGCTGGTCCAGGTGATCTTGCGGGCCTCGGCGCGCACCTCACGGAAGAACTGCACCGGCGTGGTGCGCTTCTTCGGCGGGGCGGGCGCGGCGACGGCCGCGGCGGCCCCTGCGGGCGCCATCGCCGCGGCCGTCTTGGCGGCGCGGTTCTTGATCGCTGACGGGCTGGATCCCGGTTTCCTGGCCATGCTCTAGAGGCTCACGACTTCCTAAGTTGGACCCGGACCTACAAACAGCCCGGTGGCCATAGCCGGGCCCGAAAGCGACCCGTCAAACATATATAGTGGCAGGAGTGGGGGGACTCGAACCCACGACTTTCGGTTTTGGAGACCGACGCTCTACCAGCTGAGCTACACTCCTGCGGACCGACCACCCTTTCGGGCCGACGGACATCCGGAGACAGACAGCGCGCCGGAAGGCTTGGAAGCCTCGGCGCGCCACGTCCTGTCGCCAGAGCCGCGCCATTTAGCAGGGTCGCGAACGGCGGGCAAGCGGCGCGCGGAGGTTTGAGCGGCTTCGCGGGCTCGATCGTGGTTTTCTTCCCGGCCCATGGGGTCTCGGCGAGGATCGAAGCCTCGGGCGGTGCGTTCTTACGCCATGCCCACGATCACCAATCCGCCCCAGCCGGCCTCATCCTCCGACCGCCCGTCGAATCGGGAAGTCGAGAACGAGAACCAGAAGCCCTCGCCCCGCGAAGGCGAGCCGCCGCGACCGGCCACCGAGCCTCAAGGCTCGGCCGACAGCACCCGTTCGCCGAAGACCCAGACGGATCCGGGCTCCGGCGAGGGCTAGCGCTCTTCAGTCCAACCTAGCCGGCCTTGGCCAGCTTGGTCTTTTCGCCCTTGTCGGCCGCGGTCGAGTCGCTGGCCGGCAAGGTCGCGCCACACTGGATGCCCAGATACGACCACTTCACGTCCGTCAGCTCGCGGCCGCACTGGGTGTTCTTGCCCGAATCCCTGCCGCGCAGCGAGACCGCGACGCCCTTCGACATGTCCGGCGCCGGACTGGCGCTGCTGATGTCGTAATAGCCGCCGCCACGCCCTTTCACGACGAGACAGTTGGTCTTCTCGACGGGCCGCACGCAGCCCGACGCTGTGACTGACGTGGATTCCACGACAACCTGATTAGCTTGCGCGACTTTCGTCTTCGCGCCGCCGTCACTGCAGGCAGCCAAACCAAACGCTAACAGACCGGCCGCCGCGGCGGCCCCTACGAACCAAACCCGCATACGTTCCTCCGTATCGTTGGCTCCGCGAACGAAGCAAAAGGAAGTCTGCGCCTCGTTTGGAATACCGGCAATCACATTTTTGCCGTTTTCGAAAAACCGGTCCGGCGTCTTGATGGTTCAGGAAAAAGATTGTCCCTAATCGGACGACACACGCACGTGTTTGCGAAACTGAACCATGGCGGCGCAATCCTATGCCGAACAGGCATGACATTTCTTCTTATCTGAATATTTGCTGTCGAACCGAGACGACGCTTTTTCTTACCGCGCGAATACTCAGCCTGATCTTCCGACTCGCCGACACATCGCGGACACCCGGCGCGCGGGCGCGAACCGGCGGCGAAGTTTTTCAGGGGACGACTTTAGACAACCGGCGTTGACATCAAGACGGGCTTGCACAAATGAGACGGGCGTCGCCTCAGGGCCGTGGCGGCGCCCTTTTCTCTCAAGGATTTCAGAGCTCAGATGACGGCCACCGCGACCGCCGCAACGCCGGTTAAAGAAGCCCCTTTCCACGTCGAGAAGGTGCTGTGGGTCAAGCACTGGACCGACCGCCTGTTCAGCTTCGGCATCACCCGTCCGGCGTCCTTCCGCTTCCGCTCGGGCGAGTTCGTGATGATCGGCCTGCCGCCGCGCGAAGAGCTGGGCGAGAAGAAGCCGATCCTGCGCGCCTATTCGGTGGCCTCGCCGCACTTCGCCGAGGAGCTGGAGTTCTTCTCGATCAAGGTTCCGGACGGTCCGCTGACCTCGCGCCTGCAACTGATCCAGCCGGGCGACGACATCCTGCTGGGCAAGAAACCGACCGGCACCCTGGTTCTGGACGCCGTCCGCCCGGGCAAGCGCCTGTTCCTGTTCGGCACCGGCACGGGCCTGGCGCCTTGGCTGGCGGTGGCCCGCGACCCTGACGCCTATAGCCGCTTCGAGCGCGTGATCGTCGCCCACGGCGTGCGCGAGGTGAAGGAGCTGGCCTATCGCGACCTGTTCACCCACGACATCTTCGACGATCCGCTGGTCGGCGACGAGGCCCGCGCCCAGCTGACCTACTACCCGACCGTGACCCGCGAGCCGTTCGAGCGTCAGGGCCGCTTCACCGACCTGATCGAGAGCGGCAAGCTGTTCAAGGACCTCGGCCTGGACCAGACGAAGTTCGACCCCGAGAACGACCGCGCCATGCTGTGCGGCTCGATGGCGATGATCAAGGACACCGCCGCCCTGCTCGAGGCCCACGGCCTGAAGGAAGGCTCCAACGCCGACCCGGGCGACTTCGTGATCGAGCGGGCGTTCGTGGGGTGATGCGGACCCGATAACCTCGTCCTTCGACAAGCTCAGGATGAGGTTATCGAGTGCGTCGACATCAAATTTGTCCTCACCCTGAGCCTGTCGAAGGGCGGGGACGGCATCCTGGACGGAACGGCGCGTGACCAACCTCAAGAATCTCACCGTCGAAGACGCCCGCGCCCGGATCCTGGACGGCGCCGGCCGGCTGGGCGTCGAGACCGTCGCGCTGGAAGCCAGCCTCGGCCGCGTCCTCGCCCAGACCATCACCGCCCCCCGCCCGCAGCCGCCGTTCGACGCCTCGGCCATGGACGGCTGGGCGATCCGGCGGGCGGACTACGCCCCCGGCAAGGCCTTCGCGATCGCCGGCGAGAGCGCCGCGGGCAAGGCCTATCCGCATGAAGTCCGGACCGATCAGGCCGTGCGCATCTTCACCGGCGCGCCGGTTCCGGCCGGCGCCGACCTCGTCGTCATCCAGGAAGAGGCCATCCGCGACGGCGATACGGTCCGCTTCGAAGCGGGCGAGACCCCCAAGTCCAACACCCGCCCGGCCGGCGGCGACTTCCAGGCCGGCGACGTCCTGCTCGAGCCCGGCGTCGTCATCGATCCGTGGCGGCTCAGCCTGATCGCCTCGGCCGGCCTCGGCGAGGTCGCCGTCGCCCGCCGCCCGCGCGTGGCGATCCTGGCCACCGGCGACGAACTGGTCCCGCCCGGCGCCAGCCCGCGCCCGGACCAGATCTTCGAAAGCGGCTCGTTCAGCCTGGTCGCCCTCGTCCAGGCCTGGGGCGGCGAGGCCTTCCGCCTGACCGCCGCGGCCGACGACGCAACCGCCATCGCCGCCGCCGTTCAGCCTGTCGAAGCCGACCTGATCGTCACCATCGGCGGCGCCTCGGTCGGCGACCACGACCTGGTCAAGCCGGCCCTGAAGGCCCTGGGGCTGGAACTCGCCGTCGAGACGATCGCCGTCCGTCCCGGCAAGCCGACCTGGTCCGGCCGCCTTTCGGATGGCCGCCGCGTGCTGGGCCTGCCTGGCAATCCGGCCTCGGCCCTGGTCTGCGCGGAGCTTTTTCTGCGCCCGCTGCTGGCGGCCCTGGCCGGCGGCGACGCCGAGGTCCGCCTGCTCCCGGCTCGCCTGGCCGCCGCCCTGCCCGCCACAGGTCCCCGCGAGCACTGGATGCGCGCGGCCCTGTCCGTCGATCCCGAGGGGCGAACGATCGCCCACGTATTCCCCGATCAGGATTCCTCGCTGGTCAGCGTCTTCGCGCGGGCCGATGCTCTCCTGCGACGACGGGCGGGAGTTTCAGCCGCCTCGGCGAATGACATCGTCGACGTTCTGCCTCTGCGGCGCGGCTGAAACCGCGACGGCGACAATTTCGCGTGCTAAGCCCGGACGAGTTTCCCGGGCGCGACCCGACCTTCAGGCCGAGAGGTTCTATTCATGGGGCATGTTGGCAAGATCGCGGCCCACGTTCTGCTGGCCTCATTGGCCCTGCTGTTCGGGCGATACCTCGTCATCGACATGCCCTTCACGCCCGACACCCTGGTACAGGCGGGCTACTACGGACTAGGCGCTCTGATCGTCGAGCTGCTGTTCCGCGTCGAGCGCGCGCCCTGGCGCTTCGTCTCGGCCAGCGACCACCTGCGCCTGTTCCGCTCGGCCGTGCTGACGGCGGCGACCTTCCTGGCCATCACCCGCCTGGTTCACCCAGGAATCGACGGCGGCCTGCGCATGGTCGCCGGCGCGGCCCTGATCCAGGCCACCTTCCTGTCGGCCCTGCGCGTCATCCGCCGCAGCCTGCACGAGCGCCAGTTGTTCGATTCGGTGCTGCGTCTGGGCCCCGCCTCGATGCAGCCGGCCTTGCCGCGCCTGCTGATCATCGGCTCGGCCAACGAGGCCGAGGCCTTCCTGCGCGCCCCGGCGGGCCTCGGCGAACGCTACGCCCCGATCGGCGTGGTCTCGCCGCATGACCGCGAGATGGGCGACGAACTGCGCGGCGTCTGCGTGCTGGGCTCGATCGCCGACTTCGACAGCGTGCTGGCCCGCCTTCGCGACAGCGGCCTGTCGCCCTCGGCGATTCTGTTCCTGACCGACAGCGCCATGAGCACGTTCGGCGCCGAGCGCCTGGGTCGCCTGAAGACCGAGGGCGTGCGCCTGCTGCGCCGTCACGGCGTGGTCGAGATGGGCGCCGACGCGGCCGCCGTCGCCTCGCTCCGCGAGATCAGCATCGAGGAACTGCTCAGCCGTCCGCCCGTCCGCCTCGACCCCGAGCCTGTCCGCGCCCTGGTCGCGGGTCGCCGCGTCCTGGTCACCGGGGCCGGCGGCAGCATCGGCTCGGAACTGTGCCGCCAGATCGCCGCCAGCGGCTGCGCCCACCTGACCATGGTCGACGCCTCGGAATACAACCTGTTCCACATCGACCGCGAAATGGGCCAGACTTGGCCCGGCATGCCGCGCCGCGAGATCCTCTGCGACGTGCGCGACGCCGCCCGGGTCCGCCGCGTCTTCGCCGAGCAGCACCCCGACATCATCTTCCACGCCGCGGCGCTGAAGCATGTGACCCTGGTCGAGAACCATCCTTGCGAGGGCGTGCGCACCAATGTGCTGGGCACCCGCAATGTCGCCATCGCCGCCAAGGCCTGCGGCGCCGCGCACCTGGCCCTGATCTCCACCGACAAGGCCGTGGCCCCGACCAGCGTGATGGGCGCGGCCAAGCGCGTGGCCGAGGCCGTGGCGCGCCAGTACGGCGGCGGCGGCGACATGCGCGTCAGCATCGTCCGCTTCGGCAACGTGCTGGGCTCGGCCGGCTCCGTCGTGCCGATCTTCCAGAGCCAGATCGCGCGGGGCGGCCCGATCACCCTGACCGACGCCGCGGTCGAGCGCTACTTCATGACCATCCCCGAGGCCGTGCAACTGGTGCTGCGCGCCGTGGCCCTGTCACGCATCGCCTCCGAACCCGAGGCCGGCGTCCTGACCCTGGAGATGGGCGAGCCGGTCAAGATCATCGACCTGGCCCGCCGGATGATCGAGCTGCAGGGCCTGACCCCCGGCAAGGACATCGAGATCCTGATCACCGGCCTGCGTCCTGGCGAGAAGCTGACCGAGACCCTGGTCGACGTGAACGAGATCGCCCGCCCCAAGGCCCCGGGCATCATCGAAGCCCTGCGCCTGGCCGACGCCCCGCTCATCGAACCCGAGCGCCTGCTGGCTCTCGACGCCCTGGCCGAGGACGGCGACGAAGCCGCCGTGCGCGCCCACCTGTTCGAATTGGTCGAGGAGCTGCGTCAGGTCGGACCGTCCAAGGTGGTCAAGATCCGGGCGTCCTGAGACGCGCTAGCGCAGCAGCGGCGCCAGCGCGGCCAGATCGTTGCGCAGCGTGGTCGCGGCGACCCCGGCCTCGCCCATGGCGTGGCTGATCTGGTCCAGACCCAGCACCACATCGCCAGCCGCGTAGAGGCCAGGAATGCTGGTGCGCTGATGGGCGTCGACCTTGATGCAACCGTCCTCGGTGACGGCCGCGCCCAGGGCCCGGGCGAGGTCTGAATGGACATCGGAACCCAGAGACGGATAGACGGCGTCGAAGCGCAGACGGCCCGCCGTGCAGATCACGACCAGACCGTCGTTCTCCAGGTGGAAATCACGCGCCGGGCCGGCGAAACGTTGGACCCCGATGGCGTCGAGACGAGCCCGGGCGGCCTCGTCGAGACCGTCCTCGCCGGTCAGGCCGATCAGGCTAACATCGGCGGTGTAGCTGCGCAGGAACTCGGCCTCGCGGGCGGCGCGCGGACCGCGGCCGACGACCGCCACGGCCTGGTCGGTGACCTCATAGCCGTCGCAGACCGGGCAATAACGCAGGCGTCCCCGCCGCAGCGCCTCGGCGTGGAGAGCCTCGTCCATCAGCGGCCGCCGATTGGTCACCCCCGTGGCGAGGAGGACGGTTCGAGCCGCAATCTCGCGATCGGGTAGCGTGGCGACGAAGCCGTCCGCGCCGCGCCCCAGGCCGCTGACGCGCCCTGCGATCAGCTCCGTTCCGTAGAGGACCGCCTGTTCGCGCATGCGCTCCAGCAACGCCACGCCGGAGATTCCGTCGGGAAAGCCGGCGTGGTTGCGGGTGAGCGGGATCTTCTCGGCGCGGCTGTCGCCGGCGTCGACCACCTGCACGGACAGGTGGAAGCGCGCGGCGTAGATCGCGGCGGTCAGGCCGGCGGGCCCGCCGCCGATGATGAGACAGTCGATCATGGCTGGCGGGCCGCCGAGGCTAGCCTCAAGCCGCCGCGATCACCGGCTTGGGCGGCGGACGCACCAGGGGCTCGCGCACCCAGATGCGGCCGGCCGAAGCCGCGGCGATGAAGTCGTCGAGGCTGGCGTCCGGCAGGGCGATCAAGCCCGCGTCGTCATCGGACCCCACGTCGACGATGCCGCCCGCCGCGAACAGCGGCGCGGCCGAGGGCAGGTAGGCGATGACCTTCAAGTGGCCATAGGCGTCGCGCAGGAAGTTGACCGCCGCCGCCTCGATCGCCAGCTGCTCGCCGCCATCGTTGGACGGCAGGATCGCCACCGCGTCGAACAGCACCGAGGGACCGCCGTCGATCTTGTGGTCGACCGGCAGCAACGCGCCGCTGGCCGTGGTCACGCCATAGATGGTCGGGCCGACGATCTGCAGCTTCGCGCCCGCCGTCTCGACCGCGGTCTTCAGTTTGGCGACCAGCTTGTCGTCGCAGCCGTCGCTGACCAGGGCGCCGATCTTGCGGCCCTCCAGGGTCGGCGCGGCCTTGGCCAGCAGGCTGAGCATGGGCGAGGGGTCCATGTCCTTGGCCGGGACCGGCGCGGGAGCCGGGACGATCTGGCCCGGGAAACCCAGCCCTTCGGCCACCGACTGGGCCAGGAATTCATCGATGTGGATCAGCCGCGACAGCACGGCCTCGCGAACACGGGGCGTCACGCACTTGCTGAGCTCGAAGACCAGGGCCGCGACGATGTGGTCCTGCTCGGGCTTGGTCTGGCTGGCGAAGAACAGCCGGGCCTGGGTGTAGTGGTCGGCGAAGGTCTCCGGCCGCAGGCGCAACTGCTCGCCGGCCTCCGGATTGGGGAAGGTGTGGAAGCCGCTTTCCAGCGACTCACGCGCCACGTCGGCGCCCAGACTGGACGGCTCGTAGTTCACTTGACCCTTGGGGACGCCCATCTGCATGTGACCGTCGCGCTGCAGGTTGTGGAACGGGCACTTGGGCTGGTTGATCGGGATCTGGTGGAAGTTGGGCCCGCCCAGGCGCTTGAGCTGGGTGTCCTGGTACGAGAACAGCCGGCCCTGCAGCAGCGGGTCGTTGGTGAAGTCGATCCCCGGCACCACGTGGGCGGCGCAATAGGCCACCT
Organism: Caulobacter sp. GW822-FHT01G02; assembly: GCF_058802865.1. Taxonomy (NCBI): domain Bacteria; kingdom Pseudomonadati; phylum Pseudomonadota; class Alphaproteobacteria; order Caulobacterales; family Caulobacteraceae; genus Caulobacter; species Caulobacter sp. GW822-FHT01G02. Next base: position 168,938 of record NZ_JBXAON010000004.1, read on the forward strand.
GTTCGGTCTCGGCGAAGAAGTTGTCGGGGTTGCGGTCCAGCACCATGCGGCCGACCACGCGCAGGGGGATGACCTCCTCCGGGATCAGCTTGGTGGCGTCCAGCACATCGAAGTCGAAGCCGTCGGCCTGCTCCTGGGTGAAGGTCTGCAGGCAGAACTCCCACTCGGGGAAGTCGCCCCCCTCGATGGCTTCCCACAGGTCGCGGCGGTGGAAGTCGGGATCGGCGCCGTTGATCTTCAGGGCCTCGTCCCAGACCACGGACTGCGCACCCAGCTTGGGCCGCCAGTGGAACTTGACGAAGGTGCTGTCACCCGCCGCGTTGACCAGCCGGAAGGTATGGACGCCGAAGCCCTCCATCATCCGCAACGAGCGCGGGATCGCCCGGTCGCTCATCGCCCACATGATCATGTGCATGCTCTCGGGCGTCAGCGAGATGAAGTCCCAGAAGGTGTCATGCGCGGTGGCGGCCTGGGGGAACTCGCGGTCGGGATCCTGCTTGGCTGCGTGGATCAGGTCGGGAAACTTGATGGCGTCCTGGATGAAGAACACCGGGATGTTGTTGCCGACGAGATCAAAATTGCCTGCCTGCGTATAGAACTTCACCGCGAAGCCGCGCACGTCGCGCGCCAGGTCGGCCGAGCCCTTGTTGCCGGCCACCGTCGAAAAGCGGGTGAACACCGGGGTGCGCTCTCCAGGGCGCTGCAGGAAGTCGGCGCAGGTGACGTCGGCGCAGGACTCCAGGCACTCGAAGAAGCCGTGCGCGGCCGAGCCGCGGGCATGGACCACGCGCTCGGGGATGCGCTCGTGGTCGAAGTGCATGATCTTTTCGCGCAAGATGAAGTCCTGCAGCAGCACCGGACCACGCGCGCCGGCCTTCAGCGAGTTCTGGTTGTCGGCGATCGGCACGCCTTGGTTGGTGGTCAGCTGGGTGGCCGGGCCGTCGGCCTGCTGATGCGTTTCGCCGCCGGGAGCGATGAGCGTCTCGCCCTCGGTCGAAGGGCCCGCGGGTTGGGGGACCTTCGTCGAAATCGGGGGCTTAGCGCCCGCGCGCGGGGCCGTCTTGGCCTTGGTTTTCGCCGGGGTGGCCATGAGCATCTTCCGATTGTGTGGATGTGAGAGCCTAACGTCCGCTCGCGGCGCGAGGTTGCGGTCGTGAACTCGACACATCGGCGACTTCGGTATCGCGCCCCGAAGATGACCTGCTAGAGCATTTTCCGACGAAGTGGATACCGGTTCGTCGTCAGAAAATGCGTTAAAACAATACGCTAGAGCTTTTCACCGATCCAATTGGATCGGGAAATGCTCTAGACCGGGCTCATGGCTGAACTCCACGACACCTACGATCCCCTGACCCCCGTGCCGGAAGCGCGCCGGGTCTTCCGCGCTCAGGACGCGTTCTCACTGTGGTTCAGCCTGGGCATCGGCCTGCTGGTGCTGCAGGCCGGCGCGTTCCTGGTCCCCGGCCTCAGCCTGGGCATGGCGCTGGCGGCGATCGTCACCGGCTCGGTGCTGGGCGCCCTGCTGCTGGCCGCCGCCGGCGTGGTCGGGAGCGATACCGGCCTCTCCGCCGTCGGCACGCTGCGGCTGGCGCTGGGCGCGCGCGGCGCGGCGGTCCCGGCGGTGCTCAACGCCATCCAGCTGACCGGCTGGGGCGCGTTCGAGATCATCGCCATGCGCGATTCCGCCGACGCCCTGACCAGGCAGACCTTCGGCTTTTCCAACCCGATGATCTGGACCCTGGCGTTCGGGATCCTGGCGACCTTCCTGGCCATCCAGGGGCCGGTGTCGTTCGTGCGCCGCTTCCTGCGCGCCTGGGGCCTGTGGCTGCTGCTGGCCGGCGCCGGCTGGCTGAGCTGGCGGCTGCTGGCCGAGCACGACCTTGCCGCCCTGCTGGCCAAGGCCGGCACCGGCGAGATGAGCTTCGGGGCCGGCGTCGACCTGGTGGTGGCCATGCCGCTGTCGTGGCTGCCGCTGATCGCCGACTACACCCGCTTCGGCCGCACCAGCGGCGGCATGTTCAAGGGTTCGGCGGCCGGCTATGTGCTGGCCAATATCTGGTTCATGGCCCTGGGCGCGGCCTATGCCCTGGTGTCGGGCGGCGGCGACAACCTGCTGCTGACGGCCCTGGCCGCCAGCGGCGGCGGCGTCGCCCTGTTGCTGATCGTCATCGACGAGACCGACAATACCTTCGCCGACATTCACTCGGCCGCCGTCTCGACCGCGACCCTGGTCCCCGCCAAGCCGGCCAACCTGGCCCTGGTCTTCGGCGCGCTGTGCACGACCATCGCCCTGTTCGCGCCGATCACCCAGTACGAGGGCTTCCTGCTGCTGATCGGCTCGGTCTTCGCCCCGCTGTTCGGCGTGCTGCTGACCGACCACTTCGTCCTGCGCCGCCGCGCCGCCGCCGTGGCCCGGAGCGGCCTGAACCTGCCCGGCCTGCTGGCCTGGGCGATCGGCGTCGCCGCCTATCAGGGCTTGAGCCGCCTGGCTCCGGACCTCGGCGCCACCCTGCCCAGCTTCGTGGCGGCCGGGGTGGTCTATCTGGGGCTGAAGCGGGCGTGGGGCGGCAAGGCGGGCTAGAGCCGAGCGGGGATCGTCCGACTCGACTCTTTGACATGCAGCAATGCGCCGCTGCCGCTGACGGCCAAGGTTGTTCTTGATAGCGACAGCAAAGGACAAGGGGAATGACCACGCCAACCGGCACGGCAAAAAGGTTGTCTCGGCATCCGGCCGCGCTGCAGATGCTTCTACGCAAGTGGCACGCCTACATCGGCATGATCATCGCGCCCACCGTCCTGCTCTTCGCGATAACGGGCGTGCTGCAGATCTACGAGTTGCACGAAGCCCATCCTGGCTACGCGCCGCCGGCGGTCGTGGCCAAGTTGGGGGTGCTGCACAAAAAGCAGCTCTATCGCGAGGGGCGTCGTCCCCAGTCGCAGCCATCCACAAAGCCCTCGCCGGGGCCCGCCCCAGCCGCATCGCCTCCAGAGGCCAAGGCTCAGCGGCTTCCGACAACCTTGCTGAAGGCCTTCTTCGCCCTGGCGTCGGTCGGCCTGATCATCTCGACGATCACCGGCGTCTGGATGACCCTGCGCCAGCCGTTGCACCGCATGCGCCATATCCTGCTGCTGGTGGTCGGGACGGTGGTTCCCTTCGTCCTGTCCTGCCTTAGCCGATAGACGGCGACATCACCGGCCTCGCCTAATGGAAATCCCGGCTTCGTAGCAGTCGTCCGGACACCTTCTGGCGCACGCGCGGGGCCGGCGCGCCCGGCTCGTCGCGCAGGGTGGACAGGTGCGCCGAAAGGTCGGTGAAGCCCTCGGCCACCACGTGGATGACGTTCTCGGCCCTTTGCACCCGGCCGTGGACGACCAGGAACGAGGCGGTCATCACCACATTGCGGTCGGCCTCGAAGCGGTCCTTCCAGACCACCGCATTGGCCACCCCCGTCTCGTCCTCCAGGGTCACGAACACCACGCCCTTGGCCGTGCCCGGCCGCTGGCGGATCAGGACAAGCCCCGCCACCGACACCTTGCGGCCGTCCTTCAGGGTCAGCAGTTGCTCGGCCGTGATCACCCCGCGCCGGGTCAGCATCGCGCGGTAGAAGCTTACCGGATGGTCCTTCAGCGATAGGCTGGTGGTGCGGTAATCCTCGGCCACCTCCTGCGGCTGGCCCATGGCCGGCAGCGCCGCGCGGTCTTCGAACAGCGGCAGCCCGGCCAGCAACGGCGCCCGCACCGGCGCCTTGTGCTCGCCCTTCAGCCCCTTCACCGTCCACAGCGCCTCGCGGCGGGTGAGCCCGACCGAGGCGAAGGCGTCGGCCTCGGCCAGCAGCTCCAGCGCCCGCTGCGGCACGCCGCCCTGCGCGAACTCGCCCGGGGTGCGAGCGCCCTCCTCTCTCGCCTTGAGCAGGGGTTCGATATCGCCCTTCTCCTTCAGGCCCTTGATCTGGCGGAACCCCAGGCGGACGGCCTTCCAGCGGGGGCGGTTCTGGTCGTTGGCGATCTTGTCCGCGCGGATCCGAGGCGCGCGGAAGCCCGCCGTCACGCTCTCCAGCGTGCAGTCCCAGTCGCTGGCCAGGATGTCCGGCGGCAGCACCTCCACCCCATGCTCGCGCGCGTCCCGCACCAGCTGGGCCGGCTGGTAGAAGCCCATCGGCTGGGAGTTGATCAGGGCCGCGCAGAACACGTCCGGCCAGGCCCATTTGATCCAGGCCGAGACGTAAACGAGCTTGGCGAAACTGGCCGCGTGGCTCTCCGGAAAGCCATAGTGGCCGAAGCCCTCGATCTGCTTGAAGCACCGCTCGGCGAAGTCGCGCTGGTAGCCGCGCGCGACCATGCCCTCGACGAACCGGTCGCGATACTCGTCCGGCGTGCCCAGGTTGCGGAAGGTGGCCATGGCCTTGCGCAGGCCGTCGGCCTCGTCGGGCGTGAACTTGGCCGCCTCGATGGCCAGGCTCATGGCCTGCTCCTGGAAGAGCGGCACGCCGTAGGTGTTGCCGAGGATCTCGTGCAGTTCGTTCGCGGGGCCATGCTTCGGATCGGGTTCGGGCCACTCGACGGGCTCGCCATTCCGCCGTTTCAGATAGGGATGCACCATGTCGCCCTGGATCGGGCCGGGCCTGACGATCGCCACCTCGATGACCAGGTCGTAGAACCGGCGGGGTTTCAGCCTGGGCAGCATCGACATCTGCGCCCGGCTTTCCACCTGGAACACGCCCACGCTGTCGGCGACGCACAGCATGTCGTAGACGCCGGGCAGCTCGACGGGGACATCGGCCAGGTCGACGATCGGCTCGCCATGATCGGCCCGCAACATGCCGAAAGCGCGCTGGATGGCGGTCAGCATGCCCAGGGCCAGCACGTCGACCTTCATCAGCTTCAGGCTGTCGATGTCGTCCTTGTCCCACTCGATGAAGGTGCGGTCGGGCATGGCCGCGTTGCCGATCGGCACGGTCTCGTCCAGCCGCCGCTTGGTCAGGACGAAGCCGCCGACGTGCTGCGACAGGTGGCGGGGGAAGCCCATCAGCTCGGTCGCCAGGTTGACCGCGCGGGCGATCTCCGGCGCCTCGGGATCCAGGCCCGCATTGCGCAGATGCTCCTCGGGCAGGCCCGAGCCCCAGCTGCCCCAGACCGTGCCGGCCAGCAGCGAGGTGACGTCCTCGGTCAGGCCCAGGGCCTTGCCGACATCGCGGATGGCGCTGCGCGGGCGGTAGTGGATCACCGTCCCGCAGATGGCGGCATATTCCCGGCCATAGCGGCGGTAGACGTACTGCATGACCTCCTCGCGCCGCTCGTGCTCGAAATCGACGTCGATGTCCGGCGGTTCGCCGCGGTTCTCGGAGATGAAGCGGGTGAACAGCAGCCGGTGCTCGGTCGGGTCGATCGCCGTCACGCCCAGGCAGAAGCAGACCGAGGAATTGGCCGCCGACCCCCGTCCTTGGCACAGGATGCCCATGCTTCGGGCCTCGCGCACGATGTCGTGCACGGTGATGAAATAGTTGGGGTAGTCCATCTTGGCGATCAGCCGCAGCTCTTCCTTCAGCTGCCTGGCGACCTTCTCCGGCACGCCGGCCGGATAGCGCCAGGCCGCGCCGGACCAGGTGAGATCGCTCAGGTGCTCCATCGCCGTCTTGCCGGCCGGTACGGGCTCGTCCGGATATTCCTCGTTGAGCTGGCCGAGGTCGAAGCCGATCCGCTCGACGATCTCGACCGTGCGCTCGACCGCACGGGGCCAGCGTTCGAACAGGCGCGCCATCTCGGCCGGCGACTTGATGTGACGCTCGGCATTGGCCTCCAGCCGGAAGCCGGCCTCCTGGATCGTGCAGTGCTCGCGCACGCAGGTGATGACGTCCTGCAGCGGTCGCCGTTCGGGGCCGTGATAGAGCACGTCATTGGTCGCCACGATCGGCGCGCCGGCCTCGCGGCCCAGGTCGTCCAGGCGCGAGAGACGCTTGAGGTCCTGGGCGGCGTAGGCCCGGCTGGCGGCCAGCCAGGATCGTCCCCGCAAGTCGCCGGCCATGCGGGCCAGGTCGCGTTCGAAAGCCTCATCCAGCGTCCCGGGCGGCAGGATCAGGCCCAACTGGCCATCGGAATGCTCCAGAAAATCCGGCCAGGAGAGGTGGCACTCGCCTTTGCCCGCCCGCCGCTGGCCGACCGTCAGCAGGCGCGTCAGCCGGCCGAACGCCTCGCGGTCGGTCGGGTAGCAGAGAAGACTGGGCGTGCCGTCCATGAAGTCCAGCCGGCACCCACTCAGTACACGGACGTTTCGTTTCTTGGCCGCCGTCCAGGCCCGGACGACGCCCGCCAGGCTGTTGCGGTCGGTGACGCCGATGGCCGAGAGGCCCAGCGCCTCGGCCGCGATCGCCAGCTCCTCCGCGTGCGAGGCCCCGCGCAGGAACGAGAAATTGGTGGTGGTCTGGAGCTCGGCGTAGGCGGGGGCGCGCGCCATCAGATCCTCCCCCTAGCGACGGAGGGGGAAGAGGCCGGGCCAGGATAACGTCCCCCTCCGGTCGCTTCGCGACCACCTCCCCCGCTGGGGGGAGGATTTCCGACCTCAACCAAACAGGCCATGGATCCACCACTTCGGCGCTTCGTCCTCGCCAAACAGGCCCTGGCGATAGATCCAGAACCGCCCCCCCACGTCATCCTCGACGCGGTAGTAGTCCCGGACCTTGCCGGGGCCGGTATCGGTCTCGCCGACGCCGGCGCGCCACCATTCCTGGCCGATGCGTTCGGGGCCCTCGGCGCGGCGGACGCGGTGGGCGCGGCCGCGCCAGGTGAACGACATCGGCGGATCGTCAGGCAGCTTGGCGATGGCCGTGATCGCTTCCGGACGCTTGAACAGCCGCACCGGGCGCGGGCGGTCGGGGTCCCATTTCGCGGCGGCCGGCGGGTCCAGCGGGGCGTTGCGGACGACCGAGCGTTCGGGGACGTGGCTCTCATACGGATCGGCGCGCCAGACGCGGGCTTCGCCCAGGCGGTTGACCAGGCGGTCGATCAGAGGGGCCAGAGTCTCGTCGAGGCTGGTCCCGCCCGCTCCGCCATTTGGCGTATCCAGCCGATCCTGCGCCGCCGCCAAGGGCTCGACGGCGGCGGCGTGGACGGTGACGACCTCGATGCCGAAGCCGGGGTCGACCTTGTCCAGCTTGGGGACGATCAGCTTGGTCAGCCGCTTGGCGTCGCGGCCGATGCGGGCCAGGCTCGCGCGGACCGGATAGGCCTGGCCGTCCAGGCGGTGGAACACCACCTCGAAGCGCTTGGCCCCGCGCCCCTCGGCCTCCAGCCGTTGGCAGATCAAGCCTAGGGCGTCGCCAGTCACGCGGGCCAGGTCCTCGGGTGCGCTGATCGGCTCGAAGAAGGCCATGCGGTCGAACCAGGGCGTGGCCGGGCGGCGGAAGCTCAGGGCCTCGGCCGCCATGCCCAGGGCCTGATCGAGGCGCAGGGTCAAGCCCAGGCCGAAGCGCTTGGCCAGCTGGGCGCGGGGCAGAGCGAAGAGCTGCCCGACACGGTGCAGGCCCAGGCGCGGCAGCTGGGCCTCGGCGGCGTCCTCCAGGCGCAGGGCCGCGACGGGCAAGGCCTCGATCGCCGCGCGCTGCTCGCCCGGCGCGGCGATGGCCAGGTCGTCGCCAAACCGCGCCAGGGCCCAGGCCGCCCCGGCGGTGTCGGCGATCGCCGCCCGGGCCGGTACGCCCCAGCGCGCCAGCCGCGCCACGAGATCGACCAACATGTCGCGCTCCCCGCCCCACAGGTGGTCGGCGCCGGTGATGTCGAGGAACAGGCCGTCCGCCCCGTCGATCGCCACGGCCGGCGAGAAGCGCACGCACCAGTCGCACAGGGCCTCCAGCGCCACGCGGTCGGCGACGGGATCGTGGTCGAAGGTCATCAGGTTCGGAACCAGGGCCATGGCGTCGGCGGCCTTCTGGCCGGGGCCGAGGCCAAGGGCGCGGGCGGTCTCGTCGACGGCGGCGAGGCGGCGGGTTCCGCCCTCCGTGGCCAGCAGGGCGAAGGGCGCGGCTTCAGCCGACGTATCGCAGCCCGGGTTCCGCCGGCGCCACGTCGTGATCGGCCAGTTGGGACACCAGACGGAAAGGATGCGGGCCATGGCCGGCCTCCTGTGCTTCCAAGATCCAAGACCCGGGGCGTCCGCCCCGGCAGCGTTCCAGTTCGACCCGCCAGCGTGGAGGTCCAAGGCCGATGTCGTCCGCCGGCGGCGGGGTCGGCGACGGTCCGATCCGCCAGCGGCTGAACGAGGCCGAACCGGACACCGCCTGGCCCGCGCCCGCTCGTCCCCCGTAAGGTCTTCGGTGCAGCACCACCCCGAAGCCGCCGCGCTTCTCGCAGGCCAGCTGCAGGCGGCGGCCGGCGGTCAGATCCGGGGCCTCGGCTTCACCGACGGCGGCGGCGACGCCCTGGGTGGAAAGCGCGTCCTCCAGCACCGACAGGGTCTCGGCCTCGTCGCGGGTGCGAACCTGGATCAGCCGCTCGGTCGGGAAGCCGAGGCCGAACAGGCCCGGCGCGAACAGGTCGCCGCGCCGGGCGATCCAGACGATGGCGCCGGTCTTCATGAGGGGGCGCAGCAGCAGGCCGACGAAGGCGGCGGGGGCCGCGCCGGTCTCGCTCTCCAGCCCCGCGCCCGTCACCTCGTGCCAGCCACCCAGCGGCAGGCCGCCGCCCGGGAAGCACCCATCGACGGCCGGATCGCCGAACGGCAAGACTGGATTCGGAGTCCGAGTCCCCGCTTCGATCGCGGCGATCCGGCCTCTGAGGGCCGCAAGACGCGCCTCGCGCGATCCGGCCATTCCTTACTCCTTGTTCCACTTTTGTTCTGATCTCGCGGCGCGGCGGAGTCAAGCCTTGGAGAGTCGGGCGGGACCGGCCAAAGTGTCTCAAACGGCCGTATGAAGCCCGTCGGAGCGTCCCATGTCCCTCACCCGCGCCCCTTTGGCCCGTGTCCTGATCGCCAACCGTGGCGAGATCGCCGTCCGCATCGCCCGCGCGGCGGCGGAGGCCGGGCTTACGAGCGTAGCGGTCTACGCGACCGATGACGCGGGCTCGCCCCATGTCGGCGCCGCCGACCAGGCGGTCGCCCTGCCCGGTACGGGCGCGCGGGCCTATCTCGACATCGCCGCGATCGTGGCGGCGGCCAAGGCGCAGGGCTGCGACGCCCTGCATCCCGGCTATGGCTTCCTGTCGGAAAACGCGGGCCTGGCGCGGGCGTGCGCCGAGGCGGGCATCATCTTCGTCGGCCCCTCGCCCGAGCACCTGGAGACCTTCGGCGACAAGGCCGCCGCGCGGGCGCTGGCGGCCGAGCGGAACGTGCCGCTGATCCCGGGGACGGGGGCGATCTCACCGGACGGCGCGCGGGCGTTCCAGGCCGAGCACGGCGCGATCATGCTGAAGGCGCGGGCCGGCGGCGGCGGGCGCGGCATGCGGGCGGTGCTGGACCCCGGCGAGCTGGACGCCGCCTTCGCCGCCTGCGCGCGGGAAGCCCTCGCGGCCTTCGGGGACGATGGGCTCTATGCCGAGAAGCGGATCGAGCGGGCGCGCCACGTCGAGGTGCAGATCGTCGGCGATGGGCGGCGCGTGCTGGCGATCGGCGACCGCGACTGCTCCCTCCAGCGGCGGAACCAGAAGCTGGTCGAGATCGCCCCGGCCGCCCTTCCCGCTCCGCTGCGGGCCGCTCTGTGGAAGCACGCCGAAACCCTGTGCGCCGGCTATCGCGGCCTGGCGACAGTGGAGTTCCTGATCGACGCCGACGCCGATCCTTCCGTGGGGGGCGAGGCCTTCTTCCTCGAGGTCAATCCGCGCCTGCAGGTCGAGCATACGGTGACCGAGGAGGTCACGGGCCTGGACCTGGTGCGGCTGCAATTCGACCTGGCGGCGGGAAAGCCCCTGGACCTGGAGGTTCCGCCGGCCTTCGGGGTCGCGATCCAGGCGCGGATCAACGCCGAGACCCTGACCGCCGACGGCCTGGTGAAGCCGTCCAGCGGTGTGATCGACGCCTGGAGCCCGCCGGGCGGTCCGGGCGTGCGGGTCGACGCCGGGGTCGCGGCCGGGACGGCGGTCGGCGGAGCCTATGACAGCCTGCTGGCCAAGGTGATCGCGCGCGGGCGGACCCATGCCGAGGCCTCGGCGCGGCTGGACCGGGCGCTGGCGGAGTTCCAGATCACGGGCGTCTCGACCACCGCGCCGCTGGTGCGGGCGATCCTGGCGGTCGCGCCGGATAGGCCGACCACGCGGTTCATCGAGGACCACGCCGCGGCGCTGGTCGCCGACTTGCCGGAGGAAAGCGCCGCGCGGTCCTTCGAGACCCTGGACGGCGCCCTCACCGTCGCCGCGCCGCTCGCGGCCACGGTCGGTTCGATCGCGGTGGCCGAGGGCGACCTCGTCCGCCCCGGCCAGGCCCTGGCCGTGCTGGAGGCGATGAAGATGGAGCATCTCGTTCACGCCGCCACCGGCGGGCGGGTGCTGAAGATCACCGTCCAGCCCGGCGCCACCGTCGCCGAAGGCCAGCCGCTGGTGTTCCTGGAGCCGATGGAGGTCGCGGGCGACCAGGCCGTCGAAGCCGTCGCCGAGGACCTCGACGCGATCCGCCCCGACCTGGCCGAGGTCATCGCCCGCCACCGCCACACCCTGGACGAAGCCCGCCCCGACGCCGTCGCCAAGCGCCGCAAGACCGGCCACCGCACGGCGCGGGAGAACATCGACGACCTGGTCGATCCGGGCAGTTTCCTGGAATACGGCGCCCTGGCCATCGCGGCGCAGAAGCGGCGGCGCTCGACCGAGGACCTGATCGCCAACACGCCCGCCGACGGGCTGATCACCGGCGTCGGGACCGTCAATGGCGGCCTCTTCCCGCCTGACAAGGCGCGGACGGCGGCGCTGGCCTACGACTTCACGGTGCTGGCCGGCACGCAAGGCGCGATGAACCACAGGAAGTCCGACCGGCTGATGGCGATCATCGCCGACCAGAAGCTGCCGGTCGTGTGGTTCGCCGAGGGCGGCGGCGGGCGGCCGGGCGACACGGACACCACGGCGGTGGCCGGACTGGACGTGCCGACGTTCAGAAGCTTCGCCCAGCTATCGGGCCTGGTTCCCAAGATCGCCATCGTCGCCGGCCGCTGCTTCGCCGGCAACGCCGCCATCGCGGGGCTGTCGGAGATCATCATCGCCACCCGCGACAGTAACCTCGGCATGGGCGGGCCGGCGATGATCGAGGGCGGCGGGCTGGGTGTCTTCCGGCCCGAGCAGATCGGGCCGTCGGCGCGCCAATGGAAGAATGGCGTCATCGACATCCTGGCCGACGACGAGGCCCACGCCACCCGGCTGGCCAAGCAGGCGCTGTCCTATTTCCAAGGCGCGCTGCCGAGCTGGACCGCGCCGGATCAGCGGCGGCTGCGGGGCGCGATCCCGCAGAACCGGCTGCGGGTCTATGACGTGCGGGCGCTGATCCATGGCCTGGTCGACGAGGGTTCGTTCCTGGAGCTGCGCGGCGGGTTCGCGACGGGCATGGTCACCGGCCTGATCCGCATCGAGGGCCGGCCGATGGGCCTGCTCGCCAATGACCCGCGCCATCTGGGCGGGGCCATCGACTGCGAGGGGGCCGAGAAGGCCGCGCGGTTCCTGCAGCTCTGCGACGCCTTCGCCCTGCCGGTCCTGAGCCTGTGCGACACGCCCGGCTTCATGGTCGGTCCTGACAGCGAGGACGCCGCCGCCGTGCGCCGGGTCAGCCGCCAGTTCATCGCCGGCGCCAAGTTGCGCAGCCCGCTCTTCACCGTGGTGACCCGCAAGGGCTACGGCCTCGGGGCCCAGGCCATGGCGGGCGGCAGCTTTCATTCGCCGACCTTCATCGCCGCCTGGCCGACCGGCGAGTTCGGCGGCATGGGCCTGGAGGGCGCGGTCAAGCTGGGCTACCGCAAGGAGCTGGAAGCCGAGACCGATCCCGTGAAGCAGAAGGCGCTCTACGACCAGCTCGTGGCGCGGCTCTACGCGGCCGGCAAGGCGACCAGCATGGCCGCCGCCCTGGAGATCGACGCGGTCATCGACCCGGCCGACACCCGGCGCTGGGTGATCGGCGGCATGGACGCGGCGGCGGGGGTGTCCAAGCCGTGGAGCGTGCGCGTGGACAGTTTCTAGGTTCGCGCGCGACGAAGGTCCGAACGTCGGCGCGAGGCGACCAAGTCTTCAGGGCGGTCAAGTTATGCAAGACTGCGGGCTCTCACGATTCGGCGGAGCGGCATGAAGCCGGTACTCATCTTTCAGCCCGGCATGGTCGGGGATCTGCTCTTCGTCCAGAAGATCGCCAAGACCTACGCCGCGACCGGGCGCCGCGTGATCATGCCGGTCCTGCAGAAGCACAGCTGGGTCTATGACGCCCTGGTCATGCCCGCGAACATCGAGACGCCGATCCTCGACACCGAGGCCTTCGACTTCCGCGACGAGCTGCTGTTCCTGAGCGACAAGATCGCCCTCAGCCCGATCGAAGGGCCGAACTATACGTTCCTGTCGCTGTTCTTCAGCTGGCGCTACGCCCCCGAGCAGACGATGGACCTGAAGTATCAGGTGGCCGGAATGGATATGGCCGACTGGGCCGACCATGTGGAGCTGCGCCGCGACCTGGCCAAGGAAGAGGCGCTGTTCAAGCTTCTGGGCCTGGACGATGGCGAGCCCTATGCGCTGCTGAACGAGCATGGCAGCAACAGCCAGATCCAGTTCACCCACAAGGCGCCCGAAAAGGAAGTCCGCCTCCGCCCGATCGAGGGCTACAGCCTGTTCGACTGGAGCACGGTGATCGAGCGGGCGGCGCGCATCGCCACCATCGACACGTCGCTGGTGCTGCTGGTCGAGATCCTGAAGATCCGCGACAAACCCCTCAGCGTGGTGTCGCGCTATGAGCCGCCCAGCTTCCGCATCCAGAATATCCTGAGGCTGGACTGGCTGTTCTATTTCCGCGCCGAGCACCTGACCTTTTCCTAGGGCGGGTTAAGTGTCGGCGGTTAACCCGCTCGGGCTCAGCCGCCCGCCATCCCCTTGATCTGTTCCGACATCGGATCGTCCTGGTGAACGGCCAGGATGTTGATGCCCATGTAGTAGACGCCGTAGCCCAGGCCGATCAGGAACTCGCGCAGCTCGGACTCGTCGGACTTGATCCGCTCGATCATCATCATCGGCTTGCAGGTCGCGATGGTGCGCCGAGCGCCCCGCAGGGCCTCCATCTCCATGCCCTCGATGTCGATCTTGACGAAGTCCAGCCGCGTGAGAGCCAGATCGTCGATCGCCATCATCTGGGTGCTCTGGGCGTTCTCCGCGGAATAGTCGATCTCCTGGCCGATGAATTCGGTGCGCTCGGTCTGGCGGATCTCGAGACTGCCAAAGCTGGCGGGCTTGAAGTAGTCGGGGACCGGGACGTCGATCACCCCGCGCTCGGCGCCGACCGCCGCCCAGATCGCCCGGGCGTTGAAGCAATTGTTCAGCGTGATGTTGCCGGCCAGGGCGTAGAAGATCCGCTCCTGCGCCTCGAAGGCGATGACCTTGCCCCAGCCGGTCATCAACTGGGCCCACTCGACGGTGTGGACGCCGATATTGGCGCCGCAGTCGATGGCCACCACGCCGTCGCCGAAATGGGCGCGACGCATTTCCAGCAGCCTGACGGCGGCGTCCACCTCGTCCTGGTCGAACGACGAGGTCTCCAACAGTTGGTAGCCCACGCCGTAAGCGCCGTTCTGGACGATCCTGTAGTCGTGACGATTGACCAACAGGGAGCCGTGGTTGGTCGACACCAGCACGAAGGCCGTCGGGCGGAGGTTTGATTTTCGCATTCGGGCCCCGAGACGCCGTCGCGCCGCGATGACGGCGCCGGAATCGGCGTCTGACGATAGGCCAAGAACTCTCGGCGTCTAGGGCGTCTGGACTTCGAGCTTGGCGGCTTGGGCCGGGGTGGGCGACGGTCTGGCGGTCAGGTCACGCAGGATGATCGGTCCGAACAGCGCGCCAATCCCGCAGGCGTCGGCCAGCACGTCGCCCCAAGCCGCGTCGCGCCCGACGAACGCCTGCAGCACCTCGATCATGCCGCCAAAGGCCAACAGCACCAGGCCGATGCGCCAGAAGCGGCTGGCGGGCAAGGCGGTGATCGCCAGGGCGGTCAGGACATAGAAGACGATGAAGTGCTTGGCCTTGTCCCAGGGGATCAGACCCATGCCGCCGTCGTCGGGCAGCAGGGCCCGCCACAGGGCGAAGGCCGCCGCCGCGACGAAGATCGTGAAGGCCAGGACGTTGATCTTGCGACTGCGAAACAACATGAGCGGCCTATCGAACGAAAAAGGGGCGTCATCCAGGCGATGCAATGCGAAAGCCAACCTTGGCCATCCCAGACGCCCCGGTCCTGTCCCGGATCGGTCATCCGGGACAGGCAGGTCGAAGCGCCTAGAACGTCAGCGCGCGCGCTTCCTTCACGTGCGGCAGGGCCTGGATCTTGGCCAGCAGTTCGGCGGCCGGAGCCTGGTCGACGCCCACGAGGGCGATGGCGTCGGCGTCGGCCGAGAGGCGGCCCAGGTTGAAGGTGGCGATGTTGACGCCCGCCTCGCCCAGCAGCATGCCCAGCGCGCCGATGAAGCCCGGCTTGTCGAGGTTGTTGATGTAGAGCATGGCCGGCGAGAAGGCCGCGTCCAGCTCCATGCCCTTGACCTCGACGACGCGCGGGGCGCCGGCGATCACCGTGCCGGCGAAGCTGCGCTTGCCCTTCTCGGTGGTGATGGTCACACGCATCAGGCTGTCATAGGTGGGGCTGACTTCCTGGCGGCTCTCCGAGACGGTGATGCCGCGTTCCTTGGCGATGGCCGGGGCGGAGACCATGTTGATCTCGGCCAGCATCGGCTTCAGCACGCCGGCCAGGGCCGCCGAGGTCATCGGCTTGACGTTGAGGTTGCTGACCTCGCCCTCGAAGGCGATGTCGATCGCGGTGATGCCGAAATCGACCATCTGGCCGGCCAGGGCGCCGATCTTCTCGGCCAGGGCCACGAACGGCTTCAGCTTGGGGGCTTCCTCGGCCGTGATCGAGGGGCTGTTGAGAGCGTTGGTGACCGCGCCGGTCAGCAGGTAGTCGCTGACCTGCTCGGCGACCTGCAGGGCCACGTTCTCCTGGGCTTCCGAGGTGCTGGCGCCCAGGTGCGGGGTGGCCACGACCTTGTCCGAGCCGAACAGCGGGTTTTCCTTGGCCGGCTCGGTGACGAAGACGTCGAAGCCGGCGCCGCCGACATGGCCGCTGTCGAGCAGGGCGCGCAGGGCGACCTCATCGACCAGGCCGCCGCGGGCGCAGTTGACGATCAGCACGCCCTTCTTGGTCTTGGCCAGGTTCTCGGCCGACAGGATGTTGCGGGTCTTGTCGGTCAGCGGGGTGTGCAGGGTGATGACGTCGGCGCGGGCCAGCAGGTCTTCCAGCTCGACCTTCTCGACGCCCATCTCGACGGCGCGCTCGGGGCTCAGGAAGGGGTCGTAGGCCACGACTTTCATCTTCAGGCCCAAGGCGCGGTCGGCGACGATCGAGCCGATGTTGCCGGCGCCGATCAGGCCCAGGGTCTTGGCGTACAGTTCCACGCCCATGAAGCGGTTCTTCTCCCACTTGCCGGCCTGGGTCGAGACGTCGGCGGCGGGGATCTGGCGGGCCAGGGCGAACATCATGGCGATGGCGTGTTCGGCCGTGGTGATCGAGTTGCCGAAGGGCGTGTTCATCACGACAATGCCCTTGGCCGTGGCGGCCGGGATGTCGACATTGTCGACGCCGATGCCGGCGCGGGCGATGACGCGCAGCTTGTGGGCGGCGGCGATGACGTCCTTGTCGAGCTTGGCGCCCGAGCGGATGGCGACGCCGTCATAGTCGCCGATCACGGCGATCAGTTCGTCTTTCGACAGGCCGACCTTGATGTCGAAGTCGACGCCGCGGTTCTTGAAGATGTCGACGGCGGCGGGGCTGAGCTTGTCAGCGATGAGAACGCGGGGAGCGGTCATGGAGGATTTCCTTGCGGAGAATGTTTGCGAAAGCCCCCTCCACCGCCGTTCGGCGGTCCCCCTCCCCCATAGGGGGAGGAAGGATCCTATTCCGCCCCCTTCCGGGGGCGGACGGCCGCGCAGCGGCCAGGTGGGGGCAAGCGTTGTCTTAAGCGGCGGCCAGTTCGGCCGAGACGGTGGCGAAGGCCCAGTCGAGCCAGGGCGTCAGAGCTTCCAGGTCGGAAGCCTCCACCGTGGCGCCGCACCAGATGCGCAGCCCGGCCGGAGCGTCGCGATAGCCGCCGATGTCGAGGGCCGCGCCCTCCTTCTCGAGCAGGCTGGCCAGCTTCTTGGCGAAGTCGGCCTGGGCGTCTTCGGGCAGGGCGGCGATCTGGGGATCGACCACCTTCAGGCACACCGAGGTGTTAGAGCGAATCTCCGGCGTGGCGGCCAGGAAATCGACCCAGTCGGTCTTGGCGACCCACTCGGCCAGCACGGCCAGGTTCTGGTCGGCGCGGCCCTGCATGGCTTCCAGACCGCCGATCGAGGCGGCCCACTTCAGGGCGTCCAGGGCGTCTTCCACGCAGAGCATCGACGGCGTGTTGATCGTCGCGCCCTCGAAGATGTCGGCGGCGATCTTGCCGTTCTTGGTCATGCGGAACAGCTTCGGCATCGGCCAGGCCGGCGTGTAGCTTTCCAGGCGGGCCACGGCGCGCGGCGACAGGATCAGGATCCCGTGCGCGCCCTCGCCGCCCAGCGCCTTCTGCCAGGAGAAGGTCACGACATCGAGCTTGGCCCAGTCCAGCTCCTGGGCGAACGCCGCCGAGGTGGCGTCGCAGATCACGATCCCCTCGCGGTCTGCCGAGATAAAGTCGGCGTTGGGCACGCGCACGCCCGAGGTCGTGCCGTTCCAGGTGAAGACCAGGTCCTTGGCCGGATCGACCTTGGTGGTGTCGGGCAGCTGGCCGTACGGGGCGCTCAGCACCTCGACGTCGGGCAGCTTGAGTTGCTTGGTGACGTCCGTGACCCAGTCCTTGCCGAAGGACTCGAAGGCCAGCAATTGCACGGGACGGGCGCCGAGCATCGACCACATGGCCATCTCGACGGCGCCGGTGTCCGAACCGGCGACGATGCCGATCAGGAAGTCGGCCGGAACCTCCAGCACGTCGCGCGTCTGGTCGATGGCGGCCTTCAGGCGCGCCTTGCCCAGCTTCGAGCGGTGCGAACGGCCCAGGACCGCGTTTCTGAGATTTTCGGGGGTCCAGCCGGGGCGCTTGGCGCAGGGGCCGGAAGAGAACTCGGGGCGAGCCGGGCGGATCGCCGGCTTGGCGAGGGTCGTCATATCGATGTCTCCCATCCTTACAGATGGACTGCATCCCGTTGGGGGGATGTGGCCCGCCGGCGAAGAACCGCGTTTCGGGCGAGATTGCAAGGACGATTTTTGCGAGGCGAGCGACGTTTCGTCCGGCCGTGGCAATTATTTTGCGGCGACGCTCGAGGCCTTGCGCCAACGCCAGGCCAGGATCGAGCCGGCCAGAAGGCAGAACAGCACGCCCAGGCTGACCAGGTTGTTCACCAGGGCGTAGAGGCTGTCATAACGCCGCGCGGCGACCAAGTAGTAGGCGTGAAGACTGAACTGCACACCTTGCAGCAGCACCGCCACGCCCAGCCAGCGAGTCGCGTGGCGCAGAGCCAGCAGCAGCAGGCCTAGCGCCAGAATCCCATCCAAAAGCAGGTAGACGGCCCGCGTCACTTCCTTGTCGAGCAGGTAGCCCGCCAGGGCGAAGCCGACGGTGATCGCCAGCACCAGCGTCGCGCCACTGCGCTCCGGTCGACCGCCCCATCGCCACGAGGCGAAGCACGTGACCGCAAGAAGCAGCCAGCCGAACAGGACTAATGGTTGCAGGTGCGCAAGCATGTTTTGGGTCTCTAACGTGAATTAGAGACCCAAAGGTATTAAACTATTGCAATGTGCTTTTTGGCGAGACTTAGACAGCCTCGCGAAGACCGATCTGCTGGGGGAGTTGATCCTCCTTGATGAAGCCGCCCATCCGCGTCCGGATGCCGACGCGCAGGCGCGTCTCGTCCAGCTGGCTGTGCGCTTCGACGATCGCCGTGCGCGCGATCGCCAGAGCCTGGACGGCTTCCGCGAACTTGGCGCTGGCGCCGTTCCCGACCGTCGCCGACAGGCCCAGGTCCTTACGGGCCTGCATCAGTTCGGCCATCATTTCCATGACTTCCACCGTGGCCGCGTCCACCGCGGCTTCGGTCGCATACAGCTTGGTAGCCACACGCTGCGCTACAAAAACCTTTTCCACACCCGCCTCCTTAACGAAACACTAAGAAGAAAGGTAAATAGAATGTTAAAGCAAAAGCAATCATGAAAATGCGCCTTAGCGTTGTTTTGTCGCGCTACTAACCCCCGCCCTCGCTCGCCTTGGAAGCGAACCGTTAGGAACCTTGCGGCACACTGTCGCAACATTGATGAATACCTGGACGTGGGATGAGCAGCATCCGCAATCATAGCGGGTATACACACGCACCGCTGCAGGCGCGCATCGCTGGCGTGGCTTTGGCCACGACCGTGCTGGCGCTGGTGGCCGCATGCCTGTGCTTCATGCTGCAGCAATGGAGCGTCGCGCGGCAGGAAGCGCGCGCCAATCACGAGATTCTGGCCGAGATGGCCGCCGCCGGCGCCGCCGCGCCGCTGGCCGATCACAACATGGTCGGCGTCTATCGCGCCCTGGAAGCCGTCGCCAAGGCCCCCAGCGTGGCGGGCGTGCGCATCACCGACACCAAGGGGCGCGTCGTCGCCCAACTGGGCGCGGCCAATCCGGCCGACACCGACACCTTGACCCGCCCCATCAAGCTCGCCTCGCAGGATGTCGGCACGCTGGTGCTGCTGGCCGAGCATCCGGGCCTGGGCCAGATCCTGGCCCGCGACCTGGCCCTGACCGGCGCCCTGTTCTTCGGCGCGGCCGGCCTGGCGATTCTCCTGGCCAACAGCCTGGCGCGCCGCCTGGCGCGGCCGATGGAGCGCCTGTCGGAAGCCATGCACGAGACCGCCGTCGGGGGCCGCTTCAAGGCCGTCGAGCAGACCGCCGACGACGATGTCTTCCAGAGCCTGACCGACAGCTTCAACCACCTGGTCTGTCGCCTTGAGGCCAACGACCACGACCTGCGCGGCGCCATGGCCGAGCTGGTCAGGGCGCGCGACGACGCCAACGCCGCCAATGTCCTGAAGTCGCACTTCCTGGCCAATATGAGCCACGAGATCCGCACGCCGTTGAACGGCGTCCTGGCCATGGCCGAGCTGATGGCCATGGACAAGATGAGCGACACCCAGCGCGAGCGCCTGAAGGTGATCCGCGAATCAGGCGCGGTGCTGCTGGGCGTGCTGAACGACGTGCTGGACCTCTCCAAGATCGAGGCGGGGCGTCTGGAGATCACCGACCGCCCGTTCGACATCGCCCAGTTGGCCCAGTCGATCCGCGAGACCTACGCGCCCCAGGCTCGCGACAAGGGCCTGGCCTTCGAGGTCGCCGTCGCGCCCGAGGCGCAGGGCCTGTGGCGCGGCGACGCCGACCGCCTGCGCCAGATCCTGGGCAACCTGATCGCCAACGCCCTGAAGTTCACCCTGGAAGGCGCGGTGGCCGTCAGGTTCGCCTCGGCCGAGGACGGCTCGGGCCTGCGCATCGACGTGGCCGACACCGGCATCGGCATCTCGCCCGAGATCCTGCCGCGCCTGTTCGACAAGTTCGTCCAGGCCGACAGCTCGACCACGCGCCGTTTCGGCGGCTCGGGCCTGGGCCTGGCCATCTGCCGCGAGCTGGCGGTGCTGATGGACGGCTCGATCAAGGTCCAGAGCCGCGAGGGTCGCGGTTCGACCTTCACCGTCCTGGTCGCCCTGCCCCGCGAGGAGGCGATCACCGACGTCCACTATATCGACGACGACCACGTCCCCGCGCCGCAAGCCGCGCCGGCCGAGACCGCCCGCCTGCGCGTGCTGGCCGCCGACGACAATCCGACCAACCAGAAGGTCGTCGCCGCCGTCCTGGCTCCGCTCAACGCCGAGGTGACCACGGTCGCCGACGGCCGGGCCTGCATCGAGGCTTGGCGGGCCGGGACGTTCGACATCGTGCTGATGGACATCCACATGCCCGTCATGGACGGCGTCGAGGCCGCCCGGGTCATCCGCGCCCTGGAAGCCGAACAGGGCCGCGCGCGCACCCCGATCATCGCCGTCACCGCCAACGCCCTGGCCCACCAGGTCGAGGACTATCTGGCCGCCGGCATGGACGGCCACGTGGCCAAGCCGATCGAGGTCACCAAGCTCTATGACGCGATCGAAGCGGCCATGACCGCCGCCCGCCCGGCCCAGGCGGCGTAAGCCAAACCCTCGACACCAGATGAACAGAACATAACGGGCGGCTCAGAACCGCTTCAGGCTGCGCGTGTTTCTCTTAGCTCAACGTCGCTTCCCCCCGGAGCGGCGGGACAAGTTTCAGAGAGGAACCGAACCAATGAA
This sequence comes from Caulobacter sp. GW822-FHT01G02, assembly GCF_058802865.1. Lineage (NCBI taxonomy): Bacteria > Pseudomonadati > Pseudomonadota > Alphaproteobacteria > Caulobacterales > Caulobacteraceae > Caulobacter > Caulobacter sp. GW822-FHT01G02. The sequence continues at coordinate 189,450 of NZ_JBXAON010000004.1, forward strand.
AAAGATCCTGATCTCGATCGCCGCGGTCTCGGCCCTGTCGGCCGCCGCCATTCCCGCCATCGCCTCGGCCCAGCCGATCAATGACCGCCAGGCCATGCTCGACCGCCGCATCGACATCGGCGTGCGCAACGGCTCGCTGACCCGCGGCGAGGCCTATCGCCTGCGCGCCGAACTGCGCGAGACCGAGCGCCTGGAGCACCGGTATCGTCGCGGCGGCCTGAGCGGCTGGGAACGCGCCGACCTGGATCGCCGCTTCGACCGCATCAGCGCCCAGATCCGCTACGAGCGCCACGACCGCGACTACGGCTATGGCTACGGCCACGGCTACGGCGATCGTGACCATCGCGGCCCGGGCCGCTGGTAACAGCCTGACCTAAGCCGGCTCCACCCGGAGCCGGCTCTCCAAGACCGTGAAGCCGCGGCCGCGCAACAGAACGCGCGCGTCGCGGCTTTCGCATTCCAGGTCCCCGCCCCGGCCCGGATAGGCCTGGTGGAACTTCAGCGGGCTCGCACCAAGCTTCGCCTCGTACAGCGGCGTCAGGATGCAGTGGGCCGAGCCGGTGGTCGGGTCCTCGGGGATGCCGAAGCCCGGCGCGAAGAAGCGGCTGACCACGGCGTAGGACTGGCCAGGATCGGCCGACGCCACGACCACGGCCTGGCCGGGGCCGCCGGTCGCCTCGCCCTGGATTTTCTTGACCAGGCCAAGGTCGGGCTTCAGGCCGCGCACCGTCGCCTCGCTATCCATCACCGCGATCAGATAGGCCCCGGCCCAGACCTCGACAGGTTGCGCGCCCAACGCCTCGGCCAGCCCCTCCGGGATCTCCGTCCGGCGCGGCGGATCGGCGGGAAAGTCCATCTCCAGCCCTTCATCTGCCCGCTTCACCGTCAGCGGCCCGGACAGGGTGTCGAAGGTCAGGAGCGGAACGTCGACGCCCAGTTCCTCGAACAGGGCGTGCGCCGCCGCCAGGGTGGCGTGGCCACACAGCGGGGCCTCCAGGGCCGGCGTGAACCAGCGCAGGCCATAGCGGGCCGGATCGGCGGTCTTCAGCAGATAGGCCGTCTCGGCCTGGTTGTTCTCGGCCGCCAGGGCCTGCATCCAGGCGGCGGAGGGCCACGCGTCCAGCGGCTCGACCACACAGGCGGGGTTGCCCCTGAACGGTCCGCTGGCGAAGGCGTCGATGGTCCACTGGCGCATAGCGATCTCCCAAACTGGACATCGCTGTTATGCGCGCGGAACGCGGTCGGCAAAGGCTTTATTGTCCTCGTGACAATCGCCGCGGAGCTGAAAACCTCGTCCTTCGACAAGCTCAGGATGAGGTTTTCAACTGCACGGCCTCAACATTCGTCCTTATCCTGAGCCTGTCGAAGGACGAGGACGGCTTCTCACCCCTCGACGGTGATCTCGGGCCAGCGCGCCTTTGCCGAGCCCGTCGTGCGCTCCCAGCCGCCCGCGCCCTTCACCCGGAGCGGATTGGGCCGCAGGCGCATGGCGAAGAGGTCCTCCAGGCCGAACGGCGCCCAGACGCTCAGGGTGTCATCATCCTCGAGCCGCACCCCGACGCAGAAGGCGGTGGCCACGAAGCGCTTCAGGGCCGCGGCGCTGTCCTCCAGCGGCGGGTAGGGCTCGTCGGCGCCGAACTTCTTCTCGAACCACAGGTGGACGCGGGCCTGGTTCCGCACCTCCACGAGGTCACGCAGCGGCGGCGCGAAAGCGGCGGCGACGCGCTGGATGACCACGTCCTCGGCCTCGTAGCTGGTGTCGCTGTCGTCGTGATAGGCGACGTCATAGTCCTTGATGCCGTAGGCGAGATCGCGGCCGGTCAGGGCGTTCCAGACCGGCTGATAGATCGCGCCGGAGAAGATCATCCAGTCGGGCAGATCGAGCTCCCGGACGGTGCGCAGCACCTCCCAGGTGGTGGGCGTGGCGCGGACGATCTCCCGCAAGCGGTCCTCGAGAGGGGGGCTCATCGGCGCAGCGTCCAGCCGTGGTCCAGCGGGCCGTGGCCGACGCCGAAACCGGGCGCGCGCAGCATGGCCTCGTGGACATAGTTCCAGGCCCGGGCGACCGCCTCGTTCAGCGAAAGCCCCTGGGCCAGGCCCGTAGCGCAGGCGCTGGCCAGGGTGCAGCCGGTGCCGTGGGTGTGACGGGTCTCGATCCGCTCGCCCTCGAAGGTGGTTTCGCCGTCGGCGGTCATCAGCACGTCGACGACACGCTCACCGTCGATATGACCGCCCTTCATCAGCACCGCCTTGGCGCCCATCGCCAGCAGGCCCTCGCCGGCCCGGCGCAGGTCATCGGTGGTCTCGACCGTCAGGCCCGTCAGGGCGGCGGCCTCGGGAGCGTTAGGGGTCAATAGGGCCGCGCGCGGGATCATCAGGCTCTTGACCGCGCCGATCGCGGCCTCGGCCAGCAAGGCGGCGCCGCCCTTGGCGATCATCACCGGGTCGACGATGACCGGGATCTGGCCCGCGTGATCGATCGCGGCGGCCACGGTCTCGACCACCCCGACGTCGCCCAGCATGCCGGTCTTGATCGCGTCGGCGCCGATGTCGTCCAGCACCGCCCGGGCCTGGGCGGCGATCACGTCCAGCGGAATCGGATGGACGCCGGTGACGCCCAGGGTGTTCTGCACCGTCACGGCGGTGATCGCGGTGGCCGCGTAGCCCCCCAGGGCGGTGATGGTCTTGATGTCGGCCTGGATCCCCGCGCCGCCGCCGGAATCCGATCCGGCGATGACGAGGACCCGGCCCAGGGGCGCTGTGAGGGGAACTTGGGACATGGAGGGTGTTTAGGCGGGAATCGGATCACCGGAAACTCCCTTCCCCGTTGATGGAGAAGGGATAGGCCTAAGCCCCCGCGATCGCCGCCTGGACGTCCAGGGCCTGGACCGTCTCGCGCACGTCGTGGACCCGCACCGCCGCCACGCCGGCCGCGGCGCCGGCCAGGTGCGCGGCCAGCGAGCCGCCCAGGCGATCCGTGGCCTCGCCCGCCGACGGGTCGAGCCCGGCGATGAAACGCTTGCGGCTGGCCCCCAGCAGGATCGGATACCCCAGGGCCACGAAGCGCGGCAGGGCCTTCAGCAAGGCGAGGTTGTGGGCCACCGTCTTGCCGAAGCCGATGCCCGGATCCAGCCAGATCTTCTCCTTGGCCACGCCGGCGGCCATGGCCGTGAAGGCCCGCGCCAGCAGGAAGGCCTCGACCTCGGCGACCACGTCGCCATAGCGCGGGTCGTCCTGCATGGTTCCGGGCTGACCCAGCATGTGCATGAGGATCACCTCGCAGCCCAGCTCGGCGGCGACCTCGGGCGCCTCGGGCGAGAAACGCAGAGCGGCCACGTCGTTCCAGATGTTCGCCCCGGCCCTGACCGCCGCGCGCGCGACGCCGGGCTTCATCGTGTCGATCGAGATCGGGATATCGCTGGCCCGGCGGATCGCCTCGATGATCGGGACCACGCGCAGGATCTCGTCGAACTCCGAGACCGGGGCCGCGCCCGGCCGGGTGCTCTCGCCGCCGATGTCGAGGATGTCGGCGCCCTGGGCGATCAGCCGGCGCGCGTGCTCGATCCCGTCGGCGGCGCCGAGATACTTGCCGCCGTCGGAGAAGCTGTCGGGCGTGACGTTGACGATCCCCATCACACGGGGGCGCAGGGCCTGGATCATGGCGCGGTTCTAGACCTCGCGCGGCCAAGAAAAAAGCCGGCCCTTTCGAGCCGGCTTTGATCGTCTGAGTTCGGTCCGCCTAGGCTGTGACGCTAGTGCCCGCGCCCGGGGACAGCGGCACCAGGGACGGCGCGGAGACCGTCTCCTTGTTGCTCTCGTCCTCGTCGCGCTTGGGGGTCTCGCCCTTCATGACGCCGATGATCTCGTCGCCGCTCAGGGTTTCGAACTCCAGCAGGGCCTTAGCCACGACGTGCAGGTTGTCGAGCTCTTCGGTCAGGATCTTGCGGGCGTCGTCTTCGCCGCTCTTGACCAGGCGGCGGACTTCCTTGTCGATCTTGACCATCGTCTCGGGCGAGACGTTCTGGGTGCGGGCGACCGAATGGCCCAGGAACACCTCGTCCTGGTTGTCGCCATAGGCCACCGTGCCCAGCTCGTCCGAGAAGCCCCAGCGGGTGACCATGTTGCGGGCCAGGCTGGTGGCGGCGCTGATGTCGCTGGACGCGCCCGAGGTGATCTTCTCCTTGCCGAAGATCAGCTCCTCGGCGACGCGGCCGGCCATCATGATCGCCAGGCGCGAGGTCATCATGTCGTAGCTCATCGAGTAGCGGTCGCCCTCGGGCAGCTGCATGACCATGCCCAGGGCGCGGCCGCGCGGCACGATCGTGGCCTTGTGGACCGGATCGGCGACGGGAACGCGCAGGGCCACCAGAGCGTGGCCGCCCTCGTGATAGGCGGTCAGCTTCTTCTCGGCGTCGCTCATGGCCATCGAGCGGCGCTCGGCGCCCATCATGACCTTGTCCTTGGCGGCTTCGAAGTCATGCATGGTGACCATGCGGCGGTTCTTGCGGGCGGCCAGCAGGGCGCCTTCGTTGACCAGGTTGGCCAGATCGGCGCCCGAGAAGCCCGGGGTGCCGCGCGCCAGGGTCTTGACGTCGACGTCGGCGGCCAGCGGCACGTTCTTCATGTGCACGCGGATGATCTTCTCGCGGCCGGCGACGTCCGGGTTCGGCACCACGACCTGACGGTCGAAGCGGCCCGGACGCAGCAGGGCGGGGTCCAGCACGTCGGGACGGTTGGTGGCGGCGATCAGGATGATGCCTTCATTGGCCTCGAAGCCGTCCATCTCGACCAGCAGCTGATTGAGGGTCTGCTCGCGCTCGTCGTTGCCGCCGCCCAGGCCGGCGCCGCGGTGGCGACCGACGGCGTCGATTTCGTCGATGAAGATGATGCAGGGCGCGTTCTTCTTGGCCTGCTCGAACATGTCGCGCACGCGGCTGGCGCCGACGCCGACGAACATCTCAACGAAGTCCGAACCGGAAATGGTGAAGAACGGCACGCCCGCCTCCCCCGCGACCGCGCGGGCGATCAGGGTCTTACCCGTACCGGGAGGGCCGACCAGCAGGGCGCCCTTGGGGATCTTGCCGCCCAGGCGCTGGAACTTGGCCGGATCCTTCAGGAAGTCGACGACCTCCTGCAGTTCTTCCTTGGCCTCGTCGACGCCGGCGACGTCCTCGAAGGTGATGCGGTTCTTGTTCTCGGTCAGCAGCCGGGCCTTGGACTTGCCAAAGCCCATGGCGCCCTTCGCCCCGCCTTGCATCTGGCGCATGAAGAACAGCCAGACGCCCACGACCAGCAGGATCGGCAACAGCTGGACCACGATGGCCAGGAAGCTGATCGAGCCGCTCTTGAACTTCACGTCGGCGTTCTTGGCCACCATGCGGTTGACCAGTTCGTCGGAGTTCAGCGGCGCGTTGACCGTCAGCACCTTGCCGTCGGCGCCCTTGGCCATGACGGTCTGCCCCGCGATCTCGGCGGACTTGATCTTGCCCGCGTCAACATCCTTGAGGAGCTGCGAATAGCTTATCTCGCCGCCGCCCTTGGTGCGGGCGTTCTGACTGACGACGAACACGCCCGCCAGCACCGCGACGATCACCAGCCAGATGGCCAGGTTCCGGAAATTCATACGCCTCGTCTTCCCAACGAATAGGTTCTTGACCTCCCAAGATAGGAGGTCACGCGCGCTTGCGCCATGGACGTGACATCAGGTCACGGATTCTTGGTCGATCAGACCGATCGCGGCCTTGAAACGATCCAGAACGAGCGGACGCGCGCGCGCACTTCCTTCGGCTGCAAGGTCCGGGCCGTCAAGCGCGGGGCAATACGGGACCGCGCCGGGACGCATGATCAACGGCAGGCCGGGACGGGCCGGCGCCGGGAGGGCGGAGAGGGCGGCGCGCTGGCTGGGCGAGAGACGGGAGGCCTCGCCCTTCAAGGCGCTGACGGTCAGCGGCTCGGCGCCGGCGGCAATTTCCCAGCGACCGTCCCAGACGCGGGTCTGGCCCGGAGCAAGGTCCTGCGGGCCAAGGCCGCCGCGCGCGATTTCGCCGGCGTCGCGGCAGACCATCACCTCCGTGTCAGCCTCGATCCGCGCGCCGGAGAGGGTAGCGGTGAAGATTTCACCGGAGCGCAGACGTTGCGCCAACCGCGCCAGCCGTTCGCCCCGGGGCGGTCGCTCCGTCCCGGCGGCGCACAGCAGGGCGGCGGCCAGATGGGCGGCGGCGACATCGCGCGACAGGCGGATGGTTCCGGCGCGGTCGACTTCGAAGGCCGGTGGGCGGCGCGAAACGGCCTCGTCCGCCGTAACCTCGTCGACGCCCGACGCCCTGGCCCGCGCCCGAGCGTAGCGGAGATCCTCGTTGGCGGGATCGTCCAGCCAGGTCTCGCCCTCGGCGGCCAAGGCCCGCCGGATCTCGTCGCGGGTCAGGCCCAGCAGCGGCCGCAGCAGGAAGACGCCCCGCCCCTCAGGCCAGACCGGCGACGGCGCCCATTCGCGGGGGTCGGAAACCGTCGACCCCTCGGCCCGCATGGCCGCGCCCTCGGCCAGATCGCTGGCGGTGTGGCCCAGCAGCAGGACCTTGGCCCCGGCCTCTCGGGCGGCGGCGGCCAGCAGAGCGTGACGCGCGCGACGGGCGGCGGCGGGGACACCGGTGGAAGGCTTGTCGCCAGTCCACGCCAGCGCTTTCGCCGCCGCGCCCAGCGCCCGCGCCTTGGCGACGGCCTCGGCGGTCCAGCGCGCGCTGTCGGGCTGAAGCTGGTGATCGACGACCAGGGCCAGAACGGGCCGTTGGCCCGCCCAGTCCACGACCGCCTTCAGCAGGAAGAGAGAATCGCCGCCGCCGGAGAAGCCGACGGCCAGCGGCGCGGTGGAGGCGCGGTCCAGGCGACGATCGAGGATGGCGTGGATGCTCATCAATCCCACAATCCCAATTCTCCCGTCATTCCCGCCCTTGTGGCGGGAACCCCTCTATCCGCCGCACGTGCGGGAGGGGCGGACTGCCGAGCAGTCCGCTTGCGTCTCACGTGTCAGCTGAACCAGGGGTTCCCGCCACAAGGGCGGGAATGACGGCGGTTATGGGAGGGCTGGAAACCCAATCCTACGCGCACTTGGCCGCGACGCGGGTCGAGGCCGCGCGCGAGGTGACCTGGGCCGGAGCCTTCGGATAGCGCTTGGTCAGCTCGTCCAGCGTGCGACAGGCCTCGGTGGTCTTCTTCAGAGCCACCATCGAACGGGCCAGCTTCAGCGTGGCGTCCGGCGCCCAGCTGGTCTGCGGCCAGCCGCGGATCGCGCCGATATAGGCGCCGGCCGCGTCGGTGTAGGCCTCGCGCACGAACAGGGTCTCGCCCTGCCAGTAGCGGGCCTCCGGCGCCTTGGCGCTGTCCGGATAATTGTTCGCATAGGCCGCGAAGGCCTGCTCGGCGTTGGCGTAGTCGCCGGCCAGCAGCAGATCCTTGGCCTGCTTGAAGGCCACGGCCGGATCGGCGGGCGGCGCCGGCGGCGGCGGGGTCCCGCCGGCGAGCGCCATTCCCCCGGTTCCTTGGGCGCTCACCTCGGCCGCAGCGGTCTGCATGTCGGCGATCGACTTCTCCAGCGCGGCCAGGCGCTGTTCCAGCAGGTCGGCGCGCGCCTTCTGGTCGGCGACGGCGCGATTGGCCTTGGTCAGCTCGAAATTGGCGGCCTCGTTCTGGCCGTTCAGCTTGGTCAGGGTCTGTTCCAGGTCGCCGACCCGCTCGTTCAGGGCGGCGATCTGGGCGTCGGTCTCGGCCGGCTGCACAACGACGGGCTTACCGGTGTCGCGGCCCTGGAAGACGATCGACCGCAGCTCGCGGACCACCTTCTCCATGCGCTCGACGCGCTTGGCCGAGCGATCGTCCAATGGATCCTCGGCGGGCAGCGGGGTCTGGGCGACGGCCACGGCTGCGGTCGAGGCGAACAGGACGGCGAGCAGAGCGGATTTCAGCTTCATGACCGTGATCTAACGATAGGACGCGGACAAAACTAGGGCGGCTACTCGTTGAGCAGCCGCCCCAGGACTTGCGGCTTAGCGGGCGCCGTCCGTGATGGCCGTGTGGCCGTTACGGTTCTTGGCCCAGGCCTCTTCGCTCGTGCCCGCGTCGATCGGACGTTCCTTGCCGAACGAGATCGTCTCGATGCGGGCGGCGGCGACGCCTTGGCCGATCAGGAAATCACGCACGGCGTTGGCGCGGCGGGCGCCGAGCGCCAGGTTGTACTCGCGGGTGCCGCGTTCGTCGGCGTTGCCTTCGATGCGGACGCGGACCTGCGGATAGCGGTTCAGCCACTGAGCCTGGCCGGCCAGGACCGGCTGGGCGTCGGCGCGGACCGAATATTCGTCGGTGTCGAAATAGACGCGGTCTCCGACATTGACGACGAAGTCCTGAACCGAACCCGGCAGCACGCCGCTCGACACCGGCGGGGCCGGCGGCGGGGTGTAGGGCTGGCTCGGCGCGGCCGGCGTCGGTTCCGGCGCCGGCGCAACGGGCTGGGGCTTCGGACGCGAAGCGCAGGCGGCGAGCGAGGCGGCAGCCACGCCGACGAGCGCCAGTCTAATGGCGCGCTGGGTGTCGAAGCTCATCCAGTTTCTCCTCAGTCTACGAACTCTGGACCTGATCCATACCTGCGCAACGCTTGCAATGGACCCATGAAATGCCTGACCAAGCCTCACAATGATGTCAGAAGCTCGTCAGACGATGATGATTCACTTCCGGCGCGAATAGACCCAGCCGAAACCTCTGCCTTAACGCCTGTGCTTCGCGCAGGTTGCCCGAAGGATGTGTCAATCAGTCGAGCAGCGGCGACCAGGCCGGGTCGGAGCCCGAACCGCCATAGGCCGCCGGCCGCAGGATCCGGCCGGTGATGTCCACCGTCCACAGCTTGGGATTGCCGGCCGAGCCCTCGCGGAAGAACATCAGAACCCGGCCGTTCGGCGCCCAGGTCGGACCCTCGTCCAGATAGCTGGTGGTCAGCAGACGCTCGTCGCTGCCGTCGGGACGCATGACGCCGATGTGGAATTCGCCGCCGGTCTGCTTGGTGAAGGCGATGAAGTCGCCGCGCGGGCTCCAGACCGGGGTCGTGTAGCGGCCGCCGCCGTACGAGATGCGGCGCACGCCCGAGCCGTCGGTGTTCATCACATAGAGCTGGGCCTGGCCGCCGCGGTCGGAGTTGAAGGCGATCTTGGTCCCGTCCGGCGAGAACGACGGCGAGGTGTCGATGGCCGGGTCGGTGGTGATGCGGGTGGTGGCGCGGCTGCGCAGGTCCATCAGATAGATGTCGCTGTTGCCGGCCTTCTCGACCGAGAACGCCACCTTGCTGCCATCCGGCGAGAAGCGCGGGGCGAACACCATGCCCGGGAACTTGCCGACCGTTTCTTGCCGGCTGGTCTCCAGGTTCAGCAGGTAGATCGACGACCCCGTCGGCCGCAGGGCCATATAGGTCAGTTCCTGACTGGTCGACGAGAAGCGCGGCGTCATCACGATGTACGAGCCGTCGGTCAGGTACTGCGGGTTGGCGCCGTCCTGGTCCATGATCGCCAGGCGCTTGACGCGGGCCAGCTTGGGGCCGCTCTCGGCGACGAAGGCCACGCGGGTGTCGAAATAGCCCTTCTCGCCGGTCAGGCGCTCATAGACGGCGTCGCTGATCTTGTGGGCCACCCGCCGCCAGTTGTCGGGCGTCGAGGAAAATTGCAGGCCCAGCAGCTGCTGCTGGCTGAACACGTCCCACAGGCGGAAGTCGACGCGCAGGCCGCCGTCGGGGCCGACCGTGACCTGGCCGTTGATCAGGGCCTGGGCGCCCGTCGCCTGCCAGTCGGGGAAGCGCGGCTGGACGTTGACGTCCTGCAGCTTGTCCGGCACGCCCGACACGTTCAACGGCTGGAACAGGCCCGAGCGCTCGAGATTGCCGGTGATGACCTGGGCGATCTCGGCCCCGCGCGTCGTCCCCGAGAAGGCGGGAACCGCGATCGGCAGCGGCTTGACCGCGCCGGCGTTGATGTCGACCTCGATCTGCGCGGCGGCCGGCGTGACGAAAGCCGCGCCGCCCAGCAGGACGGCGGCCATGAGCAAGAGAGCTCTCAGACGCATCGGGGCTTTCAAGCGCATCGAAGTCTCCTTCTTGATCCTTCCGAGCATCAACGCGAACAGGCCTGTTTTGCGTTGAAGTTCAGGGCGATTTTCTGACCGTACAGGTCGGACGGCAGGTAGGCGAACGGCGAGGCGGCGAACAGCGCGCGGATGGCGCGGTCCGAAGCCGCCTTCACCACGGGATCGGGCGAGGACGTGCCCGGCGACTCCGGCTGACCGACGACCCGGCCGCCCGGTCCGATCACGAACACCACGCGGACATTGACGTTGGCGCCGCCTTCGACCTCGCAGTTGGGGTTCCAGCGGTCCTGGACCTCGCCCTGCAGGCGGCCCAGGGCGGCGGCGGACAGCCCCGTCGCCGCGCCCATGGCCGGGCGGGCCGAGACCGAGGTCTCCGCCCGGGCCGGCCCCTTGGGGGCGTTGGCGGTCGGCTTGCCCGTCGCCTTCTTGGACTTGGCGATCGAGGCTTCCAGCGAGGCGAAGAAGTCGGTGTCCGGCTTCTTCTGCGTCGGGGTCGGCTTGGCCGGCTTGGGCGTAACGGCCGGCTTTGGAACGGGCGTCGGCTTGGGCGGCGGCGCGGGAGCCGGGGTCGGCGTGGGCGCGGGCGTCGGAGCCGGCGGCTGCGGCGTGGCCTCCGGGACCGGATCCGGCGTCTGCGCCGTCTGCTCCTCGGGCGCTTCCTCGGCGGGACGTACATTGGTCGGGCCGTTGGTGACGATGGTCACCGGCACCGACTCGCCGATGGTGATCGGCTTGGACTGCTTCCACGGCAGGCCGAACGCGATCAGCGCCGCCACGGCCGCGTGCAGCGCGATCGAGGCCAGCAGGCCCGGAGAGATCGGGGATTCGCGGCGAACGCTCATCAAGCTTTCCTGGCCGCCCCTATTGCGCCGGCCGCAGGTCGCCCGAGCCCTCCGGCTGAGCATCCTTCGGCGCCGCGCCCGTGGAGGGACCGCCCGTCTCGGTGATCAGGTTGATCTTGTTGAAGCCCGCGTTCGACAGGCCCGCCATCACCTGGGCGACGACCGCATAGGTCGCCCCGCCGTCGGCGCGGACGAAGATCGGCTTGTCGTAGCCGCTGCCGGCGATCGCGGTCAGGCGCGGGGCCAGGTTCTGGAACGGGATCTCGGTCTCGCCGACGAAGATCTTGCCCTCGCGGTTGATCGACACTGTGATCGGCTCGTCCTGATTCTGCAGGGCGGCGGCTTCGGTCTTGGGCAGCTCCAGCGGCACGCCGGCGGTCAGCAGCGGCGCGCTGATCATGAAGATGATCAGCAGCACCAGCATCACGTCGACCAGCGGGGTGACGTTGATCTCGGACAGGGCCCCGCGCGAGCGGCGGCCGCGACGACGACGGCCCCGGCCGCCGCCGGTCGCGAAGGCGTCGTTGGACGACATCGCCATCGGCCTAGACCCGGTCCGACAGGCGACGCTGGATCGCGGTCGACAGATCGTCGGCGAAGCCTTCCAGGCGGCCGGCGTACTTGCCCGCGTCGGTCGAGAACTTGTTGTAGGCGATATAGGCCGGGATGGCGGCGATCAGGCCGACGGCCGTGGCGAACAACGCCTCGGCGATCGACGGGGCCACGACGGCCAGCGAGGTGTTCTTCGAGATCGCGATGTTCTGGAAGGCGTGCATGATGCCCCAGACGGTGCCGAACAGGCCGATGAACGGGCTGGCGGTGGCGACGATGGCCAGGCTGCCGAGGCCTTCCTCGACCTTGGCGTTCTCGCGGGCGATCTGGGCGTCCAGGATGCGGTCGATGCGGGCGATCAGGAAACCGGCCTGGTTCTCGCTCATGGCGCCCTTGGTCTTGGCGTCGCGCCATTCCTTCAGCGCCGCCTGCAGCATGCGCGGCAGGGCGTGGCGCGGATTGGCGCCGGCCTCGCCCGCGACGTCCTCCAGCGAACGCCCGCCCGAGACCTGCTCCTCGAAGCGGTCGGCGGCGCGGTTCAGGCCCGCGAAGCGAACCAGCTTGTCCAGAATCACGGCCCACGAGCCCAGAGACGCCAGGATCAGGCCGATCATGACGGCCTTCACGACCCAGTCGGCCTGCATGAACAGGGCGAAGAACGAGAAATTCGGGGCGGCTGCCGAGGCGTCCATGCGGGTTATGGCTCCGTTGGGGCGTCTGAAACTCTTATCACGCGCCGTATGGCATGAAGCGACGCTTGGGTGAAACTATGACAATCGTCGAGCGATCCCGAAAAACGCTGTTTGTTTATTCGTCGTCGCTGATCAGCCACGGCGCCAGCTGCGCCAGCATCTCCGCCGTCGGACGACGCGGACGGCCGTCCAGGGTGATGCAGACCGCCTCGCCCCGGGCCTCGACCAGCACCTCGTCGCCGCGCGTCACCTTCTGGCTGACATAGAGCCGCGCGCCCTTCACCCGGTCATAGGTCGTGCGCACGATCAGCGCGTCGTCGATCCGCGCCGAGCGCTTGAAGTCCAGCGTCATGTGGATGATCGCGAACGCCGTGTCGGCCTTGGCCAGCGCGGTGTGCGAGATTCCGACCATGCGGAAGAAGTCGCTGCGCCCCCGCTCCATGTAGCGCAGGTAGTTGGCGTGATAGACGATCCCCGAGAAGTCGGTGTCCTCGTAATAGATCCGCACGGGCAGCTGATGCTCGCGGCCGGAAAACACGCCGGCCGTCGGTTCAGGAGCGGTGGGTTCGGGCGGGGTCGTCATGAGGACTGCTTAGCCGCTGGCGTCGCGAACGTCAGCCCCATCGACATCAACCACCCCAGCACCGGCGCCGCCCCCGCCCCGATCACCGGCGCGGGATAGTTGGCGATCAGGTTGGCCAGGACGAAGCCGGCCCAGGCGGCGGCCAGCGCCAGGGCGGCGGGGGCGCGGCGACTCCAGAGCATGGCCATCGGCACGGCGATCAGCGCGACCGCCGCGAGCGGGCCCAAGGTCGGCGAGGCCTCGAAGGCGCGGCGGACAACCAGTTCGACGTGGTCGACGGCCGGCAGGGGATCGGGACGGCTCAGCGCCCAGGCGACGCCGGCCGCGCCGATGACGGCGAGGATTCCGGCCAGGCGGCGCTTGGACTTGTCGACCAGGGCCACGACGCCGAGCGCCAGGGTCAGGGCCAGCGCGGACGCCGCGTCGGGCTGGGCGGCGAGGACGACCAGGGTCGCGGCCAGCAGTAAGGCGACGATGGCGTCGAGGCGCTGGGCGGCGGTCCAGGCGGCCAGCGGGACCAGCAGCGAGGCGGCGTGCAGTTGCAGCGGTCCGAGCGCCACCCAGCGGCGGACGCCTTCCATCGAGACGCCGGCCACCAGGATGTAGGCCTCGATGGCCAGCGTCAGCGCGAGCACGATCACGGCGGCGATGCGCCCCGGCGGCCGGACGAGCCAGGCGATAACGATCGCCGAGAGCGCCCCGACCACGCCGGCGGCGACCTGCAGGATCATCGCCGGGGACGAGCCGCCGGCCGCGCGGATCGCCAGGACCGAGATGGCCAGGGTGGCCACGACCTGCAGCGTGACGGCGGCCTTGCGCATGGCGGTTCTACTCGTCGAACAGGCCGCCCTGCCCCGTCGGGGCCGGCGGCGCTTTCAGGCCAAGGTGCAGATAGGCCTTGCCGCAGGCCACCCGCCCGCGGGGCGTGCGCTGGATGAAGCCCTGCTGCATCAGATAGGGCTCGATGACGTCCTCGACGGCGTCGCGGGCCTCGGCGATGGCGTAGGCGATGGTCTCGACCCCGGCCGGGCCGCCGCCATAGTGCTCGATCAGGGCGCGCAGATAGCGACGGTCGAGACTGTCGAGGCCCACTTCGTCCACTTCAAGCCGGGCGAGCGCCAGGCCGGCGGCCTTGCGGTCGATGACGGCCGCGCCGTCGGCCTCGGCGAAATCGCGGACACGGCGCAGCAGACGGCCGGCGACCCGCGGGGTGCCGCGAGCCCGCTTGGCGATCTCGTCGGCCCCGTCCTCGGACAGCGGCGCGCCCATCTTGCGGGCCGCGCCCAGCAGCACGTGGCGCAACTCGGCGGGGGTGTAGAACTCCAGCCGGATCGGAATGCCGAAGCGGTCGCGCAAGGGCGTGGCCAGCATCCCCGCCCGGGTCGTCGCGGCCACCAGGGTGAAGGGCGCTAGGTCGATGCGGATCGAGCGCGCCGAGGGTCCCTCGCCGATCACCAGGTCCAGCACATGGTCCTCCATGGCCGGATAGAGGATTTCCTCGACGTTCGACGACAGGCGGTGGATCTCGTCGATGAACAGGACGTCGTTCGGCTCGAGATTGGTCAGGATCGCGGCCAGGTCGCCCGGCTTGTTCAGCACCGGGCCGGAGGTGGCGCGGAAATTGACGCCCAGTTCGCGGGCGATGATCTGGGCCAGGGTGGTCTTGCCCAGGCCCGGCGGACCGAACAGCAGCACGTGGTCCAGGGATTCGGCCCGCCCCTTGGCGGCCTCGATGAAGATGCGCAGATTGCCCTTGGCCTGCTCCTGACCGACGAACTCGGCCAGGGTTTGCGGGCGCAGAGCGCGGTCGGTCGCGGGAACATGGTCGCCGTGCTGGGGCTCGCCGGAGATGACGCGGGTCATCGCCCAAGCTCCTGCAGGCCGGCCTTGATCAGCGCCTGCACCGTCGCCTCTTCGCCCAGGCGATCGGCGGCGGCCTCCACCACGCGGCGAGCGTTCACCTCGGCGACGCCCAGCCCCATGAGGGCGGCGACGGCGTCGCCGGTGGGCGCGGGCTTGGCGGGCGCGGCGGTCGCGCCCGAGGCCGGGGCGGCTGTCAGCACCGGCCCGTCGGTGATCGGCTTGTCCTTCAGTTCAGTGACGATGCGCAGGGCCAGCTTGGGTCCCACGCCGTTGGCGCGGCCGACAGCGGCCTTGTCCTCGCGGGCCACCGCCGACGCCAGCTCCGCCGGAGACAGCACGTCCAGCACCGCCATGGCGGCCTTGGGCCCGACGCCCTGGATGGCCTGCAGCAGCACGAAGGCCTTGCGATCCTCGCGCGTGGCGAAGCCGTAGAGCCGCAGGCCCGCGCTCTCGCTCCACTGGCTCTCGATGTGCAGCAAGGTCTCCTCGCCCAGGGCCGGCAGGCGCTGAAGCGTGCGGTGGCCGCAGCGGACGACGTAGCCGACGCCCATGACGTCGATCAGAGCCTCTTCCTCGCCGACCTCGGCGACGGCGCCCCGCAATCTTCCGATCATGCGACCCTCCGATTGGCGACGCGCAGATTGGCGTGGGTGATGGCGACAGCCAGGGCGTCGGCGCAGTCGGCCGTGGTCTTGCCGGCCGTGGGCAGCAGGCGAGCGATCATGAAGCCGATCTGGGCCTTGTCGGCCGCGCCGGTGCCGACCACCGCCTTCTTGACCAGACGCGTGGAATACTCAGCGACCAGCAGCCCGGCGCGGGCCGGCGCGATCAGGGCGGCGGCGCGGGCGTGGCCCAGCTTCAGCGTCGACTGAGCGTTGGTGTTGAAGAACACCTCCTCGACCGCCGCCTCGTCGGGCTTGTGCTGCTCGATCACCGCGCAGATGCCCTCGAACAGATGCAGCAGGCGCTGGGCGAAGTCAGCCTTCTCGTCGGGAACGATCACCCCGTGGGCGACATGGCTCATGCGCGAGCCCTCGACCGTCAGCACGCCCCAGCCGGTGCGGCGCAGACCGGGATCGAGCCCCAGGATTCGGATTGGCGTGCGATTCGCGTTCATCATGTGTTCTCGCACCATCGCCTTTTCCCGGCCCCACGAAAAGCCAGTCCTTTGCTAACGAGGCGTTAACGGCGGCCCTTGCGCCGCGAGCGCTGGCGGGCTCTCCTCGCGCCCAGGTTCATTGGGGAGAGTACGGATGAAACGGTCGGTTTGGATGATGGCGGGCGCCCTTGTGGCCCTCGCGACGACGGCGAGCGCCCAGGTCGCCGAACCGCCCAAGACCGTCCGCCCCGACCAACTGGCCTTCCGCGACCTCTACAAGGAGCTGGTCGAGATCAACACCACCCTGTCGGTCGGCTCCTGCACCCAAGCGGCCGAGGCCATGGGCGCGCGGCTGAAGGCGGCGGGTTTCCCGGCCGAGGATGTCAAGGTCGTGGTCGCCGACGGCCATCCCAAGGAGGGCAGCCTGGTGGCGATCCTTCACGGGACCGATCCGAAATCCAAGCCCATGCTGCTGCTGGCCCATATCGACGTGGTCGAGGCCAACCGCGCCGACTGGACCCGCGACCCGTTCAAGCTGGTCGAGGAGAACGGCTACTTCTTCGGGCGCGGGACCTCGGACGATAAGGCCCAGGCGGCCATCTGGGTCGACAGCCTGGTCCGCCTGAAGCAGGCCGGCTTCAAGCCCAGGCGCGACATCAAGATGGCCCTGACCTGTGGCGAAGAGAGCGAGGCCTATAACGGCATCGAGGACCTGGTGAAGAACCACCGCCCGCTGGTCGACGCCGAATTCGCCCTGAACGAAGGCGCCGACGGCCTGCTGGACGAGCATGACAAGCCCGTCGTGCTGGAGGTCCAGGGCGGCGAGAAGGTCTATCAGGACTTCACCCTGACCGTGACCAATCCCGGCGGCCACTCCAGCCGCCCCGTCCCGGCCAACGCCATCTACCAGCTGTCGGCGGGCCTGGACCGGATCGGCGCCTATGGCTTCCCGCCGCGCTTCAACGACGCCACGCGCGGCTATTTCACCAAGATGCAGGCCCGCGTGCCGGCCGAGCAGGCGGCGGCGATGAAGGCGCTGGTCGCCAACATCAACGATCCCGCCGCCCTGAAGACCGTGACCGCCGACCCGATGTGGAACTCGATGCTGCGCACCACTTGCGTGGCCACGATGGTCAGTGCCGGACACGCGCCCAACGCCCTGCCCCAGCGCGCCACGGCCAACGTCAACTGCCGCATCCTGCCGGGCACGCCGGTCGAGGAGGTCCGGACCAAGCTGGCCGAACTGGCGGGCGCGCCCGTCGCCGTGACTCTGGCCCACGAGCCCAACAGCGTCTCGCCGCCGCCGCCCCTGACGCCGGCCATCATGGGCCCGATCGAGAAGGAAGCCGCCAAGCTGTGGCCCGGCGTTCCGATCGTGCCGATCCTGCTGACCGGCGCCACCGACGGCGTCCACACCAACGCCGCCGGCATCCCGACCTATGGCGTCTCGGGCCTGTTCGGCAGCTCGGACGGCGATGGCATCCACGGCCTGAACGAGCGCATCCGGGTCAAGTCGCTCTATGACGGCCGCGACTTCCTCTACGCCCTGATCAAGGACTACGCGGGCGGCAAATAGACGCCCTTCGCCTCTGGAACCGTCGTCCGATCTCCCTATCTCCGCTCCAGCGTAAAGGGAGACGGACGATGGTCGAGACATCGGACGACGGCATCCTGGCCGAGTACATGGTCAGCTACTGGTCGATGAAGCACGAGAAGCTCGACCGACCGACCAAGCTTCTCGAGACCCTCTACATAACCGAGCGCTACCAGGCCGGCGAAAATCTTCGCGAAGCGCGGTCGGCCTATGATCACGCGGTCTGGAACGGCGTGCCGGTGGGCGAGATGGATCGCCGTCTGGCCGAGCTCGACCAGTTCATGCGCGAGCTGGTCCGCGAACGCGCCGCCCAGTGGCGCCAGCCGCATTAGGAAGCCGGGGCGAGACTCAGGCCGCCTCCACCGCGCTCCAGCCGAACAGGCCGCCCAGGATCAGGCGTTTGACGGCGGCGACGTCGAGGCCCGTGCAGACCTCGGCGTTGGGCGCGCCGTCGATGCGGTCGACGCGGCCCTGGCGCTCGCCGTCGACGACCACCCGCAGGCGCGCGGGCGTGAAGCTGAAGAGCTCGGGCGCGATCAGGCTGGCGGCCGCCACCGAGTCGTGCGGCCGGCAGCCTTCGCCACCCCAGACCTGCTGATGGAAGGCGATATAGGGCCCGGCCGCCTTGATCAAGCGCTGGGACAAAGGCGAGCCGCAGCAGGCCGCGCCCTTGGCCAGGTCCTCGGCGGTGACCGACACCTGGTGCGTGACATCCATCGGCATCAGGCGCGGCATGACCCGGCCCTCCAGCGTGCGCTGCAGGGCCTCCGGGTCGCTCCAGCTGTTGAAGTCGGCGCCGCCGGCCGCCTTGCCGGCCACCTCGAAGGCGCCGGCCATGATCGTCGGCCGCCAGTCGCGGAAGGCGGCGGGGTCTTCCAGCAGCCCCTTGGCCAGGTTGGTCAAGGGGCCGAGGAACAGCCCCATCACCTTGCGACGCGCGGCGAAGGCCAGGAAGTTGGCCGAATGGCCGCGCTCCAGCTCGGGCAGCTTCCAGCGCTGCGAGAAGCCCGCGCCGTTCAGGCCGTCGACTCCGTGGGCGGGCCGCATCCGCTCGACCCGCCGGCGGGCCAGGCCCGAGCCGGCGCCGATATAGACCTCGGCCCCGCAGCCGGCCAGCCGCAGCACGCCCCGGGCGTTGGCGGCGGCCTGGTCGACATAGGTGTTGCCGAACACGGCCGAGACCGAGACCACGTCCACGGCCTGTCGCGCGCGGGCCAGAAGCGTCAGCGCCAGGGCGTCGTCCACGCCGCAATCGGTGTCGATGTGAACCCGCAGGACCATGTCCGCAGTCTAGCCGCGCCCCATGACGGCGAGAAGAGCGGCGAGAGAGATCAATCCCCGCCTAACCCGCCAGGTAGGCGTCCAAATTCCGCTTCACCCGCGCCATCATCGGCTCGTCCGCCGCGGGGCGCTGGAACGCCTGGCCGGTGATCGTCTCGAACGCCTCGATATAGACGTCCGAGGTCTGCCGGATCAGGTCCGTGGGGATTTCTGGGATCGGGTCGTTGTAGGGATCGCAGCGCTGGGCCACCCAGGCGCGGACGAAGTCCTTGTCGAAGCTGTCGGGGCGCTCGCCGGCCGCGAACCTGGCGTCGTAGGTCGCCGCCTTCCAGAAGCGGCTGCTGTCGGGGGTGTGGATCTCGTCGGCCAGGACGATGGCGCCGTCGGCGTCGAGGCCGAACTCGTACTTGGTGTCGGCCAGGATCAGCCCGCGCTCGGCCGCCAGGGCCTGGCCGCGCGCGAACAGGGCCAGGGCGTAGGCGCTGAGCTGGTCCCACTGCTCGGGCGTCAGCAGGCCCTGTTCCAGGATCTGGGCGGGCGACAGCGGCGCGTCGTGATCGCCGTCGGCGGCCTTGCTGGTGGGGGTCAGGATCGGCTCGGGCAGGCGCTGGTTGGCGCGCAGGCCGTCGGGCAGGCGCACGCCATACATTTCGCGCTCGCCCTTGTTGTAGAGCGTCAGGATCGAGGTCGAGGTGGTCCCGGCCAGATAGCCGCGCACCACCAGTTCGACCGGCAGCATCTCCAGACGCCGGCCGATCAGCACGTTCGGGTCCGGATAGGCCAGGACGTGGTTGGGGCAGATATCGGCGGTGGCGTCGAACCAGTAGCGCGCCGTCTGCGTCAGCACCTGGCCCTTGTACGGCACGGCGCACAGGATGCGGTCGAAGGCGCTGAGACGGTCGGACGCCACGATCACCCGGCGGCCGTCCGGCAGGTCGTAATTGTCCCGCACCTTGCCGCGATAGTGGTTGGGCAGTCCGGGCAGGTCGACTTCAGCCAGGGCGTTCGGGGCGGAAAAGGTCACCGGGGCCTCGTCGCTGGAAATACTGGAAGTAAGAAGGGGAGGCCCATTCGGACCTCCCCCAAGAGCGTCAGCCCAGCTTGGCCAGGTCTTCGTCGCTGATGTCTTCGTTCGAATAGACGTTCTGGACGTCGTCGTCGTCGTCCAGCAGGTCGAGCAGCTTCATCAGGGTGGCGACCGAGTCGCCCGTGACCGGCACCTGCATCTTCGGGCGCCAGGCGATCTTGGTGTTCGACGCCGCGCCGAACTTGGCTTCCAGGGCGGCGGCCACCTCGTTCAGGCTTTCGAAGGCGGTGTAGATGGTGTGGCCTTCGCCCTCCTCGTCCATGTCCGAGGTGACATCGTCGGCGCCGGCCTCGATGGCGGCTTCCATCATGGCGTCTTCCGACGCGGCCTTGGCCGGGTAGGTGATCTGGCCGACGTGATCGAAGTTGAAGGTCACCGAGCCGGTGGCCCCCATGTTGCCGCCGATCTTGGTGAAGTAGGACCGGACGTTTGCGGCGGCGCGGTTCTTATTGTCGGTCAGCACCTCGACGATGATGCCGACGCCGCCGGCGGCGACGCCTTCATAGCGGATTTCCGAATAGTCGGCCGCGTCGCCCATCTGCGACTTCTTGATCGCGCGGTCGATGACGTCCTTGGGCAGGCTCTCGGCCTTGGCGTTGTTCACGGCCAGGCGCAGGCGCGGGTTCATGGCCGGGTCGGGCAGGCCGGTCTTGGCCGCGACGGTGATTTCCCGCGACAGCTTGGAGAACAGCTTGGAGCGCGCGGCGTCGGCGCGGCCCTTGCGGTGCATGATGTTCTTGAATTTCGAGTGGCCGGCCATTCGGAGGCTCTGTCTCTGGTCTGAAAAATGGAGTGTGGGCGCTTCTAGCCCCCGAGGGCGGGTTTTGTCACCCCCAAGGGGCGCCGGCCGGCGCTTGCACTTCGTCCCGCCCCGATGATAGTTAGGCGATAACTTAAGTATCAGGGAGCGACCGATGAGCCTGACGCTACACGCCCACCCGCTGTCCTCGTTCTGCTGGAAGGTGCTGATCGGCCTCTACGAGAACGACATCGCCTTCGAGAACGTGATGGTCAACCTGGGCGATCCGTCCGGACGCGAGGCGTTCTTGAAGCTGTCGCCGATGGGCAAGATGCCGGCGCTGCGCGATGAGGCCCGCGACGAGACCGTGCTCGAGACCAGCGTCATCCTCGACTATCTGGACCTGCGCTATCCGGGCCGCGTGCGGTTCGTACCGCGGGACCCGGACCTGGCCTGGCGGACGCGGTTCTGGGACCGCTTCTTCGACCACTACATCCATCACCCGATGCAGCGCATCGTCGCCGATCGCATCCGGCCGGCGGAGGCTGGCAAGGATCCGTACGGCGTCCGGGAGTCCTACGCCCAACTGGCCACGGCCTGCGATCACCTGGAAAAGGAACTGGCCGACGGCCGCGACTGGATGTGCGGCGACTTCGGCCTGGCCGACTGCGCGGCGATGCCGGCGCTGTTCTACGCCGACAAGGTCCAGGCGCCAGAAGCGCCCTTTGGGAACCGCTGGCCGCTGTGCCTGGCCTATCTGGAGCGCCTGAAGAGCCGCCCCTCGGTCCAGCGCGTATTGGCCGAGGCCGAGCCGTTCTTCCAATACTTCCCGACCGCTTAGGCGACTTCCGGGATCGACTGCCGCAGCCGCCCGCCGACGCGGATCGGCTCGACACGCACCGCCAGGCCCGTGCGGTCGTCGGTCTCGACGAACACGCCGCACACCGTCGCCGGCCCCGAGGCCGGCGTGTAGCGCCCGCCGCTGATCTTGGTGGTGAAGCGCCGCAGAGGCTCTTCCTTCTGGTTGCCGATGACGCTGTCATAGTCGGCGCAGGCGCCGGCGTCGGTCTGGTAGGCGGTGCCGCCCGGCAGCACCTGGCAGTCGGCGGTCGGGACGTGGGTGTGGGTGCCGACCACTAGAGAGGCGCGGCCGTCGCAATAGTGGCCCATGGCCATCTTCTCCGACGTCGCCTCGCAGTGCATGTCGACGATCACCGCGTCGGCCACCTGGCCCAGCGGGGCCTTGTCCAGCTCACGGTCGGCGGCGGCGAACGGGTCGTCCATGGCGTCCATGTGCACCCGGCCCAGCAGGTTGACGACAAACACCGTCTTGCCACTGTCGGTCTGGAAGAGATGGCTGCCGCGCCCCGGGGCGTCGGACAGGATCGGGTAGTTGGCCGGCCGGATCAGGCGCGGCTCGCGGACGATATAGGTGAGAGCCTCGCGCTGGTCCCAGCTGTGATTGCCCAGGGTCAGGCAGTCGGCGCCAGCCTCGAACAGCTCGCGTGCGGTGTTCTCGGTGATGCCGAAGCCGGCCGCGGCGTTCTCGGCGTTGATGATCACGAACTCGAGGGAGAGCCGGCGGCGAAGATCGGGCAGATGGTCGGCCAGGCCGTCGCGGCCCGACTTGCCGACGACATCGCCGAAGAAGGCGAAACGCATCGAAAGTCCTTAAGGAGGGCCTGGGCGGCCCATGTCATTGACCGCGATATACTCTTTTTCGGTGAGAATAGCGTCCAGCCTTTGATCGTGCGGCTCGTGCGGCAAATTCTCCGCCTGCTGGCCACTGTAGGCCAGGCCCAGCACGACAACGGACTTGCGAGCCCTCAGGGCTTCCAGCGCCCGGTCGTAATAGCCGCCGCCCTGCCCCAGGCGCAGGCCGTCGCGCTGGAAGGCCAGCAGCGGCGTGATGACCAGGTCCGGCAGCACGACCGGCTGGGTCGGCGGGGGACCGCGCAGGCCGATGGCGTCATGGACCAGCGGCTGGCTGACGTCCCAGGCGCGGAACACCATGCGGCGCGTCTCGGCGTCCTCGACGGCCGGCAGGGCGATCGTCCAACCGGCCTCCCGCATCTGGTCGGCCAGGATGCGCGGCGACACCTCCGAGCCAAGCCCGTGATAGAGCGCGGCGACCTTACCAGCGGGATCGGAGAACAGTCGCGCCAGCGGCTCGCGCGCCACCTCGGCGATCATCCAGTCGGCTTCGGGGTGCTCCAGCGCCAGCTGCTTGCGCTGGTTGCGCAGAAAGACGCGCAGGGCCGTCTTGGCCGCGACAGGATCGGTGATCGCCATCCGTCGCTTATAGGAGACCATCGCTTCGGGAAGAAAGGTGGCGGCGCCGCGAAGAACCGTGAAGACGTTTCAATCCACTCGAACCTGTCAGTAACAGGTGGGCCCCGTGTTCCCGCAGCCACGGCCACGGGAGGGAACAGGTCCCGATAGAGAGATTAAGGTCCCTGGGAATAGAAATCTTCGACGAGAGCCACAGCAAGACCCGCCGTGGATCAATATAGGGGGTTGGGCGCCCCAGCGATAGAGGCGCCCG
Source organism: Caulobacter sp. GW822-FHT01G02 (assembly GCF_058802865.1). NCBI lineage: Bacteria > Pseudomonadati > Pseudomonadota > Alphaproteobacteria > Caulobacterales > Caulobacteraceae > Caulobacter > Caulobacter sp. GW822-FHT01G02. Next base: position 212,443 of record NZ_JBXAON010000004.1, read on the forward strand.
CGTCGCAGGCGACGATCAGAGGCCCAGCGACGCCTTCAGGAAGGCGTCGGTCTTGGTCAGCATCTCGGTTCGCGCCGTGTCGTCGTTGAGCTGGTGGTCCAATCCCTTGAACTCGACCAACTCGGCCTTGCGTCCCGCGTCCCGCAGCTTGCGCTCCATCAGCCGCGACTCGCCGATCCCGACATTGGCGTCGAGGTCGCCATGGAACAGCAGGACCGGCGCCTTGATCTTCGCGGCGTTCTGGGCGGGCGAGCCCTCGGTCACGTGCGGGCCCTTGCCGATGAATTCACTGACCTGGAGGTAGTTGGTGAAGTTCAGCGACTCGGCGCGCAGGGTCTCCAGATCGGTGACCGGCGCGATCGCCACGATAGCCTTGAAGAGGTCCGGATCCAGCACCGCCGACTGCAGCGCCGCGTATCCCCCGTACGACCAGCCGACGATGGCCAGCTTGCCCGGCGCGGCGATCCCCTGCTGGGCGAGCCAGCGGCCGCCGTCATTCACGTCGCCGATCGCGGTGCGCCAGGACTGGAAGCCGTTCTTCTGGAACCAGTCGGCGCCATAGCCGGCCGAGCCTCGATAGTTGGGTTGCAAGACGGCGTAGCCCTGCTGGGCGAAATACTGGGCGAGCCAGTCGAAGCCCCATTCGTCGCGCGCGCCGGGGCCGCCGTGCGGCATGACGATCGTCGGCAGGTTCTTGCCGTCGCTGCCCGGCGGCAGGGTCAGGTAGCCCGGGATCTGCGTGCCGTCTGCGGCCGGATAGGTCACCGCCCTCACCGTGGCCAGCTTCAACTTTTCCAGCTGCGGCCGGGCGGCGATCAGCTCCTGCAGGTTCCGGGTGGTCTTGTCATAGAGGTAGTAGAGGCCCGGATCGCTGTCGCCGCCGGCGAACAGCAGCAGCTTGGACTCGTCGGCCGAGGCGTCGACGAACGTGACCAGGCGACCCGGCAGCGCCTTGCCCAGCGCCAGACCCAACTTGCGCAAGTCGGGGTCGAAGAATTCGGTCTCGCGCTTGTCGGTGACGTAGGAGACGCCGACCACGCGGTTCTGGCGACCGATCCGAACAAGGCCCGTAACGTCGACGTCCGGCCGCGCCAGCACCAGGTCGCGCTTGAGGCTGTCGTCCAGCGCCGTCTTGTACAAGGCCAGGCGGCCGTCCTTGACGTCGAAGCCGTAGACGACATTGAGCTTGGGATCGACGGCTTCGGGGCTGAAGCCGCTATAGCCCGTGGCGCCGAGGGTCAGCTGGCCCAACGGCAGCCAGTCGCGGCGTTCAGGCTGGCGATAGAAATAGAGGATCCTGTCGCTGGCGTAGCCCGACGACCGCGTCGGCCGAACGCCCATCACCCGGACGGTCCCGCGCCCATCGCTGATATATTCGATGGCGTTGAGGTTTGACTTCTCGACGGACCGGCGAGCCAAGGTTGTCGTGTCGACGCGATCGACGCCCAGGCCGTCGTCTTCGTTGGCCAGGTGGGTGCCAGTGCCGCGTTCCGGCACATAGTCGCGGGTCATCAGGATCCCGCCCGGCGCGTCGTCGGTGGCCCAGTCGATCACCACGCCGCCGTTCTGCGACATCCGCAACGAGCGGTCGTTTGTCTGGGCGCTGAGCACCTTCAGGTCGCCCCCGTCGCTGTTGATCGCGATCAGGCGGGTGAAGCCCAGCCGATTCTGCGCGTCCTTCACGACGACATAGATCTGGCAGACCAGGCGCGTATTGGTCGACCAACGGCAGCTCGTCAGCCGTTCGGGGCTGCCGCTGGAGGCGAGGATCGGCTTAGGCGGGCCGGAAGCGGCCGTGTCGACCACCTCCAGGTGGACGCCGCGCCCCGCAGTCGGGACGATCATCGCCACCTTCTGGCCGTCGGGCGACAGGCTGATCTGCTGGATGTATTCGCGCGCGCCGAACGCGGCGGCAGTGGAATCCGCCGCTATGGCGGGGCCGCTCAAGGCCAAGCCCAGAAGCCCGAACGTCGCCAGCACTCTCATCGAAGCCCTCTTCCGAAACAGGCCCCGAGGGTAGGGAATACAGCGGAGAGAACAACCTCAAGTTATAGCGAGCGGAGCGCCTACTCCGCCGCCAGCTTCTCGATCTTCTCGGCGGCCGCGTCGAGCGCGCGGATAGCGGCGATCTCGGCCTTGGTGCCGTCCTGGTTCAGGCGGGCGATCTCGGCGTTGGCGTGGGCCAGGCGCAGCTTCATGTCCGACAGCTCGTCGGCCAGCAGCAGGGCGCCCATCAGGAACAGCCGCGTCTCGCCCAACTGGCCGACGTCGGAGCTGACCTGGCGGACCTGGCGGTCGAACAGCCGCGCCAGTTCCGAGAGATGCGGCTCCTGGCCGTCCTCGCAACCAACCATGTAGGGCCGGCCGTTCACGTGGATGGTCACCTGGGCCATGCGTCAGGCCTCCCCCCGATCGCGGACTTTGGGATCGCTGACTTTGGGATCGCCTGCCTTGGGCGCGTCGAACAGGTCGTCGTCCTGCAGCGGCGCGACGGCGTCCTCGGCTTCGTCGTCGTCATGCGCGTGGTCGTCATTGGCCACGAACTCGTCGCCGAGCGCGGAACGGATCTCCGCGATGGCGCGGCCCAGGGCGGCGGAGGCCTGCTCGCCGGCTTCCTCCAGCGCCTTTTCACGTTCGCGGGCGGCTTCCAGGTCGGCGACCAGGCGCGTGCGCTCTTCGTCATCGAAGAGGCCCGGCTCGGCGGGGGACGATGACGCGGCGGGCGCGGCGGCGGCGGCCGCGAGCGCGCGCTCGACCTCGGCGGCCTTGGCCGCCTGGCGCTGCTCGAGCTGAGCCACCGCGCGCTCCAGACGGCGCACGGCCAGGTCGAGGGCCGTACCGTCGGCCGGGATCATCGGCGATTTCCAATCATGCGACGCAACATATAGATGAGCCCCGTCTATGCCAGTCGTCAGGGCGACATTTGGGCGGCGCGGAGCCCATAGCAGCATTTACCGAAGCCGTGTCAGTTTCTAGGCCTTGACTCAGCGCCTTTCCCCCGCAAAACGCGCACCCAAATAGGGAACGCCGATCGAACTCGATCGCGCGGTCATAACAGGAGAACGACCCATGGCTATTCGCGTCGCCATCAACGGCTTCGGCCGCATCGGACGTCTGGTCCTGCGCTCCATCGCCGAGCATGGCCGCCGCGACATCGAGGTCGTCTCCATCAACGACCTGGGTCCCGTCGAGACCAACGCCCACCTGCTGCGCTACGACAGCGTCCACGGCCGCTTCCCGGGCGTGGTCACCTCGGGCGAGGACTGGATCGACGTCGGCATGGGCAAGATCAAGGTCACGGCGATCCGTGATCCCAAGGATCTGCCGCACAAGGACCTGAACGTCGACATCGCGTTCGAGTGCACCGGCATCTTCACCGCCCGCGACAAGGCCGCCCTGCACCTGGAAGCCGGCGCCAAGCGCGTATTGGTGTCCGCTCCCGCGGACGGAGCCGACAAGACCATCGTCTACAAGGTCAACCACGAGACCCTGACCGCCGACGACATCGTCGTCTCGAACGGCTCGTGCACCACCAACGCCCTGGCCCCCGTCGCCAAGGTCCTGCACGACCTGGTCGGCATCGAGCGTGGCTACATGACCACGATCCACAGCTACACCGGCGACCAGCCGACGCTGGACACCATGCACAAGGACCTCTATCGCGCCCGCGCCGCGGCCCTCTCAATGATCCCGACCTCGACCGGCGCCGCCAAGGCCCTGGGCCTGGTCCTGCCGGAACTGAAGGGCAAGCTGGATGGCTCGTCGATCCGCGTCCCGACCCCGAACGTCTCGGTCATCGACCTGAAGGTCGTGCCGACGCGCGACACCGACGCCGCCGAGGTCAACGCCGCCCTGCAGGCCGCCGCCGACGGTCCGATGAAGGGCGTGCTGTTCACCACGACCGACCCGCTGGTCTCGTCGGACCTGAACCACATCGCCGCCAGCTCGACGGCCGCCCTGCCCCAGACCCAGGTCATCGAGGGCAAGCTGGTCCGCGTGCTCAGCTGGTACGACAACGAGTGGGGCTTCGCGACCCGCATGAGCGACACCGCTCTTGAGATGGCGAAGTTCCTGTAAGGAACGCACCACCAAACCCCGCTCTCGCAAGGAGCGGGGTTTTCCTTGGCCCGCCCTCGTCCTTCGACAGGCTCAGGATGAGGGCTATTGCCGATCTCTTGAACCTCATCCTGAGCTTGTCGAAGGACGAGGTTCACCCACCGCAGGACGACCGATGACCTTCCGCACCCTCGACACCGCCGATCTCGCCGGCAAGCGCGCCCTGGTCCGGGTGGACTTCAACGTGCCGGTCGATGGCGGGAAGATCACCGACGACACCCGCCTGCGCGCGGCCCTGCCGACCATCCACTACCTGTCCCAGCAAGGCGCCAAGGTCGTGCTGCTGGCCCACTTCGACCGGCCCAAGGGCAAGGTCGTTCCGGAGATGAGCCTGGCCTTCGTGGCCGAGCCGCTGTCGGCGCTGCTGGAGCAGCCGGTCGCCTTCGCCTCGGACGCCATCGGCCCCGAAGCGGCCAAGGTCGTCGACGGTCTGGAGAACGGCGGCGTGGCCCTGCTGGAGAACGTCCGCTTCCACGCCGGCGAGGAGAAGAACGATCCTGACTTCGCCAAGGCCCTGGCCGCCAATGGCGACGTCTATGTCAACGACGCCTTCAGCGCCGCCCACCGCGCGCACGCCTCGACCGAGGGCCTGGCCCACCTGCTGCCGGCCTATCCGGGCCTGGCGATGCAGCGCGAGCTGGAAGCCCTGGACGCCGCCCTGGGCAATCCCAAGAAGCCGGTCATCGGCATCGTCGGCGGCTCCAAGGTCTCGACCAAGCTCGATTTGCTGCGCAATCTGGTGACCAAGCTGGACTATCTGGCCATCGGCGGCGGCATGGCCAACACCTTCCTGCACGCGGCCAAGATCGATGTCGGCGCCTCGCTGTGCGAGCCCGACCTGGCCGACACCGCCCTGGAGATCATCGACCTGGCGGGCGCGGCCGGCTGCAAGCTGCTGCTGCCGACCGACGTGGTGGTGGCCAAGAGCGTCAAGCCGGGCGTCCACGCCGAGACCCGCAATGTCTATGACGTCCAGCCCGACGACCTGATCCTGGACGCCGGCCCCGAGACGGTGAAGACCCTGCTGGCGGCCATGGACGCCAGCAAGACCCTGATCTGGAACGGCCCGCTGGGCGTGTTTGAAGTCCCTCCGTTCGACGAGGCGACCGTTTCGGCGGCAAAGCACGCCGCGCAACTGGCGAAATCGGGTAAGATCGTGGCCGTGGCCGGCGGCGGTGATACGGTGTCGGCCCTGAACCACGCGGGCGTGTCGGCCGACATGACGTTCGTCTCGACCGCCGGCGGCGCGTTCCTGGAATGGATGGAGGGCAAGACGCTTCCGGGCGTCGCGGCCTTGGAGGCTTGAGAATCTGACTAGTTTTCTCCGATCTCCCCGGCGAATGCCGGGGCCCAGATGGACGAGCGCTGAAGCGATTTCCAAGAACACCGCGTTCTTCCAATCAGACCAAGCGCCTTGGGATCTGGGTCCCGGCATTCGCCGGGAAGATCGGAAGAGTTTAAGTACGCAGACTGACTAAACGGGCAGAGAACGCACAAGCGTCACGGCCCCAAGAACAAGAAACGACCCAACCACTTAACGCTTGCAGGAGAGAACTACGTGGCTCGCATCACGCTGCGCCAGCTGTTGGACCATGCCGCCGAGCATGAGTACGGCTTGCCCGCCTTCAATATCAACAACATGGAACAGGGCCTGGCGATCATGGAGGCGGCCGAGGCCGTCAACTCGCCCGTGATCATCCAGGCGTCGCGTGGGGCGCGGAACTACGCCAACGACATCATGCTAGCCAAGATGATCGACGCTCTGGTCGACATCTATCCGCACATCCCGGTCTGCATGCACCAGGACCACGGCAACGGCCCGGCGACCTGCGCGACGGCGATCCAGTACGGCTTCACCTCGGTGATGATGGACGGCTCGCTGATGGAAGACGCCAAGACCCCGGCCTCCTACGAGTACAATGTCGAGGTCACCCGCAAGGTGGTGCAGATGGCCCACAGCTGCGGCGTCTCGGTCGAAGGCGAACTGGGCGTGCTGGGCTCGCTGGAGACCGGCATGGGCGAGGCCGAGGACGGCCACGGCTTCGAGGGCAAGCTCAGCCATGACGAGTTGCTGACCGATCCGGACCAGGCGGTCGACTTCGTCGCCCAGACCGGCGTCGACGCCCTGGCCATCGCCATGGGCACCAGCCACGGCGCCTACAAGTTCACGCGCAAGCCGGACGGCGACGTCCTGGCCATGAACGTGATCGAAGAGATTCACCGCCGCCTGCCCAACACCCACCTGGTGATGCACGGCTCGTCGTCGGTCCCGCAGGACCTGCAGGACATTATCAACCAGTACGGCGGCGAGATGCCCCAGACCTGGGGCGTGCCGGTCGAAGAGATCCAGCGCGGCATCAAGCACGGCGTGCGCAAGATCAATGTCGACACCGACAACCGCATGGCCATCACCGGCGCGATCCGCAAGATCCTGGTCGAGAAGCCGGGCGAGTTCGATCCGCGCGCCTATCTGAAACCCGCCAAGGAAGCCATGCGCAAGGTCTGCCAGGCCCGCTTCGTCGAGTTCGGCTCGGCCGGCCACGCCGACAAGATCAAGGCGCTGTCGACCGCGACCATGGCCAAGCGCTACCACTCGGGCGAACTGCACGCCAAGTTCGGCGGGGACGCGGCCAAGGCCGCCGCCGAGTAGGCTTCGATGCGTTGAAGACGAAGAGGCCTCCCGGCGCGATCCGGGAGGCCTCTTGCTATTCGGCGGCCGCGAGAAAAAGGCGGCGGCGGGCGAGCAGCTTGGCCGCGCCGGCCCCGACCGCGCCGCAGAGCAGCATGGCCAGGGTGAACCAGGGCCCCACGAACGCGTAGGTTCCCTGCCAGCAGTGCAGGCCGTCGACCGTCGCCGCAACGCCCCCACAGAACAGGCCGCAGGCGAAACCGGTGAACGCGGGCCGCTCCAGGTCAATGTCGCGCAACCCGGCCGCCACCAGGGCCAACATCGGCGCGGCGATGACCAGGATGTCGCCAAGACAGGTGGCGGCGCTCGGCCAGTAGGGGTCGACGAGCGCCTCGGCGCCCGCGCCGGACGCCTGGAGGGCGGCGGCTATCAACATGGCGCAGGCCAGGGCCCCCGCCCCGGCCAAGGCCCGGAACCCGCCGACGCACGCGCGCGCCAACAGGGTCGCGGCGGCCAGGGCGCAGAGAGCGACGGCGGCGGGATAGATCGCCTTGATCCAGAAGAAGGCGCGGGTGGCGGCGACCGGCAGGTCCGGCCGCAGATCCAGCCAGACCAGAATCATCAGCACGCCGGCCAGGGCGCCGGCGGCGGCGGCCTCGGCCAGTCGCCAGGGCAGGGTCGCGGCCGACCAGATGGGAGCGCCGGCCCTCATCCCGCCTATCGGGGCGACGGTGTCGTCGATCGTCACGCGTCTCTCCCCACAGAGTCGTATGGCGGTTCACTAGCGCCTATCGCGTCTCATTCGCGAAGGCCGCGGCACTTCAGTCGCGGAACATCGGTTTGTCAATCGACCGGAGCGCGACGACACGAAACTTGATCGTCGCTAGATCTGGCGACAGCTCGCCAACTGGCGGCCTTGCCTACCAGCGCAGCGCCCAGCGCCCGACCGCCGCGCCGAGGGCGGCCAGGGACAGCACCCCGAGACTGTACCAGAGGGCCACGAAGGTGAAGGTGTTCTCGGCGCAGTGCAGGCCATAGACCGTCGCCGCCACCCCGCCCGCGAACAGTCCCGTCGCCAGGCCCGCCAGGGTTGGCCGAGTCGGGGCCATGCCGCGCACGACCCACAGACCCAGGGCCAGCATCGGCAGGCCCAGGACCAGGATATTGCGGCTGCAGACATGCCAGGAATGGCCGCGCAGCATGTGCAGCGTCATCTGGATGTCGGGGTTCATCATCGCCTGGACGACGCCCGCGACCGAAAACGCCCCCAGGACGGACAGGCCCAGGATCCAGCCGCGGCGGCCCGATCCACCCGGCCGCGACAACCGCTCGACGGCCAGGTAGCCGGCCGCGCCCAGCAGGGCGGTGTAGAGCGCCTTCATCCAGAACATGCCGCCGCGCATGGCCGGCATCAGGTCATGGCGGGTATGCAGCCAGGCCAGCACCAGGACCAGGGCCGCCAGGGCGCCCAGGCCGGCGACCATCGCCAGACGCCGGGGCGGAGCGCGCGTCGGCCCAAAATCCGTGGCCTGGGCGTCCGAGGCCAGGGCGTCGATCAGATCATCCGTTCGCACGGCGCATCCTTTCGGCCAGGGCCTTCAGCGCCCGGTGCAGGGCGACCTTGGCCGCGCCTTCGGTCATGCCCGCCTTCGCGCCCGCCTCGGCCAGGGACAGGCCGGTCAGCTTGACGTCGGAGACGAGGATCCGCTGCTTTTCGGGCAGAGTGGCCAGGGCGCGGTCCAGCTCGAGGCCGACGCCCGGATCGGGCTCGTCGGCGGCCAGGAATTCGATGTGGTCCTCGATCGGCAGGGTCTGGCGGATCTTCCGCCGCCGCCAGTGGTCGATCAGCTTGTAGCGCGCCACCGCGTGCGCCCAGCCGGTGAACGACTGGGACGAGTCCCAGGTCGACCGCTTGAGATGCACCGCCAGCAACGTCTCCTGCACCAGATCCTCCACATCGCCGGACGCGCCGGACATCCGTCGCGCGAAATAGGCGCGCAGCCGGACGCCAAGAACGGCCAGACACTCGCGATAGGCGGCGGCGTCACCGTCCAGCCCGCGCAGCATCAGCGCCTTCAAACGGGTCTCGGTATCCGTCACGCACACCCCTATTCGCGCGGGAAGGGCCGATGGTTACACGGTGTCGCGCCGCGCCGGAACCGCCCGAGACCGCCGCGCCGAAATTTTGTTCTCCCCGTTTTTTGTTCGGCGACCGGTGTAACCTTCACGGCGGAAGCTTCGTATCTCCCATCGACCGGGCGACAACATGCCGCTCCGGCCAGCAACGATCCCAAGACTTCCCCAAGAACACCAAGGAGACACCCCATGAACCGCACCGCCACCACCGCCGCCCTGGCCGCCGTCCTCGCCCTCTCGGCCGGCGTCTCGATGGCCTCGGCCGACGAGCACATGAAGACCGGCGCCAAGGTCGAAATGGAAAAGTGCTACGGCGTGGCCAAGGCCGGCGAGAACGACTGCAAGGCGGGCGCGGGCACCTCGTGCGCCGGCACCTCGAAGGTCGACTACCAGGGCGACGCCTGGAAGCATGTGGCCAAGGGCGCGTGCGTGACCATGAAGACCCCGAAGGGCATGGGTTCGCTGACTCCGAAGGCGTAAAGCCCGGCAACATCCATTCTTGTCATCCCGGCCGCGGCGAAGCGGAGAGCCGGGACCCAGGGGGAGCCGCGATGCGCTTGGCCCCTGGGTCCCGGACAGCCTCTGCGAGGCTTCCGGGATGACAAGGGTTTTGAGAGCTTCCCATGACCCCCACCGCCGGCCTTGGCCTCAAGTCCCAGCACTATGCCGACGCGCTCGCGTGCGAGGCTCAGGGCCTGTGGTTCGAGGTCCATCCCGAGAACTACATGTCGGCTGGCGGTCCGCGCCTGGCGGCGCTGGAGGCCATCCGCGCGCGCCGGCCGCTGTCGCTGCACGGCGTGGGCCTGTCCCTGGCCGCCGACGCCGATCCGGACTCCGAGCACCTGACCGCCCTCAAGCGTCTGGCCGACCGGTTCGAGCCGTTCGTGATCTCCGAGCACCTGGCCTGGTCGACGCACCGAGGCTTGCACCAGCCCGATCTCCTGCCCTTTCCGCGCACCCACGCCGCCCTCGCCCGCATCGCCGCCAATGTCGGCCGCATGCAGGACGCCCTGGGCCGCAAGGTGCTGATCGAGAACCCGTCCCTCTACCTGCCCCTGACCGGCCATGACCTGGGCGAGGTCGACTTCCTGAAGGCCCTGGTCGCCCAAACCGGCTGCGGCCTGCTGGTCGACGTCAACAACGTCTTCGTCAGCGCCAGCAACCTCGGCTACAGCGCGCAGGCCTATCTGGACGCCCTGCCGGCCGAGGCGATCGGCGAGATCCACCTGGCCGGCCATGGCGCTGATGAAGGAGGATCCGACCTGCTGATCGACACCCACGGCGCGCCGGTGGCCGAGCCTGTCTGGACGCTCTATCGCCGGCTGATCGACAGCATCGGCCCCCGCCCGACCCTGATCGAGCGCGACGACGACATTCCCGACTTCGCGACGCTGATGGCCGAGCGCGACCGCGCCGCCGCCCTGCTGGAGCCCGTCCTGGAGCCTGTTCATGCCTGAGCTGCTGGACTTCCAGGACGCCTTCGTCGCGGCCCTCTGTGGCGAGCGCTCGGCGCTGTCGCCGTGGCTGGCGCCCGGCGTCGGCGAGGCGGGCCTGTCGGTCTACCGCAACACCATCGCCAAGGGCTGCGTCGACGCCCTGGCCGCCAACTTCCCGACCGTGCTGTCCATGGTCGGCGAAGAGTGGTTCCGCGCCGCCGCCGTGCTGTTCGCCCGTGAGGCCCCGCCGACCAGCGCGGCCCTGCTGGACTACGGCGAGGCCTTTCCCGCCTGGCTGGGCCGCTTCCCGCCCGCCGAGGAGCTGCCCTATCTGGTCGGCGTCGCCCATCTCGACCGCCTGTGGACCGAAGCCCTGTTCGCCGCCGAGGCGCCGGCCCTGACCGCCGGGGCGCTGGCCGCCTTGCCGCCCGAGGCCCTGGCCGAGACGCGGCTCGCCCTGCACCCCAGCACCCGCTTCGCCGCCTTCGAGGCCGGCCTGCCCAGCCTGTGGTCGGCGGCCCGCTCGGGCCATGAGGACCTAGAGCTCTCCGAGACTCCCGAAGCGCTCCTCTGCCTTCGCGCCAACGGCGTCGTCACGCATCGCGTGATCGGCGAGGCCGAAACCGAATTCCTCCGCGCTTGTCGCGAGGGCCAGACCACCGCCCAGGCCGCCGAGCGCGCCCTGACAACCCATCCCGCCGCCGACCTCGCCGCGCTGTTCGCCGGCCTGATCGCCGACGGCGCCTTCATGGATATCGACCAATGACCGCCGCCGCTCTTCGCGCCCCCTTCGACGTCTTCGCCCGGATCGCCGGCAGGGTTCTGACCGAGGATGTCCTGGCCCTCGTCGCCCGCTTCGGCGTGGCGGCGATCTTCTTCCAGTCGGGCCGCACCAAGGTCGACGGGCTGCTGCACATCAAGGACAGCACCTATTCGCTGTTCGAGACCGAATACCACGTGCCGCTGCTGTCGCCGGACGTGGCGGCGCACGCGGCGACCTATTCGGAGCACCTGTTCTCGATCCTGCTGGTGCTGGGCCTGTTCACCCGGCTCTCGGCGCTCGCCTTTCTGGGGATGACGGCGGTGATCGAGATCTTCGTCTATCCCGACGCCTGGCCGACCCACCTGTCGTGGGCGGGGCTGCTGCTGTTCCTGATCGCGCGGGGCGGCGGGCGGTTCAGCCTGGACCGGGCGCTGAAGATCGCTTGAGCCTCCCCACACCCGATCTTCCCGGCGAAAGCCGGGACCCAGATCGCAGGGCTGTGAGGCGCATGCAGAAACACCCGCGATCCTCTCCGGAACGCGGGCGCTCTTGCATCTGGGCCCCGGCTTTCGCCGGGAAGAACGGATTGTGGGGCTAATGAATCGTCGGCATGCGCGGCACGGGCTTGCGCCACAGCTGCGAGGTCAGGGCGTTGGCGATGCCGATCCAGCCGAAGTCGGGAGCGACGCCGCCGCCGACCTTGCGGGCCTCGATCGCATAGGCCGCCGAGGCCGTCAGCGAGGCCGTGGCCGCGCCCAGCTGGCCGCCCAGGCGCTTGGCGCCCAGGCCCAGCCACAGGGCGTTGAAGCCCTGCACCAGGCTCCAGATCGTCAGGGCGCGGGTGCGGGCGGGGCTGGCCGGGGCGTTCCAGGTGCGCAGGCCCGACAGGGTCATGGCGATGAACAGCGGCGGCAGAAGCAGGCTGGTCAGCGGCTTGGGCTGGTGGGCCACCGGTTCGTGCATCTCGGCGAACTCGACGGCGTACATCTCGTCGTCCAGCACCCGCTCGTGCCGGCGCCCCATCACCATGGCCGCGATGATCGCGCCGCCGGCCAGGGCCGCGCCGACGCCGATCTGCGCCGCGGGATGAAGGCCTTCCCGCCTTTCCAGCTCGAACGCCTCGCGTCCAGCCAGGGCGCGTTCCCGCGACTTTCCGTTGGCGACATGCATGGCGGGACTCCCTCGTGAACTCGCAAGGTCAAACAGCCCAGCTGAATCTTGGTTCCAGCGCGACCGGGCCGTCCACACATGATGGCGTGTTCCCCGCATCGCGCCAGCTGAAAACGCGCTTACGGTATCGCGACCTTAGGCCGTCCGCGACCTTCAGCGCAAAGACGGTTCAGGCCGGCAGTTCCCCCACCGCCGATTGCAGGTAGTTCTGCTCGCCCAGCGCCTTGACCAGGCCCAGCTGCATCTCGAGGAAGTCGATATGCTCCTCGGTGTCGCTGAGGATCTCGCGCAGCAGCTCGCGGCTGACATAGTCGCGGGCCTGTTCGCACTGGACGATGCCGGGGATCAGGGTCTCGCGGCCGCCGACCTCCACGGCCAGGTCGCTGGCCAGGCATTCGGGCACGGTCTCGCCGATCTTCAGCTTGTGCAGGTCCTGGAGGTTCGGCAGCCCTTCCAGGAACAGGATGCGGTTGATCAGCTTGTCGGCGTGCTTCATCTCGCCGATCGATTCGTCATAGGTGATCTTGCCGAGGCGCTTGAAGCCCCAGTTGTCGTACATCCGCGCGTGCAGGAAGTACTGGTTGACCGCCGTCAGTTCGTTGGTGAGCACCGCGTTGAGCAGTCGGATGATGCCGGGATCGCCCTGCATGGCGGCCTCCTTGAAGTTCACGTGTTCGGCCGGAACCTGGGGCAAGCCGAAACCGGCTTCAACCTGAATATGTGCGAGTCGCTCGCGCTCTCACGGAAATCCGAGCGAACGCTGGGCGGATCCCTGAATTTGCTGGTGTTCGAGCCGCTACTCGGCGGCGAAGGCCAACGCTTCACGATTGTCCTGGATCATCTGGCGCATTTCGCAGACGCACTTGGCGCACTGGGCCTGGCAACCCTTGTGACGGAAGATGTCCGCCGGGCGCGTGGCGCCAGCGTCGATGGCGGCGCGCACTTCGCGCTCGCGGATGCCGTTACAATTGCAGACGTACAAGGCAGAACGCCCTACCCGATTGAGTGTCATTCTCATCTAGCCACTCACGACAGCTTTTGCAACTGACTCTCACTACGGTTCATAGCGGCTAGGTGTCGCGGGGCGGCTCGAATTGGCTTAAAGCCCAGCCTTATGACGCTCGCCTGCCGCCTCTATCTGATCACCCCGCCGTCCCTGACCGACCTGACCGCCTTCGGCCGCCAGTTGGCCAAGGCCCTGGAAGGCGGCGATGTCGCCGCCCTGCAGATCCGCCTGAAGGACGCCCCGGACGACGTGATCGCCGCCGCCGTCGAGGCCCTGTCGCCGATCGCCCAGGCCCACGACGTCGCCGTAATCCTCAACGACCGCCCCGATCTCGCCGCCCGCCTGCCGGTCGACGGCGTCCACGTCGGCCAGTCGGACATGGCCCTGAAGGACGCGCGCAAGCTGATGGGCCAGCGGATGGTCGGCGTCACCTGCCATGACAGCCGCCACCTGGCCATGGAAGCCTCGGAGGCCGGGGCCGACTATGTGGCGTTCGGGGCCTTCTTCCCGACGACGACCAAGGACGCCCCGACCACCGCCGAACCCGAGATCCTGACCATCTGGCAGGAGACGATGGAGATCCCTTGCGTGGCCATCGGCGGCATCACCGCCGCCAACGCCGCGCCCCTGGCCACGGCCGGCGCGGACTTCCTGGCCGTCTCGGCCGGGGTCTGGGCCTATCCGGAAGGCCCTGACGCGGCCGTCGCCGCGCTGAACACCGCGATCGTCGAGGGCCTGAGCGCGAGGTTGGGGGCTGGCCGCGAATAAGGCGAAATAACGGCGTTCCCTTGTGACGCGCCGCACATAGGCATAGCTTCCCCGTCAGCGAACAACGATAAATGGGGAGGACGCCGATGAAGCGACTCGAAGTGTGTTTGCTTAGCGTAACGGTCCTGGCGCTTTCGACGTCGTTGATCTCGACGGGCGCGACCGCCGAGACCTGGAAGCAGGCTCCAGGAGACACCAAGTCCTACTACGACGCGGACTTCACCCGCGTGGACCAGGCCACCGGGCTGATCGTGACCCGCGTCGCCGAAGGCCAAGCGAACGGCCCCTACAAGAACTGGCCGGCCAGCAAGGGTCCGATCCTGGTCTTCGCGCTCGACTGCGCGGCCGACAAGTGGATGGACCTGGGCATGGACTTCGACGGCTCCAAGGGCCTGCCCAAGGGCTGGCGCAAGGAAGCCAAGATCGACGACATCTCCGGCGCCGTCGGCAAGGCCGGCAAACTGCTCTGCGAGACCAAGGACACCCTGCCGAAGGTCGAGCTGCCTTAGCCTCCAATCCGATCTTCCCGGCGAAGGCCGGGACCCAGATCGAACCCATTGGCTTCAACGAGGTGGCGAGGCCGCGAGGCGCGCCATCCCAAGTCATTCCGGATGGATCTGGGCCCCGGCCTTCGCCGGGGAAATCGGTGTTTTGATACGTGTCCGGCCTTAACCATCTCGAACCGCGCCCATCTTGCCTTCAGGCCTGTGGACGACTAGGTTCCGCGCCCGTTCTTTCACACCGTCGACCTACCGCTCCGCCGCCGGACCTTCCGGCGGGCGTCGACGGCTTTCTTGAGGATTACACGCCTTGGCTACGCCTTCCGCCCTTCTGAACGTCATGATCGACGCGGCCCGGAAGGCCGCCCGTGGCCTGGCTCGCGACTTTGGTGAAGTCACGGAACTGCAGGTCTCGAAAAAGGGCGCGGCGGACTTCGTCACCAACGCCGACATCAAGGCCGAACAGACCCTGTTCGAGATCCTGACCAAGGCCCGCCCGGGCTACGGCTTCCTGGGCGAAGAGCGCGGCATGATCGAAGGCACCGACAAGACCCACACCTGGATCGTCGACCCGCTGGACGGCACCACCAACTTCATGCACGCCATCCCGCACTTCGCGGTCAACATCGCCCTGCAGCGCGAGGGCGAGGGCGTCGTCGCCGGCGTCACCTACAACCCGATCACCAACGACCTGTTCTGGGTCGAAAAGGGCAAGGGCGCGTTCCTGGGCGCCGAGAAGCGCCTGCGCGTCGCCGCCCGCCGTAACCTCGACGAATCCGTGCTGGCCACCGGCGTGCCGTTCGCCGGCAAGCCGGGCCACGGCCAGTTCCTGAAGGAGCTGCACCAGGTCAGCCAGAAGGTCGCCGGCGTCCGCCGCTTCGGCGCCGCCGCCCTGGACCTGGCCTGGGTCGCCGCCGGCCGCTTCGACGCCTACTGGGAGCGCAACCTCAACCCGTGGGACGTCGCGGCCGGCGTGCTGATGGTCCAGGAATCGGGCGGCAAGGTCACCACGATCGATGACGACGACCACGACGTCGTGCAGGGCAAGTCGATCCTGGCCAGCAACCAAGATCTCTATCCGCTGATCCTCGAGCGACTGCGGGCGGCCTGACCCTTTTTTGTCATCCCGGAAGCCTCGCAGAGGCTGTCCGGGACCCAGGGGCCAAGTTCGGTGCGGTTGCCCTTGGGTCCCGGCTCGGCGCGCTTCGCGCTTGGCCGGGATGACAGTTTTAAGGACTCGCCAAACCGTCACATCCCGGCGCTAAATCGCGCCCCATGACCCTGCTCACCCGTCGCGCCATGACCACCGCCGCGCTCGCCGGCACGCTGCTGCCCGGTTTCGCCCGCGCCCAGGCCAGGAAGCCCATCGTCATCGGCCACCGCGGCTGCAGCGGCGAACGCCCCGAGCACACCGCCCTGTCCTACGAGCGCGCCATCGAGCAGGGCGCGGACTTCATCGAGCCGGACCTGGTCCCGACCAAGGACGGCCACCTGGTGGCCCGCCACGAGAACGAGATCGGCGGCACCACCGACGTCGCCAGCCGTCCCGAATTCGCGGCCCGCAAGGCGACCAAGACCATCGACGGCGAGCAGGTCACCGGCTGGTTCGTCGAAGACTTCACCCTGGCCGAGATCAAGACCCTGCGCGCCCGCGAGCGGCTGCCGCAGCTGCGTCCGGCCAGCGCCGCCTTCGACGGTCAGGCCCAGATCCTGACCTACGAGGAGGTCGTGGCCATCGCCAGGGCCGGCAGCCAGCGCACGGGCCGCGTGATCGGAACCTATCCCGAGCTGAAGCACCCGACCTATTTCGCCTCGATCGGCCTGCCGACCGAGGATCGGCTGGTCGCCAAGCTGAAGGCGCTGGACCTGAACTCGGCGAGCGCGCCGGTGTTCGTGCAGTGCTTCGAGGTCGGCGCGCTGAAGAAGCTGCGCGCCAAGACCCCCGCGCGCCTGGTGTTCCTGGTCGACGGCGAAGGCGGCCCAGCCGACCTGCCGAACGTCAAATACGCCGACCTGATCACCGCCCAGGGCCTGAAGGACGTCGCCGTCTATGCCGACGGCCTGGGCCCGAACTGGAGCCTGGTGGTCCCCAACGACAAGCAGGTCCTGCTGCCGGCCACCGACCTGGTCAAGAACGCCCACGCCGCGGGCCTGCAGGTTCACCCGTGGACGGTGCGGGCCGAGAACTACTTCCTGCCCGCCAGCTTGCGGAAAGGCGATCCCAAGGCCCAAGCCTTCCTCGCCATGCACGGCGACGTCGCGCCGGTGTTCAAGGCGCTCTACGCGGCGGGCGTCGACGGCGTGTTCAGCGACTTCCCGGGACTGGCGGCCGCCGCGCGGGGGTAGCCCGGCGCCTCTTGCGGAGACGGCCCGGACCGGTGCAGCGTGCCGGCCGAACTCCCAGGGGAAGCCTCATGAAGATCCGCCACGTCGTCTCCACGGCCGTCCTCGCCGCCGCGCTCATGCTGGGCTCGGCCGCCGCCGCCCAACCCGCCCGGACGGCGTCCAGCGAGCTGCTGGACCGCGTCGCCGAGGACTTCGTGCGCATGACCCTGGAAGCCGGCGAGCGCGAGCCCGGCTATGTCGACGCCTATTACGGCCCGGTCCACCTGATGGACACCGCCAAGGCCGCCCCACGCCCGGTCTCGGTGTTGCGCAAGGAAGCCGACCGCCTGATGACCCTGGTGGTCGCCGCCAAGGACAAGCAGTTGTCGCCCGACGAGCGCCGCCGCAAGCTGTTCCTGAAGGGCCAGATCAAGGCCGCCCAGACTCGCCTGGCCATGATCGCCGGCGACAAGTTCAGCTTCGAGGACGAGGCGCAGGGCCTGTTCGGCGTCCGCCCGGTGATCAAGCCGCTGAAGAGCTATGACCCGATCCTGGCCCGGATCGACAAGCTGGTCCCGGGCAAGGGCGATCTCGCCGCCCGTGTCGACGCCTTCCAGAACCGCTACGTGATCCCGACCGACAAGGTGGAGGCGGTGATGCAGGCCGGCATCGCCGCCTGCAAGGCCAAGACCGAGGAGCACATCAAGTTGCCGGCCGGCGAGCGCTTCGACATGGAGTTCGTCACCAAGAAGCCGTGGAGCGGCTACAACTGGTACAAGGGCGGCGCCCACAGCCTGATCCAGATCAACACCGACCTGCCGATCTATATCAGCCGCGCGCTCGATCTGGGCTGCCACGAGGGCTATCCGGGCCACCACGTGCTGAACGCTCTGCTGGAAGAGAAGCTGACCAAGGACAAGGGCTGGGTGGAGTTCTCGGTCTATCCGCTGTTCTCGCCGCAGTCGTTCATCGCCGAGGGCAGCGCCAATTTCGGCATCGAGCTGGCCTTCCCGGGCAAGGCCAAGACCGAATTCGAGCGTGACAAGCTCTACCCGCTGGCGGGCCTGGATCCGAAGACGGCCGAGGCCTATGGCGAACTGCAGGACGCCAAGGCGGCGCTGTCCAGCAGCGGCAACACCATCGCGGCCCTGTACCTCTCCGGCAAGATGACCAAGGAACAGGCCGTCCGGGCGCTGATGAAGTACACGCTCTATTCGCGCGGCGGAGCCGAGAAGCGGGTGTCGTTCATCGAGACCTACCGCTCGTACGTGATCAATTACAACATCGGCCAGGACATGGTTCGCGACCACGTCTACCGGGCCGGCAAGACCCAGGACGCGCGTTGGAAGGCCATGGAGCGCGTGATCAGCGAGCCGACCGTTCCGGCGGATCTGCGCAAATAGCCAAGCCTGTGCAATAGCTTGGCGCGCGCCCGCGTCGCTTTGCCGACACAGGAACGCAATACGCGCCATCACCGTTTGCCCCCTCGCCGCCGCCTTTTGGCGGCGTAGGGGTCGCCTCGCCTGGCGGCCTCTCCTTCAAGACCAAGGAGTGTGTCCGTGTACGGTGGCGAGCGACTTTCCCGCCTGGGCGCGTTCAGCCCGCAGTTCCCCGACGCCGAGGCCCTGCACAAGGGTCTGGCCCATTGGAACCACGTCCGCCTGTCTCCGGCCGCGCCTTCAGAGGGCTGGCGCGAGGAGCTGGACCAGGAAATCAGGATGCGCCGGATCGAGGGCGCGTTCATCGAGGCGTTCCGTCTGCACGTCGCCCCGTTGGTCGAGGACGTCCCGCAAGATCCCGACGGCTTAATCGCCTGGTTCGAGGCGCTGAAGGACCACGGCCCCGGGCAGTGGGACCCGCTGTTCGACTGGCTGGAAGGCGAGGCCTCGCTGGAGGACCTCAAGTGGTTCCTGACCCAGGAGGCGGCCGGCGAGGCGGGCTTTGACGACCTGGTGGCCCTGACCCAGGTCAAGGTCCCCGACCGCGCCAAGCTCGAACTGGCCCGCAACTACTGGGACGAGATGGGCCGCGGCGGCGCCAAGGGCATGCATGGCCCGATGCTGACGCGGACCACCGCGACCCTGGGCCTGACGCCGACCATCGACACCACCCTGTGGCCGTCGCTGTGCCTGGCCAACGTCATGACCGCCTTCGCCACGACGCGGCGCTATGTCTGGCAGTCGATCGGCGCCCTGGGGGTGGTCGAGCTGACCGCCCCGACCCGCGTGGCCTGCGTCGACGCCGGCCTGAAGCGCGTCGGCGTCGCGGCCGAGGCCCGCAAATATTTCGCCCTGCACGCCCAGCTGGACATCGAGCACTCCAGGGCCTGGAACGCCGAGGCCCTGGTTCCGCTGGTGGCGGAGGATCCCTCCCGCGCCCGATACATCGCCGAGGGGGCGGTCATGCGCCTGATCTGCGGCGAGCAGTGCTTCGACACCTACCGCGCCCACCTGTGGGCCCACGCCCATCCCCTGGTCTACGCGGCGGAGTAGAACGATGGCCTGCCTGTTCGAGGTCTCGCCCTATGACGGCGGCTGGTGCGTGAAGATCGGCGACACCGGCGAGGTGCTGTTCTTCACCGGCCGCCGCCGGGCCGTGGCGGAAGCCCACGACTTGGCGCGCGCCTGGCCGGCCACGGCCGAGGTCCGCATCCATGGCCGTTCGGCCGAGGCGCGGTCGTTCGAAGCGTGGTTCGAGGATCCGCCAGAGCCTCTTGGGGCGGTAGCCGGCGCCTAAGCCGCCTCGACCCCGAACTGCAGCCTCGCGAGCCGCGCATAGAGGCCGCCCTTGGCGAAGAGCTCGGTGTGGGTGCCCTGCTCGACCACGCGGCCTTCCTCCATAACCACGATGCGGTCGGCCTTCAGCACGGTGGCCAGGCGGTGGGCGATGACCAGGGTGGTGCGGCCGGCCATGGCCGCGTGCAGGGCCTGCTGGACAAGGCGCTCGCTCTCGGCGTCGAGGGCGCTGGTGGCCTCGTCCAGCAACAGGATCGGCGCCTGACGGACCAGGGCCCGGGCGATGGCCAGGCGCTGACGCTGGCCGCCCGAAAGGGTCTTGGCGCGCTCGCCGACCGGGGTGTCGAAACCCTGCGGCAGGGCGGAAAGGAAGCCGGCGGCCTGGGCGGCCTCGGCGGCGGCCCTGACCTCGGCCTCGGTGGCGTCGGCGCGGCCGAAGCGGATGTTGTCCATGGCCGAACCCGAGAAGAGCGGCGAGTCCTGACCCACCAGGGCCATGCGGGCGCGAACTTCCGACGGCTCGACGTCGCGCAGGTCGACGCCGTCCAGGCGGATCGCCCCGGACTGTGGGTCATAGAAACGCAGGAGAAGCCGCAGAACGGTGCTCTTGCCCGCCCCCGAAGGGCCGACCAGGGCGACCGTCTCACCGGGCTTCACGGCCAGATCGAAGCCGTTCAGAGCCGGCAGGTCGGGGCGACCGGGATAGGCGAAGACCACGTTCTCGAAGGCGATCGCCCCTTGGGCCGGGACCGGCAGGGCCTTGGGCGCGGGCGGGGCGGCGATGTCGGGCTTGGCGTTCAGCAGCTCGGAAATGCGGTCCATGGCCCCGGAGGCCTTCTGGACGTCGCCCCAGACCTCGCCCAGGGCCCCGATCGCGCCGGCGGCCATCACCGCTAGCATGGCGAACTGGGCCAGGGTGCCTCCGGTCATCTCGCCGGCCAGGACCAGGCGCGCGCCGGTCCACAGCAGCAGGGTGACGCCGCCGAAGGCCAGAGTGATGACCATGGCGGTCATGCTGGCCCGAGTGGTGATCCGGCGCACCGAGGCCTTGTAGGCCTCTTCCACCGCCCCGCCGAAGCGCAGCGAGGAGGCCTGCTCGCGGCCGAAGGCCTGCACCGTCTCCAGGGCGTCCAGGCTCTCGCCGGCATAGCCGACGGCGTCGGCGAAGCGGTCCTGGGCGGTGACGGTCAGCTTGCGCACGCGGCGGCCGACCAGGAACATCGGGGCCAGGATCACCGGCACCATCAGCACGATGAAGCCCGCCAGCTTGGGCGAGACCACCGCCATGTAGCCGAGGCCGCCCACCAGGCTGAGGATGTTGCGCAGGGCGATCGAGGCCGAGGCGCCGACCAGCTGCTCGATCAGCGAGACGTCGGTGGTCAGGCGCGACAGCACCTCGCCCGTGCGGGTCTTCAGGAAATATTCCTGGTCCAGGCCCAGGGTATGGCCGTAGAGCGCGCGGCGCAGATCGGCCACGACCCGCTCGCCCAGGCGGGTGATGAAGAAGAATCGCAGGGCGGTGGCGATGGCCAGCACCATGGCCACGGCGCCGAGGCCCAGGAAGGCGCTGTTGATCTCGCTGCCCTGCCCCTTGGCGAATCCGTGGTCGATCACGTCCTTGAAGGCGGCGGTCAGGCCCAGGGTCGCCCCGGTCGAGAACAGCAGGAAGAAGGCCGCCGCGATCCCGTCGCCCTTGTGCGCCTTGACGAAAGGCAGCAGGTGGGCGAGCGGGCGGATGTCCTTGCGGCGCGGTCGCCGGGCCTTGGCCTCGGCCATGCCCTGGACCAGCTCGGCCCCCGCGCCGGGGCGGCCTTCGGCCTTTTGGTCGCCGCCGTTCGCGTCAGTCATCAACAGTCCCTTGCCAAAATCGCGCGGGTTCTTTATAGCCGCCCGTCTTCGAGGGCCACCCCGCGCGTGCGCGGAGGGCGCTTAACCCAATTCACACTCGCCGGCTTAGTCGGACTGGATCGCCGCCATGAAACAAGACATTCACCCCGACTACCACTTCATCACCGTCACCCTGACGGATGGCTCGAACTACCAAACCCGTTCGACCTACGGCAAGGAAGGCGCGACGCTGGCGCTCGACATCGACCCGCGCACCCACCCGGCGTGGACCGGCGGCAACGCCCAGCTGATGGACCGCGGCGGCCGCGTCTCGCGCTTCAACGCCAAGTTCGCCGGCTTCACCAAGAAGTAAGAAGCTTAGAGCTTCTCGCCGTAAGGGCGACGAAAAGCCGGCGCCGCGTTTGCGGGCCGGCTTTTTCCGTATCTGGGGTCCAGGTTCCTTCTCCCCTTGCGGGAGAAGGTGTCGCGAAGCGACGGATGAGGGGTCGACAGCCCTGTCCGGACAAGCCTCGCGCGCCCTCACCCGACCCACTTCGTGGGCCACCCTCTCCCCCAAGGGGAGAGGGAACTACTCCTCCGGATCGTAAGGATCATCACCGCGATCGCGCATCAGGTCCGTCGCCACGAAATCCATGGCGTCCTCGGCGTCCTTGAAGCTCAGCTCCGACACCGTCTGGTCGCGCACCGAGACGCCCGCCTTGTGGGGACTGTCCGGATCGCCGGTGATCAGCGGGTGCCAGCGCGGCAGGTCCTTGCCCTCGTGGATCCGGCGATAGCCGCAGGACAGCGGCATCCACTCCAGATCCTCGATATTGTAGGGCGTCAGCTTGATGCAGTCCGGCACCGTCTTCTTGCGGTTCGGATAGTCCTTGCAGCGGCAGAGATGCGCGTCGAGGAGCTGGCAGTGCACCCGCGTGGGGATGATCTCGCCCGTATCTTCGTCTTCGAAGCGAACGAGGCAGCAAAGGCCGCACCCATCGCATAGGCTCTCCCACTCGGGGACGGTCATCTCGGAGAGCGTCTTCGTCTCCCAGAAAGGTTTGCGTGGCGTCATGGCGCCGTCCTAAACCCGATTTACCTGGCGAACAAACAGAGCCTGACTCAGACCGTGAACGACTGGACCCTTCCGCCGTACAAATTCGACGACAAGGATCCGTCCAAACGCAGGCCGGAGCCTGCCGCCGGCGCGCCGCCTGAGCCGCCCCACGACCCGTGGGCGCAGCCTGAACCGCTGCGGGATCCGTTCCAGCTGTCCCCGCCCCCGCCGCCGTCCTATCAGCCTCCGCCGCCCCCTCCGCCGCCGGAGGAGCCCTTCCGCGCCGATCTTCAGCACCGCGCCGCCAGGAAGAAGGCCCGCAAGTGGGGCTGGATCTGGGGCGTGCTGCTGGTCTCGTTCCTGGTTGGCGTGCTCGCCGCCGGCGGCGGCGCGGCCTATGTCTGGCAGAAGTACCTCAAGGACACCCCGCCCCTGCCCTCGCGCTCGGCGCTGTTCGCGGTCAACCGCGCGCCCGGCATCCGCTTCGAGGACCGCAACGGCCAGGTGATCGCCACGCGCGGTCCGCGCTATGGCCAGCGTATCACCCTGGGGGCGGTGCCCAACTACGTGCCCCAGGCCTTCCTGGCGGCCGAGGACAGGCGTTTCTACCAACACGGACCGATCGACGCCCAGGGCATCGTCCGGGCCGCCTGGGTCAACTGGCGCGGCGGCAAGACCAAGCAGGGCGCCTCGACCCTGACCCAGCAGCTGGCCAAGGGCCTGTTCCTGACGCCCGACCGCGTCGTGAAGCGCAAGCTCCAGGAGATGCTGCTGGCCTGGAAGCTCGAGCAGGTCCTGACCAAGGACGAGATTCTCGAGCTCTATCTGAACCGCATCTATTTCGGGGCCGGCACCTACGGCGTTGACGGCGCGGCCCAGACCTATTTCGGCAAGCCCGCCAGCCAGCTGACCCTGTCGGAAGCGGCCCTGCTGGCCAGCCTGCCCAAGGCCCCGTCGCGCCTGGCCCTGACCAACGACATGGAGCGGGCTCTGACCCGCTCGCGGCTGATCCTGGCCAATATGCGCAAGGAAGGCTGGATCACCGCCGAGCAGGAGAGTCGCGCGCTGGACGACACCCCGCGCCTGTCGCCGATGGCCCTGCAGGACGAGGGCGACTACGGCTGGGTGCTGGATTACGCGACCACCGAGGCCGTGAAGATCGCCGGCCAGAACGCGCCGGACCTCGTGGTGCGCCTGACCATCGACCCGCTGCTGCAGCGCGAGGGCGCCGAGATCGTGCGCCAGACCATGGCCACCGAAACCACCCGCTCGGGCGCGCGCCAGGCGGCCCTGCTGTCGCTGTCGACCGACGGCGCCATCCGGGCCATGGTCGGCGGCACGGACTACGGCGAGAGCCCGTTCAACCGCGCCGTCCAGGCCCGCCGCCAGCCAGGTTCGACGTTCAAGCCGTTCGTCTACGCCGCCGCCGTCGAGAAGGGCGTGCTGCCGACCGACATCCGCGTCGACGAGCCGGTCAGGTTCGGCGACTGGAGCCCCGAGAACTACAGCGGCGGCTATCGCGGTCCGATGACCGTCGAGCGCGCGCTGATCAACTCGATCAACACCGTGGCCGTGAAGCTCGGCCAGGAGGCCGGCGGCGCGGCGATCGGCGATCTCGTCCGCCGCTTCGGCATCACCACCCTGCCGCCCGTCCCCGACCTGTCGGTGGCCCTGGGCTCGTACGAGGTGAGCCTGCTGCAGCTGACCTCGGGCTTCCAGGTCTTCCAGCAGGGCGGCGTCCGGGTCGAGCCCTATGTCATCGAGGCGGTCACCACCCAGGACGGCCAGGCGCTGTTCCAGCACCAGCCTCCCCAGGCCGAGCGCCGCGTCTATGACGTCGGCCACGCCAGCATCATGGTCAAGATGATGAAGAAGGTGGTCACCGAGGGCACGGCCAAGCGCGCCGCCTTCGGCCGTCCGGCGGCCGGCAAGACCGGCACCAGCCAGAACTGGCGCGACGCCTGGTTCGTCGGCTTCACGCCCGACTACGTGACCGGCGTCTGGGTCGGCAATGACGACGAGAAGCCGATGAACAAGGTGGTCGGCGGCGACATCCCGGCCAGCATCTGGCGCCGCTTCATGATGACCGCCCACCAGACCCTGGCGGTCCGCGACTTCGACTGGTTGCTGCCGGACCCCGCGCCGCAGACCGAGCCGGATCCGCGCAACGGCTACTACGAGACCCTGTCGGCGGAGTTCGCGCGCGCGGCCTCGGAACTGGACGCGGCGGCGAAGGCGGCCGAGACCATGGCGCCGACCGCCCCGCCGCCGCCGGAGCGGTTGCCTTACTAGGCCCAATTCTTGTCATCCCGGAAAGCGCGTAGCGCTTGTCCGGGACCCAGGGGTCGGCGCAGTGCGGTCACCACTGGGTTCCGGCTCTCCGCTTCGCTGCGGCCGGGATGACAAGCTTATTTGTATCCGGTCAGCGACGTCGGCCTATCCGCCACCTTCGTCGCCCAGGTCTTGTTCGGCGTGGCGCTCATCGTGAAGGCCAGTTCGCCGCCCGCCACGATCTCGTCGTGCTTGAGATAGGCGCGGGTCAGCGGCTTGCCGTTCAGCGTCACCTTGCCAACGTACGGCCTATCGTCCGCCAGGCCCTCGGCCCGCACCGTGAAGCGCTTGCCGTTCGGCAGGTTCAGCGCCGCCCTGTCCACGAACGGCCGGCCGATGGCGTATTCGTTCGAGGCCGGGGTCACCGGATAGAAGCCCAGACTGGTGAACATCAGCCAGGCCGACATCTGGCCCAGGTCGTCATTGCCCGACAGGCCGTCGGGCGTAGGCTTGTACTGGGTCTTGATGATCTGGCTCAGCCGGGCCTGGGTGCGCCACGGGGCGCCGGCGTAGTCGTACATATAGGCCACGTGGTGGCTGGGCTCGTTGCCGTGGATGTACTGGCCGATCAGGCCGGCGATGTCCTCGGCGTGCGAATAGTCGACCTTCGAATTGTCGAAGTCGAACATGGCGTCCAGCTTCTTGACCGTCGCGGCGTCGCCGCCCAGCGTCTTGACGATCCCGCCCAGGTCCTGCGGCGCGAACCACGAATATTGCCAGGCGTTGCCCTCGGTATAGTCCGAGCCGTAGTTGATGGCGGTCGGGTTGAACGGCTCGCGGAAGGTCCCGTCGCTCTTGCGGGCCCGTAGGAAGCCGGTCTTCACGTCGAAGCTGTTGCGCCAGTAGGACGCCCGCTTCTCGAAGGTCTTGGCGATCTCGTCCTGGCCCATGTCCTTGGCCATGCGGGCGATGGTCCAGTCGTTATAGGCGTATTCGACGGTCTTGGAGGCGGCTTCCGGCTCCTTATCGATCGGCGCGTAGCCCAGCTTCATGTAGTCGCCGAGGCCGCCATAGGGTGCGTAGGTCGCGCTCTTGACCATGGCGTCCAGGGCCGCCTTGCCGTCATAGCCGCGGATGCCTTTCATCCAGGCGTCGGCGATCACCGGCACGGCGTGGTAGCCGATCATCGTCCAGGTTTCCTGGCCGTGGAACTGCCAGACCGGCAGGATGCCGTACGGGCTCTGCTTCTGCGAGGCGATCAGCGAATTGACCACGTCGTTGGTGTAGTCGGCCGGCTGGATCAGGGTCAGCAACGGGTGCTCGGCCCGGAAGGTGTCCCACAGCGAGAAGGTCGAGTGGAAGGTGAACGGGCGGCCGTCCAGCTTGCCCTCGTGCACCTGGTCGTCGGGGCCCCTGTAACGGCCGTCGGCGTCGGCATAGACGCTGGGGGCCAGCAGGGTGTGGTAGAGCGCCGTGTAGAGCGTCTTCTTCATCGGGGCCGGGGCCTCGATGTCGACCGCGCCCAGGGCCTTTTCCCACGCGGTCTTGGCGCGGGCGCGCTGAGCGTCGAAGTCGAAGCCCGGCTCGTCGCTGGCGAGGTTGGCGATCGCCCCGTCCTCGCTGACCGACGACAGCGCCACCTTCACGGTCAGCGGCCCGTCGATCTGGCCGAAGTCGAACACCCCGACCAGGGCGCGGCCCTGGACCTGGGCGCGGTCGCCCGGCGTGCGGCCCGGTTGGGCGAAGCCGTTATAGGGCACGTCCTTCTCGGTGTTGCGGAACTGCTGGCCGACCAGCGGGCGGTCGAACCTGATGGCGAAGAACAGCTTGCGGCCCGGCGCCCAGCCGCGCGTCTCGCGATAGCCGGTGACCACGCCGTCCGGCGACACCCGCAGGCGCGACCACAGCACCTTGCCCGGATAGTTGTAGATCGAGCTTCGCAGGTCGATCAGCACCTGGGCGCGGTCGCCCTTCTGGAAGGTGTAGCGATGCAGGCCGGTGCGCAGGCCGGCGGTCAGTTCGGCGCGCACGCGGCTGTCGCTGAGGGTCACGGCGTAATAGCCCGGCTGGGCGACCTCGGTGTCGTGGCTGTAGCGCGACCGGTAGCCCGAACCCGGCTTGTCGACCTCGCCCGGCTCCAGCTTGGCCTCGCCGGCGACGGGGGTCAGCAGGATGTCGCCGAGGTCCGAATGGCCCGCGCCCGAGAAGTGGGTGTGCGAGAAGCCCAGGATGGTCGGGTCGCCGAAACGGTAGCCGGCCGCGCGGGCGTAGCTCTGCTTGAACGGCAGGATGTCGGTGTCGGGGCTCAGCTGCACCATGCCGAACGGAACCACCGCCCCGGGGAAGGTGTGGCCGTCGCCGCCCGTGCCGATGAACGGGTCGACGGACTCATAGGCCGTTGTGGTCTGGGCCAGGACGGGCGTCGCCGCCAGGATCGAGAGGCTGGCGAGCAGGGCGAGGCCCGACACTGAACAGAGACGCATTCGGGAAACTCCGCAACTTGAGCGGAGCGCACCCTATCAGCGCCCACACGCTTGTCATCCCGGCCCCTCTCCACCGCCGTCATTCCCGCCCTTGTGGCGGGAACCCCTGGTTCAGCTGGCGCGTGAGACGCCTTGGCGGGCTGGCCCGCCACACCTCCGCACCTGCGGCGGATAGAGAGGTTCCCGCCACAAGGGCGGGAATGACGGCGGATAAAAGAGTGGGGCAGCGTAGGTCTCTACTCCGACAACGCCCTGTCCACCGCCGCCATCGCATGCAGGGTCGTGGTGTCGAATACCGGGACCGGACTGTCCGCCTGGCCGATCAGCAGCATGATCTCGGTGCAGCCCAGGATGATCGCCTGGGCGCCCCGCGCCGCCAGTCGAGCGATCACCGCCTTGTAGGTCTCGCGCGAGGCGCCCAGCACCTGGCCGGTCACCAGCTCCTCGTAGATGATCCGGTGCACGGCGGCGCGGTCGTCGGCGTCCGGGGTCAGCACGGTCAGGCCGTGCTTCTGCTCGAGCCGGCCGCGATAGAAGTCGTGCTCCATGGTGAAGGCCGTGCCCAGCAGGCCCACGGTCGTGAGGCCGGCCGCCTTGATCGCCTCGCCCGTCGGGTCGGCGATGTGCAGTAGCGGGATCCGCACGGCCGCCTCGATGGCGTCGGCCTCGCGGTGCATGGTGTTGGTGCAGAGGACCAGGAAATCGGCCCCGCCCGCCTCCAGCGCCCGGGCGGCGTCGGCCAGGCGGCGCGACAGCTCGGGCCAGCGGCCGGCGTGCTGCAGATGCTCGATCTCGGCGAAGTCGAACGACCACATCAGCGTCTTGGCCGAGGCGACGCCGCCCACCCGGTCGCGCACAGCCTCGTTGATCAGCCTGTAGTACTGGGCCGAGCTTTCCCAGCTCATGCCGCCGATCAATCCGATGAGCGCCTGTTCGGTCATGCCGTCCTCCGTCGGAGACGGTCCTAGAGAGCCCGACGCGGGGTTACAACACCTCGCGCCGCGCCAGATGGGCGATCGCTACAGCCAGGGCGACCAGGCCAAGGCCGCCGCCGAGCGCCAGGGCGGTCTCTACCCGCCACGCCTCCCTGGCCAGCATGTTCACCGGCATCTGCCAGGGGAAGAACACCCCCTCCTTGGCCGAGGTCGCCACCACCGAGAAGAAGGTCCCGCCGATGCCGATCGCCAGGGCCGGCACGAAGCTGGCGAAGCGCAGGGCGGTCCACAGCTGTATGGCGGTCAGCAGGATCGCGGCGGCGACGATCTTGAGATTCAGCAACAGCAGGCGCGCCACGTCCACCGTCCCGGTCGGCGTCATGACGGGCTTGATCGTCGCCGCCGCCGAGACCGACGCCCAGCTCAGCAGCAGGTTCAGGCCGCTCATGACCGTGACCACGGCGATCACGCAGATCGCCTTGGCGGCATAGAGCTTCCAGCGCGGGACCGGCAGCGCCCGCAGATGATCCCAGGCGCGGGGTCCGTGCTCCATGTGCGCGACCAGAGCGGTCAGGGCCGTCACGCTCATGGGCAGCATGAAGAAGGCCCATGCGGTGGTCGAGCCTTCCAACAGCCTGTCCCACGGCGGGGCCTTATTGCCGCGCAGCACCAGGAAGAACAGGAAGGCGGCGATCAGCGACGGCGCGGCGATGGCCAGCAGCGCGGCCAGCGAGCGGTTGAGCTTGCGGATTTCGACGGACAGGACGGCGAGCATCAGGCGGCCTCGGCTTGACGGACGGTGGAAACGGCGACGCGGCGATAGATGTCCTCCAGCGACTGGGCGCGGGGACCGATGGCGAAGACGGGAACGGCGGCCTCGACCAGCAGGGCGGTGAGCCCGGCCACGGCCGGGTCGACGGCGTCGCCGGCGTCCAGGGCCACGGTCAGGCTTTCGGCGACGCGGACGTCCAGGCCGTGGCCGCGCAACAGCGCGGCGGCCCGCGCATCGTCGCCGGTGCGCAGGACGATCTCCGGCGCGAGGTCGGCCTTCAGGCGCGAAAGTTCCCCCTCCAGCACCAGCCGGCCGTCATTGACGACGCCGACATGGGTGGCGGTCTGCTCGATCTCGCCCAGAAGGTGACTGGACAGCAGCACGGTGGCGCCGGTGCGCTCTGGCAGGCTCTTGAGGAACCGGCGCATGTCGGCGATGCCGTCGGGGTCGAGACCGTTGGTCGGCTCGTCCAGCACCAGCACCGGCGGCGCGCCCAGCATGGCGCGGGCCAGGCCGAGCCGCTGGCGCATGCCCAGCGAATAGCCGGCCACCTTGCGGCCGGCGTCGGGACGCATCTCGACCACCTCCAGCACCCGGTCGATCTCGCTCGCCGGACAGCCCAGAAGGGTCGCGGTCAGGGCCAGGTTCTCCCGGCCGGTCAGGTTGCCGTAGAAGCCGTGCGCCTCCAGCAGCGCCCCGACCTTGCGCGCCGCGCCGATGCGGTCGCGGGCGACGTCCAGGCCGCAGACCCTGGCCACGCCTGAGGTCGGACGGATCAGGCCCAGCACCATCTTCAGCGTCGTGGTCTTGCCCGCGCCGTTGCGGCCCAGGAAGCCGTACACGGCCCGCTCTGGCACGGTCATCGACACGCCGTCGACCGCCAGGCGCGGGCCGAAACGACGGGACAGGCCTTCGGTTTCGATGGCGACGGACATGCGGCGGCGCTCACTTTCGTTTAAGTCAGATATAAAGTTGCGAAGCGACCGTCTTTAAGTCAAGATTAAAGATGAGACAGGTTGGGAGGCCGCCGTGAACGCCAAGGACGCCGAGAAATTCCGCCGCATGTGCGGCCAGTTCCGCTGGCTGGCCGTGTTCATGGTCGTCAGCGTCGGCCTGCTCCTGGCGCTGATGGCCTGGATCGCGCCGCTGCTGCTGATGGCCCTGCATCGGCCGACGGCGCCCACGCCCGCGAAGGTGCTCGCCATCACGATCCAGTACATCCCGGCCGTCTGCTACCTGTTCGGCGTGTGGTCTATCGGCCAGGCGCTGGGCGAGATCGCCAAGGGCCGGCTGATCCAGGCCGCCCTGCCCTCGGCCCTGCGCCGCGTCGGCCTGGCCTTGGGGGTCGGCGGCGTCGCCAGCGTCTTCGTGGTCATCAACCTGATGCGGCTGGTCGGGGCGGACAAGCGCAGCTATCTGAACTTCGACGTGGCCGGCATGACGCTGGGCA
The DNA here is from genome assembly GCF_058802865.1 of Caulobacter sp. GW822-FHT01G02. Taxonomy (NCBI): domain Bacteria; kingdom Pseudomonadati; phylum Pseudomonadota; class Alphaproteobacteria; order Caulobacterales; family Caulobacteraceae; genus Caulobacter; species Caulobacter sp. GW822-FHT01G02. The sequence goes on from NZ_JBXAON010000004.1 coordinate 242,822, forward strand.
TGATCGGCGGCGCCCTTTTCCTGCTGGGCCGCGTGATGGACCAGGCCCTGGCGGCGCAGGCCGAACTCGACGAGATGATCTGATGCCCGTTCGCGTCACCCTGGACGCCCTGATCGTCGCCAAGGGTCTGAAGGCCCGCGACCTGGCCCAGGAGGTCGGCCTCAGCGAGACCCAGCTGTCCCTGTTCCGCTCGGGCAAGGTCAAGGGCATCCGCTTCCGCACCCTGGCCCGTCTGTGCGCGGCCCTGGACTGCAAGCCGGGCGACCTGCTGGACTACGCGTTCGACACGTCTGACCTGACCGCGCCCGACGACGGGGACTAAGGCGCGTCCTGACCCCACATCTGGGTCGGGCCCGCCACGTCCATCGGCGGCGGCAGGTCGACCATCCTGATCAGCCGCGAGCCCAGTCGGGCGGCGACGGCCTGCGAGGCGAGATTGTCGGGATGGATCATGTGGGCCACCGACGTCCACCCCAGGTCCTCGAACACGAACTTCAGGCAAGCGCCAGCCGCCTCGGTGGCGTAGCCCCGGCCCCAGGCCGAGCGGTGCAGCATCCAGCCGACCTCCCGCGCCGGCCAGCCCTCCGGCTGCCAGGGACCGGAGCGACCGACCCAGCGCCCGGTGGCCTTCTCGATCACCGAGAAGGTCCCGAACCCGCGCAGCGGCCACATGCCGACCACCTGGGCCATGGCGCGCCAGGCGATGCTGCGCGGCATGGCGCCGCCCAGATAGCGCATGCACTCGGCATCGCCGTGGAACTCGGCCCAGCCGGCGTCGAAGTCGTCCTGGACCGGGACCCGCAGGATCAGGCGTTCGGTTTCGAGCGTGGGCGACAAGGCGTATCCCCAAGGCCAAGATTCTTCGCTCGACCTTAGGCGCTTCCCGGCGACCGCCAAGCCCCGCAAGGGCGGCGCGCCGCCGCCACCTAGTCCCGCAGGGGCCGCAACCGGTTCACGTGGCCCATCTTCCGTCCCGGCCGGGCCTCGCCCTTGCCGTAGAGGTGGATGCGGGTCTCCGGCTCGGCGGCCAGCTTGCGCCAGGCGTCGACGTCGGCGCCCAGAAGATTGGTCATCTCGACATGATGGTGCGGGTCGGTCGGGCCCAGCGGCCAGCCGGCGACGGCGCGGATGTGCTGCTCGAACTGGTCGACCTCGCAGCCGTCCTGGGTCCAGTGGCCGGTGTTGTGGACGCGCGGGGCGAACTCGTTGACCAGCAGCTTGCCGCCAGCCAGCTCGAACAGCTCCACACCGATCACCCCGACATAGTCCAGGGCGGTCAGGATCTTGATGGCGATGGTCTCGGCCTGGTCGCGGGTCGCCGGCGTGACCTTGGCGGGAGCCACGGTGCGCTTGAGCACGCCGCCCTCGTGGTGGTTCTCCGACAGGGGATAGCAGGCGATCTCACCGTCGCGGCTACGGGCGGCGATCACCGACAGTTCGCGGCCGAAGTCGGCGGGAGCCTCGAGAATGGCGGCGCGCCGACCGATCTTCTCGAACGCAGCCTCGGCGTCGGAAGCCTTCTGGATCCAGGCCTGGCCCTTGCCGTCATAGCCATCGCGGCGCGTCTTCAGCAGCGACGGCGCGCCGATCTTGGCGACCGCCGCGGCCAGGCTCTCGCTGTCCTGGACGGGGGCGAAGGCCACCGTCGGCACGCCGATCTCGGCCAGGAAACTCTTCTCGACCACCCGGTCCTGAGCGGCGGCCAGGGCCTTGGCGCCCGGCGAGACCACCGCGCCCAAGGCGGCCAGTTCCGACACGGTGTCGGCCGGAACGTTCTCGAACTCGTAGGTGACGACGTCGCAGGCCTCGGCCAGGCGCTTCAGCGCCCAGCGGTCGTCGTAGGCGGCGACGATCTGGCGGGCGGCGACGCGGCCGGCGGGTGAATTCTCTTCCGGATCCTGGACGACGACATCGAAGCCCAGCCGGGCCGCGGCCTGGGCCAGCATGCGGCCCAGTTGGCCCCCGCCGAGGATGCCGATGGTCGAACCGGGAACGAGAGGAAACTCAGGCATCTGGATCAGTCCTCGACGCTCTCGGCGACGCTGTCGGTCTGGGCCTGGCGGAAGGCCGACAGGCGCTGGTTGAGGGCCGGATCCGACAGGGCCAGAATCTGGGCGGCCAGGAGGCCAGCGTTCTTGGCCCCAGCCTCGCCGATCGCCAGGGTCGCCACCGGGACGCCGCCGGGCATCTGGACGATCGAGAGCAGGCTGTCGAGGCCGCTCAGCGCCTTGGATTGCACCGGCACGCCCAGCACCGGAAGATTGGTCATCGAGGCGGCCATGCCCGGCAAATGCGCCGCGCCGCCGGCCCCGGCGATGATCACCTTGTAGCCGGCGGCTTCCGCGCCGGTGGCGAAGTCGAACAGGCGCCGAGGGGTGCGGTGGGCCGAGACCACCTTGGCCTCATAGGCCACGCCCAGGGCGTCCAGCGCGTCGGCCGCGCCCTTCATGGTCGGCCAGTCCGAGCGGCTGCCCATGATGATGGCGACGGGCGGCGTGGTCGAAGGCATCGGCGTCGTCTCTCTGCTAGAGCCTGTCCGTTTCCGATGGAGACAATCGGAAACGGATGAACAGGCTCTACCTCAAACATTTAGAGCGTGGCAGGCGCCGAAACCGCTTACACTTTCGGCCGCCACGCTCTAGGCGAGCGTCGGAAGGCCGCCCCGTATGCGCGTCCGCCCGCTCCGGCAAGCCCAAAACGACACAAAACGTTCCGGGGTCGCATCTAGAGTGGGCGCGTCGATCCGCGCCTGCGGCTTATCGGCGCCCCCGATTGCGTCGAACGGCGTTCCCGTTAACCTTAATGCTAGCTGTGCCATAACGATTCCCTGTGAACTCATGAAGATCTCCGGCGCCCGAACCGAACCTTTCGCCGCCATCCGCAAGCGCGCCCTCGCGCGCGCCGGGGCTCAGGTCGTGGCGCGTGAGGTGGCCGCCCCCGACAGCGCCGCCTTCCTGGGCCTCACGGAAGCCGACATGAGCCCGAAGGTCATCGAGGCGCTTCAGACCCTGATGAGCGAGATCGACGACCTGCGGAACGAGGTCGCCATGCTGAAGCTGCGCCTGAACGAGGCGCAGGGCCTGGCCGACATGGACGTGCTGACGCCGGTGCTGAACCGCCGGGCGTTCCTGCGCGAGATGAAGCGCGTCTCGGCCTTCGCCCAGCGCTACGGCTCGCCGGCCAGCGTGGTGTTCTTCGACCTCGACAACTTCAAGGCCGTCAACGACCGCTTCGGCCACGCCGCTGGCGACGAGGCCCTGAAGGCCGTCGCCAAGCGCCTGCTGGCCAATGTCCGCGAGAGCGACGTCGTGGGCCGCATGGGCGGCGACGAGTTCGCCGTGCTGCTGGCCCAGGCCGACAAGGAAACCGCCCTGTCCAAGGCTCAGAGCCTGGCCGACGCTGTCCGCTCCACGCCCGTCGAGTTCGGCGAATGGTCGGCCCCGTTGCATATCTCCTACGGCGTGCGCGAGATCGAGCCCGGCGCCGATCCGGAACAGGCCCTGGCCGAAGCCGACGCCGCCATGTTCGTCCGCAAGCGGAAGCAAGCCTGACGACAACTCAGGGGAATGCGACCTTATCGCACGGCGACGGCCCCCGCCGGCCGCGGTAACAGATCTTCATAGTCTGTTAAGCATGACTGGGCGTAGGACGGATGCAGCGTATTCTGATCGCCGAGGATGACCCTGTCCTCTCGCTGATCTACGAAATCACCCTGACCGAGGCGGGGTTTGACGTCCTGCTGTGTCGGGACGGCCAGGAAGCCTATGAGGCCTTGGACCGGTTCAAGCCCGACCTGGTGATCACCGACCACGCGATGCCGCGCATGAGCGGCGGCGAGCTGGTCAGCGCCGTGCGCAAGGCGCGCCCCTGCGCCATGACCCTGATGGCCTCGGCCGTCGACCCCCGCCTGCTGAAGGACGACCAGCACGCCGACGCGCGGCTGGAAAAGCCGATCACGCCGGGTCGCCTGCTGCAGACCGTCCGCGACCTGGAAGCGACCGCGATCGCCGCCTGACGGGTCCGAGCACGTCGCAGCCGAAAGCGTGAGCGGTTTCGGCCCCAGACACGCTCTAGATGTTCGAGGTGGAGCTTGTCCGGCTCTACGCGATGATGTCGGGGGTCAGCTGGTCTTCCAGCCGGCCGATCTCGTCCTTGAGGGCCAGCTTCTTGCGCTTCAGGCGGGCGACCTGCAGCATGTCGGGCTGGTAGCGCTCTTCCAGCGCTCGGATGGCGTCGTCGAGATCCTTGTGATCCTCGCGCAGGTCGGCAAGGCGACGTTCGATCGCGATATCGGTGTCGTCCGACGGATCATCGTCGTTCATGGACATATCTCAGGTGAGCCCCAGTAGGGATTTAGATAGCAAAGGCTGACGAGCCGTAAAGGCGCTCAGCCCGTGGACTTTTCAAGCGCGACCGCCAGCTTTTCCAAAGCGGCGCGGCGAGGCGGGTCGCCCGAGGCCTCGGCGGCGGCGACCAGGCCGTCCAGCGCCGGCGCCGGCGCGCCCGGCGGACCGCTCAAAGCCTCCAGGCTTTCCATCAGCACCCGCTCGCCCTTCAACTCGGCGGCCTTCACGGCGTCGCGCAGGGCCTCCCTGGCGGCGTCATCGACCGGAGGGCGCGAGGGCTTCAGCGCCCGGCGCACGCCGCGCAGGGGCGCGCCGACCTCGGCGTCCCAGGCGCGCATCATCCTGGCCGCATCCTTCAGGTCGGCCGAGCGCCCTTCCCCGGCCATCCAGGCGGCCCATAGCAGGTAGGGCACGTTCTGGCCGTGGGCGTCCTGCAAGTGCAGGCACGCCTCTGCGACAGGTTGACGCGCATAGACCTCGAGAGCCCAGTCCCAGATCCGCATCGGCGTTAACCTTCCTCGCCTTGAACATCCTTGCCAGACAGGGTGGCGAGGTCCTCGCCCCAGCGCTTCACCGGCTTCCATGAGAGATCGAACAGGTCCAGCGCCCGGCCCACCGACTGGTCGACCATCTCGGCGATCGTGGCGGGCTTGGCGTAGAAGGCGGGCAGCGGCGGGGCGATCACCGCGCCCATCTCGGCCAGCCTGGTCATGGTCCGCAGGTGGCCCAGGTGCAGCGGCGTCTCGCGCACCAGCAGCACCAGCGGCCGGCGCTCCTTCAGGGTTACGTCGGCGGCCCGGGTCAGCAGCGAGGACGTTACGCCGGTGGCGATTTCGCTCATCGTCCGCACCGAGCAGGGCGCGATGACCATGCCCAGGGTGCGGAACGAGCCCGAGGCGATGGCCGCCCCAATGTCGCTCACGCGATGGACAACATCCGCCCGCTCATTGAGCTCGGCGACCGACTGGCCGGTCTCCTGCTGCAGGGTCAGCACCGCCGACTTCGAGACGACGAGGTGGCTCTCGACGCCCAGTTCGCGGCACGCATCCAGGGTCCGCACGCCGTAGACCACGCCGGAAGCCCCTGAAATTCCAACGACCAGCTTGGGGCGATCCTGGGGGCGATCCTGGGGGCGATCCGCGGCTTTCAAAACGTCCGTCATGGTAAATTTTCGTCCGTCTTGGGAGCAAACTCGGCCACGTCAAGCGGAGCCGCTTGCAATCATATGTGATCTGACACCGCCGCGCAGCGGGTGTTCACTTTCTTCTCCAACAGCAAGGAGCCGAGAGCCATGGCCATCGAATCCCGTATCCGCGAGCTTGGGTCCCGTCACGAGGGGCTCGATCGCAAGATCCAGGAGGAGACCAGTCGACCCGGGTGTGACGGAACGATGCTTAGGGAGCTTAAGCGGCAGAAGCTTCGGCTGAAGGAGGAGATCGAAGGCCTGAGGGCGCGACTTCACTAGCTGCTAGGGCAGCCGAAAAACGAGAGGCCCCGCTCCAGCATGGAGCGGGGCCTCTGCTTTTTTCAGCTCGGAAACGAGGATCAGTCCTCGTCGTCCTCGTCCACATAGGCGCCGGCCTTGCCGAACACGTCCTCGGCCTTGAGGTCGCCGCGCTTGGCGCGGAAGTCTTCTTCCTCTTCCTCGACCTCGGGCTCGAACTGGCCGGCCTCCGAGGCGGGACGCAGGGTCGGGTCTTCCGGCAGGATGCCCTTCTTCAGGTCGTCCTTGGCCTTCTTCTCGGCGGCCTTCTTGACCAGGGCGTCCAGCTCCAGCTGGCCGATCAGGCCCAGGGTCACCGGGTCGATCGGCTTGATGTTGGCCGCGTTCCAGTGCGTGCGGGCGCGGACCTGCTCGATCGTGGCCTTGGTGGTGCCGAGGATCTTCGAGATCTGGGCGTCGGTCACTTCCGGGTGGTGGCGCAGGAACCAGGCGATGGCGTCCGGACGGTCCTGACGGCGCGACACCGGCGTGTAGCGCGGCGCCTTCTTCTGGGGCTTCAGCAGCTCGGCGTGACGGCTGACCTGGGCCTTCATGCGGTAGTCGGGATTGGCCTGGGCCTTGTCCAGCTCTTCGCGGGTCAGCTGGCCGTTGCCGATCGGGTCGGCGCCGCGGATGTCGCGCGCCACTTCACCGTCGGCGATGCCGCGCACTTCCAGCGGGTGCAGGCCGCAGAAATCGGCGATCTGCTCGAAGCTCAGCGACGTGTTGTCCACCAGCCAGACGGCGGTCGCCTTGGGCATCAGAATGTCGGACATGCGGTCCTCCAGAAATGACGGCGCCCGGCCTTTCGGCCGGGCGGGATGTTGATGAACGCTATAATCCGGTTCTTGTGAAAAGGGAACGGGGATCAGGCAAACGAAAGCAACGTCAGAGCTTTGAGTGAATCTGCACTCTAGGCTTGACCCTAGACCGTCAACACCACCTTGCCCACGTGCTCGCCGGCTTCGAGGTGCGCATGGGCCTTGGCGGCGTCCGCGAGTGGGAAGGTCGCGTCGATCAGCGGCTTCACCTGGCCAGCCTCGATCCACGGCCAGACCACGCGCTCGACCTCGGCGGCCAGCCGCGCCTTCTCGTCGGCGGAGCGAGGACGCAGGGTCGAGCCCGTGATCACCGCCCGCTTCTGCATGATCTTCATGACTGGCGCCTCCAGCACCGGTCCGCCCAGGCTGGCGATGTAGACGATGCGGCCGCCCACGTTCAGGGCGTCGAGGTTCTTGTCGAAATAGCTGGCCCCGACCATGTCGAGCACCACGTCGGCGCCGCCGGCCGCCTTGACGATCGCGGCGAAGTCCTCGGCCTTCGCATCGATGGCGATATCGGCGCCCAGCTCCAGGGCCTTGGCCTTCTTGTCGGCGCCGCGTCCCGTGGCGATGACCTTGGCGCCGGCCGCCTTGGCCATGGCGATGGCGGTTGTTCCGATTCCGGACGTTCCACCGTGAACCAGAAGCGTCTCGCCGGCCTTCAGGGCGCCATGCTCGAACACATTGGCGAAGACGGTGAAGACGGTCTCGGGCAGGGCCGCGGCGTGGACGAGGTCCAAACCCTTGGGGATCGGCAGGGCGTGGCGGGCGTCGACCAGCGCGTATTGGGCATAACCGCCGCCGCCCAGCAGGGCGCAGACCTTATCGCCGGCCTTCCAGCGCCCCGAACCGGTCACGACCTCGCCCGCGACCTCCAGGCCCAGGGTCTCCGGCGAGCCCGGCGGCGGCGGGTAGAACCCCATGCGCTGCAGAAGGTCGGGGCGGTTCACGCCCGCGGCGGCGACCTTGATCAGGATCTGACCAGCCCCCGCCTCGGGGCGTTGGACTTCAACGGGCTTCAGCGCCTCGGCCGGTCCCTTGCCGCCTTCGATCGCGATCGCCGTCATCGTTCCGGCCATGCTCGGGGTCCTCTCATGCTTGCCTTGGCCCCCAGGTAGGCGTCAGATGGCTGGCGGAAAAGGAGAGAAGCCGATGTTCGAAGAGCCCGCGGAGCCTCGCGCCTTCAACGGACACACCTTGAACGAGACGACCCACGAGGACCTGGAGGTCTACGGCGTCGCCGAACTGGAGGAGCGCATCGCGGCCTTGCAGGCCGAAATCGAGCGCACCAAGACCCAGCTCGCCAAGAAAAAGGCCGGCCGCGACGCCGCCAATGCGCTGTTTGGTCGCCTGGACTAAGGGTTCTTTTAAGGTTTCGGTGAGGTTACTGGCGTCTTAAGCGGTCATCCGCCTTCTGACGCCCATTCCTGTTCTCGCGCGCTCGGCGCGCTGGAGAGAGCATGGTCGATCGAAGGGGTGGGTCGCAACGGGACGGCGAGTTCTGGCACGGGGGTTGCACTCCACCCCGCCAAGCGAGACGTCCTCGCGGCCTTTCGAGGGGCATTGAGTAGATATGACCGAAGTGAACGCGTTCGCGGACACCCCTTGGCGTGCTGGAGTGATCCAGGATTTCGCGCGATCGGAGCTGTTCGACCGTACGTTCGAGGAGGGCATGCAACTGGTCGAGGAGACCGCCGCCTATCTCGACGGGGCCGGTCGGCATGACAGCAAGGTCCTCTCCCGCAACGCCGCCCTGGGCTACGCCACCGAGAGCATGCGCCTGACCACCCGCCTGATGCAGGTGGCCTCGTGGCTGCTGGTGCAGCGCGCCGTGCGCGAGGGCGAGATGCCGCCGGAAGCCGCCTGCGCTGAATCCTACCGTTTGGGCGCGGAAGCCGCGGGCGAACCGCCGGTCATCGAGGAACTGCCCTTCGGCCTGATGAACCTGCTGCAACGCTCCGAACGCCTGTATGAGCGCGTCCGCCACCTGGATCGCCGCATGTACGTGGAATCGCCGAACGAAGAGGCGCCTCGGCCGGTGCAGGCCCACTTCGAACGCCTGGCGGCGGCGTTCGGGGGCTGAGCCAAATTCCGATCTTCCCAGCTTTCGCCGGGGAAATCGGAGTTGGGTTACTTCCCGTATCGGATGCGGGCCAGGGCCGAGACCGTCTCGCTGGCCAGGTCCATCGGCTTGAAGCCCGCCTTCCACGTCTCGAAGGCCATGACGTTGTCGATGCGCGCGTCCAGGTGCGACAGCGCCGAAGCGCGGCCCGAGGCCATGTCGACGGCCAGGGTCGAGATCAGGACGCCCGAGAGAATCGCCCGCTTCGAATAGTGGTTCTCGTCGGTCGCCACATCGCCGGCCCAGCGCCAGATCACATCGGCCGATTCCCAGGTCAGCCGCAGGGCCAGCGCCAGGTTGGTCGGAAAGGCCAGGAAGGCGGCCAGCGGGCGCAGCACGTCGGCGTTCTCCTGGGCCGCGTCGAGGCGCGCGACGACACCCTCGCGAATCCGCTGGCGAATCTTCAGCGTGGCCAGATCGAACGTCCGCAGCTTGCGAAGCGCGACCGCGTCATGGCGTCGCGAAAGCAAAGCGGCCAGGTCGCGCGGGCCTTCGGGCAACAGAAGCTGGCGCTCGGCCTCGCCGAGGCCCGCCGCCGCCAGGGCGCGACTGACCATCCCGGCGTTCCAGCCGGCCTTAGGCGCGAGACGCAAGGCTTCGTCCAGTACGCGCTGCTCGGCGGCGTCGGCCCATGAGGAGCCCGGTTGATCCGAAGCTTGGCTGGAGGTCTGAACGGCGGTCTGGGCGGTTTGCGTCATAAATCCGAGTCTACACTGGTGTTTAGGCCGCGTCGCGCATGGACAGCGGCCCTTCGCTCTGCTATCAGCCCCGCCTCATCGCCTGGGAGAACCCCTCTCAGGTTACCCGGTTTTGTTCGCCCGCCCGGCCCCTCAAGAGGGACTTGGGAATATTGGTCGGGCTGTCGAATGGAGAGATACCCCTGGTCCAGATTTTCGTCCGCGACAACAACGTCGATCAGGCCCTGAAGGCTCTGAAGAAGAAGATGCAACGCGAAGGCTCGTTCCGCGAAATGAAGCGGCACGTGCACTATGAGAAGCCGTCGGAAAAGCGCGCTCGCCAAAAGGCTGAAGCCGTCCGTCGCGCCCGCAAGCTGGCCCGCAAGCGCGCCCAGCGCGAAGGCCTGCTGCCGATGCCGAAGAAGCCGGCTGGTCGTTAAGACCAGACCTCTTCAGCTTCGAAGATCTCGAAAGCCGCGCGGCGATCCGCGCGGCTTTCGTCGTTTCTGGGCTAGAGGCTCCCTACCCCGCCTGCTTCCTGACGATCAGACCGACCAGGGTCTTCAGGTTCACCTTCCCCGTCGCCAGAGCCCCCACATGGAAGGCGCGGGTCGAGAAGGCGATGATCGCCGCCACGGCTGCGGCCATCAGCACCGTGGTTCCGACCACCTGGACCAGCGGCGGATCGCTGGCGATGCGCGCCGGCATCAGGAACGGCGTGAAGGGCGGAAACCAGGACAGGGCGCTCAGGATCGGCGCGTCGGGCGAGCGGATCGCCTGGCTCATGAACACCACTGGAATGGTCATCACCATCATGATCGGCCCCAGCAGGGTCTGGGCGTCGCGCTGGCTCTCGCAAAAGGCCCCGATGCCGGCGAACAGCGCCGCGTACATCAGGTAGCCGCCGACCAGATAGGCGCCGAAATAGAACACCAGCCCCTTGCCCAGCAGCACGGCCGCGAGGTCTCCGGCCAGGCCGGGGGCGAAGTTGATCAGGGCCAGCCAGCCGGCCAGGGCCCAGATGCCCAAGACGGTCAGGGTCAGGCCCGCCACCCCCAGGATCTTGCCACCCATGATCTCGGGCACGGAGGCCGATGACAGCAGCACCTCGAGGATCTTGGACGACTTTTCCTCGATCACGCTGTTGAGCAGGATGCTGGCCCCGGTCAGGACCATCGACCACAGCAGCATCCCGGCCGCGAAGCCGACAATGGCCGGCAAGCGGTCGCGCAGACTGACCTTCTCGCCCGAAGCGGCCTTGGGCGACAGGCTGTTGAAGGCGGGCTTGAGACCGTCGGCGGCTTTCAGAACCTGGGCCGAGACGCCGGCGCGAGCCAGGGCGCGCTCGCGCATGAGGCCGCCCACGGCCTGGCGCAGGTCGTTCTCCAGCACCGGCGCGCCCAGGTTGCGGCTCCACAGGTCCATGACGATGGCGTCGTCGCGACCGCTGAGGATCAGCACCGAATCGAGGCGCTTGTCGGCCACGTCGCGACGCGCGACCAGGCCCGCCTCACGCGGCGTCGCGGCGGCTTGGGCCTCGGGAGACGCCGGCAGGATGATCACCTTGGCGCGTGGCGGCTTGAAACGCGCCGCGGCGGCCGGATTGAAGCCCGCCAGAGCCTCCCGCCCCGCCGCCTCGCCGCCCTTGGCCTGGGCCTTGCCGACGGCCTCCTGGGCCTTGGGACCAGCCGCCGACAGGGCCGCAGCGCGGAGGGCCCGGGCCGAAGCGCGGTTCTGGTCCTCGACCACCGCCCTGGCGACGGCGGGCCCCAGGTTCTGGCCCGTCAGGTCGACGATCGCCAGCCGCTCGGGCTTGGCGGTCTTCATCATCATCAACGGCGCGGTGGCGCTGACGCCGATGACCAGCGGCAGCGCCACGATCGACAGCCAGAAGCCAATGGTGCGGACATAGGCCAGGTATTCCCGGCGGGCGATCCTCAGCAGGCGGCTCATGCCTGGTCTCCCGTCAGGACGATGAAGGCGTCGTGCAGGCTGGGCTCCTTGAGCTCGAACCGGCGCAAAGCGAGATCCCGGGCGAAGGCGGCCTTCAGGGCGTCCTGACCGGCGCTCGTCTCCGGCAGCACCGCCACATGTCGCCAGCCGCCGTCCGGCAGCGGCTCGGAGGTCACCGCGCCCAGGCCCGGCAAGGCCATGACCTGCTCGGCCAGCAGATCGCCCTCCAGCACCAGGGCTCGAGGCGCGGCGCGGCGGGCCGTGGCGACGTCGCCATCGAACACCTTCCGCCCGCGCGCCATCAGCACGACCTTGTCGCACAGCCGCTCGGCGTGCTGCATCACGTGGGTGGAGAACAATACCGTGGCCCCGCGCGCGGCGATCTCGCGGATCATCGTCTCCAGGGCCTGCTGGTTGACGGGATCGAGACCCGAGAACGGCTCGTCCAGCACCACCAGCTCCGGCTCGTGGGCCAGGGCCGAGATCAGCTGGACCTTCTGGGCCATGCCCTTGGAGAGATCCTTGATCGGCCGCTTCATGGCGAAGCCCAGGCCCTGCGCCTCCAGCATCGCCTTGGCCCGCCTGCGGCCCTCGGCCTCCGGCACGCCCTTCAGCCCCGCGAAGAAGGCGATCGCATCGATCGGGGTCATGCGCTTGTAGAGGCCGCGCTCCTCGGGGAGGAAGCCGATCCGCTCGTGGACCTTGGTGGCGTCTCTGGCGCCCAGCACCGTGATCTCGCCCGCGCTGACCGGCAACAGGCCCAGGATCATGCGGATGGTCGAGGTCTTGCCCGCGCCGTTGGGGCCCAGGAAACCGGTGATCCGGCCGGAGGGGACTTCGAAACTGACGTCCCGGACGGCGTGGAAATCGTCATAGGTCTTGCTGACGCCCTCCAGGTTGACGGCGCTGACCATGATGACGACCTCCCCGAATCGACTTCCTGGAAGTTGTATCAGCCCTTCTGACGAGCGTCGGCCACGAAGGCGACGGCCCGGACGATATGGTCGGCGAAGCGGCGGCCGATCAGCAGGGTGTGGGTGGCGGTCTCGACGTGGTCGATCATGCCATGCTGGGAGGCGCGGGCCGGGGCGGCCTGCAGGTCCTTCCAGCTCTCACGCCCCTTCACAGGCCCGGCGGTCAGCACGGCGACCGGCCACTTCGGATCATAGGCCGGCTGCTCGCCGGCCTGCTGCGAGGCCTCATGCCACAGTCCGACCTCCTCCGCGGAGGTGCGGTTGTGGCGGCCATTGGCGAAGGCCCAGCCCTTCTCGGCCTTGGCGGCTGGGGGCAGGTCGATCTTGTCGCCCAGGCGGGTGTGCACCAGCGGCTTGTAGAGGCCGATCGAAGCGCCGCGCGCGGCCCATTTGGAGATACTGGCGAAGGCCTCGATGAAGCCCTTCATGCGTGGGTTCTGGGCGGCCTCGGGCGTAGCGGCGTCGATCAGCACGAGCCCGGCGACCTTGTCGGGATTGCGGCCGGCATATTGGCGCAGGCGCAGGCCGGCCATCGAGTGACCGACCAGGATGTAGGGACCAGGCTCGTCCGAGGCGGCGACCAGCTTCTCGAAGTCGGTGACGATGGCGATGCCGTCGCGCGGGTTGGGGCCCTTCGGCGAATAGCCCATGCCGGCGCGGTCATAGGCGCAAGAGCGCCAGCCGGCGGCGGTCAGGGCCTCTTGCGCGGCGCCCCAGTCGGCGGCGAAGCCGAAAGCCCCGGCCTCCAGCCAGACTACCGGGCGGTCGCTTCGGGGACCTTCGCAGACCAGCCGCAGCTTGCGCCCCGGCTCGATCTCGACCAACTGACCGCGCGGCTTGGGCGCCCCAGAGGCGCTCATCAGCCCGCCGACGGCGATATAGGACAAGAGCAGGAGCACGAAGCCCGCGACGCCACGGCCGAGAAACTGGATCATGGCGTTCAATGTAGTAACGCTTTGTGACGCGTCGAGAACGTGGCGCTCTCTGAGCGGAGTTTTAGAGTCTGTCCGCTTCGGATTGCGTCCGAAACCTGGAGCGCTCTGCGCTCTAGCCGGCCACGCTGGGGATCGAGCCGTCGACCACCGGGATCGTGGCGCGCACGCGACCGCCCTTCACGCGGGTGACGGTGATTCCGTCCTTGCCGGTCCGAGCCACGCCTTTCGGCCACTTCGAGACCGTCGCCAGGCGAACCTTCCTGGACACCCGGCTGGCGGCCTTCAGCGGCAGGTCGTCGGCCTCGGCGAAGCTGCGGCCCAGGAAGAAGCTGGGGTTCAGGGCCTTGTCGCCGTCGCGGATCTCGAAGTGCAGGTGCGAACCGGTCGAACGGCCCGAATTGCCGACATAGGCCACCGTCGCGCCACGACGCAGATAGACGCCGCGCTTGACGCCCTTGGCCGGTCCGGCGAGGTGGGCGTACATCGTGGTCAGCCCGCCCTTGTGCATCACCTGGACATAGCGGCCGTAGGTGGGGGAAAGACCCGTGGCCTTGACCACGCCATCGGCGGCGACCTTGACCGCCGCGCCGCTGGGGGCGGCGATATCGACGCCCTGATGCAGGCGGCCGTTCTCTTCCCAGGGCAACTGGCGCAGGCCGAACGGCGAATTGACCACCCGACCAGGCAGCGGCGCGTCGAACTGATAGGCGGGCGGCGGTGCGGCGGGCTCGGCCTCTTCTTCGGCGACGGGCTCGGTCGGAACAATGGCGGGCGTCGGGCGAGAGACAGGGGTCGCGTGGGCGACCCACTCACCCAGCGCCACCGCGCCGTTCAGCGCCCCCGCCATCGCCGCGACGCCCAGCATGGCGAAGAAGGCGACGCGTACTTGGGGAGACTGAACAGCCAGGCTCTTGGGGATCAAACCGCTTTCCTCTCGGACATTCGGTCAAGGAGAGGACCGCGCCGCGCGCGTCTAGCTCTCATGCTTGACCTTTCGGAACAGTGAATTGGCGGGGTGTATGGATGTCGCATGGGGCGAAAACAGGGCGCAGCTTAACCATTTGCTAACTATGCCGCCAAGCTCGCATCGACGATCGATCAACAGGCGTCATGTAATCGTCAAATATTACGGAAACTTCATTTCATTAAAACCAGGACACTTCTTTAATTTCACGTCATGAATGAGACGTAACGGGACTTCGCGAACTCCCGAGAATAGACAGTATTCATCGGCGCAGGGAATAGCGCCCAGCCAGAGGGATACTTCAAATGCGCAAGTTCATCATGAGCCTGACCACCGTCGCCAGCCTGAGCCTCGCCGCCGTGCCGGTGCTGGGCCTGACCCAAGCCGCCAACGCCGCCGAGCGCGAACCGGTCACCACCGTCTCGTTCGCCGACCTGGACCTGTCCAGCCCGTCGCAAGCCGCGATCTTCAAGGCCCGCATCGACACCGCCGGCGAGGCCCTGTGCCGCGCCAAGCAACGCAGCAGCGAAGGCCTGCTCATGTCGCTGGGCGCCTGTGTCGCCGACGTCCATCGCGAAGTGAACGCCCAACTGCCCAAGCAACAACGCAAGGCCCTGGCCTTCGCCGCCCGCCGCAACGCGGTCGAGTTGGCCGCCAAGTGAGCTTGAGCGCCGCTGACCCAGACACCCACTCCCCCACACCCCGCGACAGAGGCTCCAGGTAACCCTGGGGCCTTTGTTTCGTTTTGATTGCGGATGGTAAAATATATCGCATAGATTGAAATAAATGGAGCACTCGCGTGCCGATTATTTCGATCTTCCTGGGCATCGTCATCCGGATCAATTTCGGAGACCACAATCCGCCGCATGTCCATGCCAACTACGGCGATCATGCCGCCCTCTTTGACATCACGTCCGGCCGCCGGCTGGCTGGACACTTCCCGCGCCGACAAGCGCGCTATGTGGTAGAATGAATTGTGAAGAACCGTCCCGAGTTGATGCGCAACTGGGATTTGGCGGTCGAGAAACTGCCCACGTTCAAGATCGAAGGGCTCGCCGATGAATGAGTACAAGATGGTGCAAGCCGTGCGCGTCAAGGCGCTGGATGGTTATCGCCTTGAGATCGATTTCGACGACCAGATGACGGGCATCCTCGACCTCCGCGATTTCGTCAGCGACGGTGTCGTGACCGAGCCGCTTCGCGATCCGGCCTTCTTTGCTCGCGTCTTTATCGAGATGGGCACCCCGACCTGGCCGAACGGCTGCGATTTCGACGCCATGAACGCCCATATGAAGCTGGCCACGGCAGGCCTGCTGAAGAGGATCGACGCAGCAGCCTGATTTAGGCTCTATACTTACAAAAAAGGCCCCAGCGTCACCGCCGGGGCCTTCGTCGTTTCTTGGCGGTGAGGAGCCCTACAGCCCCTTCACGATGCCTTCGACCATCTTCTTGGCGTCGCCGAACAGCATCATCGTGTTGTCGCGGAAGAACAGCTCGTTCTCGACGCCGGCATAGCCCGAGGCCATGCCGCGCTTGACGAAGAGGACGGTGCGGGCCTTCTCGACGTCCAGGATCGGCATGCCGAAGATGGCGCTGGTCGGGTCGGTCTTGGCGGCCGGGTTGGTGACGTCGTTGGCGCCGATCACGAAGGCCACATCGGCCGTCGAGAACTCGCTGTTGATGTCCTCCAGCTCGAACACCTCGTCATAGGGGACATTGGCCTCGGCCAGCAGCACGTTCATGTGGCCAGGCATCCGGCCGGCGACGGGGTGGATGGCGTACTTCACCTCGACGCCCTCTTCCTTCAGCTTGTCGGCCATTTCGCGCAGGGCGTGCTGGGCCTGAGAGACGGCCATGCCGTAGCCCGGGACGATGATCACCTTGCTGGCGTTCTTCATGATGAAAGCCGCGTCGTCGGCGCTGCCCTGCTTGACGGGACGGCTCTCGACCTTGCCGCCGGGACCGGCCGCCGCCGAAGCGTCGGCGCCGAAGCCGCCCAGGATCACCGACACGAACGAGCGGTTCATGCCCTTGCACATGATGTAGGACAGGATCGCGCCCGACGAACCGACGAGCGCGCCGGTGATGATCAGGGTGGTGTTCTCGAGCGTGAAGCCCAGGGCCGCCGCCGCCCAGCCGGAATAGCTGTTCAGCATCGACACGACGACCGGCATGTCCGCGCCGCCGATCGGGATGATCAGGGTGACGCCGATCAGCAGGCTCAGGGCGAAGATGCCCCAGAAGGCCCAGATGGCCGAACCGCCGCTGACCACCAGGACCACGACCAGGGCCACGATGGCCGCGGCGATGGCGATGTTCAGCAGGTGACGGGCCGGCAGCAGGATCGGCGCGCCGCCCATATTGCCGTTCAGCTTGGCGAAGGCGATGACCGAGCCGGTGAAGGTGATGGCGCCGATAGCCAGGCCCAGCGACAGCTCGATCAGGCTGTTGAGGTGGATGTGTCCGTCCTCGCCCACGATGCCGTAGGCGGCGGGCGTATAGATGGCGGCCACGGCCACGAGGCAGGCGGCCATGCCGACCAGCGAGTGGAAGGCGGCGACCAGTTGCGGCATCGAGGTCATGGCGACCTTGCGGGCGATGACCGCCCCGACCGCGCCCCCGACGGCGACGCCGCCCAGGATCAGGCCCAGGGTCACGACGTCCAGCGCGCCCTGGCTCCACAGGGTGGCCAGGGTGGTGCCGACGGCGATGGCCATGCCGATCATGCCGTTACGGTTGCCCGCCTGGCTGGTCACGGGACTGGAAAGGCCACGCAGCGCGAGGATGAACAGCACCCCCGAGACGATGTAGAGAATGGCGGCGAGATTGGCGTTCATTGTTCTATTTCCCCCTGCTCTCGCTTGCTCACTTCTTCTCTTTCTTCTTGTACATCGCCAGCATGCGCTGGGTGACCAAGAAGCCGCCGAAGATGTTGACCGCCGCGAAGGCCGCGGCGAGCGTGCCGGCCCCCTTGGAGATCCAGGTCGAGCCGGCGACGGCGCCGCCGGCCAGGTCGCTATTGGCGCCATGGGCCGCGGCGGCCAGCAGGGCGCCAACGATGATCACCGACGAAATGGCGTTGGTGACGGCCATCAGCGGCGTGTGCAGCGCGGGCGTCACGCTCCAGACGACGTAGTAGCCGACGAAGATGGCGAGCACGAAGATCGCCAGACGGAACACGGTGGGGTCGACGGCTTCCATGGGAGCCTCCCTTTCGATGCTGTTGTTAGGCGGTCTTCAAATTCGGGTGGACGATCGCGCCGCCGCGGGTGACGACGGCGGCCTGCAGGATCTCGTCCTCGAAGTTGGGGGCGAACGCGCCCTCCTTCGTCGTGAACAGGGTCGCCAGGGCCATCAGGTTGCGGGCGTAGAGCGCGCTGGCGTCGGTGGCGATGCGGCCCGGCAGGTTGGCGTGACCGAGGATCTTGGCGCCGTTGGCGGTGATCACCGTCTCGTTCAGCTTCGCGCCCTCGACATTGCCGCCCTGCTCAATGGCCAGGTCGACCAGGATCGAGCCCGCGCGCATCGACGCCACCTGGGCGGCGCTGACCAGTTTCGGCGCGGGACGGCCGGGAATCAGGGCCGTGGTGATGACGATGTCCTGCTTGGCGATGTGGCTGGAAACCAGTTCAGCCTGCTTGGCCTGGTATTCCTTGGACATCTCCTTGGCGTAGCCGCCAGCGGTCTGGGCGTTCTTGAATTCCTCGTCCTCGACGGCCAGGAACTTGGCGCCCAGAGACTCGACCTGCTCCTTGGTGGCCGGACGCACGTCGGTGGCGGTGACCACCGCGCCCAGGCGGCGGGCCGTGGCGATGGCCTGCAGGCCGGCGACGCCCACGCCCATGATGAACACCTTGGCCGCGGCGACGGTGCCGGCGGCGGTCATCATCATTGGCAGGGCCTTGCCATAGGCCTCGGCGCCCTCGATCACGGCGCGATAGCCGGCGAGGTTGGCCTGGGACGACAGCATGTCCATCACCTGCGCGCGGGTGATGCGCGGGATGAACTCCATGGCGATCGCCGTCGCGCCGGCCTTTGCCAGGGCGTCCAGCGTTTCCTTGTCCTGGTAGGGATTGAGCGCGGCGGCGACGATGGCCCCGCTCTTCAGGGCCGCGATCTCGGCGGCCTCGGGCGCGCGCACCTTGAACAGGACGTCGGCGTCCTTGAGGGCCTCGACGGCCGTCTTGGCGATCTTGGCGCCGGCGGCCTCGTAGTCGGCGTCCGGATAGGACGCGGCCGTCCCCGTCCCCGCCTGGACCACCACCGAGAAGCCGGCGGCGCCGAGCTTCTTGACGGTTTCAGGCGTGGCCGCGACCCGCGTTTCGTTCGCGCGGGTCTCTTTCGTGACGGCGATAACGGCCATCGGCATACCCCTCCCCAGAGCGCTGTTTGCTCAGCAGCATGCGGCGCTCTGTAGGGGATAGTCTTGCCTCTTGTCGAGGCTCAAGACGCAGCTCAGGGAGAAAATATGCCGATGTCCACCGGTGTCAGTGGGTCGAGGCCGGCTTGTCGCGCAGGAAGAAGATCCCCGCGGCCAGCAGCAAGGCGGCGGCGATAGCGCTGCCGATGAAGCCGGCCGCGGTGCAGAACAGCAGGGTGATGAACAGCAGCAGGGTGGCGACGGCCAGCGAGCCCCACTTCGTCATGTTGTTGAACGCCGCGAAGGTCGCGACTTGTTCGTGAATGTCCATCTCACCGCGGTGATAATCGCCGGCCATGTGTCGTCCTTGGAAGCAAAGAGAGAATACCGAGCCCGCCCGATACAACGGGGGGCGCTAAGGCTCAAGCGTGCGTATTGCCCCAGGCTTCCGATACGAAGCGGGCGCGCACGGCGTCGACAGCCTGACCGACCGTGATATCGGAGATTCGCCCCTCGCCGCCGTCCAGCCGCGAGAGCCAGCGGGAATAGGCCGGCACCGGCGCCGTGCCCATCAGCCCCACGCACGGCGTGCCGACGGCGGCGGCCACGTTGAGCGCGCCCGAATCGTTGCCCAGGAACCCGGCCGACAGCGCGATCAGAGCGGCGGACTTGTCCAGCGTCAGGTCGCAGGCCACCACGTTGTTGGGCAGATCGCCGATCGCGGCCGTGGCGACGCGCGCCTCGTGCGGGCCGCCGACCCAGAACACCGTACCGAACAGGTCCGAGAGCCGCGACGCCGTCTGGGCGAACCTCTCGGCCGGCCAGGTGCGCGCGGGCTCGCTGGCGCCAATGCCCAGGGTCAGCCAGGGACCAGGTTTGTCGGCGTACCTGGTCTTCACGGCCGCCAGCGCCTCGGGATCCAGCCTCAGCTCCGGCTCCCGACTGTCGACGACCAGGCCGTGAGCCTCCTCGAACGCCGCCAGCTTGTCGAGCCGGTGGGCGGAGCGCATCGCCTTGGGCAGGTACGGCCCCGTGGTCAGGAACCGCTCCTGCCCGTGCCCAAGGCCAAAGCCTCGCCGCTCGGGCGCGCCGGCCAGGGCGGCGGCGATGGCGGGGCGGTCGATCTTCTCCAGGACCCACACCGCGCGCGGCCTCTCGGCGCGGCAGATGCGATAGAAGTCAATGACTTCGCGCACGCCCTTCAGCTTGCCCTTGTAGTGGGGGGCGTACAGCACGCGCGCGACGCTGGGCTCGACGGTCAGGACCTCGGCGGCGCGGCTGGACGGTCGCGCGACCAGCACGACCTTGCGCTCGGGCGTCGTGGCCGCGATGGCTCGGATCGTCGGCAAATGCCACATCAGATCGCCGATCCCGCGATCGGGCGCGTAGACGAGAACGGGCCCCGGCGCGTCGCTCAGGACCAGTTCGCCAATAGTCCACGGAGCCCGGCCACGAAGGCCAGGGGCTGGTCGATCATCACGTGATGATCGGCGTCGGGCAGCGGGAGAAGCAGCACGTCCTTGGGCATTTGCGCCACCATATAGTCGAGCGTCTCCGCATGCATCAGGTTAGATCGCTCGCCCCACATCAGGGCCGCCGGACAAGCGATCTGAGGCAGAAGCTGCCCAAGATCGGGCATCCGGAAATTGTGCCAGAGATCCGGATCGAACTTCCAGGTCCAGCCGCCCTCCACCGCCTTCAGCGAGCGACGGGCGATGAAGTCGGCGATGTAGAGGTTCTCGCACGGCTGCGGCGGGGCCAGGCGAAAGCGATTCAGCCCCTCTTCCAGCGTGACGTAGACACGGCTGCCCTGCCCGGAACGCGGCGGCGGGCCCTTCCAGCGCTTTTCCGGCGGCTGGATGCTGCTGTCGGCCAAGATCGCGCCGCGCAGGCGCTCGGGATGGCGCGCGGCGCAATAGAGGGTCGGAAAGCCGCCGAAAGAGTGGCCGACGACGATCGGCTTGACGCCGCCGGCCTCGAGGCCAGCGGCCTCGACGGCGGCGAAGATTTCGGTCGCGAACAGTTCGGCGCTGTAGGCCGGCCGCCAGTCGCTGCCGCCCATGCCCGACCACGAGATCGCCGCCACGCGCCAGTCCTGGGCGAAAAACGGCGCGATGAAGCTCCACCAGTCGGCGTGGGCGCCGTTGCCGTGCAGGAACAGCAGGCCCGGCTTGCCAATCTCGCCCCAGGTCAGCAGTTCGATGTTCGCGCCCTCGACGGCGATGGTCGAACGCTCCGGGGCTTGGGCGACGGCGCCCTTGAACCAGGCCGGGGCCGGCGGCGGCTCGCCGTGGAAGGGGGCCAGCAGCGAGACCGGCGAGGTTTGATCGTCAGCCATCGGCGCTTTCCGTATAGGCTAGTTCGCCCGGACGCGGCTTGCGGGGGCTCAGCGCCTTGAAGACGCCCGTACCGGTGATCAGGGTGCGGTCGCCGGCCCAGATGCGGCCGCGTACGGTGAACAGCAGGTCCTCCTCGCCGATCAGTTCGCCCTCGCCCTCCACCCAGTCGCCCAGCTTGGCGCCCGAGAGGAAGTCGCACATCAGCCGCACGGTGACCCAGCTGTAGGACTTCTGCAGCGAGATGATCCGGCCCCAGGCCATGTCGGCGAAGCTCATCAGCATGCCGCCGTGGCAGTTGCCCAGGCCGTTGGTGTGGTGCTCCTCGACCCGGAACGCCAGGCGCGCCTGGCCCGGGCCTTCGCTATGCTCGAACAGCGGCCCGATCTGACGGCCGAAGCCGCGAGACCAGTTCAGCTGGGAGAACCCGTCGGGGATCGCGGCGGTCTGGGCGTCTGTCAGGTCGTCGGACATGCCGTCAGGCTAACGAGCGTTTGAAAAAAGAAAAGCCTTCCGTAAGGACGAGGCCCCGGCCGGCATCTAACCTTTCGAAACGGGGAGACGGATGGCCAAGGGGATGGCGAGCGACCACGACATCGACGAGGACTTCGCCGACTGGCTGGCGCCGCATCTACCGATGCTGCAGCGGACGGCGCGGGCGTTCGCCGAACCCTGCGACCAGCACGACCTGCTGCAGGAACTGACGGTGGCGCTGTGGAAGGCGCGCCCGAGCTTCCGGGAGCAGAGCGCGGCCGGGACCTTCGCCCACCGGGTAGCCCACAACGCCGCCCTCACCTGGCGGCGGGGTGAGATCCGGCGACGCCTGCGCGGCGTGTCGATCGAGGCCGAGCTGCTGATCCGCGACGCGGGCGATGATCCGCAAGGCCCGCTGCTGGAGCGGCTCTATGCGGCCATCCGCACCCTGGCCCCGATCGAGCGCTCGCTGATCCTGCTGTCGCTGGACGGCGTCGCCTATGGCGAGATCGCCCGGCTGCACGGGCTCACCGAGACCAATGTCGGCGCGCGGCTGACCCGCCTGCGCCAACGGCTCTCGACCCAAGTGAAGGAGGACGCCGATGGACTTTGAGCGCCTCGAACAGGTCTGGCGGTCAGAGGCCAACCGCCCCTCCGAAGAGCACCAGGCCCGACTGATGGAGGCACTGATGAGCACCTTGAAGACCCGTCGCAGGACGGAATTCCTGCTGAGCGCCATCCCGTTCGCGGCCCTGGCCGTGTTCACGCTCGTCGCCGGCGCGGCCGTGCTGCGTGGCGGCGAGGACTTTCACGGCTGGGCTGGCATGGCGATGCTGGGCGTGTGCTGGGTCGTGATGATCGCGGTGTTCTGGAACGGCTTCCGGGCCCGCACCCGCGACACCGGCCAGCCGATGCGCGACACCCTGGCCGGCCTCCTGGCCCGCAACCAGGCGGCGCGGCGGAACTACCACGTGTTCTGGATGATGGCCCCGGTGTTCATCCTGCCCATGTGGTTCGCCATCGAGCGCCTGCAGCGCGACGGCAAGATGGACAGCGCGGCGGGGATGCAGGCCCTGGCCTTGTGCGGCGGGGCGCTAGTGGCCAGCTTCGGCTGGAACACCCTGCGGTTCTACTGGGTGATGAAGCCCGAGCAGCGGCGGCTGGAAGACCTTCTCCGAGAATACGAACACTAATCTTGTCATCCCGGCCGTAGCGTAAGCGGAGAGCCGGGACCCAGGGGCCAATGGCAGGGCGGTTGCCCCTGGGTCCCGGACAGCCTCTGCGAGGCTTCCGGGATGACAAGAATTAGAGGCCGACCTCGGAGAGCGCCTTCGCCTGCCGCTCGGCGACACCCTCCTCCGAGAACCCCTCCAGCGACGCCTCGAACAGCGCCCGCCAGTTGTGGCGAGCCCCGAGATGCAGGAAGGCCGCGCCCAGCCCGATCGCCGCGCGGTCCATGAACACGAATTCGCGCGGGATGGTGATCCCGCCCACCGCCTTCAGGGCCTGGCGCACCTTGAAAGCTTCGCGGCGCCCGTACTCGCCCGGCGGGACGTCGTCGGCGACGGTGCGGATCCGGTCGTCCAGCAGCGGGCCGTAGATGAAGCGCGCCCAGACGTTCAGGGTGTCGACCAGTTCGTCGGTCAGGCCCTGGAAGCCCCAGGTGCGATAGGCCTCGACCTGCTCGGCGCGGTCGTCGTTCGAGAGCGCGCGATAGAGCCGCACCACCCCGGCCACGAACGTCGGCGGGAAGACGCGGATGCAGCCGAAATCGAGCAGGTTCAGGTGCGCCGCCTCGTCACCGCCGAAACTGTAGTTCCCCAGGTGCGGGTCGCCATGGATGATCCCGAGATGGGTCATCGGGCTCCACCACGCCTCGAACAGCAGGGCGGCGATGCGGTCGCGGGTCTCCTGCGGGGCGCTCTTGAAGGCCAGCAGGCCCTGGCCGTCCAGCCAGGTCATCGACAGCAGGCGGCCGGTGGACAGCTCCGGAACCGGCGTCGGCGTGCGGATGTTCTCGCGGTCGGCGAAAAAATTTCCGTACACGGACATCATCCTGGCCTCACGCCCGTAGTCCAACTCCTCGCGCAGGCGATCACCGATCTCGACGATCATTTCGGACGGGTCGATCGAGCCGTCCATGCGCTTGAAGACGCCGATCAGGGCGCGCAGCTGACCCAGGTCGCTTTCGACCGCGCTCTGCATGTCGGGGTACTGCAGCTTCACGGCGATGGCCCGGCCGTCATGGGTCGTGGCGCGGTGCACCTGGCCCAGCGAGGCGGCGGCGGCGGCCTCGTGCTCGAAGGTCGCGAACCTGGATTGCCAGTCGGGTCCCAGCTCGGCCGCCATGCGCCGGCGCACGAACGGCCAGCCCATGGCGGGCGCGTTGGTCTGGAGCTCGGCGAACTCCTTGGCGAACTCGGGCGGCAACAGGTCCGGCACCGTGGCGAACATCTGGGCCGCCTTCATCAGCGGCCCCTTCAGCCCGCCCAGCGCCGCCTTCAGCGCCTTGGCGTTGCGAGCGTTGGCGTCGTCGCCGGCGAAGACGCGGTTGGCGCCGTAGGACACGGCCGCGCCCGAGAGCCCGGCGCCCACCTTGGCGAAACGGGAGAGCCGGCCGGAGAGGCGGTCGCGTTCGGGGTCTTTGGCGGGGTCGTTACGATCGTCAACCATGCCGCGTCACCTCGTGCTTCGACAGGCTCAGCATGAGGTGACGGACGCACCCCGGAAGTTCTTCGCCCTCATCCTGAGCTTGTCGAAGGACGAGGGCGAACGCAGGGCGTCAGACGAGCCGTTCGAACTCGTCCACCAGCCGCTCCAGCTGCGCGCAGCCGGCGGCCCAGAACGCCTTGTCCCTGGGGTTCAACCCGAAGGGCTTCAGCGCCTCGACATAGGTGCGCGTGCCGCCGGCCGCGAGCAGATCCTCGTACAGGGGCGCGAATTTGGCCGGATTCTCGCGGCGCTTCTCCATCAGCCCGCGCACCAGGAGATCCCCGAACGCATAGGCGTAGACGTAGAACGGCGCGTGGCAGAAGTGGCTGACATAGGCCCAGTAGTGCTCGTAGCCTTCGTTCAGCTTCACGGCCGGGCCCAGGCTCTCGCCCATCACCTCCAGCCAAAGGCCGCCGATCTGGTCGGGCGACAGCTCGCCCTCCTGGCGGGCCTCGTGGAAGCGGCGCTCGAAGCGGTGGAAGGCGATCTGGCGGACCACCGTGTTGAGGCCGTCCTCGATCTTGCCAGCCAGCAGGCCCTTGCGGTCCTCGGGGCTCGCCTCGGCCAGCAGGCGGTCGAAGACCAGGCCCTCGCCGAAGATCGAGGCCGTCTCGGCCAGGGTCAGGGGCGTATCGGCCAGCAGGGTGCCCAGCGGCTGGCACAGGGTCTGGTGGACGGCGTGGCCCAGTTCGTGGGCCAGGGTCAGCACGTCGCGCCGCTCGCCCATATAGTTCATGAACACGAACGGATGGCGGTCGGCGGTCACCGGATGGGCGAAGGCGCCGGACTGCTTGCCCGGACGCGGGCGAGCATCGATCCACGGCCTGTCGAAGAACACCCGCGCGGCGTCGGCGAACTTCGGCGCCAGGTCCTGGAAGCTTTCCAGCACCATGCCCTTGGCTTCGTCCCAGGCGTAGGCGCGCGGGGCGGCGGCGGTCAGCGGGGCGTTGCGGTCCCAGTAGTCCAGGCTGTCGCGGCCCATGACCTTGGCCTTCAGGGCGTAGTAGCGGTGCGACAGGCGCGGATAGGCCTCGACCACCGCCTGCTCCAGGGCGTCGACCGCGTCGCCGTCGACCTCATTGGCCAGGTGACGCGACTGGGCGGGGCTGTCGTAGCGGCGCCAGCGGTCCTCGACCTGTTTCTCGAAGGCCAGGGTGTTCAGCGCCAGGGCCTGGGTCGAGGCGCGCTCTTCCAAAGCCTTGGCCAGTCCGTCCGCGGCGGCCTTGCGCCGCGTGACGTCGGGGTCGGAGAGACGGTTCAGGGTCTCGGGCAAGGTCAGGGTTTCGTCGCCAGCGGTCGCGGTCAGCTTGGCAAGGGTTTCGTCCCACAGCCGCACCCAGTTGGCGACGGCCGGGCTCTTGTCGACGATGAAGCGCTCCAGCTCCGGCGAAAGCTCGTGCGGCCGCGACAGGCGCACGCGGCGCAGCCACGGCGCCCAGCGGGCCGCGTCGGGATGGGCCTCCAGCGCCTTGGCGATCTCGCCGTCTTCCAGCTGATTCAGCTCCAGCGTGAAGAACAGGCTCTCGGCGGCGATCTGGGACGAGCGGGCCCGCAGGTCGGCCTCGAACTTGGCCCAGGCCGGGTCATCGCGAGCGACGGCGGCTTCCAGACCGGCATAGGCTCCGACGCTCCACAGGCCGTTGGTGGCCTGTTCATAGAGGGTGATCCCGCGATCCAGCAGCACGCCCAAGCGCGCTGGCTCCTTGCGAGCCTCCAGGAACATCCCCTCCAGCGAGGCGAGTTCGTCATTGGCGGCCTTGGCGGCGGCGAGGTCGGTTTCGATCCGGGGATCGTCGCGGCCGACATAGAGATCGGCCAGGTTCCATTCGGGCGGGGTGTCGGGCTTGAAGGGCGCGTTCATGGGCTAGCAGATAGGCCTCGGCGGCCCGCAGGCGCAACGCGTCAGATCGACGGATGGCGTTTCTGGATCGCCTTGGGCGTGGGGTGCGCCAGGCCTGTCGCAGAAGCCCCACCAGTTCGTCGGTCTCGATAGCAGCAGATTGGCGTACGCGCGCCCCTCCCCAGGTAAGGTCCTGTTAACGCTAAACCTTAAGCTCCGCGACACGTCTGCGAAAGCCGGTGTTTACCCGCGGCCTGTATCACTCTGAACCAACAAGAGCCTTGCTCCATGTGGGCATGGCCGGTTCTGGTGGATGTGCCCTATGACCAAAACGGTCCTAGTCGTCGATGACGACCCGACACAACGTCGGCTGATCCAGGCGGTGCTCGAGCGCGACGGGTTCGCGGTCTCGCACGCCGAAGGCGGCGACGCGGCGATCGCGCACCTGACGTCGGGCGCTCCGGCCGACGTGATCCTGCTCGACCTCGTCATGCCCGGCCTGACCGGTCAGGAGACGCTGAAGGAGATGCGCGCCCGCGGCTTCAACCAGCCCGTGATCGTGCTGACCGCCAGCGGCGGCGTCGATACCGTGGTCAAGGCCATGCAGGCCGGAGCCGCCGACTTCTTCATCAAGCCGGCCAGCCCCGAGCGCATCACCGTCTCGATCCGCAACGTCCTGTCCATGGGCGACCTCAAGGGCGAGGTCGAGCGCCTGACCAAGCGGGCCGGCGGCAAGACGACCTTCGCGGATCTGATCGGCGCCTCGCCGGTCATGACCATGGTCAAGCGCATGGGCGAGCGGGCGGCCAAGAGCGCCATCCCCGTGCTGATCACCGGCGAAAGCGGCGTCGGCAAGGAGCTGATCGCCCGCGCGGTGCATGGCTCCTCGGAGCGCGCCGGCAAGCCGTTCGTGGCCGTTAACTGCGGCGCCATCCCCGAGAACCTCGTGGAGTCGATCCTGTTCGGCCACGAGAAGGGCTCGTTCACCGGCGCCAGCGACAAGCATCTGGGCAAGTTCAAGGAAGCCGACGGCGGCACCCTGTTCCTGGACGAGGTCGGCGAACTGCCGCTGGACGTCCAGGTCAAGCTGCTGCGCGCGCTGCAGGAAGGCGAGATCGATCCGATCGGCTCAAAGCGTTCGCTGAAGGTCGACGTCCGCATCGTCTCGGCGACCAATCGCGATCTGCAGCAGGCCGTTTCGGTCGGGCATTTCCGCGAAGACCTCTACTACCGCCTGAACGTCTTCCCGCTGGAAGCCCCCAGCCTGCGCGAGCGCCGCGAGGATATCCCGGCCCTCGTCGAGGCGTTCATTCGCCGCTTCAACGTCGAAGAGGGCAAGCGCGTCATCGGCGCCTCGCCCGAGACCCTGCAGCTGCTGACCGCGTTCGACTGGCCCGGCAATGTTCGCCAGCTGGAGAACACGGTCTATCGCGCCATCGTGCTGGCCGACGCGCCTTACCTGCAGCCCTACGACTTCCCGGCCATCTCGGGGCTCGCCGCGCCAGTCGAGGCCGTCGCGACCCCGCCCGCGCCGCCGCCGGCCGCCATGCTGCAAGCCGCCCACGCGGCCATGGCCGCCCCGACGGGCGCGGCCGAGGCGCCCGTGCGCATCCTCGACGACCGCGGCCACCTGCGGACGCTGGAAGACATCGAGCGCGACCTTATTCAGCACGCCATCGACGTCTATGCCGGCCATATGAGCGAAGTCGCCCGCCGCCTCGGCATCGGCCGCTCGACCCTCTATCGCAAGGTTCGCGAGCAGGGCATCGAGGTCGATATGAAGGAGGCTGGCTGATGGCTCTGATGATCTTCCGTCCGGTCTCGCGCGAACAGCGCCTGAAGGCGCTGCTGAAGCCGGCGCGCCCGGCGGTGTCGGCGAAGCCGGCGCGCGCCTGAGGCGTTCAAGACCGAACTAATGTCCGGGAGCGGCCACGCTGAAGCTTGGCCGCTCTTCGACATTCTGGGGGGCCTCCTCGATGCGGACCCATCCCGCGCCGGACCGCCGAGCCATGCCCTCGATCTCCATCTGCTCCAGCTCGCGGCCGACCTGGGCCGGGGTCACCGGCCGGCTCCAGCGGTGATCCAGCTGACGGGCGATCTCCGCCTCGTTCAGGCCCGGCGCCTGGGTCAAGGTGATCAGGATCATGTCGCGGGTGGAGCGCCCCCTTCGGCCGCGCTTACCCGGAGCTGGCGGCGCGAACGGCGCCGGCTCGCCGGCCGACAGCCGCTCGGACATGCCGGCCTGCTTGAGGGCCTCCAGCGCCACGATGATCGCTCGTAGCTCGCCCTCGAACGGCGCCTGGGCGCGCTTTTGAGCCTCAACCATGCGGGTTTCCAACTCCGCCTTGCGGCGCAGCAGATATTGATAGGTGGTCGCCATTATCCTTGATCCACGGAGCCGTGCAGCTCGCTCGACGCCGATCCAGGCTTTCGCCCGCGTACGTCGAGGCTGGAGCCGCGACCCGCCCGCGACCCAGAACCTCACAGCGATGAGTATTTAACTCTTTACAATTATTCACATTTTCAGCCGAGACTCTTACCAAGATCTTAACGTCGCTCGGCGAACAAGAGTTTTTGGTAAGCCTTTGAGACAAATCTCAGGCTGTTTTTGTCATCTTTTCTCGTGACGCCGCGATCAGAGCGATGGGCGCGCCGACCATGAACAGATGCGCGCCCAGATTGTTCACGAAGGTCGACAGCACGAAGGGTCCGCCATGCGGGGCCCGCGACAGCGGCAGGACCACATAGTTCATCACCGCATAGGTCGCCAGGCCATAGGCCAGGCCCATGACGATCGGGCGCTTGGTCAGGATCGGCAGTCTCGGGCCGGCCAGCACATAGCAGGCGACCATCGCCGCCATGATGCCGAAGTGGGCCGCGAGCCCCAGCGCCGCCGCCGGCGCGCCGCCGGTGAAGGCCGCCTTGCCCAGCAGGCCGCTGGCCACGCTCTGGAAGATCCGCTCCGGCGCGACACCCTTGGTCACGCCCCAATAAACGCAGGCCTCGGTCATATCCAGGGTTCCGGCCACCGCCGTTCCCAGCAGGATGGTCAGCACGACGTGGCGCGGCGACTTGGTGTTTGCCATGGTTTTCCTCCCGGTTTCCTGGGGAGGAAGGCTAAGCGCGAACCGCGCGTCTCCGGGCCTGGCCTGGTCGCGTCGGAATCAGTCTTCGTCGCTTTCCGGCGCGGGTTCTGGCTCGCGACCGCGCCGCGCAAAGCCCTTGCCGCGCTTCATCGGCTTGGCCTCGCCCTTGGCCTTGCGGGCGATTTCCTTGAGCTTGATGGCCTGGTTGCCCGACAGGGCCTGACCGCGCGCGCCCTTCTCGGGATCGGCGAAGGCCCGCCCATAGGTCTCGACGCGCTGGGCGACGCTGGTCAGGAACTCGCCCTCCCATTCGGAGAGTTCGACGCCCGACTTCTCGGCCGCGCGACGGGCCCGCTTGAGGGCGTTCAGCGCGGCCTTCTTGGCCTGTGCTTTCGGATCGGGCGGCTTGGCGCGCATGTCGCGAGGACTATCCCCGACCCCGCGCGCCAAAACACTACCTAAAAAATGCGCGCCCGGTAAAAACTCAGATCTCGCCGATGGCCGAGAGGTACAGGTCGAGGATCGCGTCCTCTTCCTGGCGCTTGGCGCGGTCCTGCTTGCGCAGACGAACCACCTTCTTGAGGATCTTCACGTCGAAGCCATTGCCCTTGGCCTCGGCATAGACCTCCTTCATCTGCTCCATGATCTCGGTCTTTTCGACCTCGAGGCGTTCGACGCGGTCGATGATCGACTTCAGCTGACCCTGGGCGGTCGAGTTCAGAACGTCGGCGTGGGGAGTGGCGTCGTCGGCCATGCGGAAAGTCTCGCGAGAGGCTGGAATTGGGAGGCGCGGAACCTAGTGCGAACGCGCGCCCCTGGGAAGCGCGATTCAGCGACCTTCCACTACCTTCCTTCGACCCTGGCTCGCGCGACTTCGGCGAGGGCGGCCAGGTCGAGGTCCTTGTCCGGTCCGCCCAGCAGGGATTCCAGGCTGGCCTCGGCCAGATCGGCCAAAGGCATCGACAGGCCCTTGGCCTCGGCGGCGTCCAGCACCAGGCGCACGTCCTTGAGGCCAAGCTCGGCGGCGAAGCCCGGCGGGCTGTAACGGCGCTCGGCGATCATGGCCCCGTAGATCTTGTAGATCGGCGCCGCGAACAGGGTGCTCGACAGCATGTCCAGCAACTCGGGCGCCTCGACGCCATAGGCTTCACCCAGCGCCACGGCCTCGCCCATGCTCTCGATGGCCGAGACGATCATGAAGTTGCCGGCCAGCTTCAGGGCGTTGGCGCGGACGGGATCCTCGCCCAGCGGCCAGACCTTGGCGGCCAGCAGCTCCAGCACCGGCATGGCGGCGGCCACGGCGTCGGGCGCGCCGGCGGCCAGGACGTTCAGCCCCCCGGCCTGGGCCACGGGCGGACGGCCGAACACCGGCGCGGCGACATAGCCCAGACCCAGCTCGGCGTGCAGGACCGACAGCTCGGCGGCCAGGGCGGTCGAGATGGTGGCGAGGTTGACGTGGACCACGCCCTTGCGGGCCTTGGCCAGAACGCCGGTGTCCAGCAGCACCGCGCGCATGGCCTGGTCGTGGGCCAGCATGGTCAGCACGATATCAGCGGCGAAGGCCTCGTCGACGCTGGCGGCCGCGCTCGCGCCCTCGGCGGCCAGCTCGTCGACGATCGCGCGCGAGCGGTTCCACACCGTCACCTGGACGCCCTTGCCCAGCAGGTTGCGGACCATGGCCGCGCCCATGGCGCCGAGGCCGACGAAACCGACGTTCATGCAAGATCTCCCCTACTGGGACCTAGAGCAGGCCGTGCCGCTCGACAGCGGCGCGCAGCTGCGCCGGATCGGTGAAGTGGTGGGTGTGGAAGCCGATGTCCATGGCCGCCGCGATATTGGCGGCGCTGTCGTCGATGAACAGCAGGTCCGAGGCCCGCAGGCCCGTCCGCTCCAGCACGATCTCGTAGATCCGGCGGCCCGGCTTGATCACCTGCTCGTCGCCGGAGACGATCGCATCGCGGAAATGGCCGAAATGGGCCGGCGACATCGCCTGGACCACCGGCCACTTGCTCTGGGGCATGTTGGTCAGGGCGAATTGCGGCACGTCAGCGGCCGCCAGGGCTTCGATCACGGACGCCGTTTCGGGGATCGGCCCCGACAGCATCTCGCCGAACCGCTCGTCCCAGGCCCGGATCTCTGCTTCATGCTCGGGGAAGCGCGCGATCAGCGGCGCGGCGTTCTCCGGAAAGCCGACGCCCTTGTCGTGCTCGACGTGCCAATCCAGCGTGCAGACATGCGAAAGGAACCGGTCGAGATCGGCCGGTTCCTTGAACATCTTCGCGTACAGTGCGCGGGGATCCCAGCGCACGATGACGTTGCCGACATCCCAGAGAACGGCTCTGGGAGACGACAAGGTCATTAGCCTTGCTTGGCTTTGAAGCGCGGGTCGGTCTTGTTGATGATGTAGATGACGCCCTTGCGACGCACCATCTTGCAGTCGCGGTGGCGACCCTTCAGCGACTTCAGCGAGCTGCGAACCTTCATGACCGGTCTCTGTACTTCGGCGGAGAGGTTCGGGCGCGCAGAATACGGCCAGAACTTCCGGGGTGTTTCGGAGGCGGTGCGTATAAGTGCGACGCGGACCGGAGTCAATGCGCTCGACGCCCTTTCGCCCAAATGCGCGTGGGGATTTCGCGGGAACTTCACCCGTCTGGCGCGCTTGTGATTGAAGGCTTTACTCGAACCCCGGTAGCTTCCCCCGCATGGCCATCGATCGTCGCGTCTTTCTCGTTCTCCTGCTCGCCGGTTGCGCGGACACGTCTCCACAAGGTCCGCTGACGGCGATCACCCCGCCGCAACCGGCGCCCAAGCCCCAGACTCCGGCCGCGCCGCAGCCGGTTCCGGCGACGCCCGTGCCCGCCGGCGAGCTGGCCTTCGACACCTGGCTGCGGGACTTCCGAGGCCGCGCCATCGCCCAGGGCCTGTCGCCCGCCCTGCTGGATCGCGAGCTGGCCGGCGTGACGCCCGATCCCAAGGTCATCAGCCTGGACAGCCGCCAGCCGGAGTTCTCCAAGCCGGTGGGCGACTACATCAAGGGCGTGATCAGCGACGACCGCGTGGCGGTGGGCCGCCGCAAGCGGGAGGAGTTGGCCTACCTGCCGACCATCGAGGCCCGCTACGGCGTGCCGCGTGACATCCTGCTGGCTGTCTGGGCCATGGAATCGGCGTTCGGCCAGCTGCAGGGCAATTTCGACGTCGTCCGCTCGATGGTCAGCCTGGCCGCTGACGGCCGCCGCCGCGCCTGGGCCGAGGGCGAACTGATCGCCGCTCTGAAGATCATCGATTCGGGCGAGGTCACTCGCGCCCAGCTGCGCGGCTCGTGGGCCGGGGCGATGGGCCAGACTCAGTTCCTCCCCTCCAGCTACCGCTCGACCGCCGTCGACTTCGACGGCGACGGCCGCCGCGACATCTGGGGTTCGGACGCCGACAGCCTGGCCTCGGCCGCCAACCTGCTGGTCAAGGGCGGCTGGAAGCCCGGCGCGGGCTGGGCCAAGGAGGTGATCCTGCCGGCCGGCTTCGACTATTCGGTGACCGAAGTCGACAAACAGATCCCGGCCTGGTGGGAAGCGCGTGGCGTGCGCCGCGCCGACGGCCTGCCCTGGACGGCGGCCGACGCCGCCTCGCCGGCCATGCTGCTCCTGCCGGCGGGCGCGGCGGGTCCGGCCTTCCTGGCCCTGCCGAACCATTTCGCGATCCGCACCTACAACAACTCGACGTCCTACGCCCTGGGTATCGGCCTGCTGGCCGACCGCTTCGGCGGCGGCGAGGCCCCGATCACGCCCTGGCCGGTCGAGACCCCGTTGTCGATGTCGGACCGCATGGCCGCCCAGATCGCCCTGGCCCGCGTCGGCTTCAATCCAGGTCCGGCCGACGGCGTCATCGGCGCCGGCACCCGCAAGGCCCTGCGCGCCTGGCAGCAGAGCCAGCAACTGCCGGCCGACGGCTACATGTCGAACGACATGGTGAGCAGGCTGAAAGCCCAGGCCGGGATTACGCCTTAGCCACTTCCATCCAGATCGACCGGCTCTCCCCGGGCTGAAGCGTCACCACGCCAGTCTCCCCTTCCCCGAACGGATTGGGGCGGCTGGCGCAGGGCTCGACGCAATAGTGGTCCTCCCCCGGCGGGACATAGACGTGCAGCCAGCGGCAATCGGCCGAAGCGGTGACGACCGTGTCCGGCTGGCCCGGCGCGCTCAGCACCGCTCGCTGGTCCCAGCCTGTGTAGCAATGGTCGATCAGCGCGTGGCCCTCGACCACGGCGCCAGCGGCCCAGTCCGGTCCCCGGACGCCCGGATGGCGCACGGTCGGCAGCACGTCGGCGTCGATCATCCAGACGCCGTCATTGGCCGCCGTCAGGACCTCGCCCTCGCGACGCGGGAAATAGGGGTGGAAACCCAGGCCGGCCGGCATCGCCGCGTCGCCGGTGTTGGTCACGGTCAGCTCGATGCGCAGCCCGCTCTCGGACAGCACGAGGCGCTGCTCGGCGCGATAGGCCCACGGCCAGGCGTCCGCCGCGTGTTCGTAGGAGAGCACCGCTTCGCCTCCCCGCGCCTTCTCCACCGTCCAGGCGTTGCGCCAGCCCTGTCCGTGCAGGGTATGCGGATGGCCGGCCAGGTTCGGCGGCAGCACGACCTCGCGGCCTTCGAACGCGAAGCGGCCGTTCGGGATGCGGTTGCAGAACGGGACCAGCGGAAAGCTCGCCGTCAGCAGGGCGTCGGTCGCGCCAGCCGCCATCGGCCGCAGCACGTCCCGGCCGCCGATCGTGAACGCGGCGATCGCGCCGCCGACCTCTGGCGCGAGCGCCAAGCGGGCCGGGCCCCGTTCGATCACGGTCATGATGGCTGCTCCCTAGATGTTAGCGGTCTCACTGCCTTGCGCCCGGTCCCGACGCAAGTTCAACTAGAGCCATGGTCGAGACCCTCTCCGCGAAGGACGCGCGACGCATCGCGCTGGCGGCGCAGGGCTTCGCGCGACCGCGCCCGACCGCGCCGGGCAAACGCCACCTGCTCTCGACGATCGAGAACCTGGGCGTCGTGCAGATCGACTCGGTCAATGTCGTCTCGCGCTCGCACTATCTGCCGCTGTTCTCGCGCCTGGGGGCCTACGACCGGTCGCTGCTGGAGGCTATGGCCTGGGGCAAGACGCCGGACCTCGCCGAATACTGGGCGCACGAGGCCTCGCTGACGCCGCTCTCGACCCATCCCCTGCTACGCTGGCGGATGCAGGACGCCCTCGACGGCGTCGGGGTCTGGAAAAATGTCTCGGGCTTCCTGCGCAGCCACGCGGACTTCATCGACAAGGCCCTGGCCGCCGTCGCCGAGCGCGGCCCGCTGGCGGCCTCCGAACTGGAGCTGGGCGCCAAGGGCGAAGGCGGCTGGTGGGGCTGGAGCGAGGGCAAGCGGGCCATGGAATGCCTGTTCTGGACCGGCCGCCTGACCACCGCCACCCGCCGCAACAGCTTCGAGCGCGTCTATGGCCTGCCCGAGAAGGTGCTGCCCAGCGCGATCGTCGAGACCCCCACGCCCGCCCGCGCCGAGGCTTGCCGCGAACTGCTGAAGATTTCGGCCCGCGCCATGGGCGTGGCCACCGAGCGGGACCTGCGCGACTACTTCCGGCTGGGCGTGACCGACGCTCGCGACGGCGTGGCCGCGCTGGTCGGCGACGGGACCCTGACCCCGGTCGCCGTCAAGGGCTGGGAGCAGCCCGCCTATCTGTGGCCGCGGGCGCGGCGGCCACGCGCGGTGAAGACCGCCGCCCTGCTCTCGCCGTTCGACAACCTGATCTGGTTCCGCGAGCGCACCGAGCGGATGTTCGGCGTCCGCGTGCGGCTGGAGATCTATACCCCCGCCCACAAGCGCACCCACGGCTACTACGTCCTGCCGTTCCTGCAGGACGAGGCGATCACCGCGCGTGTCGACCTGAAGGCCGATCGCAAGGCCGGCAAGCTGCTGGTCCTGGCCGCCCACGCCGAGCCTGACGCCGATGACGCGACCGCCGACCGGCTCGCCGGGGAACTGGCGCTGATGGCGTCCTGGCTGGGACTTTCCGGCGTCGAGGTTCGCTCCACGGGCGATCTCGCCCCCAAGTTGGGTTCGATCATCCGGGTCGCCGCATGAATGCTCGCTCGACCCGACTGTAAAGCATTGTAAAAATGCCGCCTGAAGGCGAGCAACCGGGGGCGGGGCGCGATAACAATGAATAGCTGGTCGCCTGCTCGTCACCCCACCGACATCGGGCGTCCCGCGGCGCGTTCCGCTCCCCCGCGGGACGCGCCACTTCCCAGTATAAGTGAGCGCATGAAAGTCGCCCTGCTCGACGACGACCAAAGCCATAATGCGCTTGTCGCTTCGGTTCTGGATCCTGCAGGCTTTGTCTGCACCAGCTTCACGACGCCCTCGCGCCTTTTGGCCGAGCTGCGCAAGCAGACGTTCGACCTGATCATTCTCGACTGGAACATGCCGGAGCTGTCCGGTGTCGAGACCCTGCGCCTGCTGCGCGAGGATCCGACCACCGCCCCGCCGGTGCTGCTGCTGACCAGCCGCTCGGTCGAGGCGGACCTCGTGGAAGGCCTGAACGCCGGCGCCGACGACTACATCGTCAAGCCGCTGCAGCCCCAGGTGCTGCTAGCCCGCGTCAACGCCGTGGCCCGCCGCATCCACCGGCCGCCGGTCTCGCCCCAGGTCGAGCAACATGGTCCCTATCGCCTGGACCCGGGCGCCCAGACGGCCAGTTGGGCCGGCCATGTCGAGGCCCTGACGCCCAAGGAATTCCAGCTGGCGTCCTTGCTCTTCAACAACCTGTCCCGCCCCCTGTCGCGCGAGTACCTGCTTCGGCGCATCTGGGGCCAGCGGCCGGATCTGGAGACCCGCACCCTGGACGCGCACGTCTCGCGCCTGCGCGCCAAGCTGCACCTGCGGCCCACCAACGGTTTCCGACTCAGCACGGTCTACGGTTTCGGTTATCGTCTCGAGGCCTGCGATCCCGAGACGGCGGGCGGGGGAGAGTAGACATGATCAGGGCTGCCGGAGCGGGCCTCCTTTTTCTGGCGGGGCTGACGCTCGCGAGCGCGGCCAACGCCCAGACCGCCGCGCCGGAGCCGCCGGTGGCCTATGTGGTCAAGCCGGGCGACACGCTGATCGGTCTCGCCAGCCGCTACATGAACCGGCCTGGCGACTACCGGGCGGTGCAAAAGGCCAATCGCGTGGCCCAGCCCACACGCCTGCGACCGGGCTCGCAGCTGAACATCGACCCGAACCTTTTGAAGTCGACGCCGATCGCCGCCAGCCTGTCGGCGTTCACCGGCCCCGTCACCGTCGAGACCAACGGCCAGCGCACGCCGGCGCGGGTCGGCATGCCGCTGTCCGAGGGCCAGGTGATCAGCACCGGCCCCGGCGCTTTCGCCACCTTCGAGCTGGAAGACGCCTCGCGCGTCACCCTGCCGTCGAACACCCGCGTGCGGATCTCCAAGCTGCGTCAGGTGATGATCAACAATGCGCCCCAGCGGGTGTTCCAGCTGGACCAGGGCAAGAGCACGATCTCGGCGACGCCGACCCATACGCCGGGCGCCCGGTTCGAGGTGCGCACCCCTGTCTCGGTCTCGGCCGTGCGCGGCACCGAATTCCGGGTCGGCGCCAGCGGTGACGGAGCCCAGACGGAAGTGCTGAAAGGCGCGGTCGGGGTCGACGCCGGCCAGGTGGCGACCGGCGGACCGCCGGTGGCGGCGGGCTTCGGCGTCAGCGCCTCGGCCAGCGGCGTCGGCGCGCCCGTCGAACTGCTGCCCGGACCGAAGATGGGTCCCGGCGGCCAGACCCAGAACGAGGCGATCGTCCGCTTCACCGTCGAGCCCGTCCAGGGCGCGGCCGCCTATCGCCTGCTGCTGGCCCGCGACGCCGGCTTCATGGACGTCTTCGCCGAGGCCAGGACCCAGACCACGACCCGCGAGCGCCCGACCGCCGACTTCAGCCAGCTGGAGAACGGCACCTATTTCGTCCGCCTGACCGCGATCGACCCGGGCGGCCTGGAAGGCTTCCCGTCCGACTACAGCTTCGACCGCGACCTCAACACGCTGGACGCCGGCGCGCCGTCCGACAGCCGCGAGGGCAAGCATCGCAAATTCCTGTTCCGCTGGAGCGCGGCTGGCGACGGGGTGCGCAACTATCGCTTCCAGCTGTTTTCCGACGCCGAGGCCAAGGTCGCCATCGTCGACCAGCCCGGCCTGACCGAACCCCAGCTGACCCTGACCGACCTGCCGCCCGGGAGCTATTCCTGGCGCGTGGCCGCCGTGCGCTTCAAGGATGGCGCGGTGACCGAGAAGGTAGGGACGCTGCAGCAGTTGCAGATCGGGAAGTGACGAACGCCGGGCCCCGCGCGCCGCGCCCGAGCGGGCGGCTGCTGTCCTGGCTGCTGCTGGCCATCGTCTCCAGCCTGCTCATGGTGGTCTTCGCCGTCCTGCCGCCCAAGCGGCTGGACAACGTGCTCTACGACATCCTGGCCCGCGCCAACGGCCGACCGGCCGATCCCTCGATCCTGATCATCGACATCGACGACCGCAGCCTGGCCCAGCTGGGCGCCTGGCCGTGGTCGCGCGAGACCCACGCCAGGATGGTCGACCGCCTGACCGAGGCGGGCGCGCGGACCATCGTCTACGACGTGCTGTTCAGCGAGGCCGGCGACCCGGCCCAGGACCAGGCGCTGGGCGAGGCCATCAAGCGCTCGGGCCGGGTCTACCTGCCGCAATTCCTGGCCGACGCGGGCGCGGACGCCCCACCGCGCGTCCTGGGCTCGGTGCCGGCCATCGCCCAGGGCGCGGCCGGCGTCGGTCTGGCCCATGTTCGCTTCGACGACGACGGCGTCGTGCGCCGCATGGCCCCGTTCGAGATCAACGGCGCCAGCCTGACTCCAGACCTGGTCACCGTCGTCCATCGCGCCACCCGCCCGGCGGGCGGGCGCGACGTCACCCGCGGCTTCGACCAGACCCTGCTGATCCCGTTCGCCGGCCCGCCGTCGATCTATCGCCACGTCAGCTTTTCCAGCGTTCTGGACGGCGAGGCGCCGCCGTCGCTGATCGCCGGCCACACGGTGTTCGTGGGCCTCACCGCCCCGGGCCTGGGTCCCGCCTTCCCGACGCCGGTGACGCCCGACGCCGCCAGCATGACCGGCGTGCAGTTGCAGGCCAGCGTCCTGGACGGCCTGCGCAGCGGCCTGATGGTCAAGCCCGCCGGCCCGTGGAGCCGCGCGGCCTTCACGCTCACCCTGCTGTGGCTGCTGATGGTCGGGTTCCTGATCCTGCCGCCGCGCGCCAACCTGATGCTGACGATCGGCCTCTGCCTGGTCGGTGTGGCCTATTCGGCGGCGATGTTCTGGCTGGGCCAGGTCTGGCTATCGCCGATCGCCACCGTGCTGGGCCTGCAGATTATCGCCCTGGTCTGGGGCTGGGGACAGCTGGGCCGGGTCAACGACCTGCTGAGCCGCGAACTTGCGCGGGTGCGTGGCATCGTGCGCGGACGCGGAACCGCTCCGGCCGACTTCGAAAGCGACGTCGTGGCGCGCCAGGCCTCGAACCTGGGCGAGGCCATCACCCGCATGGACGACCTGCGCCGCTTCTCGGCCGACGCCCTGTTCAGCCTGCCCGACGCCACCCTGGTCGCCGACGCCCACGGCCGGGTGATCGCCGCCAACGCCGCCGCCCAGGCCCTGTTCAAGCCCAGTCAGATTCAGCTGACGGGCTCGTCCCTGGCCGATCTGATCAACGCTCTGGAACCGCTGGGCCATCGTTTCGAGCTGGACTGGCCCCCCACTCCCCCCCCTTTGGCCAACGAGCGGCACGAGCCGATCGACCTGCATCTGCCCGACGGCCGCGCCTTCCAGCTGCAGACCGTGTTCCGCAGGGACGAGGCCGACGCGCCGGCCGGCTGGATCGTCCGCCTGGCCGATATCTCGATCCTCACGGCCGCCATGCGCCAACGCGAGCAGGCCCTGCAACTGCTGACCCACGACATGCGCTCGCCGCAGACCTCGATCCTGGCCCTGCTGGCCACGACGCCGGACGTCCCGCCCGAGCTGTCCGACCGCATCGCCGCCTACGCCAAGCGAACCCTGGCCCTGGCCGACGGCTTCGTACAACTGGCGCGGGCGGAGGTGACGCCGGTCCATCTGGAGCCAGTCGACCTGGCCGACATCGCCGTCGAGGCCATCGACGAGGTCTGGCCGCAGTCGGTGCAGCGCAAGATCCGTATCGAGCAGGTCGGCGACGACGCGCCGCTGACCGTGCTGGGCGACCGGGGCGTCCTGGCCCGCACCCTGGTCAACCTGCTGGGAAATGCCGTGAAGTACAGCCCGGAGGGCTCGACCATCACCGTCAGCCTCTCGGAGCAACCTTCGGCCAGCGGCCCGACCGCCAATGTCTCCATCGCCGACCAGGGGCCGGGTTTCTCGCGCGAGGAGGCGGCCACCGCTTTTAGGCCCTTCCAGCGGTTCGAGCGGCCGGGTCACGACTTCACGGTCAATGGCGCGGGCCTGGGCCTGGCCTTCGTGCAGGCCGCCGTCGCCCGCCACGGCGGCGAGGTTTCGTGCCGCAGCGCGCCTGGCGTCGGGGCGGAGTTCACCGTCCGCCTGCCGCGCCACACCGTCGGGCTGGCGAACTAGCTCCTGGCGTCTAGCCCTTGGTGGAAGGCCGCAGGGCCGCGACCAGCAGGTCGGCCACGGCCGCCGGCTCGCCTTTGCGCGCCCGGATGGAGGACCAGGCGACCGTCTTGCCCGTACCGGCCTCGACCACCGCCAGGGTGACGGTGCGGGCCGGTCCCTTGCCCTGCCAGGGTCGCCACCAGGGACGGCGCTCGGCCGGACTGCGCCAGGCCTTGTCGTCCAGGGTCCCGGCGGCGCTGGAAACCCCGACGCTCAAAGGCGCCACGGCCACGCCGACCTGCACGAGATAGGCCGGCTTGCCGCCGCCGCTTCCGCCCAGCGCGTCGATCGCCCGCGCCTGGACCGCCTTGGCGAAGGCCGCGTCGGCGCCGTCGGCCGAGCTGGAATAGGGGGCCAGACCCTTCAACCCGGTGACGTCCCCCTGCCCCACGGCGCGAGGCGAGGCGCAGGCGGCAAGCAGCGTCAGACAGGCTCCGGCCAGCAAAAAGCCGCGTGCGCGCATGGTCGTTCGCCCCAGGTGGTCCAACTAAAAGATGATAGCGCCGTGCGCGCCGAAGGTCACGCGAGCCAGGCGCTCAGGGCGCACCAGGCCAGGATGATCATCGCCCAGCTCAGCACCGCAAGGCCCACGGCCACCAAGAACCGGCCGGGGCGAAGGCGACGCGGTCGGGACCGGTGGCCAACGGTCTCGACCGTCGGCGCCATCATGCTGGACCGTTCCATGTTCCGCGCTCCCCAGTCGCGTTTTTCAGCTTAAATGGCAAGAGCTCGACGCCGGCCAGGGACCGCGTCTCTGATTTTACAATGGATTACATTGCCGACGTCGGCCGCAGGCGGACGATCGCCTTGAAGCGACGCAAAAACTGATCGTTCCATTCAAGTTTTCTTCGACCCGAAGGCGCAAGGTGACGGGGTCTCGCAAGGACAAGGCCCGCCCCTCCCCCAAGCAGGGCCTGACATCGCCGCCCTTCTCCCCCCGTTCAGCGGAGGAGGGCGGTCCCCACTTCACGCGGAGATTTCGATGCGCGCCAAGACGGCGCCGCCTCGCGACGCCCGCGCCGCGACATTTCGCCACATAAGTCCAGGCATCGCCACCGTTCGTCGAGGACGGCGCCATTCAGGCGGCGAGGCTTAAGCATGAAAAGCCGCCGTTATTTGAACTTTCACGGGTTTTTGGACCCTAGACAGCCTCGCGCCCGCTCCGAGTCTGACTTGAGGATCGGTCGCAACAAACGATCGTCTTTCCGCCAAAAAGATGGATAGTGCTGCGCCGTGACGGGGCGGTTTTTGGCGGACGTGGGTGATCTTTTGAGCGTGACGAGCTCGGACAAGGCCACGCTGCTCGGCCTGTACGAGGAAAAGCGCGCCAATCTGGTGCGTTTCTTCTCCGCGCGCCTGGGCTCCCGCGCCGAGGCCGAGGATCTGGTCCAGGACCTCTACATCCGCATCAGCGGCATGGAGTCGATCGGCCCGGTCGATAATCCGTCGGCCCTGCTGCACCGGATCGGCTCGAACCTGATGCTGGACCGCCTGCGCAGCCAGAAGCGGTCGGGGACGCGCGACAGCGACTGGCGCCACGTCAACACCACCGTCGTCGCCGGCCACGAGGTCGCCGACGAGCCCGCCGCCGACGAGGTGGTCGCCGGCCGCCAGCGGCTGAAGGCCTTGGTCGAGGCTGTCGAGGATCTGCCTGAAAAGACCCGTCAAGCTTTCCAGTTGCATAAGCTGGAGGGTCACAGTCACATGGAAACCGCCCGGCGCATGGGCATCAGCGTCAGTACGGTGGAAAAGCACATTAGCGCCGCCCTAAAGACCCTGACGAGGCGACTCCGGTGATTTATGCAAGTCCGCATGGGGGACGGGTCTCGTCGGCGCCGTCAGTTTTTAAGGGGATGATGGATCCTCGTCGGAGCACCACCGGATGAGCCGGTCAGCGCAACACCTGCAAGAGGCGGCTGATTGGCTGACCCGATTGCAGCGGCCGGAGGTCGAAGAGACCGACTGGCTG
Source organism: Caulobacter sp. GW822-FHT01G02 (assembly GCF_058802865.1). NCBI lineage: Bacteria > Pseudomonadati > Pseudomonadota > Alphaproteobacteria > Caulobacterales > Caulobacteraceae > Caulobacter > Caulobacter sp. GW822-FHT01G02. Next base: position 284,557 of record NZ_JBXAON010000004.1, read on the forward strand.
GCGTTTGACGCCTGGCTCGACGAGCCCGGTGCGCGGGAGGCGTATGACGCCATCCAGGCCGTCGACGAGGAGATCTTCCAGCGAGGCGCGGCCGTCCGGGGGGAATTGGCCGAGCCGAAGCGCGCCGCGGCGAAGCGTGTGTTCTCGATCGACTGGCGTTGGCTGGGTGGTCTGGGCGCCGCAGGCGCCGCGGCGGCCGTCGCCCTGGTCGTCGCGCCATGGAGCGAGCTCCTGCCCGCCTCCGACACGCTCTACACCACGGCCAAGGGCGAGAACCGCGCCATCGCGCTGGCTGACGGCAGCCACATCGACCTGAACACCGACTCGCATCTGTCCGTGCGCCTCGAGAAGGACGCCCGCCGCGTCACCGTCCATGACGGCCAGGCCCTGTTCGACGTGGCGCACGACGCCGCTCGCCCGTTTCTGATCACCGCCGGCGACGAGACCGTGCGCGTGGTCGGCACCAAGTTCGACGTCCGCCGCCGCGACGGCCTGCTCACGGTCACCGTGCTGCGCGGCCTGGTGGAAGTCTCGACCGATGGTGACGACACCCCCGTGCGGCTGCGCCCGGGCCAGATGCTGGAACATGTCGAGGGCGCTGCCGGCGTCAGCGTGCGCGGTGTCGCGGCCGAGGACCAGGTGGGCTGGCGCTCGGGCCGGCTGATCTATCGCAACGAGCCGCTGACGCGGATCGTCGGCGACATGAACCACTATTTCGACCGGCCGCTTCGCCTTGAAGGTGAAAACACCGCCAACCTTCGGTTCTCCGGCGTATTGATCGTGGATGGTCAGGATGCGATGGTCCGTCGCCTGACCAGCCTCATGCCGATTTCGGCGACGCCGAGCGATGATTCGATTGTCCTGCGCGGAAGGCCGTCCGCTCCCAACTGACGTTCTTGACCGGGTCCGACCCTGAATCGGGCTTCGCTCCTGCTCGCCGCCAGTCTTCTGGGTCTGGGCGCCAGCGCGCATGAAGCCGCCGCGGCGGAATCGCGCGTCCGCCTAGACATCCGCAAGGCCACCGCCGCCGAAACCCTGATCGAGCTGGGCGTCCGCATGGATACGACCATCGGAGGCGTCGAAGCCTGCAAGGGTCCAGGCGTCCCGCTGATCGGAACCTTCAGCCTGCGCGAAGCCCTGGATCGCGTCAGCCTGGGCAAGGGCTGCGCTTACAGCTTCGTCGACGCCCGCACGGTTCGCTTCTGGGTCGCTCGCCCGCCGGCGCCGCGCCCCGTGGTCGCCGGCCGGCCGGCCATCGTCGCGCCAGAGCCGATCGCGCCCCTGACCCCGCTGGTCATCAACGCCGGCAAGCGCTCGTCGCGCCTCGGAGCCCTGGCCGGCGGCGTCAGCGTCATCGGCTCGCCGCAGTTGCAGGACACCGGGGTCGGCGAAACCGGCTCGGTGGCCCGCCAGACGGCTGGCTTCATGACCACCAACCTGGGCGCGGCGCGCAACAAGATCCTGCTGCGCGGCCTGTCGGACGGCACTTTCACGGGCCGCACCCAGTCGACGGTCGGCACCTATCTCGACGACATCCCCGTCAACTACAACGCCCCCGACCCGGACCTGCGGCTGATCGATGTCGATCGGGTCGAGGTGATGCGCGGTCCGCAGGGGGCGCTCTACGGCGGCGGCTCGCTGTCGGGCATCTATCGTATCGTCACCCGCCAGCCGGAGCTGGGACGCTATTCAGCCTCGGTCGGCTCGACCATCGCCACCACCGAATCCGGCTCGAACAGCTATCGCGCCGAGGGCGTGATCAACGCGCCGATCGGCCAGGTCTCGGCCTTGCGCGCGGCGATCTACTACGACGTCGACGGCGGCTATCTCGACGACGTCAACCTGCGCCTGTCCAACGTCGACAAGACCACGCGCCGCGGCGGCCGCGTGGCTTGGCGCGGGAACCTGGGCGAATGGCAGATCAAGCTGAGCTCGGCCCTGCAGAGCGTCTCGTCCAAGGACACCCAGTACGTCACCCTGGCCCCCGGCGGCCCGCGCCGCGCCAATCAGATGCGCGAGATCCACCGCAACCGCCTGTCCCAGACCTCCGTCAAGATCAGCGGCTCGGGCGACTGGGGCCAGTTCGAGTCGGTGACCGGCTACGTCACCCACCGCTACGCCAGCCGCTACGACGCCACCGTCTCGCTCAAGCAGTTCTCGAAGGAGGCGCTTGAGCTCGGCTTCTATGACGAAGCCGCGCGCGTGCGCATGGCGGTGGAGGACATGATCTACACCGCGCCCGCCCTGGGCCGGCTGCGCTGGATGATCGGCGGCTTCCTGGCCACCAGTATCGAGGACGGCGACGCCAATCTGCGCGCCCGCGCGGGCAATGTAACCCGCAGCTTCTACGACGAAAACCGCAAGGACCGGCTGAACGAGTACGCCCTCTATGGCGAGGCGACCTACGACCTGGGCGGCGACTGGAAGGTCGCGCTGGGCGGGCGGGCGTTCAAGACCACGGTCCACACCCGCTCCTACGTCCTGGCGCCGTCGCCAGGCCAGTCGCGCGACCTCGACCGCGAGGCCTCATTCAACGGCTTCTCGCCGAAGATCTCGATCCAGCGCGACCTGGCGCGCGGCGGCATGATCTACGCCCTGAGCTCGGAGGGCTATCGCGCCGGCGGCTTCAACTCAGGGGGCCTGACAACGCCGTCCGAGGCAAGGCGAGTGTTCCATCCCGACCATCTGCGCAACTACGAGGTCGGCGCGACGCTAAGTCCGTTCGACGGCCGGGTGAATCTGCGGGCGGCGCTGTTCTATGATGACTGGCGCGATATCCAGACCGACCAGTATTTCGCGTCAGGCCTGTCCTACACCGCCAATATCGGCGACGGTCGCAACCGTGGCCTGGAGATCGAGGCGGGCTGGAAGGCGACGCCGCGCCTGACCCTGAAGGCCAACGCTCTGTTCAACGAGCCGAAGCTGACCCGTATCGCGCCCGGTTATGGCATCACCAACACCGCCAGCCTGCCCGGCGTGCCGGACGTCTCGTTCGGCAGCCTGGCGACCTATCAGCGCCCCATCGCCGGCGCCACACTGATGCTGACGGCCGAGACCGGCTATATCGGCGAGTCTCGCCTGACCTTCGACCCGCGCTTCTCGCCGACCATGGGCGGCTACTACACCGGCAAGCTATCGGCCCAAGTGATGACCGACCGCTGGCGCGCGGCCGTGTTCGTCAGCAATCCCTGGAACAGCTCCAGCGACACCTTCGCCTACGGCAACCCGTTCAGCTTCGGCCAGGTCCGCCAGGTGACGCCGCAGCGTCCGAGGACGTGGAGCCTGGCCCTGTCGGCCAACTTCTAGTCATCCCGGCGCCCCAGGCCGCGCCGGTAGTTTGTTGCAAAGCTTACATATTTGTCATTCCCCGGGGGGGAGGTCGCGCACGGCGGCGTCTTACTGTCAAAGCGACCGCGGGGGCGTGGTCGTTCGGTCGAGGACATGTGATGGCCAAGCTTTCGGCCCTGCTCTGCGTGCACAACGAAGAACAACGCCTTCCGGCGTGCCTGGCGGCCCTGTCGTTCTGCGACGAGATCGTCGTGGTCGCCGACCGTTGCAGCGATGGCTCCGAAGCCATCGCCCGCCACTACGGCGCCAAGGTCGTTTCGGGCATCTTCCCGATCGAAGGCCCGCGCAAGCACGCCGGCATCGCCCGCTGCACCGGCGACTGGGTCCTTGAACTGGACGCCGACGAAGGCGTCACCCCGGCCTTCGCCGAGGAGATCCGCCAGACCATCGAGCGTGACGACGCCGCCGACTGGTACCAGATCCCGATCGACAACTATGTCGGTCAACAACTGGTCCGCCACGGCTGGGGCGGGTCCTTCGGCACCGCCTCGGCGGCCCGACTGTTCCGTCGCGGCGTCAAGTCGTGGAAGGCCGAGCGCGTCCATCCGGGCGCCAAGCTCGAGGGGGTCTACGGCGGCCGTCTGACCCAACCCCTGCAGCACATGGTCGACGAGGACATCGCCGACATGTTCGCGCGCCTGGGCCGCTACACCGCCCTGAAAGCCCTGGACCTGGCCGACAGCGGCAAGATCAAGGGCCTCGGCGACGACGCCTTCCGCGGCGTGCGCCGGTTCTTCAAGTGCTACGTCTCGCGCAAGGGCTACAAGGAAGGCGACCTGGGCTTCCTGATCTCGCTGATGGCCGGCCTGTACCCGATCCTGTCGAACCTGCGGGCGCGCGAGATCCTGCGCGCCCGCGCCCAGGCGACCGAGGCCGGGCGCCCGGTGATCGCCCCCGCCCCGCTGCCGCTGCGCCGCGCCGAGGCCAACGGCCAGTAACGCTCAACGCCAGTATGTCCCGACCGCCACTCGCCTTCCGTCTGGTCCTGGGGCCCGAGCTCGCGCTCTGGACCAAGGCCGGCCATGCGCCGGTCCTGTGGTGGCGCGATGACGACGCCCGCGTGGCGACCGACGGGCTGGAGCGGCTGCTGGCCCTGTCGCGCCGTCACGCCGCCCCGCTGACCCTGGCGGCCATCGCCGGGCCCAGCCTGTCGCTGCTGGTGCGCCGCATCGAGACGGAGCCGCACGTCGAGCTCGCCGTCCACGGCTTCAAGCACGTCAACCGCCAGCCGGAAGGCCAGGGCTTCGGCGAGATCGTCGACAGCGACGACGTCGACTGGGTGCGGGCCCAGTTGCGCGCCACCGTCGCGCTCTTCCATCGCGCGGGGGTGACGCCGACGCTGTTCGTGCCGCCATGGAACAATATCAGGCCTCGGCTTCTGGAGGCCTTGCCCGACTCGTCGATCACGGTGGTGTCTGGCTTCGACCAGACCAGCGGCGTGCGCGACGGCGTCACGCGCCTCGACGCCCACCTGGACGTGCTGCGCTGGAAGGGCGGCGGCCGGTTCCGCGGAACCTGGCGCTTCCTGTCACGGATGCGACGGCTGATGAGCCAGCGGCGCAAGACGGGTCAATGGAACGAGCCGATCGGCCTGCTGACCCACCACCTGGATCATGACAAGGCGACCTGGCTGTTCCTGGAGCGCTTCCTGGCGACGTTCCCCGTCACGGCGCGCCGTCAGCTGACGGGCGAAGCCGCCGTCCAGTCCGAAGCGCTCAGCGCTTAAGCCAGCTCGGGGCGGTCGCGCAGGCACTCGCCGATAGCGCGGGCGCAGCCCGGGATGCCGAGGGCCCCCACGAAGGACATGGCCACGGCGCAGACCAGCATGATCGGTTGGAAGATGCGCATCTGGGAATCTCCACGCGGGCGTTCGTCATAGGCACTGTGCCGGAACTGTAAGACGGAAACTTGACGGTTGTTCCGCGCCCGAATGAAAAAACTCAGGGTGCGGTGTTTTTGGCGCCGTTCGATCCAAGGGCGTAGGCCACGCGGGCGGCCTCGATCCGGCCAAGCTTTTCGTTGAGCGGTCCCCAGTCGTCGCTCTCCGCGATCGGCGCCCACAGGGCCTCGACCTCCTCGATGATCAGCTCCTCCGGCTCCGGACGCTGGAATACGGGATCGCCCAGGCGCTCGGGCCGATCGGGCTCGAAGTCGGCCAGCCGGCGACGGAACGTCTCGAACGTCTCCGTACGGTAGAGATCGGCGCGCGGACCGCCCAGCGCCCGCGCCTCGGACGCCGCCCCGCCGAACCAGTCGAAGAAGAACGGCTCCCAGCGCAAGGCGTCGCCCCCTTCGGCCAAGGCCCGGAACGCGCTGTTGACCAGTTCGACATCATCGTCCGGGTCGCGGCTCTTGACGGCCAGGCGGTCCAGCATCGCGCCGCGCAGGGCCAGACGATAGGCGTCGGAGAAGCCGTTCAGCGCCGCCAGCAGACCGGCCTGATCGGCGACCAGGGTCAGGCAGGCGGCCAGCTGCTGCAGATTCCAGAACACCGCCTCGGGCTGGCGGCCGAAGCTGTAGAGCCCCTGGTGGTCGAAATAGGCGGCCGTGAAGTTCGGATCGTTGCGCGGCAGGAACCGCCAGGGGCCGTAGTCGAAGCTCTCGCCCGTCACGACCATGTTGTCGGTGTTCAGCACCCCGTGCACGAAGCCCGCCGTCATCCAGCGCGACAGCAGCCTGGCGCTGGCGCTCACCGTCTCCCCCATCAGCGCCGCCGCCCGGTCGGGCGCGTCGGCCAGATGCGGGAAATAGCTCTCGACCACGTGATCCACCAACTGGACGATCAGGTCACGCTGGTCGAAATAGGCCAGGCGCTGGAAGGTCCCGAAGCGGATATGGCTGTGCGACAGCCGGGTCAGTACCGCCGAGCGGGTCGGACTGGGCTCGTCGCCGCGCGTCAGGGCCTCGCTGGTCTCGACCAGCGAGAAGGCGCGCGAGGTCGGAACGCCCAGAGCCTCCAGCATCGCCGCGGCCAGGATCTCGCGCACCCCGCCCTTCAGGGTCAGACGGCCGTCGCCGGCCCGCGACCACGGCGTCTGGCCCGAACCCTTGGTGGCGAGGTCCAGCAGGCGATCCGTTCCCCGTTCGCGAAGCTGGGCGAACAGGAAGCCGCGGCCGTCGCCGAGGTCGGGATTGTAAACGCGGAACTGGTGGCCGTGATAGCGCATGGCCAGCGGGACCGGCTGGTTGTCCGGCAACGGCGCGAAGCGGCCGAAGTGGCGGACCCAGTCGACGTCGGTCAGGCCGTCCAGCCCGACGCTGGCCGCCGCCCTCTGGTTGCGGAATCGCAGGATCGTTTCCGGAAAGTCGGCCGCCTCGACGGGATCGGCGAAATCGCGCCCCAGGGCCTGCAGGCGAGGATCGGGACGGTAGACGGGCGAGAGGCTCATGAGTGGCCAGATGAGACCCGCCCGCCGCGCGCGCAAGCCTCTTTCGAATTTCTACGACGGCCGGCCAATGCTGTCGCTTCCCGGCAACAGAAGTCGCCCGAACCTAGTCCTGACAAGGGATTTTGCTTGCCGAGCGCGCCTGTGGCGCCTAACCCTTGGCTATCCATTCGAACAACCGTTCGACGGAACAACAAAAAAAAACGAGCCGGGGGCGGGCAAGCGCTTTCGGCCGACAACCGAGAGGTAGGAAATGCGCTTCACCCAGGTGCTTTGCGGCACTGCGTCCGCTGTTGTCCTCGCCGGCATGGGCGCCGGCGCCGTCCAGGCCCAGCAGGCCGCCCCCCAGAACGAGATCCCCACCGTCGACAGCATCGTCGTCACCGCCCAGAAGCGCGAGCAGAACCTGCAGGACGTGCCGATCGTGGTGACCGCGGTCGGCGCCAAGCAGCTGGAAGGCGCGGGCGTCAAGGACATCAAGGATCTGCAGATCCTGACCCCCGGCCTGAACGTGGCGTCGACGTCGAACGAGACCAACACCACCGTCCGCATCCGCGGCGTCGGCACGGTCGGCGACAACCCCGGCCTGGAATCCTCGGTCAGCGTCGTCATCGACGGCGTCTATCGCCCCCGTAACGGCGTGGCCTTCAACGACCTGGGCGAAATGGAGCGGGTCGAAGTGCTGAAGGGTCCGCAAGGCACCCTGTTCGGCAAGAACACCTCGGCCGGCGTCATCAACGTCCTGACCAAGGCGCCCGAGTTCGAATTCGGCGCCGAGGCCGAGGCGACCTTCGGCAACTACGGCTCCAAGGGCGGTTCGGTCGCCGTGACCGGTCCGATCATCGCCGACAAGCTGGCCGGCCGCCTGTTCGCCGCCAAGCGCGAGCGCGACGGCTTCTACACCATCAAGACCGGCGCGGGTCCGCGCACGGCCACCGACGACGCCAACCAGGACTTCTACACCATCCGCGGCCAGCTTCTGGCGACCCCGACCGACGAGCTGAAGTTCCGCTTCATCGGCGACTACACCAAGCGTGACGAACGTTGCTGCGTGGGCGTGCAGATCGTGACCGGCCCGACCGGCCCCATCCTCGACGCCCTGTCGGCCGACTCCGGCGTGTCCATTCCGGCCAAGCCCTTCGACCGCATTTCCTACGCCAACCGCCCGACCGATCAGCAGATCGAGGACAAGGGCGTTTCGCTGGAAGGCGAATGGACCACGCCGTGGCTGGGCGGCGCGACCCTGACCTCGATCACCGCGGCGCGTGAGTGGACGACCAACAACGGCCAGGACATCGACTTCTCGACCGCCGACATCGCCTACCGCAACGGCGACCAGTGGCGCACGCGCTTCAAGCAGTTCAGCCAGGAACTGCGCTTCGCCGGCCGCGCCGAAAAGGGCGAATGGCTGATCGGCGCCTTCTACGCCGACGAGGACCTCGATCAGCTGACGCCGTTCCGCTACGGCTCGGCCTACGAGACCTATCTGGGTCTGTTGCTGTCGGGCGGCGCCAGCCCGACCTTCGTGTCGGCGCTGACCGGCCGCGCGCCCGGCACCTCCTACACGGCGAATTCCGGCTCGCTGGACGCCTACGCGCAGAACTCCAAGAGCCTGTCGTTCTTCACCAACGACACCTACCACCTGACCGATCGGATCGACCTGACGATCGGCCTGCGCCATACGCATGAACTGAAGACCCTGGCGACGCAGTACACCAACCTGCCGGGCAACAACGGCTGCGCCGCCACTCTGGGCCGCACCGGGACGATCGTCGGCATCGTCGGCGCCGCCAACGCCGCGACCGTGATCGGCAACCTCTGCCTGCCGTGGACCGATCCGGGCTTCAACAACTACAGCTCCAAGCAGAAGCGCAACGAGAAGGAATGGACCGGCACCTTCAAGGTCTCGGCCAAGGTCACCGACGACATCATGTCGTATGTGTCCTGGGCCAAGGGCTACAAGGCCGGCGGCTTCAACCTCGACCGCTCGCGCATCGGCCTGGGTACGCCGAACCCCGACACCGGCTTCGCGCCGGAAACGGTCGAGTCGATCGAGGTCGGCTTCAAGACCAGCTGGCTGAACCGCCGCCTGTCGGTGAACTCGGCCTTCTTCCACCAATCGTATGACGGCTTCCAGCTGAACACCTTCACCGGCGTCAGCTACATCGTCACCTCGATCCCGAAGGTGGAATCGTTCGGCGTCGACACCGACCTGCTGTGGTTCACGCCGATCCGGGGCCTCAGCCTGCAGGGCGGCGTCACCTACGCCGAGACCGAGTACGGCCCGTTCATCGCGCCGACCGGGGTCTCGCCGCGCCTGTCCGACGCCCGCCTGTCGTTCGCCCCGCTGTGGTCGGGCTCGCTGGCGGCCAGCTACGAGCATGACCTGGGTTCGTCGCTGCTGTTCCACGCCAACCTGAGCGCCAAGTACAGCTCCAGCTACAACACCGGTTCGGACCTGGCCCCGCAGAAGGTCCAGCCGAAGATGACGGTGATGAACGGCCGCATCGGCATCGGCAGCCAGACCGGCCTCTGGACGGTCGACGCCTGGGCCCAGAACCTGACCAACAAGAAGTACTATCAGGTCGGCTACGACGGCCCGCTGCAATCGGGCACCTACGACGCCTTCCTCGGCGCGCCGCGCACCTACGGCGTGACCCTGAAGGCCAGGTTCTAACCAGCCAGAGTTCTAGCCGGGAGGGGGAACCGGCGGCGGCCTCGAGCCTCCGCCGGCTTTCGGAAGAGGGGAAGGGCGATCCGGGCGACCGGGTCGCCCTTTTCTTTTTCCGTAGGCGAAGGGGTTTTCGATCGCCGCGCATCACCCCAGCATGGCCTTCGGGGGATTCGTTCAACGCCGGAGCCGCGCCCATGAAGACGATCCGCTTCCTCGGGTTCTGGATCTGCCTGGCCATCGGCTTGGCGCTGGGCGCGTGGAGCCAGAGAACCCCCGCGCCCGTACCCGCCAGCGCCCCGGCCACGGCCTTCTCCGCCGACCGCGCCATGGCCGACGTCACGACCATCGCGCAGAGGCCCCACCCCACCGGCTCGGCCGAGATCGCCAAGGTCCGCGACCATCTGCGGGAGCGGATCGCGGAGCTGGGGCTGCAGGTCTCGATCCGGTCCGGCGAGGGCTTCTGGACCAAGTCCGACACCGGCCGCGCGCTGACCGTGGCCGCCGTCCAGAACGTGATCGGCGTCCTGCCCGGCAAGGATCCCAGCCTGCCGGCCATCCTGGTGATGAGCCACTATGACTCGGTTCACAATTCACCCGGAGCCGCCGACGACGCCACGGGCGTGGCCGCCGCGCTGGAGATCGCCCGCGCCCTGAAGGCCGACGGCCCCCACGCCCGCGACGTCATCTTCCTGTTCACCGACGCCGAGGAAGCGGGCCTGCTGGGCGCCGACGCCTTCTTCAACCGCGACCCGACCCTGGAGCGTGTGGGCCTGGTGGTGAACATGGAAGCCCGGGGCGACGCCGGCCGCGCGGCCATGTTCCAGACCGGCCCCGGCAACGGCGCCCTGATGAGCGTCTTCGCCCGTCAGGCCAAGGGTCCGTCGGCCAACTCCCTGGCCTCGACGGTGTACGAGAAGATGCCCAACGACACCGACTTCACCCACGCGGTGAAGAAGGGTCTGCCGGGGCTGAACCTGGCCTTCATCGACGACCAGTTGGCCTATCACACGCCGCTGGCCCGGCCCGACCACCTGGAGCGCGGCAGCCTGCAGCATATCGGCGACCAGGCGCTGCCGACCATTCGCGCCCTGGCCGACGCCCCGACCCTGCCAGCCAAGGCTCCGAACGCGATCTATTCGGACGTGCTGGGGCTGTTCCTGATCAGCTATCCGCCGACCGTCGGCTGGGGGCTGCTGGTCCTCGCCGCGGGCCTGATCGTCTTCACCGCCTGGCGCACGCTCAGCCTCGGCGCCGCCAGCGGCTGGGAGATCGCCCGGGGGGTGGCCGGCCTGCTGCTCACCGCTGCCAGCATCGCCACGGTGCTGCATCTGGCCGGCCGGCTGCTGATGATCACGGACGTGCAGCGCTACTACGGCGTCCTGACCCGCTTCGACATGCTGTTGTGGGGCTGCGGCCTGCTGGCCGTGGCGGTCGGCCTGGGCGTCGCCACCGCCCAGGCGCGGGGCGCGCGCCGGATCATCCCCTGCGCCGTCGCCCTGGCCCTGGGCGGGGCGTGCAGCCTGGTCGGCGGCTTCGATCCCATCGGCCTCGGTCTGGGCGTCGCCGCCTGCGTGCTGGCCGCCCTGTCCCTGGGCTTCAAGACCGACGTCCTGGGCGCCTGGATCGGCGGGATGATCGTGCTGCTGGTGCTGGCCACGACCGCCCAGATCCTGGCCCCCGGCGCGACGGTGATGCTGACCTGGCCGCTGCTGGTCGCCGCCCTGGGCGCGGCCCTGATCATCGGCGTCGGCGGGACGCGCGACCGGCGGGTGGCGCTTGCGCTCACTTGCGCCGTCGGCCTGCTGGCCGTGCTGTCGACGGCCCAGCTGACCGCCTGGGGGTCCTGGACCTTCGCTGGCGTCGGCATGATGGAACCGGCGGTCCTGGCCCTGTTCGCCATGTTGGCCGCGCCGGCCCTGTCGCCCTTGGCCCACGACTTCGCGGCCACGCGCTGGGCCTGGCGCGCCGCCGGCGTGCTCGCCCTGGCCGGCATCGCCCTGATCGCCAACGCCGCCCGCCTCGGCGGCGAGCCCGGCCGCCCGGCCGTGACCCAGGCCCTGCACGTCGCCGATCTGTCGACCGGCAAGGCCTGGCGGCTGACCGAGGCCCCGCGCCTCGACGCCTGGACCAAGGCCGTCCTGCCCGACGACGGCGGCTCGGCCGCCAAGCAGCAGCCACTGGCCCCGTTCTGGCGCAAGCCCGTCTGGATGTCCGAGACCCGCGCCGTGCCAGTCGAGGCGCCGCAGCTGACGGTCGATCGCGCCGAGGACCGCCTGCTGGTCCGGCTGATCCCCGCGCCGGGGGCCGAGATGGTCACCCTGCGCCTGCGGCCCAGCGGCGCGCTGGCCTCGCCGCGCCTCAATGGTCGGCCGATCACGCTGAAGACCGAGGCCGGCCAGTGGTCGGCCCTGACCTATCACGCCCCCGACCCGAACGGCGTCACCCTGAGCTTCACCACCCAGGACGCCGGCAAGGTCGAGGTCGCGGCGCTGGAGTATCACGACGGCTGGCCCGCCCTGGCCAAGGCCCCGCCCGCCAAGCCGGCCGACCTGATGGCCATCGGCACGTCGGACAAGACCGCCGTACTGGTGCGCGGCGGGATGAGCTGGTGACGCGCTAAACGGCGAACACGCCCTCGCCGGGCTGCTTGGCGTACAGCGCCTCCACCCGCTCGGCCCGGCGGTCCAGGGCGCAGCGCTGGTTGACATAGCCCTTGTCGGTGATCTCGCCGGCGTCGATCGAGGGCGGTTCGGTCAGGAGGGTGAAGCGGCCGATCCGCCGCGACGAGCCGCCCGCCGCCGCGTTGAAGGCCGCAATTCGTTCCCGCACGATCGCCACAAGCTTCTCCAGCGGCGTCCCCGGCCCCGGATCGGCGACCAACGCCTGAAGGCCCGCCGGCGAGGGCCACAGCATGGCGCCGATGAACGGCTTGTCCTGGCCGGTGATCACCGCGTCGTGGATATAGGGGCTGCAGGCCGCCACCAGGTCGGGGCGCAGCACGCCGACGCTGACCCAGGTGCCGCTGTCCAGCTTGAAGTCCTCGGTCACCCTGCCGTCGAACACCAGGCCCTTGGCCGGGTCGTCCGGATCGACGAAGCGCGCCGCGTCGCCCAGCTTGTAGAAGCCCTCCTCGTCGAAGGCCGCCGCCGTGCGCTCCGGATCCTTGTGGTAGCCGGCCGCCACGGTCGGCCCCTTCACCCGGACCTCGTACTTGCTCCCGCTGGGGGCCAGCTTCAGGGCGATGCCCGGCAGCGGCAGGCCGACCAGCCCGACCCGCTCGGTGATCCAGTGGGTGACGGTGACGCCTTGCGTCTCGGTCGCGCCGTACATGGTGGTCAGCGGGATGCGCTGGCCCGTCTCGGCCACGGCCAGGGCCTGGATGCGGTCATAGACGTCGTTGGAGAGGGTCGCGCCGCCATAGCCCATATAGCGCAGGTTCTTGAAGAAGGAGCGGCGCAGGGCCGGATCGCTCTCCATCGCCTCGGCCAGCATCGAAAAGGCGATCGGGGCCGAGCCGAACACGATCGGCGAGACCTCGTGGAGGTTCTTGATCGTCGTCTCGAACAGGCCCGGCAGCGGCTTGCCCTCGTCGATGTGCAGCGTGCCACCGGCCCACAGCACGCTGTTGAAGCCGATATTGCCGGCCGAGATGTGGCTCCAGGGCATCCACTCCAGGCTCTGGGGGATCTCGTCGGTGGGCGCATCGGTGCGCAGGCCCTCCTGGCCGGCGATCACGCCCGCCATCATGCCGTGGGTCTGGGGCACGGCCTTGGGCAGGCCGGTGGAGCCCGAGGTGAACAGGTACTTGGCCACGGTCGCCGGACCGAGCGTTTCGCGGGACGCCGCGACAGCCGCGGTCGGCGTCGTCCCGGCGACCTCGGCGAAGGCGATCGTTCCCGCGCTCCCGTCGGCGGTGATCACCGCGATGGTCGGGTCGATGGCCTTCAGGGTCTCCAGCGCCTTGGCGAACATCGCCCCGCTCTGGGCGAAGACGACGCGGGGGGCGACCTTCTCGAAGCAGTGCTTCAGCTTGGCCTGGTCGGTCGAGATCAGGCTGTAGGCCGGGCTGATCGGCGCGGCCGGGACGCCGGCGGCATAGGCGCCCAGGGTCATCAGGGCGTGCTCGATCGAATTGCCCGACAGGATCATGACGCTGTCGGCGTGGGTCAGGCCGCGATCCAGACGCCCGCCTCCCGCCAATAGAAACTGGGCGACGCCCTCGACCGCCCGCTGGGCCTGGCCGTAGGTGACCTCGCGCCAGGGACCATGGCCGGGCTCGCGCTGCTTGATGTAGGGCCGATCCGGATGCTCGGCGGCCTTTTGCGCGATCAGGTGGGCGATCGAGCGCGGACCCTCGCCCGGCGCGTGGTTCGAGGTGATGACGATCGAGCCGTCCGGCCGCCGCTCGACGCTGACGTCGGGCCCCTTCATGGCCAGCGGCTTGAACGGAACCTTGGAGACGTCGCGCGAGGGCGACGCGCCGTCCGGCGGCGTCATGGTCTCACTCCCTCAGGTTATCGTTGTTCTTCTGCAAACAACGGTAACGGAAAGCGGACGCGCGGCAAGGTTGCCGTTTTGGGAAGCCTCAGGCCCCGGCGGACTGGTCCAGGGCGCTGACGGCGACGCCGCCTTCCAGGACGCGGACGCCCAGGAAGTGCATCTCGCCGCCGCGATAGCTGATCTGCTCCAGCGGCACGGTGTCGTCGCGACGCAGGCGACGGCCGTCATTCAAGGTCAGCCGCAGGGTCATCTTCTTGGCCGAGGCGCCGGCGGCGATGGCCGCCTCGATCTCGCGGCGGAACAGGACCGAAGGGGCCTGCGGCGGCGGCTTGGGCGCGGGGCTCTTGCTCACGGGCGACCTCCGAAACCGTGTTCTCCGGTGATGCGGATCTGACAGGCCTGGCCGGAGTCCTGCAGGGTCCGCGCGCGGCGATGCGCGGCGGCCTTGGCGACTTCCTTGTCGGCGGATTGGCCAAAATGCTCGCCCGCCAGCTCGACGCTCCACGCGCCCTCATGTCGGGCGACAGTGAGAACGGCTCGATTGGTAATTTCTCGCATTTCAGAAGATTAACACAAAATCGAACCCTCCGGGGAATTAATCGTTCGCGATCGGAACCCGACGATTTTCTTGATCGTCCAAAATATTTCAGCCGCCGAAACTCTCGCGAAAACAGACGGAAATCTTGAAATACCCTCCGGACCGCCCCTCGGCTTTCCGTCGAGATTCAGAAGGCGCGCGCCTCCCCGGTCGAAACGTGGTATGCTGACGAGGTTCATGTCGACCTGGCGGCTTCCCCAGGCGCCCGGGTTCCCCGGCCGATCGGCGGCTTCGATCACCGATGCATCGGAACGACATGACCCAGGATCCCCCCGTCAGCGACACCCTGTCCGACAGCCAGCTCAACGCCTTGCGGAGCCTGGCCGAACGCCAGCCGGGCCAGGACTCCAACTTCGTCAACATCAGCGCCGCCCAGGCCCTGACCCGGCTGGGCCTGGCGCGTCGCGGCGGCGGGGGCTGGGAGATCACGCCCCAAGGCCGCAACCACCTGCTGCGGGCCGTCTCACGCGACGACGCCGGCGGCGCGGCCAACGCCCGCTAGAGTCAGCGCCGCCCGCGCCGCGGGGGCTTGGCCGCCGCCTCGGCTCGCGTCACCTGGGCGCTGAACGTCTCCAGATCGACGCCGAAACGCCCGCCGCACGCTGGGCAATCCAGCACCGGCAGCACGCGCACGACCGCGATGGTCGCGTACGCGTGACCGCCGCAATGCGGACAGGGAAATTCGAGTTCTACGCCACCAACGTCCACGCCCGCCATGCCGGTCGCTCCGCTGAGCCTGATCTCAGGTCAGGAAGCAGACCATGCAAACGATGACATTTCTTTCGCGGCCGCGTGGCGAAACGCCGTGCGAGAGCCCCTTAGCTTCAGACGCGATCATCCGAAGCGTTTCAAGGGGTTCTAAGTGTTTGATTCTAGGGCCTGCCTATCCCGTTTCGATGACGCCATCCAAACGGGACAGGCTCTAGCGAACCGAGGCCTTCGACAGCGAGGCGCCTTCGCGGGCGGTGACGCGGCGCACGTCGGCGACGCGGCACAGCTGCGAGCCGGCGGCCGTGCGGGCGGTCAGCTCGGCGCGGTCGCCCGGGCAGACCACGTCGCTGCCGTCGGCGCGCAGCGAGATCTTCTGGGCCGCGTTCAGACCCGAGCAGTCGCCGGCCAGGCGCATCTGGTAGATGGCGCCGCCGCCGGCCGACTGGACGTACAGGGTGTTGGCGCCCGCGCGGTTGGCGCCGGCGATCATCTGGCCGTTGAAGCACTGCTTGGCGACCTGCGGCGGGGCGCGGTCGTTCGTGTAGCGCGCTTGCTGGGCCGCCCAGTCGAAGCGCTGACCTTCGTCAGCGAAGGCAGAAGCCGAAACCAGGGCCAGCGCAACGCCGGCAACCGCGAAAACCGCCTTCATGGTGGTGCTCCATATCGTCCTGAACCAGAAGCTTAGTTCAAGAACGCGGGTCCGGGAAGACTAGCTCTGTCGGGGTTTCAGCGCTTTTTCCCAAGCTCGGCGGCGATGTCCTTGGTCATCCGGCCGACCTTGCGGTGGGCGGCGGTGATCTGGTCGCGAGTGACGCCCCAGCGCTTCATCCAGTACTCGACGGCCTGGCGTTCGGTGAGATCCAGGCGGTCCTTGTCGATGAACCCGCGCTTGTCCTTGAGTCCGGCCATTATTTCTTCATCCAGGGTTTGGAGTCGCCCGCCGCGATGCGCGCGGACTGCTGTCGCTGAAACTTCCCGCCGCGCGGCGCCTTGGGCCGGGCGTCGAGCGCGGCCTGCTTGAGGCGCAGGGCGCGCTGCATCGGGGTCTCGTCGAGAGGCGCTTCGGGAGGCGCTTCGGGCGGCGGGGCGTGGGTTGTCATGGAGGAAGCCTAGCACATCTTGCGGCGGGCGCCGCCGCGGACACATCCGATCGGCTTCACGCGGCGCGGCCGCTGAAGGCGTGTGGGGAGGCGACGGAGCGGCCGGGCGAACCCGGAGACCGTAGGGTTTGTTTTTGTTTCGGCTCGCTGACCGCTCCGCCAGGCTGTTCTTGCCCGTGAGGTCGGGAGGCGTGAGCGTTATCTGCTCGGGTCCCCGTTTACCCCCGGACGGGCGCGGACCAAGTCGATCGGCTACATCCGTCTCGACCCCGACGATCCACGATAGGCGGCTTGTACGATCACCGCCCTGTCGCTCCGCTGATGGCTTTGGCCCCGGAGACTGCCCGTTCGCCAACCGATCCGCCTAAAGAGTACGGACGGGGCGACTTTCGAGCCTCCGGGAACCGCCAGCGGCCCCGCTCAACCTACCCCCGCCGCCGTTTTGGGCCGGATCCAAACGCCCTCCCCCGCGACGGGGACGCATTGAGTATCGCGGCGGATTCAACGCGGATCATTCAGCGGCGCGAAAAATCGACAAGCCATTGATTTCGCGGGGTCCAGCTTCGCCAACACCGGGGATACAGCGCCCTCAATCCCCTCTCTCTTAGAGAGAGGGAGGGGCCCACGCCCCTGGCGTGGGAGGGTGAGAGGCTACCCCCTCTCCGGACAAGGCGCTGACGAAACGCGCGGCGGAACGGTCCAGGCTTCTCCGGCCGACGGTGAAACCTCTCACCCTCCCACCGCTACGCGGCGGGCCCCTCCCTCTCTCCATGAGAGAGGGTTTCCGGTGCGCGCCCTCTTCCCGTCCACGCCGCCTTCCGCGCGGCAAGGGAGCCATCCTTACATCTCACGGCGAGACGATCGCCGGGCTGTCCAGGTCACTCAAGGACGACGCTACGCGTCGCCGCGCGCGGCCGCTCGGAGAGCGGTCCTTGACTGACCAGGCCAGTCCGGCACGCTGCAGCCTCCAAGAGATGCAAGGTTGGGTCCGCCCCTGGGAGGGGCGCTCATCTTACTTTCGCATCCCAGCTTTGCATCTACGGCGACCAGACGTTAAGCTTAACAAATGAGCTCACATCCAAACGCCTCGACCTTAGCAAAGGTACTTCAAGGCGTGATGTCCGCTAACTTCGGCCCCGGCGCCATTGGGCGAATTGGCACAATCGCAAAGGCTGCGCTTGTAGTTTTAGGTTTAATTGCGATCGTTTTCGCATTTATAAATATATACGTTTCTTGCGGTGCCATAGCCGCAATAATATTGATAACATTCTATTTTCTAAATCAGGCATTCATCTACGCCAATCGTTACCCAGAATTATCTGCGATGGATGGCGCGCAAATCACTCGAGTATTGGCGCAACAATCCGCCATGAAACCTCTGGATGGAATTCCACCTCCACCGACCACTGTCGGGCAGCTGAGCCAAAACCCTCTAATCGAGCACCAGGGCGAGCTATGAGCTATCGCTACCTCCACGTCTCGATAGGGCCGGCCTATGGCTTTCTCAACCACGAAGGCATTCATCAAAGGATGAATGACCTTGCTTTGGATTGGTTGAATTACAACACGACGTGTTGGGTCATGTGGACCAACAAGTCCTCAATAACCGTATCCGAAATGCTGCGAAGCCACCTGAACCCAGCCGACCAAATAATTGTGTTCGGACTCAGCAGTAGTGATGTGCCTGCAGGTTCGATGCCGAAATGGATTTGGGACTGGATAAATCGACCGCGCGACCCTGCAACAGGCGCGATACTAACTCCAACCCTACCCGCCCCAGAAGCAAAGAACCTATTTGCGAACGCTTTGCTTAGTCCACCGTCCGGACCGCTCACCGGCGCCAATTCTTTGGCTTCATATCTTCCACCAAAATCCAAATGAACAGTATTGAGGGCATAGAAAAGGCGGAGCCTCGCAGCCCCGCCCTCTCCAAACTCACCTAATTCAGCGCAAGCCTACTCCGCCGCCGCCTTCGCCGAGTAACCCAGGATCGCCTTCGTCTCCAGGAACTCCCCGAACGCGTGGTCGCCCCACTCCCGCCCGTTGCCGCTCATCTTGTAGCCGCCGAACGGGGCCATCAGGTCGGGGCCGGCGCCGTTGAGGTTCACCTGGCCGGCGCGCAGCTTGCTGGCCACCTTGCGCACCGTCTCCAGGTCGCCGCCCGAGACATAGGCCGCCAGGCCATACTCGGTGTCGTTGCCGACGGTGACGGCTTCATCCACCGTGTCGTAGCCGAGGATCGACAGCACCGGGCCGAAGATCTCTTCCTTGGAGATCGTCATGTCGGGCTTCACATTGGCGAAGACGGTCGGCTTGACATAGTAGCCCTTGTCCAGGCCTTCCGGACGGCCGACGCCGCCGGTGACCAGGGTGGCGCCCTCGTCGATGCCCTTCTGGATCAGGCCCTGGATCTTGTTCCACTGGGTCTCGCTGACCACCGGGCCCATCTTGTGGTTGCCGTTCGGGTCGCCGACCGTGTGGCTCTCGGCGGCGGCCTTGGCGATGGCGATCACCTCGTCCATGCGCTTGCCCGGCACCAGCATCCGGGTCGGAGCGTTGCACGACTGGCCCGAGTTCATCATCACCGAGGCCACGCCGCCGCCCACCGCGCGGGCGAAGTCGGCGTCGTCGAGGATGATGTTGGGACTCTTGCCGCCCAGCTCCTGGTGGACGCGCTTGACAGTCGGGGCGGCGTTCTTGGCCACCTCGATACCGGCGCGGGTCGAGCCGGTGAACGAGACCATGTCGACTTCCGGATGGCTGGACAGGGCCGCGCCGACCGTGGGGCCGTCGCCGTTGACCAGGTTGAAGACGCCGTGCGGCACGCCGGCGGCGTGCAGGATCTCGGTCCAGATATAGGCGCTGAACGGCGCGATCTCCGACGGCTTCAGCACCATGGTGCAGCCGGTGGCCAGGGCCGGGGCGACCTTGCAAGCGATCTGGTTCACCGGCCAGTTCCACGGCGTGATGAAGGCGCAGACGCCGATCGGCTCCTTGACGATCCGGGTCGTGCCCCGGTCTTCCTCGAACTTGTAGTCCTTGAGTACGGCGACCGCCGTCTGGACGTGGCCGATGCCCATGGCGGCCTGGGCGCGCTGGGCCAGCCAGGCGGGAGCGCCCATCTCCTCGGTGATGGCTTTCGCCATGTCCTCGAAGCGCTTCTGATATTCGGCGATGACGCGCTCGAGCACGTCGATGCGTTCCTCGCGGCTGGTCTGCGACCAGCTGTCGAACGCCTTGCGGGCGGCGCGGACGGCGCGGTCGACATCGACCTCCGAACCCATCGAGATCACGCCGGCGACTTCTTCGTTGGCCGGGTTGATGACGTCGAGCGTCTTGGGCTGGGCCGGATCGACCCAGGCGCCGTCGATATAGAACTTGGTGTACTCGCGCATGCCGTTCTCCTGCCCTTGGATGTGGGATCCGCTCTGCGGGGCGGTTTCAAACAAGCATTTAATGTGATCGGCGTTCAGGTGGCTAGCCCTCACCACATCACATCTGCTTCCGCCCCACCCAGCGCCTCGGCGATCCGCCGCCGCGTGGCCTTGGTCGTGTCCTCCGGAAGGTCGTCGGGATCGAACCAGCCCACCGCGTGGATCTCGCCCTCGGCGTCCGAGGCGCAGGGCTCCCAGGCCTCGATACGGTAGAGCAGCACGTGGTCGCCGGGGTGCAAAACCTCGTTGCTATGGGCCGAGACCAGGCGCGGACGCGACAGGGCGCGCACGCCCGCCTCCTCCTGAAGCTCGCGGGCCACGGCGATCTCCGCCGTCTCGCCGCGCTCGACCCCGCCGCCGGGCAGGTACCAGCCCTTGATATAGGTGTGCTGGATCAGCAGGACCTTGCCGGCCTCGTCCGTGACCACCGCCCGCACGCCCAGGGTCAGCCCCCGGGTCACGCGGAAGAAGGCGTAGACCAGCGGGCGGGTGAAGGGTTCGATGCGACGGCGCCAGAGCATGAATCCTTGTAGCCATATCGCCGACCCAGAGGGACCGAAAACCTCGTCCTTCGACAAGCTCAGGATGAGGTTTCCTACTGAGCGGCCCAAAAGCAGCCCTCATCCTGAGGCCCGTCGAAGGACGAGGGCGGCCCCACCCTTGCGGTCAGCGGCGCCGGAGGCTAAAGCCGGCTCGATCTTTGTTTTCTCTTTCCGGAGCCGCGCCATGATCGCGATCGGTGTCATCGCCATTTTCCTGGCTGTCATCATGGGCCTGAACTTCTTCGAGTTCGGCCGCATCGACTAGGCGATGACGGGCCCCTTCGACTGGCGGACCGCCGCGCCGCATCAGGTTGCGGTGCTGGACGACGTCGAGGTTCTGGTCCGTTGCGGGCTGCACCCGTGGGAGCGCCATCCCGAGCGCCCCAACCGGCTGCGCGTCAGCGCGCGGCTGTATTCCCGGACCGAGTTCACCGGTCCGGGGACCTATATCGACTATGATCCGCTGCGCGCCCTGATCGTCGGCTGGCAGGGCCGCGACCATGTCGACCTGCTGGAAACCCTGCTGCAGGAGGCCGTCGACGCGGCCTTCCTCGACCCGCTGGTCGACGCCTGCTGGGTCCGCGTCGTCAAGCCGGAGATCTTCCCGGCAACCCGCGCGGCCGGCGTCGAGTGGTTCAAGGTCCGGCCGGCTTGACGACCGCCCCGCCAAAAGTCGCCCTGGTCACCGGCGCGGCGCGGCGCATCGGCGCCGTCCTGGCGCGGGCGCTGGCCGAGGCGGGCTATGCGGTCGCCCTGCACTATCGCCACTCCGCCGAGGACGCCCAGGCGCTGGCCGACGCCCTGACCGCCGACGGCCACGCGGTCGCGCTGTTCCAGGCCGATCTGTCGACCCCCGCTGCGGGCCAGGCCCTGGTCACCGCCGTCCGCGCCCGGTTCGGCCGGCTGGACCTGCTGGTCAACAACGCCTCGCTGTTCGAGTACGACACCTTCGAGACCCTGACGGCGGAGCGCTGGGACCGGCATATCGCCACCAACCTGACCGCGCCGGTCTTCCTGATCCACGCCTTCGCCACGGCCCTGGGCGAGGCCGAGACCGGCCTGGTGGTGAACCTGCTGGACCAGAAGGTGCTGCGGCCCAATCCCGACTACTTCTCCTACACCGCCGGCAAGCTGGGCCTGGCCGCCCTGACGCCGGTGCTGGCCCAGGCCCTGGCCCCGAAGGTGCGGGTCTGCGGCCTGTCGCCGGGCGTCACCCTGCCCTCGGGCAAGCAGACGCACGACGACTACGTCCGCGCCGCCCGCGCCACCCCGTCCGGCGTCAGCAGCACCCCAGCCGATCTGGCGCGCGCCCTGCTGTTCATCGTCGACACCCCGGCCTTCTCGGGCCAGACCCTGACCGTCGACGGCGGCGAGAGCCTGCTGGGCCGGGCGCGGGACGTGGCCTACGATCCAGACGTCTAGCGAGGCGGCGCTGAGCAACTATATTTTGCGCTGCACCTGCTGTTCATGATAAGGGCGCGGCCTCTCTGAAGCGCTCGACTATTCGTCACCGTCGTTTCGCCGAACCGCCCTTCCACATTTGACGCGTTCCGCGCCGCGCTTGGCCAACCCAGCGCAGCCGGTCCAGGTATTCCAGATGCTTAGCCTCGAATTCAATCGCCGGTACTCCATGGCCCACCGGCTGTTGAGCGAACCGTCGTCCAAGTGCAAGACCCCGCACGGCCACGACGAATATGTGTTCATCCGCCTGCGCCCGGCCACGCGGCTGGACCTGGGCGGCTCGAACATGTCGGCCTCGTTCGAGCGGGCCAAGCGCGCCTGGCATGGCTGGATCGACAGCGCGGTGGACCACGCGTTCCAGGCCAATCTGGCCGACCCGCTGATCGGCTTCTTCCGCGAGCACGAGCCCGAGACCCTGGCGCGGGTCATGACCTTCGACGGCGACCCGACCACCGAGGCCCTGGCGATCGCCATGGCGCTGAAGGCCAAGGCTTTCCTCGCCATCGACGGCCTGTTCACGCTAGAGTCCCTCAGGATCCAGGAAACCCCGACCAACGCGGTCGGCCTGGACGCCACGGACATGGCCGGCCTCGCCGGTTGGGCGCCCGGTCAGTGGTGCCTGCGCGCGGACAACAGCATCAACGACTTCTAGCGAAACCGGATCGAATGGCCGCTCCCGCTTCCCTCGCCGACACCGCGCCCGCCGACGCTCCGGCCGACGCCCCCTTGGCGCGGATCATCGTCACCAAGGTCTTCGTCCGTGGCCTGAAGGTCGACGCCGAGATCGGCGTCTATGACCACGAGCACGGTCGCATGCAGCCGCTGGTCGTCGATGTCGAACTCGACGTGGCCGCCAGCCACTGCGAGCGCCTGGGCGACACGGTCAACTACGAGACCATCGGCGAGGCCGCCCGCGCCATCGCCGCCGAGGGCCATATCGACCTCGTGGAGACCTTCGCCGAGCGCCTGGCCCAGGCCTGCTTCACCGATCCGCGCGTCACCCGCGCGCGGGTGCGGGTCGAAAAGCCCCTGGCCCTGGCCCCGCACGCGGCCGCCGCCGGCGTCGAGATCACCGCCGTCCGGTCCTAGTCCATGGCGATCACCCACAGCGCCCGACTGGCCCCCTTCCAGCCCGAGACCATCTGGACCCTGGAGGCCGGCGCGCTGGTGGAGACGCGCGGCAAGGTCGAGCGCCGCTTTCCACTGTCCAGCCTGACCCGCTACAGCTTGGCTGTCGACAGGACCGGCGGCCGCCGGCGCAGCCTGCTGCTGACCTTCGGCCGGCGCCGCCTGAGCATCGCCTCGCAGAGCTATCTCGGCCCGGGCCAGTTCGAGGACCGGCTCTCCAGCTTCTCGACCCTGGCCCGCGCCATCGCCGCCGTCGGCGCGGATCTGGCGCCCCGCGCCCGCTTCGGCCTGGCGCGGTTCGAGGCGCGCGCCGCCCTGACCTGGATCATCGGCCTGACCGCCTTCGGCGCGGCGGCGATGCTGCTGTTCTCGCTCACGGCGGGCATGGCCTCGGTCGGCGTCGACATGGCCGCGCGGATGAGCTTCGTGCTGATCCTGCTGCTCGCCGTCCTGCCCTGGCTGAACCGAGGGACGCCGTTCGATCCCCACGACCCGCCTAGCGATCTTCTGCCTTGAGATCCGTGATGCGGGGGAGCGTCCGGGTTACGTCGCCTTCATGACGCCACCTTCATTTGCATCCCGCCGCGATCGGCGCGACGATTGAGCCAACGACGTTCTTCTAGGCTCAAGCTCGTGTCCGACCCCACCGCCATCGACCCCGCCGTCC
The DNA here is from genome assembly GCF_058802865.1 of Caulobacter sp. GW822-FHT01G02. NCBI lineage: Bacteria > Pseudomonadati > Pseudomonadota > Alphaproteobacteria > Caulobacterales > Caulobacteraceae > Caulobacter > Caulobacter sp. GW822-FHT01G02. Next base: position 308,106 of record NZ_JBXAON010000004.1, read on the forward strand.
CGCCGCGTCTGCAGGACGACAAGACCCTGCCCGGCGTCGTCTACGCCCTGCACATCGCCGGCGGCGTGACCGGCGGCCTCACCAGCCTGATCGGCGCGATCATCGCCTATATCAGCCGCAAGGACGCGCCCGAGTGGCTGGCCAGCCACTACGAGTTCCAGATCCGCACCTTCTGGCTGGCGCTCGGCTTCAGCGTCGTCGCCCTGCTGCTGACCCCGGTCGGGATCGGCGTCTTCCTGCTGCCCGCCATCGGCGTCTGGCTGGTCGTGCGCGGCGTCGTGGGCCTGTCGAACCTGCTGAAGGGCCAACCCTATCCCACGCCCAAGAACTGGATGCTGTAAGACCATGACCGACACCACCGCCGTCACCTCCCCCGCGGCCGAAGAGGACAAGGTCCTGCCGGCCGTCGTCTACGGCCTTTATCTGCTGGGCTTCACCAACGGCCTGACCTGGATCATCGGCCTGATCGTCGCCTATGCGAACCGCGACGCGGCCGGGCCGATCAACGAAAGCCATTACACCTTCGCCATCCGGACCTTCTGGCTGTCGATCGCCTGGTTCCTGATCGGCGGCGCGCTGATCTTCTTCGGCATCCCGATGCTGATCGTGCTGGTCGGCCTGCCGATGATCATCGCCGGCGGCCTCATTCTGGGGGCGGTCGGCCTGTGGTTCGTGGCCCGCTGCGTTGTCGGGATCTACTATCTGTCGCGCGGCGAGGCGTATCCGCGCCCGCGCGCGTGGCTGATTTAGAGGCGCCGTTCCCGCCGGGCGCCCGCTGAAGAGCCATCCGCTCGCCCCGCTTCCCCTGCCAGTTGAGACGGCTCGACGGAAGCGGGGCCATCGGATGACCTGTGCGGCCTGGCGGCTGGGACGCCCCGTTTTCGGGGTTGGCGCCCGTCTTGGGTGAACGTCTGGGGGGACGTGATGCTGGCGCGACTGGTTGGGATCATCTTGGGGCTGATCCTGGCGACGTCGGGATACGTGGTGGCGGGTTGGGGCTCGCTGGGGAACTGGGCCACGAATCTCGATCTCGGACCATTCGAGCCGCATCGGCCCGCCGTCGGTGTGGCGGCGGCGATGGTGGGCGGGGCGCTCATCGTCGCCGCCCTGCTTCCCCGCCGCAAACCGAAGAAGCGCGCCGCGCCGATGGCCTTTGGCCTGGAGCTGGGGGAGCCGCGGGCCCAGCCCGTCGTCGCGACGCCAACCTTAGCGCCTCCCGAGCCGGAGCCCGAGCCTGTGGCTCCGCCGGTCATGTCGGTGGCCCCGCCCGCGGCCACGCAGCCCGCGCCAGCGCCCCGCCCCGCGACGTTCGCCGAACTGCGCGGCCGCCTGGTCTCGTTCAGCCGCGACGGGTCCTGGCACGAGGCCGCCCGCGCCCTTTCGGCGATGAAGACCACCGCGCAAACCGACGAGGAACTGGCGATCGTCTACCGCGACCTCGGCGACTTCGCCCGCGCCCAGGGCCAGATGGACGACGCCGCCGAGGCCTATGACACCTCGGTTTCCTATGCTCGCCAGGTGCGCCAGACGCGAGGCAATGACGAGAGCGCCGAGCTGCTGGCCGGTTCGCTGTCGGGCGTCGGCGACGTGGCCGAGGCCGAGGGCCGCCTGGACGCCGCCCTCGCCGCCTTCGAGGAGGCCCTGGCCCTGCGACGCTCGCGCGGCGGCCGCGAGGCCGGCGACGCGGGCGCCCAGCGGGCGCTATCGGTGAACCTGGAACGTCTGGCCGACCTGCGCGAGGACCGGGGCCATCGCATGCGAGCGCTGGATCTCTACCGCGAGAGCTACGACATCGCCGGCCGCCTCGCCGCCGCCGACCCGGCGCGGTTCGGACCGGACCTTGCGGTGACGCGCGCGCGCCTGAACGAGCTAGAAGCCAAGATCTCGAGCTGAGCGTGGCAACCGAATGTGTGAGCGGTTTCGGCTGCCACGCTCTAGATGCTTGATATAGAGCCTACCAGGTAAAGGTCGTCGCCGCGCGCGCCGGGATGCTGGCCTTGAACCGCCGGCCGCCCTCAACGATGGCGAAATCCGCCGGCGTCTTGCCCGTGTTCAGCACCAGCAGCACCCGGCCGCCATCCCGGTTCTGGAACGCCACCGTACGCAGGTCGCCGACCTTTTCCGGCGAACCGATCCGCACCGCGCCGGGCTTCACGAAGCGGCTGGCCTGGCCAAAGGCGTAATATTCCTGGGTGCGGGTGATCGCGCCGCTCGTGCTGTCGATCGTCACCACCGGGCGGCAGTCGCCGCAGCCGCCGGCGTGGGGGCCGAACTTTTCGTCCAGGGCCAGGTTCCACATCAGCACGCCGCGCGCGCCCCGACGGGTGGAGCCGATGATCAGCTGCTCGACCATCCACGAGAAGCTGTCGTCGAACTTGGAAGCCCATTCGCCGCCCGAGCACTCGGTGAAGAAGACGTCCTTGTCCGGATGGGCCGCGCGCACCGTCTCCATAGCCTCGACCTGACCGGCGTAGCAGTGCCAGGCGACGCCGGCGACGAAGGCCCTGGCCTTGGCGTCGGCCAGAACGGTCAGCGGCTGCTGCGGCTGGTCCCAGTTGTGGTCCCAATCGAGCACCTTGGTCGCGATCTTCTCGCGCTTGAACACCGGGGCCAGGTTCTCGCCGAAGAACCTGGCGCGGTCGGCGGGGAGCCAGCGCATGCCCGGATAGTTGTCAGGCTCGAAGTCGGGCTCGTTCTGAATGCTGAGGTAGTCGGTGGGCACGCCCACCTTCCTGGTTTCCTTGATGTAGCGCGCGAAGAAGTCGGCATAGACCGGATAGGCTTCCGGCTTCAGCTGGCCCTTCACCAGGGAGCCGGTGGTCTTCATCCAGGCCGGAGCGCTCCACGGCGAAGCCATGACCTTCAGCTCGGGATTGATCTTCAGGGCCGCGCGCACGGTCGGGAAGACGTATTCCTGCGGCCTCTTCAGCGAGAAGTGCTGCAGCGTCGGATCGGCCGCGCCGTTCGGCGTTTCGTCCAGGCTGTAGTGGTCCAGCGAGAAGTCCGAGGCGCCGATCGTCACACGCGTGAAGCTGAAGCCAAGGCCGCCCTTGCCGCGTCCATAGAGCTCGCGCAGCAGACTGTCGCGCTGGGCTGGGGTCAGCTTGTTCTGGATCAGCCAGGCCGAGGCGTCGGTAATCGCCGCGCCGAAGCCGACCATGGTCTGGTGGCGCTCCTTCGCGTCGACCGCGACCACAGGCAGGCCAGCGACCGCATCGGCCGCCACCGCGACCGACGGCGCCTGGGCGGCCAGGAGCTGGCTCTTGTCGCCGGTGGTCGTCCAGCTGTGCAGCTTGGGCGCGGCGTGGGCGGGGGCCGCCGCGACGAGCGCGGCGGCGAGGGTGAGGGACAGAATACGCATCACGGCTTCCGCGACCAGGCCTTGAGGTTGGCCTTGCCGGTCAGGGCCATATCCCCGGCGTGGCTGCCGACATAGAGCGGATAGGTCCCGGCGGGGATCGTCCAGCCCGGCTTGGCGACATCGTAGTCGGCCAGCAGGCGCGGCTCGACGGTCAGGGTGACGCGCTTGGTCTGGCCCGGCGCCAGATCGACCTTCTCGAAGCCCGCCAGGCGAACCATCGACTTGCGCTTGCCCGCCGTGACGTAGAGCTGCGGGGTGTCGGCGCCGGCGACCTTGCCGGTGTTGGTGACGTCGAAGCTGACCTTCAGCCCCGCCGCGTCCTCGACCTTGAGGTTCTTGTAGGCGAAGGCCGTATAGGAGAGGCCATAGCCGAACGGATAGAGCGGCTGATGCTTCTCTTGGGCGTACCAGCGGTAACCGACGGCCGCGCCCTCGGGATACTGGACGGCGAAGCCCTTGATGCCATCGACCTTCTGGCCGGCGCGGCGGGCGTCGTCGATGGCCGCCTGCTCGGCGAAACCCGGCGCGCTGGCGCGAGGGGCCTGGTCGGCGGATTTCGGGAAGGTCATGGCCAGGCGGCCCGACGGATTGACCTCGCCGAACAACAGGCGGGCGATGGCCTGGCCGCCGCGCTGGCCGGGATACCAGGCCTGCAGCACCGCGCCGACGCGATCCAGCCACGGCATGGTCACCGGGCCGCCGGTCTCCAACACCACGATGGAATTCTTGTTGGCCGCCGCGACGGCGTCGATCAGGGCGTCCTGGTTCTCGGGCAGGGAGATCGACGGCGCGTCCTGCGCCTCGGTCTGCCAGTGCCAGGCGAAGACGATAGCGACGTCGGCGTCCTTGGCGGCGGCGGCCGCCGCGGCCGGGTCCTTGCCGTCGACATAGATCACTTCAGCGCCCGGCGCGGCGGCTTTGATCGCCTCCAGCGGCGAGGAGGCGTGCCAGGTGACCCGGACGAACGAGGCCGCCTCGCCGCCGTTCAGCGGGATCTCGACCGGCGCGCCGCCGACCGAGCGCACCTGCGACGAGCCGCCGCCCGAGATCACGCCGACATCGGCATGGGCGCCGATCAGCACGATCTTCTTGGCGGTCTTGGCCAGGGGCAGCAGGTTTCCCTCGTTCTTCAGCAGCACCGAGCCGCGCTCGGCCACGGCCTGGGCGACCTTGGCGTGGGCGTCGTAGTCGATGGGCTGGGCGGTCGTCGGAGTCGGGTTGTCCATCAGGCCCGAGGTGATCACCCCGTGCAGGATGCGGCGGACCATGTCGTCGACACGGGCCTGGCTGACCTCGCCCTTGGCCACGGCGGCCTTCAGGTCGTCACCGAAGAAGATCTGGGTGTCCAGCTCCTGGCCCGACTGCTGGTCGAGGCCGGCCAGGGCCGCCTTCACCGTGCTGTGCACCGCGCCCCAGTCGGACATCACGAAGCCCGGATAGTTCCAGTCGCGCTTGAGCACCTTGTTCAGCAGGAAGTCGTTCTGGCAGGCCCAGTCGCCATTAACCTTGTTGTAGGCGCACATGACCGAGGCGGGGTTGCTCTTTTCGATCGCGATCTGGAAGGCCAGCAGATCGCTTTCGCGCAGGTCGGCCTCGTCGATCTGGGCGTCCATCACGTGGCGGCCGGTCTCCTGGGCGTTCAGGGCGAAGTGCTTGATCGTCGAGACGATGTGGTTGGACTGCACGCCCTTGATCTGCTCGCCCGCCATCTCGCCGGCCAGCAGCGGGTCCTCGCCGAGATATTCGAAATTGCGGCCGGCCCACGGGTCGCGGGTCAAGTTGACGCCGCCGGCCAGCAGAACGTTGAAGGTCTTGGCGCGGGCCTCGGCGCCGATCATCGCGCCGCCGGCATAGGCCAGCTTGGGCTCGAAGGTCGAAGCCAGGGCCAGGCCCGATGGCAGGGCGGTGGCGACGTCGCCCTTGCGCTGCTCGACCTGGTTGGCCACGCCCAGGCTGGCGTCGCTTTCCCGCAAGGTCGGGATCTTCAGGCGCGGCACGCCCGGCACATAACCGGCCGACGGGATCATGTCGGCCGGCGCCGGCTTGGTGTTCGGCGGGAACAGGCCGTGCAGATACGTGATCTTCTCGTCCATCGTCATCTGCTTGACGAGGGCGTCGGCGCGGGCCCAGGCCGGGTCGTTGGCGCGCGGGGCCAGCGGGGCGCTGTCCTTGGTCGGCATGACCTGGGCGAGCGCCCCGGATCCAAAGGCCAGGGACATCGGTGTGAGGGCGAGCAACGCCACGGCGGCGGTGGTCCGGCACAGGATCCGCAGGGCGGATGAAGGCTGGGCGGCGGTCGTCATGGCGTTACTCCGTCGAAAACGTCTAGGGGACTGGAACAGGGGTCGCCGGCAGCGGCGGGGCCTGGCACGCGCGGGCCACGAACTCGGCGTGGCTGGGCATGACGTTCAGGCACTTGCCGATGACCGTCTGGATATTGCCGAGGTGGGTGGCGATGGCCTCGTCCGAGTGGACGCGGACCAGCGGATCGTAGCCGCGCGGGATCACGCCCTGGCCCAGGAACACCTGGATCCAGCTTTCCTCGGTGAACAGTTCGTCGTCCTCGCGGAACACCCGGCCGTTGGCGCGGAAGAGATCCATCTTCCGCTGCAGGGTGGCGGGCACTTCCATGTCGCGGCAGTGGCGCCAGAACGGCGTGTCGTCGCGCTCGGTGGCCTTGTAGTGCAGGATGATGAAGTCGCGGATGCGCTCGTATTCGAAGTCGCTCTGGCGATTGAACTCGTCGACATTGGCCGGGTCGAAGCCGCCATCGGGCAGCAGGCGGACCATGCGGATCACGGCCGACTGGATCAGGTGCAGGCTGGTCGACTCCAGGGGCTCCATGAAGCCGCTGGCCAGGCCGATCGAGACGCAGTTCTTGTTCCAGATCTTCTTGCGCTTGCCGGTCGTGAAACGGATGCGCAGCGGGTCGGCGCGCTGGGCGCCGTCCAGGTTCGCCAGCAGGACGCGCTCGGCCTCGTCGTCGTCGATATACTGGCTGGAATAGACATGGCCATTGCCGGTGCGGTGCTGCAGCGGGATCCGCCACTGCCAGCCGGCGTCGTGGGCCGTCGAGCGGGTATAGGGCGTGAAGTGGGCCGAGCGCTCGGTCGGCACGGCGATGGCCCGGTCGGCCGGCAGCCAGCGGGTCCAGTCCTCGTAACCGGTCTTCAGGGCCTGCTCGATGATCAGGCCCCGGAAGCCCGAGCAGTCGACGAACAGGTCGGCGGCGATGACCTCGCCGTCGTCCATGGTCACCGACTGGACGAAGCCGTCCTCGGGCCGCAGCGTGACGTCGACGATCTTGCCCTCGCGCCGCTGGACGCCGCGCGCCTGGGCGTAGGTCGACAGGTGCTTGGCGTAGAGGCCCGCGTCGAAGTGGAAGGCGTGGGCGATATGGCCGATCGGCGACTCGGCCATGTCGGCCCGGGCGCGCATGAACTTGTCCTGCCGCGCCATGGCGTTGTTGATCGACAGGGCGTCGAAGTCCGGGGCCTGGCCCAGCTCCCGCATCCGCAGCCAGTACTGGTGGACGCGCAGCCAGCCCAGGTCCTGGCCCAGCACGCCGAAGCCATGCAGGTAGCTCTCGCCCTTGCGGAACCAGTCGCGGAACTCGATGCCCAGCTTGAACGAGCCCTGCGTCTTGCGCAGGAAGTCGTCCTCGTCGAGGCCGAGCAGCTCGTTGAATTTCTTGATGGCGGGGATGGTCGCTTCCCCGACCCCGACGGTGCCGATCTGCTCGGACTCGATCAGCACGATCTCGTAGAGACCCTGGAACAGCCGCGAGCACAGCGCCGCCGTCATCCAACCCGCGGACCCGCCGCCGGCGATCAGTATCTTCTTGAGCGGTTGCAACCACCCGCCTCCCATTGAGCAAAGGTCGGGGACGCCTCAGGCGCCCCCGCCTCCGTTGGTTCTTGCCTGGCGAGCCCAAGCCGCAGGGGAGCGCGGCTCGGCTCAGCCTTCTGCTTAGAACCGATAGTTCACGCCGAACAGGATCTGACGGCCGTACTTCTCGTAGGTCTCCGGCAGCGAACCGCCGCTCTGGGTCTTGGTGCCGCCGTTATCCAGGCCGAGGCGCGTGCGGTACGGCGAGTCCGTCAGGTTGTTGACCTGCAACAGGAGCCCGAGGTTCTCCAGCGGGCCGTCGTTGAAGGTGTAGCCGATCTGAGCGTCCACCTGCTTGTCGGCCAGGATCTCGGTGAAGCCCCGGGTGGCGAACAGCTGCACCACTTCGCCCTTGAAGGCCGAGCGGTAGCGCTGGCTGATGCGCGCCTGGAAGCCGCCGCGCTCATAGTAGCCGGTGACGTTGTAGACCGTGCCCGACAGGCCCGGGATGCGGACCTCCTGGGTCGGATCGGGGTTGCTGGTCGGGTTCAGGTTCGACTTGGTCAGCGACAGGCTGCCCTGCAGGCCGAAGCCCTTCAGGATATCGGCGAACTGGCCGAACTCGACCGCGCCGCTGAACTCCACGCCCTTGACCGTGCCGCCGTTGCCGTTGGCCGGCAGGGTCATCTGGCCGATGTTGTTGATGATCGTCCCGGCCGGGATGTTGGCCCCCGCCGGCAGCGGGATCCCCGTGAAGTCGAACGTGCCCGACTGCTGGTAGATGTAGGTGTCGAGCTTCTTGTAGAAGCCGGCCACCGACACATAGGTCGCGGGGCTGACATACCACTCGTAGGCCAGGTCCGCGGCCTTGGCCATCCAGGGCTTCAGGTGCGGGTTGCCGCCCGAGGCCGACCAAGGATTGACCGTCGTGCCCGGACCGCAGGGCTGGCTGGAACAGACCAGGCCATTGAAGCCCGGGGTCACGTTGGCGCGCATGTCGTCCATGCGCGGACGGGCCATGGTCTTCGACAGGGCGAAGCGCAGGCGGTGGCCGCCGCCCAGGTCGTAGATCAGGTTCATGCTGGGCAGGACGTCGGTGTAGTCGTCCTTGGCGTTGATCTTGGTCGGGACGATCGGCTGGCCCGAGGCCAGGCCGTTGATCACGACGCCGCTCGACTCCTGCTTCTGCTTGACCACCTGGACGCCGACATTGCCGCGCAGGTCGCCGCTCTGGAAGTTGGCCTTGGCGAAGAAGGTCGTGACCTCCTCGGTGATGTCCCAGTTCTTGTCGTAGTAGTTTGCGTCCAGGATCGGGGAGGAGTTGTAGTACTTCTTCCAGACGTCGCCGATCTTGACGGACAGGACGTCGCCGAAGCCGGCGAAGCCGAGGTTGGTCGGCGAGACCAGATCGGCCTGGTCGACATAGACCTGCTGGCGACCGTTCTTCAGGAACAGGTCGTTGTCCGAGACGGTCTTGCCCTTGTCGCGCTTGGTGTAGTTCACGCCGCCCGACAGCTGGGTGATGAAACCGTCCATCTCGTGCTCGAGACGGATGTCGACGGCCTTGACGTCTTCCTTGACGTGCGGGTAGCGGATCGCGCCGTCGTGACCCCAGCCGCCCCACGGGGCGCGGTCGCCCAGGGTGACCTTGCTGGCGTCGGCATAGTTCAGGCCTTCGTCATATTGCGAGAACCCGTTGTCGGCGACCTTGAAGCCGATGGTGTCATAGGTGCGACCCACGTCCGCCGTCGACCCGGTGACCCCGCCCACGCCACGGCCGTAGCCGGCGTAGGTCTCCATGATCTGTTCCTTCCGCTTGTTCGACGAATAGGACAGGTCGGCGACCAGCTTGGTCTTTTCGGTCAGCTGGAATTCGTTGTTGAAGCCGGCCGAGAACAGCTGGTCCTGGCGGGTGTTGTAGTCGTTGCGCACGATCGGCACGCCGTGATTCAGCGTGCCGCCGGTGGCGAACTTCGAGCCGCCCATGTCGGCGGTCGTGACGTTCGAATAGGTCACGCCATCGGCGTAAGGGTTCGAGAACCACTGGGCGCCGCGCGTCGTCTCCTTCTGCTTGAAGGTCGAGTAGTACAGGTCCAGCGTCGAGTGAATCCTGTCGTTGGGCTGGTACTCGAAGATGCCGATGACCGCGTCGCGCTTGTTGTTGCGCGAGACGGCCATGATCTCCTGGCCGTTCAGCATCAGGGCGCCGTCGGCGCTGTCCGGCGAGGTCGATTCCGGCGGGAAGGCCTCGTAGCCATAGGCCTTGTAGCGCTTCACCTGCGAGGGCGAATCCAGGTGGGCGTAGCCCAGGGCCACGCCGATCGTGCCGTCGGCGAACTGGTTGATGTAGCTGGCGCTGAACCGGCCGCCCACGTTGTGGGAGTCTTCGTTCAGCTTCTTGCCCGAGGTCTTCTCGCCGCGCAGGTTCAAGGCCAGGACGCGCTTGCCGTATCCCAGCGGGCGCACGGTGCGCAGGTCGGCGGTGCCGGAAAGACCCATGCCGGAAACCTGGGCGTCCGGCGTCTTGTAGATCACGACGCTGGACAGCAGTTCCGACGGATACTGGTCGAACTCGACGGCGCGGTTGTCGCCGGAGCTGGCCTGCTGGCGGCCATTCAGCAGCGTGGTGGTGAAGTCGGGCGCGAGACCCCGGATCGAGATCACCTGGGCGCGGCCGTTGACGCGCTGGGCGGCCAACCCGGGAAGACGCGCGATCGACTCGGCGATCGATACGTCCGGCAGCTTGCCGATGTCCTCGGCCGAGACGGCCTCGACGATCGAGGTCTCGTTCTTCTTGATGTTGATCGAGTTCTGGATGCCGGCTCGGATGCCGGTCACGACGATCGCGTCGACCGTGTCGTCGGCTTCCGGGGCCGGAGCAGCCGCCTGCTGGGCAAAGGCCGAGCCGGCCAGGGCCAGCGTGATCGCGGCCGTGGAAGCGGTGACGTAAAATTTCTGGATGGACGGACGCGCGCCGCTCTTGCGGTTTATCATCTAGCTCTCCCCTCTGAAGCCGCTCCTGCGCGAAGCGACGGCCTTTTTTGTCGTGAGGCCAATCTTGGCCGTGGAAGCGCTTCCATGGAAGCGCTTCCACTAGCACGCCGGGAGACAACGTTGTCAAGATCGAAACCGGAAAGCGGGTACGGTCGCTAGCGCGCGGCCGTGGTCTGGCGGCGTACGACCGCGTGGTCCAACTGCTGGAAGACCGGCTCGGAGGCGCTGTTGGTTCCGGTCAGGCGGGCCACCAGCATCTCGACGGCGCGCTGGCCCAGCACCTTCACCGGCTGGTGCACGGTGGTCAGGGGCGGCCAGACGATGGCGGCGACGGGGGCGTCGTCGAAGCCGGTGATCGACAGGTCCCGAGGGATGCTGAGGCCCCGCGCGTGGGCGGCCGACAGGGCGCCGGCGGCCATGTCGTCATTGGCGCAGACCAGGGCGCTGGGGCTCAGCGGATGGTCCAGCAGCCCCGGCGCCAGGTGTGTGCCGGAGCGGAAGGTGAAGTCGCCGCGCGCCATGATCCAGGCGTCTTCGCCCAGACCCTGCTCGGCCAGGGCGCGCTCGAACCCCTTCATGCGTCGGTCCGCGGAAAGGTGGCCCTCCAGCCCGGCGATGAAGCCGAAGCGGCGATGGCCCAGGCTGAGCAGCTCGCGCGCCATGTCGTAGCCGCCGGCCTCGTCGTCGACTCCGACTCCGTCGGCGATCCCGCGCCCCGGTCCGCCGGGCGACACCGTCACCACCTTGCAGCCCTGAGCCAAGGCCGCCCGGATCAGCGAGACGTCGTCGCTGTAGGGGGGCGACAGGATCAGGCCCTCGCAGCGTTGGCTGGTGATCAGGTCCAGCACCCGCTTCTCGCGGTCGGGCGTCTGCTGCGGGACGTTCTGGACCAGCACCTGGTAGCCCAGGGTCAGGCAGGCGCGCAGGGCCCCCAGCTCCAGAGCGGATTCATAGTAGGAATTCGGATCGTTCTCGAGGTCCGAGGCGAAGACGAAGGCCAGCAGACGGCTGGCCCCGCCGGCCAGGCTGCGGGCCTGGGGATTGACCTTGTAGTCCAGCTGCTCGATGGCTCGCATGACCCGGGTCCGGACCTCGTCGCGGACATTGGGGCCGCCGTTCAGCACTCGAGACACCGTCACGCGCGCCACACCCGAAACGCGGGCGACGTCGTCGATGGTCGGTCTCTTGCCGGTCAAATCACACTCCACTGGATACGGGACCATGGTCGGGAAGCCCCGGTCACACAAGCGATAGGCGTTCCACAGGCAAGGGTTCGCGCGCAAGGGTTCGCACGAGATGGCTTAGCCGATCAATCAAATTGGTCTGACCAATATGAGGCATGACATGCCCGTCGCGGCGAAACGCAAGCGCGACGCGCCCTGACTCCATAAGTTTTTGCGACAAAGCAACGACGGGGCCGCGCCAGCGACCCATACTCGACATTCGATAATTCATCATTCGATCAACGAATGCTAAACATGCCAGCCAAACCCATTTCGCTTTTGCGAAATTGATAGATCCACTCTATCCCGTTGAGAAGTTTTATCAATTTGATCAATCGCGAGTCGGGCCTGTAACAGGGCTCATCTCTTCCAACTGGAGCGCCTCATGTCGCTGATCAACACCGAGATCAAACCCTTCACCGCCCAGGCCTACAAGGACGGCAAGTTCGTCACGGTCAGCGAAGCCGACACCAAGGGCAAGTGGTCGGTCTTCTTCTTCTACCCCGCTGACTTCACCTTCGTCTGCCCGACGGAGCTGGAAGACCTGGCCGACAACTACGACGTCTTCACCCGCCTGGGCGTCGAGATCTATTCGGTGTCGACCGACACGCACTTCTCGCACAAGGCCTGGCACGACAGCTCGCCGGCCATCGGCAAGATCAAGTACACGATGATCGGCGACCCGTCGGGCGTGGTGACCAACAACTTCGAAATCATGCGCCCGGGCGTCGGCCTGGCCGACCGCGGCACCTTCCTGGTCGACCCGCAAGGCGTGATCCAGTTCATGGAAGTCACCGCCGAAGGCATCGGCCGCAACGCCATCGAGCTGCTGCGCAAGATCAAGGCCGCCCAATACGTGGCCAGCCACCCGGGCGAAGTCTGCCCGGCCAAGTGGGAAGAGGGTGAAAAGACCCTGGCCCCGTCGCTCGACCTGGTCGGCAAGATCTAAAGCCTAAGAACTACTCGGACCGCCGGCCGTTCATTCGGACCGGTCGGCGGCCCGGCCCTTGATCGTACGCCGCGTTCGATCCTCCTCCCCCCGAAAATCGAACGCTACCTTTCTCTCCCCCTAGCCTTTTTGGGAGCGCGCCATGCTGGACGCCGGTCTGAAGACCCAGTTGACCACCTATCTGCAGAACCTGCGCCAGCCGATCGAACTGGTCGCCTCCCTCGCGGACGACGCCGGTTCGAAGGAGATGCTGGCCTTGCTGGAAGACGTCGCCGCGACGTCGGACAAGGTCACCCTGAACCTGTCGGGCGACGACGCCCGCAAGCCCTCCTTCGCCATCACCCGCGCCGCCGGTGACGCTTCGGTGCGTTTCGCCGGCCTGCCGCTGGGTCACGAGTTCACCTCGCTGGTGCTGGCCCTGCTGCATGTCGGCGGCCACCCGCCGCGCCTCGACGCCGAGGTCATCGAACGGATCAAGGCGCTGGACGGCGACTACCGCTTCGAGACCTATTTCTCGCAGTCCTGCCAGAACTGCCCCGACGTGGTGCAGGCGCTGAACACCATGAGCGCCCTGAACCCGCGCATCAGCCACGTCGCCATCGACGGCGCCCTGTTCAAGGAAGAGGTCGAGGCCCGCCAGGTCATGGCCGTGCCGACCATCCTGCTGAACGGCGAGGCCTTCGGCCAGGGCCGCATGGATGTCGAACAGATCCTGGCCAAGCTGGACACCGGCGCGGGCGACCGCATGGCCGAGAAGATCAAGACCAAGGACGCCTTCGACGTGCTGGTCATCGGCGGCGGCCCGGCCGGCGCGGCCGCGGCGGTCTACGCCGCCCGCAAGGGCATCCGGACTGGGGTCGCGGCCGAACGCTTCGGCGGTCAGGTGTTGGACACCATGGCCATCGAGAACTTCATCTCGGTCCCCCACACCGAGGGGCCGAAAATGGCCGCGGCGCTGGAGCAGCACGTCAAGGAATATGACGTCGACATCATGAACCTGCAGAAGGCCGTCGGTCTGGTTCCGGCCAAGACCCCGGGCGGCCTGATCGAGGTCAAGCTGGAGAACGGCGCCAGCCTGAAGTCGCGCACCGTCATCCTGTCGACCGGCGCCCGCTGGCGGAACGTCAACGTCCCCGGTGAAGCCGAGTATCGCAACAAGGGCGTGGCCTATTGCCCGCACTGCGACGGCCCGCTGTTCAAGGGCAAGCGCGTGGCGGTGATCGGCGGCGGCAACAGCGGCGTCGAGGCGGCCATCGACCTGGCCGGCATCGTCGCCCACGTGACGCTGATCGAGTTCGACAGCCAGTTGCGCGCCGACGCCGTGCTTCAACGGAAACTGGCCAGCCTGCCGAACGTCACCATCGTCACCTCGGCCATGACCACCGAGATCCATGGCGACGGCGGCAAGGTCTCGGGTCTGTCGTACAAGGACCGCAACCACGACAGCGTCCACCGCGTGGACCTGGAAGGCGTCTTCGTCCAGATCGGCCTGGTGCCCAACACCGAGTGGCTGAAGGACTCCGGCGTCGCCCTGACCAACCGCGGCGAGATCGAGGTCGACTATCGCGGCGAAACCTCGCTGCCCGGCGTCTTCGCCGCCGGCGACGCGACGGTCACGCCCTACAAGCAGATCATCATCGCCATGGGCGAAGGCGCGAAAGCCTCGCTGTCGGCCTTCGACTACCTGATCCGTCAGGTTCCGGCGAACGAGGAGGCGGAGGCGGCTTAAGCGCCGGCGCGGGCGGCGGCGGCGACCATGGCTACGGCTACGGCTAAGGGTCGCGACGCCGCTCGGTCGCGGCCCCCTCGCTCCCGGTGGTCTCCACCAGCTCCTCCATGAACAACGCCATCAGCGCGGATTGCGAGCGCACCCCGGCCTTGGCGTAGACCCGAGCCAGTTGGGCGCGCACCGTGCCGGCGGCCGCGCCGCGAAGGGCGGCGATCTCGGCGACGTCACAGCCCTTCAAGGCGAAGAGGGCGACATCCGCCTCGGCCCCGGTCAGCCGCCAATCGGAAAAGCGCAGGTGCGCGAGGTCGGCCAGGGCGCCCTTGGCCGCGGCCACCGCCGCCTCGTCCTGGCGCGCGCGCAGGACGAGCCAGCGCACCTGGGTCGCGCCGAACAGGACGCCGACCAGCAGGGCCAGCGCCGCGCCGCCCTCGGCCAGCAGGTGCGAACCCAGTCCGCCAGCGCGCAGATCGCCGGTGAAGTCGACCAGGAAGAAGATAGTCGCGGCCAGCTGCAGGATCACGATGACCGCGATCATCGTGATCCTGTGCTCAAGGGCTCGACGTCGATTGATCATCGCCAGAGACTTAGCGCCGCCCGGGAAGCATCGCCAAGACTATCCGCCGTCCGCTCCGCCGCGTTTCGAAGACGACGCCCGCGATGTGCAGGACGATCAGGCCGTAAAGCAGGTTCACCGCGGTCTCGTGGATCTCGGTCAACGGGCCCTCCTCGTGCTCTTCGCCGGCTTCCCCGGCCTCTTCGTGGTCATCCCCGTCACGATCGAGCGTCGCGACCACCGCGGCGGGTGGGGCGGCGGCGCGCTCCGGCGCGGCGGGGGCGCTGACCATCAGCACGCCGGTCACGACGATGACGGCCAGGACGCTCCAGATCGCATAGACCATCAGGGCGCCCAGCGGATTGTGCGAGGCGTGCTCGGTGCGTCGACCGGCGACGATCTCGCGGACATGCGCCAGGGCGCGGCCCGGGCTGGGCGGGAAGGCCGAAAATCGGGCCTCGGCCGGTCCGATGACGCCCCAGATCAGACGCAGGATCAGGGTGGCGGCCAGCGTATAGCCGACCCACAGGTGCGGGGCCGAACCCGCCTCGGTGATCAGACCGTTGGCGAGGACGGCGGCGACAACGGTCCAATGCGTCAGCTTGACCACCGGGTCCCAGCGGCGGGGCGCCGGCGTGGTCTCAGTCGCGGTCATGGCGGCGCTCCGCGTCATGCCTTTCGCCCCGCTCGGCGTCGTCACGCTCAACGGATTTGTGGCGAGCCTTGTGGCGGGCGTCGTCGTCCGGATCCTCGGCCTTGGCCGGCGCCGGCTTGGACGTGGCGGGGGCGAGCGAGACCACCTTGGCCCGAGGAAGCCTGGCCTCCTCCGCGAGGGCGGGGGCGGCCAGGGACAGGATCAGGAGGCTGGCGCCGAATATGGCGAACGAGGGTTTGGTCACTTGCGGTTCTCCCGTGCTTGAGACGAGAGAAGGCGTGCGCCGCGCCAGCCGGCGCGGCCATAGGCGGCAGGCTTACAGGCGCCGGATAAGCGCCTGCTTACAGGCCCTCAGGCCTCGGCCATCGCCCCGTCGCGCACCAGCGCCGCGTAGGTGTCCATCAGGTCCAGCGACAGCTTGCCGGGCGTGAACTTGAACTCGCCGATCTCCGAGACCGGGGTCACCTCGGCCGCGGTGCCGACGATGAAGCACTCGGTGAAGGTCGACAGCTCTTCCTTCTGGATGTGACGCTCGACGACCTCGATCCCCTTGCCGCGCGCGATGTCGATCACCGTGCGGCGGGTGATGCCGTCCAGGAAGCAGTCGGGCTTGGGGGTGTGCAGGGCGCCGTCCTTGACGAAGAAGACGTTCGCGCCCGTGGCTTCGGCCACATAGCCGCGATAGTCGAGCATCATCGCGTCGGCGTAACCATCCTTCTCGGCGGCGTGCTTGGAGATGGTGCAGATCATGTAGAGGCCGGCGGCCTTGGCCGCGACGGGGGCGGTCTTGGGGTCCGGACGCTGGTACTTGGCCCAGGTCAGGCGGATGCCCTTGGCCTTGGTCGCCGGGTCGAAGTAGCTGGGCCACTCCCAGACGGCGATGGCGACGTGGATCTTGGTCTGCTGCGCCGAAACACCGATCATTTCCGACCCGCGCCAGGCGATCGGGCGGACATAACAATCCTTGAGGTTATTCTTGGCCGCCGTCGCCTTGCAGGCCTCGTCGATCTCGGCCACCGTGTAAGGGATCTTGAAGTCGAGGATCTCCGCCGACTTGAACAGGCGCTCGGTATGCTCGGTCAGCTTGAAAATCTCGCCGCCGTACATCCGCTCGCCCTCGAACACGGACGAGGCGTAGTGAAGTCCGTGGGTCAGTACGTGCACCTTCGCCTCGCGCCAGGGAACGAACTGGCCGTCCAGCCAGATCCAACCGTCACGATCGTCGAAGGGAACCAGAGACATCGGTCCAAGACCTCCTTATTGGAAACCCGGCTCTTAGACGCCCCGAGGACGGGGGCGTCAAATAAAATGGACTCCTCGCGATGATAGCCCCGCTGCAGCCCGGTTCGGACGATCCCCGTCTGATCCTCCGCGAGGAGGAGCTGGACGGCGGGCTGGAACTGATCCTGCTGGCCGAGGCCTCGCTGTGGGCCGCCGTCGACACGGCGCTGGAGGCCGAGCCCCTGGGTCTGGGCCGCTCGCATTGGCGCGCGACCTTCCTGCTGCGCCGCCGGCCGGGCATTGGCGTGCAGGACCTCTCGAAGCTGACCAGCCTGTCCAAACAGGCCGCCAGCCGTACCCTCGCCGACCTGCAGAAGGCCGGCCTGGTCGAGCGCGGCGCGGGCGATCTGGACGGCCGTCGGCGTCCGGCGACCCTGACCCCCGAGGGCGTGGCCTTCGAGCAGCGCACCGCCGAGCGGCTGCGGGCGCTGCTGGCCCGCGCCTACCGCACCGGCGGTCTTGACGGCGTGGCCGGCGCGCGGCGGATCCTGGCGGCGCTGGCCGGCCCGCGCCAGGGCGTCGGCGCCCCCCGCCGTCAAACCTGATAGTGTTCCGCCATGAGTCCTGAAGAGCGCCGCGAGCGTCACATCCTGGTCGTCGACGACGACGACCGCCTGCGCAAGCTGATCAAGGAATTCCTGGGCCGCGCCGGCTTCCGGGTCACGGCCGCCTCGGACGCGGCCGGAGCCGACCGCCTGTTCGGCGCGCTGGACTTCGACCTGATGGTGCTTGACGTGATGATGCCCGGCGAGGACGGCTACGCCTTCACCAAGCGCCTGCGGTCCAAGGGCGGCGAAAGCGGTCGCACGCCGATCCTGATGCTGACCGCCCGCGACCAGACCGCTGACCGCATCGAAGGTCTGTCCAGCGGGGTCGACGACTATCTGGGCAAGCCGTTCGAGCCGCAGGAGCTGCTCCTTCGCATCGAGGCCATCCTGCGCCGCTCGTCGGCGCGCCCGGTGGGGCCCAAGGCGCTGCTGCTGGGCCGCTGCACGTTCGAGGCCGATCGCGGCGAACTGACCTGTGACGGCGAGGTCGTGCGCCTGACCGAGGCCGAGGTCACCCTGCTGCGCCGCCTGGCCCGCTCGGCTCACGAGCCGGTCGACCGCCTGGAGCTGGCTCGCGACACCGCCGACGCCACCGGCCGCGCGGTCGACGTCCAGGTCACCCGCCTGCGCCGCAAGATCGAGCCGGATCCGAAGAACCCGCGCTACCTCCAGACCGTGCGCGGCGTCGGCTATCGGCTGGCTCCGGACTGATTGATGCGCCTGCGCACCAAGCTGTACGTCCCGCTCTTCATCAAGCGCTGGCTGCCGACGAGCCTGTTCGGGCGCAGCTTGCTGATCATCATCCTGCCGGTGGCGGTGATGCAGATCGCCGTGACCTGGGCCTTCTTCGACGCCCACTGGCAGTCGGTGACCAGCAAGCTGTCCGAGGGCCTGGCCGGCGACATCGCCTGGGCCGTGCAGTCCTACGAGGACGATCCCAGCCCCGCCGCCGTCGAAAAGCTGGCCAAGCGGGCCGAGGACTCGATGTCGCTGTCGATCGCCTTCCAGAAGGGCCGCAAACTGCCGACCGGACACCGGCCCTCGCTGTTCGCCGCCCTGGATCGTTCGCTGGACAAGGCGCTGGACGACCGGCTCGACAACCCGTTCTGGTTCGATACCACCCGCTACACGGCCTATATCGACATCCGCGTGCAGGTGAAGGACGGGGTCCTGCAGATCTACGCGCTGCGCGACCGCGCCTACGCCACCCAGGGGCACATCTTCATCCTGTGGATGGTGGTGGCGACCATGCTGCTGACGGCGGTGGCCATCCTGTTCATCCGCAACCAGGTGCGGGCCATCGAGCGCCTGGCCGACGCCGCCGACGCCTTCGGCCGGGGCGAGGACCATGACTTCAAGCCGCATGGCGCGCGCGAGGTGCGCCAGGCGGCCATGGCCTTCATGGCCATGCGGGCGCGCATCATCCGCCACATCGAGCAACGCACCGCCCTCTTGGCCAGCGTCAGCCATGACCTGCGCACGCCGCTGACCCGGCTGAAGCTGGAAATGGCCATGTCCGAGCCCAGCGAACAGCTGGAGGCCATGAAGGGCGACCTCTCCGAGATGGAGCACATGATCGACGAGTACCTGGCCTTCGCCCGCGGCGAGGGCGGGGAGGCGGTTCAGGAAGTAAGCCTGTCGGAGCTGGTCGAGGGCGTGGTCGCCGACGCCGAGCGCGGCGGCGCGATGGTCGAGACCGAAATCACCCGCGACCTGGAGGCGCGGCTACGGCCCCTGGCCTTCCGCCGGGCGTTGGCGAACCTGATCGACAACGGCGTCGCCCATGCCGACCGGGTGAAGGTGACGGCCACGGCCCGCCTGACGGGCGGCGTCGAGGTGACGGTCGACGACGACGGGCCAGGGATCCCCGAGGACCGCTACGAGGAGGCCTTCAAGCCGTTCTCGCGCCTGGACGAGAGCCGGAACCAGAACGAAAAGGGCGTCGGCCTGGGCCTGGCCATCGCCCGCGACATGGCGCGCGGGCTGGGCGGAGATCTGGTGCTATCGCGGTCGATGATGGGAGGCTTGAGGGCCTCGATCCGGCTGCCGGGGTAAGGCGGTCCGAAACCTCTTCCTTCGACAAGCTCAGGATGAGGTTTCTACGGCCACGCGGCGAAAAGTAGTCCTCATCCTGAGCTTGTCGAAGGACGAGGACGGGCCCGCTGCCTAAAATCCCGCCCCGATCTTTGCCAGCCGATCGGCCATCTGCTTCAGGCGCTTGTCGAGCTCGGCCATGGTCCGGTTCAGCGCGCCCTCGTCGTCGCGCCAGACCTGGACCACCCGGGCCCAGACCGCGGTCATGGCGGCCAGGCGCGGGGCGGTGGCCTCGACGCCGGCGGCTTCCAGCACGGCGCGGGCGATACGCGGGAAGCGGGTCGCCGAGACGAGGACGCCCTCGGCCTTGGCTATGGCGATCAGGGCGGCGCGATGGGGCTCCATCGCTTCCAGCCGGGCCATGGCGGCGTCGAACAGGCGATCGTGGACGTCGGCGGTCTCGGCATAGTCGACGCCCAGCGCCGCGCGGTCGAAGCGGGCCGAGAGATGGGCCAGCACCGCGTGCTTGCTGTCGGCCAGCCCGTAGAGCTCGGCGAACGGGACGTCGGCCTTCACGGCGATGTCGCGCAGGGCGATGGCCGGCCACGGCCTGTCGGCGGCCAGGGCGAGGGCCGCGGCGGCGGCCCGGTCGAGGATGTCGTCGTCAGCGGAGATTGGGGCGTCGGTCATGGGAGTCACATGGCGGCGGAAAGCGACGGGAGCAAGACGGTTAGCCGCCAAGTTCCTTCGAGCGCGCCACGGCCGCGTCCAGCGCCTTCGGCAGCAGGTCGCCAAAGCCGCCCTCGCCCATCAGCACCGCCAGCGCCGCCGCCGTCGTGCCGCCCGGCGACGTCACCTGCTTGCGCAGCTCGGCCGGCTCCTCGCCGCTCTTCTCCATCAGGGCGGCGGCGCCGATGATCGTGGCCCGGGCCAGGCGGGCGCTATCCGCCGCGTCCAGGCCCTGGGCCGCGCCGGCGGCTTCGAGCGCCTCGATGAAGGCGTAGAGATAGGCCGGGGCCGAGCCCGACACGGCGGTGGCCGCGTGCATCAGGTCCTCGTTCGGCAGGTCGACCACGGTCGCGACCGGCGCGAACAGGGCATGAGCGGCGGCCCGGGCGTCGTCATCCTCGGCATGGATCGAGGCCGCTCCCCGGCCGATGGCGACGGCGGTGGTCGGCATCACCCGCGCCACGCGACGGCCGCCGAAGACTTCGGAGATGTCCGCCGCGCGGACACCGGCGGCGATCGAGACGATGACGGCGTCGGGGGCCAGGTGCGCAACCACGTCCTTGACCGCCTCGCGCCAGATCTGCGGCTTCACGGCCAGCAGCACGGTCTTGGCGGCGGACAGGGCTTCAAGCGGCGGATTGACCACCGCGCCGGCGAAGGCGGCGGCGGCGGCGTTCGGATCACGCACGATCAGGTCGGCGGCGGCGAAAGCGCCGGCCGCGCTCCAGCCTTCGATCAAGGCGCCGCCCATGCGGCCCGCGCCGAGGAGGAGAATGGGGGTCATGCTTCGCGTTCCACCTGTTGTGTCATCCCGGACGCGCTTGCGCGATCCGGGACCCAGGGGCCACGCGCGATGAGGTTGCCCCTGGGTCCCGGCTCTCCGCGCTTCGCGCTGCGGCCGGGATGACAACCCTGGGGGCTAGGCGCAAGCCTAAATCAGGCTTGGCCGACGGTCTCGAACATGCAGGCGGCCATGGCCTCGTCCGGGGTCTTGGCGCCCTGGAGCAGGAATTCGAAGGCCGGGAAGAAGCGATCGGCGGCTTCCACCGCCGCGTCGATCATCGAGGCGGCCTGGGCCATGGTCGGGCGCTCGCCCGCCGGCAGGGCCAGGGCGTGGCGGAACACCACCTCGCCGTCCTCGGTCCAGACCTCGAAGTGGCCCAGCCAGACGCGCTGGTTGATCAGGGCCAGCAGCTCGTAGGCGTTGGCGCGCTTGGACTTCGGCGCGCGCAGGTCCAGCGACAGGCACAGCTGCAGGCAGTCGGCTTCCGGACGCCAGGCGAACCACAGCTCGTAGTCCTTCCAGTCGCCCTTCAGCGCGAACGCCAGATCGCCGTCTTCCGTGCGGTCGAAGGTCAGGTTCTCGGCCGACAGCACGTGTTCGACCACCTCGAGGGGGTCGAGCGCCATCAGGACGTCGTCGTCTTCCGGTTGGGTGTCCATGAAAAACCTACGTCCCCGCCCGCGACGGCGAGGGTTGCCCCCGCCATGAATCGCTCACGCGCCAAGGGACACTAATCTGCTTCGTGACGTTCGTCTCAACTCGCTTCACGCCGTGAGCGAGCGCCGAATCGCCTATTCGCCTGAAGTCGCGGTTTTTCCAGAAGCGCTTTTAGCGGGCGCCTTCTTGGCCGCCTTCAGAGCCGCGACCTCTTCGCGCAGCGCCGCGACCTCGGCCTTCAGCGCCTCGAAATCGTCGCGACGGATCAGGTCGAATTCGGCCGCCAGACGATCGGCCTGGGCCCGCATGGCGGTCTTGGCCTCCTCGCCGGCCGTCTGGGCGATGCCCATGGCCGCCTGGGTCAGCTTGGCGAATTCGTCGAGGAAAGGGTTCTGGCTGTGCATCGCGGTTCCGAGTGGCCCAAAGAGTGGGCTGCGTCCTTATATGGGAAACGGGGGATGAAAGCGAAGCCCGAAGGCTATACGAGTGCGACCATGTGTCCCGCACGGAGCCGCACGTGATTTTCCCGAACATCGACCCGATCGTGCACATCGGTCCCTGGGCCCTGCAATGGGGTCCGCTGGCCTTGCGCTGGTACGCCCTTGCCTATGTGGCGGGCATCCTGCTGGGCTGGCGCTTCGCCGTCCGGATGACCCGGACCGAGCGCCTGTGGGGCGGCCGCGCGCCGACCGCCACGCCGCTGCAGATCGACGACCTGGTGCTGTGGATCACCCTGGGCATCATCCTGGGCGGCCGGCTGGGCTACATCCTGTTCTACATGCTGATGAACGAGGACCAGCGAATCTGGCTGTTCGCGCACCCGCTGGACCTGTTCAAGATCTGGGAGGGCGGCATGTCCTTCCACGGCGGCTTCCTGGGCGTCTGCGCGGCGATCGCCCTGTTCGCCCGCCAGCAGAAGATCGACATGCTGAAGCTGGGCGACCTGATCGCGCCGGTGGCCCCGATCGGCCTGTTCTTCGGCCGCATCGCCAACTTCATCAACGGCGAGCTGTGGGGCCGCCCCACCGACGGGCCGTTCGGCATCATCTTCTGCAACGAGACGATCAAGGCCGCCCACCCACAGCACATTTGCCCGGCCGGCTCATACCCGCGCCATCCCAGCCAGCTCTACGAGGCGGGGCTGGAGGGCTTGCTGCTGTTCCTCATTCTGGTCTTCGCCGTCTATCGCCTGAAGTGGCTGCAGCGGCGCGGGGCGATCGTGGCGACCTTCCTGATCGCCTACGGCCTGTTCCGCCTGTCGCTGGAAAATGTGCGCAATCCCGACGTCGGCATGCCCGACTTCCCGTTCGGCCTGACCATGGGGATGATGCTGTCGACCCCGATGATCCTGGTTGGCGGCTGGCTGTTGTGGAAGGCGCTGCGCGAGCCTGTTCAAGTCGGTCCAGGCGAAGGCGGGCATGAGCCTGCTTGATCGCCTGAAGGCGCAGATCGCCCAGGACGGGCCGATCGGCGTCCCGGAGTTCTTCACCCGCTGCCTGCACGACCCGCGCGACGGCTACTACGCGATGCGCCCTGATCTGGGCGCGGGCGGCGACTTCATCACCGCGCCGCTGGTCAGCCAGATGTTCGGCGAGCTGATCGGCCTGTGGGTGCTGGAGACCTGGACCCGCATGGGCCGGCCCGCGCCGTTCCGCCTGGTCGAGATGGGCCCGGGCGACGGCACGCTGATGAGCGACCTGCTGCGGGCGGCGCGGCTGGATCCGGACTTCCTGGCGGCGACCGAGGTCTGGCTGGTCGAGGTGTCGGGGCCGCTGCGCGCCAAGCAGGCCGCCAAGCTGGGCGAAGGCCCGCGCTGGGTCGGTCGCCTGGACGAGGTCCCGGCTGGCGCGCCGATGATCCTGGTGGCCAACGAGCTGCTGGACTGCCTGCCCGCTCGCCAGTTCGTCCGGACTGGTGAAGGCTGGGCCGAGCGGGTGATCGGGTTGGGCGAGGACGGTCAACTGGCGTTCGGGCTGCGCGGCCTCGGGAAGTCGCCTGACGCCGCGCCGCTTCACCTGCCCGAAGCCGGCGAAGGGAGCGTCTGGGAATCTTCCCCCGCCCAGGCCGCCCTGGCCTCGGACATCGCCCACCGCCTCGCTGCCGACGGCGGCGCGGCGCTGCTGATCGACTATGGCCGCGACGCGCCGGAGGCCGGCGACACTCTGCAGGCCATCCGCAACCACCAGAAGGTCGACCCGCTGACCACCGCGGGCCTGGCCGACCTCACCGTCTGGGCCGACTTCCCGTCGGTCGTCGCCGCCGCGCGGGAAACCGGCGCCAAGGCCGGGCCGATCCTGACCCAGGCGCAGTTCCTGCTGGCCCTGGGCATCGAGGCCCGGGCCCAGACCTTGGCCGTCGCCCGCCCCGATCACGCCGATCGGATCGCGAGACAGCTTGATCGTCTGGTCGGCAAGGCGCAGATGGGCGCTCTGTTCAAGGTTGCGTGCCTGACCGCGCCCGACCTTTCGCCCCCCCTCTTCGAGGACGCGACATGACCAAGAAGCCTGACCTGCCCACCGTCCAGTCGCCTCTCCTGGCCAGTCTGCCCGGCATCAAGCACGCTTTCTTCACGCGCCAGGGCGGGGTCTCGAAGGGAATCTACGACAGCCTGAACGTGGGGCGCGGCAGCAAGGACGAGCCGGCCGACGTCGAGGAGAACCGCGCCCGCATCGCGCGCTGGTTCGGCGGCGCCCCCGAGGATCTGAACGTCTGCTACCAGATCCACTCGACCATCGCGATCACGGCCGACGGCTCCTGGGGCGATGCGCGGCCGGAAGGCGACGCGGTGGTTTCAAAGACCCCGGGCGTCATCTGCGGCGCCATGGCGGCCGACTGCGCGCCGGTGCTGCTGGCCGATCCCGAGGCCCGCATCGTGGCCGCCGCCCACGCCGGCTGGCGTGGAGCGCTGGACGGCGTCGTCCAGGCCGCCGTCGACCGCATGGTTGAGCTGGGCGCCCGGCCCGAGCGTATCACCGGCGTCGTCGGCCCCTGCATCGGCCCCAAGTCCTACGAGGTGGGGCTGGAGTTCCTGCACCGGTTCGAGGCCGATTGCCCCGGCTCGGGCCGGTTCTTCAAGCCAGGCGCCGCCGAGGACAAGCGCTTCTTCGACCTGCCGGCGTTCGTGCTGGACCGCCTGGAGACCGCCGGCGTCGAGCGCCGCGAATGGGTCGGCCGCGACACCCGGGCCGAGGAGGAATGGTTCTTCTCCAACCGCCGCGCCTTCCTGAATGGCGAGGGCGACTACGGCCGTCTGCTGTCGGCGATCAGCCTGGAAGCGTGAGGCTTCCGGAACACGCGGGCGATGCTCCGGGTACGGAAGCGAAAAAGTTCCGCCGTTAACACTTGTGCCTGGGGCGATCGCTGCTAGAAGGCCCCGCATCGGCCGCCCCCCACCCCGAGATATCTCCATGAAGCTGCTGTCCGGCAACTCCAACCGCCCGCTGTCCCAGGCGATCGCGGAATATCTCGATATGCCGCTGACGCGCGCCCAGGTGCGCCGGTTCGCCGACCTCGAGGTGTTCGTCACCATCGATGAGAACGTGCGGGGCGAGGACGTCTTCGTCATCCAGTCGACCAGCTATCCGGCCAACGACAACCTGATGGAGCTGTTGATCTGCATCGACGCCCTGAAGCGCGCGTCGGGCAAGCGGATCACCGCCGTGCTGCCCTATTTCGGCTACGCCCGCCAGGACCGTAAGACCGGCGGCCGCACGCCGATCTCGGCCAAGCTGGTCGCCAACCTGATCACCCGCTCGGGCGCCGACCGCGTCCTGACGATGGATCTGCACGCCGGCCAGATCCAGGGCTTCTTCGACATCCCGACCGACAACCTGCTGCCCTCGCGTCTGATGGCCGAAGACATCCGCCGCCACTATCCGATGGGTCCCGACCTGATGGTCGTCTCGCCGGATGTCGGCGGCGTGGTGCGCGCCCGCGCCCTGGCCAAGCGCCTGGAAGACGCCGACCTCGCCATCGTCGACAAGCGCCGCTCGGGCCCGGGCCAGTCGGAAGTCATGAACATCATCGGCGACGTCAAGGACCGCCGCTGCATCCTGTTCGACGACATCGCCGATTCGGCCGGGACGCTGTGCAACGCCGCCCAGGCCTTGATCAGCCACGGCGCCAAGTCGGTCAGCGCCTACATCACCCACGGCGTCCTGTCGGGCGCGGCGGTGGACCGCGTCGCCAATTCGGCGCTGACCGAGCTGGTCGTCACCGACTCGATCGAGGCCTCCGACCCGGCCAAGGCCTGCCCCAAGATCCGCTACGTCTCGTGCGCGCCGTTGATCGGCGAGGCCATCCGCCGCATCGCCAACGAAGAGTCGGTGTCGAAGCTGTTCGACTAAGCCTGTCGGGCGAGGACCGAGCGCGAACTCGCCTCGCGCACGGCCACGCTTGTAAAAGTCTGGTTAACGAGGCGAAGTCACAATCTCGCCGACCCGGGCTGCTATGCGCGCCCCAAGACTTGATGGGGATGTTCAGAAAATGCGTTCTTTTTCGCGTACGCGCGTCGTCCTGACGACGACCGTCGTGGCGCTGGCCGCCCTGGTGGCGGCCTGTAGCTCGCCGCCGCCGCCGCCGCCGCCACTCGTGCAGGCCCCGCCCCCGCCGCCGCCGATCACGCTGTCAGCCAGCATCGTCGAGCGGGCCAGCGCCTTCCGCGGCTATATGGCCCGCGCCGGCGCGGTGTCTCCGACCTTCCAGAACGGCGAGCAGATCCAGGCGTCGCTGAAGATCGGCGCGGCCTATGAGGCCAAGTCGTTCATGAACGGCGCGGTGGCCTACGCCGCCGTCCTGGCCCTGCAGGACCCCACCTTCGTCGCCTCGGTGCGCGAGGTCGCGGCCAATCCGACCCAGCGCCAGGAGATGATCAACAACATCTTCTCCAACCCCTCGTACGCGGCCGTGTTCAAGGGCGCCGACAGCGCCGCCGGCCTGATCATCGATACCGTCGGCCGCGACGGCCTGAAGGTCTACATGGCCGGCAAGGCCGTGAAGCAGGCCGCCTATGACGTGCAGAGGTCGACCTGGTCGAAGAGCTCGGTCGTCGATCGCGACGGTCGCCTGGCCTCGGCCAAGTCGCTGTCGGCGATTCCGGCCCTGGCCGAAAGCGCCGACGTGGCCGTGCTGCAGCAGGCCTCGACCGGCGGCCAGTCGCTGGGCCTGACCCCGCGCGCGGCCCCCGCCCCCTACCAGCCCGTGGTCATCCGCGGCCTGGCTGTCGCGGCCCTGGCCGCCCTCGGCGCGGCCGGCGACAACAACCTGGCCTCGATCGACGCGCTGAGCGGCGACTGGGCGACGGCCAACTGCCTGAACATGGCCAAGCTGAACCTCTACCAGTGCCTGGCCGTGTCCAAGCCGCACTACGAGGACATCTTCTGCCTGGGTCAGCACATCCTGATCGACACCGGCGCGTGCGTGGTCAAGGCCTCGGGCGCGACCCTGCCGCCGGAACCGCCCCCGCCGCCGAAGGCCGAGCCGGTCAAGAAGGCCGTGGCCAAGAAGGCTCCGGCCAAGAAGTCGGCCACCAAGAAGAGCTGATCTTCTCCCCGATTCCAGCCGAAAGGGCCGGGCGTTGCGTCGCCCGGCCCTTTTGTGTATGTAGCGCGACCCCAAAACGATGCTGGCGAGCGTGGCGATACAGCCATAGGCGCCGGGTCACAAAAGAGAGCATCCGGCTCTCTAGAAAGACACGACAATGTCCGAGATCATTCTGAACGTTGAAGTCCGTGAAGGCGCCGGCACCGGCGCGGCCCGCGCCGTCCGTCGCGAAGGCAAGATCCCGGGCACCCTGTACGGCGGCGGCAAGGCCCCGGTGAACATCGCCGTGCGCGCCAACGAGTTCCGCAAGTCGCTCTACACCGGCAAGCTGCTGGGCCACCTGGTCACGCTGCAACACGGTGAAGACAAGCAATCGGTCATCGCCAAGGCCGTGCAATTCCACCCGGTCACCGACGAGCCGGTCCACTTCGACCTGTACCGCGTCGACGAGCACCAGCTGATCAAGATCGAAGTGCCGGTTCACTTCAAGAACCACGAAACCTCGGTCGGCCTGAAGAAGGGCGGCTCGCTGGAAGTGATCCGTCACACCGTCGAACTGGCCTGCCCGGCCGACAAGATCCCGGAAGAACTGGTCATCGACCTGACCAACCACGACATCGGCGACACCATCCGCATCTCGGAAGTGAAGCTGCCGGAAGGCGTGAAGCCGGCCATGGACCGCGACTTCGTGATCGCGACCCTGAAGGCCTCGTCGGCCGCCCAGTCGGACGCCGGCGACACCACGGCCGAGGCCTAATCCGCTCGGTCATCCGACCGAACTGTTTTACGGAACGGGCGGGCCTTCGGGTCCGCCTGTTTTCGTTTGAAGTCTTGAGATCCAAGCGATGCTGATCCTCGCCGGCCTGGGCAATCCCGAGCCCAAGTACGAGAAGAACCGCCACAACGTCGGCTTCATGGCCGTCGACGCCCTCGCCCGAAAGTGGGGGACGGCCCCGTGGCGCGCGCGCTTTCAGGGCCTGGCCTGCGAGGGGCAGGTCGGCACGCCCGACGGCCCGGTCAAGCTGCTGCTGCTCAAGCCCAAGACCTACTACAATGAGAGCGGTCGCGCCGTGGGCGAGGCCATGAAGTTCTTCAAGCTTGCGCCGTCCGACGTCATCGTCTTCCACGACGAGATCGACATGGCCCCTGGCCGCTTCCGGATGAAGGCCGGCGGCGGGGCGGCGGGCAACAACGGCATCCGCTCGGTGACCAGCCAGGTCGGCGACGCCTTCCGCCGGGGTCGCATCGGCGTGGGCCATCCCGGCCACAAGGACGCGGTCATGCACTATGTGCTGGGCGACTTCCACAAGGTCGAGCACCAGTGGCTGGACCCGATGCTGGACGCCATCGCCGACGCCCTGCCCTTCGCCGCCGCGGGCGACGACGAGCGCTACCAGGCCGAGGTCATGCGCCTGGCGCCCGCGCCCAAGGCCGATCCGCGCAAGCCCGCCAAGGACGACTGACGATGTTCTCGCTTCCCCTGCCGTTGATCGGCCTGTCGCTCCTGATCGCCATCGCCCTGTGCGTCCACGTGGTCCGCACCGGCCAGCAGATGTACTGGCTGTGGATCATCCTGGCGTTCCAGCCGATCGGCGGGCTCGTCTACTTCGTCGCCATCATCGCGCCCGCCTGGTTCGGCGGCCGCACCGCCCAGAAGATGGGCCAGGCGGCGCGCAAGGCCATTGATCCGCAGCGCGAGTACCGCGAGGCCGCCCGCGCCGTCGATGACGCCCCTACGGTCGCCAACCGCGTCCGCCTGGCCGTCGCCGCCACGGAGCTGGGCAAGCACGCCGAGGCCGAAAAGCTCTATGCCGACAGCCTGACCGGCCTGTACGCCGACGATCCGCAACTGCTACTGGGCCGCGCCAACGCCCTGATCGAGCTGAGCCGTCCGGCCGAGGCCCTGCCGCTGCTGGAAAAGCTGGGCGAGACGCCCACGGGCGGCCGCACGGCCCATATCATGCTGGCGCTGGGCCGCGTCTACCACGCCCTGGGCCGGGAAGAGCAGGCCGAGACCGCGCTGCGCTGGGCCGCCGACAACTATCCGGGCTTCGAGGGCATCGCCCGCTACGCCGTCTTCCTGGCCCGCATGGGTCGCAAGGATGAGGCCCGGGCTCAACTGGCCGAGATCGACAAGCGCCTGTCCAAGACCCACGCCCACTTCCGCAAGGAGGCCAAGGCCTGGCGCGACTTCGCGGCGGCTGGGGTGGGTTAGAACCGCCCGCGCTGGAAGTCCTCGAACGCCTGCACGATCTCCTCGCGGGAGTTCATCACGAACGGGCCATGCCAGAAGACCGGCTCGTCGATCGGGCGGCCGGCCAGCAGCAGCACCCGCGCGTCGGTGACGGCCTCGACACGGACCGTGTCGCCACGACCCAGAAAGACGCCCGACAGCGCGTCGACCGTGTCGTGCGCGACGCGGACCTGGCCTTCGTAGACCGCCAGCATGGTGTTGCGGTCATCGCCCACCGGCTCCTCGAACACGGTCCCGGCCGGCAGAACCACGTCGAAATAGAGCGCATCCACCGCGCCGCCGCCGATCGGGCCGGCCGTGCCGGCGCCCCCATCTGGAGGAGAGGTCACGCCGGAGATCACCTTGACCGTGACGCCGCCGTCGCGGGCCTCGACCGGGATCGCATCGCTCTCGAACTCGCTATAGCCGGGCGCGCTCATCTTCAGCTTGGCCGGCAGGTTCACCCACAGCTGGAAGCCGCGCATCCGGCCCTCGGCCTGCTCGGGCATCTCGGAGTGAACGATGCCCTTGCCGGCCCGCATCCACTGGATCCCGCCCGGCCCGATCACGCCCTCGCGGCCGGTGTTGTCCTTATGGCGCATCCGGCCTTCCAGCATGTAGGTCACGGTCTCGAAGCCGCGATGCGGGTGGTCGGGAAAGCCGCCCATGTAGTCGGAGGCCTGGTCGTTGTCGAAGCAGTCCAGCATCAGGAACGGATCGAACATCTGGGCTTCCGGCGTGCCCAGCATCCGGGTCAGCCGCACGCCGTCGCCATCCGAGGCGGGCATGCCCTTCACGATCTTCAGGACGGGGCGAACGCTCATGGGAAGCTCCTTTGCGCCTTTGATATCTGATCTGGTTGCAGTTCATGCAAGAGGGGTCCGGTTCGCCTTTCCCGACCATCCGTGCTAATCGCCCGCCCAACGAAATCCACGAGAGTTCCATGGCCCTTAAAGTCGCCATCGTCGGCCTGCCCAACGTCGGCAAGTCCACCCTGTTCAACGCCCTGACCCAGACGGCGTCGGCCCAGGCCGCCAACTACCCGTTCTGCACGATCGAGCCCAACACCGGCGAAGTGGCCGTGCCCGAGCCGCGCCTGGACGCCCTGGCCAAGGTGTCCGGCTCCAAGGAAATCATTCCCGCCCGGATCACCTTCGTCGACATCGCCGGCCTGGTGCGCGGGGCAAGCAAGGGCGAAGGCCTGGGCAACCAGTTCCTGGCCAATATCCGCGACTGCGACGCCGTGGCCTTCGTGGCCCGTTGCTTCGAGGACGGCGACATCGTCCACGTCGAAGGCCGTATCGACCCGATCAGCGATCTCGAGATCATCGAGATGGAACTGATGCTGGCCGACCTGGAAAGCCTGGAAAAGCGCGTCCCCGCCCTGGAAAAGCGCGCCAAGGTCGGCGCCGACAAGGACAGCGCCAACACGCTGCGCCTGGCCAATATCGCCCTGGCCCTGCTGCGCGAAGGCCGCCCGGCCCGCGCCGCCAAGATCGACGCCGAGGACGAGAAGGCGTGGCACATGCTGCAGCTCTTGACCTCGCTGCCCGCCCTCTATGTCTGCAATGTCGACGAAGGCTCGGCCGACAAGGGCAACAAGTACAGCGACCTGGTCGCCGCCCGCGCCGCCAAGGACAACGCCAAGTCGGTGGTCATCTCGGCCCAGATCGAGAGCGAGATCGCCCTGCTGGACGCCGCCGAACGCGCCGAGTTCCTGGAGACCCTGGGCCTGGAAGAGCCGGGCCTGAACCGCCTGATCCGCGAGGCCTACACCCTGCTGAACCTGCAGACCTACTTCACGGTGGGTCCCAAGGAAGCCCGCGCCTGGACCATCCACGTCGGCGACACCGGCCCGCAGGCGGCCGGCGTCATCCACACCGACTTCGAGAAGGGCTACATCCGCGCCGAAACCATCGCCTTTGACGACTTCATCCGTCTGGGCGGCGAAAACGGCGCCAAGGAAGCCGGCAAGATGCGGGCCGAAGGCAAGGAGTACGTCGTCAAGGACGGCGACGTGATGCACTTCCGCTTCAACGTCTAAGCGCTCAGAACAAGCCAGCGGCCGGAGCGGAAACGCCCCGGCCGTTTCTCATTGGGGAGTACGCCTATGTCCGACACCGTCACCCTGACGTCCGCCGTCGACGGCTTCCAGTTCACAGCCCTGCACGCCCAGCCGAACGGCGCGCGGAAAGGCGGCGTGGTCGTGGTCCAGGAGATCTTCGGCCTCGACCAGTACGTTCAGGAGGACGTCGCGCGTTGGGCGGCCCTGGGCTTCGAGGTGCTGGCCCCGTCGATCTTCGATCGCGCCGAGCCCGGCTTCGTGGCGGAACATGATCCCAAGGGCTTCCAGACGGGCGTCAGCTATGTGCAGAAGGTCGGGATCGACGCCATGCTGTCGGACATCCAGGCCTGCATCGACGATCTGGCGGCGCGCGGCGCGGTGTTCGCGGTCGGCTACTGCCTGGGCGGCTCGCTGGTCTGGCTGGCGGCCGGCCGGCTGAAAGGCCTGGCGGCGTGCTCGGCCTATTACGGCAGCATGATCGCCGCCAATGCCGAGCTAGCGCTGAAGGCGCCGGTGATCGTGCACCTGGGCCGCAAGGACGCCCAAATCGCCGCCGACGAGGTCAAGGCCAAGGTCGAGGCCGCCCATCCCGACGTGCCGGTCCACATCTATGAGGCCAGCGGCCACGGCTTCAACAACGATGGCCGGCCCGACAGCGATCTCGCCGACGCGGAACTGGCCCGCGCGCGAACGCTGGCGCTGTTCGTCGCCAATGGAGCCGCGTGATGGGCCAGCGGATCCCTCTGGCCTGCAGGGAGGACGGCTCGCCGTTCACGGCCTACCACGCCTTACCCCAGGAAGCCCGGCGCGGCGGCGTCGTCATGCTGCACGCCATATGGGGCGTCACGCCGCATCTGCGCGCGCTGGCCGACACCCTGGCCGAGCAGGGCTATGAGGTTATCGTTCCCAGCCTGATGGACGCGGCCGACGCCGACTTTCCGGTCGAAGACCTGACGCCGACGATCCTCGACGCGCGGATGGCCATGGGCAAGGCGACCGGCTGGGGCGTCTCCACCCTGCCCCGTGTCCAGGCCTGCATCGACGCCCTGGACGGCCCGGTGTTCGCCATGGGCTTCTGCTATGGCGGCACGACGGCCTGGCTGGCGGCCTGCCGCTGCGACGGCTTGACGGCGGTCTCGGCTTTCTATGGCGGCGACATCGTCGCCTACCACGACGAGACGCCGAAGGTCCCGACCATCCTGCACTTCGGCAAGACCGACAACCTGATCCCGCTGGCCGATGTCGACACGATCCGCGGAGCACATCCGGACCTGCCGATCTATCTTTACGAGGCCGGGCACGCCTTCGTGGCTCCCAGCGGCCACCACCCCGACAGCGCCCGCCTGGCGATGCTGCGAACCTTGCAGCTGTTCCAGCGCTCGGGCGGCGGCAAGGGCGAGGCTTGAGCACGGGTCGAGCCCCGCCTAGGCTCAGCGGATGATCCGCTCACTGACCGCTCTCAGCCTGTCGCTCCTGCTCGCCGCCTCGCCGGCCCTGGCCCAGACGGTGGTGATCGTCCGTCACGGCGAGAAGGTCTCGCCCAACGGCGATCCGGACCTGTCGCCGGCCGGCCAGGCCCGCGCCCGGGCGCTGGCGGCCAGCCTCGCCGGGTCCAAGGTCTCGATGGTGCTGGCGACGCCGCTGAAGCGCACCCAGCAGACCGGCCAGCCCACGGCCGAGGCCGCCGGCTTGAGGATCGTCCCGATCGCCCTGGATGGCGGCGCGGTCGCCCACGCCCAGCGCGTCGCCGAGGCCGCCCGCGAGGCGCCCGCCGACGCCACGGTGCTGATCGTCGGCCACAGCAACACGGTCACCGACATCGCCCGCGCGCTGGGCGATCCCGCGCCGGAGGTCCTGAGCGACTGCGAGTATGACCACATGACCGTCATCCAGCTGGGCGGCGCGGCGCCCAAGGCGATCCACGCACGTTACGGCGCGCCGACCCAGGCTTGCTGAGTCCTTCGGCGGGATCGTCCCCGCCGGCAGGGTGACGGCGATGGCGGCGGTGTCGAGACCATCGCGCGGACGTCATGGCTGAGCTACGCTGACCCCATGCGTTGCCGCGTAACCGCCCTGGCCCTATTGCTTTCGCTGCCCCTCGCCGGCGCCGCGCGGGCCGGGGAGACGGCGTGCTGGTTCGAGAACGGAGCCGTGATCGTCCCGGCGGTGATCGCCGACATGGCCGGCGACTATGTTCTCGACCTCTCGGCCCCGCGCACGCTGCTGCACGAGACCAAGGCCCAGATGGAGGGCATCACCGCGCCCGAGCTGACTCTGCCGGTCGAGGTCGCGGGGCTGAAGGCCCCGGGGGTGTCGGTCAGGGTCGCCGATCTGGACGCGCGAGGCGCCGGCTTCGTCACCCCGATCGCCGGGGTCATCGGGATGGACGTCCTGGCCGGCCACAGCATCGAGATCGACTTCGCCCACTGCCGAGTGCGCATCGACCAGCCGTGGAGCGCGGGCAGACAGGTCGTGTTGCCGGTCGAAGTGATCGACGGCCTGCCGACCCTCGCCGCGGCCGTCAGCGACGGCCCCACGGCCCTGCGCGGGGCCTTCGCCATCGACACCGCCTCGAAGGCCATGGCGCGGCTCTCGACACGCGGGGCGGCCGCGACCGGAAAGCTGGATACGAACGCCCGCCACACGGCTCCGGCCCGGCTGCGGGCCCTGTCGATCGGCGGCGTCCTGGCCGAGAATGTTCCCGCGACCCTGGCCGACGACCTGCCGGGCGGCGTCGACGGGACCCTGGGCACGGCGCTATGGGCCCGTCACCGCCTGCGGCTGTCGGCCGACGCCCGCACCTTGTCGGTCGCGCCCTGAGACCTTATGGCTTGAGGCTTGGACGTAGGAGAGCGCCTTTGATCGTCGTCGCCATTCCGTACAGCCGCCGCGGCGGCGACGCGAGCCTACGCGCCTGACGTCCGTCGCTCGGCCTTCGCGCTGATCCCAGCGCGCCTTCTCAAAGCCGAGACCTTTGATGCTTATTGAAGCCCATACCCAAGACTTCGCCGCCCTGCTGCGCGGCGAGGCCCCTGCCCCCTATCGCCTGGCCGACAGCCCCGTGGCGCCGCCCGAGGTGCTGGCCATGCTGAGCGATCTGGCCGACCACATCCGGGCGACCTTCAGCCCCAGCGCCTGGATGATCGTGGAAGACGGCGAGGTCGTGGGCCTGATCTCGTCCGTCCAGCCGCTGGACGCGGCCGACCGATCCTTGCTGATCGGGTACGGCGTCGCCCCCACACGCTGGGGCCGAGGCGCCGCCACCCGCGCCGTCGCCGACCTGGCGGCCTGGGCCCGGGGGGATGATCGCGTCCACGCCCTGATGGCGGAGACCTCGGTCGACAACCCCGCATCCCAGACGGTCCTGAGCCGCAACGGCTTCCAGGCCGTGGGCGAGCGCGAGGATAGCGAAGACGGGTCGCTGATCGTGTGGCGGCTGGACCTGTAGCCCGCAAAGAAGAAGGGCCCGGTGTTTCCACCGGGCCCTTCGAACTTCAGTTCTTTTGGCGCTGAGCCTGCTTAGTGCGACTCGTTGCGCCACACGGTCTTGTAGCTGGCGTACAGCAGACCCGAGAGCAGGACGAGGTAGATCAGAACGGCGAAGCCGGTCTGCTTGCGTTCTTCCAGCTTGGGCTCGGCGGCCCACATCAGGAACGCCGAAACGTCCTTGGCCTGCTGGTCCAGGGTCGACTTGGTGCCGTCGTCAAACGTCACCAGGCCGGCCTTCAGCGGCGGGGCCATGGCGATGAAGCCGCCCGGCGGGACGTGCTCGTGGCTACCCGACCAGGCCGAGGTCAGGTCGCCCGGGAAGTACGGGTTGTAGTGACCGCCGGTCGGAACCTTCAGGCCCTTCGGCGGATCCACATAGCCGGTCACCACCGAGTAGATGTGGTTCGGTCCCTCTTCACGGGCCTTGGCCAGCAGCGACATGTCCGGCGGCAGAGCGCCGCCGTTCGAGGCGCGGGCCGCGGCTTCGTTGGCGAACGGCGCCGGGAAGTAGTCCGCGCTGGTGGCCGGACGCTTGATGGCGTCGCCGGTTTCACCGTCGATGTCGGCGACCTCGTAGTCCTTGGCGATCGCCTTGACCCACGGGTTGTCGTTCGAGTTCGGATACTTCTCGCTGTAGAACGGGCCGCCCTTGTCGCCGAGGTTGCGGAACGCCACCAGCTTCATCGCGTGGCAGGCCGAGCAGACCTCGCGATAGACCTTGTAGCCGCGCTGCAGCTGAGCCTGGTCGAACTTGCCGAACGGGCCTTCGAACGACCAGTGGACTTCCTTGGCCTTCAGCGCGCCGCCGCTGGCGAGCGCCGGACCGGTGACGCCGACCGTCAGGAGACCGACCGCCGCCGCGAGAACCGAGAGTTTGCGGAGCATCGGGATCAACCCTTATGAGCGTCGGCCGAGAGGGCCGGCGAAGCGATCGAGTCCGGAACCGGCAGGGTCTTTTCGACCAGACCCAGGACCGGGAGCACGACCAGGAAGAAAGCGAAGTAGTAGAGCGAGGCGACGCGGCTGAGCCACACGAAGCTGTTCAGGTCCGAACCGCCCAGCTGGAACGTGGTCAGGTGCGGGATCACCGGATCGTCCGGCAGCTTGGCGCCGCAGAAGCCCAGGATGATGCAGGCCACCAGGAAGAACAGGAAGTAGATCTTCGCGGTCGGGCGGTAGCGCATCGAGCGCACCTTCGACGTGTCCAGCCAGGGCAGGGCGAACATGCAGGCGATGGCGCCGAACATGGCCAGCACGCCCATCAGCTTGTCCGGCACGGCGCGCAGGATCGCGTAGAACGGCAGGAAGTACCATTCCGGAACGATGTGCGACGGCGTCACCAGCGGGTTGGCCTCGACATAGTTGTCAGCGTGGCCGAGCGCGTTGGGCATGTAGAAGACGAAGAAGGCAAAGAGGATCAGGAAGACGCTCATCGCGAAGCCGTCCTTCACCGTGGCGTACGGCGTGAAGGCGACAGTGTCGGCTTTCGACTTGGGATCGACGCCGGTCGGGTTGTTCTGGCCGACCACGTGCAGGGCCCAGATGTGCAGGATCACGACGCCCGCGATCATGAAGGGCAGCAGGTAGTGCAGCGAGAAGAAGCGGTTCAGGGTCGGGTTGTCGACCGCGAAGCCGCCCCACAGCCAGGTGGTGATGCTCTCGCCGACCAGCGGCAGGGCGCCGAACAGGTTGGTGATCACGACGGCGCCGTGGAACGACATCTGGCCCCAGGGCAGGACGTAGCCCATGAAGGCGGTCGCCATCATCAGCAGGTAGATCACGCAGCCCAGCAGCCACAGCACTTCACGCGGCGCCTTGTAGGAGCCGTAGTAGAGGCCGCGGAGCATGTGGATGTAGACGGCGATGAAGAACATCGACGCGCCGTTGGCGTGCATGTAACGGATCAGCCAGCCGTAGTTCACGTCGCGCATGATGTGCTCGACCGACGCGAAGGCGCCCGAGGCGCTCGGCGTGTAGTGCATCACCAGGATGATGCCGGTGATCAGCTGGGAGGCCAGGCACAGCGACAGGATGCCGCCGAAGGTCCACCAGTAGTTCAGGTTCCGCGGGGTGGGATAGTCGACGAACGAGTCATAGCCCAGGCGGATGATCGGCAGACGAGCGTCGAGCCAGCGCTCGATACCGGTCTTGGGTTGATAGGTCGAATGTCCGCTCATCTCGCTTAACCGATCTTGACCTTGGTGTCGGTGAGGAAGGCGTATTCCGGAACCACCAGGTTCAGGGGCGCGGGGCCCTTACGGATACGACCCGAGGTGTCATAGACCGAGCCGTGGCACGGGCAGAACCAGCCGCCGTACTCGCCGCCGCCGAAGGTCGGGACGCAGCCGAGGTGGGTGCAGTTGCCGCCGACGATCAGCCACTGGGCCTTGCCCGGCTTGACGCGCGAGGCGTCCGTGGCCGGGTCCTTCATCGACGCGTTGTCGTCAGCGACGGCCTTGGCGATCTCGGCCTTGGTGCGATTGCGCACGAAGAGCGGCTTGCCGCGCCACTTGATGACGACCTGCTGGCCCTCGGCGACCTTGGTCAGGTCGAACTCGGTCGAGGCCAGGGCCCGCGTGTCGGCGGACGGGTTCATCTGGTCGATGAACGGCCACACCAGAGTCGCTGCGCCGCCGGCGGCGGCCGCGATCGCGGCGATGTGAATGAAGTCGCGCCGGGAGGGATCGCTCCCGTGTTCCGGCTCGGTCGTTGCGCCCACGGCGGTGTCGGCCACCTACGTCACCCTCTAATTCCGCCGGTCCGCGAAAAGCGGTCCGACTTGGAGAAGCGCCTTTCAGCGCCATATCTTGCTCGACCCGCAAGCGGATCTCCGCCACAAGGCAGCGGTCGGATCGTCGTATCGGACGCGCGGACCGAGTCCGCAAGCCCTTTCGATTCCCGGCAAAGCCCCTGCTGCCCTTGTGGTTGGTTCGCTTATTATGCGTATCGCACTTTTTCAACCAGGCATTCCCCAAAACGTCGGTGCGGCCATCCGGCTCTCGGCCTGTTTCGGGGTCGGGCTCGACGTGATCGAGCCCTGTAGTTTTCCCTTGGATGACAAGAGCTTGAAGCGCGCGGCGCTGGATTATGGGCCGCTGACGCACCTCACGCGCCACGACAGCTGGGAGGCTTTCCTTAAGGCGCCGGAGCGCGTTGACGGGCGCCTGCTGCTCTTCACGACCAAGGGCGCCACGCCCTTCCACAGGTTTTCGTTCGAACCCGGAGACACGCTGCTGTTCGGCAACGAGAGTCGCGGCGCGCCCGAGGACGTCCACGCGGCGGCGCAGGGCCGCATCGTTATCCCGATCCGGGCGGAGACGCGCTCGATGAACCTGGCGACGACGGCGGCGATGGCGCTGGGCGAGGCCCTACGGCAGACGAGCGGGTTTCCGGGAGATCAGTGATCCCCGAAATCCACGTCCCGCCGCGCGGCGACGATCGTCACGATGAAGCCGGCCAGCACGTCCAGCAGCACCATCAGGGTGATCAGGAAGAAGGTCGAGGTCGCGAAGGCCGGAAAGAGCAGGAACTCGACCAGGCACAGGATGAACAGCACCATCGACAGCGAGTGGTTGATGATCGCGATCTTGCGGCTGGTCGTCGATTTCAGCAGTTCGACGAACAGCACCACCAGCGAAGCGGCCAGCAGCAGGTCGCCCAGGCTGACGCCCCATTCGGCGCGCGAGGTCATGTGGATGGTGAACAGCCGGTCGGTCATGCGGACGCTGGCGTCCGCGGCCTTGAAGCCGCCCGTCAGGGTCAGGGCGATCAGATTGTAGATGATGACCGGCAAGGCCAGCAGCGGAACCGCAGCGAACATCGAACTTCCCCCTACGGCGGATGCAAGCCGCCGTCTTGGTTAAGGCGTAGCCGGAATCTGGCCGGGGGTGAAGCGGCCTCGCCCGCGACGCTTAAGCTTCGTCCACGCCTTGGGGATCGCGGGCCCGCGACTGCAGCCACATCACGCCCAGCAGGTCGGAGATCGAGGCCTTGAGGCGGCCGAAGTTGGTGTATTTCGACACCCCGCTCTCGCGGTGACGGTGGTTCACCGGCTGGAAGCTCACCTCGTAGCCCTCGCGCAGCATCAGGGCCGGGATGTAGCGGTGGATGTGATCGAAATACGGCAGGCGCAGGAACGCCTCGCGGCGGAAGGCCTTCAGCCCGCAGCCGGTGTCGTTGGCGCTGTCCTTCAGGAGACGCTTGCGCACGCCGTTGCCGAACTTGGAGGCGAAGCGCTTGGCGCTCGAGTCCTGGCGCTTGACCCGCTCGCCGCCGACCAGGGCCAGGGTCTCGGGACCAGCCTGCAGGGTCTTGGCCAGGCGCGGGGCGTCGGCCGGATCGTTCTGGCCGTCGCCGTCCAGGGTGACGATGATCGGACCGCGCGCGGCCAGGATGCCGGTGCGCACGGCGCGGCTCTGGCCGGAGTTCTTGCGATGACCCAGCACCCGCAGTTGCGGGATCTCGGCCTTCAGCGCGACCAGGCGGGCCTTGGTGTCGTCGCGGCTGGCGTCGTCGACGAAGATCATCTCGTAGTTTTCGCCGGCGAAAGCGGTCGCGATCTCGTGCGCCAGCTTCGGAGCGGCCTCGCCTTCGTCGAAGACAGGCACGACGACGGAAAAATCGGGGGTGGCGTTCATCGGCTTCTAATAGCGGAAAAATTCGTCAAGGCCTTTCCTTTTCAAAAGCCTACCTTTGAAAAGGACAAAAAGGCCTTGATTCAAAAGGTTAGAGCGCGATTGCCGCCGAAACCGGCCTCCACTTTCGGCTATCGCGCTCTTGCGAAAGGATCGTGCTAAACGTGGCCGCATGACGCTTGAATCTCGCCTGGATGACTGGAGCCGCGGGTGGCGCGGCCCTGTGTTCGCCGCGCTCGTCGCCCTGATCGCGGGCCTGCCCGGCGTATTCGCCATGCCGCCGCTGGACCGGGACGAGTCCCGCTTCGCCCAGGCCACCTCCCAGATGCTGGAGACGGGCGACTACGTGGTCATCAAGTTCCAGGACCAGCCGCGCTTCAAGAAGCCTGTCGGCATCCACTGGCTGCAGGCGCTTAGCGTCAAGGCGTTCTCGGACGCGGAGGACCGACGCATCTGGGCCTATCGCATCCCGTCCCTGCTGGGAGCGATGCTGGCGGCGGCGGCCTGCGCCTGGGGCGCGGCGGCGCTGTTCGACCCGCGCACCGGCCTGCTGGCCGGCTCGATCCTGGGGGCGACCTTCCTGCTGTCGTCCGAGGCGTTCATCGCCAAGACCGACGCGGCCCTGTGCGGAACCACCACCCTGGCCATGGCCGCCCTGGCCCGCGTCTACGCCGCCCAGCTGAAAGGCGAGCCGGCCGGAAAATGGACCAAGCTGGCCTTCTGGCTGGGCCTGTCGATCGCGGCGCTGATCAAGGGTCCGGTCGGCCTGCTGGTGGCGATCTTCGCCCTGGTCGGCCTGGCCCTTTGGGACCGCAAGGCGGCCTGGATGAAGGACCTGGGCTGGACCTGGGGCCTGATCCTGTTCGCGGCCATCTGTCTGCCGTGGGCGATGATGATCACCGTCGCGACCGACGGCGCCTTCTGGGGCGCGGCCGTAGGGGGCGATCTGGCGCCCAAGCTGGCCGGCGGCCAGGAGGGTCACGCAGGTCCGTTCGGCTACCACGCCCTCCTCGCCCCGCTGCTGTCGTTCCCGGCCACCCTGCTGTTGCCCGCCGGTCTCGTCGTGGGCTGGAAAAAGCGGAGCGAGCCTGGCGTGCGCTTCGCCGTCTGCTGGCTGGTCCCGACCTGGCTGATGTTCGAGATCCTGCCGACCAAGCTGGTTCACTATGAACTGCCGGCCTATGGCGCCCTGGCCATGCTGATGGCCGCCGCCGTGCGCGAGCCGCTGGGCAATCTGGTCCGCTGGATCGGCGGCGGGCTGTCGGTGCTGATGGGCGCGCTGCTGGCCGCTGTCGCCCTCTATGGCCAGATGCAATTCGGCGCGGGCGGAGATCTGGCCTGGACGGCGGTGGCCGCCGGCCTCGCTCTCGCCGCCGGGATCGCCGGCGCGGTGCTGCTCCTGCGCCGCCACTCGGCCCGCGCCCTGGTCACGGCAGGGGTGTTGGGCATTGGCGCGCACGTCGCCCTGACCGCTGGTCTGATCCCACGCCTGGAGCCGCTGTTCCTGTCCAAGGACGTCGCCGACGCCCTGGACCGCACGAAGCTGTCGCCCCGCTCGGGCGCGGCCGGCCCGGTGGCCGTCACCGGCTATGCCGAGCCCAGCCTGATCTTCCAGCTCGGCACGGCCACCGAACTGACCAACGGCGAGGGCGCGGCCCAGGCGGTCGTCGAAGGCCGCCCCGCCGTGGTCGAGGGCCGCGAGGAGAAGCCCTTCCGCGACACCCTGGCCGGCCTGGGCCTGGCTCCGCGTCCCGTCGCCACGGTCGAGGGGCTGAACTATTCCGACGGCGACCAGGAACGCCTGACCATCTACCGCGGCGAGCCCCAGGCTCCTGCTCCCGAAGACGAGGTCCAACCGTGAGCCGCTTCATCCAGATCGTCGAGGTCGGGCCGCGCGACGGCCTGCAAAACGAGAAGCTGTCCCTGTCGGTCGACGAGAAGCTGGACCTGATCCGCAAACTGGAGGCCGCCGGCGCCAAGCGCACCGAGGTGGTGTCGTTCGTGAATCCCAACCGCGTGCCGCAGATGGCGGGCGCGGAAGAGATCATGGCGGCTCTGCCGGCCGACCTCGAGCACTCGCGGATCGGCCTGGTGCTGAACATGCGCGGCTGGGAGCGCTGTGTCGCCGCCCAGTGCGACGAGGCCAATGTCGTGGTCTGCGCCTCCGATGGCTTCGGCTTGGCCAACCAGGGCGCGACCGTCCGCCAGCAGATCGATGCGCTGGCCGCCATCGCCGAACGCCAGGCGGTCGAGGGCGGCCCGCCGATCACCGCGACCATTTCGGTGGCCTTCGGCTGCCCGTTCGACGGCGAGGTGTCCGAAGACCAGGTCGTGGCCATCGTCCGCGAGGCCGCCGCCCTGGGCGTAGCCGAGATCGCCATCGCCGACACCATCGGCGTCGCCGATCCCTGGACCGTCCGCAAGCGCATCGAGGCCGCGCGCGCCGCCGCGCCGGACACGCGCCTGCGGATGCACTTCCACGACACTCGCAACACGGGCCTGGCCAACGCTTATGCCAGCGTCGAGGCAGGGGTCGACGTGCTGGACGCCTCGGTCGGCGGCCTGGGCGGCTGTCCGTTCGCGCCGAACGCCACGGGCAATATCGGAACCGAGGATCTGGTCTACATGCTGGAACGGGCCGGCTTCGAGACGGGTTACGATCTGGCGGCCCTGATCGAGATCGGCCGCGAGATCAGCGCCAAGCTGGGCAAGGCCCCCGCCTCGTCCCTGGCCCGCGCCGGAGGCTTCCCCGCATGATCCGCCTCGCCGCCCTGCTGACCCTGGGCCTGGCCGCCTGCGCCGCCGCGCCCGTCGACGACGGTCCCGCCGCCCGCTGCGACGTGACGATCAAGTTCGGCAGCTACGGCATGGGGATCGATCAGTCGCTGGCCGCGACGGTTGCCGGCAGGGTCAAGACCGACCCCGACATCGCCCGCTCCGAACGCAAGCCCTGGGGCCGCGAGGGCGAGTTCGACCAGTGCCTGACGGTGAAGACGGGCCGCGACGCGACGGCGGCGTACCACCGCTACAAGGCTCTGCTGCCGGCGAAGAGTCTGAAAGCCCCGACGTCGATCGAGGGGCCGGATGGGCTGCGGTTTGAGACGATCGGACCGATGTAAAGAACGCCCGGCCTTGAGAGAGGCGTTCGAACCCTAGATCGGCCGTCCCGTCAGCTTCCACAGCAGCGGCCGGCACACGGACATCAGCATGATCGCCGGGGCCAGCAGCACCGCCGCCGCGAACAGCTGCAGGCTGTCGGCGCGCTTGATGAAGTAGCGGGTCAGGCCGACGCCCTTGTGGAATTCGACCTTCAGCGGGTGTTCCTGGCTGGTGTGGCCCAGGTGGATGACCTGAGCGTCGGGCTGGAACAGCACCTGGCCGCCCGAGCGGCGCGCGCGCCAGCACAGGTCGATGTCCTCGACGTGCAGGAAGTAGCCCTCGTCGAAGCCGCCCAGAGCCTCGAAGTCGCCGCGGCGCATGGCGAAGCATGCGCCCGAGATGGTCGGCATTGGCACGGGCGCGCACGGCAGCGGCTCGTTCTCGCGATGAATCTCGAAGCTGGCCAGCTGCGGGTGACGACGCGTGAACTGGCCAAAGCTGAGCACGGTGGTCATCGGCGTGACCTCGCCGCGGCGGCCGCCGCGCTGCTCGGAGCCGTCGACGTTCAGCACCCGCGCGCCGACCACGGTCGGGGTCGGCTGGCCCTTGAAGGCCGTCACGAGGGCGGACACGCAGCCCGCCTGCAGATTGGCGTCGGGATTCAGGAAGACGATGTACTCGCCGCCCGCCGTCGAGGCGCCCATGTTGGCGCCGCGGGCGAAGCCGATATTGCCGTGGCCCTGCTTGAGCACGACGCGCGGCTCGGTCAGGGCCAGCGAACGCAGCATGTCCTCGTCGCGCCCGTCTGACCCGTTGTCGACGATGACGAACTCATCGACCAGCGGCTCGGCCAGGACATGCCTGATGCTCTGGGCCAGCGCCTCTCCCGTCCGATAGACGACCATGACGACGGATACGTTCGGACGGGCCGGACGCGCACCAACGGCAAGGGTCGAGACGGACGGGAGGATGCTATTCATCAGGCGGTCGCAGCCTCTGGAGCGGGTTTGGCGAGCCCCAATCTGGCGGCTTCTTGGACGCGGGCGATGTCGGGCGGGGTGGCGTCGGCCTTCAGCACGCGGAGGGCTTCCTCCAGCGGCAGGATATTCTGACCTTCACCGCCAAGGCGACGAAGGGCCAGTTGACCCGTCTCGGCTTCCTTACGACCCACCACTGCGATCACGGGCACCTTGGCGAGGCTGTGCTCGCGAATCTTGTAATTGATCTTCTCATTACGCAGATCCACTTCCGCGCGCATCCCCAAGCTGGTCAATTTCTCGACGACCTCACGGGCATAGTCATCGGCGTCGGATGTGATCGTGGCCACGACAACCTGCGTCGGCGCGAGCCAAACAGGCAGGGCGCCCGCGAAGTTTTCCAACAAGATGCCGATGAAACGCTCGAAGGACCCCAAGATTGCCCGGTGAAGCATCACCGGACGCTTCTTCGAACCATCCTCCGAAACGTACTCGGCGTCCAATCGTTCCGGCAAAACAAAATCAAGTTGCAGCGTGCCGCACTGCCAGACACGGCCAATGGCGTCCTTCAACGAGAACTCTAGTTTCGGGCCGTAGAAGGCGCCTTCACCTGGTTGCAGCACCAAGGTCTCGCCCGCTGCCTCGGCGGCGGCCGACAGGGCCGCCTCGGCCTTGTCCCAGACCTCGTCCGAGCCGGCGCGCAAGTCCGGACGCGTCGAGAACTTGGTGTCGGCCAGCGTCATGCCCAGGTCGCTATAGACGCTGCGCAACAGTTCGATGAAGCGGGCGCTTTCCTCCGTGACCTGCTCTTCGCGGCAGAAGATGTGGGCGTCGTCCTGCGTGAAGGCGCGCACGCGCATGATGCCGTGCATGGCGCCCGAAGGCTCGTAACGGTGGCAGGCCCCGAACTCGGCCATGCGCAGCGGCAGCTCGCGATAAGACTTCTGCCCGACGTTGAAGATCTGGATGTGGCCGGGACAGTTCATCGGCTTGACCGCCAGGATCTCGCCCTCGGCGCTCTCGCACATGAACATCGCGTGGCCGAACTTCTCGGCGTGGCCCGACTTCTCCCACA
This sequence comes from Caulobacter sp. GW822-FHT01G02, assembly GCF_058802865.1. Classification (NCBI taxonomy): domain Bacteria; kingdom Pseudomonadati; phylum Pseudomonadota; class Alphaproteobacteria; order Caulobacterales; family Caulobacteraceae; genus Caulobacter; species Caulobacter sp. GW822-FHT01G02. The sequence goes on from NZ_JBXAON010000004.1 coordinate 352,544, forward strand.
GGCTCTTGTCGAGAATCTGCGGCGTCTTCACTTCCTTGTAGCCGGCCGCGTCGAGGCGACGGCGCATATAGTCCTCGAGCACGCGGTACAGGGCCCAGCCCTTGGCGTGCCAGAACACCATGCCCTTGCCCTCTTCCTGGATATGGAAGAGGTCCATCGTCTTGCCCAGCTTGCGGTGATCGCGGCGCTCGGCTTCCTCGATGCGCTTCAGATAGGCTTCGAGGTCGGCTTCCGACGCCCAGGCCGTGCCATAGATGCGCTGCAGCTGAGCGTTGTTCTGGTCGCCGCGCCAATAGGCGCCGGCCAGCTTCGTCAGCTTGAAGGCCTTGCCGACGTGTTTCGTCGACGGCAGGTGGGGGCCCCGGCACAGGTCCTTCCACTTGTCGCCCTGGTGATAGACCGTGATCGTGTCGCTGGCCGGCAGGTCGCGGATGATCTGGGCCTTGTAGCTTTCGCCCATGGCCTCGAAGTCGGCGATGGCGGCGTCGCGATCGACCTCCTCGCGGCGGATCTTCTCGTCGCGGTCGACGATCTCCTTCATGCGCTTTTCGATCGTTTCCAGATCGTCCAGGCTGAACGGCTCGTCGCGCGCGAAGTCGTAGTAGAAGCCGTCCTCTACGTTCGGGCCGATCGTGACCTGCGTGCCGGGGAACAGCTCCTGCACCGCCTCGGCCAGCACGTGGGCCGTGTCGTGCCGAATGGTGTCGAGGACCTCGGGCGCCTCGCGCGTCAGGATCTCGAACTTGCGCTCACCCGCCAGCAGGTCGGGCGTCAGCGGGCGGTCGAGGTCCAGCACCTGGCCGTCCAGCTTGATCAGCAGGGCCTTCTTTTCCAGCGACTTGGAGATGGCGGCGGCGACGTCGCGCCCGCTCGAGCCATCGGGGTACTGACGGACGGAGCCGTCGGGGAAAACCAGATCGATCATTCTTCACATATCCACTTGCGTGGCTGGCGCCCCGGCGGCGGCGGGTCATACCCCGAGCCACCTAACGGATTGCAGCGGCAAATCCGTCGCAACGCCAACCAGGACCCTTTGAGCGGGCCATGATCCTTGAGGGCGGCGGCCGCATACTCCGAACAGCTCGGCGCGAAGCGGCACTGCCGCCCGATGAGGGGCGAGAGCGTCAACTTGTAGGCGCGAAGGCCAAGGTCGACGATGCGGTCGTAGAAGGTCATGCCGGCGCGCGACTTTGTTGCAGTGCGGTTACACACTCCCCGGAGAGAGGGATCAAGCCGCGCCGGCGGTGCTAGTTCGCGTTTCGGAGACAGCTGTGGCCTTCCGGACAGCCTCGACGGTCGCCTCGAACGCTAGCAGCGTCGAGGCGTGACGGGCGGGATAGTCCTTGACCGGCTCCAGCACAGCGAGCTCCGCGAACCGGCCCGCGGGAGGCGAACCGTTCATCTTCAGCATAGCGGCAAGAGAGTCGCGCGCCAACTCGATGTCGGAAAGTTCCGCACCGATGACATTCGCGCCCAGGATCGCGGCGGCGGCCTGGCCCAGGGCGCAGGCCGAGACCTCCTGAGCGTAGTCGACCACCTTGCCGTCCTCGACCACCACGTCGACGACGATCCGGCTGCCGCACAGCTTGGCGTGCTTCTCGGCGCTGGCGTCGGGCGCGGGCAGGCGTCCGGCTCGCGGCATGTTGGCCACGAGCGTCAGGATCCGGGCGCTGTAGAGGTCGTCGATCATTGGAAACTCAAGATAGGGTCTTCTGGCGCTCGGACCAGATGGCCTCGGCGCGATCACGGACGGCTTCGCCCATCTGCGTGAAAGCGGCCCGCAGCTTGCGGCGCTCCTCGCGGCTGACGAACCGCAGCAGCAAGCCCATGAACAGCTCGCCGTTCGAGAAGGTCGAGTTGCTCGGACCCATGCTCTCGATCTCGAGATAGCGGATGGCCGTCACGAAGCCGCCGATCCGGCTGGAGCGCCAATGCAACTGCTCGAACGGCACCCAGTCCTGGACCACCGGCGTGATCACCGTGGCCGGCTGGCCGGGCAGGTGCTGCTCCAGGGTGAGATTCGTACCGATCTTCAGCTGCCCCTCGGCCTTGCGGTAGAGCGGGTTCCACGTCTCCCAGGACTCGAATTCCGAGACGATCTCCCAGACGATCTCGGCGGGGGCCTGGACCCCGATACGGTGCTCTACGGCGCGCTTCATCGGCTCGCTAACCCTTAGTCCTTCATTCGCCAGGTGGCGCCCGACGGGCCGTCCATAACCACCACGCCCAGGGCGTCGATCTCGGCGCGGATGGCGTCGGCGGCGGCCCAGTCCTTGGCGGCGCGGGCGGCCAGACGCTTGGCCAGCAGGTCTTCGACCTGGGCTTTCAGCTCGTCGGAGGCGTCGCCCTCGAACCAGCTGTCCGGGTCGGCCTGCAGGAAGCCCAGCAGGGCGCCGGCCTCGATCAGGCGAGCCTTGTTGGCGGCGATGGCGACCGTGTCGCCGGCCGTCACGGCCTTCTCGATCAGGCTGGAGACCTCGAAGAAGGCGGACGTGGCCAGCGGCGTGTTGAGGTCGTCCATCAGGGCGGCGACCACCTCTTCCGGGGCTTCCATGGCCTGGTCCAGCGGCACGTCCTTGGCGCGGCGCAGGGCGCCGTACAGGCGGTCCAGCGACTTCTTGGACTGTTCCAGAAGCTCCGGCGTCCAGTCCAGCGGCTGGCGATAGTGGGCCGAGAGCAGCGCCCAGCGGATCACCTCGCCCGGGACGTTCTTCAGCAGCTCGTGCGGGATGACGACATTGCCCAGGCTCTTGGACATCTTCTCGCCCGCCATGTCGAGGAAGCCGTTGTGCATCCAGTAGTTGGCCAGCACCGGCGTCTTGTGGGCGCAACGGCTCTGGGCGACCTCGTTCTCGTGGTGCGGGAAGGCCAGGTCGATGCCGCCGGCGTGGATATCGATGGTGTCGCCCAGCGTCTTCTCGATCATGGCCGAGCACTCGATGTGCCAGCCCGGACGGCCCGCGCCCCAGGGGCTTTGCCACTCGGGCTCGTTCTCCTTGGACGGCTTCCACAGCACGAAGTCGGCCGGGTGGCGCTTGTAGGGCGCGACCTCGACGCGGGCGCCGGCGATCATCTCGTCCAGCGGACGGCCCGACAACTGGCCGTAGTCGGGGAAGCTCTGGGTGTCGAACAGCACGTGGCCGTCGGCGGCGTACGCCGAGCCGTTGTCGACCAGTTTGCCGATCATCTCGACGATCGCGCCGATATGGTCGGTGGCGCGCGGCTCCAGGTTCGGACGCAGCGCGCCCAGGGCGTCGGCGTCGGCGTGATAGGCGGCCAGGTAGCGCTCGGTGATCACCGAGATATCGACGCCTTCCTCGGCGGCCTTCTTGTTGATCTTGTCGTCCACGTCCGTGACGTTGCGGGCATAGACCACCGCGTCCTCGCCATAGAGGCTGCGCAGCACGCGATAGAGCACGTCGAACACCACGACGGGACGGAAATTGCCGATGTGGGCGTGGTTCCAGACCGTCGGACCGCACACGTACATCGTCACCCGCTGGGGATCGGCGGGAACGAAGTCGCGCTTCTCGCGCGCCAGGGTGTCATGGATCTTCAGGGTCATTGGGTCGCGGCAACCTAACGTAACGGAGGTGTTGCCCCCGAAAGGGGCCGGCCCCATATATCTTCCTGATACGGTAAGGGCCATGTCGCGATGCGTCTAAATCGCTCCCCGCGCCGTATATGAAACGGGTGGCACGCGTAATTCCGGAGCGACAGGCGCTTCGGCGCAACTCAGCCCGTGGAAAGACCTCTGAAAAACATGGACGCTTTGTCCCGCGAGCGAACCCTGATCGGCTCTGAAACCGGTCTTGATCTTGAACCCGCCCAGCGCCCGACCCGAGACGAGGCCATGGCCGCCGTCCGGACCCTGCTGGCCTGGGCCGGCGACAATCCGGACCGTGAAGGCCTGCTCGATACGCCCCAGCGCGTGGTCGACGCCTATGGCGAGTGGTTCGCCGGCTATCACGGCGATCCGGCCAAGGAGCTTTCGCGCACCTTCGAGGACGTCCAGGGTTACGACGACATGGTCATGCTGCGCGGCATCGACGTGCAGAGCCACTGCGAGCACCACATGGCGCCGTTCCTGGGCAAGGCCTGGGTGGCCTACATGCCGACCGGCAAGGTCGTGGGCCTGTCCAAGCTGGCCCGTCTGGTCGAGATCTTCGCCAAGCGTCTCCAGACCCAGGAGACCATGACCATGCAGGTCGCCGACGCCATCGAGGACCACCTCTCGGCCGCCGGTGTCGCCGTGCTGATCGACGCCGAGCACCAGTGCATGAGCACCCGCGGCGTTCACCACCACGACGTCTCGACGATCACCACCCAGTTCCGCGGCGTGTTCAAGACCGACAAGGTCCTGCAGCAGCGGTTCATGGATCTGGTGACGCGGAAGTAAAAAACGAGACCTCCTCCCCCGTTCAGGGGAGGAGATCCGTTAAGTCTAGGCCGCGCGCCAGATCCCCTCGCGCAGCCGCGCCACGCAGGCGTCCACCGGGCGGTGGACCAGCGTCACCAGCACGAAGCTGATCAGCATCAGAAGATACCAGGCGCCCATCTTCTCGATCGGCACCAGATGCCAGCCCTGGGCCTGGTTGGGATAGATCCAGGCTCCGGCGAAGGTGCCCAGGTTCTCGGCGAACCAGATGAACAGCGACACCAGGACAAGGCCCATCAGCATCGGCATGCGGCGGGCGATGTGGTCCGGCGTGAACACGAACCAGGTCCGGCCGAACAGGATCGCCGACAGGGCGAACAGCCCCATCCGGAAGTCGACGATGTAGTGGTGGCTGAAGAAGTTGGCGTAGATCAGGACCGCCAGGATGTGGGTGCTCCAGAACGGCGGATAACGCACGAAGGTGATGTCGAAGAGCCGCCAGATCCGCGCGATGTAGCTGCCGACGCAGGCGTACATGAAGCCGGTGAACAGCGGCACGCCGCCGATCCTCAAGAGGCTGGGCTCGGGATAGATCCACGAGCCATGAGCGGTCTTGAACAGCTCCATGATCGTGCCGACGACGTGGAACATGAAAATGACCAGCGCCTCGTCCCAGCGCTCCAGCTTCAGGGCCAGCAGCATCGCCTGGATGGCGACGGCGGCGATCACCAGAAAGTCGTAGCGCGCCAGCGGCGCGTGCTCCGGCCAGAACAGATGGGTTCCCACCATCAGCGCCAGCATCAGGCCGCCGAACAGGCAGGCCCAGGCCTGCTTCAGCCCGAACAGCAGGAACTCGTAGGCATAGCCGTTCCAGCGCGACTGGCGCGCCCACGGCCTCGCTTTCACGTCCAGCGCCGCCACGCCGGCCTTGATGCGGTCTTTCAGGTTCATCGCGTCCCCCGGAGCGCGACGCCGCGCTCCAGCTTTCCAAAAAGCCTGCTCAGGCGGGCTTTGCGGGGCGGGAAACTAGCGCACGGCCTCGCCCTGCGCCATATGTGGCGCCATGAGCACCGACCTGTTCCCCCAAGCCCACAGCAAGCACGATCTGGAGCGCGGAACCGCTCTGGCCCCACGCTTCAACGCCGACGGCCTGGTCGTGGCGGTGGCCCAGCACGCCGACAGCGGCGAGATCCTGATGCTGGCCTGGATGAACGCCGAGGCGCTGAAGCTGACGGTCGAGACCCGCATCGCCCACTATTTCAGCCGCTCGCGGAGCGAGCTCTGGAAGAAGGGCGAGACCAGCGGCCAGTTGCAGGACGTCGTCGAGCTGCGGGTCGACTGCGACCAGGACGCGGTGCTGCTGAAGGTGCGCCCGCGCGGCGACGGCGGCGCCTGCCACGTCGGCTTCCGCTCATGCTTCTATCGCGTGCTGGAAGACGGCAAGCTGATCGAGCGGGAAACACCGATCCATGACCACGCCTGAGGCCCTGATCGCCTTCACCCTGGCCGCGGGCCTGCTGACCCTGACGCCGGGCCTCGACACCGCGCTGGTGATCCGCACCGCCGCCGCCGAGGGGCCGCGCCGCGCGACCGGGGCGGCGATCGGGATCGGCCTGGGCTGTTTCATCTGGGGGGCGGCGGCCTCGTTCGGAGTCGGCGCCCTGCTGACCGCCTCGCAAGCCGCCTATACAGTCCTCAAGTGGGTCGGCGCCGCCTATCTGGCCTGGACCGGGATCCGCATGATCCTCAAGCCTCGCGACCAGTTCGAGCCCGGCGAGATGAAGGCCATCGACGCCGGCCCGATCGCGGCCCTGCGGCGCGGGCTCTTGACCAACCTGCTCAACCCCAAGGTCGGGATCTTCTACGTGTCGTTCCTGCCGCAGTTCATCCCGGCCGGCGTCGACCCGGCGCGGTTCGGCCTGCTGCTGGCGGGCATCCACGTGGCGCTGGGCCTGCTGTGGTTCGCCGCCCTGATCGCCGCGACGGTGCCGATCGCCGGTCTGCTGCGCGCCCCGGTGGTGGTGCGTTGGCTGGACCGGGTGACCGGCTGCGTGTTCGTGGCGTTCGGCCTGCGCCTGGCGCTGGAGCGGCGGTAGGTGATTGCTCCTCCCCCTTCGGGAGGTGTCGGCGGAGCCGACGGAGGGGGCCGCGCAGGCGCCCTGCGGGTCGGCCCCCATCCACCACTGCGTGGTCCCCCTTCCCCATAAAGGGGAAGGAGAAGCTCATCACGCTTCCTTCAGCGCCTCGACGCCGCCGCCGGCGGCGGGCGTCACGACGAAGCGCTTGAGCACGCTGGTCTCGTATTTCGGCTCCAGGATGGTCGAGACCGCCACCAGGTCGCCCGTCGCCTTGCCGTGTTCCAGGGTCAGCAACACGAAGCCCTTCGCGCTGGCGTGGCTGTAGCGGACTTCCTTGTTGCGCTGGACGAAGGCTTCGCCGATCGGGGCGCCGGGCATCAGGTCGCCATAGCCGGGCGAGGTGATCGAGGTCGCGCCGAACTCGACGGCCACCCGCTTGTCGCCGCCGTCGTTCCACAGCTCGTTGGCCCAGAACATGTGGCTGTCGCCGGCCAGAACGATCGGCCGGGCCTGGGCGGCGGTGAAGATGTCGTAGACCCGCTGGCGATCGGCCGGATAGCCGTCCCAGGCGTCCAGGTTCGACGGAATCTCGTAGGCCGACATCGCCACCGACTGGGCGACGCGCTTCCTGGCGTAGTCGGGCAGCTTGGCGACCAGAGCGCCGAACTTCTCCTCGCCCATCGTCTTCTGCAGGTTGGGCGTGGCGACGCGGGCCATGACCACCTGGTTGCCCAGCACCTGCCAGGCCGTGCCGGCCTTGACCGAGGCGCCGACCTGACCGGCCAGCCACCGCTCCTGATCCTGGCCCATCATCCGGCGCGAGGGATCCTTCCACTTGGCGACGAAGGCGGCGACATCGGGCTTGCCGTCGACGACCGGCAGGTCGGTCTCGTAGTCGAGCTGCTGGCTGCGCGCGGTCAGACGCGTCTCGGTCATCAGCAGGGTGACGACGTCGCCGAACTGGAAGCCGCGCCAGGCCGCTTCGGGCAAGGCGCCCGCCGAAGGCTCACGGATCGGCATCCACTCATAGTAAGCCTTCAGGGCGGCGGCCTTGCGGGTCGCCCAGTCGCCCTCGGTCTTGGGCGTGTGGTTCTCGGCCCCGCCGATCCAGCTGTCGTTGGCGGTCTCGTGGTCGTCCCAGACGACGATCCACGGCGCGCGGGCGTGGGCCGCCTGCAGCATCGGGTCGGTCTTGTAGATACGGTGCCGGCGCCGATAGTCGTCCAGGGTGACGATCTCGTGCGGCGGGTCGGGCATGCGCGTCTTGGCGGTCGGCGAGTTCATGCCGTAGTCGCCGGGCGCGGCGCCGTACTCGTAGATGTAGTCGCCCAGGTGCAGCACCGCGTCGACGCGCGGCAGCTTGGCGATCGCGTCATAGGCGTTGAAATAGCCGTTCGGATAGAGGCTGCACGAGGCCACCGCCAGGACCACGTCCTTGGTCGCGCCGGTCGGCAGCGTGCGGGTGCGGCCGACCACCGCCTCGCCGACCGGCTGGCCCGCGCGGCTGGCGCGGAAGCGGTAGTGGTACTCGGTCCCCGGCTTCAGCCCGGTCACGTCGACCTTGACCGTGTGGTCGCGTCCGGCGTCGGTGGTGGCGTGACCCTGACGGACGACGGTCTTGAAGGCCGGATCGCTCGCCACGTCCCAACGCACGCCGACCGGCAGCTTGGCGCCCGGCGCGGTCACCCGCGTCCACAGGATCACGCGGTCCTGCAGCGGATCGCCCGAGGCCACGCCGTGGTCGAAGCTGACCGGGCCATCGTGCAGGCCCTTGACGGTGGCGGCCGCGGCCTCGCCGGCGGCGGCGCCCGACAGGCCCAGCAGGCCCAGAACCTTACGACGATCGATCTGCATGGGACGGCCCTCCGGTCAGCGTACGAAACAATGGAAAACGGGGAGCTGTCGAGCTCCCCCTCAAATCCGATCTTCCCGGCGAAAGCCGGGACCCAGATCCCAAGGTGTTTGGGCTGATTGGAAGAGCGTTGAGCTCTTGGAACCTGCCCCAGCACTCCTCCATCTGGGCCCCGGTTTCGCCGGGAAAACGGTGGTAAGGTTAGTGACGGAACGTGACGCCAACACCCATGAAGCGCGGCTTGCCGGCGATGAAGGTCGGGATGCCGAAGCTGTCGCCGGTGTTGCCCGCGTCCTTCAGGTACTTCTGGTCGGTGAGGTTCTCGACGAAGGCCTCGACCTTCCAGCGGTCATCCGCGGCGCCGAAGCCGACGCGCACGTTCAGCAGGCCGTAGGCGTTCTGATACTCGTCGACCCGGGTGTCGGGGAACAGGCCCGCCGACTGCAGGTCCGAGCGGTCGTTGTCGTCGTCGAAGAACATCTTCGAGCGCCAGGTATAGGTCGGGGTGAAGGTCAGCTTGCCGCCCAAGGCCTCGTGGCTGAACGCCGCGCCCACCGAGAAGGTGCTGTCCGGCGACAGGCGGAAGTGGTTGCCCTCGCGCAGGCCGGTCTTCAGGCGGGCGTGGTTGTAGCCGTAGGTCGCGAACAGGGTCCAGTAATCGTCGGCCTGGACGCGGGCCTCGCCCTCGAAGCCGTAGGCCTTGGCCTTGCCGGCGTTCAGGGTCACGACCTGCGCGCCCTGGCGGAAGCTGGTGGCGAAGTTGTCGTAGTCGTAGTGGAACACCGCGCCCGAGAGGAACACGCGGCCGCCGGCCAGCTTGGCCTTGGCGCCGCCCTCGACGCTGTTGACCTCCTCGGCGTCGACCACGTTGAAGCGGGCCGAACCCAGGGGCGTAGCGGGGGCGCTGGTCGAGATCACGTCCGGGCGACGGCCGCGGGCGTAGGACGCGTAGAAGCTCAGGTCGTCCGAAGCCGCATAGCGACCGACCAGGCGCCAGGTCAGGCCGCTGTCGTCGATCTTCTTGCTGAAGCGGTCGCCGTTGTTCGCCGTCGGCTGGGTGATCAGGCCGACCATCGGCAGGGCCGGATTGTTCACCGCGTTCGGCTGGGCGGCCAGGAACAGGTTGGTCGGGGTCGGGGCGGCCAGCAGGACGCCCAGGATCGAACGGCCGTTGTCGACGCTCGAGGTGTAGGCGGCCTCGCGGTCTTCGCTGGTGTAGCGGATGCCGGCCGTGATCTCGAACTTGTCGGTCAGCTTGAACGTGCCATCGGCATAGACGTCGTAGGCGGTGTTCTCGCTGTAGTTGGCGAAGGTCTCGCGGTGGATCGGCTTCAGGTTCGAGACGATCCCCGGCGCAATGGCGCTCGGAATGCCGAAGCCCAGCTGCAGCACCTGCGCCAGATAGGCCGGGTTGGTCAGCACGGCCAGAGGCTGCGGGTTCGGACGGCTGATGCCCAGGGGCGTGTTCCCGGCCAGCAGCGCGAGCACCAGACGCTCGTCATACTGTCCAGGAATCCGCCACGAGCCGGTCTCGTGGAAGTAGTTGCCGCCGACGAAGCCCGAGAAACGGCCGCCGTCGTCATAGCGCAGGCGCAGTTCCTGGCTCTGCTGACGGCCCTTGGCGTCCTCGGCGAAGGTCAGGATCGGCAGGCTCGTACCGTCCGGATCGAACACTTCGTTCGAGTGGAAGGCGCGCGTGGCGGTGATCGACGACAGGGTCAGGCTGTCGCTGAGCTTGTACTCGGCCAGGGCGGTCAGGCCGTAGACCTTGCGGTCCAGGCCCAGCGGCTTGCCGCCTTCGAAGCCGGCGCCCGGCGACAGGGTCGCGGCCGAGGCCACGCCGGTGTCGCCCAGCACCGCGCCGGTGACCGGGTTGGTCGGGTTGAAGGTGTGGCTCTTGAACGAGGTGCCGGTGGTGTCGTCGACCTGGTAGTTGCCGATCAGGTCCAGCTTCAGATTGCCCGGCTCCAGGTGATAGGCGACGCGCACGGCCTGGGTGTCGGTCGAATTGTAGGGGTCGCCGCCGGCCGCGTCATCGACATAGCCGTCGACCTGGCGGGTGCGGGCGGCGATGCGCAGCGCGCTGCCGTCGCCGAACGCGAAATTGACCATGGCGTCGCCGGTGAAATAGCCGCCGGTGCCGCCCTCGGCCTTCAGCGCCCAGTCGGTCTTGGCCGGGTTGGCCTTGTTCTGCACCAGGTTCACCGCCCCGATCAGGGCGCCGCGCCCGAACAGGGTCGATTGCGGGCCCTTGGCCACCTCGACCCGCTCCATGTCGAACAGCTCGACATACGAGCCGCGCGAGCGCGAGATCGACACGCCGTCCTGATAGATCGACACCCGCGCCTCGTCGGCGGACGAGCCGGAGTCGGAGGTGATGCCGCGCATCACGAAGCCGGAGTTGTTGTTCGACTGGTTCTGAACCAGGAAGCCGGGGGTGAAGGCCGACAGCTCCTCGAACGACTTGACGCCGATGGCTTCCAGGAACTTGCCCGAATAGGCGGTGACCGCGATCGGCACCTCCACCGGGTCCTGGGCGCGCTTCTGGGCGGTGATGACCAGTTCGCCCAGCTGGGTGGCCTGATCGTTGTTGGCCGGCGCCGGCGCCTCATCGGCGGCCATGGCCGGAGCGGCGATGGCCAGGGCCAGGAGGCTGGCGGTCAACAGCGTGGTGGTGCGGAAAGCGTGCATCGATTATCCCCTCGGCGCCATACTAGACTTGGGCCGTAGGCATGGGCCATGTCGGCTACGCGACGAGCGTGTGACGGAGCGATGAAACCCCGGTGGATAGAGTCGAAGACCAGCTGGATGACGACGCCCTGGACGCCGATGCTCCCGAAGCGGGCGCCGGCGAGACGCTGACCGCCGAGTTGCCCGACAGCCTGGCCGGCCAGCGCCTGGACAAGGTGTTGGCCCCGCTGTTCCCCGACCTGTCGCGCGCCCGCCTGCAGGCCCTGATCGGCGAGGGCCGCCTCTCCCTGGACGGCCAGCCGATCACCGACGCCTCGCGCAAGGCCAGGGCCGGGACCTACGTGCTGTCGGTGCCACCGCCCGCCCCGGCCGATCCTGAGCCGCAGGCCCTTCCGCTCTCCATCCTCTACGAGGACGAGCACCTGATCGTGGTCGACAAGGCCGCCGGCATGGCCGTGCATCCGGCGCCCGGCACGCCGGACGGCACCCTGGTCAACGCCCTGCTGCACCATTGCGGCGACAGCCTGTCGGGCATCGGCGGCGTGGCGCGGCCGGGCATCGTCCACCGCCTCGACAAGGACACCTCCGGCGTCATGGTCGCCGCCAAGAGCGACGTGGCGCACCAGGGCCTGTCGAAGCTGTTCGCCACCCACGACATCGACCGGCTTTACGTCGCCCTGACGCGGGGCGCGCCGTCGCCGGCTCACGGCACGATCGACACCCTGCTGGGCCGCTCGCTCGGCGACCGCAAGAAGATGGCCGTGCTGAAGTCCGGCGGCCGTCAGGCGATCACCCACTACCGAGTCGAGGCGACGTTCGGTTCTCGGGACAAGCCGCTAGCCGCCCGGGTGGAATGCAGACTGGAAACCGGCCGCACCCATCAGATCCGCGTCCACATGGCCAGCAAGGGTTCGCCGTGCCTGGGCGATCCCGTCTATGGCGCCAGCCAGGCGGCGGAACCGGTCCGCGAGCAGGTCGCGGCGGCGGGCCTGAAGCGCCAGGCCCTGCACGCGGCGGTGCTGGGCTTCGTCCATCCCGTGACCGGTCAGACCCTGCGCTTCGAGACGCCCCTGCCCCCCGACATGGCCGCGCTGGAGGCGGGACTGGAAACGCTCTGACCCCGGCCCATATTCACAAGGCGGGTTAAACTTGCGCCCTGGCAACAAAAGCGCCCTAATTGCGCTGGCTTACCGGTCTAGTTCTTGGGCGGTCCAGTTTATCGGCCGGGTCATGTTGGAGCGTCCCATGCGGCATCATCTCGCGATTATCGCCCTGACCGCCGCGAGCATGAGCGCCGCCGTTCTCGCTGGCCCGGCTTTCGCGAGCGAGGACGACGAGGTCATCGCCACCGCCCAGGCCAAGCCCTCGGCCCAGGCCCTGACCGCCACGGCTCCGGCCGCTCCGCCGGCGCCGGCGCCGGTCAGGCAGCTGACCACCCAGGAACAGATCGCCGCCTTCATCGCCGCCAATCCCGGCCCCGAGGTCGACGACGGCCCGCGCGGCCTGCTGCCCGCCGACCGCGACGAGAACGGCAAGCGCAAGGTTCATGGCGAGATGGGCGTATCCGTCGGCACCGGCGGCTATCGCAGCGTCTACGCCTCGGGCCTGTTCCCGGTCGGCGAGAACACCACGGTCGGGGTCGCCGTCTCCAAGACCGACTTCGGCAAGCATGGCGGCGGCTGGTACGACCCCTACTATGGCGGCGGCTATGGTCCCGGTTATGGGTACGGCGGCGGCTATGGCTACGGCCCAGGATATGGCCGCACGCGCGGCGGCGAGAGCCAGTCGGTCGCCCTGTCGATCATGACGGGCAACCGGCGCGGCGGCTCCGACACCCCGGACGGCTGCGCGCCCGGCTTCCGCGATGGGAGCCGCTATGTCGAGCCGCTCTGGGTCGAGGGCATGCGCGACGGAAGCCATCCCTGCGCCGCCGCCGACAGGCGCTGAGCGGGCAGGCGCCAAACAGCCTAGAAACCGTCGAAAGCCGTATCGCCGTTCGCGGATGTTTAACGGCTTGGCCGCCATGGTGCCGGCCTCGGGCGTCTGAGGCAGATTGATGCAGCCGGAAATCATCGCATACCACCATCCCGCGACGGGGACGGTGACCTATCTGATCGTCGATCCCGCCACCTATCTCTGCGCCATTGTCGATCCGGTCCTGGACTTCGATCCCGTCACCGAGGCGGTGGACGCCAGCTTCATCAACCGGATCATCGCCGAAATCCGCGCCCGCGACCTGGGCCCGACCTGGATCCTGGAGACCGGCCTTCACGCCGGCCACCTGTCGGCCGCCGGTCATTTGAAATACGAAACCGGCGCGTCGATCTGCATCGGCGCCAAGGTCGTCGACAGCCTCAAGCGCCTGGCTCCCAAGTTCGGCGAGACCATGGTCGACCTGGACGGCTGGGACTTCGACAAGCTGGCCCAGGACGGCGACAGCTTCCCGATGGGCGGCGTGGAGTTCACGCCGATCGCCCTGACCGGCCGTCTGCCTGGCGCGGTCGCCTATCTGATGGGCGACGTGCTGTTCACCGGCGACCTGATGCTGGCTCCCGCCGAGGGCGCCGGGCGCTGCGACATCCCCGGCGCCGACGCCGGCAAGGCCTGGGACGACGCCCGCAAGTTCCTCAAGCTGCCGCCGCGGACCCGCATCCTGCCCGGCGTCTGCGCCGGCGAGGTCCGCGAGTCGACCGTGGCCGAGGAAAAGGCCGCCAACATCCAGCTGAACGACAAGATCGACCGGCTCGACTTCATCGCCCTGCGCACCGCCGCCGACGCCATCCTGCCCGACCCGGTGCTGGCCTCGGCCGCCCTGCGCGTGGCCATCCGCTCGGGCAAGCTGCCGTCCGAACCGGAAAGCGGCCCGCGCTTCCCGCCGGTGGATATCTCCAAGCTCTAGGCTTTCGTTTCGCGACGGCCCCGCGGCGAAGCGACGGAAAAACCATCGCCGTTTTCCGCTGCACTCAGATGATTCCGCGACCGAAAGGCAGAGAGCCTGTCCGCTTCGGATGTCCCATCCGAAACGGATAAACAGGCTCTCTTTCAAGAGTTTGGAGCATGGTGGCCGCCGAAACCGGCAACCACTTTCGGCTGTCATGCTCCAGGCGGAAAAAAGCTGGGAAGAAGGGCTTGCGTCCCAGCGGCGACGCCGCTAGGTATCGCGCCCTCGACCTCGGGCGGTTCCAAAAACCGCTCGGAACGGCGGCCTGGAGAGGTGGCAGAGTGGTCGAATGTACCGCACTCGAAATGCGGCGTGCCTGGAAGGGCACCGTGGGTTCGAATCCCACCCTCTCCGCCAGCCACCATCGTTTCCGCATAAAATACAGCACGCTCTTCGGAGCGCCCGTTGCGTTGGCCAAAATTTGGTGCGCGCGACTGGTATACGCGGATGATTTCGTCATCTGCGGCCCGCCCAGCGGAGACGCTGGAAAGTCGGGCTAGGGACCGCCGCCGTGAGCGGAGTAAGGGCCCGCTGGAGTCGGACGCCTGACCGCGTGAAAAGGCTCTATGCGAACTGGTCGGCTCGACAGCCTGAATGTCCAGTTTCTGGAGGTGCGCCGATGGAAGGCGTCAGTTCAAGGTCATGCACGGGCATCAGCACAGGTCCGCCCCAGATCCCGGTAAATTCGCGCGCCTGTGCTCTATCTGCCATCCCAGCCGGCGATTTAATTGAGGTCGATCTTGGCGCAGACAAGCTTCAGGTCGAGGTAGTCCTCCAGTCCATATCGCGACCCCTCCCGTCCCATGCCGGACTCCTTGACGCCGCCGAATGGTGCGATCTCGGTCGAGATCAGACCGGTATTCAGGCCCACCATGCCGCACTCCAGGGCCTCGCTTAGTCGGACGCCTCGCGACATGTCCTTGGTGAAGACGTAGGCGGCGAGCCCGGTCGAGGTGTCGTTTGCCATTCGGACGGCCTCGCTCTCCGTCTCGAACCGCGTGATCGCCGCCAGCGGCCCGAACGTCTCCTCGCGGTTCACCAGGGCGTCCAGCCGCACGCCGACGAGCACGGTCGGCTGGAAGAACAACGCACCCACGACCGCCGACTGGCCGCCGGTCAGGATGCGCGCGCCGCCTTCAACCGCATCGGCGATGTGAGCGCGGACCTTGGCGACGGCGCGCACATCGATGAGGGGCCCCTGGTCGAATTCACCTGTCAGGCCGGCGCCAAGGCGGAGCCCGCCGACACGCTCGGCCAGGGCGGAGGCAAAGCGATCGTGGATGCCCGCCTGGATGAAAAACCGGTTGGCGCAGACACAGGTCTGGCCCGTATTGCGGAACTTCGAGGCGACCGCGCCCTCCACCGCAGCCTCGATATCGGCGTCGTCGAAGACGATGAAAGGCGCATTGCCGCCGAGTTCCAGCGACACCCGTTTGACCGTCGCCATGCATCGTGCAGCGAGCATCTTCCCGACTGCCGTCGATCCCGTGAAGGTGAACTTGCGGACGCGAGGGTCGCCGGTCAGCACCTCGCCGATCGGGGCGGCCTCGCCCGTGATCACGTTGAACACGCCGGGCGGGACGCCCGCTTCCTCGGCGAGCTTCGCAAGCGCGAGCGCCGACAGGGGGGTGAGCTCCGAAGGCTTGAGAACCATCGCGCAGCCAACCGCCAGGGCCGGCCCGGCCTTTCGCGTGATCATCGCCAGAGGGAAGTTCCAGGGCGTGATCGCCGCCACCACCCCCACGGGCCGCCGCAGCACCGTGAGCCTTTTGTCCGCGGCGTGCGGGGTCAGGACATCGCCGTTCACGCGACGCGCCTCCTCGGCGAACCATTCGAGGAAGCCCGCGGCGTAGGCGACCTCGCCTCGGGCCTCCGCCAACGGCTTGCCCTGCTCGCCGGTCATGATCCGGGCCAGATCCTCGGCGTGCGCCAGCATGAGTTGGGACCAGCGGCGAAGGACCTCGCCGCGCGCCTTGCCGGTGAGCGCCTGCCAGCCGGGCATCGCATCCCGGGCGGCGGTCACGGCGTCCATCGCTTCAGCTGCGCCGAGGTTGGGGACGTCGCCGACGACCAAGCCGTCCGCGGGGTTCTCGACCAGGATTCGGCTCTCGGCTCCAACCCACGCGCCGCCGATGAACGCCTCGCTACGGACCAGGTCGGCACGCTGCAGACCAGGAATTCGGCTGACATTCCGCACGTTCACACCCACCCCCATGTCCTGGAACATCTCCACCGTCCGGATGCTCTCCCCGGCTTGCATCGCCGCGAGGTCACTCGGCGGCGAGGCGCGTCGGCCGGATCGGCGGCTTGGGAGCCTCCAAGCCGGTCTCGGCCAGGCAGTTACGGCGCAAGGTCTCCAGGTCGGGACCGTAGTTGAACACGCCCTGCTCGGCGGGACGCGCGGCGCGCATCCGGGATCTGAGCGCGGAGGTCGCGCTCGCGTCCAGTCCGCCGTCCGCGATCACCACGCCATAGCGGCGGGCGCCCTCGACCGTGACGAGGCCTTGCGTCACTTCCAGCGCCACAAGGGACGGATTGCGATCCAGGGGATCGCCCCAGCCGCCACCACCCCAGGTGATGAAATGTAGGCGGTCGCCGGCCTCGACCGGCACATCCTCGACCTTGTTGCCAACGACGGTGGTCGTACCATCAGCCTTTTCCAGGAGCTTGCGCGCGCGAGCTCCCGGTTCGCCGCCGTTCACGCCCCAGGGCGGGATGAACCAGCGATCATCGTGGATGGCGATCGTGCCGGGCTCCAGGAACCGGTAGGTCATGTGGATTCCGTTGCCGCCTCGATGAAGACCGGGGCCGCCGGAGTCGGCCACGGTCTCGTAGCGTTCGATGACGAGCGGGAAGTAGCGCTCCAGGAACTCGTTGGGCACGTTGGTGAAGCCCGGCCAGAGCGAGTGGCCGTCCGGGCCGTCGCCGATGGGCCGGCCGGGGATGCCGCCGAACCCGATCTGGAAGAGCTGGAACCACTGCCCCTTGGCGTCGAAGCCCGAATAGAAGAGGTGCGGCGAGGACGAGAAGCCCGCCGCGGTCAGGAACTCGGGCGTCTTCTGGCCGAGCAGCCCTCCCAGGATGTCGAAGATGCGGCCGAGCGCGTGAGTGCGCCCTGAAAGCGCAGCGGGGAAGGCGGGCTTCAGCAGCGAGCCTTCCGGGATATGCACCTCGATCAGGTCGTAGAAGCCGTCGTTGAACAGGATCTGCGGGTCGAAGACCATGATCATGTAGATGCCGAAGAACATGCGCAGCATGTTCTCGTTGAGGAAAAAGTTGATAGAGGCCTGGCTCTGGGGATCGGTGCCGGAGAAGTCGAGCACGACCTTCTCGCCCACGCGCTGCATGGTGCAACGGATCTTGTAGGGCCCATAGCCGAGACCGTCGTCGCAGACATAGTCTTCAAAGCTGACCGCCTCCTCGCTGACTGAGGTCAGGATCAGCTGCTTCATGGCGCGATAGTTGCGGGCCAGCAGCTCTTCGGTGGCGGACACATAGACGTCGTCGCCGAAACGCTCGGCGAGCTCGATCACCCGGCGCGAGGCCACGCGGCAAGCCGCGACCAGGGCGTTGAGATCCGCCGCGCACCAATCGGGCTTGCGGGTCTGGTGCATGACCAGGCGGATTAAGTCCTCGTTGTAGACCCCGGCTTTCCAGATCTTCACGGGCGGGATGCGGACACCCTCCTCGAAGATGGAGCGGGCGTCGATGGGCATGGAGCCCACCACCTTGCCACCGATGTCGGACTGGTGGCCGAACATCGACGTGTAGGCGATCAGCCGGCCGTCCTTGAACACCGGCAGCAGCACCAGCCAGTCGTTGGAATGACTGATCGCGCCGCCGACCGAGTAGGGGTCGGAGAGGAAGATCATGTCGCCGTCCTCGACCGTGCCCTCGAAGCCTTCGAGAAACGGGCCGATGTAGGAGCCGAACTGGCCCACGACCATGCGACCCTTGTGATCGGCGATCAGGGGGAAGGCGTCGCCTTGCTCGCGAATGCCGGGCGACATGGCCGTGCGCACCAGTGTGGCGTCCATCTCGACGCGGGCGTTGCGCAGGGCGTTCTCGATGACCTCGAGGGTCACCGGGTCGATGGCGATCTTCTCGAACGGCGTCGAATTGCTCTGGATGATCGTGGCGGGCATGGTCTGCTCCTCAAGCCAGAGTGATCAGGATGTTGCCGATAGCGTCGACCGTGCCGACGCAGCCGAGCTCGATCAGGGTGGTGGAATCCATCTCGGTGACGATCGCCGGCCCCGGAATCACGTCGCCTTTGCAGAGCTTGGCGCGCTCATAGATCACAGCCGGGTGCATCCGCCCGTCGATCCAGAGCTCATGGTCGCGGATCTTGGCGGCGATGGGGTCGCCGGTCCCCTGAGGCGGCTCGGCCGCCGGAAGGTCCAGAGCGGTCCCGAGCGCCACGGCCCGCAGGTTCACGAGCTCGTGCGGGGTATCCATCTTGAAGGTGAAGAGCCGTTGGTGCTCCTCATCGAACCTCGAGGTCACGCCAGCCAGGCCATCGCGCCGCAAGGTCTCCGGATCAATGGCGAGCGGCACTTCGAAGGCCTGTCCCTCGTAGCGGACGTCGATCTCGAAGAGCGAGGTGATCTCGGCCTCGGGCAGGCCGTCCGCCATGAGTTCGTCGCGGGTTTGGCGCGCCATCTCCTCGAGCAGGGCGATGACTTCCTCCGACGTCGTCTGGTCGAATCGCCGCGAGAACGAGCGGGCGGTCTCGGTGCGCATCCGGGTGGTCGCGTCGCCAAGCGCGCAGAGCACCCCCGGGGAAACCGGCGAGATCGCCGGCCAACTGCCCATCAGGCGGGCCACGGCGTTGACGTGCAAGGGACCCGCGCCGCCAAAGCCCATGAGGGCGAAATCGCGCGGATCATAGCCCTGCTGGACCGAGATCATGCGCAGAGCGCCGAACATGTTCTCGTTGACGATGTCGATGATGCCGCGCGCGGCTTCATAGAGCCCGATGCCAAGCGCGTCGGCGATTGTCTGCACGGCGCGGACCGAGCCTTCGCGGTCGAGCTTGAAGGTCCCGCCGAGCAGGGCCTCGGGCAAATAGCCCAGAACGACATTGGCGTCGGTCACGGTCGGAAGGGTCCCGCCCTTGCCATAGGCCACCGGTCCGGGCACGGCGCCGGCCGATTGCGGGCCGACGCGAAGGGCCTTGGTCAGTTCGGGAACATAGGCGATGGAGCCGCCGCCGGCGCCGACGGTCTTCACGTCCAGAGCCGAGGCGCGGACCGAGAGGTGGCCGACCTCCGTCGTGCGGACGCGGCGCGCGTCCAGGTTCTCGATCAGGGCGACGTCCGTCGACGTCCCGCCGACATCCAGGGTGAGGATGTTGTGGATGCCAGCCTTCTTGCCGACCCAGAGCGCGCCGGTGACACCGCCCGCTGGGCCCGACATCAGGAGCGACACCGGATGGTGCTCGGACTTCTCCGACGACATCAGACCGCCGTCCGAACGTAGCAGGGAGAGCTTTCCGGCCACCCCCGCGTCGCGCAGCTTCGTGCGCAGATTGCGGACATAGCGTCCGACGATGGGCCGGACGCTGGCGTTCGCCACCGTGGTGAGCGTGCGTTCGTATTCCTGCATCTCGGGCAGGACCTCGTGGCTCAGCGAGACCGGAACATCGCCCATGATCTCGGCCGCCAGCTCGCCGACGCGCCTTTCGTGGGCGCCGTTCAGGTAGGCGTTCATCAGGGAGACCGTGATCGCTTCCACGCCCTGGGCCTTGAGGCCTTCGAGCACCGTTCGTATTTCGGCGTCGTCGATGGGTTCGAGCTCAACGCCCTGGGCGTCCATGCGGCCGCCGATCTCGAAGGTGTCAACAAGGGCCGCGAGCGGCGAGGGTTTGTTCCACACCACCCAGCCGGCCAGGCCGCCCGGTACGAAGCTGCGGGCGATCTGCATGATCTGACGGTAGCCTCGGGTGACGATCAGGCCGACGCGCGCGCCCTTGCCTTCCAGAACCGCGTTGGTGGCGACGGTCGTGCCGTGCAGGAACACCTCGATGTCGGCCGGCGCGACGCCCGCGGCCTCGCAGATGGCGGTCACGCCATTCAGGATTCCGACGGAGCTGTCGGCGGGCGTGGACGGCGTCTTGTGCCGCCAGAACGCGCCAGTCCGCTCCTCGAGCAACAGCAGGTCCGTGAAGGTCCCGCCGACATCAACACCCAATCGATACGCCATTCTGATCTGCTCCCGAGGACGGGGTCGCCCCTGCCCCTTCGATCTGTCGGTTCGACGCCTCAGAGCGCCTTGAGATAGAGGTCCACGGCGTCTTGGTGGCTGACGTCGCGGGGGTTGTTCACGAGTAGCCGCGAGACCTTCATGGCGTCGGTCGCCATGCGCTCGATGTCCTGGCGCTGGACGCCGACCTGGGTCAGGCTCTGTTCCATGGGCATGTCGGCGACCAGCTGGGCCATGGCGGCGACGAAGCCCGCGGCGGCGGACTCGGTGGTGGCGCCTACGGCTCGCGGAGCGACCACGCGGCACAGTTCGGCGTAATGCGCCTGGGCGGCCTGTTGATTGAAAGCCAGCACCGGCGACAGCACCAGCGCGTTGCTCAGGCCATGCGGCACGTGGAAAAGGCCGCCGATGGGATAGGCGAGCGCATGGACCGCCCCCACCGGCGCGTTGGCGAAGGCCATGCCGGCCAGCAGCGAGCCCTGCAGCATGGTGCGGCGGGCGTCGACATCGCGCCCGTCGGCCACGGCGGCGCGGATCGAGCCCGACAGCAGTTCCAGCGCCTTCAGCGCCAGGCTGTCGGAGACCGGATTCTTCTTGATGCGGCTGGTATAGCCCTCGATGGCGTGGACCATGGCGTCGATGCCGGTCATCGCCGTGATGCGGGGCGGAAGGCCGAACGTCAGGGTCGCGTCCAGGACCGCGATGTCGGGATAGAGCAGACGGGAAACGACGCCGACCTTCTGGTCGTCCGGCGTGGTGACGATGGCGATGGAGGTGACTTCCGAGCCGGTGCCCGCGGTGGTCGGAACCTGGATCAGCGGCAGGCGCGGGCCGCGCGCCCGTTCCACGCCATAGGCCTGCGTCAGGGTCTGGCCGCCGGGGCCCGCCAGCAGGGCGACCAGCTTGGCGGTGTCCATCGAGCTGCCGCCGCCGAGACCTATCACGCCGTCGGTGTCGCGAGCCCTGGCGAACCGCGCGGCGGCCTCGATCGAGGCTTCTGGCGGGTCGGCGAGCACATCGCGGAACAGCTCGACGGGCAAACCCGCAGCCTTGAAGCTGTCAAGCGCGTCGTCCAGGACGCCAAGCTCAAACAGTCCGCGGTCGGTGACGATCAGTGGCCGCTTGATCCCGAGCTCGGCGGCGAGCTGGCCGAGCCTGCCGCTGACGCCGTCCTCACAGAGGATGCGTGGGGTGGTCTCGAAGGTGAAGCCGGTCACGCCTGTCCCCCCCACTTGCGTTCGAAGGCCCAGACCTCCTCGAAGCCGATCAGGCCGCAGAACTCCTTGAAGTCGAACATCGGGGTCGCCGGGTCGGCGCTGACGCCCGTGGTCTGCAGTTTGACGAGCGCCGCCTCCATCGCGGCGGCGCCGACCAGACTCGTCATCGAGGGGTAGATGGCGAAGGCGTAGCCAATGTCCTTCAGCACCTGGGCCGGCAGGATCGGGGTGACACCTCCATCGGCCATGTTCGCCATCATCGGCGCGTCGATGGTCTCGCAGGCCCGGCGCATCTCCTCTTCGCTTTGAGGCGCCTCGAAGAAGATGACGTCGGCGCCGGCCTTCCGGTAGGCCTCGGCCCGCTTCAGGGCCTTGTCCATGCCCTCGCTAGCCCGCGCGTCGGTGCGGGCGATGATCAGACAGTTCTGCTTGTCCTCGCGGGCATCCACGGCGACCCGGATCTTGTCGACCATGTCCTCGAGCGAGATCACCCGCTTGAAGGGGGTGTGGCCGCACTTCTTGGGAAATTCCTGATCTTCCAGCTGGATCGCCGTGACGCCGGCGGCCTCGTAGCCGCGCACGGTGTGATGCACGTTGAGCAGGCCGCCGTAGCCCGTGTCGGCGTCGGCGATGACCGCGCCGTTCGACGAACGGACCACGGTCGCCATGCGGTCGAGCATCTGGCTGTAGGTGGCGATGCCCGCGTCGGGCAGACCATAGGCCGAGGCCGTCAGCCAGTAGCCCGTGCCATAGACCACCTCGAAGCCAACCTTCCGGCAGATGGCGGCGGTAATCATGTCCTGCACGCCCGGCGCGACAAAGAATTCCTTACGGTCGAGCTTCCGCCGGATGATGGGATCGGCCATCTGACAACCTTGCAACGGCGCCGCGCGAAGTCCGCGACGTCCCGAGACTTAGGCCAGTGGCCGGAATTCGCGCGGACGGAGGCGAGACTATCCGCGATGCGGACAGCCCCGATGCGCGCGCGCCGCGATCACTCGTCCGCATAGAGCCAGGAGCAGCGCTTTCTCTGCGCGTCTTCGAAGGCGGCGATGGATTGGCCCCGCGTCCGCGAGATCGTGGCGATTTCGTCCCAACCGTTCAGCAGAGCCTCCCGCCGCCAGCCATCCACCCGGAAGGCGATGACCCCGCCGTCGGCGGTGCGGATCTCCTGGTGTTCGAGGTCCGCGTCCAGCGTTTCTCCCGCCGCGGCGCGGGCCGTCAGATCGGCGCGCTGTTCGGGCGTGACCACCACGGGCAGCAGGCCGTTCTTGAAGCAGTTCGAATAGAAGATGTCGCCGAAGCTGTCGGCGATGACGCACCTCACGCCGAGATCGACCAGGGCCCAGACCGCGTGCTCGCGGCTGGAGCCGCAGCCGAAGTTCGATCCGGCGACGATGATCTGGGCGCCCCGGAAGGCGGGCTGGTTGAGCGGGAAGTCGGCCTTCTCGGTCTTTCCGTCATCCGCGTAGCGCCGCTCGAAGAAGGCGTATCGGCCCAGGCCGGTCTTGCTGGTCAGCAGCAGGTAGCGGGCCGGGAAGATGATGTCGGTGTCGATATCGCGCTCGAGCAGGGGCGCGGCGATCGAGGCGATGCTGACGAACGGCTCCATGGTCAGCCGATCTCCCGCACGTCGACGATATGCCCGGCGATCGCCGCGGCCGCGACCATCATCGGGCTCATCAGGTGCGTGCGCGCGCCCGGGCCTTGCCGGCCCTCGAAGTTGCGATTGGAGGTCGAGGCGCTGCGCTGGCCCGGCGCGAGGCGGTCGTTGTTCATGGCCACGCAAAGCGAGCAGCCGGCGTCGCGCCATTCGAAGCCGGCTTGGCGGAAGATGAGGTCCAGCCCCTCGGCCTCGGCCTGGCGCTTGATCGTGCTTGAGCCCGGGACGACCAGGGCTGTGACGTGCTGAGCCACGCGCTTTCCCGCCACGATCTCGGCGGCCGCCCGAAGGTCCTCGAGGCGGCTGTTCGTGCACGATCCGATGAAGGCGTAGTCGATGGAAATGTCCTGCAGAGCGGTGTCGGGCGTCAGGCCCATATAGGCGAGCGACTTCAGGACGCCTTCTCGCTCCGGCTCGCTGGCGGCGCTGTCAGGATTGGGGGTCCGGCCCGTGACCGGCAGCACCATGTCCGGGCTGACGCCCCAGGTGACTTGCGGCGCCAGCGCGCCGGCGTCGATCTCCAGCACCCGGTCGAAGCGCGCGCCCGCGTCACTGGAAAGCGTGCGCCAATAGGCGACGGCCTCGTCCCAGAGGTGGCCCTTGGGCGCGAAGGGACGGCCTTCAACGAAGGCGAAGGTGGTCTCGTCGGGCGCGACCATGCCGATCCGGGAGCCCGCCTCGATCGTCATGTTGCAAAGGGTCATGCGCGCGGCCATCGACATGGCCGAGATGGCGGCGCCCATGTACTCGATCGCATAGCCGGACGCGCCGCCCGCGCCGATGCGGCCCACCGCGGCCATGGCCAGGTCCTTGGCCGAGACGCCCGGACCGAACGCTCCGGTGGTCCTCAGCGCCATATTGCGCGACTTGGACTGGCGAAGCGTCTGGGTGGCCAGCACACATTCGATCTCGGAGGTGCCGACGCCGAAGGCCAGCGTCCCGAAGGCGCCATGCGTGGCCGTGTGGCTGTCGCCGCAGACCAGCGTCATGCCCGGCTGAGTGAACCCCTGCTCGGGCCCGACGACGTGGACGATCCCCTGGCGTGGGCTCTTGGAGCCATAGAGGGTGATCCCGTGCGCGTTCGCATTGTTCTCCAGCAGTGCGATCTGGGAGCGCGCGAGAGGATCGGCGACTGGCTTGTCGCGATCCTTGGTCGGGATGGCGTGGTCGACCGTGGCGAGTTGCGCCATGGGCCGACGAACGCTCGCGCCGCGCGCTTCCAGGCCGGAGAAGGCCACGGGGCTGGAGACCTCATGGAGGATCTGGCGGTCGATATAGAGCAGGCAGACGCCATCTCCCTCGTCGGCCACGACGTGGTCGTCCCAGAGCTTGTCGTAGAGCGTCCTTGCCAGCGCCGACATTCAGGTCTCTCCCATCAGCGCGATCGCCTCGCGCTCGGTGACCACCTCGCCGTACTTGGCCCGCAGGTCGAACAGGTTGGCCTCGTGCGGCGCGCGGTGACGGTCGCCGCAGGCGTCGCTGACGACGAAGGGCGCGAACCCATGCTGCATGGCGTCCAATGCCGTGGCGCGGACGCAGCCGGACGTGGAAAATCCGGTGATGAGCAGGCAGTCGACCTTCATGGTCGTCAGGGTTGCCGCGAGCGACGTGCCGAAAAACGCCGAGGCGTACTGCTTTGAGACGACGGTTTCGGTCGGCAGCGGCTGAAGGCTGGCCGGGAAGGCGCCCGCGGCCGAACCACGGTCAAACAGCTTCAGCGCCGGAACCTTGCGGTAGAACAGGCCGCCGTCGGCCCCGCCCGGCTGGTAGACGACGTTGGTGAAGATGACCGGCACGCCCGCGCCGCGAGCCGCGGCGACCAACCGTTCATTGCTGGCCAGCGCTGTCTCGAAGGCCGGGTCGTGGAGCGGCGATCCAGGCGCCAGATAGGCGACGACCACGTCGACGATCAGCAGCGCGGGACGCTCGCCGAAAGGCAAGGCGCCGTCGAAGGCGACGGCGTAGTTCGCATCTAGGTCGTCATGCCCGGTCATGGCCGCCGCCCGTCCGATCAGAACGGCAGGTCGGCGGCGGAGACCACCTGGGCCTGGCGGGGGAACACCTTGTCCATGAGCGTCTCGTGGATCTGCGGATCGGCGTCGGCGCAGCCGTCGCGGACCACCAGCAGGCGATAGTCCTGGTCGGCGGCGGCGCGGACCGTGGACAGCACCACCCCGCCCGTGGCCACGCCCAGCAGGACCAGGGTGTCGACGTCCCGCGCGTTGAGGATCGGCTGCAGTTCAGTGCCGTAGAAGGCGCCGACGCGGTGCTTGACCACCACGAACTCGGTGTCGAGCGGCGCCAAGCGCGGGTCGATTTCGCTGGCCGGATCGGTCAGCTGCATGCGGCCGGCCTTCTTGATCGCGCTGAACATCTGGTTGCGGTCGCTGACTTCCGGATGCCCAGGGCGAAACGCGACGCGGATGAAGATCACGGGAAGGTTGGCGGCCCGCGCCCGCGCCAGCACGTCGGCCGCGGTGGCGACCAGTTCATTGTTGTTGGGCAGGGCGCCGATGATGCCCGGCTGGAAGTCCATGAACAGGACGGCGGTCCTGGGGCTAAGCTCTGACATTGATTTCCTGAATATTTTTAAGTCACGGTTGCCGACGGTCGCCCCGCGCCCCTATGCGGTCGTCGATTCGACGTCCTCGATGACGGCCGCATAGGACTGGGCGTTCATCCGCCGCTCCAGAGCCTCCCGCTCCTGGTGGACAGCGCGCAGGACGATATCGAGGAACCGGGCGCGCCAGTGGTCGCGCGCGGCGCGGGCGGCGTCGTCGGGCGCGTAGGCGTCCAGAGCCGCTCGGCTCACGGGCTGGTTGGTCTCCAGCAGACGCTCCAGGCTGTCGATGCGATCGCGCATGACAGCGACCTCACCCGCCAGCGCCATCGTCATCGAGAGCACCTTGTCGATGCCGGGGTCGGCGAAATAGCGCGGCCGCTCCCCCTTAGCGCCTTGTTGCAAGTTCATAGAAAAACTCCCGAGATCTAATGGACGCGGCGTCTATTTCTGGACGCCCCAGATGTACCAGGCCCCGCCGCCGCCAAAGTCGCCGCCCTGGAACACCTTGGTGCGCTGGGCGTCGGCGGATTCGTAGGCGCTGGGCTGCAGGCCCTCGAACGCCTTGGCGCCTTCGAAGCCGGTTTCCTCGGCCATGTCGGCCGGAACGATCTCGTGGCTGGCGCCCCAGAAGGGCTCGTTATTGTTGCGGGTGTCCCAGTCGAGCATGAAGGCGTCGAACGGCTCCAGCTGGCGGTAGGGCGGGGTCTCGGTGTGGGCCACGACCCCGCCGGGCGACAACAGGCGGTTGGTCTCGCGCATGATGTTGCGGATCGCCACGTGGCTGGTCTCGTGCACCAGGATGTGGCTGACGATCAGGTCGAAATAGCCGTCCGGGAAGTTCATCTTCTCGGCGTTCTGCTGGCTGTAGTGAACGGGCTTGCCCAGCGACTCGGCGCGGGCATGCGCGTAACGCAGCATCGGCGCGCCGACGTCGACGCCGTAAACTTCGGCGTCCGGGTAGGCGTCGACGTACGAGAGGGTCGAGTGACCCACGCCGCAGCCCATGTCGAGGATCCGGCGAGGCTTCAGGTCGGGGAACCTGGCCTTGACGAAGTTGGCGGTGCTGTCGCCGATGTCGGAGTTCAGCGGCCCCATGCGGCCCATCACATAGACATAGACCGCGCGGTCGTAGACGGCGCCGTTGGCGATGTCCTCCTCGGCGAACTCGGTGTGGTAGCCGCCCGGCATGCAGTGGATGTCGACCAGACGGTGATAGCGCGGCGCCTCGAGCGTCGGATCCAGGGTCAGCGAGCCCTTCGAGCCCGAGGCGTTCCTGAAGGCGTCGATCAGGGACGGCAGCTGGCGTTCGACCGGGACCTGCGCCGCCTTCCACATCATTTCCTGACTGTTGCGCTGCATCGCGCTCCAGAACTGGTAGTAGGGTTCGCCCGCCATGGCGTGTTGGACTTCGCGATAAGTCTCCGGCTCGCGGCCCTTGGCCTGCTTAAATTGCGGCTGGGCGCGCACCTGATAGGCCGCCTTGATGCCGAGGCTGACCGTCGACGCCAGGTGGAATTTCAACGACTTCACGAACTCTTGCCGCGAATATTCCTCCGACGTGGTTTCGGGCAAAACCGCGTGAGCAAACTGTTCGGTCAGTTCTCCGGTCACAGCCATATTCGTCACTCCAACATCAGTCATTGCGGAAGGCCAACGGCGTGTGGGCTTGAGGAAGCAAGGCCTGCGACTTGATGAGCCCACGCCGGCGATTTAGCGACGACCGCTCGACGCCGAGCAATGCCGGACCGCGAAACTGTCCGGACCTCGGATAAATCTGCGAACGACATTGTGGTTAGGGGCCGCGCGAACAGGCTGCCTGGCATGGCGCCTCGGGGGCGCTCCACGGCGCGCGCGCCCTTCAAAGCCAGGATGGAGACCGGAGAATGGCTCACAGCGAATCCCATGATTCAGCGACAAGACGGGTCGACGCCGAGGACAGGATGTCCCGCGGCCCGCTCACCATGGTGTGGTTCTCGCTTTGCAGCGCGATCTTCTACCTGCTGCTGGGCGCGACCCTGGCCACGACCTTTGGAACGCGCGACGCCCTGATCGGGACGTTTCTCGGCGTCGTGGCCCTGAGCGGTCTGGGCTACATCTTCTCGCGCTTCGCGATCCGAAGCGGCGAGAGCTGTTACCTGCTTTCGCGCAGGATATTTGGAACGCTGGGAGCCTCCCTCGCCACCCTGATCTTCGCGGTGATCGCCATCTACTACGCGGTGTTCGAGAGCGCGGTGGTGGCGGCCGCGGCGGTCAAGGTGTTCAGCGCGATCAATTACTTACAGGCCTGCGCGATCATCGCCGTCTACAGCGTCGCGCTGGCGGTCGGCAGCATCCAGAAGTGGCTGGACAAGCTGAACGCCGTCCTGCTGCCGATCTACGTCATCGGCCTGATCGCCGTCGTGGCCATGTCGATCCATCGCTTCGGCTACTCGCATGCCTGGCTGAACATCCCGGCCGCCAATCCCACGCCGGCGGGCTGGTGGTACTGCTTCATCGCCGTGTTCGGCATGCAGCTGCTGATGATGATCACGCTGGACATCGGCCGGTTCGGCAAGATCGAGGACATCGAGCACCACTCCAGGATCACCTTCGGCTTCCCGTTCTATGTGGTCACCTTCCTCGTAAACATTAGCGTCGGCATCTATCTGGCCGCCAGCGCCAACATGGCCGTGGTTTCCGAGACGGCGGTGATCGACGTCTGCCTGACGGTGCTGGGCGGGCCGCTGGGCCTGCTGTTCATCTGGGTGACCCAGACCCGGATCAACACCGCGAACTTCTTCCTCTCGTCGAGCAATCTGCAGGCCTTCCTCCGCGACGCCTTGCGCCTACGCGCGCCCCGGCTGATCTGCACGCTGCTGGTGGGCGCGGTCGTGTTCGCCTTCACCGCGGCGAGCGAAGTGCTGAAGTACATACTGATCGCCGTGAACTATCAGGCGGTGATCCTGACGGCGTGGGTGGGCGTGGCCCTGGCCTACATCACCTCAAGCGCGATCTCGCCGACGGACACGCCCGAGGCCGTGGAAACCCGGACCTTCATCCCGCGAGGCCTCGTCGCCTGGTTCGCCGGCGCGGCCGTCGGCCTGACGATGATGGCTAGCGGCGGGATAGTCGCCAGCTTCTCTTCGCCGGTGACGCTCGCGATCACCTTCGGCCTCTATCGCCTGCTGGGCCGGGCCGGGAGCCAGGCCCAGCTGGTCAGCGAACGCACCTGACAAGGAAAACCCCCGAGCGCGCGCGGGCTTGGGGGTTTTGGAAGAACGCTTAAAGGCGTCGCCAGCCTCAGGTCACCCGGCCAGGCGCGGGCGGTTGCTGCAGCTCCAGCACGATGCCGTCCGGGTCGAGGAACTTCACGGCCTTACCGTCCGAATAGTGCTGCCCCTCCTCCACCGCCACGGTGATCACGTCGCTAAGGAAGATGACGCCGCGCTCCTTCAACCTGGCGACCGCCCCCTCGATGTCGTCGACCTCGAAGCCGATACGGGCGATGCCGCGGCCGCGCGAGGAGGCGTCGGTCGGCTCGCCCAGCGGCTGCAGAACCTCGATCAGCTCGAAGATCTTGCCCTTAGGACCAACGCCGATGAGCGCGATGTTGAGCCTCATGTCGGTGTCGGGCATGCCGCACACCTTGCCGAGATAGGTTCCGCCCCAGGCGTCCGAACGGCTGACGAGCGCCAGACCGAGAACGTCGCGATAGAAGTCGATCGAGCGATCGATGTCGCTCACGAACAGGGTCGTGTGATGCAGGTCGGTGATCATGGCTCAGCTCTTCGACTCGTCGTCTTCGGAACGCACCCAGCTGGCGCGGAAGCGGCTCTGCCGGCCTCGGCCCGCGGGCGCGCGAGGCACCTCGGCGTCGGGCTCGTCGCCGCCCCAGCGAACGCCCTGCGGCGAGGCGCGATAGGCCTGGTAAGCGGCCGACGCCTCCTGTTCGGCCGCATAGGGATGCTCGTTCCAGGGGATGTGGGCGGCCGGTTCGTCCCAGGGAGTCTCGGCGATGTAGCGCTCGCAAAAACAGCGTCCTTGCGGGTACTCGCGCGTCGGCCATGGATAGCCCATGGGACCGTCGGTGTGGCACAGGATGAGGGCGCCGCTGCGCGAGACGAAAGGCGCGTGGTACCATTCCTGCGGGTGGGAGACGACGCTGCCGGCGCCCATCTGGCCTTCGTTGACCAGCAGGATGTCGCCGCTCAGAACGATAATCTCCTCCCAGCATTCGTGGTGAACGTGCTCTAGGTCCGCGATCGCCTGCGGCGAGATGTACTGGAAGCGCAGGAACCCGCCGGGTCCGCCGTCGAAGCCCTCGCCGCTCGGGCCCGGCACGGCGTCAGGCGCGCGCAGGGACTTGTGCATCACCCCGTGCGACCCCGGCACGCTGTTCACCCACTCGATCTTGTCGGTCTGGATCACGCGGTTGCGCGTCACCGGGTACGCGTAGGCCGGCATGTTCGGGTTCCAGAACGCCAGGACCAGGGCGCCGGAGACGGTGCTGATCTCCCCGCCGCCGCAGAGTTGCGGGGCGTGGATGTAACCGCTGACGCCGACCGACGACCCGTTCAGCGCCAGGTCGCCCCGCAGCACGAAGAACTCCAGCGAGGCCGCCTTGCCGTCCGTGCGGGTGCGAAAGCCCGACGGCAGTTCGCAGACATAGGTGCGCGAGCCGCTGTGGGCGTCCATGCTCATGAGCGAGCCGCGCATGCCTGCGATGAGGTCGGGCGCGTCGAGCGCTTCGCGCTCGAGCGACAGGAAGTTGTAGAAGGCCGGCTCGTCGCGGCGATAGTGCGCCGACCTGCTCATTGGCCGCCCTCGGCCCGGCGCACGCTATCGGCCAGCGCCACCGGATAGCCCGGGTTGGGGATGCAGATGCAGAGGTGGCGAAACGGCTTGTCGCCCAACACCTTCCACTTGATATGCGCCCCGCGCGGCAAGAGGTAGATGCAGCCGGGCTTGGCGACGACCGTGCCGGTGATCGTCATCATCGGCGCCAGGTGATAGGTGACCTCGCACTCGCCCGAAGTCACATAGTGCAGTTCGTCGTGGAACATCGCCCAGCTGATGTCGTGGCCCGGCAGGAACTCCTCGAAATTCACCTGGGTGGCGGGTTCGTCGATGCCGACATTGATCGCCTTGTTCATCACCCCGTCGAGCATGGGGAAGGAGAACAGCGGCGCCTTTTCCAGGTCGCTTTCGTCGACCTGATACATGCGAAAGCGCGAGTAGGCGATGGCGCTCGAGGCCGTGTAGCCGAGCGTGTTTTCCGGCGCGTCGTCTTGTTTGGACATCTCAATGCTCCTCGGGAAACGGGAGCGTTGAGACTAGGTCGGCCGGGCTGGCGGGCGGCGCGGAAAGGGGCGGCTGATCACCTGCCGGAGACGAGCCGCGATCCACCCAGGTCGATGCCGAACTCCATCAGGTAGGCCGACGAAACGGTCACGGGGCCCAGCAGCGCCGCGGCGCCTCCGGCCAGGGTCAAGTCGGCGTTCGCCTCGCGGATGCGATGGATCACGTCTTCATTGTGCCACTCGAGGGTGACGTCGGGCTGATCGGCGAATTGGCGCACGCCGTAGACGCGCAGGAACTTGCGCAGCGGGGTCGTTTCAAGATCGACCTCCTCGCCCGGACGAACGACCATCTCGATCTCGCGGCGACCGCCGCGCGCCACCCAGCCGCCGACCGGCGCGCGTGACGGCCACACGAGGCGGGCGACGCCCGCGGGCACGCGGCCGATCTCGATATGGGCGTGCTCGCCGACCCAGCCGCTCAGGTGCGCGTGCCGCACGATCTGGCGCGAGTTGAAGTAGGCGGCGGCGAACCAGGTGCCTTCTCCAGCCGGCCCATCGCACGGGATGGCGATGTTGGCCTCCAGGAACGAGCGCTCACGGACCGTGCTGGTCTCGCTGTAGAGCGAGCACCACACGAGATAGATGAAGGCTCGGTCGGCGATGGCCGTCAGGGGCGCGGGCAGCAGCTTCGCCGCGCGGCCCGGTTCCAGCTCGCAGACCGCGGCGAGCGAGGTCTGGCCGCAGGCGCGTTTGATCAGAGGCTGGCTCACAGGCGTTCTCCGCCCTCAAGACCGTAGACGACGCCGAACGACCAGGCCTCGCCTCTTACCGCGCCCGACCAGCCCATGCCTTCGCCGAAGGTGGCGCTGCCCACGCCCGTCCAGAGGTCGGCGGTTCGTGGATCAAGGGCGGGTACGAACCACAGGCCGCGATCGATGGAGTCGCCGGGCGTCGTCACGTCGCCATAGCGGATCCTGTTGACCCAGCGCAGCAGACCGGCGGGCGTCCTGGCCTCCGGCCGTTCGAGGGTGATGTCGAGGTCGACGATGGGCCGGCCGCCGATGGTCCGGGCCGTCGCCGCGCAATGCCGGCCGGGCGCGCCGCCCTCGTAGTTTGGGCAGGCCGCGTGAAACCGGGTCATCTCGACGTCGGCGACGGCCACGCCCCGGTCGCTCTTGGCGCCCGAGAGCATGAGGTAGGGATAGTGGAACGCCGTCGCCGGCTCGCCCCTCGCCTCGCAGCCATAGCCGATCGCGACCTCTGTCCAGAGCGCCCTCTGAGGCTCAAGCGGCTCCTTGGCCCAGAGGTCGAGGTCGATGGAGTCGGCGAACAGCAGGACCGCCGGGCCCGTGCGCGGACAGGTCGGATCGACGATCAGCGCCTCGAGACCTTCCGGAGGCTCGAAAAGCAGCACAAGCAAGTCCTGGCCAATCTGCATCGTTATGCCTCGCTCGACAGGTGACGCCTAAGCCTGGCCCAGCCAGACCGATCGACCAACGGCGTCGCGATAGGCCTTGATGGTCAGCAGCACGATGATCCCGGCCACGACCGTCGCGACGGTGTTGACCGCCATCAGGCCCAGGCCGACGCCCTTCGGTCCGTGGAAGAAGGTGTCGGACAAGAAACCGACCGCGAAGGCGCCGCCGCCGAGTGAGACCAGGCCGGTGACGAGAGTAAAGAGGCCCGTGACCTGGCCCCGCAACTCATTGGGCGTGATCTCGTTGAGCCCCGCCAGCGCCGCGACGTAGGACCAGGTCCCGGGGATCGTGACCAGGATGAAGCCGAGATAGGCCAGCGGCGCCGTCGGCCCCACGCACATCAGCGCCCCGCAGGTCAGCACGACCACCGCCTGGAACGCGATCACCAGCAGGGGGCCGTCCCGGCGGCCACGCTTGCGCAGCCAATTCAGCACCCACCCGGCGCTCAGGCTGCTGAAGACACCGATCGGCAGAAAGCCGACCCCGAAGGCGACGCTGACTTCGCTGGCGCTCCAGCCATAGCGCCGGATGAAATGCGTCGGCAGCCAGGCGAGCTGGGCATAGACCGTGATCATGATCAGGGCCGCTCCGCTGATCACCGCCAGATACGAGAGACGGTTCTTCATGAGGGTCGCCTTCAGGGACACCGTAGCCCCGGTTGCGACCTCGCCCTTTTCCCGACGAACGGGCTCGCGCACCGTCGCCAGGGCCAGAATGGCCAGCAGCAGGCCGGGCACGCCCACGAGGACGAACACGATCTCCCAGTTCTTCATCCCCGCGAGGACCGTCCAGCCTAGTCCCTTCACGAACCCGGAAAGGTGCAGCGCCACGGCGCCCAGAAGATAGGCCAGGCCGATGCCGAGCGTGCTGCCCAGCATGAAGACGCTGAAGGCGCGCCCCCGGCGCTCGGGTGGGAAATAGTCGGCGATCAGCGACGCCGCGGAGGGCGAAACGCTGGCCTCGCCGATCCCCACGAACACGCGGGCGATGAAGAAGCTCATGAAATCGCGAGCGTAGGCGCACAGGATGGTGGCCACGCTCCACACGCAGATGCCCGCGGCCAGCAGCGTGCGCCGGCTGTAGCGGTCGACGAACCAGCCGAGCGGTATGGCGAACAGGCTGTAGGAGACGCCGAAGGCCGCGCCTTGCAGCAGGCCCATCTGGGTGTCCGTCAGACCGAGATCGGTCTGGATCGGGATGACCAGGATGCCGATGGCGATGCGGTCCAGGATCGCGAACGCGTAGGCGAACGCCAGGATGGCGACCACGTACCAGGCGCGGACGGGCGAGGGCCAGGGCGCCGCGCCGTGGGGGGCGCTCTCGGTGGTCATCACGCGTTCCCGCCGATGAGTTCCGGGTTCGGCAGGATCACGACCTTGCCGTCGCGCGCCGAGCCGCTCTCCATCTCGTGGCGCATGGCGTCCTTGAAATCATGGAGCGGATAGGTCGCCGCGATCTTGGCGACGAGCGCGCCGTCGGCGGACCAGTTGGCGAGGGCTGTCATCATCTTTTGCTTGTCGTCAGCCGACAGGTCCGCCTCGAAATACGGGGTGCAGAACCCTCGCAACGTCAGGTCTCGCATCAGGAAGAGATCGCCAGCCACCTGGCAAGGTTGACCCGACATCATGCCATAGACCGCGAGCACGCCGCCGATATCGAGGCTCTCGGCCATGCGGTTCGTCGCCGTTCCGGCCACCGCGTCGATCCCATAGCGAATCTTCGCGCCGCCGGTGGCGGCCGAGACGCGGTCCCGCAGGTCGTCGCCGTCGAGCAGCACCTGGTCGGCGCCCAGCGCCAGCAGGTCGGGAATGAGTTCTTCGCGCCGGACGACATTGACGGTCTTCAGGCCCAATTGCTTGGCGATGCTGATGTTGAACCGGCCGCAACTGGAGTTCGCCGCGTTCTGAAGGACCCACTCGCCGGGCTTCAGGTCCATCACCCGCGTCATCATCACATAGCTGGTCGCGCCATTGATCGGCATCAGCGACATCTGCACGGGATCGCCGTGATTGACGGCCTTGGTCAGCTTCTCGGTCTTGACCTTGACGTACTGGCTGAAGGTGCCGCCGCGGCGGGGAAGAAAGACGCGATCCCCG
Organism: Caulobacter sp. GW822-FHT01G02; assembly: GCF_058802865.1. Lineage (NCBI taxonomy): Bacteria > Pseudomonadati > Pseudomonadota > Alphaproteobacteria > Caulobacterales > Caulobacteraceae > Caulobacter > Caulobacter sp. GW822-FHT01G02. The sequence goes on from NZ_JBXAON010000004.1 coordinate 386,984, forward strand.
ATCTCGAAGCCGCCGTCGACGCCGATTTGGGCAATGCGCCCACAGGCTTCGATGCCGGCCATGGCCGGCGGCGGGGGCGCCCACTGGGGCAGGCGCCCTTCCATGTAGAAGAGGTCCGCCATGTGGATCGGCGAAGCCTCGATCTGCACGATCGCCTCGTCGGCCTGAGGGTCACCGAGATCGATCGTGTCGAGTTCCGCGACCTCGAGAGGGGCGCCGTTGCGCTTATAAACGACCGCCAAGGTTTTCATTGGGAAACTCGCGAACTCTAAGGAAGCACGGTTGGGTTCAGCCCCGGGGCGCCCGCCAGCGGGCGTCCCGGGGCTAGAGGACTAGTAGTTGAACTTGATCCGAGCCATCACAATGCGTGGGTCGGCGGGATAGCCGGCCACGGACGGCGAGGTTGCGTTGGCGACTTGCAGGACGGCGGCATAGTACTTCTTGTTCGCCAGGTTCTTCCCCTCGACCGAAAAGGTCCAACGGCCATCCGGCGTCTGGTAGGCGAACGAACCATTGAGCAAGCCTTGCGCGCCGGTCTTTTCAAGGTCGACGGTGTTCGACACGTTATTCCAGTAGCCGGACATGTAGGTCCAGCCGCCGTTGAGACGGATCGTGCCCCGGATGTCCAGTTCAGGCGTGTAGGTGAAGCCGGCCGAGGCCTGGGTCGGGATCAGCGCCTTGATCTCCCGATCCTGACAATTGACGATCTTGGTGAAGGCGTCACTGCACGAGAACGGCGCGGTGTACTTGCCGTTCTGGTGTGAGAAGGACCCGTAGAGCTCAAGTTCGCCGTTGGGCCGATAGTTGGCCTCGAGCTCGATCCCCTGGACCCGCGCGCCCGTCGCGTTCGACGTGAACGTGTTGACCGTTCCCGGGAAATAGACTGGCAGTTGCAGGCCATTGTATTCGGCACGGAACAGCGCTCCGTTCAGGCGGAAGCGGTTGTCGGGCGTCTGGTACTTGAAGCCGGCTTCGTAGCTTTTGACCTTTTCCGGATCATAGGCGATCGGGCCGCCCTCGACGCTCGTGCCCGTATTGGTGTTCGGCGCGATGGCGTTGTAGCCGCCGCTCTTGAACCCCTTGGTGAAGGACACGTAGGTCATGAACGACGGCTGGATCTGCCATTCCAGACCGATCTTCGGCGTCCAGGCCTTCCAGTCCTGCTTCGCCGCTTGGCCGTAAGGCCGTTGCGTGTAGTAGGCCTGCGTGAACTTGGTCTGCTCGTAGGTGTAGCGAAGCCCGCCCGTCAGACCGACCGTGTCGGTGATCTTAAAGGTCCCCTGGGCATAGGCCGCCGCGGCGTCCGTCTTGCGATACAGGTTCTTGGGCGGCGAGGTTATGGGCTCGAAGTCGTTGGCGTTCTCGTTGAAGTAGTAGACCCCGACCACGCCCTTGAACCGCTCGGTGTCGTAGCTGGCGTTGAACTCCTGGCTCCACGTCTTGTCGTGAATATCGAAGTCGATCAGGATCGGGACCGTGTTCGTCACCATCACCAGCGGAATGATCAGCCGGTTATCCAGGCGGCGATAGCTGCTGATGGAGTTCAGGGTCCAGTCGCCGGCTTCGTAGCTGGCCTGCACTCCGACGCCCCAGGACGTCAGGTTGCCATAGTGCCTGCCAGTGATCTCGGTGGTGAAGGGATCGCGGTCGGGCTTGGCGAGCGGAAAGGTGACGCCGGGGTAGTTGGTGAGGTTAACGCCCGTCAGGGCGTGGGACTTGTCCTTCGTATAGTCAGCGGTCGCCGTGATGGTGAACCTGTCGGTGGGCGTGTAATGCAGCTTTCCGCGCGTCGAGATGAGGTTGCGGTTGTTCAGCTTGTCCCCGGTGATCGTATTCTCCACGAGCCCGTCGCGGCGGCGATAAAGGCCGCTGATCGAGGCGGTGAGATTTTGCGCCAACGGACCCGCGACGTAGGCGCGGGCGTCAAGGGTGTTGAAGCTGCCGTAGGCGATGTCGCCGGACGCCTCCAGCGCCGCGCCGGGCGTCTTGGTGATGATGTTGATTGCGCCGCCCGAGGCGTTGCGGCCGTAGAGGGTGCCCTGCGGCCCCCGCAGCACTTCCACCCGATCCACGTCGGAGAAGTCGAACAGCGCGCCATTGGTGCGCGGCATGTAGACGCCGTCCACATAGATCGCCACCGCCGGATCGGCCAGGATGCCGGAGTTGTCCTGACCAGCGCCGCGAATGTAGATCCGGGCGGCGTTGGACACGGCGGTCGGCGGCGAAATCAAGGTGTTGGGAATGCTGGTGCTGAGGTCGCGAACACTCGAGATTTGACGCCTCTCGAGGCCTTGGGCGGTCAGGGCGGTCACGGCCACGGGCGAGCGCTGAAGGTTCTCGGATGTACGCTGCGCGGTGACGATGATTTCTTCCAGGGCGCTATGATCATCTGACTGATCCTGAGCCCAGGCTCCAGACGCCGTAAGCAGCGCCCCCGCCGAAACCGACACGAAGATTGCCAAACCAGTACAAACCGAGTATTTACAGCCATTGATCTTAGCCATGATCCTACAATCCCCTTATATCTGGCTTATATTGATGCGTTTTTATTGGTCCGTAACTTAAAACACGAGATGTATATGGCGTACGCCAGCGCCAACTAATGATCTCATCACGCAGAATATGTGCGGGTTTTGGGATTGGAACCTGAGATGAGGTAAATGATCGTCTATCGGATACGCCCCGGATCCATAGACAGAAATCGCAAGAACCACGCCCGCGAGACGAAGCTCAACGAGTGTAAAAGGCCCAAAGAATCCACAACCTCTCCTTGCTTTAAGCTCGCCGGAGCACTCAAGGCATCTAGATTCCGGGTACGATTTTCCTTGCCTTAGCCTTTGGCGTCCGGGGCGGGGCGAACCGGGCTCGAGCCTTCGCTGACCGCGAACATGTCGGCGGCCTCGGCGGCCGTGACCGCCGCGAAGCCACTCGCGCCGGCTAGGCCGGTGAGCATCCGGCGCAGGGACGCGATCCGGAACGGCTGGCCGGCGACATAGGGCGTCAGGGTGAATCCGAGCATCCGACCGCCGAAACGCTCAGCGTCCTTCGAAAGATAGGCCTGCGCGGCCAGAACCTGGTCGACCCATTGGTCCTCGGTCTGGCGTCGGTCGCTCAGAAGCGTGCGATCGTCCAGTTCGTTGGAGATCGGCAACGATAGGATCGCGCCCGACGGCGTCGTCATCGGCAACGGAACCTCGTCGGGCTCCCAATCCAGGCAGACCTCGAAGCCCGCGCCGGCAAGCAGTTCCAGCGTGGAGAACGACTGCTGGCGCGCCGGGCTCATCCATGTCCTGGGCGCAAGCCCCACCCGGGCGAAGGCAGCCTTGGTCTCCTCGATCCAGGCCTTCTCGGTCTCGCGGTCCAGGCAGCCCCAGTGGATGTGGTCGGTGTCGACCCCGTAGGCGGCGATCTCGTGGCCGTCCTGCAGGATCGCCTCGATGAGCGGCCTCACCCTTGGCAGCAACACGGCGTTGATCGGAAAGGTCGCCTTGAGGCCGTGCGTCCTCAGGGCGTCGAGGATGCGGAAGACTCCGACGCGGTTGCCGTAGTCGCGGGTCGTGTAGTGGCGCAGGTCCGGATAGGGCGTGACCATCGCGCCCGGGTGTTTGAACGGCTTGCCCGATGGATTGAGCATATGGTGCTCGATCGGCACGACGATGACGCCCAGCACCGAAGATCCACCCGGCCAGGCGACCCTCGGCCGCGCGCTCGCCGGCCGCCAGTCGTACAGCGACTGGTCCATGCCGTAGGCGCGGTGCGGATAGTTCAGATAGTCGTCAGGCATCGGCATGGGTCAGCCCTCCGCTGGGCCGAAGCCGGTCCCGCCGGTCGCCAGGCCCCTGGCCTGGATGTCGGCGACCGTCTGGTCCCAGTACTGCTCACGATAGGCTTGGGCGATCTCGGCGGCGGTCGCGAACCAGACGTCGGAGCCGTGGCCGGCGATGTGGCTCAGCGCCTCTTCGAACGCGCCAATACGGTGCGGCTGGCTGACCAGATAGGCATGCAGCGGAATGCACATCACCGTGCCGCTGCGCTCGCCCTCCTCCAGCAGCTGGTCGAAGTGCCGCTTTAGCACCTCGGCGTAGCGCCAGGGATCCATGGTGAGCGCGCCATAGGCGATGACGTCGTTGACCTCCAGCGAATAGGGCATCGAGATCAGGCGCCCGCCTTTGGTCTTCAGCGGCTGCGGCTGGTCATCCTGGAAGAGATCGCAGGTGTACCAGAAGTCGTATTCCGCCAGCAGGTCGAAGGTCCGCTCGGTATGGGTGAGCGCCGGCGCCAGATAGCCCCGGATCCGCTGCCCGGTAGCGTTCTGGATCGAGCGGATCGAGTCCTCGATGATGGCCCGCTCCTGAACCTCGTCCATGCCATAGGCGTAGCGGGTGTTGTAGATGCCGTGGGAGAAGAACTCCCAGTTGCGCGCAACACAGGCCTCGATGATTTCCGGATGATGGTCGATGAGCGCGGTCGACAGGGAGATCGAGCCGCGCAGGCCAAATCGGTCCATCAGATCCATCAGCCGCCAGTGTCCGACGCGGTTGCCCCAGTCGCGCTGGGAGTAGCCTACGACATCGGGCGATGGCTTGGGCCAGCCCGGTCGCGATGGATTCTTCGGCGGATCGAACTCGTAGAACTCGATGTTGGGTGCGATCCAGAACGCCAGCTTCTTGCCGCCTGGCCACACGATCTTGGGACGGTCCCGGTAAGGCCAGTAGTCGTAAAGGTTCGGATCGGCGCGCATGGAAATCAGCGCTCCGCGGCCGCGCGATAGAGTTCCAACTTGAGGCCGGGATCGTAGCGATCTCCGAGGGCGGCCATCTCATCGATGCCCAGACGCTCGTTCAGCCCCTTGAAGTCGAGCATGCTGCGCAGCATCGGTTGGGTGGAGCCGCTCTCGCGCAGACTCTTCAGGAAGACCTCGGCCTGATGCACCAGATTGCGCACCAGGGCGCCCGGCGAGATGACCAGCTTGAAGCCCATTTCGGAGAGTTGGTCCAGGGTGAAGGGCGGCGTGGCCCCCCCCTCCACCATGTTGGCGATCAGCGGCACGCCGGGCAGCGCCTTCACGATGGCCCTCATCTCCGCCTCGGTGCGCGGCGCCTCGACGAAAATGACGTCGGCTCCCGTCTCGCGGTAGCGCACCGCCCGTGCGATCGCCTCCTCGAAGCCGATCACGGAGATGGCGTCGGTCCGCGCGATCACCAGGGTCTCGGAGGACTCGCGCGCGTCGAGCACCGCAGCCAGCTTGCCGCACATCTCGTCCGCGGAGATCACCGTCTTACCGGCCAAATGGCCGCAACGTTTGGGGAAGGACTGGTCCTCGATCTGCATCGCCGAGGCCCCGGCGCGTTCCAGCAGTTTGATCGTGCGGCGGGCGCTGATCGAACCGCCGAAGCCGGTATCGGCGTCGACGATGATCGGCAGGGACACCCGTTCGCGAATCCGCGCCGTTACGTCGACCACGTGGTCGAGGCTGACGAGCCCGATGTCGGGCCTACCCAGTTGGGTGTAGGAGATCGCCGCGCCCGAAAGATAGACCGCCTCGAATCCGGCACGCTCGATCATCAGGGCCGAAAGCGGGTCGTAGGCCCCGGGGGCGAGCAGGGCTTCACTCCCGGCCAGCCTCTGCGACAGGGTTTTATTCATCGTCGGACTCCGGCGCCGCCAGACGGCGCTTTAGGTGCGGCAATAGCCCGCCGTCGCGGATCATCGCCATGATATGGCTGGGGAGAGGCTCGAGCTCGTAGGTCTTGCCTGTCGTTAGGTTATCGACGGCGCCTTCCTCCAGGCGGATCTCCAACTGATCGCCTGGCGAGATTTCCGCCGCCTGTTCGAACACCACCGCCGGGACGCCGAGATTGATGGCGTTGCGGAAGAAGATTCGCGCGAATGACGTCGCCAGCACCGCCGAGACGCCGAGCAGCTTGAGCGACACCGCCGCCTGCTCCCGCGAGGAGCCCATCCCGAAATTGGCGCCGGCGACCACCACGTCGCCCGGACGCACGGTGGCGGCGAAGGACGGGTCGAGCGCCTCTAGGCAATGGCGGGCGAGGTCCTCGGCGCTCGATTTCATGTAGGCGCCGGGCGCCAGGAGGTCGGTGTCGACGTTGTCGCCGAAAACGAAGGCGCGACCCATTACGCCGCTCCCTGTTCGAGAAGCGCGCGCGGATCGCTGATCGCGCCGGCGACCGCGGCGGCGGCCACCGAATAGGGCGAACCCAGGAAGACCTTCGCGCCCGACGAGCCCATGCGGCCCTGGAAGTTGCGATTGGTCGAGGAGATGCAGACCTCGCCCTGAGCCAGCACGCCGGCCCCGTATCCCGCGCAGGCGCCGCAGCCGGACGGCATCAGCGTGGCGCCCGCTTCCATCAGCACGGAGAGCGTACCGTCGGCGGCGGCCAGGGTGGTGGTCTTCGATGAGGCCGGCGCCACGAGCAGCCGCACGCCGGGCGCGATCCTGCGGCCCTTGAGCACGGCCGCGGCCATGCGCAGGTCTTCGATCTTCGCCCCCACGCAGGCCCCGATATAGGCCTGGTCGATCTTCTGGCCGGCCAGTTGGCCGACGTCGAAGGTGTTGGCCGGCGAATGCGGCGCGGCGATCTGCGGGGCGAGCGCCGAGGCGTCGAAGACGTGGGTCTCGGCAAACACGGCGCCGGGATCGGAGGCGAGCGCCAGGGCGGCGGCTTCGTCCTCCACCGGACGCCCGCGCTCGCGCAGATAGGCGAAGGTGACAGCGTCGGGCGCGACGACGCCCGTCTCGGCCCCGAGCTCGGCGGCCATGTTCGACAGCACCATCCGTTCCGGCATGCCCATGGCCTCGACGGCGCTCCCGGCGTATTCGATGGCGCGGAAGGCGTTGTCGAGGCCGAGCGCCTTGCAGAGGCTCAGCATGACGTCCTTGGCCGAGAGTCCGCGCGGCAAATGGCCGTTCAGGATCACGCGCACTGTCTCGGGGCATTGCAGCCAGGTCTCGCCGGTGGCCACGACGCCCGCCATGTCGGTCGCGCCATAACCGGCCGCATAGGCCCCGAAGGCGCCGGCCGTCGGCGTGTGACTGTCGCCGCCCGCGATAAACGCTCCGGGGCGGATTAGGCCATGATCGGGCAGCACAAGGTGGCTGATGCCGACCATGTCGAAGAAATTGCGCACGCCATAGTCGCGGACAAACTCACGGGTGACGCGCAGAATCTCTGCGGTCTCGGCGTCGACGGCGGGAACATAGTGGTCGGCGACGATGACCACCTTGTCGGGGTCCCAGAGCCCGACGCCCAGCTCTTCGAGCATCGGACGCCAGCGGCGCGGGCCGGAGGAGTCGTGAGCGAAGGCCAGGTCGACCTTGGCGGTCACCATCTGACCAGGCCTGACGCTGCTCAGGCCGGCGGCGCGCGCGATGATCTTCTCGACCATCGTCATCGCGGCCGGGCTCGCCGCATCCCCGATCGCACCAGACAATAGCCTCTCCCCGCTCCTTCGCATCACGAGGTCCATACTAGGCGGCGGCGCGGACCCGCATGGGGCGAAGCTATAGCCTTATCCGCTGTGCGACCAAGGCGGTCTCTGAACTGGCGATCCGGCCGGGCTAGGCGGAGTTGGAGCGTGAGCACAAACTGACAGCGGCCGATCCCAAAGTCCGGCCAGAGGAGCATCCATGTCCGCCGCCCTTGGGCAAAGCCAGAAGACGTTTCGCTGGGAAGATCCACTCGACCTCGCCGCGCGGCTCACCGACGAAGAACGGATGATCTGGGAGACAGCGCGGCAGTACGCCCGCGAAAAGCTCATGCCCCGAGTCGTCGACGCCTATGCCGACGAGCGCTTCGATCGCGAGATTCTCAGGGAGATGGGCGCGCTCGGTTTCCTCGGCCCGACCCTGCCCGAGGAGTACGGCGGCGCCGGCGTCAGCCACGTCGCCTACGGGCTCATCGCTCGCGAAATCGAGGCCGCTGACTCCGGCTATCGGTCGGCGATGAGCGTGCAATCCTCACTGGTCATGTATCCGATCCATGCGTTCGGCTCCGAGGCGCAGAAGCGGAAGTTCCTGCCGGCCATGGCGGCGGGCGAGGTGGTGGGGTGCTTCGGCTTGACCGAACCCGACGGCGGCTCCGATCCGGCCTCCATGCGCACGGTCGCCAAGAAGGTCGACGGCGGCTACGTGCTCAATGGCGCGAAGATGTGGATCACCAACAGCCCCATCTGCGACGTGGCCATCGTTTGGGCCAAGCTCGACGGCGTGATCCGCGGCTTCCTGGTCGAGCGGGGCGCCGAGGGCTTCAATACGCCGACGATCCGCAACAAGCTGTCCTTGCGCGCCTCCGTCACCGGAGAGATCGCGCTGGCCGACGTGTTCGTATCCGAGAACATGATCCTGCCGGGCGTGTCGGGCCTGCGGGGGCCGTTCTCCTGCCTCAACAAGGCGCGCTACGGCATCGCCTGGGGCGCGATGGGCGCGGCCGAGTTCTGCCTCCATGCCAGCCGCGACTATGTCGCGAGCCGCTCGCTGTTCGGGCGCTCGCTCGCGTCGCGTCAGCTCGTCCAGAAGAAGCTGGCCGACATGCAGACCGAGATCGCGCTCGGCTTCGAGGGAGCCCTTGCGCTGGGCCGGCTGCTTGACGAGGGCGCCTGGGTTCCCGAGGCGATCTCGATGATGAAGCGCAACAACTGCGGCAAGGCGCTCGACATCGCCCGTGTCGCCCGCGACATGCACGGCGGCAACGGGATTTCCGGCGAGTATCATGTCATGCGGCACGCCGCGAACCTCGAGACGGTGAACACCTACGAGGGCGCCCACGACGTCCACGCCCTGATCCTGGGCCGCGCCATCACCGGCGAGAGCGCCTTCTAGGGGCGCAAGCAAGGAGTTGAACCAATGACGGATCTTGCCTTCGAACCGACCATGGTGTGCGAGCACAAAACCGCGCGCGAACTTTACGAAGCCGTGAAGGCCAACCCCGCCCGAGCGCGGTTCGGCTTCGGCCAAAAGCTGGCGATCATGAACATCGACTTCCAGCAGGCCTATACGCGGCCTGATCTGTTTCCAAGGAGCGCTTACGTCACCGACCCGAGACAGATCGAACACACCAACCGCATATCGGCCCTCGCGCGGTCGAAGGGCATGCCGGTGATCTGGAGCCACGTCGCCTATAAGCCCGACGCGGGCGACGCGGGCGTCTGGGGCACGCGAACCGATACGCCAGATTCCCTGCAGAACATCAAATACGAGAGCGAACGCCATCTGTTCGATCCGCGGGTGGAGATCGACGAAGCGCGCGACCTCGTGTTCACCAAGCGGATGCCGTCGGCCTTCTTTGAAACGCCGCTGGCCAGCTACCTCGTCTGGCACAGGGTCGACACCGTCGTGATCACCGGCGGCTCGACCTCGGGCTGTGTGCGGGCGACGGCGGTGGACTCGCTCTCCCACGGCTACCGCACCATCGTTCCCGAGCAGTGCGTCGCCGACAAGCACGAGAGCTACCACTTCGCCAACCTGACCGACCTTCAGCTCAAATACGCCGATGTGGTTGATGTCGATGAGGTCGAAGCCTGGCTTTCCGCGCGGTAGTCAGATCGCGCCCTTCGACGCTAGGCCGTCGAGCGCGTCTTCCGAAAACCCCAGGCGTTCGGAAAGGACGGCGCGAGTGTCGGCGCCGAGGGCGGGCGGCGCCAGGCGATACTCCAGCGGCGTCCGTGAAAGCCTGATCGGCGAGGCCACGGTGCGGATCGGCGCTTCGAGGTCGTCGCGAGTCTGCTCGACCACTGCGTTGCGCGCGATCGCCTGAGGTTCGGCGAAGGCCTGGGCGACCGAATTAATCGGGCCGCAGGGCACGCCGGCGCGATCGAGCAGCTTCGCCCATTCCGTCGTCGTGCGCCTGCGCAGGTGCGGCCGCAGGACATCGACGAGCTCGGATCTGTTCCTGACGCGCAAGGCGTTGGTCTGGAACCTCCGATCGGTCGCCAGCCCGTCGTCGCACAAGGCCGCGAAGGCGCGAAACTGAGCATCGTTACCGATCGCCAGCACCAAGGCGCCGTCGGCGGTTTCGAACACCTGGTAGGGAACCAGATTGGGGTGCGCATTGCCCAGCCGCCCGGGCGATCGCCCTGAAACAAGATAGTTCGACGCTTGGTTGGCGAGCATGCTCAACTGGACGTCAAACAGGGCCAGATCGATGTGCTGACCCTGCCCGGTTGCGCGCACGTGCAATAGGGCCGCCAGGATCGCGGTCGCCGCGTACATGCCGGTGAACAGGTCGACGACGGCGACGCCGGTCTTCATGGGCTCGTCGCCCGGCGCGCCGGCGGGTTGGCCCGTGATGGACATCAACCCCCCCATGGCCTGGATCATGGCGTCGTAGCCGGCCCGGCCGGCCTCGGGGCCCGTCTGGCCAAAGCCGGTGATCGAACAGTAGATCAGCCGGGGATTCAGTTTGGCGAGACTGGCGTAGTCGAGCCCATGACGGCCCAGATCGCCCACCTTGAAGTTTTCGACGAAGATGTCGGCCCGCGTCGCCAGCGCGCGGACGATGTCACGGCCTTCTTGGGTCGCCAGGTTCGCGGTGACCGACCTCTTGTTGCGGTTGGCCGCCGTGAAATAGGCCGCGTCGCCGCCCCCGCCGTCCTTGTCGTCGCCGTCAAGGAACGGCGGTCCCCATGCGCGGGTGTCATCTCCGGCTCCGGGCCGCTCGATCTTGATCACCTCGGCGCCGAGATCGGCGAGGGTCTGGGTCGCCCACGGCCCCGCGAGCACGCGCGTGAGATCCAGCACCATTACGCCCGCAAGAGGTCCCAAAAGCCCGCTCCCCGAATTCTGCTGAAGACATTAGAGTCAAGAGGCAAGCCGACGAGGGCGCTCGCGTGCATTACCCGAACGGCGGATAGCCAGGCTCGGACCGCATCATTTCACGACGCCGATAGGCCGAAGCCGGCGCGGGGGCGCGAGATTGCTCAGCGCCCGCCCCGCCGCTTGCGACATGGCGTTGAGCACGGCGGCCGGGCTCAACGCCATCGCATAGCCCAGATCTTCCAACACCGCGGCCGTCACACCGTCGTCCTGGTCGAACCCGAAATCGTAGATCATCGGGACGCGGCCGGCGAAGTGCGCCGCCACCCGCTGCACTGACACCCGATCCACCAGAATCATGTCTGCGCCGGCTTCGAGATAGGCTTCCAGCCGGTCAAACGCCGCAGCCAGGCCTTCGACGCCCGCAGCCTGGGTGCGGACGATAATCAAGGCGTCCACGCGGGTGTCGACAGCCGCCTTGAGCTTGCCGATCATGTCCGCCGGCCGAACGACGACCTCGCCGGCCCCCTCCTGCACGCTGCCGGGGCTGACGGCGTCCGAGATGTGGATCGCCGAGGCGCCCGCGCGCTCGAACAGCTTTACCGTCCGGATCACATTGAGCGCGTTGCCGTAGCCGGCCTGGACGTCGACGATCAAAGGCAGATCGACGACTTCACGGATGGACCGCGTGAGATCGACCACCTCTCCGAACGTAACCTGATCCTCGTCGGGACGACCGTACCGGGCCATGGCCACCGTACGGGGCGAGAGAGAAAGCGCGGCGGCCCCGGCTTCGGCGGCCACGCGGGCGCTGAAGGCATCCCAACAGCCAGGCACCGCCAGCAGATCGCCGCCCCCTCGCGCGCGCGCGGCCACCAGGGCTTCGAAGTTCGACACGTGAGCCTTTATGGCCATGCTCGTCAGTTCCCTCGCAAGTCCAACGGGAAATAGCTGTGTGAGCATAGGGAGAGCCTTCGAAACCGTCACGCGATGGCGTGTCAAAGCCTGCGGCGGGCGCCTGCGACTTAGTCGGCTTAGCCGCCAGTCGGTCTCTTGAGCGAGCAAAACCTCTTGCTCGATTGTGTTGAAGTTTTAATTTTATCGCCAGGCGGATAAATGTGCCTAAGCGGTACGCGAGCGTGGATTCCGGCACAAAGTTTCGAAGGTGTTCTGGGGAGAGTTCACCAAATGGAAAAAGGCGTTCCAATTCGGTCCGTTACGCGAAGCTTAGCCGTCCTGCGGGCGATCAACCGCGCCGGCTCCTTGTCGATGATGGATATCGCCGTTCAGTCGAAGGTGCCCTATCCGACCGCCTGCCGAATTGTGCAGACTTTGTTGCACGAGGGTATGATCGAACGGGAACCCGCCCGAAAGCACTATCGCCCCACGGCGCTCGTTCAGACGCTAGCCAGCGGCTACCAGGACTTCAGCCGGGTCACCTCGATCGCGCGCCCCCATATCGTTGCGCTTACCAAGAAACACCTTTGGCCGATGTTGATCGCCACCCGCGTCGGGCAATCCATGATGGTGCGCGACAGTACCCATGCCCTGACATCGCTGAGCTTCAACAACTATCATCCTGGAGACACCTTTCCTCTGCTTGAGTGCGCTTCCGGGCGCGCCTACATGGCGTTCGCCACCGATGAGGAGAGGGCTGGCATTCTGGAGAGCATCGACGAGGTCGGGCCTGGAATTGATCCGCATACCCTCTCGCTTTTCCAGTCGGGTATCCTGTTCGAAGAGATCCGCGAGGCGGGCTATGCGACGCGCGCCAGGAACCGCTTCACCTCCACGCCTGGCAAGACCTCCTCGGTCGCTGCGCCCATCTTCGAAGACGGCGTGGTCTGTGGCGCATTGACGCTGGTGTTCTTCTCTTCCGCGATCAAGATGGACGAGGCTGTCGGCCGTTACGCCGACGATCTGGTCGCCGCCGCCCGGATGATCAGCGCTGAACTGCGGGACGTTCAAGGCCGCGCGGCCGCCTGAAGCCATACGATAGGCCGCGCCGGCGCGGCCGTTCAGCTCACCCGCGCTCAGGATTGCGCCACCGATGACGCCAACGGTCATCGCCTGCGCGAGCCGCCAGTTCTGAACGGTGGCGAGCCGCGCGCGCGGCGCTCGTCCGACCCGACAGGATCGTTCAAGCGCGGGCTCGCGCGAAGGTCGAAACTCGCGGCCATCCCCCGATCCGCCGCAGGAGCGCGACCGTGTCCGAGTACCTGACCATCACCGTCCCCGATGGCGACTTCCAGGCCCTGGTGGTGCGCCCCAGCACGGCGCCCGCGCCGGCTATCGTCCTCATTCAGGAGATCTTCGGCGTCAATGACGGCATCCGGCAGATCGCCGGCGAGCTGGCCGCCCAGGGCTATATCGTCGTCGCTCCCGACCTGTTCTGGCGCTTCGAACCCGGCCTGGCGATGTCGGAGGCCTCGCCCGAGAACTCGGAGAAGGCCTTCGGCTTCTACAATCGCTTCGACTTCGACAAGGGCGTCGAGGACGTGGTCGCCACCATCAAGGCCGCGCGGACGCTGGACGGCGCCAACGGCAAGGTCGGCGTGACCGGCTACTGCCTGGGCGGACTGATGACGTTCCGGGCCATGGCGGCCAGCGACGCGGATGTGGGCGTCGTCTACTACGGCGGCGGGACCGACAACTACGTGGCCGAGGGCGCGCGGATCAAGAAGCCGCTGCTGATGCACCTGGCCGGCGACGACGAATATATCGGCAAGGAGGCCCAGGCGAAGATCCACGACGCCCTGGACGGCCACCCGCGCATCCAGATCCACACCTATCCCGGCCGCAAGCACGCCTTCGCGCGGCCCGGCGGCGACCACTATGACGACGCCGACGCCAGGCTCGCCAACGCCCGCTCGGCGGCCTTCTTCAAGGCCCACCTGTTCTAGCTAGGGCAACTGGCGGCGCACCGCTTCGCCGACGCGCTCGGCGTCGGGACCCAGCACGACGTGGACAACCTTGTCGCCGACCCGGACCACGCCGCGCGCGCCCAGGGCCTTCAGGGCCGGCTCGCTGACCGCGCCCTGGTCGGCGACGACCAGGCGCAGGCGGCTGGAGCAGGTCCCGACACTTTTCAGGTTCGCGGGCCCGCCCAGAGCGCTCAGCAGCTTCTCGGCCTTGCGGTCGTCGTCGATGCTGGGCGGCGCCAAGGGCGCGGGCTTGGCGGCTGCGACGGGCTTGGCGAGCGCGGCAGCCCCCCCGATACCTCGGCCTAGGGCGGCGCGTATCTCGCCGGCGACGCCGTCGGCGATCGGGCCCAGCACGACCTGCAGCGCCTTGTCGGACGGCCGCACCACACCGCGCGCGCCGAGCGCCTTCAGGGCCGGTTCGCTGACCGCGCCCTGGTCGACGACGATCAGGCGCAGGCGAGTGGTGCAGGCGTCGACGCTGGTCAGGTTGCCCGCGCCGCCCAAGGCCGCCACGAAGTCCGCGCCCCGGCCGCCGCCAGTGGTGACGGTCTCGACGGCGACGGCCTCCTCATCCTCGCGCCCCGGAGTCTTGAGGTCGAAGCGGAGGATCGCGAAGCGGAAGACGCCATAGTAGATCGCGCCATAGACCAGGCCGACCGGTATCAGCAGCAGCGGGTGCGTGGCCTTGTTGAAGTTCAGCAAGTAGTCGAACAGGCCCGCCGAGAAGCCGAAACCCAGCTTCACGTCGAGAATGTTCATCAGAGCCATCGACAGGCCTGTCAGCACCGCGTGGATCGCGAACAGCGCCGGGGCCAGGAACATGAAGCTGAACTCGATCGGCTCGGTCACCCCGGTCAGGAACGAGGTCAGGGCCAGCGAGCCCAGCATGCCGGCGACAGCCTTGCGGCGCTCGGGCTTGGCGGTGTGCAGCATGGCGAGGCACGCGGCCGGGAGGCCGAACATCATCACCGGGAAGAAGCCGCTCATGAACGCGCCGGCGGTCTTATCGCCAGCGGCGAAGCGGTTGAGGTCACCGGTGACGCCGTTGAAGTCGCCCAGGATGAACCAGACCACGTTGTTGAGGATGTGGTGCAGGCCCGTGACGATCAGCAGGCGGTTGAACAGGCCGAAGACGAACAGACCGACATTGCCCGACGCCGTGACCAGATGGCTCAACCCGTCGACGCCGGCCTCCAGAGCGCCCCAGCACGAGCCGAAGATCAGGGCCAGGATCACGCCCGCCAGGCCGGCCACGATCGGCACGAACCGACGGCCGCCGAAGAAGGCCAGGTACTCCGGCAGCTTGATGTCGCTGTAGCGGTTGTAGAGCCAACCACTGATCACGCCCGACAGGATGCCGACCGGAATCGACAGCTTGCCGATCTCCTTGGCCTTCCAGGCCGCTGCCGTCAGGTCCTTGGCTTCGGCGACCACCTTGGCCGCGACCTCGGGCGGAACGACCAGCAGGGCGTCGACGCCCTTGGTGGCGATCACGTAGCAGACGACGCCGGCCAGACCCGCCGCGCCGTGGTTCTCCCTGGCCAGGCCAACGGCGACGCCGATGGCGAAGATCAGGCCCAGGCTGCCGAAGATCGCGCCGCCGGCGGCGCTGAAGACGTTGGCGATGTTCAGCGAGACGCCGTGGGTCATGACGGCCAGGCCTGGCGCGCCCAGCAGGTCGGTCTGGCCGATGCGCAGCAGCAGCGCCGCCACCGGCAGCACCGCGATCGGCAACATCAGGGCCCGGCCCAAGGGCTGAAGGATCTCGAGCGGAGACTTCATCGGGTTCAGGCTCCGAGGGATTTCACGAGGGCGCGGACCGCCTCGGACGAGGTCTGGTCCAGGGCCTGGGCCGCGAGGCTGCGGCAAGCTTCAAGAGAAAGGCCACGGACCCGGGCCTTCACCTCGGGCGCGATCGAGGCCGTGGTCGAAAGCTCGGTCACGCCCAGGCCCAGCAGGATCGGGGTGGCGGCGACGTCGGAGGCCAGCCCGCCGCAGACGCCGACCCAGCGATGATGCCTGGCCGCGCCCTTGCAGGTCTGGTCGATCATCCGCAGCACCGCCGGGTGCAGGGCGTCGATGCGGGCGGCCAATTCCGGATTGCCCCGGTCCATGGCCAGCACGTACTGGGTCAGGTCGTTGGTGCCGATCGACAGGAAGTCGGCCTCGGCGGCGAGCAGGTCGGCGGTCATGGCGGCGGCCGGGGTCTCGATCATCACCCCCAGCTCGACCTTGTCGGTGACGCCCAGTTCGCGCTTGGCCTCGTCCAGCACGGCGCGGACGGCGCGCAGCTCGTCCAGGCTGGCGATCATCGGGACCATGATCTTGCACTGACCGAGTGGTCGAACGCGCAAGATGGCCCGCAGCTGAGTCTTCAGCAGATGCGGCCGCCAAAGACTGACGCGGACGCCGCGCAGGCCCAGGGCGGGATTCTCCTCGGCCGGGATCGGCAGATAGGGCGCGGCCTTGTCGCCGCCGACATCCAGGGTGCGGATGATCAGCGGCTTGCCGTCCAGGGCCGAGGCGATGGCCTGGTACTGGCGGGCCTGCTCGTCCTCGTCGGGAGGGGTGTCGCGGTCGAGGAACAGGAACTCGGTGCGCAGCAGGCCGCAGCCTTCCGCGCCATTGGCCACGGCGGCCAGGGCGTCGTTCAGCGAGCCGGTGTTGGCGAACACCTCGATGCGGACGCCGTCCCGGGTGACACAAGGGTCGTGGGCGGCGGCCCGGGCGGCGGCGCGGCGTTCCTGGCGCTGGGCCAGGGCGGTCTGGGCCGCTTCCAGGGCCGGCGCGTCGGGCGCGACCCGCAAGGTCCCGCTGTCGGCGTCGAGGATCAGCGTCGCGCCGTCCTTGACCTTGAGCAGCGCGCCGCCCAGGGCGACCATCGCCGGGATGCCCATGGCGGCGGCCAGGATGGCGACGTGCGAGGTCGGGCCGCCGCGCGCGGTGGCGAAGCCGGCCACAGCGGCGGGATCGACGCCCATCAGCTGCGAGGGCAGCAGTTCGTCGGCCAGCAGGATCGAGCCGGGCGGCAGGACCGCGCCCTCGTCCTCTTCACCCAACAGGGCGCGCAGCACCTGGCGTTCCAGGTCGACGAGGTCGTCGACGCGTTCGGCCAGGCGGCGGTCGCCCAGACCGCGCAGGGCCTCGACATAGCCGCCCACCGCCTTGCGCCAGGCAAAGCCGGCGCTCTTGCCCTCGCCGATCAGGCGGCGGGCGCCGGCGGAGAGTTCGGGATCATCCAGGAAGGCCAGGTGGGCGCCGAGGATGGCCTTGCGGGCCTTGTCGCCTTTGGCGGCATTGGCTTCGATCCTGGCGCGGACGGTGTCGAGGGCGGCGGCCAGGGCTGCCTCTTCATGGGCGACGCCCTCGCCGGCTTCGCGCACGACGATGTCGGTCGAAGCCAACCGAACGGCCTTGCCGATGGCCAGCCCCGGCGCGGCCAGCACGCCCTTCAGCACGCCGTCACGCGGCAGTTCGGCGGGCGCCACAGGCGCCTCGATCACAACGGGCGCCGCGCTCTCGGCCGGAGCCGGTCCGCCCTCGCCCATGCCGCCGCCGATCAGCTCGGCCACCGCCTGGATCGCCGCCTCGGCGTCCTGGCCCGAAGCCACCACTTGGATGGTGTCGCCGTGGCGGATGGCCAGGGACATGACACCGACCGGGCTCTTGGCGCTGGCGCGGCGGTTGACCGCCACGAGGGCGACCTCGGCCTCGAACTTGCGGGCGGTCTCGGCGATGCGGGCGGCCGGACGGGCGTGGACGCCGTGGACCAGGGGGACAATGACCGCGCGCGCGACCTCGCCGTCGCTCATCAGGCCGGCGGCGGCCGTTCCGCCGATCGGCGCCAGCTCCATCAGGAAGTCGCCGACCGACACCTCGCGATCCTGGTCGCGGCGGACGATCTCGAAGGCGTCCGGATTGGTGATCACCACGGGGGTGATCAGGCTTCGGGCGCGCTGGGCCAGGAGGTCGATGTCGAAGCCCAGCAGCTTGTCGCCGGCCTTCACGCTCTGGCCTTCCTTGACGAAGACGCTGAAGCCTTCGCCGTTCAGGGCCACGGTCTCAAGACCCACGTGCATCAGGATCTCGGCCCCGTTGGCCGCGCGCAGGGTCACGGCGTGGCGGGCGCGGTGGACGGTGGCGACCACCGCGTCGCAGGGCGCGTGCAGGGTCGAGCCGAACGGATCGATGGCCAGGCCGTCGCCCAGCATCCGCTCGGCGAACACCGCGTCGGGAGTCTCGTCGAGCGGCGCGATCCAGCCCTTGAGCGGCGCGGAGAGTACGAGGTTGGACACGGGGCGCTACTCTGTCTGGAACGCTTATTGGGACTTCAGGGTCACGCGCTCGATCACCCAGAAGGGATCGAGGGTCTTCGAGGTGAAGGTCAGGCACAAGTCCGCCTGGCCCGCGCGGGCCGGCAAGCGGGCGGTGACCGTCGACAGGCCCGGATTCCTGGCGGCGTCGCCCAGCGGGATGGCGGCGATGCGCTCGCCCGTACAGCCTAACCGCACCTCCAGCTCTCCGCCTGGCGTGGCGGGCGGGTGGAGCGGAATGTTGTCGCGGTCCTTGCCGACCTGGAAGTTGAACGGGATCTGGGTGATCCGCGCGGTCAGCACCGCGCCCTTGTCCAGCCTGGCGCCTTCCCAGATCCAGCAGGGGTTGAAGATGTCGACATACATCATCGGCCGCTTGTCGAAGGCGGCGGGCGCGTCGTCGATCAGCGTCAAGGGCACCTTCTCGGTGCAGGCCTTCAGCTGGCCACTGACGCGAGTGTCCAGCAGGGCCGGCGTGATGGTCCAGGACCGCGCGCGGCCCAGGGCCTGGCCTTCGACGAAGGTCTGGGCCTTCACCGTCGCGCCGCTGGTCAGCGCCAGGGCGCCCGCATAGACGCTGGAGGCCGCCGTCGGGGCCTTGCCGTCGGTGGTGTAGCGGATCTCGCCGACGCCCAAGCCGGTCGAGAGGGCCAACTGGGTCTTGCCGTCCACGCCTTCCGACGGCGAGCCTTGCGGCTCGAACGGCACGGTGTTGGCGGCGACGCCCAGGATCTTCAGACGCGCCATCTCGGCCGGCAACCGGCGGGCGAAGTCGTCCCAGTTCGCGTCCGCTTCAGACGACCAGCCGCGCTCGGCCAGGGCCACGGCGCGCGGGAAGGCCATCAGCTCCATGCGCGCATCGGTCTGCATGTGCTCGGTCCAGACATTGGCCTGGACGCCCAGGATGTGCTCGCGCTCGTCCGGGGTCAGCTGGGCCGGGGCCGGATCGAAGGCGTAGACGTCCTTCAGGCTGGAGACGTGGCCGCGACCGGTCGGCTCTTCAGGCGACTGGCTCTGGCGGTTGTCGAGATAGAGCACCGGATGCGGCGACAGCACCGTGTCATGGCCCTGCTTGGCGGCGGCGATGGCGCCGTCGATGCCGCGCCACGACATGACCGTGGCGTTGGGGGCGAGACCCCCTTCCAGGATCTCGTCCCAGCCGATCAGGCGGCGGCCGCGCTTGTTCAGCGACTTGCCGACCCGCTGGATGAACCAGCTCTGCAGTTCATGTTCGTCCTTGAGCCCCAGTTCCTTGATCTTGGCCTGGACCTTCGGGCTGGCCTTCCACTGGTCCTTGACCGCCTCGTCGCCGCCAACGTGGATGAAGGTCGACGGGAAGATGTCCATCACCTCGTTCAGCACGCCGTCGAGAAAGGCGAAGGTCGCGTCGTCGGTGTTGTAGAGCCAGGGGAACACGCCCCAATCCCCCATCCGCGAGGCGTCCGGCGCGGCCGTGCCGAGCGAGGGGTAGGCGACGATCGGCGCCAGGGCGTGGCCCGGGGTCTCGAT
This sequence comes from Caulobacter sp. GW822-FHT01G02, assembly GCF_058802865.1. NCBI lineage: Bacteria > Pseudomonadati > Pseudomonadota > Alphaproteobacteria > Caulobacterales > Caulobacteraceae > Caulobacter > Caulobacter sp. GW822-FHT01G02. The sequence goes on from NZ_JBXAON010000004.1 coordinate 406,501, forward strand.
CTCCGGCACCACGGTGATGTTGCGGGCGGCGGCGTAGGCCACCAGCTCGCGGGCCTGATCCTGGGTGTAGAAGCCCCCGTACTTCGGATAGCCGCGCGCCGCGCCCGGATCGGTGCGCCAGGCGCCGATCTCCGTCAGCTTCGGATACTTCTTGATCTCCAGCCGCCAGCCCTGGTCGTCGACCAGGTGCCAGTGGAAGGTATTGAGCTTGTGGGCCGCCATGGCGTCGATGACCGCCTTCAGGGTGTCCAGCGACTGGACGTGGCGGGCGCTGTCGACCATCAGGCCGCGCCAGGCGAAGCGCGGGGCGTCCTCGATCGACGCGGCGGGCACGGCGACCGGCCCCTTGGCCGCGTCCGGCGTCGCCAGCTGCCACAGCGACATGGCGCCGTAGAACAGGCCCGCGCGCTTGGCGGCGGCGATGGTCACGGCGTTGGGCGAGATGTCCAGTTTGTAGGTCTCGCCCGCAGGTCCTTCGCGGGTCAGGACGATGGCGGCTTCACCGGCGGCGGGCGGCCCCTCGACCACGCCGGGCTTGAAGCCGCGAGAGCGCTGGATCAGGTCGGCGAGTTGGGTGGCGACACCCTTGGCCTCGACATCACCCTTGGCCACGTGGATGCGGGTGGCGGCGGAAAGCTTGAAGGCCCCTTCGGCGCGGACCGCCTTGGCAGGCGCGGGGGTCAGGGTCAGGCCGGCGGAGTCGGCCATGGCGCTCGTCGCGAGCGCGGCAGCCAGAACAACCGCCGAAACGGCGATGGTGCGCAGCGGAGTCTTGGTCACGCGGCCTCGCAGGGAAACAGGCGGCAAAAAGCGGGCGGGACAGCGAGACTGCCCCGCCCCAGCTCCATGCTTGCAGTCAGGAGGGGTTGGATCAATGCGCCGTGGCTGGCGGAGGCCCCGTGAGGAGCCTCCGCCGCCGAGCGTCCTAGAAGGCGACGTTCAGCGTGGCCTGCAGCTTGCGGCCGGTGCGGTAGACGCCGCGCGGCAGGGCCGTGGTGTTGGCGTAGGCGTAGTACTCGCTGTCCAGCAGGTTCTGGCCCGACACCGACATGGTGATGTTCTGGTTGATCGCGTAGCCGACCGTCGCGTCCAGGGTCTTGGACGCCTTGACGAACATGTCGTCGCCGCGGTCGACGCCGGTGAAGTACTTCGAGCGCCAGTTGAACGTCGCCCGGGCCGAGAACGGACCATGTTCGTAGAAGGGGCTGACGTTGATCTGGTTCTTCGAGTTGTACGGCAGCGGCGCGCCGCCCTGGCCGGAGCCATCGGCGTAGGTGTAGTTGGCCAGCAGGCCGAAGCCGTAGGCGAAGTTCTGCTGGTAGGCGACCGCCAGGCCCTTCACTTCGGCCGAGCCCGCGTTGAACGGACGGCTGATCTGATAGGTCGTGACCTTGCCTTGCGACTGGTTGAAGTACGATTCCGGCTGCGTGCGGGTCAGGATGTAGTTCGAGATGTCCTTGTAGAACACTTCGGCCGACAGGATCGCTTGCGGCTGGAAGTACCATTCGGCCGAGGCGTTGACGTTGCTCGACTTGTAGGGCTCCAGCGCCGGGTTGCCGCCGCCGCCCGTCAGGATGCCGTCCGACAGCCAGAAGTAGTTGGTCATGTCGGCGTAGTTCGGGCGGGCGATCACCTGGGCGGCCGCGAAGCGGAACACCAGGTCCTCGCGGGCGTCGACGATGATGTTCACGCTGGGCAGGACGTTGTCGTAGCTCTTCTTCGTCGTCGCCCAGGTCCAGTCGGCGGCGGCGTTGCAAGCCGCGCCGGGCTTGCAGACATAGCCGGCGCTGTTGACCGAGGTCTTCACGTAGCGGACGCCGAAGTTACCGCGGACGTTGTCGGCCTTGAAATTGGCCTGGGCGTACAGCGCGTCGATGTTCTCCTCGATGTTCCAGTTGCCGGCCGTGAACTCGGCGGCGGCGAAGATCGACGGCTTGGGCATCGAAGCGCCTGGAGCCAGCCATTTGCCGCTGTCGACGTACGAGACCATCGACTGGCCATCTATGCGGAAGCGGTTCGCCATCTGCTCGCCGACGCCGTCGAAGCCCTTCAGGTAGTTGCTGGGCACGGTCGACGGGTCGAACAGCGAGGCCGGGGCGGCGACGCCGGTGATGGCGATGCCCGAATACTGCTGACCGGTCTGGTGCTCACGGCGCTTGTAGCCGACCTGGACGCGCTGGATGACGCCGTCGAAGTCCTTGCCCAGGTCGAGCTGGGCGTACTTTTCCTCGTCGCTGGTCGGCTTGCTGACCAGGTTGCCGCTCCAGCCCGGATCGGTCGCGAAGGCCGACGGATTGCCCATGACGTTGGTCGTGTAGGTCAGGCTGCCGGGGCTCTTGGGCGCGCCGGAGATGTCGACGGTGTAGTTGGCCCAGTTCAGGAACTCGAGGAACACCTGACGCTTGGTGCCGCCGTCGGCGGTGGACTTGCCGATCTCGCCCGACAGATCCCAGCCGTCGGCCTTGTACTGGCCCTTCAGGTGGTAGGTGTCGGACTTCAGCTCGGCTTCGCGGTACTGCACGTCCAGCACGCTCAGCGCGTTGTTGAACGAGGCCTTGGTGACGACGCCATTGTTGACGGTCAGGCCCGTCAGGGCGCCCAGGCTGTTCCAGGTGTTGCCCTGGAAGGCGTACATCGACTGGTTGGTGTTGTCGTAGTCGGCCTTGATCTTCATCCAGTTGAAGTCGAACGACAGGGCGTCGGTCGGCTTCCACTGCAGGGCCGTGGTGTAGGTGGTGCGGGTGCGGTCCTGCTCGAAGTACGAGGCGCCGAAGGCGTTCGGGCTGCGGGCCGTCAGGTTCGAGGTCAGGGTCGTGGCGCACGAGCCGGTGCAGCCCTTGGTCCGCGAGTCCACCGGGTTGTCCGGATTGCCGCCGGCCCACTGATTGGCGGCCATGGTGCCGTAGCTCTCAACGCCGTCGCGACGCAGCTGATCCTTGGCGCGCTGGACCGAGAAGCTGGCTCCGAAGGTCTGGGCGTCGTTCTTCCAGCTCAGCAGCAGCGAGCCCTGGGCGTCGCCCTTCTTGGAGCGGTCGGTGTAGAGATAGCTCACCGCGCCGGCGACGAGGCCGGCCTTCAGGTCCAGCGGCTTGCGGGTGTTGACGATGACCGTGCCGCCGATGCTGCCTTCGTCGATGCGCGCCTCGGGCGACTTGAAGACCTCGACCTTGCCGACGATCTGCGGGGCCAGCAGGGCGTAGTTGAACGTGCGGCCCGGAGAATCCAGGATGAACCAGTCGGCGGATGCGACGGTCTGGCCGTTGAGCAGAGTGCGGTTCAGCGCCGGGTCGGTGCCCAGGATGCTGACCTTTTCACCTTGACCAAAGGCGCGGTCGACCGTGACGCCGGGAACGATGGTCAGGGCTTCGGCGACGTTGGAGCTTGGAAACTTGCCCACGTCCTCGGCGGTGACGACGTCGACGATGGCGTTGGCGCGGCGCTTGGACTCGATGGACTGCAGCAGCGAGGCGCGGATGCCGGTGACGACCACCTCTTCCACGGCGTTGCCGTCTTGCGCCAGGGCAGGCGCCGCGGCCATGACGGCCATGGCGCTCACCGATACGGCCAGCACGGATTTGCGGAAATTAGACATAACTCGGCTTCTCCCCATTTTTGCCGGGCCTACTGGACCGGAGCCGAACCCCAAGCCCAATATGATACCAATTTTCCGGGAGGTTCCGCAGAAAGTGGTACTTCTCAGGCCTCAGGAGAGAACTGTGACGGAAATTTTGCGGATGACAAGGCCAAAAAGAAACCAATTGCAGACCACGTTCTTATTGGTATGAAAATGGTCATATGCTATCGAGAACGGGTATCGGGGCGCCGTCGGTTTGCGCGACGACTGGCGAGGGAGGCTGTAAATGACGTTTGCTGAACGGATCGGGCGGCTCGACGCTAGGAACGATCACGCTCCGCTCTACAAGCAACTGCAGCGCGCCCTCCGCGAGGCCATCCAGACGAAGGTGCTGGCGCCTGACGACGCCCTGCCCGCCGAGCGGGATCTGGCCGACGAATTCAGCATCTCGCGCATCACCGTCCGCAAGGCGCTGGACGGTCTGGTCAGCGAGGGCCTGCTGACGCGCCGCCAGGGCGCGGGCACCTTCGTCGCCGCGCGCGTGGAAAAGAGCTTCTCCAAGCTCACCTCGTTCACCGAGGACATGATCTCGCGCGGGCGCGTGCCGCGCAGCGAATGGATCAGCCGCGCCGAGGGCCACGTCACGCCCGAGGAGTCGCTGACCCTGGGCCTGTCGCCCGGCACGCCGGTCTATCGTTTCGCCCGCATCCGCTTCGCCGACGGCGCGCCGATGGCCGTGGAGTACACCACCATCGCCGCCTTCGCCCTGCCCTCCACCGAGGTGGTCGGCGTCTCGCTGTACGAGGCGCTGGAGAGCACCGGCCACCGGCCCGTGCGGGCTCTGCAGCGCCTGCGCGCGGTGCTGTTCCAGGCCGAGCAGGCCGACCTGCTGGGCGTGCCCGTCAAGGACGCCGGCCTGCTGATCGAGCGGCGCGGCTTCCTGCGCGACGGCCGGGCGGTGGAAGTCACGCAATCCTACTATCGCGGCGATGCGTACGATTTCGTCGCGGAACTGAATGCACTGTCGTGAGCGCCAGTCCCGAGTGTCTTGAGTCTGAGGAGCAGAGCTTGGAGGCGACCGTCTTGACCCGTCCTGAGACCCCCGCGCCCACACGGTCGTCGCCCCAGGGTCTTGCGCCAGAGTCCACGCGCATGTTCCTGGAAGCCGGCCAGGCCTCGGCCGTCGCCGCGATCCAGCTGGCCGCCAACGCCAGCAAGATCGAGGCCCTGGCCGAGCGTCTGCGCGCCAACCCGCCGCGCGTCGTCGTCACCTGCGCCCGGGGCAGCAGCGACCACGCCGCGACCTTCGCCCGCTACCTGATCGAGACCAAGGCCGGGGTGCTGACCTCGTCGGCCGGTCTGTCGGTCAGCTCGGTCTATGACGCCTCGCCCAACCTGGAAGGCGCGCTGGTCCTGGCCATCTCGCAGTCGGGCAAGAGCCCGGACCTGCTGGCGGCCGTGAAGGCGGCCAAGGCCGCCGGCGCCTATGCGGTGGCCTTGGTCAATGTCGTCGACTCGCCTCTGGCCGAACTGGCCGACGAGGTGATCCCGCTGCATGCCGGCCCCGAGCTCAGCGTCGCGGCCACCAAGTCCTACATCGCCGCCCTCGTGGCCATCACCCAGCTGATCGCCGCCTGGACGGAAGACGAGTCGCTGACGCAGGCGCTGGCGATCCTGCCGGCCGCCCTGGCCGAGGCCTGGACCCTGGATTGGACCCCGGCCGTCGAACGCCTGAAGCTGGCCCGCAATCTCTACGTCCTGGGCCGCGGCGTCGGTTTCGCGGTCGCCCTGGAGGCGGCCCTGAAGTTCAAGGAGACCTGCGGCCTGCATGCCGAGGCCTTCAGCGCCGCCGAGGTTCTGCACGGCCCAATGGCGCTGGTGAAGGAGGGCTTTCCGGCCCTGGTCTTCGCCCAGAACGACGAGAGCCGAGCGAGTGTCGACGACATGGCCGCCGGCCTGCGCGAACGTGGCGCCGACGTGCTGCTGGCGGCCCCTGGCGAGGATGGCGCGGACGTCCTGCCGACGCTGTCGAACCACCCGGTGCTCGAGCCAATCCTGATGATCCAGAGCTTCTACCGAATGGCCAATGCGCTTTCGGTCGCGCGCGGCTACGATCCCGACAGCCCGCCCCACCTCAACAAGGTCACTGAAACCGTCTGATGCTGGCTGCACTTGTAAATGGCCGCGTCCTGACGGAAGCCGGCGTCGTCGATGGCAAGGCCGTTCTGATCGAGAGCGGCGTGATCGCGGGCGTCGTCGACACCGGCGCGGTTCCGGCCGGCGCGCAAGCCCACGATCTGGCCGGCGGCCTGCTGGTTCCCGGCTATATCGACACCCAGGTCAATGGCGGCGGCGGCGTGCTGTTCAACGACTCGCCCACGCCCGAGGCCATCGCCGCGATCGGCGCGGCCCACAGGGCCTATGGTACGACCGGCTTCCTGCCGACCCTGATCAGCGACGACCTCTCGGTGGTCGACCAGGCCATGCGGGCCACCGAGCAAGCCATCACGCAAGGCGTGCCCGGCGTGCTGGGCGTCCACATCGAGGGTCCGTTCCTCAGCCCCAAGCGCAAGGGCATCCATGACGAGGGCAAGTTCCGCGTCATCGATGACGAAGCCCTGGACCTGCTGACCTCGCTGAAGGTCGGCAAGACTCTGGTCACCCTGGCCCCAGAGCGCACCACGCCCGAAATGATCCAACGCCTGGCCGACGCCGGCGTGCGCGTCGCCGCCGGCCACACCAATGCGCTCTACAAGACCATGCGCCAGGCCCTGGACCACGGCCTGACCGGCTTCACGCACCTGTTCAACGCCATGTCGCCGCTGACCAGCCGCGAGCCGGGCGCGGTGGGCGCGGCTCTGGAGAGCCAGACGGCGTGGGCCGGCATCATCGTCGACGGCCGCCACGTCGACCCGGTGACCCTGAAGATCGCCCTGCGCACCCGGCCTCTCGACCGCTTCATGCTGGTGACCGACGCCATGCCGACGGTGGGCATGACCGACAAGCGCTTCGTCCTGCAGGGCCGCGAGATCGTGGTGCGCGACGGCGTCTGCGTCGACGAGAACGGCACCCTGGCGGGCTCGGACCTCGACATGGCCGGCGCGGTGCGCAACGCCATCGCGCTGCTGGGCGTCAGCCTGGAGGACGCCGTGACGATGGCCTCGGCCGCCCCCGCGGCGTTCCTGGGCCTGGAAGGCCAACGGGGAAGCATCGCGCCCGGCTTCGCGGCCGACCTCTGCCTGCTCGACGATGCGCTCAACGTCACGGCGACCTGGATCGACGGGGTCGCCGGATAGCCTCTCTTGGCCGGCCATCCCGCAACGAAAAAGGCCGCCGGTCACCCGGCGGCCTTTCTCGTTCACGCCTCGCGACGTGACTACATCTTGTAACGGACCCCGAACATGATGGTCCGGCCGAAGTGGTTGTATTCGTAGTTCCGGTCGGCCGCGAGGTCGGTGAAGCGGTCGCGGTACTCGTCCGTCAGGTTCACGCCTTCCAGCGAAACCTCGAAGTTGTCGTTGAGGCGATAGCGCATCGAGGCGTCGACATTGACCGAGCTGTTGTAGCCCTCGAACACATTGCCGGTGTCGCTGGCGGCGTCGATATAGCCGCTGCGATAGGCGACCGAGGCGCGAGCGCTGAACTTGTCGGCCTCGTAGTAGAGCGTCGCGTTGAAGGCGCGCTTCGACAGGTCGAACAGGCTCGACGACTCATCACGCGCAACGAGTTGCGGGAAGGAAAGCTGTGCGTTCGTCGTCGGATTCCGAGGGTCGGCGACGGTGGCTGCGCCATTGACCCGATAATTGACGTTGGAATCGACCAAGGTCACGTTGGCGATGCCGCCGAACTTCGACCAGAAGCCGGGCAGGAACGAGAAGGGTCCCTGGATCGCGAACTCTACGCCCTTCAGCGAAGCGCCCTTCCCGTCGATCGTCGTGCCAATCGTCCAGGGCCGCGCTTCGGGATTGGCGGCGGCGGGCGAGCTGGCCAGGATCAGCGACAGCGGCAAGCCGGTCGACGCGTAGGTGCCCTGGACGGACGTCGAGAGCGGGAAGCTCGCGATGTCCTTCTTGAACAGCGCGACCGAGAAGATCGACTCGCGGGCGAAATACCATTCCACCGCGGCGTCATAGGCCTTGGCGCGATAGGGCTTCAGCTGAGGATTGCCGGTGGTGATGCGGTAGTTGAAACCGTCCACCGACCCGCCGGGCGTCAGGGCGCCGAGGTTGGGACGCGTCATGACCTTGGCGGCCGAGGCGCGGACGATGACCTTGTCCATCGGATAGAGCACCAGGTTGGCCGCGGGCAGCCAGTCCTTATAGGTGCGATCGACGGTCAGGTTCTGGCCGCTGTTGAGGCCGGTCGAGGACTGCTCGGTCTTCACGTACCGCACGCCGGCGTTCAGCGCGTAGTCGAGGTCGCCGATCCGGCTCTTCACGTCCATCTGGACGAAGGCGCCGGTGTCCTTCTCGGTCACGGCGCGGGTATTGCCGGCCTGCTGGATCAGAGGGCGGTTGTAGAGATTGACCAGGGCCGTCGCCGCATCGAGGTTCGGAGCCGCCCAGCTGGTCGTCGTGCCGGCCGGCGCCTCCGCGCCGCTCAGGGTGAAGTTCGTGGTCAGCGCCGAGGTGACCGGCGCGCCGTAGGTCCCGGCCGCGCAGGTGAAGGCGGCGCAGTAGGTCGAGTCGCGCGCGCCCTCGCGCAGGTTCAGGTCGAACTGGCGGAACGACGCGCCGCCCTTTAGCGTGATCGAGTCGCTCATCGCCCAGTCGCCGTTCAGGCCGAAGGTCTTGAACTTATTGGTGTTGTTCGACGGACGGTCGCGGAATTCCGCGAACTGAAAGTTGGTCGGATCGCTGATGCTGGCGCCGAACGCCAGCACCGGCTTCTTCATGTTGGTATAGTCATAGCTGTAGCCGGTGGCGTCCCGGTCATCGAAGATGATCGTCGTCTCATACGGGATGTCGGCGTCCGACTTCGAGAAGCCGGCCAGACCCTGGATCTTGAACTTGTCCGAGAACTCGTGGGTCAGGTTCGCGCCGAGTTGGTAGAAGGTGGTGTCCAGCTTGCGCTCATAGTGCTCCAGGCGCACCCAGGCGTTGTCGAACGTGCCCTTGATCATGTTGTTGTTGCTGTCCAGCGTGTAGTCGCGGACGTTGATCGAGCGCTCGTTCGATCGGAACAGGACCTCGGCCCACTTCTCGTTGCGGATGGCCTTGTACTTCGAATACAGGCCGTCGACCGACAACTTGGTGCGGTCGGTCGGCGCATACTGGAAGCTGCCGGTCAGGCCCAGGCGCTCACGATCATGGGTGACCTGGCCGTAGCGCGGGATGCGCGGGTGGAAGGCCAGGGCCGCTTCGTTGCAGGCCGCGCTGGGAACGTAGGAGCCGCCGCTGTTCTGGGTGGTGAAGCAGTTGGTCGAACCCACGCGGTTGAAGCGGGCCTGAGCCCAGCGCACGGTGTTGTTGGTCGACTCGATCTGTTCCTGCTGGGAATAGGCGGCCGAGATCGACGCGCCCCACACGCCGCTCGGGTGACGATAGTTGACCAGGCCGGCCAGGCGCGGACCGAGATCCTTGCTCAGGCTGTTGTATTGGCCCTGCGCGCTGAGCGCGAGCGTGAAGCCGTCCTTGCCGGCCAGCGGATTGCCGGTGTTCAGGTCGACGACCGCGCCCAGGGAGCCTTCGTCGAGCGAAGCTTCGGCGGTCTTGTGGACGACCAGCGAGCTGAACAGCTCCGAAGCGAAGACGTTGAAGTCGAAGCCGCGCTCGCGGTTGGCGCTGGCGCCGTCCGAGGTGGTGGCGACCGCTTCCATGCCGTTGACCCGCACGCGGGTGAAGCGCGAGCCCAGGCCGCGCACGGTGATGGCGCGGCCTTCGCCGCCGTCGCGAACGATCGAGATGCCGGGAACGCGCTGCAGCGACTCGGCGAGGTTCTGATCGGGGAACTTTGCGATGTCCTCGGCGACGATGACGTCGACCGACGAGACCGAGTCGCGCTTGGCGTTGAGCGCCGCATCCAGCGATTTGCGGAAGCCGGTGACCACAATAGCCTCGACTTGATCATCGGCAGGGGCCGGAGCGGGCGCTTCCTGGGCCGACGCGGCGCCGGCGAAAACCATCGCCAGGGCCAGGGCGCTAGCGGACACGCCGTAGTGCAGGGCGCGCACGCGCCCCGTGGTATTCTTGGACATAGAACCTCCTCCCGATGAGACCATTTGGAGACGGCGTCGCCGCCGCCCTAGGCCTTCGTTTCAGCTCCGCGTCCTTCCCACGAAGCCGCACCCCGGCCTTAGATCTTGGTTTTTGCTACCGGTGTCAGAAGCAGACATTCGTTTCTGACACCGGTATCAGAGGACTAACAAAGCGATTGGCGGCCGACAAGGCCACAAAGCGGACACAACTCACGAGACCTAGCGCCGTTGCGTTTCCGACACATGGCGGCGGCGGGTCAGGCCGGGTCAGACCTCGTCGGGACGGTGGTGACTGACCTGATAGAGGCCTTCCAGCATCGCCGCGCGCTGATCCGCCGGCAGCTGGGCGCCCATGGCCCGCAGCAGCTTCAAGGCATTGAGGTGGACGTCGACCGCATCCCAGCGCCAGACCTCGGCTTCCGCCAGGCTGTCGGCCAGGGTGCACAGGGACACCGCCGCCTTGTCGACTCCGCTGTCGGAGACGAAATGACCAACGTCGATGATCCGTGAGCTGAGCAGGTAAAGCGCATCGAACGGCTCGCTCTCGCGGTCTTCGGCGGCCTTGCCGAAGCGACGCTCGATCTCGGCCAGCGTTTCGTCCAACGCGGCCAGCGAGGCCTCGCGCAGGCTCTCGACTCCCGCTTCGGCGGCGATGACGGCGTCCTGGGCCAGGATGCCGCCCCGCTCCTTGATCATGCTGGCGAGGCGGTTGGGGGGACGGAATTTACGGACGGTCATATCTGCACCTTCGCTGGGCGCATCAGGTTGGCGATTTCGTCATCCGACATGTTGGGCGTCTGCGCATCGCCCACCTCGGCCGGGAGGTCATCCTTCCGCCGTCCATCCGTCCCTGGCGGGGGTCCCTCGTGCTTGAAACGGCGATCAGGTCCTATGTAGCTGTCGCATTCGATGAACTGCCGCTCCTCGCGAGCGACCCAGACGATACGCTCCAGCAGCACCTTGGGCGTGATCGGCTTGGCCACGACATAGTTCGACCCCGCGTCGCGCAGCTTGAAGATCTGCGAGGTGCGGGTGTGGCCGGTGACCAGGATGACCGGGACGTAGCGGTTGGTCTCGCCGGCGTCCTTGCGCAGCCATTCGATGAACTCGATGCCGTCGGTGACGGGCATCTGCACGTCGCTGATGATCAGGTCGAAGGTCTTGGTTCGGATCAAGGTCTGCGCGTCCGCGACACTCTCGGCCCGGAGCAGCTGTTTGACGCCAAAGCCCGAGACCACCTGCGACAATATGTCCAACGAGGGACCGTTGTCATCCAAGACCAGAACCGTGGCCTTTTCGAGATTGATCCGCGTCGAGGGAAGGAGCGGGTCGGCCATCGCGCGCCTAGAAGAAGTCGAGCTCGCCGGGGTCGGCGCGTTCGCCCTGCCGCTCCTCGGCGCGCAGCCTCACGACCATGTCGGACAGACCCAGCCCCCTCAGCAGCGGCTCGATCGAGACGTTCCATTCGCCGGAGGCGTGCTGGCCGATGCGCTCGAGCACCTCGGACAGGCCGTGCAGGCGCTGGCTCAGCTCGTCCAGCGACTGCAGACGCGTCAGGTTCTCCAGCGTCGCCCCACCCCTGGCGAGGTCGCCGGCCAGGTGTTCGCAGTCCCGGCACAGGGTCGCGGCCGAAGCCAGTTCCACCGCCAGGCGACGCGACAGCTCTCCGACCGGCAGGTGCTCGGTCGGTGCGGTCGTCGGCGTCTGAAGCGGCAGCGCGGTCATCAGGCTCAGAACAGATCCACGTCGCCGCTGGCCACCGACGGCATCGGCGGCGGAACGGGACGGCGGACATCCTGCGGCGCGTTGTCGACGGCCACCAGACGCTGACGCACCCGGCCCGAGGTCGGCCAGAACTCGACGCGACGGGCCGAGACCCCGCCGGTGCTGGACGAGACGATCGGGATGCCTTCGTCGCGCAGGAAGCGTTCGGCGAAGGCGGCGTTGCTGGCGCCGACGTCCGAGAGGCCGTCGAACAGCTTGGCCCCGCCGAAGATCTTGGCTTCCATCCGCTCGCGGCGGGCGCCCTTCTTCAGCAGATCGTTGATCAGCACTTCCATGGCGTAGGCGCCGTAGCGGACAGCGTCGCCGCCGGTGCGACCATCGCCCGAATCCGGCAGCAGGAAGTGGTTCATGCCACCGACACCGGCTTGCGGATCGCGGATGCATGCGGCGATGCACGAGCCCAGCACGGTGGTCATCACCACCTGCGGGTCGCCCGTCACATGGCTTTCGCCCTGGGTCACATGAACCTTGACCGCCCGTTCCGGGTCGTCGTGATGGGAGAATTGCGTCATGTCAGCTGCCCGAACACTTGTTCGATCTTCTCTTTCAAGCCTTGAACCGTAAACGGCTTGACGCAGTAGTTGTTGACGCCGAACTGCACGGCGCGCTGGACCAGTTCGCGGTCGGCGCGGCCCGTCAGCATGACGAAGGCGGTCTGGCGGATCGGCGGGTGCGAGCGCACCGCGCGCAACAGCGCCAGGCCATCCATCTTCGGCATGTTGAAGTCCGAGATGACGAGGTTGGCGGGCTTGGCCAGGAGGTTCTTGAGAGCCTCCTCGCCATCCGGCGCCTCACGGATGTCCTTGAAGCCGATCTGCTGCAACGCATTGCGGATCAGAGCCCGCATGGTGAGCTGGTCGTCGACCACGAGTACGGAGATGGTGCTAGCTTGCGGCATGGTTCATCGCCTCGCGGAGGCCAGATCGAGGATGGATTGGCCCATGTGGGACAGGGAGACCTGCTTCTCCACAGCGCCAATTTCGAAAGCGGAGCGCGGCATGCCGTAGACGACGCACGAAGCTTCGTCCTGGCCCAGCGTCTTGGCGCCGGCCTTGCGCATGGCCAGAAGGCCCTGGGCGCCGTCGCGGCCCATGCCGGTCAGGATAGCCCCGACCGCCTTGTCGCCGACGGCGTTGGCCACCGAGTTGAACAGCACGTCCACCGACGGGCGGTGGCCGCTGACCGGGTCGCCCTGGACCAGGCGGCAGCGCAGGCCGGCCGAGCGAACGACCGTGAGATGCGCCGCGCCGCCGGGAGCGACATAGACCTTGCCGGGCTCCAGCAGGGCGCCGTCGACAGCCTCCTGCACCTTGGCCCCGCTGGCGCGATCCAGGCGGGCGGCGAAGCTGGCGGTGAAGGTCGCCGGCATGTGCTGAGTGATGACCGTCGGCGGGCAGGTCTCGGGGAACAGCGTCAGGATCGACAGCAGGGCTTCCACCCCGCCGGTCGACGAACCGATCGCCACGATGTCGCCCGACGGCACGAAGTCCTTGCGCCGCACGGGCGCGGCCGCCGGGGCCGCGCCGGCGTTGGTGCGAACCGAGGCGCGGGCGGCGATCTTCACCTTGGTGACGATCTCGGCCAGGGCTTCCTGGGTGCCGGTGGCGTCGGCGGGCTTGCCCACGCAGTCCACCGCGCCCAGTTCCAGGGCCCGCAGCGTCATCTCGGCGCCGGCCTGGGTCAGGGTCGAGACCATGACCACCGGCATCGGCCGCAGGCGCATGATCTTCTCGAGGAACTCGATGCCGTTCATGTTCGGCATCTCAATGTCGAGCGTGACGACGTCGGGGTTCAGGGCCTTGATCATGCCCCGCGCCTCGAACGGGTCGCCGGCGCCGCCGACCACCTCGATCTCCGGGTCGCGGGAGAGGGCCGCCGTGATCAGGCTCCGCATGGTGGCGGAGTCGTCGACGACAAGAACACGAATCTTCGGCATCAGCGGCCCACCTTCCTATAGGCGGTCAGGCCGCAGCTTTCGAACGCGGTGACATTGGAGCCCACACGCTCGGAATGGCCGACATAGAGACGGCCGCCAGGCGCGACGAGCGGCGCGAAGCGGCTCCAAACACGTTCTTGAGTAGGTTCATCGAAATAGATCACGACATTCCGGCAGAAGATGGCGTCAAATGGCCCCTTCATAGGCCATGACGGACCGTTGAGATTTAGTTCCCGGAACGCGACCAGGCTGCGGGCCGCGTCGCAAACGCGCCAGGCGCGCCGATCCGAGGCGTCGCGCTCGAAGAACTGGCTGCGCGCCGAGGCTGGAATCCCTTCCAGCAGCGATTCGTCGTAGACGGCCTCGCGGCCGATCGCCAGCACGTTGGTGTCGATGTCCGTGCCCAGGATCCGGATGTCCAGATCGGCCGCGTTCGGCCATACCGACAGCACCGTGAAGGCCATCGAATAGGGCTCCTGGCCCGACGAGCTGGCGGCCGACCATAGGCGCAGCCGCCCCCCCGCGCGCACCTTGTCGACGACAGGTTCCAGCACGTTGGCGCGCAGGTCGTCGAAGTGGTGCGGCTCGCGGAAGAAACGCGTGACGTTGGTCGTCAGCGCGCGGAGCATCTCCTGGCTCTCGTCTTGGCCCTTGTCGCTGGCGACGAAGGCGCAGTACTCGGTGAACGTCCGCAGACCCAGGGTCCGCAGGCGCTTGGCCAGGCGCGAATAGACCAGCGTCGCCTTGCTGTCGGGCAAGCTGATGCCGGCCAGATCGTACAGCAGCGCGGCGATGCGCTTGAAATCCTGATTGGTGAACGCGAACTCGCCATCGACGATGGCTTCGCGGCGCTCTGAGGTGGAAGCGAAATTCGTCATCAGGCGGCCAGGGCCTCCCGTTCGGGCAGGATGCGGTCCAAGGAGATCTCGCTGATCATGCGGCCTTCGATCGAGATGATGCCGCGCACGAAGTTGCGGACGGTGTCGCAGGCCATGTCCGGGGTCGGCTGGATCATGTCGTCGTTGATCGACAGGATGTCAGACACCGCGTCGACCAGCAGGCCGACGGTGCGGTCGCCCGCCTTGACCACGATGAAGACGCTGCGGACGGTCGGCTCGATCACCGGCATGCCCAGGCGGCAGGCCAGGTCCATGATCGGCAGCACCGCGCCGCGCAGATTGATCACGCCGCGCATGAAGCTGGGCGACTGCGGGAGCACCGTGGCCGGGCTCCAGCCGCGGATCTCGCGGACCGCCATGATGTCGACGCAGTACTCCTGGTCGCCCACGCGGAAGGAAATCAGTTCCCGGCGGTCAATGCCTATGGCGGTGGCATGGTCGGTCATGACTTACTCCGCCGCGATGAGGGTGGGTTCTGTGGGGCGAGGCGCGCCGCCTTCACGGCGGCGCATGGCGATCGTCGCATCGACGTCCAGGATCAGGGCCACGCGGCCGTCGCCCAGGATGGTCGCGGCGGCGACGCCCTCGACCTGCTGGTAGTTCTGCTCCAGCGACTTGATGACGACCTGACGCTGGCCATGGATGGCGTCGGCCACCAGGGCCGCGCGCGAGCCGTCCTCGCCCTCGACCAGCAGCACGACGCCGTCGGTCGGGTTGGGGCTATGGTCGCGGTAGCCGAGCGTCAGGCCGACGTCGATCAGCGGCACGAAGCTGTCGCGGACGGCCAGCACCGAGCCGACCGGGCCCAGCGGGCGAACTTCTTCCGGCTTCGGACGCAGGCTCTCGACGATGGCGGCCAGCGGCACGACCAGGGTCTCGCCGGCGACATCGACCACCATGCCGTCCAGAACGGCCAGGGTCAGCGGCAGGCTCAGCGTGAAGGTCGAACCCTGGCCGGGGCGCGAGGTGATCGAGATGCGACCGCCCAGAGCCTGGACCGAGCGCTTGACCACGTCCATGCCGACGCCGCGGCCCGACACGTCCGAAATCTTGTCGGCGGTCGAGAAGCCCGGGAGGAAGATCAGGTTGTCGATCTCTTCGTCGGTCAAGGTCACGTCGGGGGCGATCAGGCCCTTCTTGACGGCGATCGACAGCACCCGCTCGCGATTGATGCCCTTGCCGTCGTCCGAGACCTCGATGACGATCCGGCCGCTGCGGTGCAGCGCGGCCAGGCGCACGACGCCTTCGGCGTTCTTGCCGGCCGCCTTGCGCTCCTCGGGGCTTTCCAGCCCGTGGTCGATGGCGTTGCGCAGCATGTGGGTGATCGGGTCGGACAGACGCTCGATGACCGTCTTGTCGACCTCGGTGTTTTCGCCGTCCATGACCAGACGGGCCTGCTTGCCCGTCATGTTGGCGACTTCGCGGACCAGGCGCGGCATGCGCTGGAACACCGACTTCACCGGCTGGGCGCGGATGGCCATGACGCTGTCCTGGATCTCGCGGGTGAGCTGTTCCAGCTCATCCAGACCCATGGCTAGGTTGGAGGACGGGGCGATGCCATATTCGCCGACGCGTTGCGCCAGCATGGCCTGGTTGATGACCAGTTCGCCGACGAGATCGATCAGGCGGTCGATGCGCTCGGGATCGACGCGGATGACTGACTGGCCCGGACCCGGGACCTCGACCTGGGTGGCCTTCGGCGTCGGGGCGGCCGGCTTGGCGGCCTCGACCACCGGCGCGGGGGGCGGCGCGACGGGCGCGACCTCGGCGACGGGCGCCAAAGCCGCTTCGGGGGCGTGAATTTCGATGGCGGCCGGAGCGGCGGGCTCGACGGCCATTTCGGGGATGGTCTCGGCGACCGTCAGCAGCGAGGCCAGGGCGTCCTCGACCGCGGCTTCGCCACGGGTGATTTCCAGGTCGCAGTCACCGTCGACGAACTCGAAGACTTCGCGGATCGCGGTCTCGTCGTCCTCGGTCTCGAGGCGGACGCTCCAGGTCACGAAGGCGGCTTCCGGATCCAGATCTTCCAGCGCCGGCAGGGCGCGATCGTCCAGCGTCGCCTTGATCGGACCCAGGCGGTTGAGCTCGCGCAGCAGCAGCGCCGTCTCGTTGGCCTTGCGGTAGAGGTCTGACTTCGGACGGATCGACACCGTCCAGACGTTGGCGGGGATCAGATCGGCGTCGGCGGCCTGCGCCTCGACCGAGATGGTCTGGGGCACGAAGACGAAGCCAAGGTCGTCGTCATCCATGGCGTCTTCGGCGGCGACGACAGAAACAGTGGTGTGCGGGGCCGGAGCGGCCTCCTCGACCGGCGCCGGGGCGGCGGCGGCCGGGGCCGGGGCGGCGTTCGGGTCGGTCCAGGTTTCCAGCTCGGCGGCCATGGCGGCCGAGGCGGCCATGTCGACATCACCCAGGCCGCGCGCGGCGCTGACGTGGTCGGCCAGGATGTCGGAGGCGCGCAGCATGACGGCGGCCAGGTCGACCGTGTTAGGCACCGAGCCGGCGCGCACGGCGTCCAGCAGGGTCTCGAACACGTGGGCGAAGCGCACCAACGGCTCGAGGCCGAAGGCGCCGGCGCCGCCCTTGATCGAGTGGACGGCGCGGAACACGGCGTTGACCGTTTCGCTGTCGCCGGCCCCTTCCTGCATGGCCAGGAGACCGCCCTCGAGGTCAGCGAGAAGCTCCTCGCATTCCTGGAAGAAGGTAACCTTGATGGCCTCTAGCTCGTCCATGTCCCGTACGTCCTAATTCGCGTCTAGCAACGGGTAGTCAAAATTCGGCACGCGGTACTTGAGCCTGACTCAGGCGGCCCCGGACCTAGGCGGCGACGCGGCGGATGGCGTCGACCAGCTTTTCCGGGTTGAACGGCTTGACGATCCAGCCCGTCGCGCCGGCTTCGCGAGCCCGCTGCTTCTTGGCCGGGTCGCTTTCCGTGGTCAGGACCAGGATCGGGATGGCGCGATAGTCGTCATCGACCCGCACCGCCTCGATGAAGCCGAAGCCGTCCAGCTTGGGCATGTTGATGTCCGTGATGATCACGTCGGGGCGATGGGCGGAGAGAACCTCCAGGCCATGTTCGCCGTCGACCGCTTCGACCACGTTGAAGCCGGCGCCAGCCAGAGCCATGCGCAGCATGTCCCGCATGGTGCGGGAGTCGTCGACCGTGAGAATCGTACGGGTCACGATTCAGCTCCTTGGAATTCCGCCGAGAGGAGCACCCTTTCGGCGCCGAAAAGACGGGTGGTTTCGACAAAGGCCTCGGAAGGCCCCTTGATGGAAAAGGCTTGACCGTCCTGGTCCCACGCCTTGCGGGCGGCCAGCAGAACCTGCAGGCACAGACCGCCGAGGCGACGGACCTGATCGGCTTCCACGATGATCGCCGCGCCGCGGCGTTCCAGAAAGGCGGCCTTCAGCGGGGCCGCGGCCTTCAGATCCAGGGTTTCAGGCAGCGCGATCGCGGCGGCCATTAGAATTCCTCCCAACCATCCGTAGTGGGGGCCTGGGCGACAGCCGCCGAACCATTGCTCCGGCCCGGACGGGCGAAGGTGTTCAGGCGGGCCTGCTGCTCGGCCACCGGGTTGCGCGCCGGAGCGTGCTGGGCCGCGTCGGCCATGGCCGGGCGGGTGTAGTTCGAAGCGCCGTTCCCCACTTGGAAGCGGGCCATCAGGCGGACCAGTTCACCGGTCTCGCCTTTCAGCGAGTGCGTCGCGGCGGTCGATTGCTCGACCATGGCGGCGTTCTGCTGCGTGACCTGATCCATCTGGTTCACGGCCGTGTTGACTTCGTTCAGACCGGTCGCCTGCTCCGCGGCCGAAGCCGCGATCTCGGTGACCAGGGCGTCGATCTCGCCGACCTTCGCCACGATCCGTTGCAGCGCCTCGCCCGTCTGGCCGACCAGGCTGACGCCTTGGCTGACCTGCTGGGTCGAGCTGGAGATCAAGGCCTTGATCTCCTTGGCCGCTTCGGCCGAGCGCTGGGCCAGGGCCCGGACTTCCTGGGCGACGACCGCGAAGCCGCGGCCCGCTTCGCCCGCCCGCGCGGCTTCGACGCCGGCGTTCAGGGCCAGGAGGTTGGTCTGGAAGGCGATCTCGTCGATCACGCCGATAATCTGGCTGATCTGCTTGGACGAGTTTTCGATCTCGCCCATGGCCGACACTGCCTGATGCACGACTTGGCCGCTATGCGTCGCTTCGCCACGCGTCGTTGAGACCACGTCCGAAGCCTGGCGGGCGCCCGAGGCCGTGCGGCGCACGGTGGCGGTCAGCTCGTCCAGCGCGGCGGCGGTCTCTTCCAGGCTGGCGGCCTGTTGTTCGGTGCGGCGCGACAGGTCGTCCGAGGCGTGAGCGATCTCGTCGGCGCCGGTGCGCAGGCCGTCGGTCGAGGCGGCGATGACTTTCATCGTCTCCTGCAGCGAGCCCATGGCGCCGTTGAAGTCGTCCTTCAGCTTGCGATAGTCGCCAGGGAAGTCGGCGGTCACGCGGAAGGTCAGGTCGCCCGAGGCCAGCTTCTCCAGGCCCTGGGCCAGGTTGCTGACGACGGTCGAGGCTTCCTGGGCGGCGGCCGCCGCGGCGGCTTCCTTGGCGCGGCGTTCGTCGGCCGTGAGGGCGGCGGACTTTTCCTGCTCGGCGCGCAATGTGTCGAGGTGCAGTTGGTTGTCGCGGAAGACCTTCAGCGCCGTGACGATGGCGCCCAGTTCGTCGCCGCGCGTCAGCTTCTCGAGGTCGATGCTGTTGTCGCCCTTCGACAGCTTGTCGGTGGCGCCGGCGATGTCGTTGATCGACTTGCGGGTCGTCATGACGGTGAACCACGCCAGACCGCCGACGGCGGCCAGGGTGATCAGCGACATCACGATCGTGATGCTCATCGCGGCGGTCGCCTCGGCCTGGCGCTTGGCGCTCTCGGCTTCGACGCGCTTGTTGGCGGCGCCGACGACCTGGTCGAGCGTGCCGGTCATCTTGGCGTACTGTTCTTCGAACGGGGCGATGAAGCCCACGGCCATGTTGAAGTCGACGCCGATCATGCCGCTGACCGTGTCGATGGCGCTGCGGCACTCATCGAGTTGCTTGATCAGTTCGGCGATCTTGGGTTGTTCGGCCGCCGGCAGCTTGGCCTTGAGGGCGGCCAGTTCCTTCTTGATCGAGTCGGTCTCGGTCAGCACGGCGGCCATGCGAGCGTCGTTCTTGGCGACGTCGATGTTGCCAGCCTTGTGGGTCATGACGGTGTAGAGTTCACCGTTGACGTTTGAAATACGCTTGGAGATCTTCTGGATCTCCAGGTTTTCGCGCATGTCGCTTTCAACGACCTGTTTCAGAGCGGCCGACTGGCTCTTCTGAACAACGATGGCGCCACCCGCCATCAGGGCCAGCATCAGCAAAGCGAATGCCGGCGCGAAGCCGATCTTTATAATCAACGGTAAATCGACGAGACGCATCCGTTTCATCGCGAGGTTCCCTCCAACCGGCGCGCCGTGCCCACGGACCGCCAACATGAGAGGGGATAATCCCCATAGAGTCCTAACAGACTCTGACTTGGTTAAAGCCAATTCGACATAATAGTTCGAGGTGGTGTCGGACGGGTCGTTTCGTCGCAGGCTCCCACGCGCGGAATCTATAAAGACGGGAGCACCTCGCGGGCGTCGCGCGGCCCCCTCTGATGGTTACCTGACAGTAAACTTCCAATATTCTTCTCCGACTCAGATTCTCTTAACTTGAACCTGCGAAAAGGCTCCTGCGTCCGGTTGGCGCAGCGTCCACAGGACGGGACATATTTACTAGGAGCAGCGGGATGAAATATCCGATCGCTATTGCCGCGGGAATCGCTGGCAGCTTTTTCGTCGCTCAGGCCGCTTCGGCCGCCGGTGGCTTCGAAGACCAAATGGGCCGTTGCCTGCAGCAGTTCGCGAACACCCGCGACGCCGCTCAGGTGATGCTGGAATGCACCGCCGACGCCGGCAAGCTGTCGGACTGCAAGGTCGTCGACAACAGCGCCGCCGGTAAGGGTTTCGACAAGGCCGCCATGTGCATCGCCGAAAAGCTCCCCATGGGCGCCAAGACGGGCACCGTGAAGGTCCCGTTCCGCTTCCCGGGCGGCGCGTAAGCATCAGTCCCTTCCGGGGAACACATAGCGCCCTCGCCGACACCGTCGGCGGGGGCGTTCTGCTGTTCGCAGGTCAAGATTCGCACCTGACCCGCTCCTTTACTCAAAACTCTTCCCACTTTTCTTTGAGCGCCGCGGCCGCATTGCCCCGCGCCGCTGGGGCGGAGACGGCCGGTTGGCGGCCGGGGCGGCTGAGCGGGCGGGCGACAGGCGGAGCGCGCGTCGGCGTGGGCGTCGCCGGCGCGGCGGCCTTCTGGCGCGCCGAGATCGAGAACGTCGCCACCTGCTTGACCAACTCCAGCGTCTGACCCTTGAGGGAATGGGTCGCGGCCGTCGTCTGCTCCACCATGGCGGCGTTCTGCTGAGTGACCTGGTCCATCTGATTGACGGCCGTGTTCACCTCGTTAAGCCCCTGAGCCTGCTCCTGGGCCGAGCTGGCGATCTCCACGATCAGGGCGTCGATTTCGGCCACCTTGCCGACGATGCCGCGCAAGGCCTCGCCCGTCTGGCCGACCAGACCCACGCCGCGATCGACCTGGGCGGTCGAGCTGGCGATCAAGGTCTTGATCTCCTTGGCCGCGTCGGCCGACCGCTGGGCCAAGGCGCGGACCTCCTGCGCCACGACGGCGAAGCCGCGACCGGCCTCGCCCGCGCGCGCCGCCTCGACTCCGGCGTTGAGCGCCAACAGGTTGGTCTGGAAGGCGATCTCGTCGATCACCCCGATGATGTTGCCGATCGAGCGCGAGCTGGTCTCGATCTCGCCCATGGCCGCCACGGCCTGGTCGACGACGACTCCGGACTTCTCGGCCTCGGCCTTGGCGCCGACCACCACGTCCTGGGCCTGCTTGGCGCCGGCGGCCGAACGACGGACCGTCGAGGTGATCTCGTCCAGAGCCGCGGCCGTCTCTTCCAGGCTGGCGGCCTGCTGTTCGGTGCGGCGCGACAGGTCGTCAGCGGCGACGCCGATCTCGTCGGCGCCCGAGCGGATCCCGTCCGTGGCGTCGGCCACGCGGCTCATCGCCCGCTCCAGGATGCCGACGGCGTTGTTGAAGTCGTCCTTCAGCTTCTGGAACTCCGGCGCCACCTCGGCCGACAGGCGGCCGACCAGGTCGCCCTGGGCCAGGCGGTCGAGCGCGTCGCCCAGCGCCTGGACCACCGCGTTCTGGCTGGCCTCGTTGGCCAGGCGCACCGCCTCCAGGCGCTGGCGCTCGGCCTCGATGGTCTCCAGATAGATCGAGATGGCGAAGTCCATGTCCAGCATGACCGCCTTCATCAGCGCGCTCACCGCGTCGCCGGCCTTTGTCGGGTCGCCCTTGGCCATGAAGCCCTTGGGCCACTGGTCGTTGATCGTGGCGCGGATCAGATGCTCGCTGACCACCGCGTAGCCGCCGATGTACCAGCGCGGCTCCAGGCCGATGCGGGCGTGGGTCTGGCCGATAGCGCGCACGGCCTTGACGTAGGTGTCATCGAACTCGGCCCGTGCGATCACGTCCCAGTGCGCCTGCTGGCGGCTCGAGGCGGACTGAATGTGGCCCTCGTCGCCGAAGAACTTGCGGGTCTCGGGCGTCGCGCGGACATTGGCGTAGAAGGCGTCCAGGGCGGGGCCGATATTGGCGCGGACGACGGGCTGAAGCGCGCGGAGGGAGGCCCGCGCCCTATCGTCCAGACCCATGAACGCCGCTCGTTCGCTGATCGCGTGATCTTGGCTCATGGTCGTCCCCGTTTCGTAATCCGGAGACAACCTCGTCCAGTATACTTAATGCCGGCTTAAATATTCTCCGTATGCGAAGCGGCAGGATGACGCACGACACTCAAAGGTCGTGAACACACCTTTGAGTAGCAGCGCCTTCAAAGACATTTGCGTGCACTGGAAAAAGCCGCCTCCCCGCGGCGTGGCGCCACGGCTCTACCAGAAATCAGGCGCGACATCCCGCCGCAGCCCTACCCGCCGCGCTTCAAGGTCTCGCGGGCGATGACCAACTGCTGGATCTGGCTGGTGCCCTCGTAGATGCGGAAGATCCGGACGTCGCGGTACAGCCGTTCGATTCCGTAGTCGGCGACATAACCCGCACCGCCGAACACCTGCACGGCCCGATCGGCCACCCGGCCGACCATCTCCGAGGCGAAGAGTTTCGAGGCCGCCGCCTCCAGGGTGACGCCGACGCCGGTGTCGCGCTTGCGGGCCGTCTCGAGGACCAGGGCCCGGGCCGCCAAAGCTTCGGTCTTGCTGTCGGCGATCATCGCCTGGATCAGCTGGAAGCTGGCGATCGGCTGGCCGAACTGCTTGCGCTCGCTGGCATAGGCCACGCAGTCGGCGATCAGCCGCTCGGCCACGCCCACGCAGACGGCGGCGATGTGCAGGCGACCGCGGTCCAGCACCTGCATGGCGACCTTGAAGCCCTCGCCTTCCTCGCCCAGCCGGTTCCAAGCCGGGACGCGGACATTGTCGAAAGTGACGTCGTGAATGTGCGCGCCCTGCTGGCCCATCTTCTTCTCGGGCTTGCTGACCGAAAGGCCTGGCAAGTCGCGCGGAACCAGGAAGGCCGAAACCCCGCCCCCGCCCTTCACGTCGGGATTGGTGCGGGCCATCACCGTGAACAGCGAGGCCTTGCCGGCGTTGGTGATGTAGCGCTTGGCGCCGTTCAGGACGTAGCCGTCGCCGTCCAGCGTGGCGCGGGTCTGCACCGCGGCGCTGTCGGAGCCGGCTTCCGGCTCGGTCAGGGCGAAGGAGGTGATGATCTCGCCCGACGCGATGCCCGGCAGCCACTTGGCCTTCTGGTCGTCGGTTCCGAACATCACCAAGCCCTGGCTGCCGATGCCGACATTGGTGCCGAACACCGAGCGGAACGCCGGCGAGGCGCGGCCCAGCTCGACGGCCACCAGCGCCTCTTCCTCCATGTTGAGGCCCAGGCCGCCAAATTCTTCGGGGATCGACAGGCCGAAGAGACCCAGGCCCTTCATCTCCTCGACGATGTCGGCGGGCACCGCGTCGTCCTCGGCGACCTTGGCCTCGATCGGGCGCAGGCGCTCGGCCACGAAGCGAGCCACCGTCTCGATCAGCTGCTCGCGGGTTTCCAGATCGAGGGCCATGCGCTTCTTCTCCCGACATCAAACGCTTGTTTTGACGCGGACTGTAGCGACGGCCCTCGAGATTGGAAATCCCTTACCGCGCGGCCTTTTCAGCCTGGGCCAGCACGCTCTTGCGCATGCCGTAGGCGAGGTAGACCACCGCCCCGATGATGTGGGCGAACAGGAAGTAGATCTGGGTCTTGGCCGGCAGGCTGTAGAACAGATACAGGCACCCCAGGATGCCGGCGGGGGCCACGATCTGCCAGGCCGGGGTCGAGAACACGCGCGGGCGGTTGGGCTCGCGACGGCGCAGCACGATCACCGACAGGCCCACGGCGATGAACGCCGCCAGGGTGCCGGCATTGGCCAGTTCGGCGATGTCCTTCAGCGACAGGAAGCCCGACAGCACCGCCGACAGGGCGCCGGTCAGCAGGGTCATGACCACCGGCGTGCCGGTCTTGGCGTTGACCTTCGACAGGGCGCGCGGCAGCAGGCCGTCGCGGGCCATGACGAAGAAGATCCGGCTCTGACCGTACATGAAGGCCAGGATCACGGTCGGCAGGGCCACGACGGCGGCCAGCGCCACCAGCTGGGCCATCTTGCCGTGCTGCAGGCTCTCCAGGATGAAGACCAGCGGCGCCTCGCTCTTGGAGAAGATCTCGGTGCGCGACGCGCCGATCGAGGCGGCGGCGACGATCATGTAGATGGCCGTGCAGGCGGCCATCGAGCCGACGATGCCGATGGTCAGGTCGCGCTTGGGGTTCTTGGTCTCCTCGGCGGCGGTCGAGACCGCGTCGAAGCCGTAGAAGGCGAAGAAGATCAGGCTGGCGGCGGCCATCACGCCAATCTTGGCCGAGTCCGGCGCGGCCCCGGCGGGCACATGGGCCGAGAAGCCGTTGGGCATGAACGGGGTGAAGTGGCTTGCGTCGAAGGCCGGCAGGCACAGCGCGACGAAGATGACCAGGGCGATGATCTTCACGAAAACGAGGACCATGTTGACCGTGGCGCTCTCGCGGGTGCCCAGGGCCAGCAGGCCCGCCACCGCCATCGAGATGATCACGGCCGGCAGGTTGACGACACCGCCGGCGTGCGGTCCGGCCAACAGGTAGTCGGGGAAGCCCGCCATCTTGAACAGGCCATGGGCGTGGGCCGACCAGCCGACGGCGACGGCCGCGCAGACCAGGGTGTATTCGAGGATCAGGCTCCAGCCGACGAACCAGGCGACAGGCTCGCCCATGGCCGCGTAGCTGTAGGTGTAGGCGCTGCCCGCCGCCGGCATCAGGGTCGACAGTTCGGCGTAGCACAGCGCGGCGCAGGCGCAGACCGCGCCGGCGATCAGGAACGACAGGATCACGCCCGGCCCGGCCAGGCCCGCGCCGACGCCGGTCAGGGTGTAGATGCCGGTGCCGACGATGGCCCCGACGCCCAGGGCGACCAGATGGTACCAGCTCAGGGTCTTCTTCAGCTGATGGCTGTCCGCGTGGCCCGCAGTGATGGTGTCGATCGACTTGCGTCGCGTCCAGATGCTCAAAATCAGGTCCCTCCGACTCTTGGCCGGGACCATGGAGCGGGTTTCGTGCTCCGCCAAGGCCTGATCTTTAGAAGAATATTCTCGTCAGGGCGTAGGCCAGGACCGCGACGGCGACGGTGACCGTCGCCAGCATGACCGCCAGCTTCGGCTCGACCTCCAGCAGGGCCTTGGGCCCCAGCTTGGCCGAAATGGCCCCGACGCCGGCCAGCAGCAGGAAGCCGGAGCAGGCCGCCATGGTCGTGACCAGGACGGGCGGGATCAGGCCCAGGCCGCGGGCTGCGGCGAGAGCCGCGAAGCCTAAAACAAAAAGCGGCGGCGCCTTCAGCCCGCCGACCACGCCGCCTTCCCGGGTGCGGGTCAGCATCAGGCCGATCAGGATGACCGCCGGGCCCAGCCAGACGATGCGGGCCAGCTTGGCCAGGGCGGCGGTGCTGGCCGTCTCGGGCGAAACCGAAGCCCCGGCGCCGGCCACCTGGGCGACGTCGTGGATCGAGAGGCCGAAGAACACGCCCGACTGGTGGGCGCTCAGGCCCAGGGCGTGGGCGATCGGCGGATAGGCCAGCATAGCCACGGTCGACAGCAGGTTGACGCCGACGATGACCAGGGCCGTCGTGCGCTGGTTGGCCGGACTGGCCGGCGCGGCCTGTGACGCGGCCAGGGCGGCGGAGGCGCCGCAGATCGAGCAGGCGGCGGCCGCGATCAGGGCCTCGGCGAACGGCAGGCCCAGCGCGGTCCCCGCCAGCGCCCCGACGCCCAGCCCGCCCAGCACCACCGCGCCGCTGGCGACGATGGCCGGACCGCCCAGGGCGGCGAACTCGCTCCAGCTGATCTGGGCGCCCATCATGGCCACGCCGAGCCGAAGGCCGGGCTTGGCGAAGACGTCGAGACCCGCGCCCAGCTGGGCCTGCAGGCCCAGGGCGCCGAGCATCATGCCCAGCACCACCGCGACCAGCGGCGCCGGGGCGTGCAGGTTGGAGGCCAGCAGTTTGGCCAGGATCGCCAGCAGCAGGCCGGCGATCAGGCCGGGACCCAGCTTGCCGGCGCTCAGGCGCAGGGCGGCGGTCGTCATCCGCGGACGGTCTCGCCGGAGATCTGGCCCGAGATCGGCGCTTGAGCCGCGAAATGCGCGTCGGCCTTGGCGCAGCGGCTGGACAGCCGCTCGTGCAGCCGGCGCACCGTCTGGCTGCCGGTGCGCTCGAAGGCGAACGGCAGCAGACCGTGGACGAGGCAGGCCAGACCCGCGCCCAGCAGGGTGAAGCCGAAGCTCCAGGCCACGCCCATGTGCTGGCCATAGCTTTCGCCGACCGACTTGGGATGACGCGTGAAGGACAGGTCCATGGGAGCCCCGTTGCTGTGCCGAGGCGCCCTAGGATGGCGAGGATTCGAAGAAAGACATGGTTTGAAAGGTTACCCGTTCCGCGATACGGAGAATTTCATTCTCCAAAACAGGGGATCGCGAGATGATTGATCTCGATCAAGTCGACCGACGCCTCCTGGCCATCCTGCAGGACGACGCCACCGTCGCCATCGCCGAGCTGGCCGAGCGGGTCGGCCTGAGCCAGACCCCGTGCTGGAAGCGGATCAAGCGCCTGCAGGACGCCGGCGTCATCACCGCCCGCGTCGCCCTGCTGGACCGCGCGGCCCTGGACCTCGCCCTGACCGTCTTCGTGGCGGTCAAGACCGGCCGCCACGACGAGGCCTGGCTGACCCAGTTCGCGGCCGGCGCCAGTTCCCTGCCCGAGGTCGTCGAGTTCTACCGGATGAGCGGCGAGGTCGACTATCTGCTCAAGGTCGTGGTCAAGGACATCGCCGCCTATGACCGCTTCTACAAGCGCCTGATCGCCACCGCCCCGCTGACCGACGTCTCGTCCAGCTTCGCCATGGAGCAGATCAAGTTCACGACGGCGCTGCCGATCTGCCCGAGCTAGGCTCACGGCTTCGCCGCTCCACGCGGCGCGGCCGCTGAAGGTGTGGGGAGGCGACGGAGCGGCCGGGCGAACCCGGAGACCGTAGTGGTTTGTGTGTTTCGGCTCGGACGACCGCTCCGCCAGGTTGTTCTTGCCCGTGAGGATGGGGGGCGTGAGCGTCTTTCAGCTCGGGACCCCACTAGCCCCCGGACGGGCGCGGACCAAGTCGATCGGCTACATCCGTCTCGACCCCGACGATCCACGATAGGCGGCTTGTACGATCACCGCCCTGTCGATCCGCTGATGGTTTTGATCCCGGACAGCTCCGTCACCCGCGTGCGCTCCTAAAGAGTAAGCGACGTGGCGTGAAGGCGCCGCCGGGAACCGCCAGCGGCCCCGCTCAACCTACCCCCGCCGCCGTATTGGGCCGGATCCAAACGCCCTCCCCCGCGACGGGGACAGCTCTGAGTATCGGGGCGGATTCAACGCGGATCATTCAGGGGCGCGAAAAATCGACAAGCGGTTGATTTCGTGTGGCTCTGTCCCGCCAACACCGGGGATACAGCGCCCTCAATCCCCTCTCTCTTAGAGAGAGGGAGGGGCCCATCGCGCCGCGATGGGAGGGTGAGTGGTTACACCGCCAACCGGCGTGCCGGCACATCGTCCGCAACAGCGCCAGGATCGTCCATGGGCTTCGCCTACCCACTCACCCTCCCACGCCTGCGGCGCGGGCCCCTCCCTCTCTCCATGAGAGAGGGTTTCCGGTGCGCGCTCTCTTCCCGTCCAAGCCGCCTTCCGCCCCGGAAGAGCGCCCGCCTTACATCTCACGGCGAGACGATCGCAGGGCTGTCCAGGTCACTCAAGGCCGACGCTCCGCGTCGCCGCGCGCGGTCGCCGGAGGCGAGCCTTGACTGACCTGGACAGCCCTGCACGCTGCAGCCTCCAAGAGATTGAAGGCGGGCTCCCGACGCGGAGGCGTTCAGCTTTGAGGCACCGCACGGCCCCAGAAAGGCGGAGTTTGATGGCTTCGCCCGGTCGGCAGCAGTCGTCGGCTCCAACGATGCGTTGCACAACGTCCGGCGAAACGCCCTGCCCGCTCCGGATGACCACAGCTTCAGCCGTTCAATCGTAGCAAGATTAGTTGACCTCCATTAAGGTCAGGCTACCCTTTGACGTATCGTGCATCGTATGCCCACCGAACCAACGACAAAAAAAGTTACGGCGTCGCGTCCCACCGCGCGTATCGAATATTTGCGCGTCGAAAACTTCCGAGCGCTCCGCAAAATCGAGCTGAAAAATATAACCCCCCTAACAGTGTTGCTAGGGCCCAACGGCAGCGGCAAGTCGACATTCTTCGATGTTTTCGCTTTCCTTTCGGAGTGTTTCGACACTGGTTTGCGGCGAGCGTGGGACCGCCGCGGGCGTGCGAGAGAACTGAAAACGCGCGGCAGCGAGGGGCCGATCGTCATCGAGATCAAGTACAGGGAGCCTGGATACCCGCTCATCACGTATCATCTCGCCGTCGATGAGAAAAATGGCTCGCCAGTGGTCGTGGAAGAGTGGCTCCGCTGGAAGCGGGGCAGCCATGGCCAGCCGTTCCGTTTCCTCAATTACCGCGAAGGGATCGGACGCGCGGTCAGCGGTGACAAGCCGGACGAACAGGATAGTCGCGTCGATTTTCCGCTGAGCGCCCCAGACCTTATCGCCGTAAATGCTCTAGGCCAATTCGCCGAGCATCCGCGTGTCGCCGCGCTGCGTCAGTTCATAACTGGCTGGTACGTGTCCTATTTCTCAGTCGATAACACGCGAGGTCAGCCCGAGGCTGGACCTCAGGAGCGTTTGTCCCGCAATGGCGATAACCTCGCCAATGTAATCCAGTACCTAAGCGAGCAGCACCCAACTCGTTTGGAAGAAATCTTCAAGATCCTACGGCGCCGCGTGCCACGGATAGAGCGCGTCTTGGCCGAGGCTATGCCGGACGGGCGCCTACTTCTCACGATCAAGGATGCGCCCTTCGACAACCCCATCCTCGCTAGGTTCGCCTCGGATGGCACACTGAAAATGTTGGCTTACTTGGTGCTACTCTATGATCCTCAGCCTCCACCGTTTATCGGGATCGAGGAACCTGAGAATTTCTTGCATCCGCGCCTGTTATACGGATTGGCGGAAGAGTGCCGCGCCGCTGCGGGAAGAGGTCAGCTATTGGTGACGACGCATTCTCCATTCTTCCTCAATGCCCTTCAGGCAAGGGAAGTACGTGCGCTTTACCGGGACGAGGACGGGTACACGCAGGTTGCAACGGCCTCCGAAATCCCCGGTATTAATGCCTTCGTGGACGAGGGCGGTTTGCTAGGGCAGCTGTGGCTGGAGGGCCATTTCGGTGTCGGCGACCCCCTCACAAATCAGGGGGCTCCGACATTCCAACTCGCCAAACCCTGATGGCGGGTCATCTTGAGATCCTCGTTGAGGAACCTTCCGCCGAAGCATTCCTCGCTGCGTGGCTGCCTAGGCTCTTGGAGGGCCGGGCGACCTTCACGATCCACGCCTTTCAAGGCAAGACTGACCTCCTGGCTAACCTCGAGAGGCGATTGAGAGGCTACGCCCGTTGGTTGCCCGACTATGCTCGGATCATCGTTCTAATCGATAGAGACAGCGCGGACTGCCGGGCGCTGAAGGCGAAGTTGGAGGCGGTAGCGCGCTCCGCCGGGATGTCTACTCGGACGACAGCCGGACCGGTCCGTTGGCGGGTCGCCAATCGGGTGGTAGTTGAGGAACTGGAAGCTTGGTATTTTGGGGCCTGGAGCAGCGTCATGCGGGCGTATCCAAACGCGCCAACCAACGTTCCGCAGAAGGCTTCCTTTCGCCTCAGCGATGAAATTGGCGGTGGAACCTGGGAGGCCTTTGAAAGAGTTTTACAGAAGGCCGGATATTTTCGGGGCGGACTGCGCAAAGTGGAAGCGGCGCAATCGGTTGGAGAGCAATTCGATCCTTCGGAATGTCGTTCCCCAAGTTTCGCCAGTTTCTACGGGACGCTGCTCGAGGCAGTTTCCCCGCCTCTGCAACCTGACCCGATCTAAACCCCGCCACCGTACGATTGCCTTCTGACGAGAGGCAAGACCATTAGACCCAGGCCATATCACCGCCGCCCTCTCCCAGGGGGGCCTATGTCGAGTTCATGGCGGCGAACCGAGGGCCGCTTCAGCCCCCTACTCCGGCCACAAATCCTGCACATCGCCCTTGCGGTTCAGCATGTGCGTGGCCCGCTTGATCAGCATCAGCAGGCGCTCCTTCCGGCCGTCCTTGTCGTAGGTCAGGGTCGTGCGGGCCAGGCCCTCCAGCATGAAGCGCGCCAGGTCGCGGCTGGCCTGGAAGCGGGGGCCGGCGCCGGCATGGAGGATCTTCAGGAAGTGGTCGCCGGCCTGGGCGCGGTCGAACTCGGCCTGGGCGGGCGCCAGCAGGGCGTGGATGGCCGGGTCGGTGCGGCCGGCGTCCTCCAGCTCGCCGAAGGCCAGGAACGGCACGCTGTGCAGCAGGTCCCAGTAGCTGTCGATCGCGTGCTCGGTGACGTCGGCCCCGGCGGGCAGGTTCTCGGCGGCGGCGCGGAACAGGGTCGAACGCTCGGCCTGGATGTGGGCCACGGCGGCCTCGACCAGGGCCTCGCGGGTCGGGAAGTGATAGAGCATCGCCCCGCGCGTCAGGCCGGCGGCGTCGGCGATCACCGGGTTGGTGGCGGCGTGGTAGCCGATCTCGGCGATCAGGCGCATCGCCTGGTCCAGAATCCGCGCGCGGGTCTTCTGGGATTTCGGCGTGTCCTTGGCGAGGCGGGCGGCGTCCATGCCGGTGATCTAGTCGCCGCGATGCTGCACCGCAACAGGCTTGCCGCCCTCAAGCAACCCCAAGCGGCGAAAGGGATTGCTTATCGGTCCAGAATTTTGACAATGACGTCGAAACTGCGCATTTCGCGGGCAGACGGCGGACCGCCGCGAGGGCGCGGCGCCTTAACGCGCGGTAAATCCGCCGCGGCCCCATTTCATCAAAGCGACATGCAATCAGCTTAATCGCCTGCCGTTGGCCGCCATCTTCCGATCCGGGGACGGAGTGATCTCGCGGCGCCACACGGGGGTTCGACCATGAGCGCCGACGTCGCCGTTCGCCGCTACCGCTCCATCTTCATCAGCGATCTGCACCTGGGCACGCGCGGGTGCCAGGCCGAGCTGCTGCTGGACTTCATCCGCCATGTCGAGTGCGACAAGCTGTATCTGGTCGGCGACATCATCGACGGCTGGAAGCTGCGCAGCGGCTGGTACTGGCCCCAGGCCCACAACGACGTGGTCCAGAAGATCCTGCGCATGGCGCGAAAGGGGACGGAGGTGATCTACGTCCCCGGCAATCACGACGACCGGATCCGCGATTTCTGCGGCGTCCACTTCGGCGGGGTGATCGTGGCCCGCGACGTGATCCACGAGGCCGCCGACGGCAAACGCTATCTGGTTGTCCACGGCGACGAGTTCGACGGCATCGTCCAGCACGCCAAGTGGCTCGCCTTCCTCGGGGATTGGTCCTATAGAACCATCCTCATGCTGAACACTCTGGTGAATCGCCTGCGGCGTCGCCTGGGGTTCGGCTATTGGAGTCTGTCGGCGTTTCTGAAGGTCAAGGTGAAGAACGCGTTGCAGTTCATCGAGAACTTCGAGGCCGCCGTGGCCGACGAAGCGCGACGTCGGGGGGTGGACGGCGTGATCTGTGGTCACATCCACAAGGCCGAGATGCGTGACATCGACGGCGTCCGCTACATCAATGACGGCGACTGGGTCGAAAGCTGCACGGCCCTGGCCGAGCACGCGGACGGCCATCTCGAGATCCTGGAATGGGCCAAGCTGCGCTCGTGGTCGGTGATCGACCGCGCCCGTTCGATCGCGCCTCAAGCCGCTGAAGCCGCCGACGAGCCGTTGCCGGAGCCCGCCGCCGCCTGATGCGAATTCTGCTTGCGACCGACGCCTGGGAGCCTCAAGTCAACGGGGTGGTCCGGACCCTGACCCGGGTGGTCGAGGAACTGCGCCTGATGGGCCACGAGGTCGACGTCGTCAGCCCCGAACAGTTCCCGACCTTCCCGCTGCCGACCTATCCCGAGATCAAGCTGGCGATCGGCGCCTACGAGCCGGTGCAGGAGCGCTTCAAGCAGTTCGAGCCCGAGGCGATCCACATCGCCACCGAGGGTCCGATCGGCCTGGCCGCGCGCCGCATCTGCCTGGAGTGGAAGCTGCCGTTCACGACCAGCTACCACACCAAGTTCCCGGAATATGTCTCGGCCCGCCTGCCGCTGCCGCTGGCGGCCGGCTACACCTATATGCGCTGGTTCCACAAGCCGTCGGGCCGCCTGATGGTGGCCACGCCGACCATGCGCGACGAGCTGGCCAAGCACGGCTTCCGCAACCTCTCGCCCTGGTCGCGCGGGGTGGACACCGACATCTTCAAGCCGCGCGTCGAGGGCGATCCCGACCCGTTCGAGGGCCTGCCGCGCCCGATCTTCCTCAATGTCGGCCGCGTCGCCGTCGAGAAGAACATCGAGGCCTTCGCCAGCCTGGACCTGCCGGGCACCAAGGTCGTCATCGGCGACGGCCCGCAGCGCGAGGAGCTGGCCGAGAAATATCCCGAGGTGAAGTTCCTGGGCGCCAAGTTCGGCGACGAGCTGGCCCGCTATTTCGGCGGGGCGGACGTGTTCTGCTTCCCGTCCCTGACCGACACCTTCGGCCTGGTGATCCTGGAGGCCATGGCCGCCGGCGTGCCGGTGGCGGCGTTCTCGGCCCCGGGTCCGGTCGACATCATCCCCGGCTCCAACGCCGGCGTGCTGGCCCCCGGCCAGACCGACGGCCTCAAGGAAGCCTGCCTGGCCTGCCTGGACCTGGACCGCGCGGTGGTCCGCAAGTTCGCCGAGAAGTTCTCGTGGCGCTCGTGCGCCGAGGAGTTCTTCCGCAACCTGCAGCCCTATCCGGAGCCGGAGAAGACCCGCTTCTGGCGGCGGCTGCGGCGCCTGGCGCGGCTGCGCAAGAAGACGGCCGCCTAGAACAACCGTCCCTGCAGCCACAGGATGGCCGGATAGGTCGCCAGCCAGGTCCAGAAGAACCGGTTGAGGCCGAACAGGCAGGCATTGGCCAGGTGGAAGGTCGCCGCGACCGCCAGGCCGGCGACCAGGGCCGGCTTCCACAGCAGGGTCAGCGGGAAGGCCAGCTCGAAGCCCATCACCGCCCAGGACATGACCCGCAGCAGCTGGGGCCGCTCGGCGAAGCGGCGCAGATTCTGGGAGACCGGATATGCGGAAAACTGAAAAACGTCGCGCAGCGCCCGGCCCGAGCGCCAGTCGGGATTGACGATCTTGACCCCGCCCGAGATGAAGTAGCTGAGCATCAGCTGCGCCCCGAGATAGCCGAACGACAGCTCCTTGAGGGCCGGCGTGGGCAGCAGGCGGGTCAGGACCAGGCACCACAGCGCCAGCAGGCCCATGCGGTCGCTGCCGCCATTATAGGGCCCCTGGAAGCGGTGAAGGATCAGCAGCGACACCAACGCCAGCCCGACCAGCGGCCAGGGCGCGGCGATCCCGCCGGCCACGAGGACGCAAAGCAGGATCCGGACGGCGAACAGCGGCCGCTCGCCGGGCAGGCCGCGCAGGTGCTCGAGGCTCTGCTGGATCAGGGCCAGCGCCAGCAGGATCTCGGTCAGGCGGACGGCGGCTTCAAGGCTCATCGGATCGCGATGTCCTGAAGAAGGCGCGGCGCGGGTTGGACCATGACCTCCTCGGTCAGCGCCTCGCCCTCGCGGCTGACGAAGACCAGGCGGAAGCACAGCCACGGCCGCGCGGGATCCTGGGGCTCGACGGCCAGGTCGGCGGCGATGCGCTTGAACAGTTCGTCCTCGCTATGGGCGGGCGTGCGGTCCTCGGCCAGGCGCTCGGCGCAGCTCATCACGAACAGGGTCTGGTTCCAGCGCGGGTTCCAGACCAGGCGCTTGAGCATGGTCGCCAGCGACACGTGCTCGGGCCGGGGCCGGAACGCGCGCCAGACGCCGGTCGCATCGCCGGGCGAGGCCAGCAGGGCGTATTCGACGCGCGGCGCCGGCGCGATCACGTCGAAGAAGTTCCACGACGGGATCAGGGCGGGGAGCAGGAGCTTGAGGGGATCAGGCAGGATCGGGATCGTCGGGCTCCTAGCCCGCGGGGCGCGGCTGTGCCGCGCGGATCTTCTGGAGCAGGTCCTTCAACTGTTCCTCCGACAGGGCGCCGCGGATCAGATAGCCGTTTATCACCAGGCCCGGCGTGCCTTGAAGCGTCAGCAGGGCGGCCTCGCGTTCATTGCGCGTCAGGATGGCGTCGATGTCGCGGCCGTGGGCCTTCAGGTCGCTTGTGAGCCTGGCCCAGTCGACGCCGGCCTGCTTGGCGACGGTGTCGACCATGTCCTTGTCGCTCAGCCGCGTGGGCGAGAGCATGAAGGCCCGATGCACCGCGTCGTACCGGCCTTGATAGGTCGCCGCCAGCGCCACGCGCGCCGCGTGTTCGGACACGTCGCCGAAGATGGGCCATTCCTTGTGGACCACGGCCAGGCGCCGGTCCGCCTTCAGGGCGTTGGCCAGCACCGGCTCCATGCGCTTGCAGTAGCCGCAGTTGTAGTCGGCATACATCACGATGATGACGTCCGGATCCGTCGCCCCGGCGCGCGGCGCGCCCGGCTCGCGCAGGAGGTCCTTGAACCCGTACTCGGCGGCGCCGGCCGGCGCGGAAAAGGCGAAAGCGACGAGAGCGGCGGCCAAGGCGATGGCGTGACGGAAAAGCATAGGTAACTCCGGGGAAACGGTCGGTCGGCCGACCTACCCCTCCAGCCCGTCCTTCTTGCGCTTGGTGTGCTTGAGGATGACCTTGTCGATCCGCGAGCCGTCCATGTCGACGATCTCCAGGTCGAAGGCGCCGAGTTCGACATGTTCGCCCTCGACCGGCAGGCGGCCCAGGCGGTCCAGGATCAGGCCGGCCACGGTGTGGTAGCCGCCCTCGGCCTCGAAGTTCTCGCCCAGGTGATCGTTCAGCTCCTGGATGTCGAGACGGGCGTCGATCAGCCAGCTGCCGTCCTCGCGACGGATGAAGCGCTTCTCGTCGTCCTCGTGGTCCTCGGGGAAGTCGCCGGCGATCATTTCCAGCAGGTCCAGGGGCGTGATCGCGCCCTGCAGCGAGCCGAACTCGTCGACGACCAGGGCCATGTGCAGGCTGGTCTGCTTGAAGACCGCCAGGGCCTTGAGCAGCGACATGGTTTCCGGGATGGCGATCGGCTGCTGGACGTGGGCCTTGAGGTCGAGGGGTTCGTTCGACAGGCAGGCGTCCAGCAGGTCCTTCTTCAGCACCACGCCGACCCCGCCGTCGAGATCGTCGTCGGTGGCCACCAGGATGCGCGAGTGGGCGCTGGCGCGGATCTCGGTCAGCACCTGCTCGGGGCTGTCGGCCAGCGACACCCAGAACAGGTCGCGGCGCGGGGTCATGGCCACGCGGACGGGGCGGTCGCCCAGGCGCAGCACCTCATTGATCATCGCCCGCTCCTCGGGCTCGATCAGGCCGGCGTCGGCGCCCTCGGCCAGGACGGCTTCCATCTCCTCGGTGGTGACGCCGTTGTTGCGCTCGTCGCGCACGCCCATCAGCTTCAGCACGGCGGCCGTGGACACGGTCAGCAGGGTCACGAACGGGCGCAGCACCATGGCCACGATGGCCAGGAACGGCGACATGCGGCGGGCGATCACGTCCGGGAACATCAGGGCCAGACGCTTGGGCACCAGTTCGCCCAGGATCACCGACACATAGGTCAGGCCGATGACCACGACCGTGGTGGCCAAGCCTTCTGAATATTTGGCGATCGGCGGGAAGCCTTCCAGCCAGTGGTCCAGCGCGCTGGCGATGGTGGCCTGGCCGTAGGCGCCGGCGAAGATGCCGATCAGGGTGATGCCGACCTGGACGGCCGACAGGAACCGCGTGGGGTGCTCGGCCATCTCCAGGGCCAGCTTCGCGCCCCGATCCCCCCGCTCGGCGAAGCCTTGCAGACGCGCCTTGCGGGCCGAGACGACGGCCAGTTCGGACATGGAAAAGACCCCGTTCAACAGAACGAGGAGGAAGACGACGGCGAGCGCGACGAGGATCATGGCCCTGCAGGGTCAAGGACGCGGGCCCGGACGGCGACCGCGGCGCGGGCATGGGGAGGCCCGGCGCGGTCCACTATACAAAGAAAAACGCCGCGGCCCATAGAGCCGCGGCGTCTAGCTCGGTCTAAGTGACCAACTGCCCGCTTACGAAGCCGGACGGTTCATCGTGGTCTTGTTGGCCACGATGGCCTTCTGGGCATCGTGCTGGCCCGGAGGCAGCGGGATCAGACCACGGCCTTGCAGATAGCCGCCACGGCCCGTCGCGGCGTCCGAGGTGAACTCCTTCAGGAAGTCTTCCAGGCCCGGGGTGACGCCGATATTGGCCTTCTTCACGTAGATGAACAGGGTGCGCGACAGCGGATACGAGCCGTCCGAGATGGTCTGGGCCGAGGGACGCACGCCGTTGACGCTGGCGCCCTTGATCTTGTCCATGTTCTCTTCGAGGTACGACCAGCCGAAGACGCCCAGCGAGCCCGGGGTCTTGGTCAGGGTGCCGACGATGGCGTTGTCGTTCTCGCCGGCGTCGATCCAGCCGTCGTTACGCAGCGGGTCGACCTGGGCCTTGAACTTCTTCTCGTTGTCCGAGCGGATCGCGTCCAGGGTCGGATACTTGCGGGCGCCGGCCTCGATGGCCAGCTCGACGAAGGCGTCGCGGGTGCCCGAGGTCGGCGGCGGGCCGTACACCTGGATGCGGTTGCCCGGCAGGCCGCCGGCCACGTCATCCCAGTTCTTGTTCGGGTTCGGGATGAACTGGCCGTTCTTATAGACGAGCTTCGAGAGACCCATGTAGAGGTTCTCGGTCTTGAAGTTGTAGTCGGCGCCGTCCTTGTCGGTGGCGACGACGATGCCGTCGAAGCCGATCTTGATCGCGATGATGTCCTTGACGCCCTTGGCGGCGCAGGCGTCGAACTCGGCCTTCTTCATCGGACGCGAGGCGTTGGCGATGTCCGGGAAGCCTTCGCCGTTGCCCGAGCAGAACAGCTTGATGCCGCCGCCGGTGCCGAGGCTTTCGATCTTCGGAGCCTTCTTGCCCGACTTCTTGGCGTAGTTCTCGGCGGCGCGGGTGGCGAACGGGAACACGGTCGAGGAGCCGGCGGCCCACACATAGTCGCGGGCGGCGTGGGCGGGCGCGGCGGCCAGACCCGACAGGGCGACGGCGGCGGCCGCGCAGGACAGGAGCTTCTTCATGGTCAGTTCCTAAAGGAATGAAGCAAGGAGATCGGGCGGACCCGGGAGGATCCGCCCGCGAACAGGTCGGTCTTAGAAGTCCAGCTGAGCGCGCAGCTGGAACTGCTTCACGTCGTAGTCCTGGTTCAGGCCGATGTTGTCCGACTTGCCGTCGGTGTAGTTGGCCTGGAAGCGGACGTACGAGACCGGGTAGTAGTTCACGCCCAGGGTCCAGCCCGTGTACTTGCCGGCTTGCGACACGGCCGGCTTGACGTTCAGGGTGTCGTAGGCGTCGCTCAGGTCGGCGTAGTCGTAGCGCACGGCCAGTTCCAGGCCGCCCGTGCCGCCGGCCGTGACCGGGTTCAGGATCTTCGGACGCTTCACTTCACCGGCGGCGGCGTCGTAGTTGCGCATCTCACCGGTCGGCCAGAAGCTGACGAAGGCATAGCCCACCTTCACCTTCGGATCCTTGCCGACCGCGGCGCCGCCCACGCGGGTGACGTCGATGTTCGAATACTCGCCCTGGACCGAGAACGGACCGTGGATGTACATGCCCTCGACGGCCAGGGTCTTGTCACGGTTACCGATGCCGCCCGTGGTGTAGAACGTGGCGCCGTTGCTGTAGGCGGTCGTCGTGCGGCCCGTATAGGCGAAGGCGTTCTCGTCGCCGCGGTTGCGGTAGCGATACGACAGGGCGACGTGCAGCTTGTCGGTGTCGGTGTTGATCGGGGCGAAGTGACCGCGCGCCGTCAGGCCGAAGCGCTCCTTGCTGTCGGCGCCGGCGATCGCGACGTCGCTGGAATTGATGCTGTTG
Source organism: Caulobacter sp. GW822-FHT01G02 (assembly GCF_058802865.1). Taxonomy (NCBI): domain Bacteria; kingdom Pseudomonadati; phylum Pseudomonadota; class Alphaproteobacteria; order Caulobacterales; family Caulobacteraceae; genus Caulobacter; species Caulobacter sp. GW822-FHT01G02. Next base: position 444,643 of record NZ_JBXAON010000004.1, read on the forward strand.
CCTTGGACGGCGAACGTGGCCGAATAGTTGAAGCCCTGGTACTTGGCGACCGCGCTGAGCAGGTAGCTGTCGACGCCGAAGTCACCGTAGGGACCACGGTCCATGAAGGTGGTGAAGCGGGTCGAGGTCAGGTTTTCGAGACCGGCGGCCTTGATGTTGCCGAACAGCAGCGAAACTTGTTCGCTCGGCTTGTACTCGATGACGACGTCGTCCCACGAGGCCGCGCCGCCGTTCACCCAGCCGCCTTCGGCCTTGTAGGCGAAGTAGTTGTTCAGCTTGCCTTCGACGCCCAGGAACACCTGACGACCGCGCCAGTTGCTGGTCTTGTAATCGCCGCCGGGGCCATCACGGCTGACGTCCTGGTTGACGTAGTCGAGCAGGATGCGACCGCGAAACTTGAACATCGTGTCGTCGTTCGAGAATTGCGGAGCGCCGCTCCACTTGTAAGCCATATCCTGGGCTTGGGCCGCGACGCCCGGGCTCAGAGCAAGCGCGACGCCCAGCGCCGAACCGGCGACCAGCGAGGTCTTGATGCTCATTGTGATTTTCCCCTTGAAGTGCCCTTGCTCTCTCGCCCGATGAAGGACGGGATCAGGACAATCGCGGGCTTACCGGGGCCACATGACAGTTCCGCCGCCGATTTGTGACAGCGACGCAACAACTGTTGTTCAATTGTTAAACTGTGTCACCTCAGCAACATGGCGAAATCACGGGAACAAAGAGGAAGATCCGTCCACCAACGAAGCGGGCGCGGCCTGAAAAGCCGGATCCGGCCTGCTTCTTCGGGGCGTTCGGAAGGGCGGCTCGTCGCTGAGCCGCCCTTCGTGATGTCGGCCAGGGTCAGGGCGTCGTTGACGATGAAGCTGCTGTCGCCCTTCACGGCGACGTTCTGGACCAGGCGTTCCACTGGTTGGTGAACGGCGCGCCCGCCGATTTCTTGGCCTGTTCCTTGAAGCAGGACAGGCTCTACAGCAGCCGCGTACGGATCACTTGCGACAGCAGGTCGATGATCGACACCGCCACGACGATGACCAGCACGATGCAGCCGGTCTGGTCGAACTGGAAGGCGTTGATCGAGTCGAACAGGATCTGGCCGATGCCGCCCGCGCCGATGATGCCCAGCACGGTGGCCGCGCGGGCGCTCGATTCAAAGCGGTACAGGGCATAGCTGGTCCACAGCGGCGCCACCTGAGGGATCACGCCCCAGACGATCTCCTGCAGCTTCACCGCGCCCGTGGCGCGCACGCCCTCGACCGGGGCCTTGTCGATCGACTCGACGGCCTCGGCGAACAGCTTGGCCAGCACGCCGCCGGTGTTGAACATGATCGACATCACGCCGGCGAACGGCCCCAGGCCCACGGCGGTGATGAAGATCAGGGCCACGACCAGGTCGGGGATCGAGCGGATCAGGTCCAGCAGGCGACGAACCGGCTGCTGGATCCAGACCGGGGCGATGTTGCGCGCGCCCAGGAGGCCCAGCGGGATGGCCGCGACGATCGCCAGGGCCGTGCCCCACAGCGCCATCTGGATGGTCTGCCACATCTTGCCGATGAACAGGCCCCACTCCATCGACATGAAGAGCTTGGGATCGGTGAACGGCTTGAAGAACAGCTTGGCGAAGGCGCTGGTCCGCTCGGTGTCGGTGAACAGCTGCGGGAACTTGTCGATCTCGGCCGGCTTGAAGCTGACGATCAGCAGCAGGATCACCCCGCCCCATAGCAGGGTGTCGAAGGCCATGGCCGAGGCCGAGCGCTTGGGCGGCGCCGGGATGCCGCCTGCACTCGGATGGGGCGCGCTGATAGCGGCGTCGCTCATCGAGGACCTCAGTTGGCCGGCGTCGCGGCGAGGCCCGCCTTGCCCTCGGCCGCGACGCGTTCGGCCTTGACGCCCTCCAGCGTCTTCTGGGCCGAGGCGATCTTGGCCTGGTCGCCCGACTCGCGGGCCAGGCCCAGCTGCTCGGTGGCTTCCATTTCACGCACCACCAGCAGGTGGGTGTCGTCGGCCGGCTTGAACCCGCCGATCGACAGCTTCTTCAGATAGCCGCGCTGCTGCTGGGCGGCCGGCGTGTCGCCCTGGGCGTAGGTCAGGAAGAACTGGCGCAGCTTTTCCTTCACGACCGGGTCGAGATCCTTGCGCCAGACGATCGGGTCTTCCGGCAGGGTCGGCGATTCCCAGATCACGCGGATCCGGTCGGTGACGCCCTCGCCGCGCGCCCTGGAGAGATTGATGGCGGTCGAGTTGTTGGTCGCCGCGTCCAGCTTGCCGTTGGCCACCGCGAACAGGTTGGCCTGGTGGTTGGCGCTGATCACGGTCTTGAAGCACTCCTCGGGCTTCTTGTTGGCCGGAATGAACACATAGGTCATCGGCGCCAGAGTGCCCGAGGTCGACTTCTTGTCGCCGATGCCGAAGTTCAGCGACTTGTCGCACTTCAGCAGGTCCTGGATCGTCTGGATCTTGCTGGCGGCCGGGACGATGATCACCGACTTGTAGCCGTCGGTGCCCGACGGATCGAACGTGCGGGCGAAGACCTCGCCGTTCGAGCGGCGCACGGCTTCCAGGCCCGACTGGTTCGAGAACCAGCCCACATCCGTCTGCTTGGCGCCCATGGCCACGATCAGCGACGAGTAGTTGGACGAGAAGAACGGCTTCACCTTGAGGCCGGTCTGCTTCTCCATGTCGGCCAGGATCGGCTTCCAGTAGCCTTCCATGTTCTGGGCGGACTCGGTCGACAGGATCGAGAAGGTGATCGTGTCCTTGGCGGCCGGAGTGTCGGACTTCTGGCCGCACGAGGCCAGGGCCAGGGCCGAGAAACCGGCGGCGATCACGAGAGCCGAGCGGCGGCTGATCATTGGGGAGCTCCTTCCCAGAATACGTCCTCGAATTCCGGGCCGTAGATATCGATGAGTTTTTCACGCTTCAGGCCGGAGGCCGGGCCGTCATAGACCTTCTGGCCGGCCTTCAGGGCCACGACCCGGTCACAGTAGCGCAGGGCGTAGTCCACCTGGTGCAGGGTGACGACAACGGTCAGGCCGTCGCTTTGATTGAGATCACGCAGGATCTCCATGACCTTGCGCGCCGAGACGGGATCCAGCGAGGCGACCGGCTCGTCGGCGAGAATGATCTTGGCCTTCTGGACCAGGGCGCGAGCGATGGCGCCGCGCTGCTGCTGGCCGCCCGACAGGGTGTTGGCGCGCTGGCCGGCGTAGTCGGCCACGCCGACGCGGGCGAGCGCGGCCATCGCCGCCTCGCGAGTCTCGCGCGGCCAGGCGCCGAACAGGCCCTGGAGGAACGGGATGCGCCCCAGCGAGCCCAGCGCCACGTTGCTGAACAGCGACAGGCGGCCGACCAGGTTGAACTGCTGGGCGATGAAGCCGATGCGGATGCGCGCCTTGCGCACCTCGCCCGACACCCTGCCCTTGGCCTGCACGGGACCGCCGAAAGCCTCGATCTGGCCGCCCTCTTCGCCTTCTCTAGGGGCATCGATGGTCTGCAGGCCGTCGATGGAGCGAAGGAGCGTGGATTTCCCCGAGCCCGAAGGCCCGATAAGCGCGATCATCTCGCCCCGATTGACGTCGAGGGAGACGGTGTCCAGCGCGCGGCGAGACCCGAAGGTCTTGGAGGCGGCGCGGATCGAGAGAACAGGGTCCGACGTCATGGTCGGGGCGAATCCTTAACGTGGTTTCGGTGCTTGGGAAATGCGTTCTCCGGTTTGGGGCAGGTAAGCAATGGATTTGTGACGGCCCGTGGATCAATCCGTCCCGAAACGGGGCCGCAAAAGGGACTTTACATCCCCGACCATTGCCCCTATTTCGCTCGCTCCGGCGGACCCGAAGTCCTCATAAGCGCTGCTAACGCCGGCCTGGGTTTAACTTCTGCAGGGGTCTACGTGAATTGCACACGTACCATACTCCCCTGGACCTGGTCCGTGAGCGGTCACCGGAACGTCCTGTCGCACTCGTGCGACCGAACGCGGTGTCGGTAGCGGCGCGCTGGTTCCAGTCCGAATTTAAAGGCGACGTCTTTTACGCGGTGAAGGCCAATCCTTCGCCGTGGGTGATCCGCGAGCTGGCTCAGTCCGGCGTGCGGTCGTTCGACGTCGCGTCGCTGAACGAGATCGAACTCGTGGCCAACGAGGCCCCGGGCTCGCGCATGGCCTTCATGCATCCGGTCAAGAGCCGGGTGGCCATCTCGGCCGCCTATTTCGACCACGGCGTGAAGACCTTCTCGTTCGACACCCACGAAGAGCTGGCCAAGATCCTGGACGCCACCGGCCAGGCCAAGGACCTCAACCTGATCGTCCGCATGGGCGTGCAGGCCGAGGGCGCGGCCTACAGCCTGTCGGGCAAGTTCGGCGTCGAGCCGCACAACGCCCCGGGCCTGCTGCTGGCCGCGCGCCGCGCCACCCAGGACCTGATGGGCCTCAGCTTCCACGTCGGCAGCCAGTGCATGCGGCCCACCGCCTATCAGGCGTCGATGGCCCAGGCCTCGCGCGCCCTGGTCCGCGCCGGCGTGCTGGCCGATGTCGTCGATGTCGGCGGCGGCTTCCCGTCGATCTATCCGGGCATGGTCCCGCCGGATCTCTCCGAGTACCTGGCGGCCATCGACCGCGGCTTCGCCGAGATGATGGTCCACGAGAGCACCAAGCTCTGGTGCGAGCCGGGCCGCGCCCTGGTGGCCGAAGCCTCGTCGCTGCTGGTCAAGGTCGAGCTGAAGAAGGGCGACGCGCTGTATCTGAACGACGGGTCGTATGGCTCGCTGTTCGACGCCGCGCACATGAAGTGGCCCTTCCCGGTCAAGCTGTACCGCAAGAACGGCCCAAGTGGCGGCGAAGTGGTGGAAGAGGGCCTCAAGCCCTTCCGCTTCTACGGCCCGACCTGCGACAGCGTCGACTACATGCCCGGCCCGTTCTACCTGCCGGAAAGCGTCGACGAGGGCGACTATATCGAGATCGGCATGCTGGGCGCCTATGGCGTGGCCATGTCGACCCGCTTCAACGGCTTCGGCGAGACCGAGACCGCGGAGGTTCAGGACGCGCCGATGGCCTCGATGTACGGCCTGGCCAAGCGCTCGATCCCGGCGGTCCGCCAGGAGAACGAAGAGCGCAAGATCGTCCGCTTCTCCCGCCCCAAGGGCGCGGCCGGCAAGCGCAAGCGCCGTCGCTAGGCGCGGACGCCGCAACGATCCGGAGGCCAGGGCTTGTCCCTGGCCTCTTTCGTTTCGGCCTGACTTTTCAGCCTGGGATTGCGGCTGGACTTTTCTACGCGCGTCCGACACACGAACCGCTCGAATCCGGCGGAGCAGGCATGACCACGATTTCGGAATCCGAGCACGCGACCGACGCCCCATCGGGCCGCCAGCCGCGTCCGGTCATCATCCTGGCCACCCTGCTGCTGACCGCTCTGCTGCTGGTGGGCTCGACCCTGGTCCGGGGCGCGGGCCCCAGCGACAGCGTGGTCTACAACACCGTCTGGGTTCACGAGTTCATCGAGGCCCTGCGCCGGGGCGACCTGCCGCCGCGCTGGCTGCCCGGCGCCTTCCAGGGCCTGGGCGCGCCGTCGTTCTACTACTACCCGCCGATGGCCTTCTACGTGGCCGCCGTGGTCGACTTCATCACCCTGCACAAGCTGAACGCCCTGCAGGTGACGGCCTGGGCGAACTTCCTGCTGCTGCTGGCCTCGGGCGGCGGCATGTTCGCCTGGCTGCGCGGCCGCGCCGGCGACCGCTGGGCCCTGATCGGCGCGGTCGCCTACATGCTGGCGCCCTATCACACGATCGACTTCTACTTCCGGGGCGCCTTCGCCGAGGTCACCGCCTATGCCGTCCTGCCCTGGCTGCTGCTGGGGCTGGAGCGCGCCGCCTCGCACGGCCGGGGGATCGCGCTCCTGGCCCTGAGCTACGCGGCCCTGATCCTGTCGCACCTGCCTAGCGCCCTGCTGGTCACGCTGATCATCATTCCGGCGGTCGTCGGCTGGCGGGTGTGGACCGCCGCGCCGGCCGACCGGATCGCCGTCGCCGCGCGCTGCCTGGCCGGCGGCGTGCTGGGCCTGGCCCTGGCGGCCGTCTATCTGGGCCCGGCCCTGCTGATGCAGAAGGACGCCCAGCTGGTCTGGCTGTGGGGCGGCGACACCGACGGCTGGAGCCTGCTGGCTTTCAGCCGCTGGCCGGCCGGCGGCTTCATGACCAAGATCGCCCTGTCCAGCTGGTGCGCCGGCGCGGCCGGCCTGGCCGCCCTGCTGGCGGCGATCGACGCCCCGCGGCGCCGCACGGCCGTTCCGGCGATGCTGTTCGGCGCGGTGGCGGTGCTGGCCACCGTCCTCCACGCCCTGCCCTGGGTGTGGAAGGTCCAGCCGCTGTCGCAGGTGCAGTTCGCCTATCGCATCATCGTGGTCAGCGAGGCCGCCGCCGTGGCCGCCGTCTGTCTGGCCGCCGTGTCCGGCCGCCCCCGTCGCCTGGCGGCGCTGATGGTGGTCCCGGCCGTGCTGGCGGGTTGGCTGCTGGTCCTGGCCTGGCCCGGCCTGCGCGCTGTCACCACCATTCCCGTCGACCCGGGGGGCGAGGCCCTGATCGCCGCCGGCCGCGCGCCCAACGAGCACCTGCCCGCCGGCTACGCCGTCTATCCCGCCTTCGACGACCACGACCTGCTGAACGCCTTCCCCGCCGCGCCGCTGGTGGCGTTGGCGGACGGCGGCGGCAAGGTGCTGGCCGCCAGCGGCTTCCCGGACGGCAGCGTGGCCATGGACCTCGACCTGCCGGCCCCGACCACCGTGACGGTCAAGCGCTTCTACTTCCCCAGCTGGCGCGCCGAGCGCGTCGATGGCCGCCAGAAGACGCCGCTCCAGGCCCAGCCGATCGGCGCGACGCGTTTCGTGTCGTTCCAGGCCCAGGCCGGCCGCCACGTCTATCGCATCCGCCAGGTCGCGCCGCCGATCGAGCGCGCCAGCAACGCCGTGACCCTGGCCGCGCTGCTGGTCGTCGCCGGCCTGCTGGCCGCGCCGGCCGTGACGCGTCGGCGACGTGAGCGGCAGGAAAAGACGGAAACCGCGATTGGGACTCGATAATCGTCGCAAACCTTCTATATAGCGCGCCCTTGCAACCAATCCCCTCGCCGGTCGCTCCGTCCCGGCGTGTTCGTGGGTCACGACGGGCGCTCACCTTCAGAGGACCCTCTGTCATGAACGCTCCCGTTCCCAACAACACCAAGGCCGAACTGCTGCAGAACGTCGTCGAGCACATCGACATCACGTCGTTCGACGCCCGTCCGATCATCGACTCCATGCGCAAGATGTCGTTCTCGAGCCGCGACACCGCGCGCGCCGCCGACATCTTCAACATGGCCCTGGAAGACAAGGGCTGCTCGCCCTGGCTGATCCTGGCCGGTTCGACCTCGGCTGGCGGCTGCATGCACGTCTACCGTGACATGGTGAAGAACGGCATGATCGACGCCGTGGTCGCCACCGGCGCCTCGATCGTCGACATGGACTTCTTCGAGGCCCTGGGCTTCAAGCACTATCAGGCCGCCGGCCCGGTCGACGACAACGTGCTGCGCGACAACTACATCGACCGCATCTACGACACCTATATCGACGAAGAAGAGCTGCAGAACTGCGATCACACGATCCTGGAGATCTGCAACCGCCTGGAGCCGCGCGCCTATTCCTCGCGCGAGTTCATCTGGGAAATGGGCAAGTGGCTGAGCGAAGGCAACGCCAAGAAGCCGGGCTCGCTGATCCAGACCGCCTATGAAGAAGGCGTGCCGATCTTCTGCCCGGCCTTCGTCGACAGCTCGGCGGGCTTCGGCCTGGTCAAGCACCAGAAGGAGCGCATCGCCGCCAAACAGCCCTATCTGATGATCGACGCGGTCGCGGACTTCCGCGAACTGACCGACATCAAGATCGCGGCCGGCACCACGGGCCTGTTCATGGTCGGCGGCGGCGTGCCCAAGAACTTCGCCCAGGACACCGTCGTCTGCGCCGAGATCCTCGGCGTCGAGGCCGACATGCACAAGTACGCCGTCCAGATCACGGTCGCCGACGTCCGCGACGGCGCCTGCAGCTCGTCGACGCTGAAGGAAGCCGCTTCGTGGGGCAAGGTGAACACCACCTACGAACAGATGGTCTTCGCCGAAGCCACCACGGTGGTGCCGCTAATCGCCAGCGACGCCTATCACCGCGAAGCCTGGAAGGGCCGCGAAAAGCCGCGCTGGAACAAGCTGTTCGGCAAGTGAGCTTGAACGACTCTCACTGAAAATGCAGGGTCCCCGGAATTGCTCCGGGGGCCCTTTTTCATATGCGCGTTCTGGTCCTTGCCGCCGCCCTGCTCGTTACCGGCTGCGCCACGCTCGGCGGCGACACCGCCCCGGCGGGCCGCTACTTGGCCAAGGCCCAGTTCGACGCGCGCGATCATCTGGCCCCGCCGCCCGCCAAGGGCTCGCCGGCGGCGGAAAGAGACCGCCAGATCTTCCTGGCCACCCGCAAGCTGGAAGGCACGCCGCGCTGGTCGATCGCGAAGGCCGACAATGTCGAGGAACGGGTCCTGGAAGGCTATGCCTGCGCGCTGGGCTACACCCCGACCCGTGAGAGCAATCCCAAGCTGGCCGCCATGCTGCTGCGGATGAGCCACGACGTCCGCAAGGCGGTGTCGGGACCCAAGCTCAAGTATCGGCGGCCCCGTCCCTACCTGTCCGAGAACGGTCCGATCTGCGTGAAGCGCAGCCTGGGCCTGGCGATCGCCCCCGACTATCCGTCCGGCCACGCGACCTGGGGCTGGACCGTCGGCCTGCTGCTGGCCGAGGCCGCGCCCGACCGCTCGCAGGCGATCCTGGCCCGCGCCAAGGCCTTCGGCGAAAGCCGCATCGTCTGCGGCGTCCACAACGCCAGTTCGGTCGAGGCCGGGCAGGCGAACGCCGAGACCCTGTTCGCCGCGCTCTGGAGCTCGGAGGCGTTCAAGGCCGACCTCGCGGGGGTGCGCGCGGAACTGGACGCCGCCCGCGCCAAGGGCTCGCCGCCCGAACCCGCGCGCTGCACGGCCGAGGCCAACCTGCTGAGCGCGCCGCTGTACTGAGGCGCGTCACGCCGTCACGGTTGCGCGCGCACGCGCGGCCCTCTACCTGTTGGCCATGGCTCACGGCTCTCCTTGCGGACACGATCACCATAATCACGGCGTCGCCGGCGCGAGCCTCGCGGCCGAGCTCGAGGCGGCCGAGGCCCGTTGCGTGGCCGCGGAGCAGCGCCTGACCCCGCCCCGTCGCCGGGTGCTGGAGCTGCTGCTGGAAGCCGGCCAGCCGGTGAAGGCCTATGACCTGATCTCGACCTTCGGGGGCGACGGCCCGCCGGCCAAGCCGCCGACGGTCTATCGCGCCCTCGACTTCCTGGAAAAGCAGGGCTTCGCTCACCGGATCGAGAGCCTCAACGCCTATGTCGCCTGCCGCAAGGAGGCCGACGGCCACGCCGCCGCCTTCCTGATCTGCGACTGCTGCGGCGCGACCCGCGAGATCGAGCCCCAGGCCAGCGCCGAGATCATCGCCGCCGGGGTCACGGCCGGCTACGCCCTGACCGCCGTGACCATCGAGGCCCACGGCCTCTGCGCCGATTGCCGGACCTGACGAAACACCGCTAGGCTCGAACGGCTGTTCAACACCGTGCGAGAGACGCCATGACGACCGCTGAGACCCTCCCCGGCGTCGAGATCTGGCGGGGAGGCGTCAACACCTGGGACTGCGACGAGATGGGGCACATGAACGTGCGCCACTACGTGGTCCGCGCCCAGGAGGGCCTGATCGGCCTGGCCGCCGAGCTGGGCATGTCCCAGGCCTTCTCGCCGCACGCCAACGCCACGCTGCTGGTCAAGGAGCACCACATCCGCTTCCTGCGCGAAGCTCACGCCGGCGCGCCGCTGACCATGCTGGGCGGGGTGATCGAGATGGGCGAGACCGAGGCCAGGCTCCTCCAGTTGCTGATCCACCCGGCCTCGGGCGAGCTGGCCGCGACCTTCCAGACCACCGTGGTCCACGCCACTCCGCGCGAAGGCCAGCCCTTCCCCTGGCCCAAGATCGCCCATCAGCGCGCCGAGGCCCTGAAGGTCACGATCCCCGAGAAGGCCCGCGCGCGCAGCATCGACCTGTCGCCGTTCGCCCCGACCGCCAGCCTGGAGCGCGCCGACGCCCTGGGCCTCACCCGAATCGGCCTGGGCGGCCTGCTCCCGTCAGATTGCGACGTGTACGGAAGGATGCGCGCCGAGCAGTTCATCGGCCGGGTCTCCGACGGCATCGGCGCGTTCATCCACCCGTTCCGCGACGTCGTGGTCGACCACGCCGAGCCCAAGCCCACGCGGTACGGGGGCGCGGTCCTGGAATACAGGATCGCCTACCTGGCCTGGCCCCGGCCCGGCGACCGCGTCGAGATCCGCTCGGGCCTGATCGGCACGGACGCACGCACCATGCGCATGGCTCACTGGATGCTGGACCCGGCGACGGGACAGCCCTGGGGCACGTCCGAGGCGGTGGCGATCACCTTCGACCTGGACGCCCGCAAGGTGGTGCCGGTGACCGACGCGGCGCGGGTGGCGTTGAGCAAGCATGAGGTGGAGGGGTTGGCGCTGTAGGGTGGCCCGCCCTCGTCCTTCGACAAGCTCAGGATGAGGGCTAGTTCAGCGTCGCATTAGAAACCTCATCCTGAGCCTGTCGAAGGACGAGGTTTCGGCCCCTATCCCGTCGCCATGTCGAACAGCGCGTCCCGCACCACGTCTGGGCGCTCCATCGGCAGGAAGTGGCTGGTCCCCGCCACGACCTCGATCTTCACGTTCCGGCCCCGCCGCGCGAAGCCGTCGCCGGCCATGCAGGTCGAGTGCTTCTCGGCCTTGAGGATTCGCACCGGAACCTTGACCCGCCGCACCGCCCGCCACGGGTCATGGGCCTGGGCCGCGTAGTTCGAGGCTTCCCACGCCGGGGCGCAGGCCAGTTCGACCTTGCCGTCCTGGCGCTGGACGAAGCCGCCGGCGACATAGTCGGCCAGCATGGTCTCCGGCCACGTCTTGAAAGCCCCTCGACCCTTGTAGCCGGCGAACACCTGCTCGCGGTCGTCGAACACGGCCCGACGGCGCAGGGCCGACTGGACCAGGGGCATGTGCTTCCAGAGACGGCCCGAGGTCCACGGCGCTTTGGCGTAGAGGGTGGCCAGCCACGGCATGATCACCGGGTCTAGCAGGACCAGGCCCTTGACCCGGTTCGGACGCTCGGCGGCGGCCAGCAGGCTGACCGTGCCGCCCATCGAGTGGCCGGCCAGCACCACCGGCGGGCCGTCCAGGACATCGAGCAGTCCGGTCAGGTCGTCCCGCAGGTCGCGCCAGGAGCGGCGGCCCTCGGGATTGGCGGGCAGGGTGGTGTCGCCGTGACCGCGCTGGTCGATGGCCAGGATCCGCAGGCCCGCGCCCAGCGGCGACAGCAGCACGCGATAGGTCTGGGCGTTGAAGCCGTTGGCGTGGACGAACACCACGTCGATCGGCTTGTCCTGTGGACCGAACTCCAGGGCCGCGATCTCGCCGCCGGGTACGGCCACGGAGCGCTTGCGAGGTTCGCGAAAGACGGCCGCGTCCATCGGCGTGGCTCCCTTGGAGTTACGAGCGTTAAGGTAGGCTGGCGGAGACCCCGCGTCCATGGAGCCTTGCGATATGAATAAACTCGCCACCATCGGCTACGAAACCGACACGCAGGGCGGCATGATCGCGCGGCTGAAGGCGGCCGATGTCGAGCTGGTCGTCGACGTCCGCGCCGTGGCCAGCTCGCGCAAGGCGGGCTTCTCCAAGACCCTGTTGGGGAACAGCCTCAAGGACCAGGGCGTCGACTACCTTCACCTGAGGCCGCTGGGCACGCCCAAGCCGGGCCGCGAGGCGGCTCGGGCCGGACGCATCGACGAGATGCGCGCCATCTTCAACGCCCACCTGGAGGAGCCGGAGGCCGTGCTGGCCCTGGCCCAGGCGACCGAACTGGCGAAGACGAAACGGATCGCCCTGCTCTGCTACGAGGACGATCCGAACTGCTGCCACCGGCGGATCGTGGCGGAGCGCATTCGCGAGCAGCTGAAGTGCGAGGTCATCGACCTCTGAACTTCCCCAAAACTTGTCATCCCGGCCGTGGCGAAGCGGAGAGCCGGGACCCAGGGGGTGCGTGAACGCCGCGCCGGCCGCCCCTGGGTCCCGGACAGCCTCTACGAGGCTTCCGGGATGACAAGGTTTTGACGTTGTTTCGACCTTACGCCTGGGTCACCTGCCACTCGCCGCGCGCGTCCTTGCAGGCGCTGTAGCGCTGGCTGGACGCGCGCTGACCGCCGCCCGACACCGAGGCGTCGATCACGCGGCAGCTGGCGACTTGCTGGCCGTACGGACGCACCAGCGATGCGGCGGCATAGCCGACGCCGTAGCCACCGCGGCCGACCAGCACCCAGCCGCCCGTCGGGACCACGCCCAGGGCGTCGAAGCTCTCGCCCGCCGCGATCTTGCCGACCACCTTGGCCTTGGTCGACGGACCCGCGCGCAGGTTGGCCGTGGAACTGGCGACATAGGCGCCGCCGGCGGCTTCAAAGCTGGGCAGGCTCTGGACGCCGGCCGAATAGCGCAGGTCGCGGCCGTCGATCGGCGGGCCGTAGCTGGACGAGACCACCGCGATGCGGCCCGAATTGCCGGTGCGGCTGTTGGACCAGGTCTGGGCGACGCCGGTCTCCAGCGCCTTCTTGGTCGCCTGCTCGGCCAGGGCCGCGTCGGTCGACTGCATGCGGCAGCCGATATAGCCGCCCGCGGCCGCGCCGGCGGCGGCGCCGACCAGCGTGCCCAGGGTCTTGTTCTTGCCGCCGAGCTTGTTGCCCAGCAGGGCGCCGGCCGCCGCGCCGATCAGGGCGCCACCTTCCTGCTTGCCGCCCGAGCCTTCGCAGGCGAACAGGCCGCTGAGGCCGCGCGACTGGGCCAGAACCGGGACGGGGGCCGCCACCAGGCTGGACGCCGTGGCGGCGATGGCCAGGGCGGTGAACATTTTGCGGGTCGTCATGGCGAGATCCTCTTCCGTCAGGTCAGTGTTGTCGTCGTCTCCCGCCCGGTCGATAGTGTGATCAACGACACGAAACGTTTCTTCGGGAGAGAGCCGGGCATGAGTGGCCACGATCATGACGAGTATAGCTGTTTCAAGGTCGAGATCGAGGCCGGCGTCGCGCACATCCAATTGAAGCGCCCCGAAGCCATGAACACCATGACACGGCCCTTCTGGAACGAGCTTCCCGCGATTGTAAAAGATATTGATGACAACGCGCGCGCCCGCTGCATCGTCATCTCCTCGACCGGCAAGCACTTCAGCGCCGGCATGGACCTTTCGGTGTTCACGGACGACGAGGGCGTCACCACCCGCCACGACGCCGACCGCTGGGTGGCCGCCGAGAGCTTCCGCCGCTTCGTGCATGTGCTGCAGGACAGCTTCAGCTGCCTGGACAGGGCCCGGATGCCGGTGATCATCGCCATCCAGGGCGGCTGTATCGGCGGGGCGGTCGATTTCGTCAGCGCCTGCGACATCCGCTACGCCAGCGCCGACGCCTTCTTCCAGATCCAGGAGATCAATATCGGCATGACCGCCGACGTCGGCACCTTCCCGCGCCTGTGCAAGCTGATCCCCGAGGGCTGGGTGCGGGAGCTGGCCTATACCGGCCGTCGCCTGCCCGCACAGCGCGCCCGTGACATCGGCCTCGTCAACGAGGTGCTCGATACTCACGAGGAGGTCGTCGCCCACGCCCTGGCCACCGCTCGCGAGATCGCCGGCAAGTCGCCGCTCGCCGTGGCCGGCAGCAAGGTGATGATCAACTACGCCCGCGACCACTCGATCGCCGACAGCCTGGACTACATCGCCACCTGGCAGACGGGCATGTTCTCCGGCCCGCACATGGCCGAGGCCTTCACGGCCAAGGCCCAGAAGCGTGACGCGGTCTATCCGGACCTGCTGCCGCTGAAGAAGAAGATGTAGGACTACACCGTCACCGTCATCCGGCGCTCTATGCGCGGGATGACGGAGCTTATCGAGCCCCTACCCCGCGTACGTAAACACCATCGGCGTATCCGCCGCCGGCAGGCAGCTACGGTCCACCGGCCTGGTCGGGTCCTGGAAGAAGCTCCGGATCATCTTGCGCGTGCAGGGGCTGGCGCGGCTGACCCCGTGGGTGGCGTTGGTGACGATGACCACCTGCGAGCCCTCGTAGCCCTTGGCGGCGGCCTTGGTCAGTTCGGGCGGGCAGCCGGGGTCGATCTCGGCGGCCAGGAACAGGGTCGGGATGGCGGTCTTGACCGGCTCCTGCTCGGCCTTGGAGATCGGGCCGACGTCGATCGCCTTGCAGACGTCGTGGATGCGCTGCATCGACGCGACCATCAGGCGGGCGACCGGATCGTTCCGCGCGCCCTTGGCGACGTCGGCCCGATTTTCGAACGGGATCTCCTCCTTGCACAGGTGGGTCATGAACTGGCCCTCGCTGTAGTAGTCGCGGCTCTCGACGAAGTCGGCGACCGGCGCCACGTCGCCCTGGATGATCTTCCAAAGGTCGCGCGGCAGCACGCCGGCGGTGAAGTAGCTGGCGTCCATCAGCCAGCCGCCCAGGTCGTCGGCGGCGTAGGTCTTGCCGTTGATCGTCTGGGGGCCGGCCAGCCAGCGCTCGGCCACCACGGCCAGCTTGGCCTTCAGGTCCGGATAGCGCCTGGCGCATTCGGCCACGACCGCGCACTTGGCCATGACGATGTCGATCGAGCTGGAGACCATGGCCGGACCGCCGACGGTCCAGTCGGCCTCGGGCGGCCAGGGCGAGTCCTGGACCACCGCGCGCACGCCTTGCGGCGCATGGGCCTGGATGGCGGCCTCGATGCGCGTGCCGTACGAGCCGCCGAACAGGTCGATCCGCTTGAAGCCCAGTAGCTCGCGGAGGTCCTGGACGTCCTTGGCCACCTCGACGGCGTTGTAGCGCGCGATGTTCACGCCCTTGGCCTGGAAGGCCTTCAGGCAGGCGACAATGCCTTGCGCGTCCTGGTCGGACGGCGGGCCGGCGTCGGTCAGGTGCGCGCCCGGGCAGTCGAGATTGGGGACGGACAGGCCGCCGCCGCGCTGGTCGATGAACACCCAGTCCTGGTCGAGCGCGACGAACTCGCGCGAGGCCTTGCTGCTCAGCAGGCGCGGCAGGCCCTTCAGGGCCGAGCCGCCCGGGCCGCCGTGCAGATAGATCACCGGCGGCAGGCCGGCCTTGGGCTCGCTGGCGTGGACGACGGCGAAGGCGACCTTGATGCGGCGGCTCCTGGGATCGCCGCGCGTCTCGTCGACGATCAGCTCGCCGCAGTCGACCTTCAGGCCGCTGGCCTTGTAGTCGCCGACGCAGGCGGTCTTCTCGACCCTGGGCGCGGCGGCGTGAGCGCTCGCGCCCAGCCAGGTCAAGGCCAGAGCGCCGGCGGCGGCGATCCAGGACAAACGCGACATGAAGGCTCCTGCGATTTTTCGTGCATCAACACCAAGGTTAATGCTCGCCGCAAGGCTTCAATGCGCGGCCGCCCGCTAGAACCTGTAGGAAACCGTCAGCACCGCCGAGGGCTGGGTCGGGTCGAAAACGATCGGGCTCTTCTTGGCGTCGCCGGTCAGCTTGGTGATCGAGCCGGTCGCGCCCAGGCTGACCCGGTCGGTCAGGCGATAGCTGGCGGTCAGCGAAGCCGAGACGTCCTTGATCCCGCCGCCCGGGCGATAGGCCGGCAGGCCCGAGGCCGTCGCCTGGCTGGCGCTGACGCCGAAATAGCTGCGCGTATAGGCGCCGTCGGCCCAGGTGGTCGAAACGCTGGGGATCACGGTCAGCCGGTCGGACGGCCGCAGCGGCATGGCCAGGATCGCGTCGACCAGGGCGCCGTCGAGGCCGCCCGACAGCACCTTGGTCGCGCCCAGGCTGGCCATGACCCTGCCGGCCTTCACGTCGGCGGAGATCCGCGCTCCGGCGCCGCCCGACGCCCGGCCGATGCCGGCTGGCGCGTCGCGACGGCGGTAGCCTGGCACGAAGGTCACCCCGGCCCCGACATCCACCGCGTCGCCGTCGATCAGGTTGGCGCCGATCCCCCGGCGCGAACTGGCGAAGAAGCGGCCGTACTTCAGATCGATCAACGGGAACGGCAGAACGCGGTAGTCCTCGGCGCCCTGGTAGGCCGGCGCGTAGATCAACGCGCCGCCGACGATCGTCCGGTCGGGCGCGCGATCCTGGGCGCTGGCCTCGGTGGCGAGGCCTGCGGCGGTGAGCACGCAGAGCAGAGCGATTGGCGTCAGAGCGTGGGTCATACTTGCCTCCTTATTCAGAATACCATGTCCGATCATCGACACAGGTACGGCCGCAACGCGGAGACAGATGTTTAGGCGCGGCGAAAGCCGGGCGGCAGCTCGGCGTCGGTCAGGTCCGCGCCGTCGAGGCGGGCGCGGCTGAAGTCGGCCTCAAGGAACCGGGCCCGAGGCGCGCTGACGCCCTTCAGATTGGCCCCGCGCAGCACGGCGCGGGTCAGGTCGGTGCGGATGACCCGGTCCTCGGCGATCTTCAGCGGGCCGAGCTTGGCGCCGGTGAGGTCCGCGCGGGTCAGCTGGGCGTCGACCAGACGCGCGCCGCGCAGATC
Organism: Caulobacter sp. GW822-FHT01G02; assembly: GCF_058802865.1. Taxonomy (NCBI): domain Bacteria; kingdom Pseudomonadati; phylum Pseudomonadota; class Alphaproteobacteria; order Caulobacterales; family Caulobacteraceae; genus Caulobacter; species Caulobacter sp. GW822-FHT01G02. The sequence goes on from NZ_JBXAON010000004.1 coordinate 461,287, forward strand.
GGCTCCGCGCAGCTTGGCGCCCCGCAGGTCCGCGCCGGCCAGGTTCGCCCCCTGCAGGTGGGCGCCGTCCAGGTCCATGCCGAAGAACACCGCTCTGGGCGCGAACAGGCCGGACAGGCGGCGATCCTTCAGGCGGCGCAGGGGACGGAAATCGACCTCGGCGGCCTTGGCCGCCTTGCCCTCGCGGCCGTCGGACTTGCAGAACAGCTCGTGGGATTCCAGCACCTCGTTGAGGGGCAGGTCGTCGACATAGATGATCGGCGGCGGGGCCCGCAGCACCTCGGTCATGTCGGCGTCGGTCAGGTCCGCGCCGCTGACGTCGACGCCCACCATGATGGCCCGGCGCAGCGAGACCTTGGACATCTCGGCATTGTGCAGATTGGCGCCCGACAGATCCGCGCCGTCCATGACCGCATTGGTCAGCTTGGCGCCCTGCAGGGTGACGTTCGAGAGGTCGGCGTCGGTGAAATCGGCCTGGCGCGCGAAGGCGCCCGACATCTGCGCTCCATTGAGGTTGGCGCCCTGCAGCATCGCGTAGTCCAGCTCGCCCGGCCGCTTGGAATGTTCCAGGATCCGCAGGCCCTTCTCGTCGTCCTGCACGGCGGTGACGCCCTCGCGCAGATCGCAGCTGGACAAATTGGCCCCGCCCAGATTGGCCCCGCGCAGGCAGGCCCCGCGCATGTCGCAGCGGGAAAGATCGGCGTCGCGCAGGTCGGAGTCGCGCAGGTCGGTCCCATACAGCGTGGCGCGGGTCAGCTTGGCCCGGCGCAATGAAGCCCCGCCCAGCAGCGCCCCGGTCAGGTCGGCCTCCGAGAGATCGACGCCGTCCAGCTCGTAGTTGTTCAGGTTGACGTACTGCAGCACCGCCCGGCGGCCCTTGGGCAGCCCCTTCATGTAGCGCGCATGGGCCTCCAGCACCTCGCGCACCGCGGAGGCGTGCAGGTTGCGGATCAGGCTCGGTCGTGACGACGCGACGGCGGGCATGGGGCGAAGAGCGCTCTCTGGCGGATACGCGGGGAACTGGGAACCGTCGCCCAAACTGCCAGATCAGCTTTAAGCCATCGTTTAGAGCGCGGTAAATTGTCGCGGCGCTGCGCGGACTCTATAGCCACTTCTTCCGGCGGAACCACAGCAGCGGCGCGGCGGCGGCAAAGATCATCATGCCGATGGCCATCGGATAGCCCTCCATCCACTTCAGCTCGGGCATGTGCTCGAAGTTCATGCCGTAGATCCCGGCCACCAGGGTCGGGGGCAGGAACATCACCGAGAACACCGAGAACACCTTGAAGATCGAGTTCTGTTCGATGTTGATCAGGCCCAGGGCCGCGTCGAGCAGGAAGGTGATGTTGCTGGCCACGTAGCTGGAGTGGTCGGTGATCGACTGGACGTCGCGCTGCAGCGATTTCAGGTGATCGCGCAGCTCCTTGGAGCCTTCGAACTGGTCGGCCAGGGCCGCGAAGCTGAGCAGGCGGGCCAGGCTGACCAGGCTGTCGCGCGCCTTGGAATTGACGTTCTGGGCCCGGCCCAAACGGTTGAGGATGCTCTCGAACGCCGCGCCGCGCGGGCGGCTGAAGATGGCCCGTGACTGCACCTCGACCTCGGCGGCGGTGCGCTCGAGGATGTCGGCGGTGCGGTCGACGATGGCGTCCAGCAGGCCCAGGAAGGTCTGCAGGCCGTTGGGGCACAGGCTGGGCTGGCGCTCGGCCTGGGCGGCGAACACCGAGAAGGCCTTGGGCTCGACATAGCGGATGGTGATCAGGCGCGCGCCGGCCAGCACGAAGGTGACCGGGGCGGCGGTCGGCAGGTCGCCGTCGGCGTTGACCAGCACCGTGGCGGTCATGAACGTGCCGCCGTCCTCCTGATAGAGGCGCGAGGAGGCCTCGATCTCGGCCATCTCCTCGCGCGTGGGCAGCAAGAGGCCGATCGACTGCTCGACGGCGACTTCCTCGGCGCGGGTGGGGTCGACCAGCTCGATCCAGACGGCGTCGGCCGGCACCCGCCAGTCGGGCGACAGACCGCCGGACTCGAAGCCCGGAGCGCCGTGACGGAGGATTCTAAGCATGACGCCGCCTCTAATGCCGGTCGGGTGTGCCCCGGCCGGCGCTCTAGGTCAACGCGCTCCCGATCAGCGCGGGGCGTTCTGCTTGTTGCTCGTGTCGCTCGACGAACCACCGCCGGCGGCGGCCTCGATCAGGGCGGCGATACGATCGGTCGAGTCGGCGGCCTGGCCGATGATGTCCAGGGGCGAAGAGCGAACCGAGTTGGCGACCTGGTTGGCCGCCTGCTTGGCGGCCGAGACCACGGCGTTCTGGGCCATGGCGATCTTGGCGGTGGCCATGGCGATCTTGGTCGCCTGGGCGTCCTGATAGATGAAGCCGTTGGTCGGATAGACGCTGGAGCCGAGGTCACGGATCGGGTCGTACCAGACCTTGACCTGCGTCCAGTCGCCGTTGGGCGAGACGTCGACGACGGTGACGTCCTTTTCGATCTGGCCGCGATCGCCTTCGATGATCGACCAGTTGGCGTGGGTGACCTGGATGACCCGGTCGGTGAGCACCTGGCTGACGAAGGCCACGTGGCCGAGGTTCATGCGGGCGGTAGGCTTGAAGGAGAGAACCGAGCCGATCTTCGGGACCGAGCCCGTGTCGTACTTGCCGGCGGCTTGCGACCACCACGTGCGGGCGTCGCCGAAGATCTGGATACCCGACATCAGACGGGCGAACGGTACGCACTGCCAGTAGCCGTCAGCATTGGCCGCTACCGGCGCAAAGCTGATCATGGCGGCAGCGAGCAGGGAACCCAGAAGGGCCCTGGTCCGTTTCGTCATGCTGTGGGTACTCCCCCGCGTCACTGGGCTAAGGGATAACCCTGCCAGAGACTGGTGAAAAGAGTGTTTATGCCGCGCCCGCGAGCGCCAAGCGGCGCTGTTTGCGGTTCGCGGCCAGAGATTTCATCCACTCCCGGCACGGGTTCTCTATGAAATGGTAGGAGATCGCCGACAGCGGGATCAGCCCGCCGACAATCAAGATCCAGACCAGGGGCGGCAGCTTGTCGCCATCGATATTGAAAATCTTGGTCGCCGCATTGATCGCCAGGATCTTCCACGGGATGCAGATCATGTAGGTCGAGTAGCTGATCTCGCCAAGATAGACGAAGACTGACTGTCCAGCAAACTCGTAACCGGTCTTAGCGACGGTCGCGAGCATGAAAATAAGCCCCCCCAGAAGCATCACGATCACCAGATCGGGTGCGGAAAACTGGATCGCCGCGAGCGTGGCCATGCCCAATAAAGCGGCGCCATAGCCGCCGAGTCGGGCGGGGAATCGGTCCGAACGCCACAGCGCGTGCAGAGCGCAGCCGAAGGCGAAGCACGGCACGATGCGCAAAGCGCCCCATTCGATGGTGGCGTCGGTCAGCGGAAAGCCGGCCAGGGCCTGGAAGGCCGGATAGAGCCCGGCGATCACCGCCAGGGCGCCCAGCACGGCGACCACGGGCCGCTCGCGCAGCTTCCAGGCCGCGAAGGCGAAGGCCGGGAAGCTCAGATAGGCGAACCACTCGGCCGAGATCGACCACGAGGCGTGGTTCCAACCGGCCACCGGCGCGAAGCCCCAGGCATGGACCAACAGCAGGTTCGCCGGCAGCGATTTCCAGGACAGGATGTTCGGATCGACGTTCAGGCCCGCCATGGTCCCGACGAACGCCATGGCGCCGACGCCGACCAGGGTGGCCAGGTGCAGCGGATAGACCCGCGCCAGCCGGTTCCAAAGGAAGTCGCCATAGCGGAACCGCCCCTCCCCGAAACCACGCAGATAGACGTGACACAGGATGAAGCCCGACAGGATGAAGAACGCCTCGACCCCCAGATAGCCCTTCCGCGCGATCGCCGGCGTGAAAGCGACGTCCAGCTTGGGCCAATAGTGGAACAGCACCACCCAGAAGGCGGCGAAGAACCGCAGCGCGGTCAGGGGCTTTATATTCGCGGCGTCCTGCATCGACGACGTCCCTTAAGGACCTGCCCTTCCGCCCCCACGGGGTGGAAAGATCAGCGTTACCCGCCTATCTCGCTGTGTTACATGTATGCATACGCGAAACGACGGCCTGGCCGATAACCTTAGAGAGGACCGATGAACGAACTCCTTAACCTGGTCGCCGACCCGGCCGCCTGGGCCGCGCTGGTGACCCTGGTGGTCATGGAAGTGGTTCTGGGGATCGACAACCTCGTCTTCATTTCGATCCTATCGAACAAGCTGCCGCCCGAGCATCGCACGCGGGTGCGCCGCATCGGCATCTCGCTGGCGCTGATCATGCGCCTGGTCCTGCTGTCGACCATCGCCTTCATCGTCGGCCTGACCGCGCCGGTCTTCGACCTGGGGATCACCGGTCCCGTCGGCTCGCACGGCGAGCCCGGTTTCGAGACCGCTTTCTCGTGGCGCGACCTGATCCTGATCGCCGGCGGCGTCTTCCTGATCTGGAAGGCGACCAAGGAGATCCACCACAGCGTCGATCCGGACAGGAGCGACGACGTGCTGGAGAAGGACAAGGTCACCGTCGTGATCTCCAACGTCGGCGCGGCGATCTTCCAGATCATCCTGTTGGACCTGGTGTTCTCGATCGACTCGATCCTGACCGCCGTCGGCATGACCGATCACCTGCCGATCATGATCACCGCCGTGATCATCGCCGTGGCCGCCATGCTGCTGGCCGCCGATCCGCTGGGCAACTTCATCAACGACAACCCGACCGTGGTCATGCTGGCCCTGGGCTTCCTGCTGATGATCGGCACCGTGCTGATCGCCGAAGGCTTCGGCGCCCATGTGCCGAAGGGCTACATCTATACGGCCATGGCCTTCTCGGCCGGGGTCGAGGGCCTGAACATGCTGTCGCGCAAGCGCGGGGCGAAGAAGGACCACTAGGCGGCGCCCGCCTCCTCTACTTCCCGCCTCGGGAGCGTGATAGGTCGGCCATCCCGGCTTATCACGCTCTCAGGGCCCGATGACCTCGCAGACCTTCGTCCCCCAGGCCTTCTCTGACGCCGAGCGCCGCCTGACCCTGACGGCGCTGATGATCGTGTTCCTGCTGAGCGCGCTGGACCAGACCATCGTCTCCACGGCCATGCCGCGGATCATCTCCGAGCTGAACGGCCTCAATCTCTATTCGTGGGTGACGACGGCCTATCTGCTGACCTCGACGGTGATGGTGCCGATCTGGGGCAAGCTGGGCGACATCTTCGGCCGCAAGCCCGTGCTGATCACCGGTATCTCGATCTTCCTGGCCGGCTCGTGGCTGTCGGGCCTGGCGGGCGAGTTCGGGACCATCCTGGGCATGCCGGGCATGGTGCAGCTGATCGTGTTCCGCGCCCTGCAGGGCATCGGCGGCGGCGCGCTGTTCACCACCGCCTTCGCCATCATCGCCGACCTGTATCCGCCCCGCGAGCGGGGCAAGTTCGCTGGCGTCTTCGGCTCGGTGTTCGGCCTGGCCAGCGTGCTGGGGCCGATCATCGGCGGCTATTTCACCGACCATGGCACGGTGCAGATCGGGACCCACACGGTCGCCGGCTGGCGCTGGGTGTTCTACGTCAACCTGCCGCTGTCGCTGCTGTCGCTGTTCATGGTCATCGTGAAGATGCCGCCGCTGGAGCATCGCCGGGCCGGCAAGATCGACTTCCTGGGCGCGGCCCTGCTGATCGCCGCCTTCGTGCCGCTGCTGCTGGCGCTCAGCCTGGGCGGCCACAGCTTCGCCTGGCGCTCGCCGCAGAGCCTCTCCCTCTTCGCCCTGGCCGCCGTGTCGCTGGCCGCCTTCGTCGTGGCGGAGACCAAGGTCTCCAACCCGATCCTGCCGATGCACCTGTTCCAGAACAAGGTGTTCACCACGGCCAACCTGGCCGGCTTCCTGATCTCCATGGCCTTCATGGGCGTGGTGATGTTCCTGCCGCTGTTCCTGCAGCTGGGCCGGGGCGTGCCGGCCACGGTCAGCGGCATGACCATGCTGCCGCTGATGGCCGGCCTGATCGTCAGCAGCACCATCGCGGGCCAACTGGTCTCCAGGACCGGCCAGTACAAGCCCTACATGCTAGGCGGCGCGGTCATCCTGCTGGTCGCGGTGTTCCTGCTGCACGACCTGTCGAAGATCCAAGGCCTGCCGCTGCTCTGCGTGCTGCTGGCGTTCGTGGGGCTGGGCCTGGGTCCGGGCCAGAGCCTGTTCAACATCGCCACCCAGAACGCGGTCGACCCGCGCGACATCGGCGTGGCCACCAGTTCCAACCAGTTCTTCCGGCAGATAGGCTCGACCGTCGGCGCGGCCTTGGCCGGGACGATCCTGACCGCGCGCCTGGCCGACCTGCCCGGCGGGGGCCTCGACCTCGGCAAGCTGGAAGGCATGGCGGTGAAGGCCGCCGCCAGCGGCCAGGCGGCCCACGCCGATCCGGTGTTGCAAGGCGCGCTGATCAACGCCGTCAGCGGAGTGATGGTCGCGGCGCTGTTCGTGGTCCTGGCGGGCCTGGTGACGATCCTGTTCATCCCCGCCCTGCCCCTGCGCTCGCACCAGCCGGCGTCGGGCGCGCCGACGCTGGATAAAGCCGAGCCGACGAACAGCTAGAGAAAGCCGCCTACAGGAACGAGTAAGGATCGATATCGATCACCACGCGCACCGAGTTCGGGACCTTGGCCCGCGCCCGCCAGGCGGCCATGAAGCCTTGCAGGTCGACATTGCGCTCGGCCCTGACCAGGAACCGCTTGCGGCGGCGGCCGCGCACCAGGGCCAGCGGCGCGTCGGCGGGGCCGAACACCTCGACCCCCTCGGCGTTGGGGATCACCGCGGCCAGGGCCTCGACATAGGCGTCCAGGGCCGCGGCGTCCGGGCCCGAGGCGATCACCGCCGCCAGGCGGCCGTAGGGCGGCAGGCCCGCGTCCTGACGCATCGCCATCTCGGCCTCGACGAAGGCGTCGCGGTCCTGGGCCTTCAGGGCCTGCATCACCGCGTGCTCGGGCGAGTAGGTCTGCAGCAGCGCCCGCCCCGGCTTCTCGTGACGCCCGGCCCGACCCGCCGCCTGGGCCAGCAGCTGGAAGGTCCGTTCCCCGGCCCGCAGGTCGCCGCCCCGTAGGGAGAGGTCCGCGTCGACCACGCCCACCAGGGTCAGGTTCGGGAAGTTGTGACCCTTGGCCGCCGCCTGGGTGGCCACGAGAATGTCGATCTCGCCCGCCGCCATGGTCGCCACCAGGGTCTTGGCCGCCTCGGCGTCCATCACCGTGTCGGACGAGAACACCGCGATCCGCGCGTCGGGGAAGATGTGCCGCGCCTCCTCCTCGACCCGCTCGACGCCGGGGCCGATCGACACCAGCGAGTCCTTGGCCCCGCAGTGCGGGCAGGCCTCGGGCTTCTTCATCGAGAAGCCGGTCAGGTGGCAGACCAGTCGCCCGGTATAGCGGTGCTCGACCAGCCAGCTGTCGGTGTCGGGCGACTTCATCTTCTCGCCGCAGGCCTTGCACAAGACGAGCGGCGCATAGCCCCGCCGGTTCAGGAACAGCATGGTCTGCTCGCCGCGCTGCAGCGTCACGGCCATGGCCTTGATCAGCGGCGGCGACAGCCAGCGCCCGGGCTCCGGCGGCGTCTGGCGCATGTCGATCAGGTCGATGTCCGGCAACTGCGCCGCCCCGTGGCGCGCCGACAGCCGCAGCCAGCGGTAACGGCCGGCCTGGGCGTTGAACAGGCTCTCCAGCGATGGCGTCGCCGAGGCCAGCAGCACGCTGGCGCCCTCGATCTTGGCGCGGGCCACGGCCAGGTCGCGGGCCTGGTAGATGAAGCCCTCTTCCTGCTTGAACGAACTGTCGTGCTCCTCATCGACCACGATCAGGCGCAGCTTGCGGAACGGCAGAAACAGGGCCGAGCGGGCCCCGACCACGATGCGGGCGTTACCGCTGGCCACCGCCTCCCAGACCTGCCGGCGACGCGGCGGCGAGACGCCGGAGTGCCACTCGGCCGGCAGGGCGCCGAAGCGCTGCTCGAAGCGGGCCAGCACGGCCTGGGTCAGGGCGATCTCGGGCAGCAGCACCAGGATCTGGGCCTCGGGATCCTCCAGCGCCGCCGCGACGGCCTCCAGATAGACCTCGGTCTTGCCCGAGCCGGTGACCCCGTCCAGCAGCGCCGCCTGGAAGCCGCCGGCGTCCAGCATCTCTTTCATCACCGCGACGCAGGCGGCCTGGCCGGGGTTCAACGTTCGCGGCGGCAGGGAGAGGTCCGGCTGCGGCAGGCCGCGCTCGGGTTCCACATAGTCGACCGCGAGCACGCCTTCGTCCACGAGGCCCTTCACGACGCCCGCCGAGACGCCGGCGGCCGAGGCCAGCGCCGCACCGGAGAGCTTCACGCCCTCGGCGGCGGCCAGCACCTTCAGGCGCGCCGGCGTCATACGGGCGGGCTGGGTTCCGGACAGGACCAGCACCTTGTCGGGCTTGGGCGGCGGATGGCGCAGGCCGCGCAGGGCCATGGCCAGCGGCCAGCCGGGCAGGTCGACCGAATAGCGCGCCGCCCACTCGACGAAGGCCAGCACGCCCGGCGGCAGCGGCGGATCGTCGACCCGCCCCTGAATCAGCTTCAGCGGCCGGTTGCCGCCCGTCCCGTCGCGCAGGGCGACCACCACGCCGCGAATCACGCGCGGGCCCAGGGGCACGGCCACATGGTCGCCGATGCTCAGATCGAGTCCGTCCGGCTCGGCGTAGTCGAAGGCCTCCGGCAACGGCATCGGCAGCAGAACGGAAGCGATACGGGACATGACGGCATGCTTTTGCCGCCAAACCGTCCCCAGGTCGAGAGCGGCCGTCGAGTCGTCATCAAGCGGACATTAACCGTCTTGCCCGCTTCATCCGGACGGAGTGCTTTTTACCGGTGGGGACGACGATGAGCGACGCGACGAACGCCAGCAGGAAAACGGTCGACGCCGAGAGCGTCCGCGACTTCCTGCGCGTCCAGCCGGAATTCCTGCGCCACGACGAAGACCTGCTGGGCGAGCTGGGCCTGCGGGTCGACGCCGCCAATGTCGTCGACTTCGGTCCGCGCGCCCTGGCCCGCGCCGCCGCCGCCCACAGGCGCGAGGCCACCGTCCGCCAGGCGATCGAGGCCAACGCCCGCGCCAACTATTCGGCCCAGGCCCAGACCCACGCCGCGGTCATCGACCTGCTGGACGCCCGCAACCATTCCGATCTCGCCCGCCGCGTCGACGAGATGACCCAGCTGCGCTTCGGCCTGGCCGCCGGCGTCATCGCCCTGGAAGGCCCGCATCGCGTGCCGGCCGGCTGGCATGTCCTGGCCGAGGGTCAGGTCGACATGATCCTGGGCGAGGCGCCGATCGCCCGCATGGGCTTCTTCGCCCCGGCCCTGCCGCTGTTCGGCGACAAGGCCGAGACCATCCGCAGCATGGCCCTGGTCCGCATGGCGATCTGGGAGCCCCGCCGCGAGGCCCTGGTCGCGTTCGGCTCGACCGACCCGGAAGGCTTCACCCCCGACATGGGCACGGAGCTGGTCAACTTCCTGGCCCGCGTGGTCGAGCGCACCGCCGAACGCTGGCCCGTGTTGTGACCTCGGGCGTCGGGAGCGCTCGCCAGGCCTACGCCGCCTGGCTGGACTACCTGACGCTGGAGCGCCGGGCCTCGCCGCGCACGGTGCGCGCCTATGGCGACAACGTCCTGGCCTATCTGAACTTCCTGGAGCGCCATCGGGGTGAGGCGGTCAGCCTGTCGGCCATGGGCGAGATCTCGGCCGCCGACCTGCGCGGCTATCTGGCCTTCCGCCGCCAGGGTGAAGACGCTCTGGCTCCGCGCTCGATTTCGCAGGCCCTATCGTCGATCCGCGCCTTTCATCGCTATCTGGACCAGCGCCACGGCGTGGCCAACGCCGCCGTCGAGCTGGTGCGCGGCCCGCGCCTGAAGATCGGCCTGCCCCGGCCCGTCTCCGAGGACCAGGCCCGCGACCTTATCACGCAGGCCGCCGACGACACCGAGCGCGATCCCTGGGAGACCGCCCGTGACGAGGCGGTTCTGACCCTGCTGTGGGGCTGCGGCCTGCGGATCAGCGAGGCGCTTTCGCTGACTTTCGCCCAGGCTCCGCTGGGGCAGGCCATCCGCATCACCGGCAAGGGCGGCAAGACCCGGATCGTGCCGGTGCTGGACGCCGTCCGCGCCGCCGTCGCCGTCTATCTGGACGAGCTGCCGTTCGTGCTGACCGCCGACGAGCCGCTGTTCCGGGCCATGCGCGGCGGGCCGCTGTCGCCGCGCCACGTCCAGGCCCTGGTCCAGACCCTGCGCGGACGTCTTGGCCTCTCCGACAGAGTGACGCCGCACGCCTTCCGCCACGCCTTCGCCACCCACCTGCTGGGCGCGGGCGCGGACCTGCGGGCCATCCAGGACCTGCTGGGCCACGCCTCGCTGTCGACGACGCAGCGCTACACCCAGGTCGACGCGGCTGGCCTGCTGGCCGCCTACGCGGCCGCCCATCCGAAGGCCTGAGCGTCCGTGACAAGTGCGGCGGAACGTCGCGAAAAGCGATCCGGGTTTAGCATTAACCGCGATTTTACGGGACTGACGGTCTTCTAGACGTGAAACCGCGCGCTCCCCCGGGCGAGAGCCGTACCGCCATGAGGCTCCGATGAAGTTCGACGATCTGAAGATCTCCACCAAGGTGGCCCTGCCCGCCGTCATCCTGACCCTGATCGCCCTGGTGATCGTGGGCCTTGGCGCCATCCAGGCCCGCAAGATCGAGGCCAACACCAAGATCCTGGTGGAACAGCGCGCGCCCGCCGAACTGAGCATCGCGCGGTTCAGCCGTCGCGTCGCGACGATGGGCTACTCGGCCTACCGCACGATCGCCTATGAAGGCGGCTCGATCGAGGGCAAGACCGCCAGCGCGGATCTGGACGCGGCCTACAAGGAAGCCACCGCGTTGCTGGCTGGCGTGAAGCAAGCCGAGCCCGACACGGCCAAGGCCGTTGACGGCTACAAGGCGCGCCTCGACAAGATCTACGCCAGCGCCCGCAGCGGCGCGGACCTCGGACAGCAGGACATGGACGACGCGGCCAAGATGGTGATGGTCGAGATCGACCCGCAGATCACCAAGCTGACCGCGGACGTCAACGCCTACACCAACGCCCACACCGCCGAGACCAAGGAGATGGTCGAGAAGGCTTCCAAGGAAGCCGCCGCCGGCACCGTGTTCTCGATCCTGTTCGGCCTGATCGCCGCCGGCGCCGCTCTTGCGCTGGCGCTGTGGATCGGCGCCAAGAAGATCGCCGCCCCGTTGGCCGCCACCGCCAAGACCATGGAGGTCCTGGCCCAGGGCAGCGTCGACGTCGACGTCAAGGGCGCCGAGCGCAAGGACGAGGTCGGCGCCATGGCCCGCTCTGTCCAGGTGTTCAAGGACAACGCCGTGGCCCTGCGCACCGCCGAGGCCGCCCAGCACCGCGCCAACGCGGAGACGGAAGCCGAGCGCCGCCGCAACCTGGAGATCGCCGAGGCCGCCGCCAAGGAGCAGGCCTTCGTCATGGAAGCCATCGCTGGCGGCCTGGCCCGCCTGTCGGACGGCGACCTGACCTACCGCCTCGATCAGCAGTTCCCCGAGGCCTACAAGCGCCTGCAGAACGACTTCAACGGCGCCATCGCCCAGCTGGAAGAGGCCATGGGCACCATCGTCCACGCCGCCAACGGCATCGGCGCGGGCTCGGACGAAATCGCCTCGGCCGCCGACGACCTGTCGCGCCGCAGCGAGCAGCAGGCCGCCAGCCTGGAAGAAACCGCCGCCGCCCTCGACGAGATCACCGCCACGGTGAAGCGCTCGTCGGCCGGCGCCCAGGAAGCCTCCAAGGTGGTCGGCTCGACCCGTTCGGACGCCGAGCGCTCCAGCATCGTGGTCCGCAACGCCGTCGAGGCCATGAACCAGATCGAGAAGTCCTCGCAATCGATCAGCCAGATCATCGGGGTGATCGACGAGATCGCCTTCCAGACCAACCTCCTGGCCCTGAACGCCGGCGTCGAAGCCGCCCGCGCGGGTGAAGCCGGCCGCGGCTTCGCGGTCGTCGCCCAGGAAGTTCGCGCCCTGGCCCAGCGCTCGGCCGACGCCGCCAAGGAGATCAAGACCCTGATCTCGACCTCATCGCAGCAGGTCAACCAAGGCGTCTCTATGGTCGGCCAGACCGGCGAGGCCCTGCAGGCCATCGTCGGCAAGGTCGGCGAGATCGACGCCCTGGTCAGCGAGATCGCGGCCTCGGGCCAGGAACAGGCCACCGGCCTCAACCAGGTCAACGCCGCCGTCAACCAGATGGACCAGACCGTCCAGCAGAACGCCGCCATGGTCGAGCAGTCGACCGCCGCCTCGCACGCCCTGAAGGGCGAGGCCGGCAATCTGATGCAGATGATCAGCCGCTTCCGCGTCAATGGCGCGGTGGCGAACACCGCCAGCAGCTCGGCTCGCCCGACGCACCGCCCGGCCGCCCCGGCGCCGCGCGCGGCGGCTCCGGCCCCGAGCCGAGGCCCGGCCCTGGCCAGCACGGCCAGCCGTCCCGGAGTCAACCCGGTCGCCTCCGTCCAGGCCAAGCTGGCCAAGGCCGTCGGCGCCAGCGAGGACTGGGAAGAGTTCTGATCCCGCGCCCGCGCGGCACACCAGGTTCAGTAAGCGTAAGCGCCCGCCCCTCGGGCGTTCCTCCCCTCGAAAACGCGTACAGCCCCGCCGGTCCGCCGGCGGGGTTTTTTCTTGAGGGCGCCCTCGAATCTAACGCGCGGGCGTCCGCTGGGCGATCAGGACGGGCACGGGGCAGCCGTCGACCAAGCGAACCACGGCGCGCTCGGCATGGGCCTTGGGCATCTTCGACAGCGGCTGGACCTCCGGGGTGTCGGGATGGCCGGCGTTGGTCAGTCCGTCGCGATCACAGCTCGTCATCTGTGGGTTGCGCACGAAGTCCGGCCGGGACCGTCGCGGCGGCTTCATCTTGGATGACGGCGATGCGAAGCGTCTGGCGCCCGCCTCATCGGCGGCCTTCGGGCCAGCGGCCTTGGGGAGCCGCATCCTCAACTGATCCACGCGCGGGTCCGTATCGGACGGCTTTGGCCGAAATAGATAATCCGTATGGCCGGCCACAGGGGCGGCCTCCGGTATAACCACGGCAGTGGCCACAGCTGGCGCGGCCTGCAGCAGGACGGCGAGGGTCATCACGGACAAAAGCATGGCGGGGCTCCGTTGCCGAAACCCCGCCACTCTACGTCCGATTGACGGACGCGGTCATCAACTATCGTAAAGGGCTGTTACGCCTGCCTGGTCAGGCCTGCATCGTCCAGCCTTCGACGCCCATGGCGGCCTGGCGGATCGCCTCCGAACGGGTCGGGTGCGGGTGGCAGGTGCGGGCGATGTCTTCCGAGGCGCCGCCGAACTCCATGGTCACGCAGACCTCGGCGATCATGTCGCCGACATTGGGGCCGACGGCGTGGGCGCCCAGGATGCGGTCGGTCTTGGCGTCGGCCAGGATCTTCACGAAGCCGTCGGTCTCGTGGTTGATCTTGGCGCGGCTGTTGGCCAGGAACGGGAACTTGCCGACCTTGTAGGCGATCCCGGCGGCCTTCAGGTCTTCCTCGGTCTTGCCGACCGTGGCGACTTCGGGGCTCGTATAGATGACGCCCGGGATGATGTCGTAGTTGACGTGGCCGGCCTTGCCCGCGATCAGCTCGATGCAGGCCACGCCCTCGTCCTCGGCCTTGTGGGCCAGCATCGGACCCGAGGTCACGTCGCCGACCACCCAGATGCCGGCGACGCCGGTCTTGAAGTGGTCGTTGGCGATCATGCCGCGCTTGTCCGGCGTGATGCCGACCGTCTCCAGGCCCAGGCCTTGGGTGAACGGACGGCGGCCGATGGCGACCAGCACGTAGTCGGCCTCGATCGTCGCGGCCGCGCCGCCGGCGACCGGCTCGTGGGTCAGCTTGACGCCCTTGGCCGAGGCGACGGCGCCCGTGACCTTGGCGCCCAGCGAGAACTTGAAGCCTTGCTTGGTCAGGATCTTCTGGAAGGCGTTGGCCACCTCGGTGTCCGTGCCCGGCAGGATGCGGTCCAGGTACTCGACGACGGTGACTTCGGCGCCCAGGCGCTTCCACACCGAGCCCAGCTCCAGGCCGATGACGCCAGCGCCGACGACGATCAGCGACTTGGGCACTTCCGGCAACGACAGGGTTCCGGTCGAATCGACGATACGCTTGTTATCGATCGTCACGCCCGGCAGCGGGGTCGGCTCCGAGCCGGTGGCGATGACGATGTTCTTGGTCTCGAGCACGGTTTCCGAGCCGTCCTCGGCCTTCACGATCACCTTGCCAGCGCCGTCGATGCGGCCCCAGCCCTTCACGTACTCGACCTTGTTCTTCTTCATCAGGAACTCGACGCCCTTGGTCAGGGCTTCGACGCTCTCGGCCTTCTGGGCCATCATCTGCGGCAGGTTCAGCTTCGGCTTGACCTCGATGCCCAGCTTGGCGAACTCGGGGCCCGTCGCGGCGGCGTACATTTCCGAGGCGTGCAGCAGCGCCTTCGAGGGCATGCAGCCGACGTTCAGGCAGGTGCCGCCCAGCTTGCCCCGCGACTCGACGATCGCGGTCTTCAAGCCGAGCTGACCCGCGCGGATCGCGGCGTTGTAGCCGCCGGGACCGCCACCGATGATGACGACGTCGTATTGAGCCATGGGTCTATCGCCTCGAGGACGCGCCGGAGAACGGCGCCGGACAAATATGGGGCCTCGCCGGCCAATTGTCAGACCTCTGGAGGCGCGTGTTCCTTAGAGGCATGCGGCCCAAAACGGAACCCGCTTTCGACGCCCGCGGCCTTGAAAACCAAGGAGAATGGCCGACCTGTTCAAACCCGGCGCGACGACCCGCCGCGGGGACCGCCACAAGCTTGACATCAGCTCGCCTGGAGAGCGCCACGGCTCGGTGGCGTCATACCAGCATGACCCTTCGCGCCCGCCTCATCGCCGCCCTCGCCACCGTCGCGCTCAGCGCCGCGACGCCCCTCGCCGCCTCGGCGTCTGGCTTGGACCAGATCCCGGTCGCCAGCGGCAAGGCCGGCGACACTCTGGCGGTGTTCTATTCGGGCGACGGCGGCTGGGCGGCCCTGGATCAGGGCGTGACCCAATATCTGGCCGACAACGGCGTGCCGACGCTGGGCGTCAATTCGCTGAGCTATTTCACCACCAAGCGCTCGCCCGCCGGCGCCGCCGCCGACCTGGCCCAGGCCCTGCGATCGTACGAGCGCCTGTGGGGCCGCTCGAAGGTGACGCTGGTCGGCTACTCGTTCGGAGCCGACGCCCTGCCGGCGATCATCCCGCAACTGCCCGCCGACGTCCGCGGCCACATCGGCCATCTGGTGCTGATCGGCGCCGGCCCGCACGGCGACCTGCAGTTCCACCCCGCCAGTTGGCTCAACATCGCCACGCCGGACTCGTTTCCGGTCGGCCCGGCCATCGCCGCGCTGAACGGCCTGAAGATCACCTGCGTCTACGGCGACCAGGAAAAGGCCGATATCTGCGCCAGCCTGCCCGACGCCGAGGTCACCAAGGTCCGCCTGCGCGGCGACCACCACTTCAACCGCGACTACGCCACGCTCGGCGCGGCGGTGCTGAAGGCCAGCCGCTAGAGCGGCGCGGGCAGTCCATACTTCGCCGCCAGCCACCGCGTGATCGGACGGGCGTCGCTGAGAAAACTCAGGCCGTTGGCCGTCTGGATCTCGCCGTGCGGGCCGGCGTCGGGGGAGGCCTCGCCGAGGATCAGGGTGGGGGCGTTCTGGTGCTCTTCGCCCAGGCGCTCGACCAGGGCCGGGCGCGGGCGGGCGTAGTCGACGCGGACGATGTCGAGGACGTCGCGCAGTCGCGGATAGGCGGCCAGGTAACCTTCCATCATCGCGCAGTCGGGGCAGAAGCGTTGCTGGCCCTCTTTGTCGAAGCCCATCGGCAGCAGATAGAGGGTGTCCTTGGCCATGACGGTCTCCCGGAAAGCAAAACGGCCCCGACGCATAGCGCGCGGGGCCTCTTTGAGTAGCGCGCACCAGGCGGCGAAACCGCACACACTTTCGCCTGGCGCGCTTGAAGCGAAGAAGCCCGCCGGTGAGGGCGGGCTTCTCAAAGTCTCTTAGAGGTCCAGCAGCAGGCGCTGCGGGTCTTCCAGGGCTTCCTTGACCTTGACCAGGAAGGTCACGGCGCCGGCGCCGTCGACGACCCGGTGGTCGTAGGACAGGGCCAGGTACATCATCGGACGGACCTCGATCTTGCCGTTGACGACCATGGCGCGTTCCTTGATCGCGTGCATGCCGAGGATGCCCGACTGCGGCGCGTTCAGGATCGGCGTCGACATCAGCGAGCCGTAGATGCCGCCGTTGGTGATCGTGAAGGTGCCGCCCTGCATGTCCTCGATGGACAGCTGGCCGTCGCGGGCCTTCTTGCCCAGGACGCCGATGGCCTTTTCGATCTCGGCCAGGTTCAGCGCGTCGGCGTCACGGACGACCGGAACCACCAGACCCTTGTCGGTGCCGACGGCGACGCCGATGTCGTAGTGGTTCTTGTAGACGATGTCCGTGCCGTCGATCTCGGCGTTGACGTCCGGGATCGCCTTCAGCGCGGCGACCACGGCCTTGGTGAAGAAGGACATGAAGCCCAGCTTCACGCCGTGGCGCTTTTCGAAGATGTCCTTGTACTGGGCGCGCAGGGCCATCACAGCGCTCATGTCGACCTCGTTGAAGGTCGTCAGCATGGCGGCGGTGTTCTGGGCTTCCTTCAGGCGACGGGCGATCGTCTGACGCAGGCGCGTCATCTTCACGCGTTCCTCGCGCTCGTGCAGGGCGCGCGGCGCGGCCGGGGCGGCGGCCGGGGCCGGAGCCGCGGCGCGGGCTTCCAGAGCGGCCAGGGCGTCGCCCTTGGTCACGCGACCGTCCTTGCCGGTGCCCGCGACCTTCGACAGGTCAAGGCCCGCCTCGGCGGCGATCCGGGCCGGCGCCGGGCTGACCGGGGCGGCGGTCGGGGCGGCGGCGGCGGCCGGAGCGGGCGCCGGAGCCGGGGTCGGCGCGGGGGTCGGAGCCGGAGCGGCGGCCTTCGGGGCCGGGGCGGCGGCGGCCGGAGCGGCCGACGCGGTCGCGCCTTCGGTCACCACGCCCAGGACCGTGCCCGGAACGACGGTCGCGCCTTCTTCGGCGCCGATGGCCGACAGCACGCCGTCGGCGGGCGAGGCCACTTCGAGGCTGACCTTGTCGGTTTCCAGCTCGACGAGGATCTCGTCCTTCTTCACGGCCTCCCCGGCCTTCTTGGTCCAGCGGGCGACCGTCGCTTCCGTGACGGATTCGCCGAGGGCGGGGGTCATGATGTCGGCCATGGGGCTTTCCAGGTCTCTCTTGTTTGGTCCGGCGAAATTAAAGACGAAGTCCGACGCTTAAGCGAAGGCCTCGTTGAGGAACGTCTCGAGTTCTTTCAGGTGGCGGCTCATCAGGCCCGCGGCGGTGGACGCCGAGGCCGGGCGACCCACATAGCGGGCGCGCTTGGCCTTGATGTCCAGCTTGTCGAGCGTCAGCTCCAGCCACGGATCGACGAAGGTCCAGCCGCCCATGTTCTTGGGCTCTTCCTGGCACCAGACCAGGTCGGCGTTCTTGAAGCGGCTCAGCACGTTCATCAGCGACCGCATCGGCCACGGATAGAACTGCTCCAGACGCAGCAGATAGACGTCGTCGCGGCCGGTCTTGGCGCGATGGTCCACGAGGTCGAAATAGACCTTGCCCGAGCAGATGACGACACGCTTGATCTGGTCGTCGCTCTTCAGCGTGACGCCGCCGACGTCGCAGCCGGCTTCCGCGCCGTCCACCATCACGCGGTGGAAGGCCGAACCTTCGGCGAAGTCGTCCAGGTTCGAGACGGCGCGCTTGTGGCGCAGCAGGCTCTTGGGGGCCATCACGATCAGCGGCTTGCGGAACTCGCGGTTCATCTGGCGGCGCAGGGCGTGGAAGTAGTTGGCCGGCGTCGTGCAGTTGACGACCTGCATGTTGTCTTCCGCGCACGACTGCAGGAAGCGCTCCAGGCGGGCCGAGCTGTGCTCGGGGCCTTGGCCTTCATAGCCGTGCGGCAGCAGCATGACGAGGCCGCTCATCCGCAGCCACTTGCGTTCGCCCGAGCTGATGAACTGGTCGATGACCACCTGGGCGCCGTTCACGAAGTCGCCGAACTGGCCTTCCCACAGGGTCAGGGTGTTCGGGTCGGCCAGCGAGAAGCCGTATTCGAAGCCCAGCACCGCCTCTTCCGAGAGGGCCGAGTCGATCACTTCATAGTGGGCCTGGCCGGCGCGGATGTTGTTCAGCGGCGTGTAGTGCTCCTCGGTCGTCTGGTCGATGACGTCCGAGTGGCGCTGGGTGAAGGTGCCGCGCACCGAGTCCTGGCCCGACAGGCGGACCGGGAAGCCCTCGTCGAGCAGGGTGGCGAAGGCCAGGTGCTCGGCGGTGCCCCAATCGATGCCCTCGCCCTTCTCGATCGCTTCACGGCGATTGTCGATGGCGCGCTTGACGGTCTTGTGGGCGTTGATGCGGTCCGGGATCGTGGTGATCTGGCGACCGATTTCCAGCAGGCGGGTCTTGGGGAAGGCGGTCTTGCCGCGACGCTCTTCGTCGCCCGGCAGCGCCAGGCCCTTCCACTTGCCGTCCAGCCAGTCGGCCTTGTTGGCCTTGTAGGTCTTGCCGGCGTCGAACTCGGCGTCGAGGAACTTCTCGAACTCGCCGACCCAGGCGTCCGACTCGGCTTGGCTGATCACGCCTTCGCCGATCAGGCGGTTGGCGTAGAGCTCGCGGGTCGGCGGGTGGCCCTTGATCTTGGCGTACATGATCGGCGACGTCATGGTCGGATCGTCGCCTTCGTTGTGACCGAAGCGACGGTAGCAGACCATGTCGATGACCACATCCTTGCCGAACTTCTGGCGGTACTCGGTCGAGACCTTGGCGGCGAAGACGACGGCTTCCGGATCATCGCCGTTCACGTGGAAGATCGGGGCTTCGACCATCAGCGCCATGTCGCTGGGATAAGGCGAGCTGCGCGAGTAGCGCGGGCTGGTCGTGAAGCCGATCTGGTTGTTGACGATGAAGTGGATGGTGCCGCCCGTGCGGTAGCCCTTCAGACCCGACAGGGTGAAGCACTCGGCCACCACGCCCTGGCCGGCGAAGGCCGCGTCGCCGTGCAGCAGCAACGGCAACACGTGGCCGCGACCGGCGTCCGGCTGTTCGCGCAGGGTGAAGGCCTGCTTGGCGCGGGCCTTGCCGATCACGACCGGGTTGACGATTTCCAGGTGCGACGGGTTGGCGGTCAGCGACAGGTGGACCTTGTTGTCGTCGAACTCACGGTCCGACGAGGCGCCCATGTGATACTTCACGTCGCCCGAGCCCTCGACGTCCGAGGGGACCGACGAGCCGCCTTGGAATTCGTGGAAGATGACGTGGTAGGGCTTGCCCATCACGGCGGCCAGCACGTTCAGGCGACCGCGGTGCGGCATGCCCAGGACGATATCCTTCACGCCCAGGGCGCCGCCGCGCTTGATGATCTGCTCCATGGCCGGGACCATGGATTCGCCGCCGTCCAGGCCGAAGCGCTTGGTGCCTGGGAAGCGCTTGTGCAGGAACTTCTCGAAACCCTCGGTCTCGATCAGCTTCTTCAGGATGGCGACCTTGCCCTCCTTGGAGAACACGATCTCCTTGTCGCGACCCTCGATGCGCTCCTGCAGCCAGGCCTTCTCGTGCGGATCCGAGATGTGCATGTACTGCACGCCGACATTGCCGCAGTAGGTGCGGCGCAGGATCTCGAGCATCTCGCGGATCGTCGAGGTTTCCATGCCCATGACGAAGTCGAGGAAGATCGGCCGGTCGTAGTCGGCGTCCGAGAAGCCGTAGGTGGCCGGATCCAGTTCCGGGGCGGGCTTCGGCGGCTCCAGGCCCAGCGGGTCGAGATTGGCGGCCAGGTGACCGCGCATCCGGTAGGCCCGGATCATCATGATGGCGCGGAGGCTGTCCAGCGTGGCGGCGCGGACGGCCTCGGCGGAGGCGCCGGGAGCCTTGCCCTCGACGGCCTTGGCGATCTTGGCTTCGACGGCGGGGGCGACGGTGGCCCACTGGCCGTCCAGGGCCGACAGCCAGTCGGGACGGACGGACGGCACCTTCTTGGGCGTCCAGGCCGGGTCTTGCGCGGCGCGCTTAACCTGGTCGGCCTGCTCGGCGAGGCTGGCGAAGAAGGCGTTCCACGAAGGTTCGACCGATCCAGGGTTCTCCGCCCACTGGGCGTAGAGATCCTCCACGAACGCCGCGTTGGCGCCGTAGAGGAAGCTGGTCTCGGTCAAGACCTGGTTGATGATGCCTGCGTCGTCCGCCATCGTTCTTCGCCTTAGATCCGGATGCTCTACGGGAGCGCTACCGCATAGCCCGTAAATATAGTCTCTCAATCGCCCGGGCGCCCGTCGAACGGCGGGGCCCAGGTGATTTTTTCGGATCGTCGACTGGCGGTCGCAAAAAACCTGGGCCCCGCGCGAGGCGGGGTTTCGGTGTCTAGTTAGCCCTTCAGGACTTCCAGCAGGGTCTCGCCCAGCTTGGCCGGCGAAGGCGAGACGCGGATGCCCGCTTCTTCCATCGCCGCGATCTTGTCCTCGGCGCCGCCCTTGCCGCCCGAAACGATGGCGCCGGCGTGACCCATGTGACGGCCGGGAGGGGCCGTGCGACCGGCGATGAAGCCGACCATGGGCTTGCTGCGGCCGCGCTTGGCTTCGTCCTTCAGGAACTGGGCCGCTTCTTCTTCGGCCGCGCCGCCGATTTCACCGATCATGACGATCGACTTGGTGGCTTCGTCGGCCAGGAACAGTTCCAGCACGTCGATGAACTCGGTGCCCTTGACCGGGTCGCCGCCGATGCCGACGGCCGTGGTCTGGCCCAGGCCCGCATTGGTGGTCTGGAACACGGCTTCATAGGTCAGGGTGCCCGAACGCGACACGACGCCGACCGAGCCCGCCGAGAAGATGCCGCCCGGCATGATGCCGATCTTACACTGGTTCGGCGTCAGGACGCCCGGGCAGTTCGGGCCGATCAGGCGCGAACGCGAGCCTTGCAGCGCCTTCTTGACCTTGACCATGTCCAGCACCGGGATGCCTTCGGTGATGCAGATGATCAGCGGGATCTCGGCTTCGATGGCTTCCAGGATCGAGTCGGCCGCGAAGGGCGGCGGGACGTAGATCACCGAGGCGTCGGCGCCGGTGGCTTCCTTGGCTTCGCCGACCGTGTCGAACACCGGCAGGCCGATGTGGGTCTGGCCGCCCTTGCCCGGCGTGACGCCGCCGACCATCTTGGTGCCGTAGGCGATGGCCTGTTCGGAGTGGAACGTGCCCTGGGCGCCGGTGATGCCCTGGCAGATGACCTTGGTTTCAGAACCGATGAGGATCGACATTTAGCGAGCACCCTTCACGGCCGCGACGATCTTTTCGGCGCCGTCAGACAGGTCGTTGGCGGCGATGACGTTCAGGCCGCTTTCCGAGATGATTTTCTTACCGAGTTCGACGTTGGTGCCTTCCAGGCGGACAACGAGCGGAACCTGCAGGCCGACTTCCTTCACGGCGGCGATGACGCCTTCCGCGATGATGTCGCAGCGCATGATGCCGCCGAAGATGTTGACCAGGATGCCCTTCACGGCCGGATCGGCGGTGATGATCTTGAAGGCCGCGGTGACCTTCTCCTTGCTGGCGCCGCCGCCGACATCCAGGAAGTTGGCCGGCTCGGCGCCGTACAGCTTGATGATGTCCATGGTGGCCATGGCCAGGCCCGCGCCGTTGACCATGCAGCCGATTTCGCCGTCCAGGGCGATATAGGCCAGGTCGTATTTCGAGGCTTCGATTTCCTTGGGGTCTTCTTCGCTCTCGTCGCGCAGCGCCTTGATGTCCGGGTGACGGAACAGGCTGTTGCCGTCGAACGACAGCTTGGCGTCCAGGACGCGCAGGTGATCATCCGCCGTCACGATCAGCGGGTTGATCTCCAGCATGGCCATGTCCTTGGCCATGAACGCCGTATAGAGCTGGGTCAGCAGCGAAGCCGCTTCCTTGGCCAGGCCGCCGGTCAGGCCCAGGGCCTTGGCCAGGGCGCGCTGGTGGGTCGGCCACACGCCCGTCGCCGGGTCGATGGTGAAGGTGTGGATCTTCTCGGGCGTCGAGTGGGCGACATCCTCGATGTCCATGCCGCCTTCGGTCGAGGCGACCACCGAGACCTTGCTTGAGGCGCGGTCGACGAGAAGCGACAGGTAGAATTCCTTGGCGATCGCCGCGCCTTCTTCGATGTAGAGGCGGTTGACCTGCTTGCCCTTGGGACCGGTCTGGTGGGTCACCAGCACGCGGCCGAGCATTTCCTGGGCGTTCGTGCGGACCTCTTCGACCGACTTGACGACGCGGACGCCGCCCTTGGCGTCGGGGCCCAGGCCCTCGAACTTGCCCTTGCCGCGGCCACCGGCGTGGATCTGGCTCTTCACGACGAAGACCGGCGTGCCGAGCTTTTCGGCGGCGGCGGCGGCTTCATCCGGAGTGAAGGCGGCGAAGCCGCGCGGCACGGGAGCGCCGAACTCGGCGAGTACGGCTTTGGCTTGATGTTCGTGGATGTTCATGAGGGCCCGGTCTCGACGACGGCTTTCTGAAATGTGGCCGGGTTATAGGAGCGCTATTTCGCAGGCGCAACCGCACGAAGACGATAAGGTGAGGGCTTGCGTGCTTATCTTGTCCGACGAGACACCCGCGCCGGGCATCTGGGCGCTCAGGGCACGGGAAGCCCTTGACCCCGCGTAGCTGTTACCGGTCACAAAATCTCGCGCCGGAACAGTTGTCCCCCGGTGTCATGGATCGTGTCAGCCGTTGGCGCCCAGATCAAGGCGAGATCATCGCGGGATCACCGCTGGCGGCCGGGGTCCTTGAAGAAGATCAGGATCAGCGACAGCACCGCGACCGCGTCACGATCCTTCGAGCCCTTGGGCGGCAAGTAGGCGGTCGGCTGCATGGCGGCCAGGTCCACCCCGCCGATGTCGACCCCGTCGCGACTGAACACGTAGCCGATCGTCGCCCCGCCGCCGATCGGCAGGCCGCCGACCTGTTCCGTGCGCGCCCGGATGTTCAGGCCGCCGAAGCGCAGCTCGGCGGCGCGCTGCGGCTGCTGGAGGTTCTTGAGAAGGCCGCCGCCCTTGGCGCTGGCCAGGGCGAAGGTCGCGTCGGCCCCCGCGCCGGGGCCCGAGAGCGTGCAGAAGAACTGCAGCTTGTCGCGGTCGAAGGTAATCCAGCCCAGGCCCAGCCGGCTCTGGCCGCCGCCGCAGGCCACCTCGACCGGGCCCAGGCCCGGGCCGTTGACCGTCATCTCGACGCTGGCCTTGCCGCCCTCGAAGACGCCGGTCACCGAGCTCTTGCTGCTCTTGACCGTGGCGTCGCCGTCGTACTCGCCCAGCTGGAAGCCGGGCCGGAACAGGCTGGGCCCCTTCTTGCCCGACAACTTGACCTTCTCGGTCCCGGCCGGCGGCGCGGCCTGGGCGGGAACGGTCAGAGCCAGACCCAGAGCGAGTGAAAGTGCGATGGCGACGGACTTCATGGCAAGTTACCCCCGAGCGCCGGCTAGGCGACCCGGCGGAGCTTGCCACAGATCGGCGTTATCTCAACCTCTGGGCGCGGCGGGAATCGGCGCGGGCGGCTTCGCGCCCGGCCGGGCCACGGCGTACATCTCCCAGGCGATCTGCTTCATCAGGGCCTGGCGGTCGTCACCGACCTGGTAGAGGTCGCCGTGCGTCTTGTCCTTCAGGTAGCGGAAGTCGGTCTTGGCCCCGAGCCCCTTCATCACCGCTTCCAGCCTGCGGGCCGAACCGTCCAGATAGAAGGTGTCGGCCGTGCCGACGATCAGGCGGACCTTGCCGTCCAGATCGGGCTTCAGCGCCGGCCAGTTCGCCTTCAGCCGCGCGGCGATGTCGTAGTGCTGGCTCCAGTAGGCGACGACGGCGGGATCGACCGCGCCGGTCGCCCGGTCGAACATCGGCAGCGGCCGGCCGGCCGGACCGCGCGGCGAGAACACCCAGTCGAACGAACCGAACTGGCCGCCGTACTCGCCCAGAACCTCCTCCAGCGCGACCATGTCCTTCAGCGTCGCCAGCACCTTGTCGTGGTCGCGGGCGATGGGACGCAAGGAGCCGTCCGGCTTGTAGTAGACGTTGGCGTTGGGGGCGTAGAGGTCCACGCCCGTGAAGTCGTGGAAATCGCTGGGGTCCGGCGAGGTCGACCAGGTTCCGCCGAACACCTTCGGATAGCGGGTCTGCAGCCACAGGGTCGCCCAGCCGCCCGAGGAGTGGCCGTTGAGGAAACGACTCGTAGGCTTGGCGTCCATGCGCCAGCGCTTTTCCAGGTCCGGGATCAGCTCCTCGGTCAGGACCTTGCCCCAGGGACCGTTGTTGAGGCTGTCGGCGAACTCGTGGGTGCCGGTGGCGCTGCTCTCGTCCAGATAGACCCAGATCATCGGCGGGGCCTCGCCCTTGGCCATCAGGTCGTACATGCGGGTCGCCTGGTTCACCAGGTGCTCGTTCGAGCCGCCGAAGCCGTGGGTGTAATAGACCGTCGGATAGCGTTCCTTGCCGGTCTCGTAGCCGGGCGGGGTCAGGACCCAGCCCTTCATGGTGATCGGCCGACCGAAGAAGGCGCTGAGCGCGGGGCTGACGAAGTTCACCGGCGCGATGTGCGGCCTGGCCGCGGCGAGGCGATCGACGGCCGCCTTGGGCGCTTCCGGCGGCAGCTTGAAGGGGTCGTAGGCCGGCTCGACCTTGTCTAGGACGAGCTTGGTCCCGGCGGCCAGCGGCAGGGTCACGGTGGTGACCGGGCTGACCAGATCGCCGCCGCCCCGGCCGCCGTAATTGTAGCTGTGGTTCTGATCGAGCACGGCCTGGACCGCGTACTCGCCCGGCGGCAGCTTGGAGAACACTTGCGGGGCGGCGACGCCGTCCAGATCGATCTCGACCGTGGCGCCGGCCCCGACCGTGCCGACCTCACGCGCGGCGACCTGGCCCTGGCCCTCGAACGGATTGGCCTCGACGCTCTCGATCACGCCGTCCCTGGCGCCGGCCTTGGCCGCGGCCAGGGGCTGGGCGAAGACCAGCAGGCGGCCCGAGACCGGTCCCTGGATCTGGGCTCCCACCTGGACCTGCAGGATCGGATGGCCGTCGGCCGCCCAGGCCTGAGCGCCGCTCACCGCCAGCAGCATCGCCGCCGTTACGATCCCACCCCTGATCATCGCCCGCATGGTCGCGCCCCCCAAAACTTGGCCCCAAAAAAACTGGGCGAGAGATTGGCCATGCCGGCGCAAGGCTGGCAAGCCTAGCCGTTCGCGCCCACGGACGCCGACCCGCGCCGCTCCAGCTTGCCCCAGCCGACCCGGCCGCCGCGAATGGCCATGACCACCGACTTGACCACGACATAGTACATCAGCTGGCGATAGCCGAACCGCTGCACCGGCAGGAAGGGCAGGTCGGCCCAGGGCGCGCGCTTCTCCAGGGCCATGCCCAGGGCGCCGGCCGAAAGGTCGACGGCGATGAAGATCGCCCAGTAGGTCAGGCCCAGCAGCATGTCGTCCGGGCGCCATTCCACGGGGTGGGCGACCGCGCCATAGAGACCGCTGATCAGACTCCAGATGACGGCGAAGTCGACCAGCGGCGCGGCCACGGCCAGGATGATCTGGAACAGCCAGATCTGCGGCAGGGCCACGAAGCCCAGCACCGGAGTCTTGGTGCTGAACATCGCCTTGCGGTGCTTCCACACGCACTGCAGCGTGCCGAACGACCAGCGGAAGCGCTGCTTCAGCAGGCCGCCGACGGTGTCCGGGGCCTCGGTATAGGCGCGGGCCTCGGGATCGAAGGCGACCTTCCAGCCGGCGCGCTGGCAGGCGATGGTCAGGTCCTGGTCCTCGGCCAGGGTGTCGGACGGATAGCCGCCCAGCGCGTCGAGCACGCTCTTGCGCCACGCCCCGACGGCGCCGGGCACCACGGTGACCGCGCCCAGGGCCGACAGCGCCCGGCGCTCCAGATTCTGGGCGGTGACATATTCCAGCGCCTGCCAGCGGGTGACGATATTGACCCGGTTACCGACGATGGCGTTGCCGGCCACCGCGCCGATGTCCGGATCCTGGAACCAGCGGGCCAGGCGGCCGATGGTCTCGGGCGGGAACAGGGTGTCGGCGTCCAGGGCGACAACGAACTCGCCCTTGGCCACGGCCAGGCCGCGATTGACCGCCCGCGCCTTGCCGCCGTTCTCGAACGACAGCAGCGTCACGCGCGGATCATCGGCGAAATGGTCGCGCACCTCCTGAGCCGTGCGGTCCTTGGAGCCGTCGTCGAGAACCAGCACCTCGAGGTTCTTCCAGTCGCTCTCCAGGATCCGCGCCACCGAGGCGGCGATCACCTTCTCCTCGTTGAAGCAGGGGATCAGCACCGAGACCAGCGGGCCGTTCTCGCTATCGAGATCGGCGGGCTCCTCATGCGTCCAGAAGCGGTGGACCAGAGCCAGGCTGGCCAGGAACACCAGACGCGCGACGCCCAGGAAGATCGCCGTGATGAACAGCCAGGTCATCGTGGCCTGGGCCCAGCGGAAGAAGTCGAAGCCCAGGCGATCCAGGAACAGGTCGGCGGCCGTGCGCGAGGTTGGCGGCATCACCTGTTGCGCGGTCATGCCGGCCAGTTCGCCGACGGTCACCAGGCGGTAGCCGCGGGCCCGGATCTGGTCGATCAGCCCCGGCAGGGCCGCCACGGTCCGGCTGCGGTCACCGCCGGCGTCGTGCAGCAGCACCACCTGCCCCGGGCGATCGCCCGGATTGTCCAGGCGATCCAGAACGCGGTCGATGATCTGCTGCGGCGTCGGCTTCTGCCAGTCGTCCGGGTCGATGCGCAGGCCCACGGTCATGTAGCCCAGGGTCTGGGCGATGACGAGCGGGGCCACTTCGTGCGGGGTCGAGGGCTCGGCGTCGCCGAAGAACGGCGGGCGGAACAGGCGCATCGAGCGGCCGGTCAGCACCTCGAACAGGCGCTGGGTGGCGTTCAGCTCGACCTGCACCTGCGGCAGCGGCGTCTCGGCGATGTTGGGATGGGTCCAGCTGTGACCGCCGACATCGTGCCCCTCGGCCACCTCGCGCTCCACCAGGTCGGGGCGGCGCTGCATGTTCTGGCCGATCACGAAGAAGGTCGCGGGCGCGTTCTTCTTCTTGAGAATGTCGAGGATCTTCGGCGTCCAGCGGCTGTCGGGGCCGTCGTCGAAGGTCAGGGCCACCAGGCCCTTCTTCTGGCCGTAGCGCTCGATCACGTAGCTGCTGGGAATGACGTCGTAGCGCTCGCCCGAAACCAGGCCGGTGTCGGGATCGAACTCCAGGCTGCGCTTGCCGGGCGTGGGCAACTGGGCCACGCGCAGCACCTCGCCGCCGCCGTCGAAGTCGACGCCCTGGCCGTTGGCCAGGGTGGTCAGGCCGCCGGCCGAGGCCTTGCCATAGGGCTTGCCCAGCAGCGACCAGACGCCCGGATCCTCCATGCCCATCCGCCACAGGGCATAGCCGCGCGGCTTCCAGGCGTCGGAGACCTTGATCTGGTTGAACAGGGTGACGGCGTCCAGGAACCAGACGACGTGCTCGTCGCCGTTGTCGTCGGTGTACTGATAGGTGGGGTTCAGGGCGTTGTCGTCCATGCGGATCGTCGCCCCGGCGTCCTGGGCGTTACGCATGGCCTCGTGGAACGTGGTCGGAGCGCCGGACGACCGCGAGCCGTCCTTGTTCAGCGTCCAGTCATAGCCGTAGGCGCCCAGGGCCAGGACCACGCGGTTCGGGTCGAGACGGGCGAAGCGCTTTTCCAGCTCGGTCTCGTACCAGTCCTGGCCGGCGTTGGGGCCGGGATCGCCGAGCGCGTAGTGCTCGTCATAGGCCATCAGCACCAGGGTGTCGGAGGCCTGCTCCAGACGCTTCAGAGGCCAGCCTTCCCCGTCGAACGGGGCGGTGACCCAGACCTCGCGGCCGGTCGCCGCCAGGGCGGCGCGGGCCTCGTTCAGGAACAGCGGATAGGCGTTGAGGCCCTTGGCGGAGAGCGCCTCGAAGTCGAAGACGTAACCGCCGTAGCCATGCTGGTCGGCCAGGACCTTCAGATTGTTGATCAGCTTGGCGCGGGCGGCCGGGTCGGTCAGCAGCGCATCGGCCAGCGGACCGTCGAAGGCGGCGTTGGCCGAGTTGTGGACCAGCGGCAGGACGGCCGGCTTGTTGGGCGCATTGGCGATCCGGGCCACGCCCTCGGCGTCGTCGACCAGGGTGATGTCGCCCTTGGCGCCGTTGATCGCCACCCACTGCGGCGAGACCACGTCCAGCTTGTCGATGTTGCGGCGCAAGGACTCGCGGCTGTCCTCGTCCCAGGCGACGTAGAAGCCGACCGACAGCGGATGGGCGGCGTCGCTGGGCCCGGCCTCGCCTTTCACGGCGGGAGGCCGGGGCACGCGGCGCCATGACTTCACGATCCTGGTCTTGCGCGGGGTTTCCTGGTGCAGCGACGTCAGGACGTGCGGGTCCTTCAGCGGCGCCTCGGGCAGCCGCGGGGCGAAGGCCAGGGTGGCGACGAAGCCGGCCACGATCGCGGCGACCAGCGAGATGACGACGCCGAGCACCAGCTTGGCCCGGCGCTCGCGCTTGCCGGAGGGGTCGTGAAAGATGTGGCGGTCTTCGGGAGTCATGCTGGCGCTCTGGTTTCGCGCCCTTTGATACCCGAAATTGACCGAACCGTGGCGCTATGCCGTGATGCGGCTAGTCACCGCGCCCTACTCCACCCAATCCCGGTCCAGGCGGCGCGAGGCCAGGAAGAACAGCAGGGCCGCCAGCAGGTAGAAGCCCATGCCGGTATAGATCGCCCAGCGCAGGGATTCCGCCCCGAAGGTCGGCTTCAGGAAGTCGGCCATCGCGCCGAAATAGTAGACCCCGACGGCGATCCCCAGCAGGTTGTTGATCAGCAGGAACAGGGCCGAGGCCGTGGTCCGCATGGGCGCCGGCGCCAGGTGCTGCACGGCCGCCGTGACGGGACCCAGCCAGGCCAGGTTCAGGCCCGTGGGGATCAGGAAGATCACGAAGGCCAGGGCCAGGGACGCGGTCCCGCCCAAACCGCCGACCAGCGATCCGCTGTTCATGGCCAGCAGGAAGCAGGGGACCGAGATCAGGAAGGCCACGGCCGGGGTCAGCGGGTAGCCGGCCTTGGACTTGGCGCCCAGGCGGTCGGCCATCACGCCGCCCATCCAGATGCCGACCACCCCGCCCAGGAAGGCGATGCCCGAATAGTACCAGGCGGTCTGGGACAGGGTCAGGCCCAGGCTGCGCATGAAGAACGACGGCAGCCAGGCGGCGACGCCATAGCCGCAGACCGACGACGCCGCCGCGCCCAGGGCCAGCAGCCAGAAGCTGGGCTTGGCCGCCAGCAGGCTCGCCACCTCGCGCAGCGGGGCGGCCGGAGCCGGCGCGACCGGCGGCGCGTTCGGCGCGCGATCGGCGCCGCCGCGCGGCGGGTCGCGGACGACGAGGCGGAAGATCGGGGCCAGCACCACCCCCATCGCGCCGACGACGATGAAGGCCGTGCGCCAGCCGTAGTGCACGGCCAGCAGACCGCCGACCAGGGTGCCGGCCGCCGTGCCCAGCGGGATGCCGAACGCGTAGGCCGCCAGGGCCCGGGCGCGCTGGTGCTTGGGGAAATAGTCCGAGATCAGCGAATAGGCCGGGGCCACGCCGCCCGCCTCGCCGATGCCCACGCCCATGCGGGCCAGGAACAGGTGACCGAAGCTGCCGACCACGCCGCACAGGGCGGTGAAGCCGCTCCACAGGGTCAGGGCGGCGGTCATGATCCAGACGCGGCTGAAGCGGTCGGCCAGCCAGGCGATCGGGATGGCCAGGGTCGTGTAGAGCAGGGCGAAGGCCAGGCCGCCCATCAGGCCGAACTGGGCGTCGGTCAGGCCGAACTCGTCCTTGATCGGCTTGGCCAGGATGCCGAGGATCTGCCGGTCCAGGAAGTTGAACGTATAGGCGAGGATCAGCATCGCCAGGACCACGTAGCGATAGCCCGAGCCCTGCTGCGTCTTCGCTTCCGTCTGCTGCTGCTCGCTCATCGCCGCCCCCTACGCCACTGCCTGTGTCTACATAAAGAAAGGGCGGGACTTGTTGCAGCAAGTCCCGCCCGAGCTAAGTCGCCTAGATAATTAGAACGCCACCTCGATCGAGCCGGCGACGGTGCGCGGCGGGCCGTAGAAGCCGATCACCGAGTTGTTGTAGGTCGGCGCCCCGAAGTTGTAGCCGCCGGTGCGGTACTTCTCGTTGGTCAGGTTCTTGCCGGTCAGGGCCAGCTTGTACTTGCCGCCCGGCGCGGTCCAGATCGCCGTCAGGTCCACCAGGGTGAAGGCCTTCTGGTCGAGGGCCGGCAGCGGCTGTTCGAACTGCTGGTACTTGTCGCGGTAGCTGACCATCGGGGTGATGGCGATGTCGCCGCCGGCCAGATCCGCGCGCCAGGTCAGGCTGACATTGCCCGTCCATTGCGGGGTGTTCTGGAAGCCGTAGAGGTCGGCGACGTTGATCACCTGGCCGGTGGCCAGGACCGTGGACGGGTTCAGCGGGTTCGGCGCGCCGGCCGGCACGAAGCGGCTGAAGGTGTCGTACTTGGCGTGGATGTAGCCGAGCGCGACATTGCCGGTCAGGTGCTGGTTGAACTTGGCGGTGGCTTCGAACTCGGCGCCGTACAGGGTCGAGGCGCCGGCGTTGTCGACCGAGCTGGCGATGCCCGAGGGCACCACGACCTGGGTCGTGACCTGCTGGTTGGTGTATTTCGACAGGAAGATCGCCGACGAGAACGAGACGCGGCGATCCAGGGCGTAGCCCTTCAGGCCGGCTTCGTAGGTCTTCACGACTTCGGGCAGGTAGCCCTGGGTCGTCTGCGGGGTGATGAACGCGTCGCCGCGCATGTCCCAACCGCCCGACTTGTAGCCCTTCGAGAACGAAGCGTAGGTGTTCAGGTCGTCGCTGAGCTCGTACGAGACCGAGATGCGCGGCGTGAACTGCTCGAACGTGCGGGCGGCGTCATAGTTGGTGCGCACCTGCAGGATCGGACGGTTCGTTCCGCCCTGGTACGGCGACGGCGTGGCGCCCAGATAGAAGAAGCGGAACACGTTGGCGCGCTTGTGGTCGCGGGTGGCGCGGGCGCCCAGCGAGACCTTCAGGCGGTCGGTCAGGTTGGCGCTGAAGTCGAAGAACGCCGCGAAGCTCTGGGTGTTGACCTTGCCGCCGTCGGCGATCGAGACGCCCAGGTTGCCAGCGATGGTGTCGAACTCGCCCGAGGCCTGGCTGTTCATGTAGTACAGGCCAAAGACGCCCTGAACGTTCTCGTCCGCATAGACCGCCTGCAGTTCCTGCGAGAACGAGCGGTCGTCATAGGTGGCCGGCACGTCCAGGGTCGGCAGCGGCGTGCCGTCGAAGTCGATCAGGGTCTGGGTATGACCCTTGCGGTTGGCGGTGATCGACTTGAACGTCAGGTTCTGGGTGGCGTCCCACTGGCCGGTCAGCGACAGGCCTTCGGTCTTGACGCGGTTCTTGTCGCCCAGGCCGGCTTGCGTGTCGTAGATGTCGAGGATCGGATAGGCGCCGACGGTCGGCAGGGTCTCGCGGTGACCATGACGCGGGTTCGACTTGTCCACGACCTTGTCATAGGCCAGGCGGAAGAACAGATCCTCGGTCGGCTTGTACTCGGCGCTCAGGCGATAAGCCTGGACGTCCTTGTCGTACTGGTCGGCGCCCGTGGTCAGGTTCTTGCCGTAGCCGTCGCGCTTGTAGAGAGCATAGGCGCCGCCCACCGACAGGCCGCCGCCGACCGGCGTCTGGCCGGTGACCATCAGGTCGGTCTGGTCGTAGCTGCCATAGGTCGCGCGAACCTTGGCGCCGGCCTCGTCGCCGAGGCGCTTGGTCACGTACTTGATGGCGCCGCCGATGGTGTTGCGGCCGTACAGCGTGCCCTGCGGGCCGCGCAGCACTTCGATGCGCTCGATGTCGAAGATGTCCAGAACCGCGCCCTGCGGACGATAGATGTAGACGTCGTCGACATAGAGGCCGACGCCGGGCTCATAGCCCCACAGCGGATCCTGCTGGCCGACGCCGCGGATGTAGCTGATCAGGGTTGAGTTCGAGCCACGGGCGGTCTGCACCGTGATGTTCGGGGTCGTCTGCGAGAGCACGGTGATGTCCGTGCCGCCCGAGCGTTCCAGCTTCTCGGCCGAGAAGGCCGACACGGCCACCGGCACGTCCTTGAGGTTTTCCTCGCGACGACGGGCGGTGACGACCACCTCGTCGACCGAGACGTTGCCGCTTGCCGCCGGAGCCTCTTGCGCCGACGCGACGCCCGCGATCGTGCTCCACGCCGCGCCAGCCAACAGCGCAGCCTTCCACATCGAAGTCATGGGGTTCCCTCCCTTGCGTTCCGCCCGTCCGAGCCGGATCCGTCTTATGCGGACGCGTGCTCGGGGTTCGCCATTTCATCGAACAGCGAATTGCAGGCACCATCACCCGAACCGGCGCCGGACGCCAGCACTTTTTCATCAGGTGATGAAAAAAGGATCGGGGACGGATGATGCCTCCCCGCACGTGGGGGAGGATCTTGCTAGAGGGCCTTGGCGATCACCGCCTCGAAGCCGGCCGCGCAGTACGAGAACAGGCGTCGGCGGACCGCTTCCAGGTCGCTGGAACGGCACTCGCCTTCCGACAGCGAGTCGATGCGTCCCGTCTCGGACAGCGACAGCATCATCGAGCCGGTCAGGAACTGGTAGCACCAGTAAAGGTCGCGATAGGCCGCCTCCGGCCGGACGATCTTCAGCGTCTCGACCAGCTGGTGAACGACCGGATCGAAGAAGCGGGTCATGGTCTCGCCGCCCCAGGCCGGGGTGTTGTTCACCTGGGCGACCAGGACGAAGTAGCTCTTCCAGCCGGCCCCGCCCTCTCGCGAGATGCGCAGCAGCGGATCGATGAACGCCTCGATCACCCCCTCGACCGTCATGGACCCCGCGTCGTGCGCCTCCACATAGGCGTTCATCGACGCCTCGCGGGCCTGGTTCAGGATCTCGGCGCGGCGCAGGAACACCGCGTCGAACAGCTCGCGCTTGGCGCCGAAATAATAGTGGATCAGCGCCGTATCGACGCCGGCCTCCGCCGCCACCTGGCGTGTCGTCACCCCATGGAAGCCGTGACGGGCGAACAGCCCCTCGGCGGCGTCGAGGATGGTTTCCTTGAGATCCAGTCCCTTGGCCTTGGACGGACGGCCCCGCCCGCTGGCGCGGGTCTTGGTTGCGGTCATGAAAGTCGAGGTCCGCCGTGGTTGCGCTCCGTCCTCGGATAGGCGCATCCCGGCGGACCTGGCAAGGGACCCTTGTTATCCAGGCTTGCTCTCTAGGCCTGGGCGAACACCTCGTGGAAGGTCACCGGCAGGGCCACGGGCGCCCGCCAGAGGATCAGCCCAGGAACACGGTCCAGAGCAGGCGGCCGGGGATGAAGGCGAAGAGGCCGGCCAGCAGCAGGCCGCCGGTGAACATGCCGGTCATGGCCCGGCGGTGGGCGGCGACCCTGCCGCGCTTGACGGCGTAGACGGCGCCCGGCAGGCCGACGATGGTCCAGCCCGACAGCAGGTGGATGAAGCTGAAGGCGCCGTGGTTGAGCTCGCGGATGAACAGCGAACTGACCGCCGTGGTCCCCATGGCCAGCACCCAGGTCCAGCCCAGCAGCTTGTGCAGGCCCGTGCCCTTCACCCGCATCATCAGCGCGACGCCGATGACCAGGGCGGTCAGGGCCGAGAGCAGGTGCAGCCTGATGACGGCGGGCGCTTCGGCGATCCGCGACAGGTCGGGCGCGTGGGGATGGAACGGAATGCGCGCGGCATAGCCCGCGAGGTCGGTGAACATGCCAGTAGCCGCGACGCCGACCACGCCAACCGCCAGCACGACGCCCACGGCGGCGTTTCTCAGGGTGTCGTTGCGAAGCGCCGCCAGAGCGATTGACTTGCCGTTCTCATCCATCTTCCTTCACTCCGGGTTCGGTCCGGCGGGTTCGTCTCGCCGTCGAAAGCCTTGTTGGAGTGGGCGTTCTCTTGTCTCAATCGCCGTTGCGCCAATCGCCGCCGTCCCTTCGTGAGCGGCTGGAGGACGCCGTTCACGCTTCGCGAATGGCGCTGACTTCGCGCGAGGCGGTGCGCGGCTATCTGGTGTCGGGCGGGGCCGGCGTGTTCCTGGCGCTGATCGGCGCCCTGGGCTCGGGCCAGGCGCCGCTGCTCACGCGACTGGCCTACTGGGTCGGACTGTGCGTCGCCGGCGCGGTCGTGGGCACGGGCGTCACCCAGGTGATCGGCCGCGACGGCCGCGCCGACGGCGCCCCCTGGCTTTACGGCGCCCTGACCGTCATCGCCATCACCCTGCCGTTCACGGCCTTCGTGTGGTTCGTCAGCGAGAGCGTGTTCCAGCGCGGGATCCGGATGGAGACCCTGCCCCGCTACCTGGCGCCGGTGTTCATCGTCACCGCGGCGATGACGGCCCTGAACTTCCTGGTCCAGCGCGAACCCGCCCAGACCCACGCGGCGCCGAAGGGCGCCCCGGCCCCGCGCTTCCTGGACCGCCTGCCCGCCAAGCTGCGCGGCGCCGAGCTCTTCGCCGTCGAGGCGCAGGACCATTATCTGCGCCTGCACACCTCGCGCGGCCAGGACCTGATCCTGATGCGCCTGTCGGACGCCGTGGCCGAACTGGAGGGCATCGAGGGCGCCCAGACCCATCGCTCGTGGTGGGTGGCCAAGGCGGCGGTCGAGGTCGCCCGGCGCGGCGACGGCCGGGCGACCCTGCGGCTGAAGGGCGACGTCGAGGCGCCCGTCAGCCGCGCCTACGCCAAGGCGTTGCGAGAGAGCGGCTGGTTCTGATCAGCCCGCCTTCGCCTAGCCGAAGTGGATGTCGACGCTGCCCGCGCCGGTCCCGACGGTCAGGCCGGTGACGCCCACCAGACGGATCAGGCCGTCGCCGGTATTGACCCCGACCGTGGCGTCCTGGTGGTAGATGTAGGTGTCGCCGTTCCACTCGAAGACACCCGTGCCGTTGGCCGACACCTGGCTGGAAGCGTTGATCAGCGCCTGTTCCAGGGTGGTGGCGGAGCCGGCGCTGATGCCGGTGGTCACCGCCGGGATCACCGTCCCCAGATCGACGTGGTCCACGCCCTTCTCGAAGTCGGTGAGGGTGGCGAAGGTGGTCACCTTGTTGTTCGCGACGCTAAGGTTCGAGAAGCGCGGCGCGGAGACGCCGTTCTCGTACAGCTTGAAGACGTCCGAGCCCGCGCCCAGGGTGAAGGTCGACACGGACGCCCCAAGCAGGTCGGCGGCCACGCTGTCATTGTAGGCCGACAGCACGACGGTATTCGGGACGCCGCCCGAGCCGCCGATCCCGAGGACGTCGATCCCCGCCGAGCTGGAGGCGTCCAGGTTGTGGGTCGTGAGGTTGTAGCCGCCCTCGCTGCCGATGAAGTTGGCGGTCAGGTGGCCGGTCCCGACAACGACGACCTTGCCGTTGGAGTAAGGTCCGTCGACGGTCTGCGAGTTGATGAGGGCCAGCGTGCTGTCGCTCTGGACGTGCACGACCAGCGCCCCGTCATTGCCGGTGACCACCAGCTGGGTCGGCGTGGCGTTGCTGCTGGTGACGTTGTTCAGATAGGCGTTCACGACGGGGGCCCCGACCTGCGCCGAGGACATGCCGGTGATCACCAGGTCGACGTGGTAGTTGACCTTCAGCGTGCCGCCGGTGACCCCATCCATCTTCAGCGCCACGTTCTGGGCGAGGTTGTCGATCCGCGTCGAGATCGACGACTTCAGGGTGACGTCCTGCAGACCGGTATAGTTCGTGGCCACCAGCGGCATGACCGTGGTCGCGCCCAGGGTCGGCGAGGTGAATGACAGCTTGAAGTTCTCGAGCACCAGGTGCTCGACATTGGTGATCTGGGTCTTGTCGAACAGGTCGGTGTCGGCGCCCATCACCAGGGTGTCGTCGCCAGCGCCGCCGTCGACGATGGCGCCGTTGATCATCTTGCCGACCGTGATCAGGTCGTTGCCGGCGCCGCCGCTGATCTTGCCGTTCGGCGCGCCACCCAGAACGTCGACCGCCGCGTTCAGCTGACCGACGCTGATCGTGTCGTTGCCGTCGCCGCCGTCGATATAGCCGCCGACCGCGCCCGAGAAGGTGACGGTGTCGTGGCCGCCGCTGACGAGGATCGCGCCGCTGTTGGTCGTTCCCGTGACCGTGTCGTTGTTGGTCGTCGAGCGCAGGGCCGCATTGGTCGCGTCGGGCGAGACGCTCTGGGTGTCGGTCACCGCGATGGTCGCGCCGGCCGCGTAGGTCGCCTGCTCGCCATAGGTCCCCACCAGGCTGGTGTTGAAGCTGGCCTGGCCATCATTGGCGAGGTCGGCCAGGAAGGCGTCGTTGGCCTTGGCGTAGACGCCGATATGCTCGTTGGCGGCCACGGCCAGCAGGAAGCCGACCAGGGCGCCCTTGGTCCCCAGGCCGTTCGCGCCGTCGCCGCCGTAGTAGGCGAAGTACTCCGCGCGGGTGAAGGTCCCGCCCAGGCCGTTGGGCACCTGGGCGGTCAGGATGGTGTCGATCAGGCCCGCCGCCGGGGCGAAGCCGAAGATCTCGCCATAGGCCTTGGTCGCCGCGGCGGCCAGGTCCAGTGCGCCATAGGCGGCGGTGAAGGCGTCCTTGCCCGCGCCGTTCTTCCCCAGATTGACCGCGAAGTTGATAAAGCGGTTCTCGGCCGAGAACGACTGGTAGTAGGCCGAGTTGAGGTTGTTGGGGTTCCCGCCGTTCGGCGAGATCAGATAGTCCAGGCCAAGCGCCGTCGGCGTCGCCCCGGTGAAGAAGTTGTACGAGAGATTAGCCACCGTGGTGGACGCGGTCACCAGCTTGCCGATCTCGATGCGCGCGTCGGCCAGGCTCAGGGTCGAGGCGTCGACGCGCCCGGCCAGGGTCTGCAGAGTGGTCAGGTCCGCCGCGGGGATGTTGGCGAACGGGAGACGCGAGACGTCGCTGTAAGCGGATTTCAGAACTTGAAGCGTAGCCATGACTCAACCTCCGGCACTTGTCGCCAGGATTGGTATTGAGTTTGCTGTACACATGCAAGCGGAGCCGTGAAAAATAGTTCGCCCCGGTCGCGCAATGGCCGGGGCGAACTTTCGATATCAGGCCTTCCAGCCGCCGCCGAGGGCCTTGTAGATGGCCACGACGTCGGTGTTGACGCCGGTCTCCGCGACGCTGAGGCTGTCCTCGGCGGCCAGCAGGGTGCGCTCGGCGTCCAGCAGCACCAGGAAGTCGATGCCGCCCTCCTTGTACTGGATCCGGGCCAGCTCGGCCGCGCGACGCGAGGCGGCGGCCTGGCTGGTCAGGCTGACCAGTTGGGCCTGCTGCTGGCGGTAGGAGACCAGGGCGTTCTCCAGGTCCTCCAGCGCCCGCAGCACGGTCTGG
The DNA here is from genome assembly GCF_058802865.1 of Caulobacter sp. GW822-FHT01G02. Taxonomy (NCBI): domain Bacteria; kingdom Pseudomonadati; phylum Pseudomonadota; class Alphaproteobacteria; order Caulobacterales; family Caulobacteraceae; genus Caulobacter; species Caulobacter sp. GW822-FHT01G02. The sequence goes on from NZ_JBXAON010000004.1 coordinate 498,855, forward strand.
TCGTAATTGGCCAGGGCCGCGTCGTCGCGGGCCCGCGCCGCCCGCAGGCGGGCATGAGCGCTGCCCAGGTCGAGCGCCGGCCAGCTGACGCTGGGGGCCACGGACCAGGCCTTGCTGGCCCCGGCGCCGAAGCCGGCCGAGGTTCCCGACAGGAAGCCGACGAAGCCGGTCACCGAGACGCGCGGGAAGAGGTCGGCCGTGGCCACCCCAACCTGGGCGGTCTGCGACGCCAGGCGACGCTCGGCCGCCTGCACGTCCGGACGGCGGCGCAGCAGATCGCCGGCGTCGCCGATCGGCAGGGCGGTGATCAACGGACGGGTGTCGACATCGCGCGGGACCAGCAGGGCGTCCAGCGCGCCGGGGCGCTGACCCGTCAGGACGGCCAGGCGGTAGTTGGCGCGCTTCTCGGCCGTGATCAGGCCCGGAATCGCCGCTTCGGTGGCGTTCAGGCGAGCCTGAGCGCTGGCCACGTCGATCGGGCTGCCGGCCCCGGCGTCGAACCGCACCTTGGTCAGGCGCAAGGTCTCGCGCTGGGTCTCGAGGTTGCGGTTGGCGACCTTCAGCCGGGCCTGGGCGCCGCGCAGTTCGAGATAGTTCCGAGCCACCTCGGCCGCGACCGTGACCTGGGCGTCGCGCAAGTCGGCCTGGGCCGCGCCGGCTTCCGCCCCCGCCGCCTCGACGCCGCGACGGACGCGCCCGAAGAGGTCGATCTCCCAGCCGGCGTCGAAGCCGGCCTGGTAGGTCTGGCTCTCGACGCGCTGGCCGTTCGAGCCGGGCTGCTGCTGGTTGCTCTTCACATAGGTCCCGTCGGCGGTGACATGCGGCAGCAGGTCAAGCTTCTGTTCGGTGAACAGCGCCCGGGCCTCGGCCACGCGGGCCACGGCGATCTTCAGGTCCAGATTGGCCGAGAAGGCCTGGCCGACCAGCTGGTCCAGCACCGGGTCGCCGAACGCCTTCCACCATTCGGCTTCCGGATTGGCGGCGGTGAAGACGGCCGGGTCGGCGTTCTGGAAGGCCGCCGGCGGGGTCGCCGGCGCCTTGTAGTTCGGCCCCACCGCGCAGGCGGCGGCCGTCAGGGAAATGCCGGCGATCAGCGCGGCGCGCAGGGTGTTAGCGAAGACGGACATCAGTGAGCCTCCACGGCCGGAGCCGTCGGATTCACCGCCTTGCTCGCGGCCCGGCGGGCCGTGTTGCGGCGGATGACGTAGTAGAAGATCGGCGTCAGGATCAGGCCGAAGAGCGTGACGCCGAGCATGCCGGAGAACACCGCCACGCCCATCGCCTTGCGCATCTCCGAACCGGCGCCGTGCGAGACGACCAGCGGCCACACGCCCATGATGAAGGCGATCGAGGTCATCAGGATCGGCCGCAGGCGCAGGCGACAGGCTTCCAGCACCGCTTGCAGCGGCGTGTCGCCATGTTCCTCGCGCTCCTTGGCGAACTCGACGATCAGGATGGCGTTCTTACAGGCCAGCCCCACCAGCACGATCAGCCCGATCTGGGTGAAGATGTTGTTGTCGCCGTGGGTCAAGAGGACGCCGGCCAGGGCGGACAGCAGGGTCATCGGCACGATCAGGATGACGACCAGCGGCAGGCTCCAGCTTTCGTACTGGGCGACCAGCACGAGGAAGGCCAGCAGCACGCACAGCGGGAAGATGTAGACCGCCGAATTGCCGGCCAGGATCTGCTGGTAGGTCAGCTCGGTCCACTCGTAGCCCATGCCGTTGGGCAGTTCCTTCTTGGCCAGGTCTTCCAGCGCCTTCTGGGCCTGGCCCGAGGAGTAGCCGGGGGCCGGGCCGCCATTGATCTCGGCCGTGAGCACGCCGTTGTAGTGGCTCTCGCGATCAGGACCCGTGGCCTCCTTGAAGCTGACGAAGCTGCCCAGCGGGATCATCTGACCCGACCCGTTGCGGGTCTGCAGGCGCAGCATCTGCTCGGGCTGCAGGCGGAAGCTCTGGTCGGCCTGGACGTTGACCTCGTAGGTGCGGCCAAAGCGGTTGAAGTCGTTGACGTACAGCGAGCCCAGATAGACCTGCATGGTCTCGAACAGGTCGGTCAGCGACACGCCCGAGGCGCGGGCCTTTTCGCGGTCGATATTGGCTTCGATCTTCGGCACGCTGACCTGGTAGGTCGAGAACACCCCGACCAGGGCCGGATCCTTGCGGGCCTTGTCGATCAGGTTCTGGGTCTGCTTGTTCAGCTCGTCAGGACCCAGGCCCGCCTTGTCGACGATCTGCATGCGGAAGCCGCCGATCGTGCCAAGACCTTGCACCGAAGGCGGCGGGAAGACCGCGATCTGGGCGTCGGGGATGGCGCCGAACTTGGCGTTCAGCTCACCGACGATGGCGTTGGCCGACATCGACTTGTCCTTGCGGTCCTTGAAGTCGGCCAGCGGGAAGAACACCGCGCCGGAGTTGGGGCTGTTGATGAAGCCGTTTGCCGACAGGCCGGGGAAGGCCACCGAGTGCTTGATGCCCGGCACCTTCATGGCGATGTCGCCCATCTGGCGGATGACGGCCTCGGTGCGGTCCAGCGACGCGGCGTCGGGCAGTTGCACCACGGCGACGACATAGGCCTTGTCCTGTTGCGGCACGAAGCCGCCCGGGGTCTTGGCGAAGGCGCCGAAGGTCAGCAGCAGCAGCACGCCGTAGATAATCAGGCCGGCGGTCGACCTGCCCAGGCTCTTGGCCACGCCGTTGACGTAGCCGTTCGAAGCCCTGGCGAAGAAACGGTTGAACGGGTTGAACAACCAGCCCAGCGCCGCGTCGATCATCTTCTGGAAGCGGTCCTTCGGCGCGTCGTGGCTCTTGAGGAGCACGGCGGCCAGGGCCGGCGACAGGGTCAGGGAGTTGAAGGCCGAGATCACCGTCGAGATGGCGATGGTCAGGGCGAACTGACGGTAGAACTGGCCCGACAGGCCAGTGATGAAGGCGGTCGGGATGAACACCGCGCACAGCACCAGGGCCGTGGAGATGATCGGTCCGGTGACCTCGCTCATGGCCTTGCGGGTGGCCGCGGCCGGCTCGAGGCCGTTGGAGATGTTCCGCTCGACGTTCTCGACCACGACGATGGCGTCGTCGACGACGATGCCGATGGCCAGGACCAGACCGAACAGGGTCAGGGCGTTGAGGCCGAAGCCCAGCATCAGCAGCACCGCGAAGGTGCCGACCAGCGAGACGGGCACGGCGATCAGCGGAATGACCGAGGCGCGCCAGCCCTGCAGGAACAGCACCACCACCAGGACCACCAGGATGATGGCCTCGATCAGGGTGTGGACCACCGAGTCGATGCTTTCCTGCACGAAGGCGGTCGTGTCGTAGATGATCTCGTAGTCGACGCCTTCGGGGAACTCCTTCTTCAGCTCCTTCATCGTCTTCTTGATGTCGGCGGCCATCTGCAGGGCGTTCGAACCCGGACGCTGGAAGATCGGCATGGCGACGGCCGACTTGTTGTCGAGCAAGCTGCGCAGGGCGTAGTTGTTGGCGCCCAGCTCCACGCGGGCCACTTCGCCCAGGCGGGTGATCTCGCCGTTCTCACCCGAGCGGATGATCACGTCGCGGAACTGCTCCTCGTCGGTCAGGCGGCCGGGGGCGTTGATCGACAGCTGGAAGTCCGCGCCCGTGTTGGTGGGCGGCGCGCCCAGCTGGCCGGCGGCGACCTGGACGTTCTGCTCACGCAGCGCCTTGACCACGTCGCCGGCCGTCATGTTCAGCGAGGCCAGCTTTTCCGGATCCAGCCACACGCGCATCGAGTACGCGCCCGCGCCGAAGATCTGCACGTCACCCACGCCGTCGACGCGCTTGAGGCGGTCGCGGACGTTCAGCTGCGCGTAGTTGCTCAGATAGAGCATGTCGTAGCGATTGTTCGGCGAGATCATGTGCACGACCAGGGTCAGGTCGGGCGAGGCCTTGTCGGTGGTCACGCCGATGCGCTGCACCTCCTGGGGCAGCTTCGGCAGGGCCTGGGCGACGCGGTTCTGAACCTGCACCTGGGCCTTGTCGAGATCGGTCCCGAGCGCGAAGGTGACGGTCAGGATCATCGCGCCGTCCGAGGCCGACTGCGACGACTGGTAGATCATGCCCTCGACGCCGTTGATCGCCTGCTCCAGCGGAGCGGCGACGGTCTGGCCGATGACGGAGGGGTTGGCGCCCGGATAGGCGGCGCGCACGACCACGGTCGGCGGCACCACTTCGGGATATTCGCTGATCGGCAGCTGGGGCAGGGCCACCAGGCCGGCGATGAAGATGACGATGGAGAGCACGGCCGCGAAACGCGGTCGGCTCACGAAGAATTTCGAGAAGTTCATGGCGGTCGATCCGGGGAGGAGCCGATGGGGTAAGCGTCGGGCATGCAGGGCCCCTCCCCGCCATCCGGCGAGCGACAGGAACCGAGAAAACCCTGGAAAAAGACGCCCGACTCGTCACGCGAGCCGGGCGTTACGCTTCAGGTTCGAACCTAGTTCTGGCCGGCGGAGCGACTGACCGCGAGTTGGCGGCCGCCGACTTCCAGCTGCGAGAGGTCGGCCAGGTCGGTCTTGACCTTGACCGGCGCGACGGTGTCGCCCGGCTTGACCTTCTGCAGGCCGCCGACGACCACCCGGTCGCCGGGCTTCAGGCCCGAGCGGATGATGCGCAGGTTGCCGGCCAGCGGACCGACCTCGACCGGGCGGTACTCGGCCTTGTTGTTTCCGTTGACCACCACGACGAAGCGCTTGCCCAGGTCGGTCGCGATGGCGCGATCGGGGGCGAGGGCGACGACCTGGCTCTCGGCGCTGACCAGGCGAATGCGGGCGAACAGCCCCGGCGTGAAGCGGCCGTCGGCATTGGCGAAGATCGCCCGGCCGTTGATGGTGCCGCTCTTGGCGTCCAGGGCGTTGTCGATGAACGACAGCTTGCCCTCGTGCGGATAACCGTCCTCGGTGATCAGGCCCATATAGACTGGGCTGCCCTTGCCGCGTTCGGCCGAGGCGTACTTCAGGAAGGTCTGCTCGTCGGCGTTGAACTCGGCGTAGATCGGGGTGTCGGACACCACGGTCGTCAGCAGGGACGCCTGGGTGACCAGGTTGCCGCGGGTGATGATGGTCTTGGAGATCCGGCCGTCGATCGGCGAGGTCACCTTGGTCCATTCCAGGTTCAGGCGGGCGGTCTGGTAGGCCGCCTGGGCCGCCGAGACATTGGCCTGGGCCGCGCGCTCTTCCGAGGCGAGGCGGTCGAATTCGCTCTGGGCCAGGGCGTTCTGATCGATCAGGCGACGGCCGCGTTCGCGGTTGATGCTGGCCAGGTCCAACTGGGCCTTGGCGCGCGACACCTCGGCGGCGGCGCGGTCGGCTTCGGCCTTGTAGGGGCGCGGGTCGATCTGGAAGAGTACCTGGCCCTTACGGACGCGAGCGCCCTCGGCGAACTGCGCGCCGTCGACATAGCCGCTGACGCGCGGACGGATCTCGACGGTGTCGATCGGCTCGAGACGGCCGGTGAAGTCGTCCCACTGGCGGAGCGACTTGAAGGCGACGTCGGCGACGGTGACCTGAACGGGGGGCGGGGCGGCGGCCTCCTGCTTGGCCTGGGCCGAGCAAGCGGCCAGCACGGCCACGGCGGCCAGGCCGGCGAAAGACGTGATGACGGGTTGAATACGCATGGGGGAGGACCCTGTCGGGAGGTGAAGCGGGGAGGCGGAAGGGGAGGTTCTTGTTGTCATTCCCAGACTCTCGTCACTCGAAGACGGGCCGCCGGGCGGAGCGTCGGGTGCTCGAGGACCAGGTGTCGCCCAGGGCGCGCACCGTTGGCCCATGGGGGGATTGTCCGATCCATCGCCGGTTGGGACCGGCCTGAGATTTAAATAGACCCAGCAAACCCTTAGCCGGCTTGGCCTGGGGCGCGTCGACGTAAACGTTTGTTTGCGAGGGCATTGGCGCGCGCTCCTTTTTTGGGGTTTAAGGGAGGAAATGTCGCAGGGGCTGTTACTTGACCCGGGCGACCGGAAGGACGATTTAGGATGTGACGAGACCGTTCGGTATCATCGACAAGCCGAGAGATACTGACCGGTAACTCGCACGTCAAGGAGAGCACTGCCAAAATGGCGACGAGAAATTCTGGGGACGTTGTCGGGGGCGACACGGAAACCGCTGTGGGGGCAACCCCAAGCGTGGCCGTATCCAAGCGCCCCGCGCGGGACCGGATCTTCGAGACCGCCCGCGAGCTGTTCTATCAGCACGGCATCCGCGCGGTCGGCGTCGAGACCATCGCGTCCGAGGCCGATGCGACCAAGATGACGCTCTATCGCAACTTCCCGTCCAAGGACGAGCTGGTCGCCGAGGTGCTGCGCGAGCAGGAGCGCGACTACTGGGCCTGGTGGGAAGAGGTGACGTCGTGCTGCTGCACCGACCCGCGCGCCCAACTGGAAGCGATCTTCGACGCCTTCGAGACCAAGGCCTGCAACGCCGACATCCATGGCTGCCCGCTGTCGAACGCCGCCATCGAGCTGCACGAGGAAAACCACCCGGCCCAGGTGGTCTCGGTCAACTACAAGAAAGAGCTGTACCGCCGGATCAACGCCCTGACCCGGGCCGCGGGGGCCAAGGACGACGACCTCGCGGACTCTCTGATGCTGCTGATGGAAGGCGCCTCGGGGGCTCGCGTGACGCTCGGTGCCGGCGGTCCGGTTAAGGCCGTGGCGCGCTCGGCCAAGGCGCTGATCAAGTTCCATCTCGACGGCCGCTGAGCGCAAGGCGCGTCCGATTTCGGTCGCCTGGAGCGCGGCGGCGAAGCCGCGCGCCGTCTATGATCGGGTGCGCAGCAGGATCTTCGAGCGTGCTTCCAGCCCCAGCAGGGTGAACAGCACCAGGAAGGCGAAGGCCAGCAGCATCAGCGACAGCTGATGCGCCCTCCCCCACTCCATGCCCTCGACCAGGCGATAGATCTCGGTCGAGAGCACGCTGGTCTCGCCCGGGATATTGCCGCCCAGCATCATCACCACCCCGAACTCCCCCACCGTGTGGGCGAAGACCAGGATGGCGGCGGCGACATAGCCCGGGATCGACAGCGGCAAGGCCACCCGCCAGAAGCGCTGCCACGACGAGGCGCCCAGGGTGGCGGCGGCCTCCATCGGCTCGTCGCCGATCGCCAGGAACGCATTGCGCAGCGGCTGCACCGCGAACGGCAGCGAATAGATCAGCGAGCCGATCACCAGTCCCTCGAAGGTGAAGGCCAGGGTGCGGACCCCGAACGGCTGGAACAGCGCCATCAACGGGCTTTTCGGCCCCAGGGCGATCAGCAGATAGAAACCCAGCACGGTCGGCGGCAGCACGATCGGCAGGGCGACCAGCGCCGTTACGGGCGCGCGCAGGGCCGAGCGGCCGCGCGCCAGCCACCAGGACAGCGGCGTGGCCAGGGCCAGCAGCAGGATCGTGGTGATCCCCGCCAGCTTGCCCGTCAGCCACAGGACCTCCGTCATCCCTAGCGGACCTCGTAGCCGTAGCGCTTGATGATCGCCTTGGCCTCGCCGCTCTTCAGGAACTTCAGGAAGGCCTTGGCCGCCTCGCTGTCCGCGCCGGCCTTCAGCAGCACGGCCTGCTGGTCGATCGGCGTGTGGTGCGACGCCGGCACGATCCAGCGCGAGCCGCCCGGCTCGTTGATCACCTGCGACAGGGCCACGAAGCCCAGCTCGGCCGCGCCCGTCTGGACGTATTGGAAGGCCTGGGTGATCGACGCGCCCTGCACGATCTTCGGCTTCAGCGCGTCGTAGAGCTTTAGCCGGGTCAGGGTCTCGACCGCCGCCTGGCCGTAGGGCGCGGTCTTGGGATCGGCGATCGACAGCTTCTCGAACTTGCCGGTCTTGAGCACCGCGCCCCCCTTGGTATTTGGACCGTCCACCAGGCCCGGGGTCTTGCTGAACAGCACCAGGCGGCCGGTGGCGTAGGTGAAGCGCGATCCCGGAACCGCAAGGCCCTCGGTCTCGGCCCTTTGCGGGCGCTCGGCGTCGGCCGACAGGAACACCTCGTAAGGCGCGCCGTTGGCGATCTGGGTGTAGAACTGGCCAGACGCGCCGAAGCTCAGGCTCGCGTCATGGCCGGTTCTGGCCTTGAACTTCGCGGCGATCTCCTTGGCGGCCTCGGTGAAGTTGGCCGCCACGGCCACCTTGGTCTCGCCGGCGAAGGCGGTCCCGCCCAGGACCACGGACAAAAGCGCGGCGATCAGCATCGGACGGCGGGCGATCATCTGGTAATCCTAGCCTCTCAACGGTGTTTTCGGGCTGCGGTTATGTAGCTCCTGTACATAACGGTGAAACAGTGGCCCGCGAAGACGATTTCAGCGCCTCCCTGATCTTGAGGCGCGGCGGCCTGGCCCGCGTGGGGCTGGACCGCATCGCCCTGCTGGAGGCCGTCGCCGGCCTGGGTTCGATCAGCGCCGCCGCCAAGCAGGTCGGGCTCTCCTACAAGGGCGCCTGGGACGGGATCCAGGCGCTGAACAACCTCTTCGACGCCCCCCTGGTCAGCGCCGCGCCCGGCGGCAAGAGCGGCGGGACGGCCGAGGTCACGCCGCGTGGGCAAGCGGTGATCCGCGCCTTCCGCGCCGCCGAGCGCGAGGTGAGCGCGGCCTTCGCGCGGCTGGAGGCGGATCTGTCCGGCGACGCCGAACTGCTGTGGAGCCTGGATCTGCGCACCAGCGCCCGCAACGCCCTGCGCGGCGAGGTGATGGCGGTCAAGGGCGACGGCGTCACGGCGACCGTGACCCTGGCGCTGGGCGAAGGCCTCGTCCTGCGCGCCTCGATCACCCAACGCAGCGTCGAGGACCTGGGCCTCGCACCCGGCCAGGCGGTGATCGCCCTGATCAAGTCCAGCTTCGTGCGGATCGGAGCCGATCCCCCCGGGGGCGACGGCGACAACCGCCTGCCCGGCGAGATCGTCGACCGCGAGGCCGGCGACGCCTCGGCCGAGGTGACGATCGCCCTGACGGCCGGGAAGAGCCTGACGGCCACCTTGAAGCCGGAGGATGCGGCCTGGGGCCTGGCGGTCGGCGCCAAGGTCGAGGCGCGGATCGCGGCGGCGGATGTGATCCTGGCGGTCGACTGAGGGGCCGAAACCTCGCGGGCCCGCTAGCCCTTCAGCGCCTCGTTCGCCCCGTCGACGAACTTGCGCAGCAGCCGCGCCAGGTCCTTGAGTTCCTGGTCGCTCCACGCCGCCATCATCGGCCCGACCAGCCGCTGGCGCGCCGCGTCCAGCCTGTCGACCACTTCCGCGCCCTTCTCCGTGACCACCGCCTCGCGCACGCGCTTGTCGGTCGCGCCGGGGCGGCGCTCGACCAGGCCCAGGCTTTCCAGCTTGGCGACCTGACGACTGACCACCGAGTGGTCACGGCCGGCGAGATCCGCCAGCTCGACCACGCCGATCGGCCCTTTTCGACCAATGCGCCCGAGCAAGGGGAAAAGCGCCCGGTCCAGCGACACGCCGGCCTCGCGCAGCAGCAGATCATCGGCCTGAGGCCGATTGAGGAAACCCGCGAGGTCCATCATCGCCAGGTGAATGTCGCGAAGCTCGGGATTCATAACGTGCATTTTGCACGTTTTTAATTGACCCCGTCCAGCCTCGGATTTATGTGCTTTTTGCACGCAAAATATGTGCATAACGCACGCGTTAGGAGATGCGATGACCCTCGCCCAATCCGCTCCCGAAGACACGGACGTCCTGATCGCCGGCGCGGGTCCGGCCGGCCTGACCCTGGCCATCGACCTGGCCCGCCGGGGCGTCGCCTTCCGCCTGATCGACAAGGCCGAGCGCCCGTTCCAGGGCTCCCGCGGCAAGGGCATCCAACCCCGCAGCCTGGAGGTGTTCGAGGATCTCGGCGTCCTGGCGCCCATGCTGGCCACGGGCGGCCCCTATCCGCCGGTGCGGAACTACGCTCCGGACGGCGGCTTCGAGGAGACCGTCATCGCCGAAGGCGCGAGCCCCTCCCCGGCCGAGCCCCACGCCACGCCGCTGATGCTGCCGCAGTTCCTGACCGAGACCATCCTGCGCCAGCGCCTCGCCCAACTGGGTCACTCGCCGGAATACGCCGCCGAGCTGGCCGGAATCGACCAGGACGCCGAGGGCGTCACCGCGACCCTGGCGGATGGCCGGACGATCCGCGCCCGCTGGCTGGTCGGCGCCGACGGCGGCCGCAGCTTCGTGCGCCACGCGCTGGCCATCGACTTCCCAGGCAAGACCCTGCCGGGCCTGGCCATGGTCGCCGACACCCGGCTGACGGGCCTGTCGCGCGAAGCCTGGCACGTGTTTGGCGACCGCCACACCGGCCAGGTCTCGTTCTGTCCGCTGGCGGGGACCGACCTCTTCCAGATCCAGGGCCACGCGCCGGCCACCGGCGAGGCGGGTCTGACGGTCGAGGGCCTGAACACCTTGATCCGCGAACGGACGGGCCGCGACGACATCGTGGTCCACGACATGTTCTGGGCCTCGGTCTACGGCCTCAACGCCCGCCTAGCCGATCGCTACCGCGTCGGGCGCGTGCTGCTGGCCGGCGACGCGGCCCACATCCATCCCCCGACTGGCGGCCAGGGTCTGAACACCAGCATCCAGGACGCCTATAACCTGGGCTGGAAGCTGGCCGCCGTGCTGGACGGCGCGCCGGAAGGTCTGATTGACAGCTACGAGGCCGAGCGCCGCCCGATCGCCGCCGACGTGCTGGGCCTCTCCACCGATCTCCTGGCCAAGGCCCTGACGCGCCAGGGCATGAGGCGCGGCCGTGAGGCCCGGCAGCTTGACCTCGGCTACGAAGGCTCGACGCTGTCGCTGGACCTGGGCGTCGAGGCCAAGGTCGCGCCGGGCGATCGCGCACCGGACGCGCCCTGCCAGGGTCGGCGTGTGTTCGAGGTGCTTGCGGGGCCACACTGGACGCTATTGGGCAAGAGCGCGATCGCGCCGCGCCCCGGCCTCGTCGTCGCGGACCTGACGGACACCGATGGCTGGTTCGCCGACGCCTACGGCCTGCCGCCCGGCGGTTTCGTGCTCGTGCGCCCCGATGGCTACATCGCCACGATCGGCCAGGCGGGGGACGAGGCGGCGGTCGAGGCCTATCTCCCCCAGGTCGGCGTCTAGCCCAAGCAATCGGCCAGGCCGTCGCGGCGCACCGCGCCCGAGGCCTTGCCGATCTTCTGGGTCCGCTTGGCCACGTACTTGCCCGGCTTGATCACCCGCCACTTCAGCGGGCTGGGCAGGATGGCCGCCAGCCGCGAGGCCTGGGCCTGGGTCAGCTTGTCGGCGTCGACGCCGAAATAGCGCTGCGAGGCGGCCTGGGCGCCATAGATGCCCGAGCCGAACTCGATGGAGTTCAGATAGACCTCCATGATCCGCTCCTTTCCCCACAGCAGCTCGATCAGCACCGTGAACCAGGCCTCCAGCCCCTTGCGGACGTAGGAGCGCCCCGGCCACAGGAAGACGTTCTTGGCCGTCTGCTGGCTGATGGTCGAGCCGCCCCGGATCTTCTTGCCGGCCTCGTTATTGGCATAGGCTTTCTGCAGGGCGTTGAAGTCGAAGCCATGGTGCTCGCAGAACCGGGCGTCCTCGGCGGCGATCAGGGCGCGCGGCAGCGCCGGCGCGACCTTGTCGATCGGCCTCCAGCGGTGATCCAGTCCCCGCCCCTCGACGGCGCGGATGACCATCAGCGGCGTCACCGGCGGCGGGATGAAGCGATAGAGAATCACCGTCACCACCGGCCCGGCCACCAGCACGATGAACAGAGCCAGCGCGATATTCCGCAACAGCCGCCGCACGAACGTCCCCCAAGAAGCGTAACCGAGAAGTCTACTTGTCTTGACCTTGCGGACGGATGCTAACCAGACGCATCGCCGCTGTCGCGCGACATAGATACACGGGTTTCAAGGAGCCTTCGATGGACGTGATCGACGCCGTCAACCGCCGCATGTCGGTGCGCGCCTTCAAGCCCGATCCCGTGGATGGGGCCCTGGTCCGCGAACTGCTGGAAGCGGCCGCCCGCGCACCGTCCGGCGGCAATCTTCAGCCCTGGCGCGTCCAGGCCATCGCCGGCGAGCCGCTGGAAAAGCTGAAGGCGACCATGCTGGCCCGCGTGGCCGCGCCCGACCCGACCGAATACGACGTCTATCCGGCCAATCTGTGGGAGCCGCTGCGTACGCGCCGCTTCCAGGTCGGCGAGGATATGTACGGCGCGCTGGGCATCCCGCGCGAGGACAAGATCCAGCGCCTCCAATGGTTCTCGACCAACGGCCAGGGCTTCGGCGCGCCGGTGCAGCTGTTCTTCTCGATCGACCGCCGCTGCGGCCCGCCGCAGTGGAGCGACGTCGGCATGCTGATGCAGACCTTCATGCTGCTGGCCGTCGAGCGGGGCCTGGACACCTGCCCGCAGGAGTTCTGGTCGCACTACAACAGGATCGTCGACGACCATGTCGGCCTGCCGGAAGGCCATATGCTGTTCTCCGGCATGGCCCTGGGCTACCGCGACGAAGCCGCGCCGGTGAACAACTTCCGCTCGCGGCGCGCGCCGTTCGAGGAGTGGGCGGAGCTGAAGGGGTTTTGAAGTAGGCGCCGCGCTGTCCTCGCCCTTCGACAGGCTCAGGGTGAGGAGGTTGGATGCACCAGCGCCAGAAACACCTCACCCTGAGCTTGTCGAAGGGCGAGGGGTTTGGCACGGATTTGCGCCAATTCAATCTATAGCCGTATACATTTCAAATTCTCGCCTCGAGACTTGAGCGATGTACGACATCCAATCCGCCTGGGTCTACATCCTGCGCTGCGCGGACGGATCCTACTATGTCGGCTCACATCGCGGCCCCGACCCTGCCGTTCGCGTAAGCGCTCACAATGAAGGGCTGGACCCGAAGGCCTTTACCTACAAGCGCAGGCCTGTCGAACTGGTCTGGGCGGGCGACTTCCAATTCATCACCGACGCCATCGCCTTCGAGCGCCAACTGAAGGGCTGGAGCCGCGCGAAGAAGGAAGCGGTGATCCGTGGTGACTGGGAGGCGCTTCCCGGTCTGGCGCGGCGCCGAACACCCCGCCCTTCGACAGGCTCAGGGTGAGGTGTTTCTTGCCGCCACGTATCAAGTCCTCATCCTGAGCTTGTCGAAGGACGAGGACGTCGGCGGTGAGCCTACCCCGCGAACTGGCGCGGGCCGCTCAGGTCCGGGATCTCCAGCACGCCGGCCTCGCCGCTCTCGTCGCCCCAGGCGAAGAACCGGCCGTCGGGGCTGGTCGACAAGGCGCTGATCGAAGCGCCCTTCTCGGCCTTCAGGGTCTCGATGCGGCCGTTGCGCATGTGGGCGGCCCAGATCTTGCCGTTGTCCTGGGCGGCCAGGCAGACCGGCTGGGCGTCGATCCCCGCCACCCGGACGACCATCGAATCGCGGGAGAAGCCGATCTCGGCGGCTTCCTTGCCCATCGGGCCGTTGGCGCCGGCGAACGGCCAGATGACCGCGCCCGAGGCGCCGGCCGTGGCCAGCAGGTTACCCTTGTCGAAGAAGGCCACGCTCTTGATCTTGGACGGGTAGCCGCCCATCCGCATGTCCTTGCCGTCGGACAGGCGCCAGCCGTGCAGCTGGTTCTCCTGCATCGACGAGATCAGGAACTTGCCGTCCGGGCTGAAGGCCACGGCGATATGGCTGCCGGCCCACTTCAACACGGTCGGCTTCTGGTCGGCGATGCGAGCGTACCACAGCTGGGCCCCGCCATAGGTGGCGCTGGCCAGGCGGCGGCCCTTGGGCTCGAAGGCCAGGCCTGACACCGTCTTCTCGTGCTGGAACGTCCGGGCGAAGGCCGGGTCGGCGACGTCGCGGACATGAACCTCCTTGCCGGCCGTGAAGGCGATCAGGCCCGAGGCGGCGCTGGTCGCCACATGCTCGATCCACCGGTTCTTCACCTCGGCGATCAAGGTGGCGACCACCTCGCCCCCCTCGATTCGGCTCCAGACCACCTTGCCGTCGTCGCCGCCGGTGACGACGCCGACGCCGCTGGGATGGATGGCGGCGGCCAGGACGGCCCCGCCCATCGCGCCGCCATGGGCCTCGACCGTGACGAATCCCTCCTGGGTCTGGAGGCGGACAGTGCCGTCGCCCAGGGCGAACATGGCGCGGCCCGAGCGGTCGAACAGGGCTTCGGTGACGAAGGCGTCGAAAGAAAAGATCATGCGCGCGAGATAAGGCGCCGGGCCGCCGACGACCAGACTCTTTCAGAAAGCCCGCCGTTGCGGCGCATTTCGCGCCTCGGGCGAAGCGGCGCCCGCGAAGCTGCACGTTCGAACGGCGTTCGGTCAAAAAGAGTCGAAAAGGGGGTTGCTATTGCGATGCGTCGTCGGGCTTTACTTCCGCGCCCGTCTACGCCAGACGTGGCGAGGTAACGACATTTCAGGCGCGCCCGTGTCGGCGCGGCCTTCTGGGAGACAGTCAGGCTATGGCGGCTAAACTTGCTGGCGGCGGCGGTGGCCGTTATTCGCTGGGCCAGAATTCCGAAATCAACGTCACGCCCTTCGTGGACATCCTTCTGGTTCTGCTGATCATCTTCATGGTCGCCGTGCCGATGGCCGTGACCTCCATCAAGATCGACCTGCCCCCGGCGGTTCCGCCGCCCCCGAACGCTCCGAAGCCGAAGGAACCGGTCTTCATCTCGATCCAGAAGTCGGGCGCGATCTTCATCGCCGAGAAGCAAACCAGCCTCGACGGCCTGGAAGCCGATCTGAACGCCAAGTTCGCCGCGACCGGCCAAACCGGCCCGAAGGACGAGCAGCGCGTCATGATCCGCGCCGACGCCGACGTGCTGTACGCCGACTTCATGGGCGTGCTGAACCAACTCCAGACCTCGGGCTGGTTCAAGGTCGGCCTGATCAACGAAGACCTTCACTAGGCTCTTCGGCGACAGCCAAGAACACGAAAGCCCCGGAGCGCGCGCTCCGGGGCTTTTTGTTTGCTCCAAGCTCTACCTTGGCGCGATCCTTGCTTGTCCTTTCGCCGTCCCTTAACGGCGGAGCCCAGACGGATGACGACGATCGGCGGCGGCGCGCTCACTCAGCAGCTGTATCAGAAGCTTTTCGACAAGCTGGACACCGATACCGACCAGACCTTGAGCTTCGACGAGCTCAAGGCGGCGGACTCGGGCCGATCCGGCGATGCGTTCGCCACGATGATGCGGGGCCTGGACGCCGACCAGGACGGCAAGATCGGCCGGGCGGAAATGGCTGCCGCCCCTTCGGCGGGCGCCCTGGCGTCCAGTTCCGGCTCCGAGGCGATCGCCAGCCTGTTCGCCCGCGCCGATATCGATGGCGACGGCAAGCTGTCCGACGACGAGATGGAGGCCGAGAAGGCCCTGCGCCGGGCCGACACCCTGGACAACGGCTTCCTGTCCGGCCCGGTGTTCCTGGCGCGCGACGCCGACGGCGACGGTTTGCACTCGCGGGACGAGATGGTCGCGGCGATGCCGCAGAGGCTGCCGGCGAGCGCGCTGCGGGTCGATGTCGAGCCCGCGCAATGGAGCCAGATCCGCTCCGGCCCCGATGGCGAGACCGTGGCGGCGCCCCCGACCCGCACGGACGAGGACAGGCAGAAGCTCCTTGATCAGTTCGCCGCCGACCAGGCCGAGCGCGAGTCGGGCCCGGCCGGGACGATCAAGTATCTGACGCGCGAGATCGGCGGCCTGCGCGACAAGGCGGCGGCGGATTTCGCCGCCTCGCCGATGACGCAGACCCTGTCGAGCCGGCTCTTGGCCCAGATCCTGGGCGGCCTGGCCGCCTAGGAAGTCTAGGCCGCCGTCGCCTCGAAGCCCTTGCGCAGCTCGGCCTCGTCCAGGTCGCGGCCAATGAACACCATGCGGCTGTAGCGCTTGTCCTTGTCGGTCCACTCGCGCTGGAAGTCGCCTTCCAGGATCATGTGGACGGCCTGGAACACGAGACGCTTGTTCTCGCCCTTCACGTCGATGATGCCCTTGGCGCGCAGGATGTCCGGGCCGCGCTTGGCCAGCAGGTCGTTCAGCCAGGCGGTGATCTTCTGGCCGTCGACGGGCTTGTCCAGCGTCAGGGAGATCCCCTTGACGCCATCGTCGTGGATGGCGCTGGCGTGGCCGTGGTCATGGCCGTGGTGGTGATCATGACCGCAGTGTTCGTCATGGACGTGCCCATGGTCGTGCCCGTGGTCATGATGGTGGTGATCATGGCCGCAGTGCTCGTCGTGGACGTGGCCGGCCTCGCCGTGGGCCGGGTTCAGGAACGACGGCTCCAGCTCGGTGATCCGCTCCAGGTCGAAGCTGTGCTTGCCCAGGATGGCGTCCAGCGGAACGTTCGAGCGCTGGGCGCGGTGGATCGGGGCCAGCGGGTTGATGCGGCGGATACGGGCCTCGACGTGGCGCAGATCGTCCTCCGACACGAGGTCGGTCTTGTTCAGCACGATCTGGTCGGCGAAGGCGATCTGCTCGACGGCTTCCTTGCTGTCGGAGAGGCGCAGCATGATGTGCTTGGCGTCGACCACGGCGGTGACCGAATCGAGGGCCGTGCGCGCCTTGACGTCGTCGTCGACGAAGAAGGTCTGGGCCACCGGGCCCGGATCGGCCAGGCCGGTCGTCTCGACGATGATGGCGTCGAAGCCGCCCTTCCGCTTCATCAGGCCCTGGAGGACGCGGATCAGGTCGCCGCGCACCGTGCAGCAGACGCAACCGTTGTTCATCTCGAACACTTCCTCGTCGGCCCCGACCACCAGGTCGTTGTCGATGCCGACCTCGCCGAACTCGTTGACGATCACGGCGTAGCGCTTGCCGTGCTCCTCGGTGAGGATGCGGTTGAGCAGGGTGGTCTTGCCGGCGCCGAGATAGCCGGTCAGCACGGTGACGGGGATCTTGCCGGGAGCGGGAGCGGTCTGGGTCATGGCCGCTATTTAGGAGGCCGGGACGCGGAGCGAAAGCCGCTTACGTCTTGAAGAACGCAACGGCGAGGCCGACCAGGACCAGGGCCACGCCCAGGATGGTCTCCTCGTAGCGCTCGACCCATTGCAGGCCCAGGCGCTTGAAGCCGGCCAGGGACAGGCTGGTGAAGATCAGCATGCCGGCCGAGGTGGCGGCCAGCAGCACCGCGCTCAGCACCAGGAAGGCCTGCCAGCCGTGCTGCATCCCGGCCAGGTAGTAGGGCAGGAACGCCTCGCAGGGCGAGAGGGTCAGCAGGGTGACCAGGGCGATGATCGCGGCGCGGTCGGAGGCGTAGACGCGCCTGCCCGCTTCCGGCAGCGCGTGGTTGTGGCGGCCGCGCGCTATATAGAAGAGGCCCACGGCGACCATCAGGCCGCCGACGACCCAATGGAAAAAGCCGCCCAGCTTGGGCTCCAGCGCCAGGCCGGCGACCACCAGGCCCAGGCCGAGGGCGATCGTCAGGCCCACATGGCCGAGGCCCGCCAGCAGGGTCACGCCCAGGGTTCGGCTCGTGGACCACTTCTGGGCGCGGCCGACCAGCACGAACGGCAGCCAGTGCGTCGGCAGAGCCGCATGCAGGAAGGCCACGGCGAAACCGGTCACGGCGATGGAGGTGAAAAAGGTCGAGTTCACGTCACGGCATATAGCGCGTTATAAAGTAACGTCCCAGGGGGCGTGTCCGCCTAATCGCACTTAAGCGCCGTGTCGTCGGATTCCGGCCCAACGGCGTTGACTCCCGCCCTTCTGGCTGTATAAGTCGCGCCCTCTTCGCCCGCCGGGTTTCCGAGCGGGCGTTCCCTATTTTGCGAACGCACGTTTTTAAGGCGCTAACCTATGTACGCGGTGATCAAAACCGGCGGCAAGCAGTACCGGGTTCAAGCCGGCGACCTGCTGGTTGTCGAAAAGCTCGAAGGTGAACCCGGCGCTGCCGTGGCCTTCGGTGAAGTCCTGATGCTTGGCGAAGGCGAGGCCGTGACGGTCGGCGCCCCTACCGTGGACGGCGCTGTCGTCTCCGGCACCCTGCTCGAAACCCGCAAGGGCGAGAAGGTGAAGATCTTCAAGAAGATCCGTCGCCAGGGCTATCGCCGCACCCGCGGTCACCGCCAGTTCGAATCCGTCGTGCGCGTCACGTCGGTCGTCGGCGCTGGCCTGGAAGCCAAGTGGGAAGGCGCTATCGACCTGACCCCGAAGGTCATCCTGAACGCCCGCGCCCGCGGCCTCGGCGACGCCGCCGTCCCGGCGACGATCCCGACCGGCTCGACCGAAGCGGCTCCGGCCGCTCCGAAGAAGGCCGCCAAGGCTCCGAAGGCTGTTGACGTCGCCGCCGAGCCGGCCGCCGAAGCCGCCCCGAAAAAGAAGGCCGCCCCTAAGAAGGCCGCCGCCACCACGGAGGAAGGCGAAGCCTAAGGGCGACGCCTTCTAAAGGTAGGAGAGCAAGATGGCTCACAAGAAATCAGGCGGCTCGTCCAGCAACGGTCGCGACTCAGAGTCGAAGCGCCTTGGCGTGAAGAAGTTCGGCGGCGAGAAGGTTCTCGCCGGCAACATCCTCGTGCGTCAACGCGGCACGAAGTTCTATCCGGGCACGAATGTCGGCATCGGCAAGGACCACACCCTCTTTGCCCTCGTGCAAGGCGCCGTGGGCTTCGTGACCAAGAAGCATAACCGTACGTACGTGACGGTGACCCCGGCCGCTCAACCGGCCGAGTAAGCACGAACCAGAGTTTCTTCGGATCGTGCTTCTCACTCAGAAGACGATCCGGACAGACGATCTCTAGCGGGGAGTCCGGAACGCCGGGCTCCCCGCTTTTGTTTTGTCTCGCCGCCATGAAATCGAAAGCTTCGCCATGGCGGCGTCACGGTTCCCAAGCAAGAGGAGCCGGAAACTCTGGGAGGCGCCGATGTGCGTCATCGAAGAAAGACCCGTCATCGAAACCCAGCGGCTAACGCTGCGCGCGCCGGCCAAGGCCGACGTCGAGCGCGTGGCGGCCTTCTGCGTCGATCATGACGTCGCGCGCATGACCACCCGCATGCCCGCGCCCTATACCCGCGGCCACGCCGAGGATTTCGTGGCCCGCTGCGGAACCCAGGACCGGTCTCGCGACAACACCTTCGCCATCGAACTGGCCGACGAGGGCCTGATCGGCGTCATCGGCCTGTTCACCACGCCGGAGGATCGGGTCGAGCTGGGCTACTGGATCGGCCGCCCCTACTGGGGTCGCGGCTACGCCACCGAGGCCACGCGCGGCGCGCTGGACTGGGCCCGCTCGGCCTGGAGGAAGCGCTATGTCGTGGCCGGCCACTTCGCCGACAATGACGCGTCGGGCCGCGTGCTGGTCAAGGCCGGCTTCCTGTACACCGGCGTCGTCGAGCACAAGCCCTCGATCGCGCGCGGCGAGCCGGCGACGACGCGGATGATGGTGTGGCTGGCCTAGGAATCCAGAGAATCTGCTCCCCCTCTGAGGGAGGAGAAATCTTTAGGCGCCTTAAGCCGCCCGGTGCGTGTGGATCACCTTCTGCGGGCCTTCGCGGAAGCGCTTCTCGGCCGTGATGATCCGCTCGCACAGCGCGTCCAGGTCCGACAGCAGCGAATAGGTCGCGTAGATGGGGATCTCCATCAGCGCCACCTGCGCGCGCGGCATGAACTCGGTGTACTTCTTCCACGAGATATGGGCGTCCCGCGCGCTCGTCGCGCGCTGGCCCAGCGGATTCCACAGGTCCAGGTCCATCAGCTCATCGCGGCACTGCTTCATGACCGGCAGGGCGATGTAGAGGAACAGGAAGGTCGGGGTGGCGGCGCGGCCGAACTGCGGCTGCACCTGCAGGTGCCAGATCCGATAGGCCTCGAAGAAGCCGGCCTTGCGGACCGGATCCGGCGGCAGCCAGGTGGCCTGCTCGTTGATCAGTTCGTTGGCGGTGCTGGACCGCTTGACCAGTTCGTCGGCGGACGCGCCGGCCGGCATGGCCTTGGACAGGGCCGAAACCGGAATGGCCAGCTTGCGGGCGACGTCGGTGAAGGCCACGTGCCTGCCGGCCATCGGCGTGAACTGGCCGAACGACGGCGCGCCGGGCATGCTGGCGCGCTTGGTGGCGGCGGTCTTGTGCATCAGCAGCTGTTCTTCACGCTGCTGTTCCGCCCGCAGGCGGTCGAATTCGATCTCGTGGGCGGCCTGTTCCTCGGCCGTCATCCACTTGGCGCGGCCGGGACCATAGGTGCGCTCGTAGCGATTCAGCAGGACCAGGCTGTGGTCGCCGGACGGCCTTAGGCCCACCTCCGCCAGGAACGTCTTGAACTCGCGCCACTGCGGCGCGACGCCGGTGCCCCGGGCGATCAAGATGTTGCGGTGAACCGACGCCTCGGCGCTATACTTACGGTGAAGGTCCTGCGTCGACAAATCGCGCAGATCCCTCGCCAGTATCGCCTTGCTGTCTTCTGCCGTAGCCAAAGGTCAGCCTCCAGTTCCGTCGCATGAAGCGCCGGTTACGCTGCCAAGACACTTTGTCGCATTTTGTGTTTTAACATTTCGTCACGATGACGAATAGCGGTCACGCTTTTCGACGCGGACAAGCGTCACAGTTCGAAGAGCCGATGTGGTGGGCCGGCGTGAGGGCCTTAGGCCCCTTTGGGCTCGACGCGCGGGACGCCTTGGGACTAAAGAGCGCCATGAAATTCTTGGACCAATGCAAGATCTACATCCGCTCGGGTAACGGCGGCGGCGGATCGGTGTCGTTCCGCCGCGAGAAGTACATCGAGTACGGCGGCCCGGACGGCGGCGACGGCGGTCGCGGCGGCGACGTGTGGATCGAGGCCGTCGAAGGCCTCAACACCCTGATCGACTATCGCTACCAGCAGCACTTCAAGGCCGGCACGGGCGTGCACGGCATGGGTCGCGCGCGCCACGGCGCCGCTGGCGACGACGTGCTGCTGAAGGTTCCCGTCGGCACCGAGATACTCGAGGAGGACAAGGAGACCCTGATCGCCGACCTCGACCACGCGGGCGCGCGCCTGCTGCTGGCCAAGGGCGGCAACGGCGGCTGGGGCAACCTGCACTTCAAGGGCCCGGTCAACCAGGCGCCGAAATACGCCAACCCCGGCCAGGAAGGCGAGGAGCGCTGGATCTGGCTGCGGTTGAAGCTGATCGCCGACGTCGGCCTGGTCGGCCTGCCCAACGCCGGCAAGTCGACCTTCCTGGCCGCCGCCAGCGCCGCCAAGCCGAAGATCGCCGACTATCCCTTCACCACCCTGACCCCGAACCTCGGCGTCGTGGATCTGTCGAGCAGCGAACGCTTCGTGCTGGCCGACATCCCTGGCCTGATCGAGGGCGCGTCGGAAGGCGCGGGGTTGGGCACCCGCTTCCTGGGCCACGTCGAGCGCTCGGCCGTGCTGATCCACCTGATCGACGCCACCCAGGACGACATCGCCGGCGCCTGGACCACGATCCGGGGCGAGCTGGAAGCCTATGGCGACGAGCTGGCCGACAAGTCCGAGATCCTGGCCCTGAACAAGATCGACGCCCTCGACGAGGAGACCCTCGCCGAGAAGATCGCCGAGCTGGAAGCGGTCGCGGGCGTCAAGCCGCGCCTGGTGTCGGGCGTCTCGGGCCAGGGCGTCACCGAACTGCTGCGCGCGGCCTATCGCCAGGTCCGCATCCGTCGCGGCGATCTCGAGGAAGAGATCAACGAGGACGAAGACCACATCGAGGAGACCCCCGGGGGCTGGACGCCGTGAGCCAGGCCGCCAGGGCGTTTTCCAACGCCCGCCGCATCGTGTTCAAGGTCGGCTCCGCCCTGCTGGTCGACGCCGAGACGGGCCGAGCCGACCGCGCCTGGCTGGAGGCGTTCTGCGCCGACGCGGCCGCCCTGCGCGACGCCGGCAGGCAGGTGCTGGTGGTCTCGTCGGGCGCTGTCGCCCTGGGCCGCCGTCGCCTGGGCCTGACCGGCCGAAAGGCGACCCTGCCCGAGAAGCAGGCCGCCGCCGCCGCCGGCCAGTCCCTGCTGATGCGCGCCTGGGAGGAAGCCTTCGAGCCGCACGGCATCGGCGTCGCCCAGATCCTGCTGACCCGCGACGACACCGAGATGCGCCGCCGGTGGCTGAACGCTCGCGCCACCACCGAGACCCTGATGGGCCTGGGCGTGGTGCCGGTGGTCAACGAGAACGACACGGTCGTCACCGAGGAAATCCGCTACGGCGACAACGATCGCCTGGCCGCCCGCGTGGCCCAGATGGCCGGCGCCGACCTGCTGGTGCTGCTGTCGGACATCGACGGCCTCTACACCGCCGACCCGCGCAAGAACCCGAACGCCGCGCACATCCCTCTGGTCAGCGAGATCACGCCCGAGATCGCCGGCATGGCCGAGGGCGCCAACGCCGCGGCGGGGGTCGGCACCGGCGGCATGGCCACCAAGATCGCCGCCGCCCGCATCGCCCGCGCCGCCGGCTGCGCCACCCTGATCACCCTGGGCTCGCGCCCGCGTCCGCTGGCCGCCATCGCCGACGGCGAGAAGGCCACGCTGATCGAGGCCAACGCCTCGCCGGCCGCCGCCTACAAGGCCTGGATCGCCGGTTCGCTGGCCCCGCAGGGCTGGGTCACGGTCGACGCCGGCGCGGCCACCGCCCTCGCCTCGGGCAAGAGCCTGCTGTCGGCCGGGGTCCGCGCCATCGAAGGCCCGTTCGAGAAGGGCGACGCCGTCCGCGTCCGCGACGAGACCGGCCGCGAGGTCGCCCGCGGCCTCGTCCGCTACGACAGCGCCGACGCCCACCGCATCGCCGGCCTGCGCTCCGACGCCATCGAGGCCGAACTCGGCTTCACCGAGGGCCCGATGATCCACGCCGACGATCTGGCCGTAGCCAACTAGACCGCACGCACGAGTATCCCCATGGCCTACCGATCCCTCCGCGAATTCATCGATGTCCTGGAGGCCAAGGGCGAACTGGTGCGCGTCACCGAACCGGTCTCCAGCGTGCTGGAGATGACCGAGATCCAGACTCGCCTGCTAGCGACCGGCGGCCCGGCGGTGCTGTTCGAGCACGTGCTGCTGCCCGACGGCTCGCGCTCGTCGATGCCCGCTCTCGCCAACCTGTTCGGCACGGTCAAGCGCGTGGCCATGGGCGTGACCCTGGGCGGCGAGCCGCGCGAGACGGCCGGCGAGCTGCGCGAGGTCGGCGAACTGCTCGCCTTCCTGCGCCAGCCCGCGCCGCCCAAGGGGCTAAAGGACGCCCTGGACATGCTGCCCTTGGCCAAGACCGTGATGGCCATGCGGCCGGGCACGGTTAAGAAGGCTCCGGTGCAGGAGGTCGTCCTGACCGGCGACCAGATCGACCTGACCCAGCTGCCGGTCCAGACCTGCTGGCCGGGCGAGCCGGCGCCGCTGATCACCTGGCCGCTGGTCGTCACCAAGGGGCCGGGCAAGGATCGCGAGGATGACTTCAACCTCGGCATCTATCGCATGCAGGTGCTGGGCAAGGACCGCTGCATCATGCGCTGGCTGGCCCATCGCGGCGGGGCCCAGCACTACGCCCGCCACAAGAAGGCGGGAAACAAGGACCCCCTGCCCGCCTGCGCCGTCCTGGGCGCGGATCCCGGCACCATCCTGGCCGCCGTGACGCCGGTGCCCGACACCCTGTCGGAGTACCAGTTCGCCGGCCTGCTGCGCGGGGCCAAGGTCGACCTCGTACCGGCCAAGACCGTGCCGCTGATGGTCCCGGCCCACGCCGAGATCGTCATCGAGGGCCACGTCCTGCTCGACGACTACGAGGACGAAGGTCCCTACGGCGACCACACCGGCTACTACAACAGCGTCGAGAAGTTCCCGGTCTTCCAGGTGACGGCGATCACCATGCGCAAGGACCCGATCTACCTGACCACCTTCACCGGCCGGCCGCCGGACGAGCCCTCGGTGCTGGGCGAGGCGCTGAACGAGGTGTTCATCCCGCTGATCCATCAGCAGTTTCCCGAGATCGTCGACTTCTGGCTACCGCCGGAGGGCTGCAGCTACCGCATCGCCGTGGTGTCGATGAAGAAGGCCTATCCCGGCCACGCCAAGCGCGTGATGCTGGGCGTCTGGAGCTATCTGCGCCAGTTCATGTACACCAAGTGGGTGATCGTCGTGGACCACGACATCAACGCCCGCGACTGGAAGGACGTGATGTGGGCGATCAGCACCAAGATGGACCCCGCCCGGGACATCACGGTGATCGAGCACACCCCGATCGACTATCTGGACTTCGCCAGCCCCGAGAGCGGCCTCGGCTCCAAGATCGGCCTCGACGCCACCGACAAGTGGCCGCCCGAGACCAAGCGCGAATGGGGCCAGGAGATCCGCATGGACCAAGGCGTGATCGACAAGGTCAGCGATATGTGGGGCCGACTGGGTCTGCCTGGCGACGGCGCGCCGATCTGGAAATAAGTGGCCCGGCATGTTATTACTCCGTTGCAACGGAGAAGGTCATGTCCTCGGCTATCCGCAAGATCGGGAACTCGGCGGGCGTCATCCTGCCCAAGCCGGTGCTGGAGACGCTCGGCGCCAAGCTGGGCGACCGCATCGAGTTCGTGGCGGAGGACGGTCGTGTCTTCCTGTCGCCCGTGACCGCGGATCCTCGAGCCGGCTGGGAAGAGGACTCAAAGCGTCTGGGCGCCCTGGGCTTGACCGAAGAAGATCGTGAATGGCTAGAGGCGCCGCTCACCAGCGAAGCGGACAAGGACTGGGAATGGTGAAGCGCGGCGAGGTCTGGCTGACCCGCCTCGATCCCACCGAGGGAAGTGAAATCCGCAAGACCCGTCCGTGCGTGATCGTCTCGCCAGACCGCTTGAGCCACCACGACATCTTCATCGTCGCGCCGATGAGTTCGGGCGACGCGAAGGCTCGTTTCCGCATCGAGGTCGTCTTCCAGGAAAGGGCCGGGCGGATTTTGCCCGATCAGATCAGATCGGTGGCGCGAAGCCGCCTCATCAAGCGGCTGGGCCGGCTGGACGACTCCACGCTGGACCAGGTCCTTGGCGTCTTGCGCTTGATGTTCGAACCGGACTGACTAAGCCCTTGCCGTCGACTGGCTGTCGGACAAGGACGATAGCCATGCGGAATCCTGCTTCTCACGGCGATCGCCGCCCTGTCATCGAGTCCCGTCATGTCTCAAACGCCGCCCGCCAAAGCCCCTTGGGATCAACCCTTCCTGCCGCCGGCCCCACACTGGCAGGGCGCCAGCCAGGCGCTGATCCGCGACAAGGCCGATCCGTGGGTGACGGCGTTCGAGGCCGACGCCGAGCATGACTTCTCGCCCAACTACGCCGACACCCGCGCCTGGTTCGATCGCCTGGACAAGGCCAGCCAGCTGATCCGGGTCGAGGACTTCGGCGTCTCGCCGCAAGGCCGCGCGATCTTCGCGGTGATCGCCAGCAAGGACGGCGAGACGCTGGATCCGAAGAAGCCGCTGCTGCTGGTCCAGTGCGGCATCCACCCCGGCGAGATCGACGGCAAGGACGCCGGCATGATGCTGCTGCGGGACATGGCGTTCCACGGCAAGGACGCGCTTCTGGACAAGGTCAATCTGGTCCTGATCCCGATCCTGTCGGTCGACGGCCATGAGCGGGCCAGCGCCTATTCGCGCCCCAACCAGCGCGGGCCGCGCATCCAGGGCTGGCGCAACACGGCCGCCAACCAGAACCTCAACCGCGACTTCATGAAGCTGGACCAGCCGGAGATGCAGGCGCTGAAGCGTCTGCAGGCCAAGTACAAGGCCGATCTCTATGTCGATGTCCACGTGACCGACGGCCTGGACTACCAGTACGACGTCACCTACGGCTTCAACGGCGAGAACGGCGTCTGGAACCGCTCGCCAGCCATCGCCAAGTGGCTGGACGACGTGCTCAAGCCGGTCATGAACCGGAGCCTGGAGGCCGAGGGCCACATCCCGGGCGAGCTGGTGTTCGGCGTCGACGACCAGGATCCCAAGGCCGGCTTCAACGACGGGGGCCTGGGTGAGCGCTTCTCCAACGGCTGGGGCGCGGCGGCCCACGTCCCGACCATCCTGATCGAGAACCACAGCCTCAAGCCCCATGCCCAGCGCGTGCTGGGAACCTATGTCTTCATCGAAACGGCCCTGAAGCTGCTCGCGGAGAAGGGCTCCGATCTGCGCGCCGCCATCGCCGCCGACAGCGCCCTTCGGCCGGCCGAGATCCAGGCCAACTTCGTCTCCGACGACAAGCCCAGCTACACGCGCCACTTCAAGGGCATCAAGTACGAGACCTATGACAGCCCCGCCTCGGGCCGGAAGGAAATCCGCTGGCTGGGCGAAGCCGATCCCGAGATCTGGCAAACGCCCTTCTACGGCTCGCATTCGACGCTGAGCCTGAAGCGTCCGGTCGCCTACTACGTGCCCAGCTACCGCGCCGACATCATCGAGCGGCTGAGGCTGCACGGCGTGACGCTGGAAACCCTGCCGGCCGACAAGGTCGTGAACGTCGAGATGATCCGCCTGGTCGATCCCAAGCTGGCCGACCGCGCCAACGAGGGTCACGTCCAGATCAGCGTCGACAAGATCACCACCCAGACTCGCGACTGGACGTTCCCCAAGGGCTCGGTCCGCGTCCCCACCGACCAGCCGCTGGGCGATCTGGTCGTGCTGCTGCTGGAACCGCAGTCCAGCGAAAGCTTCTTCGCCTGGGGCATGGTCCCGGAGGTGCTGAGCCGGGTCGAGTACATCGAGTCCTACGCCATCGCACCGCTGGCCGAGAAGATGCTGGCCGCCGATCCCGCGCTGAAGGCCGAGTTCGAGGCCAAGCTGGCCGCCGAGCCAAAGTTCGCAGCCGATCCGGACGGGCGCCTGGCCTGGTTCTACGAGCGCACGCCCTTCTATGATGACCACTACCTGCTGTACCCGATCGCCCGCGAAGTCGCGCGATAGGCGGGTCGACTTGCCGACCATGGGCGGAAGGCCTCATATGGCGCCTTCGCCGAGCCTGTCCGCGCGAAGGCGCGGATAAACAGGCTCGGTTTATGTCAAAGAGCGTCATAACCGCCGAAACCGGGACCACTTTCGGCGATGACGCTCTGGCGGCGGATTCGTCACTAGGGCTTGAATACCGATGGATACGATTGCTTCGGGCCACGCCGCCGCGTTGTGGGCCGGCCTGCACCTTTTCCTGCTGCTGATCCTGTCGCTGCTGGTCGTGCGCCTGCGCCAGAAGCACAAGGTGGCCCTGGGCGACGAGGGCATCCCGGAGCTGGCCCGCGCCATCCGCGCCTTCGGCAACGCCACTGAATACGTGCCGACCGGCGTCGCGGCCCTGGCCGTGCTGGCCGTGGCCGGCGCCTCGCCGCTGGCCATCCATGTGGTCGGCTTCATCCTGTTCGCCGGCCGCGCGATCCACGCCTTCGGCCTGTCCACCAACGGCGGCGCCTCGATCGGGCGCTCTGTCGGCATGGTGGCGACCTGGCTGGCCTACATCTTCGCGGGCGTGGCCCTGCTGCTGTCGGCGATCGGGTAGCGGACCGAACCCGCCTCCCCCGTTGCACCGGGGAGGCGATAAAGTCCATAAGACCGCATGGACGATAATCTGCTGCATGACGTGGTCGCCGCCGCGCGCAAGGCCGGGGCGGACGCCGCCGAAGCCGTCTTCGCCGAGCGCCAGTCGCTCTCCGTCTCGGTCCGCCTGGGCGAGCTGGAAGAGGTCGAGCGCGAAGAGGCCCGCGACCTTGGCCTGCGCGTCTTCATCGGTAGCCGCAGCGCCACCGTCTCCGGCTCCGACATCTCGGCCGAGGCGCGCGCCAAGCTGATCGAGCGCGCCGTCGCCATGGCCCGCCTGGCCCCGGAAGATCCCTATGCCAGCCTGGCGCAGCACGATCGCCTGGCCAAGGGTCCGTTCCCCGAGCTGGACCTGATCGACCCCTACGAGCCCACCGCCGAGACCCTGGAGACCCAGGCCCGTATCGCCGAGGCGCACGCCCGCGAGGTCAAGGGCGTGACCAATTCCGACGGCGGCTCGGCCACATGGTCGTCGTCGAAATGGGCGCTGGTGACCACCGCCGGCTTCCACGGGACCCATGCGGCCACCGGACACTCGATCTCGGCCTCGGCCATCGCCGGCGAGGGCGCGGGCATGGAACGCGGCGGCGAGGGCCGCTCGGCCCGTCACTTCGGCGACCTGCCGGCCGCCGGCGACATCGGCATGGAGGCGGGCCGCCAGGCCGTGGCGCGCCTCAACCCGCGCAAGATCGCCTCGACGGTCGCGCCGGTGATCTTCGAAAACCGGCTGGCGATGAGCCTGATCGGCCCGCTGCTGGGCGCGATCTCCGGCCCCTCGGTCGCGCGGGGCGCCTCGTTCCTGAAGGACAAGCTGGGCCAGCGGATCTTCGCCCGGGGCGTCAACCTGCTGGAAGACCCGCACCGCGCGCGCGGCCTGGGCTCGGCCCCGTTCGACGACGAGGGCGTGGCCACGCAGGCCCGCGCCCTGATCGACGACGGCGTGCTGACCACCTGGCTGCTCAACACCAGCTCGGCCAAGCAGCTGGGCCTCGTCACCACCGGCCACGCCTCGCGCGGCCTCGCGGGTCCCTCCAGCGTCTCGACCCACAATCTGACGCTCCAGCCGGGCGCGCGGGATCTGGAGGGCCTGATGAAGGACGCCGGAACCGGCCTGCTGGTGACCTCGATGTTCGGGCCCTCGCTGAACGGCAATACCGGCGATTGGTCGGTGGGCTGCTCGGGCGTCTGGTTCGAGAACGGCGAGAGCACCGGCCCAGTCACCGAGATCACCGTGGCCGGCAACCTGATCGACATCTACGCCCGCCTCGTACCTGGCTCGGATCTGCAGTTCCGCGGCGCCAGCAACAGTCCGTCGATCCTGGTCGACGCGCTGGCGATCGCGGGCAAATGAACGACCTGGACCTGATCCTCCGAGCCGCCAGGGAGGCCGGCGAGCTGGCGCTCTCAGCGCGCGAGGGCGGTCTGAAGATCTGGTCCAAGGAGGGCGGCTCGCCGGTCACCGACGCGGACCTCGCCGTCGACACCCTGCTGAAGACCGGCCTCGGCGCCGAACGCCCGGGCTACGGCTGGCTGTCGGAGGAGACGGTCGACGATCCGGCCCGCCTGACCACCACCCGCCAGTTCGTCGTCGACCCCATCGACGGCACGGCCGCCTTCATGAAGGGCAAGCCGTGGTTCGCGGTGTCGATCGCCGTGGTCGAGAACGGCCAGCCCGTGGCCGGCGTCGTCCACGCCCCGGCGCTGAATGAGACCTACGCCGCCACGGTCGACGGTCCGGCGACCCTGAACGGCGTGATCATCGAACCCAGCGCCACCCAGGGCCTGGAAGGCTCGGCCATGCTCGGCGACGCCAAGATGTTCGCCCACCCGGCCTGGCGCGAGCCCTGGCCGGACATGCGCATCGAGAGCCGCAATTCGATCGCCTACCGCATGTGCCTAGTCGCGGCCGGGACCTTCGACGCGGCCATCGCCCTGTCGCCCAAGAGCGAATGGGACGTCGCCGCCGCCGACCTGATCTGCCGCCGCGCCGGCGCGTGGCTCAGCGACCACAAGGGCCGGGATTTCGCCTATAATCGCCCCGTTCCGCTGGTTCCGAGCCTGGTTTGCGCCAATCAGACGCTTGCGCCATTGATCCTGTCGCGCGTCGGGCATATCGAGCTGCCATAAAACCAATTCCTCGCAGGAACTTGCTCCAGATGCCCGATAAGCAGCTTCTTCATATCGTCATTGGCGGCGAACTCTCGGACGTGGCTGGTGTCGAATTCCGCGACCTGTCCAAGGTCGAGTTCGTCGGCGCCTATCCCAGCTACGAAGACGCCCACAAAGCCTGGAAGGCCAAGGCCCAGGCGACCGTGGACAACGCCCACGCCCGCTATTTCATTATCCACGCCCACAAGCTGCTGGACCCGAGCGAGGGCTAAGGCCGCGCCAGCCCCCACCTGACCTGCTACGCAGGTCTGTCCGCCCCCAAAGGGGTGGCGGAAAAGATTTCTCCTCCCCCTTCTGGGGGAGGGGGACCGCCGAACGGCGGTGGAGGGGGTCAGCTCCGCCCCCTACTCTCGCCGCAGAATCCTGTCCGTCAGCACCTTCCCCAGCATCCCCGCCCGGAAGGTCTTCTTCATCGCGACGGGATCGTAGTCGTCGCTCTCGACCCAGTCGCTGAACGTCAGCCCCTTGGGTTCGCCCCGCTCAAGATACTGCTCGAACACATAGTCCAGCACGCCGGTGTTGCCGTGCTTGATGTGCAAGTAGCGCGGCCCCAGCTGCTTCATCGCCTCGCGGATCGGCAGACCCAGGCGGTAGTGGGCGTAGAACACGCTCATGATCCCCGCCCGGTCCGCGCCCGACTTGCAGTGCATCAGGGCTGGATATTCGATGCTCTCGAACAGCTCCTTGGCGCCGCGCACCCGTTCACGGATCGGGACCTCGCGCGAGGTGATGGTGAAGTCGACGAAGTTCAGGCCCAGGCGCTGGCAGGCGTCCTTCTCCAGCGCGTAGAAGCTGCCGTCGAAGCCGCCGCGCAGATTGACGATCGTCTTGATCCCCTGCTTCTTCCACCAGGCCAGTTGGAACGGCCACGGCTGGTTGGCGCGAACCAGCTCGGGGCTGATCCAGTGGGCGTTCGAAAAGCCCAGGCGCAGATAGGCATGGTCGTTCCACAGATAGTGGAGATAGGTCTTGAACCGGCCCCAGGGCGTGGCGAGGTCGAACTTGGCCAAGGCGGCGCGATCCTTCGGAAATTCCGAGCCTAGGTAAGGGTATCGGCCCCGAAAGGCAAAAGCCGCCCTCATGGCGTCGCTTTTCGTGGGCAGTGCGTCCGCCACGTCCTTGACAGCTCCGCCCACAAATCCGACCCCTCCGCCATGACCTCACCGGATGCTCAGCCCTCGAACCGCGCCCTGATGGGCCGGATGTGGCGCGAGTTCCTGAAACCCCGCTGGAAGGGCCTGGCGGTTTCGATCGTCAGCGCCGCGATCGTGGCGGCCCTGTCGGTCAAGCTGGCCAAGATCATCGAGCCGGCCATCGACCAGCTGATCACCCATCCGCGCGCCGGCGCGATCTGGACCATTCCGCTGACCATCGCCGGCCTGGCCCTGGCGCGCGGCGTGTTCCAGGTCATCCAGGCCAATGTCATCAACCGCATCGGCAACGGCGTGGTCGGCGACATGCAGGTGCGCCTGTTCGGCCGCCTGGTGCGCTCGGACCTGCAGCGCCTGCGCGGCGCCCACTCCGGCTCGTACGTGGCCTCGGTGCTGTACGACGCCGGCCTGATCCGCGAGGCGGCGACCACCGGCGTGGTCAACTATGTCCGCGAAGCCCTGACCGTCATCGGCGCGCTGCTGGCGATGTTCAGCCTGGAGCCGATCCTGGCCGCCGGCGTGCTGGTCGTCGCGCCGCTGGCCAGCCTGATCATCCGGAGCTTCTCGAAGCGCACCACCAAGGCCGCCAAGGGCGCCATGGGCGAGACCTCCAACCTCTCGACCGCGATCATGGAGAGCCTGGACGGGGTCAAGATCGTCAAGATGGAGAACCGCGAGGCCTATGAGGAGGCGCGGGTCGCCGCCGTGGTCGCGCGTCGCCAGCGCCATCTGATGAAGGGCAGCAACGCCCGCGCCATGGCCGCCCCGGCCACCGAGACCTTCACCACCTTCATCGTGGCCGTGGTCTTCGCCTATGCCGGCTGGCGCGCGACGACCGGCGCATTGACCCTCGGCCCGTTCGCCCTGGCGCCGCTGACGGCCGGGGTGTTCTTCGCTTTCATGACCAGCCTCTTGATGGCCGCCCAGTCGCTGCGCCAGGTGGCCAACCTGCAGACCGTGTTCGCCGAGGGCCTGACCGCCGGCCGCCGCCTGTTCGCCGCCCTCGACGTCGCCCCGGCCATCGTCGATCCTCCCGACGCCCGGACCCTGCCGGCCGGCGACAGCGCTATCGCCTTCGACCGGGTCAGCTTCGCCTATGGCGAGGACGCCCCGGCCCTGTCGGACGTCTCGATCACCGCGCGGAAGGGCGAGACCGTGGCCCTGGTCGGCCCCTCGGGCGGCGGCAAGAGCTCGATCCTCAACCTGATCCCGCGCTTCTACGACGTGACGGCGGGCGCGGTGACCATCGACGGCCACGACGTCCGGTCGGTGACCCTGGCCTCCTTGCGCGACCGTATCGCCCTGGTCACCCAGGAGCCGTTCCTGTTCGACGACAGCATCCGCGCCAACATCGCCTATGCCCGCCCCGGCGCCAGCCAGCTGGAGATCGAGGCCGCCGCGCGCCAGGCCGCCGCTCACGACTTCATCCTGGAGCTGCCCGAGGGCTACGACACCGTCGTCGGCGAGGCCGGGGCGCGGCTGTCGGGCGGTCAGCGCCAGCGCATCGCCATCGCCCGCGCCTTCCTCAAGGACGCCCCGATCCTGCTGCTGGACGAGGCCACCAGCGCGCTCGACACCGAGAGCGAGGCCCAGGTCCAGGCGGCGCTGGAGCGGCTGATGGCCGGCCGCACCACGATCCTGATCGCCCACCGCCTGTCGACCGTGAAGAACGCCGACCGCCTCTACGTCATCGAGAAGGGGCGTGTCGTCGAGACCGGGACCCACGCCGAGCTGGTCCGCGCCGGCGGTCTGTACGCGCGCCTCGCCAAGGCTCAGGACCTCGACCACGCTTCGGAGGCCCCCGCCTTGGAGAAGGACGCTTGAGACCTCTGCGTTCGCCGTTCGTGATCTGGCTCCTGTCCTCGCTGTTCGCCGGCTATTCCAAGCTGGTCTACGCCACCTTGCGGATGACCGAGGAGGGCCGCGAGCAGGCCGAGGCGGTCTGGGCGCAAGGCCGCGAGACCGGCGTCGGCGCGATCCTGTGCTTCTGGCACTCGCGCATCCCGATGTCGCCGCTCAGCTGGCCGCAGGCGCCCGCCCAGCGCCAGGACATGCGCGCCCTGATCTCGCGCTCCAACGACGGCGAGTTCATCGCCCGCACGGTCGAGAAACTGGGCTTCCCGGCCATTCGTGGCTCGTCGGCCAAGAAGACCGACCTGGCCAAGAACAAGAACGGCGAGCAGGCCTTCCGCGACATGGTCCAGTGGGTCCGGGGCGGCGGCGGGATCGCCATCACCCCCGACGGCCCGCGCGGCCCGGCCGAGCACATGGAGAAGGGCACGCCCTCCCTGGCCCGCATCACCGGCGCGCCGGTGATCTTCGTGGGTCTGGCCGCGAAGCCCTGCCTCCGCCTGGGCTCGTGGGACCAGACCGTGATTCCCCTGCCCTTCGCCAAGGCCGCCATGGTCTGGGACGGCCCGACCAGCGCCGGGCGCGCCGACGATGTCGACCAGTTGGTCGAAAGCTGGGCCGCGCGCCTCTCGGCCGTCACCCGCCGCGCCGAACATTTGGTGCAAGATTGATCCGGCTCGTCCTTGGTGGGATGTAGGACCCATGCCGCACGATCACTCCGGACACACCCACGACCACGGTCATGATCATGATCATGATCACCACGATCATGCGCACGCTCACGGCCATGGGCACGACCATGGGCATCATGGGCACAGCCACGCGCCGAAGGATTTCGGCCGCGCCTTCGCCATCGGCACCGCGCTGAACCTGGGCTTCGTGCTGGTCGAGGCCGGCGCCGGCCTGATCACCCATTCGCTGGCCCTGCTGGCCGACGCCGGCCACAACCTGTCGGACGTGCTGGGCCTGCTGCTGGCCTGGGGCGCGGCGGTGCTGGCCAAGCGCGCGCCCAGCGCCCGCCGCACCTACGGCCTGCGCAAGGGCACCATCCTGGCCTCGCTGGGCAACGCCGCCCTGCTGCTGCTGGCTGTCGGCGCGATCGCCTGGGAGGCCATCCGCCGCTTCGCCACGCCCGAGCCGATCCAGACCGGCCCGGTGATGATCGTCGCCGCCATCGGCATCGTCATCAACACCGCCACGGCCCTGATGTTCATGAAGGGGAGCAAGGAAGACCTGAACGTCCGGGGCGCCTTCCTGCACATGGCCGCCGACGCCGGCGTCTCGGCCGGGGTGGTCGTCGCGGCCTTCGCCATGGGTCTCACCGGCTGGCTGTGGCTCGACCCCGTGGTCAGCCTGGCCATCGTCGCGGTCATCGTGCTGGGCACCTGGGGCCTGCTGCGCGACTCGCTGGACATGGCCCTGGACGCCACGCCGCGCGGCATCGACACCGGCAAGGTCCGCGCCTGGCTGGCCGCGCGTCCCGGCGTCAGCGAGGTTCACGACCTGCACATCTGGGCGATGAGCACGACCGAGACGGCTCTAACAGCTCATGTTGTCCGTCCGCTGGACGGCGGCGACCACGACCAGTTCCTGCACGACGCATGCGCGGAACTCGCCAGCCAGTTCAAGATCGGCCACGTGACCATCCAGGTCGAGTCCAGCGCCGGCGCCCACGGCTGCGCCCTGGCGCCTGCCGATGTCGTTTAGGGGCGTGGTGTGATCCGGCCGTCCGCCCTGGCGCTCTACCGAGCCGCCACGGGCCTTCTCGAACCGCTCGCGCCCTCGCTGCTGGCCAGTCGGGCGCGCAAGGGTAAGGAAGATCCGGCGCGGATCGCCGAGCGCCTGGCCAAGGCCCCGACCCCGCGTCCCGACGGCCCGCTGGTCTGGCTGCACGGCGCCAGCGTCGGCGAGAGCCTGTCGATCCTGCCGCTCGTCGAACGCCTGCGCGCCGAGCGGCCCGAGGTCGCGGTGCTGGTCACCTCGGGCACCACCGCCTCGGCCGCCCTGCTGGCCCAGCGCCTGCCGGCCGGCGCGATCCATCAGTACATCCCGATCGACGCCCCCGGCGCGGCGCGGCGGTTCATCGCCCGCTGGAAGCCGTCCCTCGCGGTCTTCGTCGAGAGCGAGCTGTGGCCGAACCTGCTGCTGGAGGCCAAGGCCGCCGGGACGCGCCTCGCTTTGGTCTCGGCCAAGCTGTCCGACCGCAGCTTCGCCAGCTGGCAAAGGCGTCCCGACGCGGCCCGCCTGTTGCTGTCGAACTTCGACCTGATCCTGGCCCAGGACGCGCGCGCCCACGAACGCTTCGAGACCCTGGGCGGCCAGGTGACCGGCGAGGCCGACCTGAAATTCGGCGCCGCGCCGCTGCCGGTGGATGAGGCCACCCTGGTCGCCGAACGCGCGCGCTTCCCGCGTCCGCCCCTGCTGATCGCCAGCACCCATCCGGGCGAGGATGAGATCGCGCTGGACGCCATCGCCGCTTTGCCCGACAGGCCGCCCGTCGTCCTGGCCCCACGCCATGTCGAGCGTGGTCCGGCGATCGTCGCGTTGGCCAAGGCCCGGGGCCTCACCGCCAGCCTGCGCGGTCATCCCAGCGGCACCGCCGACATCCTCGTCGCCGACACCCTGGGCGAGATGGGCCTGTGGTTCCGCCTGGCCGGAACCTCGGTCATCGCCGGCAGCCTGGTCCCCGACATCGGCGGCCACAACCCGCTGGAGGCCGCGCGGCTGGGCTGCCCGGCCATCAGCGGCCCGTTCGTCGACAACTGGACCTCGGCCTTCGCGGGCCTGGGCGCGGCCCGCGGCGTGGTCATGACCTCGCCGGAAGCCTTAAGCGACGCGATCGCCGCCGACCTCGCCGACCCTGTCGCCGCCCAGGCCCGCGCCGCCCGCGCCCGCGCTTTCGTCGACGCCCGCGACGCCGAGGCCCGCGCCGGCCTTTCCCGCATCCTCGAGCTGGTCCCCAAGATAGCCTCATGAAACTCGGCACGCCCCGCTGGTGGTATGTGAAGAGCGGCGGCCCCGCCCCGCTGACCCGCGCCCTGCTGACCCCGTTGTCGTGGATCTGGGCCGACGCCACCCGCCGCCGCATCGCCCGCGCCACGCCCGCCATCGTCGGCGCGCCGGTGATCTGCGTCGGCAATGTCACCATGGGCGGGGCGGGCAAGACGCCGATCGTCCGCGAGCTGCTGCTGATCCTGACCCGCCGGGGCGTCGCGGCCCACGGCCTGTCGCGCGGCTATGGCGGCAAGTCCAAGGGCCCGACCCGCGTCGACACGGCGCGCCACACCGCCAAGGACGTCGGCGACGAGCCGCTGATGCTGGCCCAGGACTTTCCGATGTGGGTGTCGGTCGACCGCGTCGCCGGCGCCAAGGCGGCGGTGCGCTGCGGGGCCCAGGCCATCGTCATGGACGACGGCCACCAGAACCCGACCGTCAAGAAGGCCCTGTCCCTGGTCGTCGTCGACGGCGAGACGCGCGGCGGCGAGTGGCCGTTCGGCGACGGCCGCGTCTTCCCCGCCGGGCCCATGCGCGAGCCGCTGAAGGTGGGCCTGTCGCGCGCCGACGCGGTGATCGTGCTGCTGCCGCTCGATGTCGCCCAGCCCGACTTCGACCTGCTGGTCCAGTTCGGCGACATGCCGGTGCTGGTGGCGAGGCTCGAGGCCGCGGCGCCGGTCCCCAAGGGTCCGCAGGTCGGCTTCGCCGGCATCGGCAAGCCCTGGAAGGTCGAGAAGGCCCTGACCGCCGCCGGCTGCCAGCTGGTCGACTTCGCGCCGTTCCCCGACCACGGCGAGTACGACGAGGCGACGCTGAAGATGCTGGAGAGCCGCGCCCAGGCTTATGGCGCGGGCCTGGTCACCACCGAGAAGGACTGGGTCCGCCTGCCGGCCAAGTGGCGCGAGAAGGTCACGCCGTGGCCGGTCCGCGCCCGCTTCGACGACGAGGCGGCGTTAGAGGACCTGCTGGCGAAGGCGGGGGTCTAGCCTACCTGTAGACCACCCCGCCCTTGATCACCGACGTCACGTCCCGCAGCGCCGTCACGTCGCTCAAAGGGTCGCCCTTCACCGCGATCAGGTCCGCCGCCTTGCCGGGGGCCAGACTGCCGATTTCGCTGCTCAGCGAGAAGTGGTCGGCCGCGTTGACCGTCGCGGTCTGAATGGCTTCCAGCGGCGTCAGGCCCGCCTTGACCAGCAGGGCGAACTCGCCGGCGTTGTCGCCGTGGGCGCTGACGCCGGTGTCGGTGCCGAACGCGATCTTGACCCCGCCATCGTGGGCGCGGCGGGCCATGGCCAGCATCTTCGGACCGGCCTCCAGGGCCTTGGCCGTCTGGTTGGGCGTGAGGAAGTTGTTCGGGCTCGAGGCGATCCGGTAGACGAAGTCGCCGGCCATCAGGGTGGGGATCAGATAGGCGCCGTTCTTCTTGAACAGGGCGATGCTGTCGTTGTCGAGATAGGTGCCGTGCTCGATCGAGTCGCCGCCGGCCCGCAGGAAGCTGTTGATGCCATCGAGGCCATGGGCGTGGGCGGTGACCTTGCGGCCCATGCGGTGGGCGGCGTCGACGATGGCCTTCAGCTCGTCGTCCGAGAACTGCTGGGAGAGGCCCGCGGCGGTGTTGGAGAGAACGCCCCCCGTGGCGGTGATCTTGATGATGTCGGCGCCCAGCCAGACCTGCTCGCGCGTCGCGCGGCGGCAGTCGTCGGCGCCCGAGCACACCGAGGTCGGCCGCAGCACGTGCATGACCTCCTCGCTATAGCCGTTCACGTCGGCGTGACCGCCGTGGATCGACACGGCCGAGCCGGCGGCGATGATCCGGGGACCGGCCACGTCGCCGCGCTTGATGCCGTCGCGCAGGGCGAAGATCGCCTTGTTGTCGGCGCCCAGGTCCGCGACCGTCGTGAAGCCGGCCATCAGCGTCTTGCGCGCGAAGCCGGCCCCGACCATGGCCTCGTCGGCGGGGCCGCGCGTCACCGCGTTCAGGCGCGAATTGGGGCTCTGCTCGTGGGTCAGGTGGACGTGGCTGTCGATCAGGCCCGGCAGGACGAAGCTGTCCTTCAGGTCGACGACCTTGCCGCCGGGCTCGGAGACGTAGCCGTCGACGATCTTGCTGACCTTGCCGTTCTCCAGCACCAGGGTCTTGGCCGTCTCGACCTTGCCGGTGGCCGGATCGGCCAGCAGCTTGCCGGCCTGCACGAACACGGTCTCGGCATACGCGACGCCGGAGAGCGCCCCGGCCAGAGCCAGGGCGCAGACGCCCGTCAGCAGCTTCTTCATCGGTCGCTAGGCCCCCGCCTTCTGCGCGAACGACCAAGCCCCCTTGGCCAGGATCGGCACGCGCGCCTCCATCAGCTGCGCATGGGCGCTGGCGGCCGTGCCGTCACGGACGCGGCCGACGATGCCCTGGCAGATGCCGGCCAGTCTGAAGAGGTTGTAGCTGAAATACCAGTCCAGCTCCGGCAGGCCGTCGCGGCCGGTGGCCTTGCAGTAACGCTCGACCGCCTCGGGAATGGTCGGGATGCCGTAGGCCGTCAGGTCCTCGACGCCGGAAAGGCCGCCGCGCTGGTCGGACGGCATCACCCAGTTCATCAGGAAATAGCTGAAGTCGGCCAGCGGATTGCCCAGGGTCGACAGCTCCCAGTCCAGCACGGCGATGACGCGCGGCTCAGTCGGGTGCAGGATCATGTTGTCGAGGCGGTAGTCGCCGTGGACGATCGAGGTCTTGTCATCGACCGGGCAGCTCTTGGGCAGCCAGTCGATCAGCTGGTCCATCTCGTCGATCTTGGTCGTCTCGCTGGCCCGGTACTGCTTGGTCCAGCGATCGATCTGGCGGGCGAAATAGTTGCCCGGCTTGCCGTAGTCGGCCAGACCCACGGCCTCGTAGTCGACATTGTGCAGGGCCGCCAGGGTGTCGATCTGCGCCTCGTAGATCGCCCGGCGCTCGGCGGGTTGGTAGTCCGGCAGGGTCCCGTCCCACAGGATCCGGCCCTCGACGTTCTCCATCACGTAGAAGATCGTGCCGATGACGTCCT
This sequence comes from Caulobacter sp. GW822-FHT01G02, assembly GCF_058802865.1. Classification (NCBI taxonomy): domain Bacteria; kingdom Pseudomonadati; phylum Pseudomonadota; class Alphaproteobacteria; order Caulobacterales; family Caulobacteraceae; genus Caulobacter; species Caulobacter sp. GW822-FHT01G02. Next base: position 537,471 of record NZ_JBXAON010000004.1, read on the forward strand.
CGTCCATACACAGGGCATAGGCCTTGGCGACCGGGAAGTGAGCCTTGTTCAGGCCCGAGATCACCTTGTACTCGCGGTCGACGGCATGGGCGCTGGGCAGCAGCTTGCCCGGCGGCTTGCGGCGCAGGACGTATTTCTTGCCCGGCGTGACCAGCTGGTAGGTCGGGTTCGACTGGCCGCCCTTGAACTGGCGGACCTCCAGAGGACCGGCATAGCCCTCGACATTGGCCTCCAGCCAGGCCGCCAGCTTGGCCTCGTCGATCGCGTGGCGCGGGTCGACCGGCTTGGTGCCCGAGTTCAGGTCCTGGGCGGACTGTTCGGCGGCTTCGGCCATGGCGGTTCTCCCCAACGCTTGTTTGAACGGGGAGTTTAGAGCGCCATGCCGTCGACGCAACCCACCACTAGTGTGTCTTCAGCGCTCGCCAGCCGATGTCGCGACGATAGAAGCCGCCCTCCAGGCTGATCGTCCCCAACGCCGCATAGGCCACGTCGCGGGCCTCGCTCAGGGTCGCGCCCAGGGCGCAGACGTTCAGCACCCGACCGCCCGAAGCGCGCAGGTTCCCCTCGGCGTCGCGGGTCGTGCCGGCGTGGAAGACCACGGCCTCGCCGCCGAAGTCCCCCTCGGCGCCCTGGATCAGGCCGCCGGTCTTGGGGGCGTCGGGATAACCCTCGGCGGCCAGCACCACGCAGATCGCCGCCTCGTCACGCCATTTTGGCGGCTCGGCGCTAGCCAGCTCGCCCTTGGCCGCGGCCAGCAGGATCGGGACGATGTCGCTGTCCAGGCGCAGCATCAGGGTCTGGCACTCCGGATCGCCGAAGCGGGCGTTGTATTCCACGAGCTTCGGCCCCGTGGGCGTCAGCATCAGACCGGCATAGAGCACGCCGACGTAAGGGTTGCCCTCGGCGGCCATGCCCTCGACGGTCGGGACGATCAGCTCGCGCCAGGCCTGGTCGATCAGGGCGTCGGTCAGGACGGGCGGCGGGGAATAGGTGCCCATGCCGCCGGTGTTGGGGCCCTCGTCGCCGTCATAGGCGCGCTTGTGGTCCTGGGCCGCGCCAAAGAAGACCGAAGTCTCGCCATCGCAGATCGCGAACAGCGAGGCCTCCTCGCCGTGCATGAACTCCTCGATCACCACCCGCGCGCCGGCCGAGCCGAAGCGGCCGCCCAGCATGTCGAGCACGGCGGCGTCGGCCTGATCCCTCGTCGCGGCGATGACCACGCCCTTGCCGGCCGCCAGGCCGTCGGCCTTGATCACGAACGGCGCCTCCAGAGTGTCGAGGAAGGCGCCGGCCGAGGCCGCGTCCTCGAACACGCCATAGGCCGCCGTCGGCAGGCCATGGCGCTGGCAGAAGTCCTTGGTGAAGGCCTTGGAGGTCTCCAGCTGGGCCGCGCGCTGGCTGGCGCCGAAGCAGGGGATGCCGACCCCGGCGAGCTTGTCGGCCAGGCCAACCTCCAGCGCCGATTCCGGGCCGACCACCACGAGGTCCGCGCCGATCTCGCGAGCCAGGGCGACGAGGGCGTCGGCGTCGGTCGCTTTGACGTTCCGAAGTTCGGCGACGGCTTCGACGCCGGGGTTTCCTGGGGCGGCGACGAGGCGGCCGCACAGCGGCGACTGGGCGATCTTCCAGGCCAGGGCGTGCTCGCGCCCGCCGGACCCGACGAGGAGGATGGTCAGCTTTTCCATGAGCGCGGGGTGTGGCGCGCGCGGCCCGGCGGGTCAAGGCCGAACGGCGCGCGCCTCGCGCTCAGGCATAGTCGCGGAAATCGGCGTCGGCCTCGTCCGGTCCGCCCTGGGTCAGATCCAGGGCGAAGCCGGCGACGCGGGCCTGCTGGGTCGCGACCGCGCGGGCCGGGGCCTTGCGGGCCGGCGCGGCCGGACGCTTGACGGCGGCGCGGACCGGCGTCCGGCGTCCGCGCTCTTCGTCGCCCGTGCGGAAGTAGGCGATCGAGGCCTGCAGTTCATCGGCCTGAGCGGCGAGCTCTTCCGAGGTGGCCGACATCTCTTCCGAGGCGCTGGCGTTCTGCTGGGTGACCTTGTCCAACTGCTGGATGGCCTCGTTGATCTGGCTGGAGCCGATGTCCTGCTCGCGGCAGGCGGCGCTGATCTCGGAGACCAGTTCGGCGGTCTTGCGGATGTTCGGCACCAGGCTGGTCAGCATCTCGCCGGCCGACTGGGCGGCCTTGACGGTGTCGGACGACACGGCGCTGATCTCCGAGGCGGCGGTTTGCGACCGCTCGGCCAGCTTGCGCACTTCCGAAGCCACGACCGCGAAGCCACGGCCGTGTTCGCCGGCGCGGGCGGCTTCGACGGCCGCGTTCAGGGCCAGCAGGTCGGTCTGGCGGGCGATCTCCTGCACGATGGTGATCTTCTCGGCGATCGTCTGCATGGCGTCGACGGCCTTGCTGACGGCGGCGCCCGAAGTCTCCGCGTCGATCGCCGACTGGCGGGCGATCTTCTCGGTCTGGGTGGCGTTGTCTGCGTTCTGCTTGATGTTGGCCGACATCTCTTCCATCGAGGCCGAGGCCTGTTCGGCGGCCGAAGCCTGCTCGGTGGCGCCCTGGCTCATCTGCTCCGAGGTCGCCGAAAGCTCCTGGCTGCCGGCCGAGACGTTCTCCGAGGCCGTGATCGCGTCGCCGACCACCCCGCGCAGGCGCTCGATCATCCGTTCCAGCGCCAGGCCCATGACGTCCTTGTCCGACAGCGGCTTGACCTGGACGGTGAGATCGCCGTCGGCGACCTTGTCGGCGATGCCCGCGCTTTGGCGCAGATTGACGACCATGCCGCGCAGGGAATGACCTAGCACATCCCGATCCGACAGCGGCCTGACATCGGCCGACAGGTCGCCCGACGCCACCTGGTCGGCGAGCGCGGCCGTGGCGCGCAGATTCGAGGTCATCTGGTTGATGGTTTCGACGAGGTCCCTGATCTCGTCATTGGTCTTGACCGTCACGTTCTGGTCGAGGTCGCCGAGGGCGACCGCCTTGGCCAGGCTATCGATCTTCGCAAAGCCGTGCGCGATGGTGCGGGCGATCCACACGGCGGCGATCACGCCCAGCAGGATCGATGCGAGAACCACCGCGATCAAGGTGTTGCGCGATGTCGCGTAGGCGGTGTCGGCGGCGACTTGCGCCGCGGCAAGACGCGCCTCCTGCGTCTTGACCAACTCATCGACGGTCTGGGTGATGCTATTGGTGATCTTGCGCTGGGTGGTGTGCATCTGCTCGATGGCGAGGTCGCGATGTCCAGCCAGGATCTCGCCACGCAGGGACTCGTCGCTCTCGGCGAACTGCGCCCAGTCACGCGCCAGCGTCTCCCACTTGGGCTTGCCCTCGGCGCTGGCGTGGCCAAGCCCCGCCTCCAGAAGAGTCCGGACGGCTTCCCTGTGGGCGTCGGCCTTGGCGTTCTGGCCGCGCAGTTCCTCGGCGTCGCTCGCGAGGGCCATGTTCTTCTGGGCACGGACGAGTTGCAATAGCGCGATACTCAACGACTGGCTCCGCCGCAGCTGCTCGACCGGCCCTTCGACCATCGCCTTCTGGCCCGCGTTCAACACCCCCAGTTCGCTCACGCCGAACAGCGTCGCGCCCGCCATCATCAGAATGAGCGCCCCGATGGTCAGGGCAAGTTTGAGCTTGATCGTCATACGCATGGAAGACTCCGGCCAGCTTCGGGCCTTGGCTGAGGAAATGGAAAAGCGGCGGAAGGAATCTCTATTCTTCTTCGTAGCGACATGAAGACAATCCCCATGATGTTCATGTCCAATTTTTAGGCGCACGAAATTCAACAATTCGGCCACTAAAGTCCGAACATGTTCTTCGAAAATTTTCTATGCCTAGGCAGGCTTACTCACGGCCTATCGACGACAAACTTTCGCATCGCCCCGGATAGACCCAAAGCACGCGATAATTACTTCTCGAAGTTCAGTCGCGCGCAGTTAACGGGCCATGAATCCAACAACCCAGGGGCAGCGGCATTCTGCCTCACCACCTTCAAGTGAAGTCGCGGCTTCGTTGCGAAAACACGCCAGGCTGCCCGCCGCGGCGGGCGCGGCCCGGCCAAAACAAAAAACCGCGCGCCAGGATATGGCGCGCGGTCTCTTGGTCTCTCGATCTCGGGCGACGGCCGCCGATGGCCCGTCAGGCGGCGTCCAGGTCCAGGGAGTAACCCGCCGAACGGACCGTGCGGATCGGGTCGCCGTCCGACGTGCCGTTCAGCGCCTTGCGAAGGCGGCCGATATGGACATCGACCGTGCGGGCCTCGACATAGACATCCGAGCCCCAGACGGCGTCCAGCAGCTGTTCGCGGCTGAACACCCGGCCCGGGTGCTGCATCAGATAGTCCAGCAGGCGGAACTCGGTCGGGCCGAGATGGATCTCCTTGCCGCTTCGCTTCACGCGGTGGGCGACCCGGTCGATGACGATGTCGCCGACCGTGATGCGGTCATCGGCCAGACCCGGACGGATCCGGCGCAGCACCGCGCGGACGCGGGCGGTCAGCTCGACCATCGAGAACGGCTTGACCACGTAGTCGTCGGCGCCGGTGTCGAGGCCGCGGATGCGGTCGCTCTCCTCGCCGCGCGCCGTCAGCATGATGATCGGCACGTTGCGGGTCTCCGACCGGCCCCGCAGGCGGCGGCAGACCTCGATGCCCGAGACCTTGGGCAGCATCCAGTCGAGGATGACCAGGTCCGGGGCCCGCTCGTTGGCCATGATCAGGGCTTCCTCGCCGTCTCCGGCCACGCCGACGCGATAGCCTTCCTTGTCGAGGTTGTAGTGCAGGAGCGTGGCCAGGGCGTCTTCGTCCTCGACCACCAGAACATACGGAGTCACTTCAGGCCGCCTCTAGGGTTATTGCGACAGCACATCCAGCTTCGGGCGCTGCGAGATCAGCTCGTCGCCCGTCAGCTCGAAGTGGATGATTTCAGCGATGTTGGTGGCGTGGTCACCGATGCGCTCGAGGTTCTTGGCCACGAACAGCAGGTGGGCGCAGGCGTTGATCGTGCGCGGGTCGCCCATCATGTAGGTGAGCAGTTCACGGAAGATCGAGTTGTAGTGCTCGTCGACTTCCTCGTCGCGGCTCCACACGCCGATGGCGCGCTGCAGGTCCGAGCTCGTATAGGCGTCCAGAACGTCCTTCAGGCGGCTCTGCACCAGGCGGCCCATGCGCTCGATCGAGCGGGTCAGGGCGGTCATCGGGTCGGCCTCGGTCAGGATCAGCGCGCGCTTGCCGATGTTCTTGGCCATGTCGCCGCAGCGCTCGAGGCTCATCGAGATCTTCAGGGCCGCGACGGCGTGGCGCAGGTCCACGGCCATCGGCTGGCGCAGGGCGATCAGCTTGAAGGCCTTGCGCTCGATCTCGGCCTGGAGGATGTCCAGGCGCTCGTCGCCAGCGACCACGGCCTGGGCCAGAGGCCCGTCGCGACGGGCGATGGCGGCGATGCAGTCGGCCACCTGGGCCTCGACCAGGCCGCCCATGCGGGTGACCTCGGCCGTGAGGTGGGCCAGCTCTTCGCCGTACGACTTGACGGTATGTTCAGTCATCTGTGTCGCTCCCGCGCGCCTGGTTAGCCGAAGCGGCCGGTGATGTAGTCCTGGGTGCGGCTGTCGCGAGGATTGGTGAACATCTCCTCGGTCGGACCGCTCTCCACCAGCTTGCCGAGGTGGAAGAAGGCCGTGCGTTGCGAGACGCGGGCGGCCTGGGCCATCGAGTGGGTGACGATGACGATGCAGAACTGGCTGCGCAGCTCGTCGATCAGCTCCTCGATCTTGGCGGTGGCGATCGGATCGAGCGCCGAGCAGGGCTCGTCCATCAGGATCACTTCCGGCGACACGGCGATGGCGCGGGCGATCACCAGGCGCTGCTGCTGGCCGCCCGACAAACCCGTGCCCGGCTGGTGCAGACGGTCGGCGACCTCGTTCCACAGGCCGGCCTTCTTCAGGCTGCTCTCGACGATGGCCTCCAGCTCGGCCTTGCCGGTGGCCAGGCCGTGGATCTTGGGGCCGTAGGCGACGTTCTCGAAGATCGTCTTCGGAAAGGGGTTCGGCTTCTGGAACACCATGCCGACGCGCGAGCGCAGGACCACGGGGTCGACGCTCTTGGCGTTGACGTCCGAACCGTCGATCTCGATCACGCCTTCGACGCGGGCCGAGGGGATGGTGTCGTTCATGCGGTTGATGCAGCGCAGGAAGGTCGACTTGCCGCAGCCCGACGGGCCGATGAAGGCGGTGACCGACTTGGCCGGAATGTCGATGTTGACGTCGAACAGCGCCTGCTTCTCGCCGTAGAAGACCTTGACGTCGCGCGCCTTGATCTTGGCCTCGCCGACCGAGGCGGCGGCCTGGGCGTGCGGGACGGTGGTGTGGATCACCGGCGTGTGGGCGTTGTCGTCGGGGCTTTGGACGGTCATGGCGTGTCCGCGGAGAAGGGGCGAAGCGTTGGGGTTCAGGATCAGGGTCATGTGAAACCTACCAGCGGCGTTCGAAGCGGCGGCGCAGGATGACGGCCGCGGCGTTCATGACGATCATGAAGACGAGCAGGACGATGATGGCGGCGGCCGTGCGTTCATGGAAGGCCCGCTCGGAAGCGTTCTCCCAGATGAACACCTGGACCGGCAGCACGGTGGCCGCGCCAGTGAAGCCTTCCGGCACGCCGGGCACGAACGAGACCATGCCGATCATCAGCAGCGGGGCCGTCTCGCCCAGGGCGTGGGCCAGCGACAGGATGGCGCCGGTCATCACGCCGGGCATGGCCAGCGGCAGCACGTGGTGGAAGACCGTCTGAGTCTTCGACGCGCCGACGCCGAGGGCGGCTTCGCGGATCGAGGGCGGCACGGCCTTCAGCGCCGAGCGGGTGGCGATGATCACGGTGGGCAGAGCCATCAGGGCCAGCACGAGACCGCCGACCAAGGGCGAACTGCGCGGCACGTGCAGCCAGTTGATGAACAGCGCCAGGCCCAGCAGGCCGTAGACGATCGACGGCACGGCCGCGAGGTTGTTGATGTTGACCTCGATGATGTCCGTCCAGCGGTTCTTCGGGGCGAACTCTTCCAGATAGGTGGCCGCCATCACGCCGACCGGCACGGCGATCAGAGCGGTGATGATCAGCATCATGGCCGAGCCGACCACCGCGCCCAGCACGCCGGCCTGCTCGGGCTCGGTCGAGTCGGAATGGGTGAAGAAGGCGAAGTTGAAGCCCGACTTCACCGAGCCGTCCTTCTCGAGCTTGTCCAGCCAGTCCAGCTGCTGGTTGTCGAGCTTACGGTCGCCCTCGGCGGTCGAGCGCTTGATCTCGCCCTTGAAATAGAGGTCGGCGTCGGCCTTCAACGGGCCGGTGACGGTGACCGTCTTGCCGATCAGCGACTGGTCGGCCTTCAGCTTGTTCAGCAGCTGGAAGCCGAAGTCGCGCGACAGCAGATCCTGGACCTTGCTCGACGTGGTGCCCAGGTCGTCGTCCTGCACGCCCAGCTTCTTCATCATCGCCTCGGCGACGATGTAGTCGTAGTTGACGCCCGAGAGGTCCGAGCGGTCGATACGATCCGGGTTCAGGTAGACCGGCACGCTGAGCGTGTGGGTCTCGAAGGTCGTGTAGCCCTGGGCCACGATGCGGCCGACCAGCACCACCAAGAAGATCAGCGCGACGATGATCGCGGCCAGACCCTGGGCCTTGAAGGTGCGTTCGGCGGCGTGGCGCTTCTTCAGCCGGGCTTGCATGGCTGTCGAGGCGGCGGAGCGCGGGGCGGCCGCGCCGAGGGTCGCGTCAGTCATATTGTTCCCGGTACTTCTGGACGATGCGCAGGGCGACGATGTTCAGGCAGAGCGTCACCACGAACAGGGTGAGGCCCAGGCCGAAGGCCGACAGCGTCTTGGGGCTGTCGAATTCCTGGTCGCCGGTCAGCAGGGTGACGATCTGGACGGTGACCGTGGTCACGGTGTCGAGCGGGTTGACCGTCATCTTGGCCTGCAGGCCGGCGGCCATGGTCACGATCATGGTCTCGCCGACGGCGCGGGACACGGCCAGCAGCATGGCGGCCATGATGCCCGGCAGGGCGGCCGGCAGGACGACCTTCTTGACCGTCTCCGACTTGGTGGCCCCCATCGCGTAGCTGCCGTCGCGCAGCGACTGCGGCACGGCGTTGATGATGTCGTCCGACAGCGAGGAGACGAACGGGATCAGCATGATCCCCATCACCACCCCGGCCACCAGGGCCATCTGGTTCTGGACTTCCATCAGGTAGGTGGCGAGCGGGCCGGGCGGCAGGGCCGCGCCGATGGCGTTGAAGCCGGCGCGGAACAGCGGGCCCACCGTCAGGGCGGCGAAGAAGCCGTAGACCACGGTCGGGACGCCCGCCAGGATCTCCAGCAGCGGCTTGACCACGCCGCGCACGGTGCGGCTGGCGTATTCCGAGAGGTAGATCGCCGAATAGAGGCCGACCGGAGCCGCCACCAGCATGGCGATGAACATGATCAGGAAGGTGCCGGCGAACAGCGGCACGGCCCCGAAGGCGCCCGCCGAGGCGACCTGGTCGGCGCGCATGGCGATCTGCGGGCTCCACTCGGTGCCGAACAGGAACGACAGCGGATTGACGCTCTGGAAGAAGCGCCAGCTTTCCCAGACCAGCGACAGCACGATGCCCAGGGTGGTCAGGACGGCCGCGACCGAGCAGCCGATCAGCAGGATGCTGGTCCAGCCCTCGACCCGGTTGCGGGCCCGGAAATCGGGATTGATGCGCGGGAAGGCCAGCAGGAAACCCGCCAGGGCCAGCACGCCGGCGCCAGCCAGCATGCCGACGTTCAGGAGCGTCCCGATGCGCTTGGCTTCGGCGACCTTGGCGTCCAGCGCCACCTTCAGCTCGCCTTCGTAGGCGACTTCCGACGGGGCCTGCTTGGCGGCGATCGCGTGGGCGTCGCTGAAGAAGACGTTCTGACGGTCCGGATCCAGGGCCGAGACGGCCGCCGGGCGCGTGGTCTTCAGCATCGCGTCCTCGACGCGGCCGCCGAAGGCGGTCCCCAGCAGCAGCAGCAACGCGGCGGGAACGCCGGCCCACAGGGCCGCGTAGGTCCCGTAGTAGTCCGGCAGGGAGTGGAGGACGCGGGCGCGGCCTCCCGCGGCGGCCACGGCGCGACGACGTCCGGCGGCGAAAGCCAGGCCGGAAAACAGCGTCAGGACGATGAGCGAGAGCCAGGTCAGCATGCGTGAGGCTAATCTTGCGCGAAGTGTGTCGAAGGCCCCGCACGATCGCGCGCCTTCCCCCGCCCCGATCTATGCCGGGCAGGCGCTGAGCTTATGCGACGGATATGTGACAGTTTGACGACAGCGCCCGGTTCGCCGCGCGCGTTTCTTCAGCCGGAGGATCGACGAGCCGCCCCGCGCGACCTGTCGCGGCGTTTCGCCAGCCGGCGCGAAGGCCTCCGGTTCCCCTTTATAAACCGGTCACCTGGCGGATCCGAAGGCCGCGGCGCCCGGCTGGGGGGTCAGGCCTCGGTGGTCACGGCGGGAGACGGCGCGATCTCGGCCCCGGCCTTGGCCATCGGCAGGTAGACCCCGAACGTGGCGCCCTCGCCCTGGACGCTCTCGACCGTCAGCCCGCCGCGATGGCGGTTCATGATGTGCTTGACGATCGCCAGGCCCAGACCGGTGCCCGAGCGGTCGCCGCTCTTCTGGCCCTCGACCCTGTAGAAGCGCTCGGTCAGGCGCGGCAGGTGCTCGCGCGCCAGGCCGGGCCCCCGGTCGGTGACGCGCAGCACGGCGTAGCGCTCGGTCGTGTCGTGGTCCGGGGTCAGCAGCGACATCCGCGCGGCGGCCGGGTCACGGGCGGCGGCGGCGGCCTCGGCGGACAGGCCGGGGAAGATCTCGACCCGCACCGTCCCGCCCTTGGGCGTGTATTTGATGGCGTTGTCGATCAGGTTCTGGATCACCTGGATGATCTGGTCGCGATCGCCGTCGACCACCGCGCCGCCGCGCGGCGGCAGGACGGGATCGAAGGCGACCTGCTTGTCGCGGGCCTGCGGAGCCAGGGCGTCGATCACGTCGACCGCCGCCATGGCCAGGTCCACCCGGCCCAGCGGCGCGATGTGCTCGTTCAGCTCGATCCGCGACAGGCTCATCAGGTCGTCGATCAGGCGCGACATGCGCTCGGCCTGGGCCAGCATGATCCCCAGGAACTTGTCGCGGGCGCCCGGATCGTCCTTGGCGTGGCCCCGCAGGGTCTCGATGAAGCCCGACAGCGAGGCCAGCGGCGTGCGCAGCTCGTGGCTGGCGTTGGCCAGGAAATCGGCGCGGGTGCGTTCGCTGCGGCGGGCGTCGGTCTCGTCGCGCAGGGCCAGCAGGGCCAGGCGCGAGCGGCCGTTGGTCTCGCGCAGCGGCCGGGTGTGGGCCAGCCAGGCCCGGCCTTGCGTTCCGCCGGTCTCGAACTCGGCCACGCCCTCGACGCCGCCGAACAGCGCCTCATCCACGGCCTCCAGCACGCGCGGATTGCGAACGGCGGTGATCAGCAGCCCGCCCTGGTGCTGGATCTTGAACAACTCGCGCGCGGCGGCGTTGGCGAACAGGAAGCGGCGACCGGTCAGGTCGTCGGCCTCCTCGGCGGCGATGACCATCAGCGGGTCGGGCAGCCGGTCGAGAATGGCCACGAACGGCGGCGTCTCCTCGACGGCGGCGGCCGGCGCCAGCGCCGCGCCCATGATCGGGCGGGCCCGTCCGCGACTCGCGCGCCGCGACAGGAAGACGCCGGCCGCTCCGGCGACCGCGGCCGCCAGCAGGGCCGGGGCCGGTTGGGCCAGTCCCGTGACGGCCAGGCCCAGAATGGCGCCGGGCCCGATCATCACGGGCCAGAACGCGCTCGTCGCGGCGCTGTCTTGTCCGTCCGGGGGCGTCTGCGCCAGCGGCATGGGAAGGCTCTTCGATTCAAGCGAGAGGCGATTCGTCGATCCAGATATGGCGCCCCGCCATGCCATGCGATAGACGGTTGGCGCCTTAGTACGTGTCGCGAGCGGGACTCACCGCAATTTCGCCGCATCATGACATGAATTAGTGGCGCCGGTTTCCATGGGGTGTCGTTCGTAATGCAGCGCAAGGTCCTGGTCGCGACGGTCGCGGCCGCTCCTCTCTTGGCCATGGGTTTCGCCGCGTTGGCTGAAACCACGGTCACCACCGCGCGGACGACGCCGATCGCCACCAGCACGGCTGCGGGCGCGACGACCGCCGACGACATCAAGATCACCGCCGACGGCTCGATCAAGCCGACCACCGCGGGCGCGATCGTCACCCTGGACAGCAACAACAAGGTGACCAACGCCGGCACCCTGCAGACCAAGGGCGTCAACGACAGCGTCGGCGTGCTGGTCATCGGCGGCAGGACGGGCTCGCTGACCAACTCGCTGGCGATCACGCTGGACGAGGACTACACGCCGACCGACAGCGATTCGGATGGCGACCTCGACGGCCCCTTCGCCCAGGGCAATGGCCGCTTCGGCATCCGGCTGACCAACGCCGGAACCTTCACCGGCGACATCATCAACGACGCCGCCGGCACGATCACGATCAAGGGTAACAACTCGGCCGGCATCCTGCTGGAAGGCCCGGTGCTGGGTAACGTCACCCACCTGGGCGCGATCAGCGTCATCGGCGACAACAGCTACGGCGCGCGGATCGCCGCGCCGGTCACCGGCAAGGTGACCCTGGGGGGCTCGACCACCGTCCAGGGCGCGAACGCCGTGGCCCAGGCCATCGACGCCAACATCAACGGGGCCCTGGTCCTGCAGGGCAGCGCCAGCGCGACCGGCTATCGCTACACCTCGCGCCCGACGACGACCGACGCCCTGGGCAAGCTGGACGCCGATGACCTGCTGCAGGGCGGTCCGGCCGTCCGCATCGCCGGCGACGTGACCGGCGGCGTGCTGCTGCAAGGCTCCAACTACTCTTCCAAGGTCGGCACGGACGGCAACACCGTCACGACGACGACCACCTCCAGCAGCACCGGCTCGTCCAGCATCAGCGCCTTCGGCGCGGCGCCGGCCCTGCAGATCGGCTCGGCCACGCAGAACGTCACCCTGGGCGCGGTCGGCGCCGGCGACCTGGCCTACGGCCTGGTGGCCAAGGGGGCGATCGCCGCGGCGGGCGTCTATGACAAGGTCACCGCCACCGGCGTCTCGATCGGCGCGGGCGGCGGCAAGACCACCACCCTCGCCAACGGTCTGCGCAACGACGGCACCGTCACGGCCACGACCTACGAAGCCGACGCCACCGGCCTGATCCTGAACTCCGGCGCCAGCGTCGGGGAAATCCTGAACCGCGGCTCGATCACGGCCACCGCGGGCTCGTTCGCCAGCTCGGGCGTGACGGCCACGGCGCGAGCCGTGGTGCTGGGCGCGGGCTCGAACACCACCGCCATCAACAACCGCGGCGCCCTGGTCGCCACGCGGACCGGCGAGACCGGCGACGCGGTCGCCATCCTCGACCAGGCCGGCGCGCTGAAGACCATCACCAACACCGGCTCGATCCGCGCCACCCTGACGGCGCCGGCCTACAAGGCCAACGGCACGGCCGCGACCGTGACGACCAGCGGCCAGGCGATCGCCCTGGACCTGCGCGCCAACAATTCGGGCGTGACCTTCACCCAGAAGGGCCCGACCGACTACGCCTCGACCTCGACCTTCCCCAGCACCGACACCGTCACCAGCGCCGACGCCACCAGCACCACCTCGGCGCCGGTGACCGTCGGCGACGTGCTGTTCGGCGGCGGCAATGACACCCTGAACCTGTGGAGCGGCACCCTGGTGGGCGCCATGTCGTTCGGGACCGGCCAGGATCGCCTGTCGATCGACGGCGGCGGCGTGGCCCTGGGCAAGCTGACCGACAGCGACGGCAGGCTCGACATCGCCGTCGCCAACGGCAGCCTGGGCATCGTCAACACCGACACCATCAACGTCACCAGCCTGACGGTCGGCGACAAGGGCAAGATCCTGTTCTCGGCCGATCCGGCCGCCGGCCAGAACACCAAGCTGGTGGTCTCGGGCGCGACCAACATCGCCTCCGGCGCCGAGCTGGGCATCCGCCTGGCCAATCTGGTCAAGCAGCCCACCACCTTCACGGTGATCCAGGGCAGCAACGTCAATGTCGGCTCGATCGGCAACGGCCTGCTGGCCCAGGCGCCGTTCATGTACGTGGCCAGCAGCCGCGCCGACACCAACAACGTCTATATCGACGTCCGCCAGAAGACGGCCGCCGAGATCGGCCTGAACCGGTCCGAGACCTCGGCCTATGACGCCGTCTACCAGGCGCTGGGCAAGGATTCGGCCCTGGCCGGGACGTTCCTGAACCAGACGACGCGAGACGCCTATCGCGACCTCTACGACCAGATGCTGCCCGACCAGGGCGAGGGCCTGTTCGCGGCCCTGCAGTCGGTCAACCAGCAGGTCTCGCAGGCCACCATGTTCCGCCCCGATCCGGGCGACCGCTATGGTCCGGACAGCATCTGGGTCCAGGAAATCACCTCGCTGACCCGTCGCGACACCGGCCAGACCCTGGGTTCGGACACCCAGGCGTTCGGCTTCGTCGCCGGCTATGAGGCCATGGGCGACGCCGGCGGCGCGCTGGGCCTGACCCTGGCCTATACCAGCCTCGAGGAACACGACACCGTCGCCAAGGTCGGCGAGCAGACCACCGCCTCGTTCGTCCAGACCGGCGCCTACTGGCGTCGTTCGGTCGGCGGCTGGCGGATGAACGCCGGCGGCGGCCTGGGCTACGGTTTCTTCAAGGGCGACCGCCGCTTCATCTCGCCGGACGGCAACGCCGATGGGGTCGCCGACCTGATCCTGAAGAACACCGCCGACTGGAAGGGCCTGACGGCCAACGCCTTCGCGGGCGTGGCCTACGAGCAGAAGTTCGGCCGCTTCTTCGCCCGTCCGGAAGGCCGCTTGGACTATGTCTGGCTGCGCGAAGGCAAGCGCGCCGAAAGCGGCGGCGGCGATGGCTTCGACCTGACCGTCGCCAAGCGCACCTCCAGCAACCTTTCGGGCGAGCTGGGCGTGGTGGTCGGCGCCGACTTCGGCAAGAATGTCTGGTGGCGCCCGGAAGTGCGGGTCGGCTATCGCCAGACCCTGGCCGGTTCGGTCGGCGACACGGTCGCGGCCTTCAAGGGCGGCAACCCCTTCACCCTGGCCGCGCTGAACAACAAGGACGGCGCGGTGACCGCCGGCTTCGCCCTGCGGGCCGGCACGCCGATGTCCTACCTGGGCATCGAAGGCGGCGTCGAAGCCACCAAGAAGCAGAAGCGCTACAACCTGCGCCTCGCTGGCCGGGCGATGTTCTAGGGTCCAGCGGCCCCTCAACCTTCTCCGCAAAAAATATCGCAGGCCGTCGCGGGAAACCGCGGCGGCCTTTTCCGTGAACGGAACATTTACGGGTTTAAATGTCTGATAAGGCTGAAGATTCGCAGCGTATTTCGCGACACTTTGCCGCGCCTACAGAAAAACTCACGGCCGGTTTTCCTAAATCTCGATTCCGCAACTAGGGATAATCGTCTTCCCTAGCTCGGCAGGTCGGCCCGCCCAGCGGCGCCGAAAGGGGACAGACACGATGACCAAGACCTGTATCGCATTTCGCGTGGCGTTGATCGCTGGCGCGTCTCTGCTGGCCACCGCCGGCGCCGCATCCGCCCAGGACACCGCGCCGCGCTCGCCCGCCGAAGCCGAGGCTCGTATCGCCGCGCTCGAAGCCCAGTTGGCCACGCTGGCCCAGCAGGTCGCCGACCTGAAGGCCGCCACCGCCGCCAGCCTCAAGGACGTTCGCGCCGCCCAGAGCGCCACCACCGTCAGCATCGCCGCCGGCAAGCCGACCATCGCCTCCGGGGATGGCGCCTTCAGCGCCACGATCCACGCGGTGATGCAGCTCGACGCCGCCCAGTACTATCAGGACAAGGGCCTACCCGCCGTGCTGGGCAACGCCCGCGACCTGAACAGCGGCACGAACTTCCGCCGCGCCCGCATCGGCGTCGACGGCAAGTTCTACAAGAACTTCGAATACAACGCCCTGCTGGACTTCGGCGGCGCCGGCACGGATGGCCAGGGCACGCTGCAGGAGTTGTGGGTCCAGTACAACTACGCCCCGTTCAAGGTCCGCGTCGGCGCCTTCGCCCCGAACGTCGGCCTGGAGGACGCGGCCTCGACCAACGGCTCGCTGTTCGCCGAACGCCCGTCGGGCTCGGAGCTGGCGCGCGGCCTGGCCGGCGCCGACAAGCGCATCGCCTTGCAGGGCCAGGCCCTGGGTGAGCGCTGGCTGCTGTCGGGCGCGATCACCGGCGCCAAGGCCGGCGACGGTCAGACCGTCGACGAGCAGCTGGGCTATCTGGGCCGCGTCGCCTTCGTGCCATTCAAGGGCCTCGACTGGCTGGTCCATGTCGGCGCCAACGCCAGCAAGGTGGTCACTCCGGCCCAGACCGCGGTCGGCGGGGCCTATAACGTCGCCGTCAGCGACCGTCCGGAGCTGCGCGTCGACGGGACACAGCTGATCACCACCGGCGCGATCGACTCGACCGGCGCCCGCCACTACGGCTTCGAGGCCGCCGCCCAGAAGAAGAACGTCCTGATCCAGGGCGAATATTTCGACATCGCCATCGACCGCCGCAATCCGGCGGCCGGCGTCACCGATCCGAAGCTCAAGGCCTGGTACGTCGAAGGCTCGTGGGTGCTGACCGGCGAGGCCCGCAAGTACAACGCCAACACTTTCGCGTTCGACGCCCCGGCGATCGCGCACCCGTTCGACCTGAAGAAGCGCCAGTGGGGCGCCTGGGAACTGGCGGCGCGCTACTCGGTCGCCGACCTGAACTATCACGAGCAGGCCGTTCTGGCCGCCGACCGCGTCCGCGGCGGCGAGCAGAAGATCACCACTGTCGGCATCAACTGGTTCCCCAACCCCGTGACCAAGTTCTCGTTGGGCTATTACGATGTCTCGATCGATCGCCTGGACCCAGCCGGCGGCGCGGTTCCGCTGAGCCAGGACTACCAGGTGGTCAACTTGCGCAGCCAATACGCGTTCTAAAGTCGTCGGCGCGGCGTTGTGGGCGCCGCGCCGGCTCCACAGATCCTTGGAAGACCTCCAGAAAGGACCGTCTCGATGAGCGACTTCACCCAGGTTCCGACCCGTCGAGGTCTTCTGGCCGGCGCCGGCGCGGGCGCGGGCGCGGCGGTCCTTGCCGCGGGCGGTTCGGCTTTCGCCCAGGCCAAGCCCGTCACCCTGCTGAACGTCAGCTACGATCCGACGCGCGAGCTCTACAAGGACATCAACGCCGCCTACGCCAAGTACTGGAAGGAAAAGGTCGGCCAGACCCTGGTGATCAACCAGAGCCACGGCGGTTCGGGCAAGCAGGCCCGCTCGGTGATCGACGGCCTGCAGGCCGACGTCGTCACCCTGGCCCTGGCCTATGACATCGACGAGATCGCCGCCAGGGCCAGGCTGCTGCCCGCTAACTGGCAGTCGCGCCTGCCGCAGAACTCCACGCCCTACACCTCGACCATCGTGTTCCTGGTCCGCAAGGGCAATCCCTGGAAGATCAAGGACTGGGGCGACCTGGTGAAGCCGGGCATCGACGTGATCACGCCGAACCCGAAGACCTCGGGCGGCGCGCGCTGGAACTACCTGGCCGCCTGGGCCTGGGCCCTCAAGCAGCCGGGCGGCAATCCCGCCAAGGCCGAGGCCTTCGTGAAGACCCTGTTCGAGCATGTGCCCGTGCTGGACACCGGCGCCCGCGGCGCCACCACCAGCTTCACCCAGCGCGGCCTGGGCGACGTGCTGCTGGCCTGGGAGAACGAGGCCTACCTCGCCCAGGACGAACTGCCGGGCAAGTTCGACATCGTCTATCCCAGCCTGTCGATCCTGGCCGAACCCCCGGTCGCCCTGATCGACAAGAACGTCGATCGCCACAAGACCCGCACCGTCGCCGAAGGCTATCTGAACTTCCTCTATAGCCCGCTGGCCCAGGAGCTAATCGCCAAGAACTACTACCGTCCGCGCAACGCCGACGTGGCGGCCAAGTACGCGGCCCGCTTCAAGAAGATCCCGCTGGTCACGATCGATGACACCTTCGGCGGCTGGAAGAAGGCCCAGGCCACCCACTTCAACGACGGCGGCGTGTTCGACCGCATCTATCAGCCGAAATAACACCTTCCAACGGCCTGCCCGCTCCGGGAAGCGCGGGTCGGCCTTCGGATCGGCGGAGATCCAGCCATGGGATCTCCGCCGTCTACCTTTCCCGTCTAGGTCTATGTTGGGAACTCGACACGATCAGGTACGTTGAGCGTCCACGGGGTGGCGGGAGCTTAGCCTTACGCATGAACGACATTTCGGAACCGGCGCGCGACACCGATCAGGCCGCGGCCCGTCGTCCCGAGGACTTCGAAGCGATCATCGAGGCGCGCACCCGCGAGCTGACCGAGGCGCTGGAGCAGAAGACCGCCCTGCTCCACGAGGTGGACCACCGGGTCAAGAACAACCTGCAACTGATCTCCAGCCTGCTGCTGCTGCAGAACCGCCGGGTGACCGACCCCGCGCTGAAGGCCTCGCTGCGCGGCATGCTGGGCCGGGTCAACGCCATCGCCACCGTCCACCGCCGCCTGTTCCAGAGCGAGGACGTCGAGCGCTTCGACGTCTCGGCCTTCATCCGCGACATGGTCGCCGACCTCATGGGCTCGGCCAGCCGCGACGACATCCGCATCGAGCTGGATCTGGAGCGTGTCGAGATCCCCGCCGCCAAGGCCGCGCCGTTCGCCCTGGTGGTCAACGAACTGCTGACCAACGCTCTGCGACACGGTTTCCCCGAAGGACGTGGCGGCCGGATCTTCGTCGGCGTTCGCCGCCAGGAGGGCGAATTTCGGATCGAAATCGCCGACGACGGCGTTGGGTTCGGTAAGGACACCACGCCACCCGGCTTCGGCCTCACCATTGTTCAGCTGCTGTGTCAGCAGCTGAAAGCCAAGAGTGAGACCACCGATGCGGAACCTGGCGCCCGCGTAGTCGTTCTGCTGCCCGTGAATGGGGCGCGCTAAAAGGACAGGTTTCAGTATGACCGGGCGTGCGCTCGATGTGTTGATCGTGGAGGACGAGATGCTCCTCGCGATCGAGCTCGAACATCTTGTCGAGGAAGTGGGCTGCCACTCGCTCGGCTGCGCCATGAGCTCCGACGAAGCCGTCGATCTCGCCGAGAAGCTGCACCCCGACCTCGCGCTCGTGGACGTCCACCTCAGCGACGGCCCGACCGGCGTCGAGGTGGCCCGCAAGATCTCGAGCGACTGCGGCGGCGTGGCCCTGTTCATGACCGCCAACGTCAAGCGCCTGCCTGACGACTACGCCGGAGCCTGCGGCGTGATCGGCAAGCCCTATTCCGAGCACGGCGTCCGGACCGCCCTGTCGTACCTGACCTACTGCCTGCAGGAAGGCCATGCCCCCGGGCCCGTCCCGGTAGGCCTGACTCTGGCCCCGGCCTACGCCCAGCTTTGGGGTCTCGGCGACCTGCCCCGGATCGCCTGATGGCGGCGCCCCCGGTCGCCGCGGTCGTCGGCACGGCCGCCGCCCTGCTGTCGATCACCAGCTTCGCCCCGCAGATCGTCAAGATCTGGAAGGAAAAGGACGCCTCGTCCGTTTCGCTGCGCACCTACATCGTCACGGTGACGGGCTTCGCGTGCTGGATCGCCTACGGGAGCCTGGTCAAGGCCTGGCCGGTGATCGCCTCCAACGCCGCCTGCCTGCTGATGTCCGGCGCGGTGCTGGTCATGAAGTGGCGGTTCGACCACAAGGCCTGAGGCCCCCCTTTTTGATGACAGGGGGGGCGGGGTCCGCTATCGAGGCGCGCCTATTTCCGCATCCCAACTTGCTTGAGGGACAGTCGCCTTGACCGAAGCCGCCGAGGAAGCCGGCTGGGCCACCGCCAAGACCCTGGCCGAGGCCCTGCCCTACATCCAGATCTACGACCGCGAGACGGTGGTGATCAAATACGGCGGCCACGCCATGGGCCAGGAAGACGTGGCCAAGGTCTTCGCCGCCGACGCGGTGCTGCTGAAGCTGCTGGGCGTCCATCCGGTGGTGGTGCACGGCGGCGGTCCGCAGATCAGCCGCATGCTGGACAAGGCTGGCGTCAAGTCGACCTTCGTCGACGGCCTGCGCGTCACCGACGAAGCCACCATGGAAGTGGCCGAGATGGTCCTGTCGGGCGCGATCAACAAGGAAATCGCCAACTGGATCACCCTGGCCGGCGCCGAGGCCGACGTGCGCGGCGTGGGCCTGTCGGGCAAGGACGCCCGGATGATCACCGCCGAGAAGGTGACCCGCACCAAGCGCGATCCCGACAGCAACATCGAGCAGGTCGTCGACCTGGGCTTCGTGGGCGAGCCGACCAAGATCGATCCGCACATCATCCAGGCGCTGCTGACCTCGGAGACCGACTACATCCCGGTGATCGCCCCGATCGGCGTCTCGACCGACGGTCAGACCTACAACATCAACGCCGACACCGTCGCCGGCGCCCTGGCCGGCGCGCTGAAGGCCAAGCGGATGCTGATGCTGACCGACATCGCCGGCGTGCTGGATGGTGAGGGCAACCTCATCCGTCAGATGACGATCGACGAGGCGCGCGGCCTGATCGAGAGCGGCGTGGCCAGCGGCGGCATGATCCCCAAGCTGGAAAACGCCATCCACGCCGTGGAATCGGGCGTCGAGGCCGTGGTCATCCTGGACGGCCGCCGCCCGCACGCCATGCTGGTCGAGCTGTTCAGCGAACACGGCGCGGGCACGCTCATCTCGCGATGAGCGCCGACCTCGCCCACGTCGACACCTGGCTGTTCGACCTCGACAACACCCTGTACCCGCTGGAAAGCGAGTTCATGGGCCTGATCGAGGTCAAGATGACCGACTTCGTGGAGCGCATGACGGGCCTTCCGCGCGAGGAGGCCCGGGCGCTGCAAAAGCGGTACTTCACCGAGCACGGCACCACGCTGTCCGGGCTGATGATCAATCACGGCATCGAGCCCAAGGTGTTCCTGGACGAGGTGCACGACGTCTCGATGGATCGGCTGGTCCCGGACCCAGCCCTGCGCCAGGCGATCGCCCGGTTGCCGGGGCGGCGACTGATCTTCACCAACGGCTCGCTGGGCCACGCCGAGCGCGTGCTGGGTCATTTGAACCTGCACGACCTGTTCGACGACCTGTTCGCGATCGAGACGGCCGACTACCTGCCCAAGCCCGCCCTGGCGACCTTCGACAAGATCACCAAGCTGCACGCCGTGCGCCCGCCCCAGGCGGCCTTCTTCGAGGACAGCGAGAAGAACCTGGTCCCGGCCGCCCGGATGGGCATGACCACCATCCTGGTCGGGCCGCACGCCAAGGACTCGACCTCGGAACACGTCCATTTCCGCACCCATGACCTCGCCGCGTTCCTGAACGCGGCCCGCCTGCAAGGAAGCCCGCAATGACCGCCGTGAGCCCCCCTTCCATTTCTTTGGCCGACCTCCAGACCGAGATCGAAGCCGCCTGGGAAGCCCGCGCCGAGGTCTCGGCCGACACCGCCGGCCCGGTCCGCACCGCCGTCGAGGAAGCCCTGCTGCTGCTCGACAGCGGCAAGGTCCGCGTCTCGGAGAAGGTCGACGGCGCGTGGGTGACCCACCAGTGGCTGAAGAAGGCCGTGCTGCTGTCGTTCCGCCTGAATCCCAACACCGTCATGCGCGCCGGCACGCTGGGCGGCGCGGTCGGTCCGTGGTGGGACAAGGTTCCGAACAAGTTCGACGGCTGGGACGCCCCGCAGTTCGAGGCCGGCGGCTTCCGCGCGGTTCCGGGCGCCATCGTCCGTCGCGGCGCCCACATCGGCAAGAACGTCATCCTGATGCCGTCGTTCGTGAACATCGGCGGCTATGTCGACGAAGGCACGATGGTCGACACCTGGGTCACGGTCGGCTCGTGCGCCCAGATCGGCAAGAACGTCCACCTGTCGGGCGGCGTCGGCATCGGCGGCGTGCTGGAGCCCCTGCAGGCCAACCCGACCATCATCGAGGACAACTGCTTCATCGGCGCCCGCTCGGAAGTCGTCGAGGGCGTGGTCGTCGGCGAAGGCTCGGTCCTGTCGATGGGCGTGTTCATCAGCGCCTCGACCAAGATCGTCGACCGCAAGACCGGCCAGATCCACATCGGCAAGGTCCCGCCCTACAGCGTCGTGGTCCCGGGCAACCTGCCCGACCCGAACGGCGGCCCGGGCCTCTACTGCGCCGTGATCGTCAAGACGGTCGACGCCCAGACGCGCTCGAAGACCAGCATCAACGACCTGCTGCGGGATTAAGTTTATCGGAGACGTCCTCGCCCTTCGACAAGCTCAGGGTGAGGACGACTTCCAGCGCCGGGTGTCAGTAGAAGCCTCACCCTGAGCTTGTCGAAGGGCGAGGTTTCGGCATCCTATCGCGTCGCCTCGTTGAGCTGCTTCTTGCTCTCGGCGGCGCCCTTCTTGGCGTCGTGCTTGAGCTCCGCGCCGGCCTCCTTGGCCTTGTCGCCGGCTTTTTCGCCGAGCTCCTGGGCCTTGTCGGTGGCGTCGCCAGCGGCTTCCTTCAGCTCCGCGCCGGTCTCCCTGGCGCTTTCCTTGATCGCCGTACCGGCTTCCTTGACGTCCGGGTCGTTGGCGATGTTGTGAGCGGCGTCCTTGATGTCGGAAGCGGCGGCTTTCGCGCCTTCCTTCACCTCGGTGGCGTGTTCCTGCGAACAGGCCGCGAGGGTCAGGGCCGCGCCGGCGGCGGCGATCAGCATCAGCTTGGAACGCATGGTCGGGCTCCCAATGGAGGTTCAGTAAGTCGGCTGCATAACGAAGCCCCAAGGCCAAGGTTCCGTCTCGGCCCCCTTGCTCTGGGCTTTGCGTGAAGCCGCTTAGACCGCTAAACCCCCGCCATGCGCATCGCCTTCCTCGGCACCCCGGACTTCGCCGTCACGTGCCTCGCCGAACTCGTCGCCGCGGGCCACGAGATCGCCTGTGTCTATTCCCAGCCCCCGGCCCCGCGCGGGCGCGGCCACGAGCTGAAGCCCTCGCCGGTCCACGCCTTCGCCGAGGGCCTGGGCCTGCCGGTCCGCACGCCGGTCTCGATGAAGACGGCCGAGGAGATCGAGGCCTTCCAGGCCCTGGCGCTGGACGCCGCGGTCGTGGTCGCCTTCGGCCAGATCCTGGTCAAGGCCGTGCTCGACGCGCCGACATACGGCTGCTTCAACCTGCATGCCTCGCTGCTGCCCCGCTGGCGCGGCGCGGCCCCCATCCAGCGGGCGATCATGGCCGGCGACCAGGTCACCGGCGTCCAGGTCATGCGGATGAGCGAAGGCCTCGACGAAGGTCCGATCCTGATGTCCGAGCAGGTGCGGATCGACAAGCTCGAGACCGCCGGCTCGCTGCACGACAAGCTGGCCGCCGTCGGCGCCCGCCTGCTGCCCGTGGCCCTGGCGGCCGTCGAGCGCGGCGGCGCGATCGAGACCCCGCAGGCCCAGGAGGGCGTCACCTACGCCAAGAAGATCAAGGCGGCCGAGGCCCGCATCGACTGGACCCGCCCCGCCGCCGAGGTCGACGCCCATATTCGCGGCCTCTCGCCGTTCCCCGGCGCCTGGTTCGAGGCGCCGTCGGACAAGGGAGCCGTCCGCGTCAAGGCCCTGCTGTCACGCCAGGAAGACCAGGACGGCGCTCCGGGCGTGGCCCTGGACGACGGCCTGCTCATCGCCTGTGGTGAAGGCGCCGTCCGCCTGCTCAAGGCCCAGCGCGAAGGCAAGGGCGTCCAGGACGCCGAGACCTTCACGCGCGGCTTCCCGATCCCCGCCGGAACCGTGCTGGCCTGATGCCCCGCTACCGCCTCCTCGTCGAGTATGACGGCCGGCCCTACAACGGCTTCCAGGCCCAGGCCGTGCTGCCGTCGGTGCAGGGCGCGATCGAGACGGCGGTGAAGGCCTTCAGCGGCCAGGACGTGCGCATCGCCGCCGCCGGCCGCACCGACACCGGGGTCCACGCCACCGGCCAGGTGGTGCATGTCGACCTCGAGAAGGACTGGCCGGCCCAGACCGTGTTCAACGCCCTCAACGCCCACCTGACCCACGAGGCGGTGTCGATCCTCTCGGCCGAACGCGCCGAAGAGGGCTGGCACGCCCGCTTCTCGGCCAATGAGCGTCGCTACCTCTACCGGATCCTCAACCGCCGCGCCCCGCCGGCGCTCGACAAGGGCAAGGTCTGGCACGTGAAGAAGGACCTGGACGCCGACGCCATGCACGCGGCCGCCCAGCATCTGGTCGGCCTGCACGACTTCACGACCTTCCGCGACATGCACTGCCAGGCCAAGAGCCCGGTGAAGACGCTCGACGTCGCCCGCGTGCGCCAGGCCGGCGAGGAGATCCATCTGGACTTCGAGGCCCGCAGCTTCCTGCACCGGCAGGTGCGGTCGATGACCGGGACCCTGGTCGAGGTCGGCGCCGGGCGCTGGACGCCGGACGACGTCAAGGCGGCGCTGGAGGCCAGGGATCGCCGCGAATGCGGACCCGTGGCCCCAGCCGACGGGCTGTATCTGGTCGGCGTCGGGTACGGAGACTAAGCGGCCTTGGCGCCGAGCGCCCGCATCCTGGCCAGCCATCGCGCCCGGCCGGCCGGTCCGATCGACTCGACCCCGCCAACGATCGAGCTGCGGATGGGCCGCACGCCGGCCAGCATCAGGATGCCTTTCTCGATCGCCCTCACGCCATGGGCGCCGAAGACCAGGCGAAACACCGGGCCGGGCATGCCCATGGTGACGACCAGGCGCGCCGAGCGGCCCTTGAGCTTGGAGATCCAGCCCCGCTCGCCGATGGCGAAGCCGAAGCCGCCGCGAAATACCTGCTCCAGGAGCGCCTTCAGCTTGGCCGGAACGCCGCCCAGCCATAGGGGAAACAGCAGCACGATATGCTCGGCCCGCTCGATGTCCTGTTGCAGGGCGCGAATTTCGGCCGGCGGCGGTCCCTGCTCGAACTCCGACTGGCCGAGCAGGTAGGGGACATCCATTGACCCCAGGTCGACGCGTTTCACGGTGTGGCCGGCCTTCACCGCGGCGTCGGCATAGGCGCTCGCCAAGGCGCCGCCGAAACGGTCGGGGCTTGGGTCGGGGTGCCCGACCAGGATGAGAATACGCCGGCTCATAACGATCAGGGTGGCCCAGGCGCGAACCGGCGCCCTTGAGCCGCGTCAAAGTCTCTACAGCACCGAGCAGTTGGTGATCTGGCTGAACGCTTCCAGCGCCGCCGTGCCGACGACCGAGGTGCCGAACCGATCCAGCTCCGGCGACCAGACCGCCACCGTCGCCTTGCCCGGGATCACCGCGACGATGCCGCCGCCCACGCCGCTCTTGGCCGGCAGGCCGACGCGGTAGGCGAAGTTGCCGACGCTGTCATAGATGCCGCAGGTCAGCAGCAGCGAATTGAGCCGCCGGGTCAGGCGCTCGGGGAACACCGTCTCCTGGGCCACCGGCGAGAAGCCGCCCGCCGCCAGGGGCAGGAAGGCCCGGGCCAGCTGGCGACAACTCATGGTCAGGGCGCACTGGCGGCAATAGGCGGCCACCACGCCCTCGGGCTCGTGGGTCAGGGTGCCCTTGCCGCGCATCAGGCTGGCGATGGCCCGGTTCTGCCAGGCATGGGCCAGCTCCGAGGCCGCCACCGCCCCGTCGATCTCCAGCCGCTCGTCGCACAGGAAGCCGGCGAAGTCCCGGATCAGCGCGGCCGGATCGCGGGTGACGTCCAACAGCACATCGGTGATCGCCAGGGCGCCGGCGTTGATGAACGGGTTGCGTGGCACGCCGCCCTCGGCTTCCAGCAGGGAGAGGTGGTTGAACGGCGTGCCCGACGGCTCCTTGCCCACGCGGGTCCAGGTCTCGTCGCCCAGGCGGTTGAGCGCCAGCCCCAACGCGAAGACCTTGGTGATGCTCTGGACCGAAAAGCCCTCGTCGGCGTCGCCGATCACGTGCTCGCCGCCGTCGACGGTGCGCACGGCCATGCCGAACTTCGTCCCCGGCACGTTGGCGAGCTCGGGAATATAGTCGGCGGCGCGGCCCTTGCCGAAGTGCGGCTTCACCAGCACCGCCACCTCGGCCAGCACGTCGGGGATCGAGAGCGCCTTCATGTCGACGCGCCGGCTCTTAAGCGAAGGCCGCGAAGTAGCGGTTGATCAGCGCCTCGTAGGCGCCCGCCAGCTGGCGGATCTCCTCGACCGGAACCCGCTCGTCGACCTGGTGCATGGTCGAGCCCACGAGGCCGAACTCGACCACCGGGCACAGGGCGCGGATGAAGCGGGCGTCGCTGGTGCCGCCGGTGGTCGACAGCTCCGGCACGCGGCCGGTGGCGTCGCCGACGGCGGCCACGATCACGTCGGTGAAGGCGCCCGGCTCGGTCAGAAAGGCCTCGCCGCTGATCTTGCACAGCGCTTCCACGCGGCCCGAGAAGCCCCCAGGGACGCTTTCTGCGGCTTCGCGGCACTCGGCCTCGATCCACGCCGCCAAGTCCTTGCCCTGGTGGGCCGGGTTGAAGCGGATGTTGATCCGGGCCTTGGCCGAGGCGGGGATGACGTTGGTCGCCGTGTTGCCGACATCGACCGTGGTCACTTCCAGGTTCGACGGCTGGAAGCCGGCATAGCCCTCGTCCAGCACCCGACTCTGCAGGCGCGACAGGATGTCGACCATCACCGGGATCGGGTTGGCCGCGCGATGCGGATAGGCCACGTGGCCCTGCACGCCGTCCACGGCGATCCAGGCGTTGATGCTGCCGCGCCGGCCGATCTTGACCATGTCGCCCAGCAGGTTGGCGCTGGTCGGCTCGCCGACGATGCAGTGGTCGATGACCTCGCCCTCGGCGGCCAGGGCCTCGACCACCTTGACGGTGCCATCCTCGGCCACGCCCTCCTCGTCGCCGGTGATCAGGAAGCTGATCGAGCCAGCGTGCTCGGGGACCTTGGCCACGGCGGCGACGAAGGCGGCGATGGCTGACTTCATGTCGACCGCGCCGCGACCATACAGCACCCCGTCCTTGATCTCGGCTTCGAAGGGCCCGGCGGTCCAGGCCGCGTCGTCGCCCACGGGCACCACGTCCGTATGGCCGGCGAAGCAGAGGTTGGGCCGCGCCGTTCCGCGCCGGGCGTAGAGGTTCTCGATCTCGCCGAACGTCATGCGCCGGCAGGTGAAGCCCAGCGCCTCCAGCTGACGCTGCAGCGTGTCCATCGCGCCCGCGTCGGCCGGGGTCACCGAAGGGCGGCGGATCAGGGCTTGAGCGAGCTCTACGGCGTCGATGCTGACGGAAACGGGCGCGGGGCTGGTCATGGTGCGGGGTTTAGGCTTCCCTCCGGCGGGACGCAAACCCGACAAACTTCTTCCAAGGTCCCCGATGCCCAAGATCGATATCGCCTCGGCCCCGACCCGCGTCGGCACGGCCTACCCCACGCCCTTCAACGCGCCCTGCCTGTCGCGCCACCGCACCAAGCTGGGCGACGCGGTCGGGCTCGACCAGTTCGGCGTCAACCTCCTGCGCCTGCCGCCCGGCGCTTGGTCCAGCCAGCGCCACTGGCACACGGCCGAGGACGAGTTCACCTGGGTGGTCGAAGGCGAGGTCGTGCTGGTCGACAACGACGGCGAGACGGTGCTGCGGGCCGGCGACTGCGCGGGCTTCAAGGCCGGGGTGGCGAACGGCCACCACTTCCAGAACCGCTCGGACAGGGACGTGCTGCTGCTGGAGATCGGCTCGCGGCGGCCGGATACGGATGGCTGCGACTATCCCGATATCGACCTGGCTCTACGGGAGGGGGAGGATGTCTACCGCCATCGTGACGGGACACCTTATGAGACGGATCAGGGGCGGAAGCGGTAGGCCTTCAGCGCGGTCAGCAGCCAATCGTGCACCGCCATCACGGCCGATGACGCCGTCGGCAGCCGCAGTAAATGATAGGGCCGCCCCGGGATCACCGGGCCAAACGGCTTGACCAGCAGGCCCGAAGCCAGCTCATCTTGCACTAGGCCCAGACTGGCCATGGCCACGCCCTGCCCCGCCACCGCCGCCTGGATCGCCTGGCTATCGTCGGTGAAGGTCAGGCGCGGGGTGGTGTCTAGGTCCGGGAGACCCGCCGCCTGCGCCCAGCGGGCCCAGGTCGGAGTGTCGGCGGCCGGATGCCGCCACTCGGCGTGCAAGAGGGTCTGGCCACGCAGATCGCCGGGCATGGCCAAGTGCAGATTGGGACTACACACCGGCGCGAAGCTCTCGACGAACAGCGGCTCGGCGACTAGGCCCGGAAACGGCCCGTAGCCGTAGCGGATGGCCAGGTCCGCCGCGCCCGAGCGCAGGTCGACCGGATCGTCCGACGCGTGCAACCGAAGCTGCAGGTCCGGATGCGCCCGGCTGAACTCGGCGATGCGCGGCAGCAGGCGACGGGCGGCGAAAGCCACCAGGGCCGACACAGTCACGGCCGCCTCGCCATTGTCGGGCTTCAGACCCCGCAGCGCCTCGGCGAAGGCGTCGAAGCCATCGCGCAGCACCGGGAAAAGCCGCTTTCCCGAGGGGGTCAAGCTGACCCGCCGCACCTGGCGGTCGAACAGCTTCAGACCCAGCGTCTCTTCCAGCTCGCGGACGCGATGGCTGATCGCCGTGGGCGTGACGCCCAGTTCGTCTGCGGCCTGGCGGAAGCTCTCCAGCCGTGCGGCGGCCTCGAAGGCGCGCAGGTCGCCGAGTGGCAGCCGTCGGCGCGTGAAAGATGAATTTATCTCATCCATGACCTGATGAATATGCGTTCGCCATAGCCGTGTCACGCGCGCAAACCCATCTCCACGGATGAACTTTCATCAGCTCGGAGATACTCATGACCACCGTCTTGCAGATCGACGCCAGCGCGCGCTCGGGCCGCTCGGGCGAAGACCGCCATGGCTCGCACACCCGCCGCCTGAGCCATCGGTTCGTGGAACGCTGGAGCCAACTTCGGTCAGGCGACGAGGTCCGCTATCGCGACGTCGGCGTCCGTCCGCCGCGCCCGGTCAGCGGTGACTGGATCCACGCGGCCTTCACCGCGCCGGCGCTGCGCGAGCCCTGGATGCGCGAGGTCCTCACAGAGAGCGACACCCTGGTCGCCGAGCTCAAGGCCGCCGACGTCATCGTCATCGGCGCCCCCATGTACAATTTCGGCCCGCCAGCCCAGCTCAAGGCCTGGATCGACAACATCGTCCGCGTGGGCCTGACCTTCGGCTTCGATCGGGCGCGCCAGGGCGAGCCGTACTGGCCGATGCTGGCCGACCAGGGCAAGACCCTGGTGGTCCTGACCGCGCGCGGCGACTACGGCTACGACTCCGGCGAACGGATCGCCAACCTGGAACTGGTTACGCCCGCCCTGGCCAAGCCCCTTGCCTATCTGGGGATCACCGACTTGCGCACGGCGGCGGTCGAGTATGACGAGTTCCAGGACGACCGCCTGACGGCCTCGTTGGCGCGCGCAGAAGCGGCGGTCGACGCGCTGGCAGAGACGATCGCGTTGGAACGGGAGGGTGGATCGACGCGCGCGCCCTAGGCCGCCCGGCGCGCCTTCTTCACCTTGGTGATGGCGCGGTCGCGGCGCAGGCGCGAGAGGTGGTCGATGAACAGCACGCCTTCCAGGTGGTCCATCTCGTGCTGGATGCAGACGGCGAACAGGCCCTCGGCCTCCTCGACGACGGTCTCGCCCTGGTAGTTCATGTAGCGGATGGTGACCTTGGCCGGACGCTCGACCTCGTCGAAATATTCCGGCACCGACAGGCAGCCTTCCTCGTAACCGAGGGTGTCTTCCGAGGTCGACAGGATCTCGGGATTGACGAAGTAGCGCGGAGCCGGCTCCTCGCCCTCGCGGGCCAGGTCCATGGTGATGACGCGGACGGGCTCGCCCACCTGCACGGCGGCCAGGCCGATGCCCGGGGCGTCGTACATGGTCTCCAGCATGTCATCCATCAGGGCGCGCAACTCGTCGGTGACGGTCTCCACGGGCGCGGAGATCTTCTTCAGCGTCGCCAGGTCGGCGGCGTTATCGACGGTGAGGATGCGACGGATAGCCATGGTCCCCCTCAGGTAGTGGGGTCATTTCCGAGCGTCAAGGTGGGAGATTGTCCCACGTCCAGCTTGGTGATGGGGCGGACGGCCGTCTCGATGGCCTCTAGTTCGTCCATCGACTTGCCGTGGTCGACCTTCAGCTTTTCGAACTCGCGGGCCTTGGGCAGGACCCGGCTCTCCAGAGACCCGACGAAGGCGTTGTACTTGTCGACCGCCGCCGACAGCGAACGGCCCACGCCCGCGACGTGGCCGCCCATGTCGGCGATGCGCTTGTAGAGCTCGCGCCCCAGGGCGGCGACCTCGACGGCGTTCTTGGCCTGCTCCTCGACCCGCCAGCCATAGGCCACGGCCTTGCAGAGCGCGAACAGGGTCGAGGGCGTGACGATGATCACCCGCTTGTCCATCGCCTCGGTCATCAGCTCGGGCGCGCGCTCCAGCGCGGCGGTCAGGATGCCATCGCCGGGCACGAACATGGTCACGAAGTCGGGCGAGATCTCCAACGCGTCCCAATAGGCCTTGGCCGACAGTTGCTGAACGTGGGTGCGCAGGCTGGCGGCGTGGCGAACATAGGCGGCTTCCCGCGCGATCTCGTCGCTGGCGTCCTGGGCCTCGAGATAGGCGGTCAGCGAGCACTTGGCGTCGATCACGAAGGCGGCGTTCTTGGGCATCCGCACCACCACGTCGGGGCGCAGCCGGCCGGAGTCGAGCTGGACCTGCTCGGTGAAATCCACCCCGTGCTTGAGGCCGGCCATCTCCAGCACGTTGCGTAGCATCTGCTCGCCCCAGCGGCCCTGGACGCCGGCCCCGCGGCGCAAGGCGGCCGACAGCTTGCGGGCCTCGGTCTGGGTGGCGGTCGAGGCTTCCAGCAGTTGGGCGATCTGGGCCTTGAGGCCGCCGGTCTCTTCGGCGCGGGCCTTCTCGACGGCGGTCACCTGAGCCTCGAACTTGGCCAGGGTCTCGGCCACCGGCTTCAGCTGGGCCTCCAGCCGGGCCTGGGTGAGGTTGTCGCGGCTCTTGGCGTTCTCGTCGGCGCGCTTGATCAGCTGTTCGGCGATGGCGTTGGCGCTCTGGGCGGCCTGGGCCTTGATCAGCTCGATCTGGGTGGCGGTCTGGTCCTCCAGAAGGCGCGTGCGCTCCTCGGCCTGGG
Organism: Caulobacter sp. GW822-FHT01G02; assembly: GCF_058802865.1. Lineage (NCBI taxonomy): Bacteria > Pseudomonadati > Pseudomonadota > Alphaproteobacteria > Caulobacterales > Caulobacteraceae > Caulobacter > Caulobacter sp. GW822-FHT01G02. The sequence continues at coordinate 567,675 of NZ_JBXAON010000004.1, forward strand.
CGACCTTCTCGTTCAGCATCCAGGCCTGGGCCTCGGCCTTGGCGGCCCGGCGCTGGGCTGCGAACGCCCAGAGGGCGCAGGCGATCGTCGCCAGGGCGAAGACGATGGCCAGGATCAGGAACGGATCTGAAAAGTTCATGCTCCGTTCTTAGCGGGAGTCGGCCCAAAACGGAAGGCGGCCGGGTTCTTCACCCGGCCGCCGCCTGGATCAGTCGTCGCCGTCGGCGAGATCGGCGATCATGCCGCTGATCGGTTCGCCGCCGAAGCCGGTGACGTTGTGGCCGCGGTCGACCACGCCGACCTTGGCCGGGTGCGGCGCTTCGGCTTCGGTTTCCGGAGCCTTGTCCTCGGGCGTGCTCATGTAATCAGTCCCTCCACTGGCGCGCGCCGGCGACTGGCCGAACGCGACGATGCGGAGCTTGGCGCGGGAAGGCCAAGCTGTCAGCCGGATTCCAGGGCGATCCCCAGGATTTCGCTCAAGCCGGGCGTCTGGCGCGCAAGGCTTGGGCGATCGTGCCGTCGTCGAGCCAGTCGAGGTCGCCGCCGACCGGCACGCCCCGCGCCAGCATGGTGACCGGCACATTGGTGCGGGCCAGGCGGTCGGCGATGTAGTGGGCGGTCGTCTGGCCGTCGACCGTGGCCGGCAGAGCCAGGATCACCTCGGCCACCTCGCCGTCGGCCACGCGGGCCGCCAGCTCGGCGATGCGCAGCGAGTCCGGCCCGACCCCGTCCAACGCCGACAGCAATCCGCCCAGCACGTGGTAGCGGCCCTTGAACGAGCCACCGCGCTCCATGGCCCAGATCGAACCGACCTCCTCGACCACGCACAGCAGGCGGCCGTCGCGCGAGCCATCCGAGCAGATGGCGCAGGGATCGGTGACGTCCAGCGAACCGCAGACCGAGCACGCGCGGACCTTGGCCTGGGCGTCGGCCATGGCGGCCGCCAGCGGCGCCAGCAGCGTGTCGCGCTTCTTCAGCAGGGCCAGGGCCGCCCGCCGGCCCGAGCGCGGACCCAGCCCCGGCAGCTTGGACAGCAGGGCGATCAGGCGCTCGATCTCGGGTCCGGCGGAGGCGGCCATCAGGTCCTTTGCGAAGGCGGTGCTTCACCCACGCCCTTCGACAGGCTCAGGGTGAAGGTGATTGTCGAGTCGGTGGATATCCTCATCCTGAGCGTGTCCAAGGACGAGGATATCGGTTCCGCCAATCTAGAACTTCATCCCGGGCATGCCGCCCATCAGGCCCGCCATCGGGCCGGCGGCCTCCTGCATCATCTGGGCCTGCTTGGCGTCGAGCTTCTTCTTGGCGTCGGCGTGGGCGGCGACGATCAGGTCGGCGATGACCTCGCCCTCGCCCGGCTCGATCAGGCTTTCGTCCAGCACCACCTTGGCCAGTTCGCCGGTGCCCTTGAGGGTGACGGTGACCATGCCGCCGCCCGAGGTCCCCTCGACGGTGCTCTCGGCCAGACGCGCCTGGGCGTCCGCCAGCTTCTGTTGCATGGCTTGAGCCTGCTTCATCAGGCCGCCGAGGTCTTTCATCTCAGAACTCCAAATTCAAAACAGCGGGCCGTTCAGCCCTCTTCCTCGTCCGGCTCCAGAGGCGGGACCTCGGGGGTGAGGAGCTTGCGGATCTCGACGATCTCGGCGCCGGGGAAGGCCGACAGCACCGAGGCGACGAACGGATCCTTCTTGATCTCCGCCAGCGCCTCACGCTCCTCGCGCTTCTGGCGCTCCATCAGGCTCTCGGCCCCGCCGCCGCCCTCGGCGGCCACCAGCCAGGGCTGGCCGGTCGCCTCCTTCAGGAAGCGGACCAGGCGGCCGGCCAGGTTGCCGGGCGCGCCGGGCGCGGCCTCGAAGGTGATGGCGCCGGGCCGGAAATTGATCGGGCGGACATATTGCTCGACGTCCAGCCGCAGGCCGATGTCGCGCCGCGCGGCGATCAGGGCCATGACGTCGTCGAACGAGGCCACCACCGGCATGGCCAGGGCCCCGGGCGCGGCCATGGTCATGGGCGCATGGGCGGCCGAGCTCGCGCCACCGGCCGAACCGCCGCCCATCGAGCCCCCTCCGCCCGAACCGCCGCCGCCAATTCCACCGGGCGGCGCGCCGTCGCGCAGGGCCTTCAGGGCTTCTTCCGGGCCGGGCAGGTCGGCGGCGTAGCACAGGCGGATCAGGGCCATCTCGGCCGCGGCCATGGCGTCGGGCGCGCGGCGCACCTCCTCGTGGGCCTTCAGCAGCATCTGCCACAGGCGCGACAGCGTGCCGGCCGAGGTGTGGGCGCCGATGGCGGCCAGGCGCGCGGCCTGCTCCTTGGGCATCGACAGGGCGTCCGGCCCCAGGGCCTTGGCCACCGCCGCGCCGTGGCAGTGGTCCAGCACGTCCAGCATCACCACCGTCGGATCGGCCCCGAAGCCCCAGAGGGCGCGGAAGCCCTCCAGCGCGTCCTTGGTCTTGCCGGCCATGACGTTTTCAAAGAGGGCGATGGTCTGGCCGCGATCGGCCAGGCCCAGCATGTCGCGGACGATGGTGGCGGTGACCGTGGCCCCGCGATCGCTCTGCACGATGGCCTGGTCCAGCAGCGACAGGCCGTCGCGCACCGAGCCCTCGGCCGCTCGGGCGATCAGGGCCAGGGCGTCCATCTCGATCCGCGCGCCTTCCTTGGCCGAGATCTTGTCGAAGTGCTTGACCAGCACATCCGGCTCGACCCGGCGCAGGTCGAAGCGCTGGGTCCGCGACAGGATCGTCACCGGCACCTTGCGGATCTCGGTGGTGGCGAAGATGAACTTGGCGTGCGGCGGCGGCTCTTCCAGCGTCTTCAGCAGGGCGTTGAACGCCGCCGTCGACAGCATGTGCACTTCGTCGATGATGTAGACCTTGTAGCGCGCCTCGACCGGGGCGTAGCGCACCCCGTCCAGAAGTTCGCGCATCTCGTCGACCTTGGTGCGGCTGGCGGCGTCCAGCTCCAGCACGTCCATGTGCCGGCCCTCGATGATGGCGCGGCAGTGGTAGCCTTCGGTGGTCAGGTCGACCGAGGGCCCCTTGACCGTGTCGGTCTCGTAGTTGAGCGCCCGGGCCAGCAGGCGGGCGGTCGTGGTCTTGCCGACGCCGCGCACGCCGGTCAGCATGAAGGCGTGGGCGATGCGGCCCGTGGAGAAGGCGTTGGCCAGGGTGCGGACCATGGCCTCCTGGCCGATCAGGTCCTCGAAGGTGCGCGGGCGGTATTTCCGCGCCAGCACGGTATAGGCGTCGCCCTTCTCGCTCTCGGGCGGAGACTCGACCACGGGACGCGCCTCCGCGACCGGCGCGGGCGCTGGCGCTGGCGCTTCGCCGAAGATGTCGGCGGTGTTCTCGTCGCGCTCGGCCAAGTCTTCCTTGGGGGGAGCTTCGTCCCACGGCGGCGCGGAATCAGGCGAGAGATCGTCGAGGTCGGCCATGGACAGTCCGGTAACGCCGCCCTCGTCCTTCGACAAGCTCAGGATGAGGGCTACTGACAGGGACTGGTCCCAAGGATGAGCCGAGGGCAGTCCAAATCCTCATCCTGAGCTTGTCGAAGGACGAGGGTTTGGTCCAGCGACCATTGCGGCCTCGCTGTAGACCGATGACGATTTCAGGAGAAGGGAAAGGTGGAGACCGGACAGCGACCCAGAGCTGATCTCGTTGTGGCTGCTGCCTCTCGGCCCTGACCAAGTTGGCGAGGACTCCGTCCGCGCCGATCTCCGAGGCCTATATCGCGACTCATCGCGACGGATGCAAGCCGCATGACGCATTCGCGACGTCGTGACGAGCGTTCATACTCGCGCTAGAGACGACACATGGCCCTGTCGATCATCACCAACACCTTCGCCGGCAACCCTCTGAACCGCGACAGCGAGCGGCGGGGGGACGAAGCCTGGCTGGCCGAAAGGCTGGCCGACCCCGAGTCGCTGGCCGTGGCGCTGTGGAACGGCAAGCCGCTGGTCGAGGACGTGCTCGGCGAGGACGGCAAGCCGACCGGTGTCCAGATCGCCTATCTGCGCGCCGACATGGCCCAGGACCTGGCCGGCGGGAACGAGAGGCTGCTGTATCTGGGCCTGTGGAAGGACATCGCCGTCTTCGCGGTCGATATCGACACCACCGCCGACCCTGCCGAGGGCCCGCTGCAGGGCCTGGGCCGGTTCGAGGAGCTGCGCGGCGCGGCCGCGACCCTGCCCCCGGCCGACGCCGGGATTCTCGCGACCGCCAAGTCGATGTTCGAATGGCGTCGCCGCCATCGCTGGTGCAGCAACTGCGGCCAGAAGAGCGAGGTCGCCGACGGCGGCTGGAAGCGCGTCTGCCCCGCCTGCGACGCCGAGCACTTCCCCCGCACCGACCCGGTGGCGATCATGCTGGCGGTCCATGACGGCAAGTGCCTTCTGGGCCGCCAGGCGGCCTGGCCCAAGGGCATGTTCTCGGCCCTGGCCGGCTTCCTAGAGCCCGGCGAGACCATCGAGGAGGCCTGCGCCCGCGAGCTGAAGGAGGAGGCCGGGCTGACCGCCACCGCCGTCCGCTACCATTCCAGCCAGCCCTGGCCGTGGCCGGGCTCGCTGATGATCGGCCTGATCGCCGAGGTCGACAGCGCCGAAGCCGCGCCCGACCAGACCGAGCTGGAAGAGGTGCGCTGGTTCAGCAAGGACGAGGCCGTCCGGCTGATCAAGGGCGAGATCGAGGGCGTGTTCTGCCCGCCGTCGCTGGCGATCGCCCATCAACTGATCAAGGCGTGGAGCGAGGAGTGACGCTCCAGACGCCCCCCGGACGACGGGGGAGCATCGTCCAGGCCGCCCTTATCTAAACGGCGGCTCGTCGAAGGCTCGCAGCTTGCGCGAGTGCAGGTTCGGGCCCTCGGCGTGCAGCAGCTTGCAGGTCAGGATCCCGATCTGCAGATGCTGGCTGATCGCCCGCTCGTAGAAGGCGTTGGCCTGGCCGGGCAGCTTGATCTCGCCGTGCAGCGGCTTGTCCGACACGCACAGCAGCGTCCCGTACGGCACCCGGAAGCGATAGCCCTGGGCCGAGATGGTCGCGCTCTCCATGTCGATCGCCACGGCGCGGCTCTGGTTGAAGCGCAGGGCCGAGAGGCTGTGGCGCAGTTCCCAGTTGCGGTCGTCGGTGGTGACCACGGTGCCGGTGCGCAGGCGCTTCTTCAGCTGGTCGCCGCTGTCGCCGCTGATCGCCTTGGCCGCGTCGTAGAGGGCGCGCTGCACCTCGGCGATCGACGGCACCGGGATCTCCGGCGGCAGCACGGCGTCCAGCACGTGGTCGTCGCGCAGATAGGCGTGGGCCAGCACGTAGTCGCCGATGGTCTGGGTGTCGCGCAGGCCGCCGCAGTGGCCGATCATCAGCCAGGCCTGCGGACGAAGAACAGCCAGGTGGTCGCAGATGGTCTTGGCGTTGGACGGGCCGACGCCGATGTTCAGCAGGGTCACGCCCACGCCGCCCGGGGCCATCAGGTGGTAGGCCGGCATCTGGTGCTTGCGCCAGCTCGACTCCGCCACCACCAGCTCCGGATTGACCGTGTCGGCGGTGATGGTCACGCCGCCCGAGCACGACAGGGCCGTGTAGGGGCTGTCAGGCTGCCGCAGCTGCTCGATGCCCCAGCGCACGAACTCGTCGACATAGCGGTGATAGTTGGTGAACAGGATGAACTGCTGCACGTCCTCGGCCGGGGCGCCGGTGTAGTGCTTCAGGCGCGCCAGCGAGAAGTCGGTGCGCAGGCCGTCGAACAGCGACAGCGGGCGGGTCTCCTCCAGCGCCGGGTTCCAGACGCCATCGGCGATCTCGTCGCCGATGAAGGCCAGGTCCGTGGTCGGGAAGAAGCGGGCGATGTCCTCGCTGCGCACGTCGGCCTGGTTCAGGTCGATGGTGGCGTCCAGCACGTAGGGATAGGGAATTTCCTGGCTGGAGCGGTCGACCTCGATCTCGACGTCGAAGTCGTCCATCAGCAGGCTGAGCTGCTCGACCAGATAGTCCTTGAACTGGGCCGGCTTGGTGACCGTGGTCGAATAGACGCCGGGGCGGCTGACGCGGGCGTACGAGCGGGCCAGCTTGGGCGGCAGGGCCTCCGGGTCGTAGGTCAGTCGAAGCTCGGGATAGGCGAACGTGCCGTCGAACCGCGTCTGCGGGTCGGGGCGGGTTCCGTTTTCGAGATAGGCGCGCAGGGCGGTCCGCAGAGCGTCGACGGCGCGTTCGTATTCGTCATTCAGCCGTTCGACGACGGCGATTGCTTTTTCTTGGTTTGACATGGGTCCTTATAGCGACGTTTTGCGACGTTGGCGAGACGCCGGCCCGGCCAAATGGGAATGATTTATTACTTAGCGAAGGTGAGGAAGTCGCGCGGACTTCCGTCTCTAGGATGAGCCTAATTCTTCGGCTTGGTTTGCCGGAAGCTAGGCCGTGTCATCGCAAGGGCATGGACGAACCGGCGCCGGTCGGCCACAAGGGCTGAAATGCTCAAGGAGGGGCGAATGGCGGCGCGAGCGTTCTCGCGCGTCGTTCCTTCCGAACACCAGAACAAGGCCGTCGACGTCGAGACAGACGCCAGGGGGATTCATGAACAAGCGCTTCGCCTATCTGATCATCGCGTCCATGATCCTGGGGGTCACGGTCGGCTGGGCCTGTAATCAGTTCCTCGATCCGGCCCAGACCGAAGAAGCGGTCAAGTGGTTCAAGATGGGAACCGACCTCTTCCTGCGGCTGATCAAGATGATCATCGCCCCGCTTGTGCTGACGACGCTCGTCGCGGGCATCGCCCACATGGAGGACGCCGCCGCCGTGGGCCGGATCGGCGCCAAGACCATGGCCTGGTTCATCAGCGCCTCGGCCGTATCGCTGCTGCTGGGTCTGCTGATGGTGCACCTGTTGCACCCGGGCGCGGGCCTGAACCTGACCGAGCTGACCAGCGCCGCCAACGCCCCGGCGGCCTCGACCGAAACCTTCACCCTGCAGGGCTTCCTGACCCATCTGGTGCCGGCCTCGATCTTCGAGGCCATGGCCAAGAACGAGATCCTGCAGATCGTGGTCTTCAGCCTGTTCGTCGGCACCGCCGTCGCCTCGCTGGACAACAAGGCCCCGCACATCCTGGAACTGGCCGAGCAAGGCGCCCAGGTGATGCTGAAGGTCACCGGCTTCGTCATGAAGCTGGCCCCGCTGGCGATCTTCTGCGCCCTGGCCTCGACCATCGCCACCCAGGGCCTGTCGATGCTGGCCGTCTACGGCAAGTTCGTGCTGGGCTTCTACGCCACCATGGGCACGCTGTGGCTGCTGCTGTTCGTCGCCGGCTTCCTGGTGCTGGGCAAGCGGGTGATCCCGCTGTTCGGCGTGATCCGCGAGCCGGCCCTGCTGGCCTTCTCGACCGCCTCGTCGGAAGCCGCCTATCCGCGCATCCTCGACAGCCTGCCCAAGATCGGCGTGCGCCGTCGCATCGTCTCGTTCGTCCTGCCGCTGGGCTATTCGTTCAACCTCGACGGCTCGATGCTCTACTGCACCTTCGCCACCATGTTCATCCTGCAGGCGCACGGCGTGCACCTTTCGGTCCAGCAGCAGATCTTCATGCTGCTGCTGCTGATGGTGACGTCCAAGGGCATCGCCGGCGTGCCGCGCGCCTCGCTGGTGGTGATCATGGCCACCCTGACCTATTTCGGCCTGCCGGAGGCCTGGATCGCCCTGGTGCTCGGCGTCGACCACCTGCTGGACATGGGCCGCTCGGCCACCAACGTCGTCGGCAACAGCGTCGCCGCCGCCGTGGTCGCCAAGTGGGAAGGCGAGCTGGACGAGATCCAGCCCGACACCGAGCCCGCCAAGGCTTAACCCCTCGGCCAGCAAGGCCTCGATCAGAGCCCCGAGCCAGTCAGGTTTCCAGCCTGACTGGCTCTTTCTTTTTGGGCCAAGCCCCCTCCCCGGCGCGCTGGGAGGCGGGCTTTTTCGTGTACAGTTTCAAATGTACAGTAAAAACTTGACAAGGCCCCGACGAGGTCCAATCTCTTGAGGCGAGGGGCCTTTGAGGACGATGACGTCATGAGCAAGATCACCCACATCGCGCGCTCGGCGCTGATCGGGCTCGCTCTGGCCGGCATGGGCACCACGGCCGCTTCGGCGGCGCAAGGCGACGTCCCGGTCAAGGCGGCCAAGCCCGCCCGCCAGTGCTTCTACCTGTCCGACTGGCGCGGCTGGACCGCGCCGGACAAGAACACCCTGTACATGAAGGTCCGCGGCCGAGACGTCTATCGCGTCGACCTGGCGTGGGGCTCCAACCAGCTGACCTGGCCGGGCACGCATCTGGTGTCGATCGTGCGCGGCCCCGACAGCGTCTGTGGTCCGCTGGACCTGGACCTGCGCGTCGGCGACGGCCTGGGCATGGCCATCCCGATCCGGGCCAAGACCATCACCAAGCTGACGCCGGAAGAGATCAAGGCGATCCCGAAGAAGTATCAGCCGTAAGGCCGCCGGGCGCCGCCCTGCGTCGGCGCCGACGCCCAGGAAGCGAAACAACAAAGGGCGGGACCCGGCTTCCGGATCCCGCCCTCTGCTCACGCCCCTCGTGAAGCGATCACTGCGCCGGCGTCAGGTCCGTGCGCTTCTTCATCATCTCGTCGAAGCTGGTCCAGACGCCCTCTGCGCCGTGCCACTGGCCCTTGGTCGCGGCCTTGGAATATTCCGTGGCGCGCGCCTCGAAGAAGTTGGCGTGCTCGACGCCCGACAGCAGCGACTGCAGCCAGGGCAGCGGGTTTTCCTTGACGCCGTACACTTCCGGCAGTTGCAGCTGGCGCAGGCGCCAGTCGGCGATGAAGCGGATATAGGCCTTGATGTCGTCGGGGGTCATGCCCTGGATTTCGCCGGCTTCGAAGGCCAGGTCGATGAACTTGTCCTCCAGCCCGACCACGTGCTTGCAGCAGTCGACGATGTCGTCGGCCACCGACTTGGTCACCGCGCCGGTTTCCTTGTTGAAGGCGTGGTACAGCTTGATGATGCCGTCGCAGTGCAGGCTCTCGTCGCGGATCGACCACGAGACGATCTGGCCCATGCCCTTCATCTTGTTGAAGCGCGGGAAGTTCATCAGCATCGCGAACGAGGCGAACAGCTGCAGCCCCTCGGTGAAGCCGCCGAACATCGCCAGCGTCCGGCAGATGTCGGCATTGGTCTCGACGCCGAAGGTCTGCATGTAGTCATGCTTGTCCTTCATGGCCTCGTATTCCATGAACGCCGAGAACTCGGTCTCGGGCATGCCGATGGTCTCGAGCAGCAGGGCGTAGGCCGCGATATGGATCGTCTCCATGTTCGCGAACGAGGCCAGCATCATCTTCACTTCGGTCGGTTTGAACACCCGGCCGTAGCGCTCCATGTAGTTGTCCTGCACTTCGACGTCGGACTGGGTGAAGAAGCGGAAGATCTGCGTCAGCAGGTTCCGTTCCTTGTCGTTCAGCTTGACGGCCCAGTCCTTGAGGTCCTCGCCCAGCGGCACCTCTTCGGGCATCCAGTGGACCTGCTGCTGGGTCTTCCAGAAGTCGTAGGCCCACGGATAGCGGAACGGCTTGTAGCCGCCCGACGGGGTCATCAGGCCGGGCAGGATGAGCGACGACGGAGCAGACATGGCGGGCCTCGGGAGCGAGAATCGAGCGGACGGGGTAGGCTTAAGGCTACGGCAGGCCGACGCCCGACGCACCCTGATAGTGACCCACTACATTTAGTGTGACAATGGGCCGCGCCCACAACATAGGGGATGATTTGTGGAGAAACCGTTCACGATTTTCAGCGCTCTCGGCTCGGGCGGCGTGCCCGTCGAGGCGGCTATGTCCTTGATCGGCCTGCCCTATGAGATCGTCGAGGCCCCGACCTGGGAGGGCGAGGTCGAGCAGGCCAAGGTCGCCGCGATCAATCCCCTTAAGCAAATTCCGGCCCTCGTCACCCCGGCGGGCGAGACGATCACCGAAAGCGCCGCCATCCTGATCTGGCTGGCCGACCGTTATCCGGAAGCGCGGCTCGGTCCCGCGCTCGACGATCCGGCCCGCGCCCAGTTCCTGCGCTGGATGACCTTCATCCCGGCCTCGATCTATTCGCTGTTCTGGGTGCGGGATGATCCGTCACGCCTGGGCGGGCCGGACCCGGAAATCCAGGCGCGGATCAAGGCGGCCACCGCCGAGCGGATCCTGGACTGCTGGGCGATGATGGAGCGCCAGATCACGCCCTTCAGCGAGAAGATTGGGGGGCGCTACCTGCTGGGCGACGAGCTGAGCGTGCTCGACCTCTACGTCACGGTGGTCAGCCGCTGGGGGCCGCGCCGGGTGCGCTTCTACGAGGCCGCGCCGAGGATGAGCGAGGTGGTCAGGCGGGTCGACGCCGATCCGCGGCTGGCGGGGCTCTGGGAGCAGCGGTTCCCGTTTTTTGAGGGATGGGAGCGGTTGGGGCAGCAAGGGTGAGAGCAATGATTGGCGCGGCCGAGAGTAATCGCGCTCACTCCGTCAAACGGCAGAGCCTGGCTATCCCCCTAGGAACCGTCCTCGTTGTCGGCCGCCTTCTGTGCTGCCTTTTGCATTCGTTCGCGCTCAATATCCGCAAGGGATCTGAGCAGCTCAAGGCTACTGAAATCACCCGACAGCGATGTCGGGATACGAAAATGAGATCCCGGCGCAGCTTCTTTTGCGAGACGAACTATCGCTGGAAACCAAGCCATGAAGAATGCGGCTTGGCCCCACCTTCCCAGGCCACTGTACCATTTCATGTGCGGGAAAACTGCGACTACACCGGAGGCTTCAAGCGCAGCACGCTCCAACTGGACGCGCCTCATATTGCCGTCACCTGATACGATCAAACGCCCGCCGCGACCGCTAAAATCCTCTATCCAATTGACATCCGACAGTCCTCGCTGGGCGAGTTCCTGCGGTGTTTCTAACTGGACGTCCCGTTGGAATCCGATCGCTTTTATTGCATCGACGATGCGTGGGTTGATGCATTCGTCGAAGCGGATGAGGGTCAAGCAGCGATACGTTGCTCGAATGCGACGGCCTGAGTGACCGCCCCCTCACTGACGCTAAACCAATCTGCGGCCTCCGCCACACCGTCGACCTCTGCTGAGGCAGCCAGAGTCTCGGTTGGAACGGCCGTAGAATCCTCCACTATCACCGGCCGACCAAACGCCCTCGCTGGATCAATCCGAACCAAAGGCATTTCGTCGGGATAGGGCTCCAGCCATACCGCACGCCCGCTCCTGAAAACCACGCGCCCGGCTAAGGCCGGCCGAAGAACTTCAGGGTGCAGGTATGCGTCGGTAAGTAGGTCAATGATCTTCTCGCCTTGAAGCTCTAAAACTGAAGATCCGTCTGTCGTCAGCTTTCTTTCACGGGCAAGTGGATGCGGGTCTTGCCATCTCTGCCGCATCGCTTTCATCGCCATCGCGAGCCGGCGGCGAGAGATCCCTTCGGCTAGCAGATAATTAATTGCCCGGGCCTCAACCAAGCCGTCGAAGGAAAGCGCAATTCTGCCTGCTACAGACGGCAAATCCGATACAATCAACGGCGGATTGCCAACCAACCAAGAGGCAACTCGCGAAGGCTCGACACCAAGCAGCACCGCAACTTGCGTTGTGGTGAAAGCCCCCCGTCGCCCTAGCTCGATCCAATTCGATGGTGTCTGCACATTGCCCTCTCCGCATATATGACGACGACCTAGGTAGTTTTGCAAATTACCACGACATTTTCGGTCATCGCTGTCAGATGCCCGCTCAATTAGCCCGACCGCCCTGGTCGGGTGCGATCCTTAAATCTCTTGGAGGCTGCAGCGTGCAGGGCTGGGTGGGTTGGTCAAGGACCGGCCTCCGGCCGGCCGCCGCGCGGCGGCGCTGCGCGCCGTCCTTGAGCAACCCGCTCAGCCCTGCGATCGTCTCGCCGTGAGATGTAAGGAGGGCTCCTTCTCCGGGGAGAAGGAAGCGCCCCCCCAAACCCCGTCATCCCGCGCATAAAGCGCGGGATGACGAAGCGGGGTATGACCTTGCTCACAGCGAGGCTTGCGCGCCTGCCGACGCATCAATATTCCCCAGCCCCATCTTTACGCCGCCACGCTTCCCCGCTATTCACCGCGCCGATGACCTTCGCCGCGACCATGATTATTACCCCGAAAACGACCCGCCTCGGCGGGGCGTGGTCGGGTCTGTGCGCGAACTAGCGAGCATCCCCAACCAGCCCCGCCGATGCGCGGGGCCGGTTCTCACACCCTTGAGACCTCCAAGCCCGCGCCTCCGCACTTTCCAGGAGACGTAGACCCGTGAGCTTCAAGTTTTCCCGAGCCAACCCGCCCCGCGTCGGCGTCGTCGGCGCCACCGGCCTGGTCGGCGGCATGATGCGCGAGCTGCTGGCCGAGCGGGACTTCCCGTTGGCGGACCTGCGCCTGTTCGCCTCGGCCCGCTCGGCCGGGACCAAGGTCGACTTCAAGGGCCAGGAGATCGTGGTCGAGGACGCCGCGACCGCCGACTTCGCCGGCCTGGACATCGTGTTCTTCTCGGCTGGCGGCTCGACCTCGCGCGAGCTGGCCCCGAAGGCCGCCGCGGCCGGGGCCGTGGTGATCGACAACAGCTCGGCCTGGCGCTCGGACCCGGACGTCCCGCTGGTGGTGGCCGAAGTCAATCCGCACGCGCTGGCCAATATCCCCAAGGGCATCGTCGCCAACCCCAACTGCACCACCATGGCCGCCATGCCGGCGCTCAAGCCGCTGCATGACAAGGCGGGCCTCAAGCGCCTGACCGTCAGCACCTACCAGGCCGCCTCGGGCGGCGGCATGGAGGGCATCGAGGTGCTGTCCGAGCAGCTGCGCGCCGGCGCGGCCGGGGACCTGGACGGCCTGGCCCAGTCGCCGGACGCCGCGCCCCTGCCCGCTCCACGCAAGTGGGCGGTTCCGCTGGCCTATAACGTCGTGCCGCTGAACTACGTGCTGAGCGAGGACGGCTATACCGAGGAAGAGCTGAAGCTGCGCGACGAAAGCCGCAAGATCCTCGAGATCCCCGGCCTGCCGGTCAGCGGCACCTGCGTGCGCGTGCCGGTGTTCACCGGCCACTCGCTGTCGATCAACGCCGAGTTCGAGCGTCCGCTGTCGGTGGCTGAGGCCACGGCCCTGCTGGCCGCAGCGCCGGGCGTGGTGCTGGACGACGTGCCCAACCCGCTGGCGGCGACCGGCCAGGATCCGGTGTTCGTCGGCCGCATCCGGCCCGACCCGACCGTCGAGCATGGCCTGGCCCTGTTCGTGGTCGGCGACAACCTGCGCAAGGGCGCGGCGCTGAACGCGGTGCAGATCGCCGAAGTGATGCTGGGGGCGTAAATCTCGCCGAGGGGCGGGCGCTAAACCGCTCGCCCCATCGGCCAGTCCACATCGACCTCCGCCGCCAGGAAGTCGATGAACGCCCGCACCCGCGCCGGCAGCGGACCCGCGTGGCCGACATAGACGGCGCTGACCGTCTCCAGCTCGCCGGAATTGAAGTCGTCCAGCACCGGGACCAGCCGGCCCGCCCGGATCTGGTCGACGATGTGGAAGATGCCCAGCTTGGTGATCCCCTGCCCGGCCAGGGCCAGGTGCGTGGCGCTTTCGCCGTCTCCGACCATGGCCCGGCCGTGCGCCGGATAGCACACCCGTTCGCCCGCGATCCGAAACGGCCATTCGTCGCACTGGCGCGAGAAGTTGAAGGTGATCAGGTCGTGATCGGCCAGGTCGTCGGGATGCCGCGGCGTCCCGCGCCTTGCGAGATAGTCGGGCGAGGCGACCAGGACGGTGCGGCTGTCGCCCAGCTTCCTGGCCACCAGCTGCGAGGGCCGCATCGGCCCCACCCGGATCGCCAGTTCGGTCCGCTCGTCCAGCAGGTCGATGATCTGGTCGGTCAGGGTCACATCGACCTGCACCTCGGGGTTCAGGGCCATGAACTTCGGAACCAGGGGCAGCAGGTGGTGCAGGCCGAACGGCACGTTGGCGTTGATCCGCAGCCGCCCCTTGGGGACGGCGCAGACGGCGACCGAACGCTCGGCCTCGTCCAGGTCGGCCAGCACCCGCAGGGTGCGCTCGTGGAAGGTCAGGCCCTCGGCGGTCAGCTGCAGCTTGCGGGTCGAGCGGTTGATCAGCCGCGAGCCGAGCCGCGCCTCCAGCCGCGCCACCAGCTTGCTGACCGCCGACGGGGTCATCGACATCGCCTTGGCCGCGGCCGTGAAGCCGCCCTCCTCGACGACGCGGGCGAAGACCTCCATCTCCCCCGAACGATTGATCTCCGAGCGCGCCATTGTGCCCTCATTTCACAAGTAAAGTTCCTTCATCCAATCTAATTCATCGAACACGCCGGCGCTATCTGGGGGGCCAACCCAATACGAGAGCCGTCATGCCCCTCGCCCTCTATGCCCTGACCGTCGGCGCCTTCGGCATCGGCGTCACCGAATTCATCATCATGGGCCTGCTGATGCAGGTCTCCGCCGATCTCGGCGTCTCGATCCCCACCGCCGGCCTCTTGATGACCGGCTACGCCCTCGGCGTCTTCGTCGGCGCGCCGATCCTGACCATCGCCACCCGCCGCCTGCCGAAGAAGACCACCCTGCTGGTGCTGATGGCGATCTTCACCCTGGGCAACATCCTGGCCGCCATCGCCCCGACCTACGGCATCCTGATGGGCGCGCGGCTGGTCACGGCCCTGGCCCACGGCACGTTCTTCGGCGTCGGCGCCCTGGTCGCCGTCTCCCTGGTGGCGCCCGAGCGCAAGGCCTCGGCGATCTCGATCATGTTCACCGGCCTGACCCTCGCCACCCTGCTGGGCGTGCCGTTCGGCGCCTGGCTGGGCCTGGCCTTCGGCTGGCGGATGGCCTTCTGGGCGGTAGCGGGCGTCGGCGCCCTGGCCTTCGTGGTCCTGGCCGTGCTGGTTCCCAGCGCCAGGGAGACGGTCGAGCCCGCCCCGCTGCGCGAGGAGTTCGCCGTGCTGGCCCGTCCGCAGGTGCAGCTGGGCCTGGCCATGACCGTGCTGGGCTTTGGCGGGGTGTTCGCGGTCTTCACCTATATCCAGCCGATCCTCACCCAGCTGGCCGGCTTCTCGCAGGCCGCCGTCTCGCCGATCCTGCTGGTGTTCGGCGCGGGCCTGGTGGCCGGCAACCTCGCCGGCGGCCGCTGGGCCGACAAGAGCCTGAACGCGGCCCTGGCCGGGACCCTGATCCTGCTGACGATCGTGATGGGCGCCTCGGCCTTCGCCTTCCACAGCCAGGCGGGCGCGGTGATCGCCGCCTTCCTACTGGGCGCGGCCGCCTTCGCCACCGTCGCGCCGTTGCAGATGCGGGTGCTGAGCCAAGCCGGCGGCGCGGGCCAGGGCCTGGCCTCCAGCCTGAACATCGCCGCCTTCAACCTCGGCAACGCCTTCGGCGCCTGGCTGGGCGGGGCGGTGATCGACCACGGCCCGGGCCTGGCCGCCGTGCCCCTGGTCGCCGCCGTGGTGCCGCTCTCCGCGCTCGCCCTGGCCGCCTTCAGCCTGAGCCTGGAACGTCGGACGGGACCCGTCCTGGCCTGAATAGGCATGGGCGGGGCTTGCT
Source organism: Caulobacter sp. GW822-FHT01G02 (assembly GCF_058802865.1). Lineage (NCBI taxonomy): Bacteria > Pseudomonadati > Pseudomonadota > Alphaproteobacteria > Caulobacterales > Caulobacteraceae > Caulobacter > Caulobacter sp. GW822-FHT01G02. Next base: position 583,213 of record NZ_JBXAON010000004.1, read on the forward strand.
GCTAAGCACCGGCCCATGCTGACCGATCCGTTCTTCTACGCGGTGGCGATCCCCGCCGTGATCCTGCTGGGCCTGGCCAAGGGCGGCTTCGCCGGGATCGGCGTGGTGGCGGTGCCGGTGATGGCCCTGGCCGTCTCGCCGGTCATGGCCGCCTCGATCACCCTGCCGATCCTGCTGGTTCAGGACGTGGTCAGCGTCTGGGCCTTCCGGAAGAGCTGGGACAAGGGCCTGCTGATCCTGATGCTGCCGGCCGCCGCGGTCGGGATCTTCCTGGGCTGGGCCCTGGCCGCCTTCGTCAAGGAGGCCGCCGTCGAGCTGGCCGTGGGTCTGATCTCGGTGGTCTTCGCCCTGCAGCGCCTGTGGGCCGAGCGCGCCGTCAAGGCCGCCGCCCAGGTCGAGGCGACCCCAGGCCGGCCGTGGCTGGGCGCCCTGTGCGGCGCGGCGGCCGGCTTCACCAGCCAGATCGCCCACGCCGGCGGCCCGCCGTTCCAGATCTACGTCCTGCCGCGCCGCCTGCCGCGCGACGCCTTCATCGGCACCAGCGCCATCTTCTTCGCGGTCGTGAACTGGATGAAGGTGCCGGCCTACATCGCCCTGGGCCAGTTCACGCCCAAGGTGCTGGCTACCGCCGGGGTGCTGCTGCCCCTGGCCATCGCCTCGACCTGGGGCGGGGTCTGGGTGGTGCGCCGCGTTCCGGCCGAGGGCTTCTACAAGGTCATCTACGTGCTGCTGGTCGCGGTCGGCGGCAAGCTGATGTTCGACGGGGCCAGAGGTCTTCTCTTTTAGAGGGGCCTCTTTTTCTGACGCCTTTGCGTGGTCCCCGTCCTTCGACAAGCTCAGGACGAGGACCAAAATCGCTTCAGTGGAAAACCTCATCCTGAGCCTGTCGAAGGACGGGGTTTTCGGTTCCGCTGATTTTTACCTCGATCGTGTCGCCGACGCCCTTTCGCCGCCACGATGATCGACGCTTATATGTCACGGAACGAACCTAGCGTTCGGACGTACTGCATTTCGCATCGAGCGGGGCCATGACGACCACCACGACCGACATCATCGCCACCGAGGTCGCCACGCATTATCCGACCCCGGCCGCCAAGTGCGCCGACCTGGTGGTGCACCTGGCCGGGCTGGCCTGCGCCCTGCTGGGCGGCGGCATCCTGCTGGGCCTGGCCTTCGGGATCGGCAATCTGCAGCAGGTGGCCGCGGTCAGCGTCTATACTGTCGGGCTGATCCTGATGCTGTCGCTGTCGACCGCCTACAACTTCGCCAAGGCCCGCTGGCGGCCGCTGCTGCGCCGCTTCGACCACGCCGGCATCTTCGTGATGATCGCCGCCTCCTACACGCCCTTCACCACCCAGAACCTGCACGGCTGGTGGGCGATCGGCATGACCACGGCGGTCTGGACCGTGGCCGGCGCGGGCGTGCTGGCCAAGCTGTTCCTGCCGGGCCTGGACAAGCGCTTCTGGGTCGGCCTCTACCTCGCCCTCGGCTGGCTGGTGCTGGTCGCCATCAAGCCGATGATCGACGGCCTGTCCTGGGTGGCCCTGCTGCTGCTGGCCATCGGCGGCCTGGTCTATTCCACCGGCACCATCTTCTACCTGATGCAACGGCTTAAGTTCCGCCGCGCCATCTGGCACGGCCACGTCATCGGCGGCGCGGGCCTGCACTACGCGGCCGTCCTGGTGGGCGTGGTGCTGGCCGGCGCGCGCTAGAGGCCCTCCTTGGAAAAGGATCCCTCCGGCAAGATCAACCTCCAGGGCTTCTTCAAGGACAGGAAGGCCACCGATCCGCTGCGCGGCAAGCGCCTGCCCGCGCCGACGTCGGAGCGCCACGTCGAGGCCCTGGGCTTCCCGGGCGTGCGCCTCTCGGTCGACCAGGCCGACGACGCCCTGCGCAGCGCCGCCGACCGCCTGGCGCCGCTGCGCTCGCTGATTGGCCGCGATGAGTTCAACATCCTGGCCCTGTCCGGCGGCGCGTCCGGCGGCGCCTATGGCGCGGGCGTCCTGGCGGGTTTGACCAAGGCGGGCCGCCGCCCCGACTTCGCCATCGTCACCGGCGTCAGCACCGGGGCCCTGATCGCGCCCCTGGCGTTCCTCGGCCCGGCCTGGGACGAGCGCCTGACCGACGCCTATGTCGGCGGCCACGCGGCCGAGCTGCTCAGCTTCCGCCGCCTGGGGACGGCGCTGGGCCCCAGCATCTTCAAGGGCGAGAGTCTGGACGCCCTGGTCGAGACCTTCGTCGACCAGGAGATGGTCGACGCGGTCGCCGCCGAGCACCTGAAGGGCCGGCGCCTGCTGATCGCCACCACCAATCTCGACAGCCAGCGGGCCGTGGTCTGGGACATGGGCGAGATCGCCAACCACGGCGGCGACGCGGCTCTGAAACTGTTCCGCACCCTGCTCGTCGCCTCGTCCTCGGTGCCGGGCATCTTCCCGCCCAAGCTGATCGACGTCGAGGTCGACGGCCAGCATCACCAGGAAATGCACGTCGACGGCGGCGTCGCCGCGCCGCTCTTTCTGATGCCCGACGCCCTGCTGCACTGGCGCAACCTCGGCCCCCGCTTCCGGCGCGGCCGGGTGCATGTGATCGTCAATACGGTGCTGGATCCCTCGCCCCAGTCGACCCCGCCCGGCGTGGCCTCGATCATGGCCCGCAGCTTCGACACCATGCTGCGGTTCTCATACCGCCAGGCGCTGAGTCTCGCCGCCGGCTTCTGCTCGCGCCACAACCTGCCGCTCAGCGTGGCCTCGATCCCCAACAGCTTCGAGGGGACCAACCTGCTGAAGTTCGAGACCGACCTGATGCGTCGCATCTACGACGCGGGGCGCCAGCAGGCGCTGGAGGGCACGGTGTGGACCAGCGCGGTCGAGGAGCAGAGCCTGTGGCGCGGCCTGTTCAAGAAACAGCTCCCCGCCCCGTCCAGCGGCACGGGCGTGATCATCCGCGACGAGCCAGGCCCGGTCGGCATCACGGCGCCGCTGGAGCCCTAGGTTTCCCGGAGACGGCCGCTGAACGCCGTTCAGCCACGGTTCACACGGCCTAGCTCTATGCTCGCCCGACACCAGGGGAGCTTTCGGATGCCGAGCCTATCGATGCGAAGCCTTGTCGTCGGGGTGGCTGTCGCTGGAGCGCTGACCACGGTCGGCTGCGCGACCATCAGCAAGGAGCAGTGCCTGAGCGGCGACTGGGGCGCGGTCGGCTACGGCGACGGGGTGGACGGCCGCCCGATGAGCCGCCTCGACGACCACGCCAAGGCCTGCGCCAAGGTCGGGGTGACGCCGGAGCCCGTCCCCTATTTCGCGGCGCGCGCCGAGGGGCTGAAACGCTACTGCACCGAACCGAACGGCTTCCGGGTCGGCCGCGAGGGCAAGAGCTATGCCGGGGTCTGCCCGCCGCCGGTCGAGGCCGAATTCCTGGGCGGCTACGCGGACGGCGAGCGGGTCCACGCGGCGACGCAGCGGCTGGAGTCGGCGCGATCGGATCTCAACTCGGCCGACGCGCGCGCCGATAAACGCGCCCGCCAGGCCGACGGGGTCGAGGATGAGTTGCGCAATCCCAAGCTCACCGACGAGCAGATCCGCGAACTGCGCGATCGTCTGAACCGGCTGCGTCGCGAGCGTCGGGAGGCGATCGAGGACGGCCGCCGCGCCGACGCGGCGATCCGTGACGCCGAGCGCGAGGTCGACGATCTCAGAGCCCGCTTCTCGCCCCGCTACGGCGGCTGGTGAGCGCCCCTAAGCCTTCTTCAGGTGCCGGGCGCGCAGCTTTTCGACATTCGGCGGATCGGCGCGGAAGTCCGACGCCAGACCCAGGCGGGCGTTGCACGACGGGCAGCGGACCGAATCCTCGTCGGGGATGTCCGTCGGCGGATCGAAACGCGTGCCGCAAGGCTTGCACTTCCAGTCGCCGGTCGGCGCGGGGGCCGGCGGCGGCGGGGCGGCATGGGGCGTGAACACGGTGGCGCGGGCCGACGGCTTGACCATACGCTCGAGCGGCGGCGGCCCACCGGGCGCGGCGACCGCGCTCTTCAGGCTCAGGGTCTTGCGGCGCGGGGGCTCGCTATCGCTCATGATCTCGCTTGGCGGCTGGTGGAAGGGACGGCGCTAGCTGCATGAAAGCGGCCCGGAACACAAGCCTAATAGGCCTTTGGTCCGCTCGCCAGCGGCTTGAGCGCGCCTACCACTGGGGCTTGAGGCTGAACGACAGGGCCACCACGTCGTCTTTCTGGGTGGCCAGACCCATGATGCCTTCCCTGGCCTTGATCTCGCGGTGGATGTAGCCCAGCGAGGCCTGCATCGGACCGCGGCGCCAGGCGACGCCGGCCTGACTGTCGCCGATCAGTTTGCTGGTGGCGTCCTGGGTCAGGCCCGCGCGGCTCCAGTCGCCGTTCTGGCCGCGCAGCATGTTCAGGCCCACGGCCCGGCCGCTGGCGGCGGCGAAGATGTACCAGCGTCCGCGCGTCCCGAAGGCCGCATTGCCGTCCTGGACGCCGAGGGCGTCGTTCACCCGGGCGCCCATGTTCTTCTTCTTGCCCAGGCGCACGGTGGCGCCGGCCTCGGCCGAGCCGCCGGCCCCGCCATAGCCGATGCCGGCGTGCGGCGTGACGTCGAGGGCGAACCTGCGGCCTTCCAGCGACATGGCCGAGGGCCAGCCGCGCGTCACGGTCACATCGACCTCGCGCAGCGCGTAGCCGTCCTCGTTGTCGGGGCGGACCAGGGTCAGCGGCGCATAGGCGGCGGTCGGCGCCATGCCGGCCATCGAGACGCGGACCGAGTCGATCGGACCGCCGGCCTTGGCCTGGTGGCTGAAGGCGTTGGAGCGCCAGGTCACGGGACCCGCGCCGTCGTAGAAGCGATCGGCCTCGAGGATGCGGGCGTCGCCGGCCAGGGCGGCGGCGGGCGACAGCGCGAAACCGCCCTCGACCTTGCCCTGGGGCGCGTCGAGATCGCGGGCCGCGAACCCCGTGGCGCTTTCGGGATCAAGCGGACGCAGGCTCTCGGGCTTTACCTGAAAGGAGATCGGCGCGAGGGGCTTGGGAGCCGGCGCGGGCGCGGCCTTGCCGACCTTCTGAGCCGCGCAAGCGACGCCGGCGTGGCCGGCCGCCATGCCCGCGATCACGGCCATCAGGCAGAAAACGGTACGCTCCCCAGCGACCCGCATCACGGATTCCCCAATCCAATCGGACACTCAGCCTACGCCCGTTTCTCCGCGTGTCCATCGCGGCGAAAACGCACAGGGTCTGAACCCGTTGTGACAGACCAAGGTTCCCGGAACGTGAAACGGCGGCGCGATTTCTCGCGCCGCCGTCTCTTTCACAGATCCTGGTCGCCGGGCCTACCGACGGGCCACGCCTACTGACAGGCAAGGCACTCGTCGTAGTCGGTCTTTTCCGGGACGTCGAAGCCGCCCGCGCCCGGGACCGCCGCGACCTTGTCCTCGGCGCCGGCATAGGCCGCGCGCTGCACCGACTTGGAGCGCAGGTAGTAGAGGCTCTTCACGCCCCGCTCCCAGGCCTGCCAGTGCAGCATGTGCAGGTCCCACTTGTCGACGTCGCCCGGCAGGAAGATGTTGACCGACTGGCTCTGGCAGATTTCCGGCGTGCGGTCGGCGGCCAGCTCAACCACCCAGCGCTGGTCCAGCTCGAAGGCGGTCTTGTAGACGTCCTTCTCGTCCTGGCTCAGGAAGTCCAGGTGCTGGACCGAGCCTTCCTGTTCCAGGATCGAACCCCACACCGCGTCGGTGTTCTGGCCCTTCTCCTCGAGCAGCTTCTCCAGATAGGGGTTCTTCACCGCGAACGAGCCCGACAGGGTCTTGTGGGTGTAGATATTGGCCGGGATCGGCTCGATGCCCGCCGAGGTGCCGCCGCAGATGATCGAGATCGAGGCGGTCGGGGCGATGGCCAGCTTGTGCGAGAAGCGCTCCTTGGAGCCGCGATCGGCGGCGTCCGGGCACGGGCCTTTCTCTTCGCCCAGGGCGATCGAGGCCTTGTCGGCCTCGCGGCGCAGGTGCTTGAACATCCGCATGTTCCAGCTCTTGGCCAGGGCGCTTTCGAACGGCACGTTCTGGCTCTGCAGGAAGCTGTGGAAGCCCATCAGGCCCAGGCCCACCGAACGCTCGCGCATGGCGGCGTAGGCGGCGGTCGAAGCCGCGTCCGGGGCGCGATCGATGAAGTCCTGCAGGACGTTGTCGAGGAAGCGCATGACGTCCTCGATGAACGTCGGGTGGTCGCGCCACTCCAGATAGGTCTCGGCGTTGACCGACGACAGGCAGCAGACGGCGGTGCGCTCCTGGCCCAGGTGGTCGGTGCCGGTGTGCAGCATGATCTCGCTGCACAGGTTCGACTGGCGCACCTTCAGGCCCAGCTCGCGCTGGAACGAGGGCATGGCGCGGTTCACCGTGTCGGAGAAGATCAGGTAGGGCTCGCCGGTCTGCAGGCGCAGCTCCAGGACCTTCTGCCACAGGGCGCGGGCGTCGACTTCGCGCAGGACCTCGTTGGTCTTGGGCGAGCGCAGGCCGAACTTGGTCCCGTCACGCACGGCGTGCATGAAATCGTCGGTGATGGAGAGGCCGTGGTGCAGGTTCAGGGACTTGCGGTTGAAGTCGCCCGACGGCTTGCGGATCTCGAGGAACTCCTCGATCTCCGGGTGGTGGATGTCGAGATAGACGGCGGCCGAGCCGCGACGCAGGCTGCCCTGCGAAATCGCCAGGGTCAGCGAGTCCATCACGCGGATGAAGGGGATGATGCCCGAGGTCTGGCCCTGGCCCTTGACCTTCTCGCCGATCGAGCGGACGCCGCCCCAGTAGGTGCCGATGCCACCGCCGTTAGCCGCCAGCCAGACGTTCTCGTTCCAGACGCCCAGGATGCCGTCCAGGCTGTCGTTGACGGCGTTGAGGAAGCAGCTGATCGGCAGGCCGCGATCGGCGCCGCCGTTCGACAGCACCGGGGTGGCCGGCATGAACCACAGGCGGCTCATATAGTCGTAGACGCGCTGGGCGTGGTCGGCGTCGTCGGCGAAGGCCGTCGACACGCGGGCGAACATGTCCTGGTAGGACTCGCCCGGCAGCAGGTAGCGGTCTTCCAGCGTGGTCTTGCCGAAGTCGGTCAGCAGGGCGTCGCGCGAGCGATCGACCAGCACCTTCTGCACCAGCGCCAGCTGCGGGCGCTTGGCGGGCTTGATCGCGGCCAGACGGGCCTCGTTCCGGATGTTCGTCTTCGCCGCTTCACTGCCGTTCATGACCAAATCCATTGCTCAATCAGCGTGTTCCGGAGAAGGGACATGCCCCGGTCAGCCGCTATATCTTGTGGCTGAGGAGCCCCCTCAACCCACATATGGGGCCACAGTGGTGAATGACTCGTCAACGGCTGCGCCCTGAGTTTTTCGTTAACAACCTGTGAACGCCCCGAACTTGTGAGGCAGGATCAAGGGGTTGCATAGGCGAACTTTTTTCACCCGCGACAGGACGCCGCAAGGCGCTCCAGGACATCCGCCCCCGGACAACGTCGTTCGTTAACAGGAGGGCCACAAGGGATGGTGGTCGGCGGTGAACGGCGCTCGCGAGCTCGCCTCTCGCGCGACCGCCGCGAAAGCCCAGCAAACCGGGCCTTCAGGTCGGATATGGGGTCGGCGGCCGCGCCGCCAAGCGTCGCCGGACGGCTCAAACAGCGCCCGCTCGGCGCCGGACATAGAGAAAGGGCCCGGCGTTGCCGCCGGGCCCTCCCAAGTCTTCAGTCGATTCGATCTTAGAAGTTGATCGAGATCGTGGAACGGCGGTTCAGCGGTTCCTTCACACCGTCGCCGGTGGCGACGGCCGGAGCGCTTTCGCCCTTCCAGTCGACGCCGAGCACGGCGGCCGGGACGCCTTGCGAGACCAGGGCGTCAGCGACGGCCTTGGCGCGGCGTTCCGAGAGCTTCACGTTGTACTTCGGCGAACCCGACGTGTCGGTGTGGCCGACGACGATGATCTTCGTCGCGTGACCGTCGTTCGAGTACTTCGCGGCTTCCGTGACCACCGATTGCGCTTCCGGCGTCAGGACCGATTGGTCGAACGGGAAGTACACGATGAACTCGCGGGCCTCATACTGCGGCGGCGGGGGAGGCGGCGGCGGCGGGGGAGGCGGCGGAGGCGGGGGCGGAGGAGGCGGCGGCGGCGGCGGGGGCGGCGGCGGCGGGGGCGGCGACGCGAACGAGTAGCGGAGACCCACGGTCACCGACTGGTCCTTGTACTGGCCCTTGAAGGCGCCCGGCTGGATGAAGTGCGAGCCGGTCGACGACCAGTTGTGCTCGGCGCCGGTGATGTAGCGGTAGGTGACGTCGATCTTCAGCTTGTCGGTCGCCTTGATCGAAGCGCCGGCCAGACCTTGGTAGGCGAACGCGATATCGTCGTCGTCAACCGTCAGGTTCTGGACCGCCGGGTTGGTCGCCGAGATGGCGCCCGGGACGTTGCTGAACTGGCCCAGGGCCTTGACGTCCAGACGGTTGATGCCGACGCCGACGCCGACGAAGGGGTTCAGCCAAGCGTCCGGAGCGAAGTCATAGATGACGTTCGCCATCAGGGTCCAGGCGTCGATCGAGCCGCTCGGCGAGCCGCAGGTCGCGGCCGCCGTAGTGCGGGTCACGCCGGGGGTGCAGAGGCCGATCGGCGAACGCACGGCCGGGCCGCGGACGCTCACCAGGTCGCCGGGGCGATAGCCGCCTTCGACTTCAGCGCGGACGTGCGGGTTGAATTGGTAGCCAAGGCGCACGAAGCCGGTCCAGTCCTTCTCGGACTTCCACGACCAGTGAGCGAATTCGCCGTCCGGCAGGGTCTGGTTCGACTGCGAGCCGAGCGATTGCGGCCAGTGATAGCCGAGGTCGACCGCGCCGTACCAGCCGGTCTCTTGGGCCGAAACGCCCGACGCGGCGAACACCGCGACCAGAGCAGCTCCTGCCAGGAGGTTGAGTTTCATCGTTGAAGAGCCCTCTATTGCCCTGCCCAGGCCGGATACCGACCGAGCACTGTTATACCAAGGCGAACGCCACGGGAAAGTGTCAGCAAAGACACACTCGTCAGGTTTCGCCCCCCTGCCCTTTGCTCAGGAAAGCCAAACAAGACCGCCCCTCAGAAATCTACTTCCGAGCGTGCCCGCCGACATCCACTGCAGATAAGCGTCAGCTCCGCTGGGTTCGCACGTGAACAGGTCGCGCGCAAGGGCTTGAAGGTGGGAAACGATCAAGCATTCGCAAAGCGTCGCCTAAAAACCGCACATTTCAACCTCTTCAGTCAGGTCCTGGAGAACGTCAGCCTAATCCAGAGTGGTCCGGTACCGCGCCATGGCCAGGCCGGAGATCGCGACGACAAACAATCCGAGCGCGGAAAGACTTGGCCAAAGCTCGGCGGCGTCCAGCCCCTTGAGCAAGGCGCCGCGCACGACTCTGAGAAAGTGCGTCACCGGGATCACGCCGCCCAGGGCCTGAGCCCATTGCGGCATTCCCCGGAACGGGAACATGAAGCCCGACAGCAGGATCGAGGGCATGATGTAGAAGAATGACATCTGCATCGCCTGCAGCTGGGTGCGGGCCACGGTCGAGATCAGGAAGCCCAGGGCCAGCGATCCGATGATGAACAGCAGGACGCCCAGGCTCAGGGCCAGCCAGCCCCCAAGAAGATCAGAGCTTCCCATCGGCACGGCGAACAGGGCCTTGGCCAGGACCAGGATCACCACCGTCTGGATCACGCCGACGGCGACATAGGGCGTCAGCTTGCCGATCATCACCTCGATCGGCCGGGCCGGCGTGGCCAGCAGGCTCTCCATGGTGCCGCGCTCATATTCCCGCGTGACGCCCAGCGCGGTCATCATCACCAGGGTCATCGACAGGATCACCCCCAGCAGGCCCGGCACGATGTTGTAGGCGGTGATGGCCTCCGGATTGTAGCGGCGGTGGATCACCACCTCGAACGGGTCGCCGCCCGCCGCCCCTTGGCTCCTTGGGGCGACCGCCCCCACCAGATCGCGCGTCAGGGCCGTCCGGGGCAGGCTGGACAGCGCCGCGAGCGCCCCGCCTGTCGCGGCGGGGTCCGAGGCGTCGGCCTCGACCAGGATCTGGGCCGCGTCGCCGCGCACCACGCGCCGCGTGAAGTCGGCGGGTATCGTCAGGGCGAACTGCGCCTCGCCGCGCGCCACGGCTTCGTCTAGCTCCCGGGGAGACGTCGCCGTGCGAACGATCTCGAAATAGCCGCTGTTGACCAGGGCCGAGAGGGTCGAGCGCGCCATCGGCCCCTGGTCCTGCACCAGCACCGCCATCGGCAGGTTCCGCGGGTCGTTGTTGATGGCGTAGCCGAACAGCAGCAGCTGCACGATCGGCATGACCAGGATCATGGCGTAGGTCAGCCGGTCGCGCGTGAGCTGAATGAACTCCTTGATCAGCACCGCCAGGATGCGCGCGCCGGAGAGCCGCCTCCCCCTGCCGCCTCGGGCGCTCATTGGAAATTGTCCGACGACTGATCCATCAGCCGGATGAACACGTCCTCCAGGGTCGGCTGGACCTCGGTCCATTCCAGGGGCGGCTTGCGATAGGGCGCGATGGCCGCCTCCAGCGCCCCGCGGTCGGGTCCGCTGACGTGCAGGGCCGACCCGAACGGCGCGGCCATCAGCACGCCGGGCGCCGTGGCGAGATCCCCGGCCAGGCGATCCGCGCCCAGTCCTTCGGCCGTCTGCCCCTCGGCGCGGAACGTGATGAGGCCGCTCTCGGCGATCACCGCTTCGGCCGTGCCCCGCGCCATCAGCTTGCCGTAGGCGATGTAGGCGATGTCGTGGCAGCGCTCGGCCTCGTCCATGTAGTGGGTCGAGACCATCACGGTCAGGCCCTCGGCCGACAGGGCGTGGATCTCGTCCCAGAACTCGCGCCGCGCCTTGGGATCGACGCCGGCGGTCGGCTCGTCGAGCAGCAGCAGCCTGGGTTCGTGCATGACGCTGGCGGCCAGGGCCAGGCGTTGCTTCCAGCCGCCCGACAGGCTGCCGGCCAGTTGCTTCCTGCGGGCGGTCAGGCCCAGGCGGTCGAGGCTGTCCTTCACCCGCTCGCGGCGGCGGTCCAGCTCGTGGACCCGGGCCACGAAATCGAGATTCTCCTCGATCGACAGGTCCTCGTAGAGCGAGAACTTCTGGGTCATGTAGCCGGTCTGGCGCTTGACCGCCTCGGCGTCCTTGCGGAAGTCGAGACCCAGCACCTCCCCTTCGCCGCTGTCGGGAGTCAGCAGGCCACACAGCATCCGCAGGGTCGTGGTCTTGCCCGAGCCGTTGGGTCCCAGGAAGCCCGTGATCTTGCCCGCCCCGACCTGGATCGCCAGGTCCCGCACCACGTGGCGCGGGCCGAAGCTCTTGTTCAGCCCCCGGACATCGACGGCCAGGTCGTTCACCGGCCATCCCCCTTGGACGAGCCATCCAGAGGAACGATGTCGACCGGCTGGCCCGGCGCCAGGGCCGGACCGGGCTCGGGCTTCGCCTCGACCAGGAACACCAGGCGCTGGCGGGCCTCGCGGCTGTAGATCACCGGCGGGGTGAATTCCGACCGAGGGCTGACATAGTTGATCCGCGCCGAGCGCTCGGCCCCGCAGCCGTCGCACGAGAAGCGGACGATCGTTCCCGGCCGATAGCGCGCCACCTCGGCCTCGGGCGCGAAGAAGCGTAGCCGCACGCGGTCGTCGGACAGCAGGGCCACGACCGGCTGGTTGGCGGCCGCCCATTCGCCGGGCTGGTAGAAGACGTCCTGCACCCGGGCGGCGGCCGGGGCCTTGGGGCTGATCTGATCCAGACGCGACTGGGCGGCGGTCAGGGTCTCGCGGGCCGAGGCGACGGCGGACTGGGCCGCGGCCACGGCGTCCGGCCGCGCGCCCAGCCCGCCGACGGTCTTGCGCCGCGCCACGGCCGCGGCGTTGGCGCGGGCGGTGTCGAGCGCGGCCTTGGCCTGGTCGAGACGCGCCGGCGCATAGATGCCCTTGGCCACCAGCGGCGCGATGCGGTCGTAGTCCGACCGGGCCTGGCGGATCTGAGCCTCGGTGGCGGCGCGCTCGGCGTCATAGACGGCCAGTTCCTGCGGGCGCTGCCCCTTCTCGGCGTCGCGCAGCTGAGCCTGCGCGATCGCCACCTGGGCGGCGGCCTGGTCGCGGGCGGCGGTCAGCTGGGCGGCGTCCAGCGCGAACAGCGGCTGGCCCGCCTTGACCCGGTCGCCGCGCTGGACGGCCACGGCGCTGACCAGGCCCGCGTTGGCGGCCCCGACATACAACGTCTCGCCCTCCACATAGCCCGACAGCCGATGCGGCCGATGGGCGTCCGGCCCCAACAGTCGCCAACCCAGGAAGCCGGCCAGACCGACGCCCGCCGCGACGGCGACGATACGGCCAGGAGAGGGGTGAGCCGCGGGCTTCAAGACCTAGCCTCCGGACGCGGCGTCAGGCCCAGCAGCACCGTGTCGGCGTGCTGAGCGATCAGCGCCTCCAGATCGACGGCGGGCGCGCCGACGGGGGTGAAGGTTTCGCGCCAGATCACGCCGGTCAGGATGGGCCCCATGATGCTGAAGGCCTGCAGGCGCGGGTCGCCCGGCCGGACCTCGCCGCGCTCCTGGCCCCGCCGGATCGCGTTTCCGATCGCCAACAGGGCGCGGCTGACCACCTCGTCGTGCCAGACGCGGGCCAGCTCCGGGAAGTTTCGCGACTCGCCGATGACCAGCTTGGCCACCGCCCCCAGCCTCGTGGTCGCGATCACCGAGGCGACGCGGGCGAACATCAGGCGCAGCATGTCGGGAAAGGGGATCGTGGCCTGGGCCAGCATGGCCTCGACCATGTCCAGGTTCGGCGCCACCGCCTCGCGGACCACCGCGCGGAAGATGTCCTCCTTGGTCTCGAAATAGAGATAGAGCGCGCCCTTCGAGACGCCGGCCCGGGCGGCGATCTCGTCCAGCTTGGCGGCGGCGAAGCCCTTCTCCGCGAACACCTCGAACGCCGCCTGGACGATCTCGCCCGGCCGCGCCTCGGCGCGTCGACGCCATTTGGGATTTCCGGCCTGCATGCCTGTTCGCCTTTAATGACCCAGAAGTCATTAAAGGCGAACAGGCCGAAACTCAAGCCTTCGCGGTCACCAGCCAGCAGGCCGAGTTCATCTCGGCGACGCCATCCTTCACGTAAGGCTCCAGCGCCTTCGTCACCGCTTCTCCAACCCTCTCGCGCACGGCCTCGTCCTGGCCGGCCAGGATCGGGTTCAGCGGACCGACGCGCAGGCTCATGGTCAGCAGTTCCTCGGCGCTGACCGGCGTCGGGTCGTCCAGCGGATCAACCACCACATCGCGCCAGCCGCCCGCCGCCAGGATGCTCCGCACCCGGTCCGGATCGGCGAAGCCGAAGCGGCCCGGCGCGTCCTTCTCGAACTTCGGCAGGCTCGGCAGGAACGGCGCGGCGGCGGCCAGCGGGACCGTCGCGATGGCGTTGTCCTCGGGCCCGCGCCAGCTGGCGAAGGCCAGGCGGCCGCCGGGCTTCAAGGCCGCGCGCAGATTGGCGAAGGCCGCGACGGGATCGGGGAAGAACATCACCCCGAACCGCGAGACGATGGCGTCGAAATCGGCCTTGAAGGCCTGGGTCTGGGCGTCGGCCTGCAGGAAGTCCACGCCCTCCAGACCATCCTCGCCCGCCCGGCGCCGCGCCAGCGCCAGCAGCGCCGGCGAGATGTCGACGCCGACCGCGCGGCCCGTCGGCCCCACGCGCCACGCCGCCTCGAAGGTCGTCGCGCCCGCGCCGCAGCCGACATCCAGCACCGCCTCGCCGTCGCGAAGGTCGGCCGCCTCGACCACCGCCCGGGCGATCGGCCGGTACATCCGGTCCAGCAGCCCCTGCTGCTGGACCCATACCTTCCCGGCGCGGTCCCAATAGGCCGCCATGTCCTGGTCGCTCACGCGCGTCTCCCTGTTGTTGCGATCGTCGTCTTCCCCGCGCATCCTGCAAGTTAAAGCGCACTTGAGGTCAAGCGGTGTTCGAGATTGATATTTCAGACCTGGCGAAACGGACCGGCGTGCGGGCCTCGGCCCTGCGGTTCTACGAGGAAAAGGGGCTGATCGCCTCGACCGGCCGGCGGGGCCTCAAGCGGCTGTTCGCCCCGGCCGTGATCGAGCGGCTGTCGCTGATCGCCCTGGGCCGGGCCTGCGGCTTCTCGCTGGACGAGATCGGCGGGATGCTGGACGGCCCCCAGCGAACCGGCCGAGACATCGACCGCGCGGCCCTTCGCGCCAAGACCGTCGACCTGGACCGCCGCATCGAACAGCTGACCCGACTGCGCGAGGGCCTGGCCCACGCCGCCGACTGCAAGGTCCCGCTACTGATGGACTGCCCGCATTTCCTGCGCCTCGTGAAGGCGGCGGGCCATCACCGCCGGCGGTACCGGGCGGAAGCGGTCTAGAGCATTTTCCGATCCAATTGGATCGGTAAACTGCTCTAGGCTCTTGTTTTAACGCATTTTCTGACGACGAACCGGTGTCCACTTCGTCGGAAAATGCTCTAGCGTCTTCTCACAGAGAGGCGTCGCGCAGACGTCGGCGGCGGCCGCCCAGGGCGTCGGGGCGGTTCAGTTTCTTGCGGTACTCGTCACGGCGCGCGTGGATCGAGGCGATGACCAGGCCCATCGGCACGCCGATATCGACCAGCACGGCCTCGGACAGCTGCAACGAGGCCTCGATGGTCTCGGGCACGGCGTCGGTGGCGCCCAGCTCGTAGAGCCGCGCGGCGTGGTGAGCGTCGCGGGCGCGGACCACGATCGGCACGTCCGGGCGGGCCCCGCGCGCGGCGGCGACCACGGCTTCGGCCACCTCGAAGGCGTCCATGGTCACCACCACCGCCTTGGCCGTGGCCAGGCCGCAGCGCTCCAGAAGCTCGAGCCGCGAGGCGTCGCCATAATAGATGCGCTCGCCGTTGCGCCGTCCCTGCTCGACCAGACGCGCGTCGCGCTCGACGGCGATCCATGACAGCTCGTGGCGGCCCAGCATGTCGCCGACCAGCTTGCCGACCCGGCCATAGCCGATGACCAGCACCTGGCCGGCCGGCTCGGGACCGACGCGGTCCGGCTCGCGCGGCGTGGACGGCGGGGTTTCGCTGATCGGCAGCGGCGCGCTCTTGCGGCCCAGATACCCGCCCAGCGCCGCCAGGGCCGGGATCAGGAACATGGTCAAGGTGGCCGAGACCAGCACCGCCTGGCCCAGCGGCCGCGACACCACCTCGGCGTCGATGGCCTTGTCCAGCAGCACGAAGGCGAACTCGCCGCCGGCCGCCAGGATCAGGCCGGCTTCGATCGCCGCGCGCCGGTTCAGGCCCATGGCCAGGCCGCCGACGAACACCACGGCCGTCTTCAGCAGCATCAGGCCGACCGCCGTGGCCAGGATCGCCACCGGCTGGGCGGCCAGCAGGGAGAGATCCAGGCGGATGCCCAGCGAGACGAAGAACAGGCTCAGCAGCAGGCCCTTGAACGGCTCGATCTTGACCTCGACCTCGTGGCGATACTCGGTCTCGGCCAGCAGAATGCCGGCGACGAAGGCGCCCAGCGCCATCGACAGGCCCGAGAGCGCGCTGACCAGACCCGCGCCGATGATCACCAGCAGGCAGGCGGCCATGAACATCTCTTCGCTCTTGGCCTTGGCGACGGACTTCAGCATGGGCCGCAGCGCCAGGCGCCCGACCAGCACGATCGCGCCCAGGCCCACGGCCGCGGGGGCCAGGGCCAGCAGGTCCTTGACCTGGAACGATCCATGGCCGCGGCCGAGAATGGCCAGGGTGATCAGGATCGGCGCCACGGCCAGGTCCTGGAACAGCAGCACCGAGAAGGTGGCGCGGCCGGCTTCGGAATGCAGGCGGCGGCGCTCGGCGAGCACCGGCACGGCGATGGCGGTCGACGACAGGGTCAGGGCCGCGCCGATGGTCAGGGCCGCCACCGGGCTCTGGCCCAGCAGCATGGCCACCGCGCCCAGGCCCAGCGAGCAGGCGATCACCTGGATCGCGCCCAGGCCGAACACCCATCGGCGCATCAGCCGCAGGCGCTCCCACGACAGCTCCAGCCCGATCATGAACAGCAGGAACACGACCCCGAACTCGGCCAGCTGGGCGATTTCGGCGGGGTTGTCGACGGTGACGTAGTCCAGCCACGGGGCGTAGGGGATGAACCGGCCCAGGCCGAACGGCCCCAGGATCACCCCGGCCAGCAGATAGCCCAGAATCGGATTGATTTTCAGCCGCTTGAAGAGCGGCGCGACGATACCGGCGGTCGCCAGGAACAGGACCAGGTCCTTGTAGCTCTCTGGGGAAACCTCGTGCGCCACGCGCCCTCCTCGTTGATCCTAGTCAGCTCTCTTCAGACGCACGCCCGCCCCAGCTTCATCCGCCGCGATCAGCGACACCCCGCCGGCCTCGATCGCGTCGATCAGGAGGCGTTCGGTGCTATGGTGCAACGCGTGACGCTCGGTCTCGAAGTCCTTGACCGTGCTGCGCGACACGCCCGCCCGATCGGCGAGCTCGCCTTGGGACCAGTTGATCAGTCCGCGAGCGGCCCGGCATTGCGCCGGAAGGAGAATTTTTGCGTGCGGCATCTGGCGTACCTGGGCTTCATCACCCATATTGGTTGAGTACGCTCGAAAAGGACGACCGTCAAGGAGAACTCGTGCATCACACCTCGCTGATCGCCACCATCGTCGCGGGCCTGGGCCTGGCCTTCATCTTCGGCGCCATCGCCAACCGCCTGAAGCTGCCCGTGCTGGTCGGCTATCTGCTGGCCGGCGTGCTGGTCGGGCCGTTCACGCCCGGCTACGTCGCCGACCAGGAGCTGGCGCCGCAGCTGGCGGAGATCGGCGTGATCCTGCTGATGTTCGGGGTCGGTCTGCACTTCTCGCTGAAGGATCTGATGGCGGTGAAGAACATCGCCATCCCCGGCGCGGTCGTGCAGATCGCGGCGGCGACGGCGATGGGCCTGGGTCTGGCGGTCTTTCTGGGCTGGAGCGTCGGAGCGGGGATCGTCTTCGGCCTGGCCCTGTCGGTCGCCTCGACCGTCGTGCTGCTGCGCGCGCTTCAGGAGCGACGGCTGATCGAGACCGGACGCGGCAAGATCGCGGTCGGCTGGCTGATCGTCGAAGACCTGGCCATGGTGCTGGCGCTGGTCCTGCTGCCCGCCCTGTCCGGCGTACTGGGCGGCGAAGCGCCGGCCAATCAGGCCGCTTCCGGTTTCCTGGGCGGCGGCGTCCTGGGCGCCTTCGCCATCACCATCGGCAAGGTCGTGGCCTTCGTGGCCCTGATGCTGATCGTCGGTCGCCGGGTGATCCCGTGGATCCTGCACCGCGTCGCCCACACCGGCTCGCGCGAACTGTTCCGCCTGGGCGTGCTGGCCATCGCCCTGGGCGTCGCCTTCGGCTCGGCCGCGCTGTTCGGCGTGTCCTTCGCCCTGGGGGCCTTCTTCGCCGGCATGATCATGGCCGAGAGCGAGCTCTCCCAGCAGGCCGCCAACGAGACCCTGCCGCTGCGCGACGCCTTCGCCGTGCTGTTCTTCGTCTCGATCGGCATGCTGTTCAACTATCAAGTCCTGCTGGAGCAGCCGCTGGCGGTGCTGGCCACCGTGGCGATCATCATCATCGGCAAGTCGATCTTCGCCCTGGGCATCGTCCTGGCCTTCCGCCGCCCGATGAGCACCGCCCTGACCATCTCGGCCAGCCTGGCCCAGATCGGCGAGTTCTCGTTCATCCTGGCGGGCCTGGGCGTCTCGCTGAAGCTGCTGCCGCCCGAGGGGCGCGACCTGATCCTGGCCGGCGCCATCCTGTCGATCCTGCTGAACCCGCTGCTGTTCGCCCTGCTGGATCGGGTTCTGCCCAAGATGATCGCCAAGGAGCGCAAGGCCGCCGGCGAACCGCCGATCCTGGCCGCCGCCAAGCCGCACGCCCTGCTGGTCGGCTATGGCCGGGTCGGCAAGCTGGTGGCCGAGGGCCTGAAGGCCAAGACCCCGCTGGTCGTCATCGAGGATGATCCCGAGCGCGCCGAGGAGCTGCGCAAGGCCGGCTACGAGACGATCGGCGGCAACGCGGTCAAGCCCGAGGTGCTGCTGAAGGCCGGTCTCGACAAGGCCACCCACCTGTTCGTCGCCGTGCCCAGCCCGTTCGAGGCCAGCCGCATCATCGAACAGGCCCGCGCCGCCAACCCCAACTGCGAGATCGTCGCCCGGGCCTATACCGACGCCGACGTCGCGCTTCTCAAGCAGATGGGCGCCACCCACGCCCTGATCGGCGAGGAAGAGATCGCGCGCGGCATGCTCCTGCGCGCGCCGAAGAAGAAGCCAGCGGCGCAGACCGGACATCACTAGCGTCTGCCAGCCAAGGGCTTCATAGGGCTGACGCCCGACCATCACTGAGGAGGAGCGCCCATGTCGCGTCCGTTCGCCATCGCCCTGACCGCCATCCTGGCCGCCGCCGTCGCCGCCCCGCTGGCGCACGCCGGCGACTACAAGCTCGGCGCCCTGACCATCCGCCAGCCCTGGAGCCGCCCGGCCCAGGCCGGCATGAACGGGGTGGGCTTCATGACCATCGACAACGCCGGCAAGACGCCGGTGACCCTCAGGCGCGTGGAAACCCCGGCCGCCGCCTCGGTCGAGATCCACCAGTCGGCCATGGTGGGCGGCGTCATGACCATGCGCGAACTGGACAAGGGCGTGGTGATCCCGGCCGGCGGCCAGGTCGCCTTCGCCCCCGGCGGCTACCACCTCATGATCCTGTCGCTGAAAGCGGCCCAGACCGTGGGGCAAAAAGTTCCCGTGACCCTGGTCTTCGACAACGGCCGCAAGGCGCGGGTCGACCTGGTCGTGCAACTGACCCCGCCGTCCGGCGGGCGGGCTCCAGCCATGGCCGAGCACAAGCACTGACGAGTCGAAAATGGGCTACATGAACTTTTTTTAAGGGAGCAAATATTCCGCGTCCGTGCAGATTGCCGGCCAGAGCCTGTCCGTTTCCGATAAAAATCGGAAACGGATAAACAGGCTCTGCCTCAAACACCTGGAGCGTGGCGGCCGCCGAAACCGCTCACACTTTCAGCTGCCGCGCTCCAGCTCACACCAACGGATGCGACTTCCATGAAACGAGTTTGGTTCGGCGCCGCGGCGATCGCGGCGCTGTCTCTGTCGGCCTTCGGGGCGCAAGCCCACGAGGAGCACCCCTGCGTCAACGACGCCTGCACGGTGCAATCGCTGCTGCCCTCGCTCGCCGAGGGCGTGGCCTCGGGCGACGTCACCTCGCTGGAGTCGCCGCGCTACGGGACCTGGGGTTTCGACCTCTCGGGCATGGACACCTCGGTGAGGCCGGGCGACGACTTCTACAAGTTCGCCAACGGCGCCTGGGACGCCAGGACGGTGATCCCGTCGGATCGCACCCGCTACGGTAACTTCGACAAGCTGGCCGAGCTGTCGGAAGCCCGCACCAAGGCCCTGATCGAGGCCGCGGCCGCCGACAAGGCCGCCACCGGCGACAAGGCCAAGATCGGCGCCGCCTACCGCGCGTTCATGGACGAAGCCGCCATCGAGAAGCTCGACGCCGCCCCGATAAAGCCGTGGCTGGCCGGCGTCCAGAAGGTCAAGACCAAGGACGAGTTCACCGCCCTGATGGGCAAGAGCTCGACCACGCCCTATTCGGCCCTGATCGGCCTGGGCGTCTCGACCGACGCCAAGAGCCCCAACGCCTACGCCGTCTACGCCGCGACCGGCGGCCTCAGCCTGCCCGACCGCGACTACTATCTGGACGCCAAGTTCGCCGACAAGAAGACGGCCTATCTGGCCTATGTCGAGAAGATGCTGACCCTGGGCGGCTGGGAAAAGCCGGCTCAGAACGCCAAGGCCATCGTCGACTTCGAGACCAAGCTGGCCGAGGCCTCGTGGAGCCGGGTCGAGCGCCGCAACCGCGACAAGACCTACAATCCGGCCACCCTGGCCGAGCTGCAGGCCCAGACGCCGGGCTACGACTGGAACCGCTACCTGGTCGGCACGGAACTGCCGAAGATCGACCGCGTCATCGTGACGACCAACACCTCGTTCCCGAAATACGCCAAGATCTACGCCGACACCCCGATCGAGACCCTGAAGGCCTGGCAGGCGTTCAAGGTGATCGACGGCGCGGCCCCGATGCTGTCCAAGCGCTTCGTCGACGCCAGCTTCGAGTTCCGTAACAAGACCCTGTCGGGCCAGCCCGAGCAGCGCCCGCGCTGGAAGCGCGGCGTCGCCCAGGTCAACGGCCTGCTGGGCGAGGCGGTCGGCAAGGAATATGTCGCCGCCTACTTCCCGCCGGCCTCGAAGGCCAAGATGGTCGCCCTGGTCGGCGACATCCGCACCGTCCTGAAGACCCGCATCGACGCGTCGGACTGGATGGGCGCCGAGACCAAGGCCAAGGCCCAGGACAAGCTGGCCAAGTTCACCGTCAAGATCGGCTATCCCGACAAGTGGCGCGACTATTCCAAGCTGGAGATCAAGGAAGGCGACGCCTATGGCAATGCCCTGCGCGAAGCCGCCTGGGACTATCGCCACGACGTCGAGCGCCTGAACCAGCCGGTCGACAAGACCGAGTGGGGCATGACCCCGCAGACGGTCAACGCCTACTACAACTCGGTCAACAACGAGATCGTGTTCCCGGCCGCCATCCTGCAGGCCCCGTTCTTCCATCCGGACGCGGATCCGGCCGTCAACTACGGCGGCATCGGCGGCGTGATCGGCCACGAGATCGGCCACGGCTTCGACGACCAGGGCCGCAAGTCCGACGGCGACGGCGTGCTGCGCGACTGGTGGACGGCGGAAGACGCCGCCAAGTTCGACGTGCAGAAGAACAAGCTGGGCGCCCAATATTCGGCGTTCGAGCCCTTCCCGGGCATGCACGTCAACGGCGACCTGACCATGGGCGAGAACATCGGCGACCTGTCGGGCCTGGGCTTCGGCCTGGACGCCTACCACGTGTCGCTGCAGGGCAAGCCCTCGCCGGTCCTGGACGGCTTCACCGGCGACCAGCGCGTCTATCTGGGCTGGGCCCAGGTCTGGCGCCAGAAGTCGCGCGACGACGCGCTGAAGCAGCAGATCGCCAGCGACCCGCACTCGCCGGCCGTCTACCGCGTCAACGGCACGGTCCGGAACCAGCCGGGCTGGTACGCCGCCTTCGACGTCAAGCCGGGCGACAAGCTGTACGTCGCCCCAGCGGACCGCGTGAAGATCTGGTAGGTCCCGCGATCCAGCGGAAATGGAAAGGGCCGGCGGAAACGCCGGCCCTTTTTCGTGAGCGAAACAGACAACCGCCCAAAGCCGGAAAGCTGTCGTTCCAGGTGTCAGCGATGGGTGGTGAGCTGCCGTTCTCAGCCTATTCGACTGTCAGAGTATGACGCCTTGGCGGTAAGCGATCTTCGCGGGCCCATGTGGGCGGGTGCCGCGCTTCGTTGCGATGAGCGAGGTAGGCCTCTCAATTCGACACCACAGATGACCTTTGCACTCGTCCAGCTCCAGTCGGGGCGCCGTGTTCGTTTCGACATGCAGGTCGAGCCGGGTAGGGTCTGAGCCGAAATTACGCACAACCGCGTCGGCGCCGAAGACACGCTCGACCGTCGCTTTGATGAACGCTGCCTCGGCATCCAATAGTGGCGAGGGAGCGACTGGTTGGAGTGGCGGCTTTGCTGCGGGCATGGCCGGAGCATAAGTGCCGAATGGGGCGTATGCCAACGTCCGACTAGGGTGGGAGGCGACCCTCGGTTGTCACCAACAGTATAGCGCGCCATGGTTACGGTTGGAGCATCTGATCTATGACAACGCCAATAACGCCTGAGCCGGAAGCGCCCATTACTCACGCCCAGGCGCTGCTAGAGCAGGGCCTGTACGCGCCTGTCGACGTGGGGCGAGAGTGGTTGAGAATCTTCCGCAATCGAGGCTTTGTGTTCGACACCTACTGCATTCGTTGCAAGCAGTCTGGACCATTCCGAGTAGCGAGTGGAACATTCAAGGGAACGGATGACCAGATTGACGAACATATTTTGCATGATGGGTTGTTTGATGTTGTCGCAAAATGCATGCGCAATGGGCACGCTTACTGTTTCAACTTCCATCAATCAAAAAAATCCATAATCCAGAAAGTTGGTCAATATCCATCGCTTGAGGATATCGCAGGGGCTGACATCGAAAAGTACCGGGGTCAGCTGAAGGGCGGCGCGTTCAACGAATTGCGCAAAGCAACAGGTTTGGCCAGCCACGGCATCGGAATCGGCGCGTTCGTCTATCTCCGCCGGATTTTCGAACGTCTCGTCGAGGAGCACCGCCAACTCGTTGAGCAGCGCGAAGCCCCTCTTGCAGGCTTTGATACAATGCGAATGGAAGAAAAAATTCACGCGCTTAGGTCGGTCCTACCCGTGGCGATCGTTAAGCATCGAGCAGCCTACGGCATTCTGAGCAAGGGTCTGCACGAGCTATCGGAGGAGGAGTGCAAGGATTATTTCCCCGTCGTGCGTGCTGCGATCATCCAAATGCTTGAGGAAGACTGGATCGAGCGGGAGCGGCGCAGAACCGAATCCGAGTTAGAGAAGCAGCTGCTAGCAATCTCTCGCAAGCTAAAGGGCGCGGCGAAAAGCGCGCCAGATGGTGACAGCCCACCATCTGGCGAACATCCGCGAATGTCCGATTAGGGTCGAGGCTGTGTGAAAACACCCGCGCTGAAAATTTTGCGGGCATTTTCTTTCGCCTATGGATGAGTTTCCATCCGATCTCGAAAGGCTCAACCCGTTTGGGCTAAACACCAGAATATTGTTCTACCGAGAAATGCCGCTCCGACGTTTTTACACAGCCTCGGTCGGGAGCCGACGTGAGATACTTCCCCGCGATGCGGGGAGCTGTCGCGAAGCGACCGAGGGGGCGAACTGGACATTGGGCGGGGGGAGGCTCTGTCCGCGAAACCGATCTGGTTTCGCGTTCGGCGCGCGCACGCCCTCTTGGCGCCCGCTGGTTCGGTAGACGCGTGAGATGCGAGCGGATTGCCTGGCAGTCCGCGCCTGCCTTCCCCCCGGGCGGATGGAAGGGCTCCCGCTAGGTGGGCGGGAACGACGGCGTCCTGGGGGCTGGACCTAGGTCAGCGTCCCCCAGGCGTGGCCGTCGCCGTAGACGCCCACAAGGTCGACATTGAGCTTGGCGTCGCCGTCGGCGAAGTCGTTGAGGAAGGCGGTGTTGGCCGCCGCGTAGCGGCCGGTGTTCTCCAGCACCGCCGCGGCCAGCAGCCAGCCGATGATCCCGGCCTTGGCGCCCTCCGCCGAGCCCGCGAAAAGCTCGAAATAGTGCAGGCGGGTCATGTCCTGGCCGACCTGGTCGTAGAGCAGGTGCTGGATCTTGTCGTTCGTCAGGGTGACCCCGAAGATCTCCTTATAGGCCTTGGTCAGGGTCTGTTCGGCGTTCAGCGCGCCATAGTTGGTCTCGAACCAGGCATGGGCCTGGCCCTGGGGCGAGGCCAGGTTGACCGCGAAGTTGATGTAGCGGTTGTCGACGTTGAACTTCTGATAGTAGGCGTCGCTCAGGTCGCTGGCGTTGACGGTGTCCGCCGCGTGCAGCAGGTACGTCAGCCCCGCCGCCGTCGGCGTCTTGCCGGTGAAGAACGCGTAGGTCATCACCGCCACCGACGTCGTCCCGGCCACCAGCTTGTTCAGGTCGGTGACCGTCGAGCCGTCGACCATCTTCAGCGTCTCGACGCCGAGGATGGTGTCGTCGCCCTCGAAGCTTGTGGCCAGCAGGCCCGCGCCGCTGTGGGTGAAGATGTAGTCCTTGAGGTTGCCGCCCATCAGCACGGTGTCATTGCCCACGCCGCCGTCCATCAGGTCGTTGCCGTCGCCGCCGAACAGCGTGTCGTCGCCGGCGTCGCCATAGAGCTTGTCGTTGCCGCCCTTCGATCCGACGGTGTCGTCGCCGCCGCCGCCGTGCAGGATGTCGTCATCGGCGCCCAGCACGATGTACTGGTTTTGGTTGTCGCCGAAGACCACCTGGGATCCGTCGCCGCCGCCGACCTTGGTGGCGCCGACGATGGTCACGAAGTCGATGTTGTTGAGATTGATGACCGTGCCGGACGGCAGCTTGGTGACGTCGAGCACCAGGGCCGTCATGACGCCGTCCGTGGTCGGGCCGCCGTCGAAGGTGAGGGGGGTGTTCGACGGGGCTCCCGGCGACACGGTCGGGGTCACCGACTGCACCAGGATGCGCGAGTCGCTGGTCAGGCTGGAAAGGAAATCGCCGCCGGCCCCGGTCTGGCTGTTGTTTCCGCCCGCGGCCACGATAGCGGTGATCAGGTTGTTCAAAGAGCTTCCCGCTGTTTCCGGCTTGTCGCTGCCGGTGACGATCATGCTGAAGCCCACCGGCGCCGACACCGACAACAGCGACTGGCCGTTCTCGGTAAATAGCGGAATGTCGGCGGTCTGGTCGGTGGCCGAGGGCGTGACCGGCGCGATGACCGTCGTCTGGGTCACCGAGCCATCGGCGTTGGCGGTCTTGGTCACCTCCACCGGCGCGCCGTCGATCACCGTACCGGTCGTGGTCGACGGCGGCGTGCTGCTGCCGACAGTGACCGTCGTCGAGGCGACGGACTCGGCCGCTCCGTGACCATCGGTGTAGCTGGCCACGACACTGATCGTCTTGCCGACGTCGGCGCCGGTGAGCACGAGCGTGGCGTTCGTCGCGCCGACGATGTCGGCCCCGCCCGCCTTCCACTGGTAGTGGATGGTTCCGACGCCATCGGCGTCGGCCAGGGTGTTGCCGGCCGTCAGGGTCTGACCATCGACCGCCGCGCCGGCGATCACCACCGCGCCGGTCGGGAGGTCGTTGACGTTGGCGACCGTCGCGGTGGCGGCGCTGGTCGCCGACTCCGAGAAACCCTGTCCGTCGGTGTAGCTGACCACCACCTGGACCGTGGCGCCGACGTCGGCGTCGCCCAGCGTATAGGTCGCCTGGTCGGCCGCGCCGATGCTGACATAGCCGCCGCCCGTGTCGCGCCGCCAGTCGTAGTGCAGCGTCCCCAGGCCATCGCCGTCGGCCAGGGTCGAGACCGCGGTCAGGACCTGGTCCTCGGTCGCCGTCCCCGTGATCGACGCCCCGCCGGTGTGCGGATCATTGACCCCGGCGATGTTGGCGGTCGCGACGCCATTGACCGTCTCGGCCGCGCCCTTGGCGTCGGTGTAGCTGACCACCACGCGGATCGCCTTGCCGACGTCCGCGTCGCCCAGGGTGTAGGTCGTCGCGTCGGTCCCGACATCGTCGTAGCCGGCGCCGTTGGACCTTTGCCACTGATAGTGCAGCGTCCCCAGGCCATCGCCGTCGGTCAGGGCCGCGGTGTTGACCGTCAGCACCTGGCCCTCGGTCGTCGCGCCGGTGATCGTGACCGCGCCGGTCGGGAGGTCGTTGACGTTGGCGATGTTGACGATCACCGCGCCACCGGCCTGGGACGTGGGACCCGAGCCCTGGCCGCCGCCGGGCGAGCCGTCATCGAGCAGGTAGTTGAGCGTCACGCTGGAAGGCGGCGCGTCGCTGCCATTGGTGTAGGTGATATGGTTGATGACGTCATTGACCCGCGCCGTGGTGGCCGATGCGCCCGAGCTGGTGAAGCTGATCGTCAGCGCGCCGCCGCTATTGGTGAACGTGGCGAAGGTCAGCCCGCCGACCTGAAGGTCGCCGCCGGAGACCGTGAACGATCCCCCGCTGGCGAAGGCGAAGCTGTCGGCGGGGTTGGCGGAGGCGCGCTGCACCGTGAAGCTGGCGCCGCCGTAGTCGCCATTGCCGCCGTTGCGGGCGTCCAGCTCCAGGTCGGACACGGCCAGCGAGCCCAGCAGCGTCGCCGCCGTCTGCTCGGTCGCGCCGACCGTGGTGGCCGTGGCCGGCGCGACGGGGGTGTCGTTGGTCGCCGTGATGGTGGTGGTCAGGGTCAGGCTGGTGTCGCTGAAGCGGGTCTGACCGCCGTTGACGCTGACGTCCAGGAGCGCGCCGGCCGTCACCGCGCCGCCCGAGCTGTCGATCAGATAGGCGGTCAGGGCCGGCGTCGTCCCGTTGTAGTCGGCGGCGGGCAGGAAGCGGACCAGCGTGCCGGCCGCCAGCGCCAGGGCGGCGCTCTCGGTGGGCGCGCCGATCGTGACCCAGGCGCCGTTGAAATATTGCCAGACGCCTTCGCTGGTGGCGGCGTTGCCGGTAATGGCCACGCCGGCCAGGGTGTCGCCGCCGTCGATATCGGTGAAGTGCGCGCCGAAGATCGTCGAAACGTTCTGGCCGCCAGGCGCGGCGGTGTCTTCGTCGACGGCGGCCAGGGTGGCCGAGCCGGTCGGGATCGGGGCGTCGTTGGTCCCGGTGACCGTGACGCCCAGCGTCATGGCCGCGCCATACTGGCTCGAGCCGCCCGTGACGGTCAGGTCGGCGGTCGCGCCGGTGGTCACCGCGCCCGACGAGTCCTCGATCATGTGGACGGTCAGGCTGGGCGGCGAGCCCGAATAGTCGGCCGCCGGCGCGAAGCGCACCCGGGCGCCAGCGTCGAGGATCAAGGCCGAGGCGGTCGAGACGGCCGGCAGGTCATGCCAGACCGCGCCGTCATAGTACTGGTAGACCCCCTGGGTCGCGGACGCCGTATTGGCCGTCACCGCCACGCCCGCGAAGGCGTTGGCCGAGCTGCCGCCCGACACCGTGTCCTTGGCGTCCGAGAAGTGGCCGCTGAACAGCGAGCTTACCGTCTGGCCCGCGCCGGGCGCGGAGTCCTCGCCGATGCTGGTCAGGGCGACGGCCGCGCCGCCGGTGGTGACCGGCGCGTCGTTGACCGCCGTGACGCCATGGTCCAGCACCACCGTTCCGGCGCTGTAGACCGTCGAGCCGCCGTTGGTGGTGGTGGCGACGATCGCGCCGTTGGTCAGCGCGCCGCCGCTGGCGTCCACGACCCGCGCCGTCAGGGTCGGGGCCGGACCGTTGAAGTCGACGGCCGGCGCGAAGCGGATCGCCGTCGAGGCGGCCAGCAGCACCGACGCCGCGCCCGAGGCCGCGCCGACGTTCACCCAGGTCGCGCCGTTCCAGTACTGCCACTGGCCCGTGCCGGCGGCGGAGCCGTTGGCGACGATGGCGACGCCGGCGAAGGCGTCCAGATCGGTGTCGCTGTACTGGCCGCCGAACAGGGACGAGACCGTGTTGACCAGGGTCGTGGGCGAAACGTCCTCGGTGGTCGCCGCCAGGGTTTCCGCGCCGTCGCCACCCACGGTCGGGGCGTCGTTCACGCCGAGGACGGTGATCGCGTAGCTGTCGCTGTCGCTCTTCACGCCGTCCGCGCCGGAGCCGCCGCCATCGCTGGTGACGACGGACAGGGAATCCGTCCCGCTGAAGCCATTGTCGCCGAGATAGACGAGGCCGTTCGACGCCGCCAGGGTGGCGTTGATCGCCGCCTGCGTGCCGGTGATCGTGACGCTGGCCGTGCCATTGCCGGTCATGCCGCCCGCGGTCAGGCCGCTGGCGACATTGGTCAGCAGGGTGAGCACGCCGTTCGACACGCCGAGCGTCATCGTCATGGTCTGCGACGCCGGGGCGTCGACGTCGCTGATCTGCAGGCCGGTGATGGCGATGTTCGCGCTTTCGGCGCCCGTGGCGCTGGTGACCGCGCTGTTGACGGGCGCGTCGTTGACGCCGCTGATGTTGAGCGTGGTCGTGCCGGTGTTGACCGTCGACCCGGCCATGTCGGGCGTGCCGTCATTCAGCGTCCAGGTGATGGTGCGGCTGGTGTTGGCGCCGTGGTTGGTCGGGTTGTCACCCGTGGCCCAGTAGCTGACGCCGGCCAGGGCCGTCTGGTAGTGAGCCAGGGTGTCGTAGCCCGACAAGGTCAGGGTCTCGGTCGCCGCGTTCCACGACACGGTGATGTTGGTGGTGGCGATCGTGCCGGTGATCTGGCCCGATGATCCGTAGCCCAGGTGATCGTCGGCGGCGCTGGTCTCGCCGGTCGCGAACGTGCCGCCGGTGATCCGCACCGTGGCGCTGGTCAGGTAGCCCCCGTCGCTGTCGGCGACGGTCGGCGCGCCGGTCAGCAGCGTGGTCTTGGTCGCCGCCTGTTCGACGGCCGCCACGCCCGTGCCGGTCAGGCCGCTCAGCACCGGCAACTGCGCGAAGGTCAGGCCTTCGATATTGGCGCCGGTGTGGGTGAAGCCCGGCGAGAGGCTGTCGATCAGGGTGGCCGTCGTACCCGCGCCGTCCAGCTGGAAGACGTAGATGACGTCGTCCGTGTGCGAACCGTCGGTTTCCTCGCTCTCGATATAGAGCTGGCGCAGGTTCGGATCGAACGTCATGTCGCCGGGATAGAAGGTGTTGCCGCCCGGCATGCCGACCAGGGTCACCTGCGTGGCCGTGCCGTTGGAGGCGTTCTCGCTGATGTACCAGAGCGCGTTCTCGGAGGCATTGTAGTTGACGCCGCCGGACGGGTGCTGCGAGTGGGTCACGAAGTAGACGAGGTCGGTGCTCTCATCGACCTCGATGTCGCTGACGATGCCGTTCGAGTAGTCGTCGGGGAACTGAGACTCGCTGACCAACTTGGTGTGAGTGTTGGGACTGGCGATGTCGACACGGTAGATGTTGTTCAACAGGCCGTCGACACGCTCGGTATAGAACAGGCGGCCGATCGAGGAATCGAGCGCCATGTCCTGCGGGTCGAGGACGAAGTAATCGGCGCCTTCATTGGCGCGGTTGTCGCTCACCGCCGTGGTCAGGAAACCATTATCCGTCACCACGCCTGCCGCGTCGTAGCTGTAGACGCGGATTCCGGTGATGGCGCCGTCCGGCGGGAACGAGCCGTCCTGGGAGCCGACATAGATCTTCCGGTTGACCGCATCGACCTCGATCGTGTTGACGATGGCGGCGGCCGGGAGGGTCACGACGGCCGTCGGCGCCGCGGCGCTGCCGATCTGGCCGCGCACTAGGACGGCGTTGTCGTTGTTCTGGCCGCCGACTACCGCGAAGTAGTAGCCCGCCGCCGTATCGACGCCGATGTCGGACGTGAACGACGAGCTGAACTGGTCATCGCCCGCACCGCCCACGCCGTTGCTGGCGACCGTGGTC
The DNA here is from genome assembly GCF_058802865.1 of Caulobacter sp. GW822-FHT01G02. Lineage (NCBI taxonomy): Bacteria > Pseudomonadati > Pseudomonadota > Alphaproteobacteria > Caulobacterales > Caulobacteraceae > Caulobacter > Caulobacter sp. GW822-FHT01G02. The sequence goes on from NZ_JBXAON010000004.1 coordinate 612,299, forward strand.
TGGCTGGTTCCGTCGCTGTTGATCCGGTACAGGCGGGTGTCGGAATCGCCGCCCTCGGTGAACACCCAGAGCTGACCCGTCAAGGCCGCGCCACCGGCCCGTTGCGGAGCGTTGTCGGTGTTGCCGTTTACATGCGCCATGGATCAACCCCAAATTTGAACAGGCGCGCGGCGTGGCGCCTTGAAACTATCGGGCTGTCCTGGATGGCGAAGATTCTCGCGGGCGCTTACTAAACGCGCTTGCCCCAAGAACAATATTCACTCGGCTCCACGAATCTCCTGGCCGATGCACTGTTCAACCCTGGGTTTTCGCCGTTGGCGACTGACGCAACCCAAGATATTCACCACACTTAATTGGCGAATATTTAACTCAGAGACCGGATAGGCAACGTATTTGTTATTCGTGACTCCGAATGTCCTTAGCTCTTCCCACCCATGTGTCGTGATTTCGACATCCGGCTTTCCGTTCCCGCCCGCCATTTCGCTTTCTAGCGCGCGTGATGTTCTTGCCATAGTCAAAGCACGTCTGAGACTTTTGCCCAGCCGTCGCCATTTTGGCCGCGAAAACACATTGGCGTCTTTGACTGAACGTGCCACTAATCTTGCACCAGCGTGCCAATCTTTCGGTTGTGCGATATATTCTAGACAACCATGGCGATAGTTTCACTTCCAACGCCGTATCCCGGACCCGCCGCGCGCCACGAGACCGACGCGCCGTCCGAGACCTCCGCGCCGCGCGTGGAGTGGATGCTGTCGGGTCATCAGGGGGCGGAGCGCTACCGGTCCGGCATGGCGCCGCTGCTCGACGTGGCGCTGCCCGACGACATGGTCTTCCATGATCATCTGCGGGGCTATCACCTGGGCCCGGCCGTGGTCGCCCGCCGCCGGTCATCGGCCCGCATCCTGACCCGCACGCGCGCCCTGGCCCGGCTGGACGGGGTCGACTCCGTGCAGGTGATCCTGCAGCTGTCCGGGACATTCCAGGTCGATTGCGACGGACGCGAGATCGGCGGCGGCCCTGGCGCGATCCGCATACTGGACATGGGCCGCCCCTTCAGCGTGACCGAGAGCGACGGCGAGATGATCGAGCTGAGCCTGGCCCGCGAGCGGCTGGACGCGGCGACGGGCGGCCGCGACGCTCACGGCCTGGTCTTTCCCGACGGCGCCGCCATTACCCGGCTGCTGGTCGCCCACCTGGAGGGTCTGGCCCGGGCCGCGCCCGAACTGACCCCGAACGAGGCGGCGGCCGCCGCCGACGCGGCCTGCGCCCTGGCCGCCGGCCTGATCGGCGGCCGGACCGGCCTGGATCCGGCCCAGCACGGTCCCGTCGAGGGCCGGCTGTTCGCCATCGCCCGCCGCTATATCGACGCCCAACTGGACAGCCGCGACCTGACCCCGACCGCCGTCGGCGCGCATCTGGGCGTCTCGCGCCGGACGCTCTACCGCCTGTTCGACGGCAAGCACGGCGTCGCGGGCTACATCCAGCAACGCCGCCTCGACCGCGCCTTCAGCGCCATCGCCCAGCATGCGCCCCCCGCGGCCTCGCTGGCCGAGATCGCCTATGCCCACGGCTTCCAGTCCGAGGCCCATTTCAGCCGCGCCTTCCGCGCCCGCTTCGACATGCGCCCGGGCGAGGCCCGCAGCTTCGGCCAGGACGGCCGCCGCCCTGTCGAGGTCGCCGGCCAGTCCGAGGTCGACAAGCTGCTGTCCTGGCTGCGGGGACTTTAAAGGCGCCGATGACCGCCCCCCTGTCGCCCACCCAGGTCGAGCCGCTGGCGACGGAGCAGGCGGCCGCCCTCGACCGCGACGGCTATCTGCTGCTGCGCGGCGCCGTACCCGAGGCCTGGCGCCAGGGCCTGCGCGACGCGTTCGACGCCGGCGTCGGAACCCCGGACCAGTGGGGCGCGCCCAAGGGGCCGGGCTGGCGCCACGCCCTGGTCGATCTCGATCCCCTGGTGCGGCGGACGTGCCGCGCGCCGGCCCTGCTGGCGGCGGCCGGGCGGCTGGTGGGCGGCCCCTTCTATTTCAGCCAGGTCGAGGGCCGCGAGCCCCTGCCCGGCGCCGGCCACCAGCCCCTGCACCGCGATGGCCTGGGCAAGCGCTGTGTCGCCGCCCTGATCTTCCTGGACGCCTATGGTCCGGACAACGGCGCGACCCGCGTGGTCCCGCGTCCTCTCGACCACGGCGCGCTGGATGAGTCCCTGGCGCGGACCCTGGCCGGCGAGGCGGGGGACATCCTGGTGTTCGACGCCGACCTGCCGCACGGAGCCACCCGAAACCGCGTCGGCGCTCGGCGGCGCTCCCTGCTGCTGAGCTTCCGTCCAGAGGCCGACCGGGCGGTCGACGCGGCCACCCGCGCCCTGCGCACCGTGCGGATGGACACCGCCGAGGTGTTCGTTCCGTAGCGGCCGGGGGCGTCAGTCGGTCGCACCCCGGAGACCCCGCCCGCAACCCTCGATTAACCATCGTGGCGCTTACTCGAACCTTCCGGCAACCTTGAGCGATCCGCTTTGGTTCATTCGTCCGCTCTCCTCTCGGCCGTTGAGGCTTTGGGCCCGTCACCGCAGGACGCCCCCGTCCCGGTGGCGCGGCCGTTCATGCCGTCGGCCGAGGCGATCCTGCCGTATCTTCAGCGGATCGACGCCAAGCGCTGGTATTCCAATTTCGGCCCGCTGCTGATCGAGCTGGAAGCCCGCCTGGCGGCGCGATTCACGCGTCCGACCCTGGCCTGCACCGCCGCCAACGGCACCCAGGCCCTGACCCTGGCCCTGCTGGCGCTGAACGCCAAGCCGGGCGGCCTGTGCCTCATGCCGGCCTGGACCTTCGTCGCCACGGCCCATGCCGCGATCCAGGCGGGACTGGTTCCCTGGTTCGTCGACGTCGATCCCGTCACCGGCGTGCTGGACGCCGACCATGTCCGCGAGCGCCTGGCGCATGCGCCGGGGCCCGTCTCGGCGGTGATCCCGGTGGCTTCGTTCGGCCGGCCGCTGGATCCCGCGCCGTGGGCCAGGCTGCGGGAAGACACCGGCCTGCCGGTGGTCATCGACGCGGCCGCCTCGTTCGACAGCGTCGGCGCCGCCCCGGTCCCGACCATGGTCAGCCTGCACGCCACCAAGTCGCTGGGCGTCGGCGAAGGCGGCTTCATCGCTTCCGAAGACCCAGCCTTCATCGCCCGCTTCCGGGGCCTGACCAGCTTTGGCTTCATGGGCGACCGCGAGGCGCGGTTCCCAGCCAACAACGCCAAGCTCAGCGAATATACCTGCGCGGTCGGCCTGGCCGCCCTGGACCAATGGACCTCGACCCGCACGGCCTACGCCGCCACCGCCCAGCGCCTGCGCATGGCCCTGCTGCACACGCCGTCGGTCGTCTTCCAGCCCGGCTGGGGCCCGGAGTGGGTGTCCAGCACCTGCGTGGTCGAGCTGCCGGCCGGTTCCGCCGACGCCGTCGAGGCGGCGCTGCGCGCGCAGGGCGTCGACACCCGCCGCTGGTGGGGCGCGGGCTGTCACACCAGCCGGGCCTTCGCGTCCTGCCCGGCCGATCCGCTGCCCGTCACCGCCCGCCTGGCGTCGGCGACCCTGGGCCTGCCCTATTTCGCCGACATGGCGCTGGACCAGGTCAACCGCGTCGGCCTCAGCCTCGCGCAAGCCCTGGCCTGAGCCCGCTCTGCGACGCCGCGCCGCATCCGCGCGGCCTTATGGTTAACCGGTCTTTAGAACTTGGAACCCTAGTCTCAGCCGTCGGTTGAGGAGCGTCCGAGTCAGGTGGGCACCAGCGGAAAAATCGTCGCGATCGCCAGCCACCTGCCCGAGCGGGTGCTGAGCAACGACGACCTGGCCGCGCTGTATCCCAGTTGGCCGGCCGACAAGATCCTCGACAAGACCGGCGTCCAGACCCGCCATATCGCCGCCCCCGACGAGACCGCCGTCGACCTGGCGCAGGCCGCCGCCGAGGCGCTGTTCGCCCAGGGCCGCTTCGGGCCCGGCGACATCGACTACCTGCTGTTCTGCACCCAGGCGCCGGATCACATCCTGCCGACCTCGGCCTGCATCCTGCAGCGGCGGCTGGGGCTGCGGACGGACATCGGCGCGCTGGACTTCAACCTCGGCTGCTCGGGCTTCGTCTACGGCCTGTCGATGGCCCAGGCCCTGATCGCCAGCGGCCAGGCGCGGCGCGTGCTGCTGCTGACCGCCGACACCTATTCCAAGCTGATCCATCCGATGGACCGCGGCGTGCGCAGCCTGTTCGGCGACGGCGCGGCCGCCACCCTGATCGAGGCTATCGAGACCGATGCGCCGGCCCTGGGCCCCTTCGTGTTCGGCACGGACGGATCGGGGGCCGAGAACCTGATCGTCCCGGCCGGAGGGTTCCGCCAGCCGCGCACGGCGGAGACGGCCGTCGTCACCGAGGACGCCTCGGGCAATCTGCGCTCGGCCGATCACCTCTACATGAACGGCGCGGCGATCATGACCTTCACCCTGGGCGCGGTCCCGGCGGCGATCGACAAGCTTCTGGCCCGCGCCGGCGCCACGCTGGACGACTACGACGCCGTCGTGCTGCACCAGGCCAGCGCCTTCATCCTCGACCGCCTGCGCCGCAAGCTGGCCGTGCCCGAGGACCGCTTCGTGGTGGCCCTGCGCGACTGGGGCAACACCGTCTCATCCACCATTCCCATGGCGCTGGAACCGCTGGTCAGGGACGGGCGTCCGCGCCGCGTCCTGCTGGTCGGCTTCGGCGTCGGCTATTCCTGGGCCGCCGCCCAGGCTCTTCTCTAGGAGCCCCTTATGCAAGAACTGTACGCCGGCCTGGCCGAGATCTTCGAGACCGACACCGCCGAGGTGAACGCCGACACCGTCCTGGCCAACCACAACTGGGACTCGCTGGCCATCGTCTCGACCATCGCCCTGGTCGACGAGATCCGTGGCGAGCTGCTGGACGGCGCGGCCCTGGCCGAATGCGTGACGGTGGCCGACATCGTCGCCCTGATCCCGCGGGCTCAGGCGGCCTGATCATGACCACGGCCACGTCCGCCGCTGGTGAGCGTCCGCGTCGGGGCGGCTACGCCCTGTCCGGCGTCGCCCTGCGCGGCGTGGTCTGCGCCGTACCCGGCGCGCCAGTGCCCAACGCCGTGATCGCCGAGACCCTGGGCGACCAGGCCGTGGCCGACGTCGTCAAGATGATCGGGGTCGAGACCCGCCACTGGTCCGCCCCGGACCAGACCACCGCCGACCTCTGCTTCGCGGCCGCCCGGCATCTGCTCCAGAAGCTGGACTGGGACCCCGACAGCGTCGACGCCGTGATCTTCGTCACCCAGACCCCGGACCATCCGCTGCCGGCCAGCGCCTGCCTGCTGCACGGACGCCTGGGCCTGGCCGCCGACTGCCAGGCCTTCGACGTCAATCTGGGCTGCTCGGGCTATGTCTACGGCCTGTGGCTGGCGGCCAGCCTGATCCAGTCCGGCTGCAAGCGCGTGCTGCTGCTGGCCGGCGAGACCATGAGCCGCCTGGTCGATCCCAACGATCGCGGCACGGCCGTCCTGTTCGGCGACGCGGGTTCGGCCTCGGCCATCGAGCACGATCCCGCCGCGCCGGTGATGCGCTTCCGCCTGGGCTCCGACGGCTCGGGGGCTGGCGCGCTGATGGTGCCGCAAGGCGGCTTCCGCCCCATCGATCCCGACCGAGCCTTCACCCTGGACCCGACCCGCCTGCACATGGACGGCGGCGAGGTGTTCACCTTCACCCTGCGCGAAGTGCCCAGGCTGGTGGCCGACACCCTGGCCGACGCGGACATGACCGGCGACAAGGTCGACGCCTATCTGCTGCACCAGGCCAACCGCTTCATGCTGCGCCACATCGGCAAGAAGATCGGCGCCACCGACCCTGAGCGCCTGCCGATCAATATCGACCGCTATGGCAACACCAGTTCGGCGACCATCCCTCTGCTGCTGGCCGACGACATGGCCCAGCGCCTGACCACGGGGGCGGAGACGCTGATGCTGGTCGGCTTCGGGGTGGGCCTGTCGTGGGGCGCGGTCCTGGCCGAGTTCGGGCCGCTGGCCTGCGCCGAGGTGATCGCCGCATGACCTTCTCGGCTGACGCGCTGAAGGATCGCTCCATCCTGGTCACGGGCGCCTCCTCGGGCCTGGGTCGGGCCACCGCCGCCCTGATCGCCCGGTGCGGCGGCCGGGTGATCATCACCGGTCGCGACGAAGCGCGTCTGGCCGCCACCCTCGAAGCCCTGCCCGGTGAGGGCCACACCGCCTTCGCCGCCGAGCTGAACGAGGCCGACGCCGTCGCCGATCGCGTCTCGGCCATCGCCGCCGAGGCCGGCGGCTTGGACGGCGTCTTCCACTCGGCCGGCAGCGAGCTGGTCCTGCCGGCCCGCCTGACCAAGGCCAAGCAGATCGACGGCGTGTTCGGGGCGGCGGTGCACGGCGCCCTGGGCCTGGGCCGCGCGGCCGGCAAGGCCAATGTGATGAAGCCCGGCGCGTCGATCGTGCTGATGTCCTCGGCCTCGGCCCAGCGCGGTCGCGCCGGCATGATGGCCTATTCCGCCGCCAAGGCCGCGATCGAGGGCCTGACCCGCTCCTTGGCCTGCGAGCTGGCCCCCAAGGCCATCCGCGTCAACGCCATCGCCGCCGGCGGGGTCGAGACCGAGATGCACGCGCGGCTGGCCCGGGGCCTCTCCGACGCCGGCATGAGCGCCTATGAGGCCCAGCACCCGCTCGGCTTCGGCCAACCCGACGACGTCGCGGGCGCCGCCGTGTTCCTGCTGTCGCCCGCCGCCCGCTGGGTGACCGGCGCGGTGTGGGCCGTCGACGGCGGCTACCTGGCCAGCTGAGGGGAAGGCGCGCGATGACGGACTATGTGCTGGTCGGCGGCGGGGCCTTCGCCCGCGAGATCCACGACTGGTTCGCGCCGGGTCTGCCCGAGGGCGACCGCTTCGTCGGCTATCTGGACGACGGCGACCGGCCGATGGCCGCCTTCGGCCGCGACCTGCCGCAGCTGGGCGACACCAGGGCCTATACGCTCGCCCCCAACCAGCGCCTGGTGATGGCGGTCGCCGGTCCGGCCGGCAAGGTCGCCCTGGCCGGACGGTTGGGCGGCCCCGACGCCTTCGCCACCCTGCTGCATCCGCGCGCCTGGGTCTCGGCCTCGGCCAGGCTCGGACGCGGCGTGGTCGTGGGTCCGTTCGCGGATGTCTCGGCCGACAGCCGGGCCGGCGACCTCGTCACCATCAACGCCCATTCGGGCCTGGGCCACGACGCCAGCCTCGGCGACTTCGTCACCCTCAGCGGCTATGTCGACCTGACCGGCGGCGTCACGGTCGGCCCGCGCTCGTTCTTCGGCTCGGGCGCGCGGGTGCTGCCGCGCCTGTCGATCGGCGCCGACTGCACGGTCGGGGCCGGCGCGGTCGTGGTGCGCGGCTGCGAGGACGGGGTGACCCTCTACGCGGCGCCGGCGAGGCGGCTTTGAACCCCCTCGACACCACCCTTCTGAACGGCTTCTGGCACCTCGTCGCCCACCGGAGCGAGCTGGCCGAGCCGGGCGCCTTCCTGCGCCTGGACTGGGCCCTGGGCGACCTCGTGCTGCACAATGACGAAGGCCAGATCGTCGCCTTCGACAATGTCTGCCCGCATCGCGGCGGGCGGTTCTTCGTCGAGGACCACGGCGTCGGCCGCGCCGTCTGCCCCTATCACGGCTGGAGCTATCGCGGCGGCCAGGTGCGCGTCCCGCTGGCCAAGACCTTCCCGCCCGGCGCCCTGGACAAGGTGGCCTTGCGCCACTTCCAGACCGCCTGGTGCGGCGACTTTCTCTTTGTCGGGATCGCGCCCGCGCAGAATCTGGAGGCCCAGCTGGCCGGCGCCTTCGCGCCCCTGGCGCGGGTCTCCGGCCACATCGCCGGCCGACGCGACTTCAACGCCTTCGAGTTCCAGGCCGACTGGCGGGTGGCGGTCGAGAACGCCCTGGAGACCGACCACGTCAACGCCGTCCACCCCCACACCCTGGCGCAGCTGGGGCTGAAGGAGGAGGCTACCGTCCATGACGGCCTCAACGTCACCTATACGGGCCACGTCACCGACAGCCGCACGCTGCGCGGCCTCAAGACCCTGAACCGCTTCTTCGACGTCGACGGCGCCTATCCGGGCTATTGGACGATCTATGTCTTCCCGTTCGCCATGGTCTCCTCGACCTTCGGCTATTCCTATTCGCTGCAGACCTTCCTGCCGTCGGCCACGCCGCGCCGTTCGCACTTCTGCAGCCGCCTGCTGGCCGGCAAGATCAAGCCCGGCTACGAGACTGCCGTCGCGGCGTTCCTCGACTCCAGCGCCCGGGTCAACCGCCAGATCTTCGACGAGGATCACGCGATCTGCGCCCGCGTCAGCCCCCACTATGACTTGACCTCCGCCGACCGGGTGTTCGCGCCCGGCGAGGCCCGCGTCGCGCGTCTGCACGCGATCCTGACGGCGATGACCCAGCAAGAGGACCTGCCCTGATGGCCTTGTTCGATTTCCTCCAGGAGGGCGCCCAAGAGCGGTACCTGCCCTCGATCAAGATCATCGCCGAGCGTTGGGACATCATGCTGGGCGAGGACGCCCTGGACGGCGTCAACGACTATACCTTCGCCGAGAGGGTGATCAGCCTGCTGGAGAGCGGCAAATACCGGGCCGACTTCATCCTGCAGGTGATCTCCGACCTCGGCTCGATCGCCTGGTGGCGCGGCCCGCATCTGAGCGATGGCCACGCGGCCCGGGTCGCGGCCCTGGCGCGGCGCCTGCACCTGAACGGCGCGGACGCCCTGATCCTGCCGCCACGCGACATTCCGCTCAGCGCCGCTCGGCGCGCCCACGTGGTCTTCGTCGGCGACCTGGCCGGTCCGTTTCACTCGCCGTCGCGCGGGGCGATCGACTATGTCGCCGCCCTGGCCATGGACCCGACGGTCGAGCGGATCGACCTGCACCATGGCGGCGAGATCAAGAACAATCTGCAGGCCTATATCGACGAGCGCCTGGGCGACGTCCCGCCCGAGCGGGGTCTCAATCTGATCTCCACCCAGGAGAACCCCAACTACCTGGTCGACGCGATCCGCAAGGGGCCTTGCACCTATCACTTCTGGTGCGAGCCGATCATGGCCCCGCAGATCACCATCGCCAGCCGCCTGGGCCCGACGGTGATGTTCACCTGCGGCGACGAGCCGCCGCCCCAGTACGCCGACGTCTTCTGGTACTTCCACGAGCCCCAGCACATGGCGCCGATCTGGAAGCGCCGCGGCGCGCCGGCCAGCTACATCCGCAACTACGTCCAGAGCCTGTCGGGGCCGTTCTACGACGAGGGTCCGCCCGCCCCGCGTTCCCGCGCCGAGGTCCACCTGCCGCAGGACGCCTTCGTCATCGCCACGGTCGGCAACCGCCTGGCGGTCGATCTGGACGAGACCTTCGTCACCGGGATGGAGAAGATCCTGCGCGACCGTCCCAACTGCATCTGGCTGGTGGTCGGCGGCCTGCCCGACAATCTGCTGGACGCCTGCCAGGCGATTCTGGGCGATCAGTTCCGCTACATCTACCAGGACCTGGAACTGGCCCGGCTGATGACCACGGTCGACGTGTTCGCCAACCCGTTCCGCCAGGGCGGCGGCAACAGCGCCATGATCGCCCTGACGGCGGGCGCGGTGCTGCTGACCACCAAGGACGGCGACGTCGCCTCCATGGCCCCGCCCGAGCATCGCGCCAAGGATCCCGACGACTATTTCGCCCGCCTGGCGACGCTGATCGACACGCCCGCGACCCTGGACGCCTGGCGCGGCCCGCAGCAGGAACGCTGTCGGCTGATGACTGACCAGACCCACTTCCTCAGCGCGCTGAAGGCCATGATCGACCTGGCCCATGAGCGCTTCGAGGCCCGCCAGGGCCGCACCCTGACCTCGGTGGTCAACGAGGACTGAGGGTTCGGACGAGGTTCGGGACCGGCGGCCCGTTCCGGCTCAGGCCGCGGCGAGCGCCGGCCCGGACAGCGCATCATTGTCATGCGCGTCCGGCCAGGTCGTCCGGCGGGCCAGGCGCGGCGACAGGAACAGCAGCGGCAGTTTCACGGCCAGCAACTCGCCGTGGATGAACCCGTCGACCGCGCGCTCGTAGGTGTTCGCCTGGCGTCGGCCATGGTCCGCGAGCCAGCCGTCATAGGGCGCCCAGTGGCTGGGTTCGTCCTGTTCGATCACACGGAAGATCTTGGTCAGGGACCCATCCCCGAGGACCCAGGGGTTGCGAAGCAGCACCTCGACCTGCCGGTAGCCTCGCTTCTCGGTGAGGGAGATGATCCGGCAGAGGCGTTCGAACAGATCCTCGCGGCCGATCAGCGCGGGGTCCAGCGCGTCGATCGGCGACCTGAACATGATCTCGACGAAGCGGTCGATGTGGCCGCAGGCGCGATCCACGTTCAGCGGCATGACGCCTCGCCGTTCGAACCAGCGCCGGAACATCATGTAGTGCTTGCGCTCGTCGGCGCGGTGCTTCTCGATCAGATCGATCAGCCTGTGATCGTCCGGCCAGCTCGAACGGACCGCCCACAGCATGCGGTCGATCGCCGTGTAACCGCGGTGCTCGTTGTAGATGTAGATCGAGCACAGAAGATCGAGATAGCGGTCCCTGAACGCGCCAGCCATGGGCTCAACCCCAGTCAACCGGTTCCGGTTGGCGCCGATGCGCCGCGAACCTTCACCACAACGGTCTGTCGGCGCGCCCGTTCCGCCGGGCCGCTCGGCCTTGTGTTATATTATATCACTACTAGATAGGAGCCATCGGGCGGGACCGGGTGTCGGCGGAGGCCGCGTCCGAATGTCCCGCGACGCGTAGATCAGGAGCGCCTTCATGACCCCCACCCTCGCCAGGGCGCTCGACGCCTCCGCCGTCGGGCTGTCGGCCCTGTGCCTGGTCCACTGCCTGGCCTTGCCGGCGCTGGCCCTGCTGCTGCCGGTGCTGGGCCTGTGGGCGCGGGCCGAGTGGGTGCACGTGGCCTTCGTGCTGGTCGCCGCGCCGGTCGCGGCGCTGTCGTTCGTCGACCTGTCCACACGTCGGCCGCGCTCCTGGCGCCTGGCGACGGTGGCGATCCTGGGCCTGGCCCTGATGATCGCCGGCGCCCTGGAGTTTCCGGCCGCCGCCGACGAGCGCGCGCTGACCGTGCTGGGCGGCCTGCTGCTGGCCGGCGCGCACCTGGCCAACTGGCGGCGCCGGCACAACGACGCGCGCTGCGCGGCCTGCGAATAGGATTGCGAGGCCGGCGCCGGGCGACGTTCAGAGGGTCGACTTGACCTGAAAACGCCAGAGCCGGCCTTGGATCCTTCGGGGTTCGAGCCGGGATTTTCACCGATCCTGACGGGATCGGCGTCAATCCAGACCGGTCTTGCCGGGCGCCCAATAGGCCTTGGTGACGATACGCCCCGGCGAGACTCCCTCCAGCTTCAGGCCCTGGCGAAGCTTTTGGATCGCGCCCGCCCTTCCGGTCAGAACGAAAGACGCGCCAGCGGCGACCCATGACGCGAGCGCAGCCGCCATCGCCTCGAGATGCGCGTCATCAGGGGCCCTTTTGAACAGCGCCGCGTCGGACAGACCCAGGCGCATCGTGGCCGCCCTGGCGTGATCGACATCGCCGACCTCGAAGACGCATGAAAGGGTTCCGGCGCTGTCCCGCGCGGCCAGCGCGTGGGCCAGGCCCATCGAGGTTTCGTCGCCGAAGACGACAATCGGTCCCGCCAGGCCCGCGACATCCATCGAGGGGCGCGGACCAAAGATGTCGCATTCAGCGCCGGGTTCGAGCGCTTCGAGCCAGCCGCTTCCCGGCCCGGCGCCGTGCGCGTAGCCGAGAATCCGGGCGCGCCCCTCGGCGCCGTCCCAGGCCATCGGGGTATAGGTTCGCGCCATGAACGCCGAGCCCATGGCGATCTGGATCTTTTGCCCTGGCGTCCAGTTCACGCCGGCCAAAGCCGGCCCCTCCAGCGTGATCAGCCGGAAGCGAGGGGCCAGCGGCTCTATGGCGGCGACGGTCGCGCGCTTCATCAAAAGGCGGGTCAGCGCCTGGCTCAGCCGCCCGGGCGGCTTGGGCTTCGGGCGCAGGGACAAGACGAACTTGGCCATCAGCCCACCCTCACGGCGAACTCGTTGCCGCGCCCCTCGTCGATCGGCAGGGTCTGGGCGAGGTAGCCGTTGGCCGGGTCGCGGATATAGGCGAGATAGTCCGGGTCGAAAGCGTTCTCGCCCAGAACGACGGTGCCGGATCGCAGGTAAGGCTCGACCAGCTTGAGCACCGGCAGGTAGAGCGAGAACGCGCCGTCCACCAGCAGCAGATCGACCTCGCCGCCGGAGTCCTTCAGCGTCTCGCGCGCATCGCCTTCGCGGATCTCGACCAGATCGCCAAGGCCCGCCGCTTCGAGGTTGGCGCGGGCGCGCGCCACCTTGCCGGGCTCGAATTCAGACCCGACGAGCCGCCCGCCGCCGTTATCGCGCAGGGCGGCGGCCAGATAGATCGTCGAAATCCCCATCGAGGTGCCGAACTCGACGATACGGGTCGCCTTGCAGGCGCGCGCCATCGCGTAGAGGAACCGCCCATAGGTTGGGGTGACCGCCAGATAGTTGCCGGCATAGCGGTGATAGACCGCCCGGTAGTCGGAGCGCTCTTCGGCCAGCAGGCCGGCGATCAATTCCTCCATCGAGGCGCCCGGCGCCCCGAGGGTCGTCATCATGGCTTCGAGATGTTCGCGGTCGGAAGCCTCGGCGTCCCCATGCAGCTGGGTCAACAGCTTGGCGACCCGTTCGCTGGCCAGTGTGGTCACGATGACTCCCTTGCGATCCGCGAAGCCGACCCGATCTCGACTTCTCCTGGCTGATCGGATAGCCGGGAGCGAGACTGGCGTCATTCCGAAGGATGGACAGAATGTTATCCAATCTCGCCATCGGCGATATTCGCTCCGGACGCGCGACATGCCGATCCTGAACATCGCGGACATGGACGCGGAAGATGACTGGATCGAGCCTGACGACGTGCCGCGTCCCATCGTGGCCCTTGGCGCGGCGATGGAAGGCGTTGGCGGGGTCGAGATCGACCATCATCGCCACCGGAAGGGGCAGATCATCCTGGTGCAGCAGGGCGCGCTCAGCTGCGAGGTCGAGGGCGGCCTGTGGATCGTGCCGCCGCGCAGCGCCATCTGGATCCCCGGCGGGGCGCTGCACGCCGTCAAGGCCAGCGGCGCGCTCGTCGGCTACAACGCCTTCATCGATCCCGACGTCGGCGCGGGCCTGCCCGAGGCGTGCCGGGCCGTGTCGGTGACGCCCTTGTTGCGCGAACTGCTGACCCGCGCGGCGCACCTGCCCTACCTGTACGAGGAAGGCGGCGCCAATTCGCGGCTGGTGGCCGTGCTGCTCGACGAGCTGGCCGTGGCCAAGGTCGAGGACCTTCACCTGCCGATGCCGGCCGACCCTCGCCTGCGCAAGATCGTCGACGAGATGATGGCCGCGCCGGCCGCGCGCGGAACCCTGGACAGCTGGGCCAGGCGCGCCGGCCTGAGCGGCCGAACCTTGATGCGCCTGATCGCCCGGGAAACCGGCATGAGCTTTGGCCGCTGGCGCCAACAGCTCGGCATCGTACTGGCCGTGAAGTGGCTGGCCGAGGGGGCTTCGATCCAGGCGGTGGCCGCCGACCTCGGCTATGAGAGCACGCCCAGCTTCGTGACCATGTTCCGAAAGGCGCTTGGCGCGTCGCCGGGCCGCTACATGGCCGAACGGCATCCGGCGCGCGGTTGATCCGTCCAAGGCTGGGCCGCCGGGTCAGGGCGTGAGCGCGTCCCGCGCGCCGGAGCATCTGGAAGCGCTTTCAGGCCCCGAATGAATTTTGACTTTTTCGTCAAAAGACTAGCCAAGGCCCAGATACACCAAACCCGCCGCGGGGGATAATCGCGACGGGCTGGCTATTTTCTCGATCATTCGATCTAGGCGGGCGTTTCCTCCCCGAAACGCCGAAGAACGGGAGCTCTCTGTTGGGCTCGTTTCGTCCTTGCATCGTCTAGAAACGTCAAATTCATGACGGTGTCAACGCGGCAAATCCCTTTTTCGCAAAGGTTTGGCCGAATTTTTGACGCGAGCGCCGTAGTTTGGACTGGAAAGTCGATTTTACCTTGTGAATCGATGTTATATTTTGACGATATCGTCAAAACTCAGTGGCCGAGCGCGATGGTGAAGCGATCCAGCACGGCCGAGCGCGACTCGAACACATAGTCCGGACGCGACACGGTGACGGGCTCCACCCCGGCGGCGGCCAGGGCGGCGGCGGCGTCGAACAGGTCGCCGGTCGCCAGCAGGGCGCCGTTGGCCCGGCGCGAACCGCCCTTGGCGACAAAGTCGGCCACGGCCGCCTGCCCCGCCGCGTCCTGCTCGGCCGGCCAGACCAGCGCGGCCAGCTTGCCGGCCCGGCCCTTGGCCTCGACCACGGCCAGCAGCCGCTTCAGGCTGTCCAGCTGCGACGGCGACCACGCCGCGATCAGCGAGGCGGTCAGCTGGGCCTGGCTCTTGAGGATCACGCCGTCCGACAGGATCTTCAGGCCGTTGGCGGCCAGGGTCGCGCCGGTGGTGGTGATGTCGACCACCAGCTCGGCCGCGCCGGCGGCCGGGGCCCCCTCGGTGGCGCCGCTGCTCTCGACGATCCGGTAGTCGGCGACGCCGTGGCGGGCGAAGAAGGCGCGGGTCTGGGTGACGTACTTGGTCGCCACCCGCAGGCGGCGGCCGGTCTTGGCCAGATGCAGGTGCCCGACCTCGTCGACATCGGCCATGGTGTCGACGTCCAGCCAGCTCTTGGGCGCGGTCACGACGAGGTCGGCGCGGCCGAAGCCCAGGGCGCGCAGCAGCATGACCCGGCTGTCCATGTCGTCGCCGCGCTCGCGCAGCAGGTCCTCGCCGGTGACGCCCAGGTGCAGGTCGCCGCTGTCGAGGCCGGCGGCGATGTCGCCCGCCGACAGCAGCCGCACCGAGACGCCGGGCAGGCCGGCCAGCTCGGCCGAATAGCCGCGCGCGCCGCCGGTCATCTCCAGCCGGAAGCCGCAGTCGGCCAGCCAGGCCTCGACCTGGTCCTTCAGGCGGCCTTTCGAAGGGATGGCGAAGATCATCGGCTCATTCTTCTCTTGGGAGGCGCTCATTCGCCGCCTCCCGCATAGGCGCGCGCCGGACGGACCATGCAGCCCACCGCGCCGGTGTTGGTGGAGACGCCCAGCTTGGCCGGAAGTCCGTCATAGCGGCCGCCAGCGGCCAGCGGCCGCTCGGCGCCAAGAGCGGCCGAATGCACCTCGAACAGGTAGCCGTCGTAATAGCCGAAGGCCCGGCCGAAGGCGGCGGCCAGGGTGGCGCGTTCCAGCGGAACGCCGCGCGCGGCCATGCCCGACAGGCGCGCGCGCCAGCCGGCGATGGCGGCCTTCAGGCGCTCGTCGTTAGGGCCGGCGAGCGCAGCGATGGCGTCGAGCGCCGCGTCCGGACGATCCGAGACGGCGAGGAAGGCGCGGACCTTGCCGGCCTGCTCCGCGTCCAGACGACCGGCCTTGGCGGCCTCGGCGCGCTCGACCAGGCGGTGGGCGATCTCGGCCGGGCGACGGCCGCCGACGGGCTCGATCCCGGCCAGCGACCACAGCTCCTGCAGCACCGCCGAGGCCTCGCTCTCGGGCAGGCCGGCCAGCAGCGAGGCGATCCGCGACTGCTCGCTGGAGAGGGCCGACGAGTCGCCGTCCAGCTCGGCCTTCAGCTGGCGCGGCTTGGCGAAGGCGCGCTTCAGCCGCGCGGCCAAAGGCGGGGCCAGGTCCAGGCTGTCGACGAAGGCGGCGAACAGCGAGACGTCGCCGAGGATCATCGACAGGTCCGAGCGTCCGCCAGCGGCGGAAGACGCCCAGGCCAAGGCGGCGATCTCGGCGTCGGCGGCCACGGGGTCGCCGGTCTCGAAGGCCTCGACGCCCAGCTGCAGGAACTCCTCGGCGCGATCCGAGCCGCGCGGGGCGACGCGGAAGGCCTTGCCCTCGTAGCGGCGACGCGCGGGTTGCCCTCCGTTCTCGAAGTGCTGCCGGGCCACGGCCACGGTGAAGTCCGGCCGCAGGCAGGCCTCCTCGCCGCCGTCGCCGGAGACGACGAACAGCCGCGAGCGCATGGCCTCGCCGGTTAGGTCCAGCAGCAGGCCCAGGGGCTGCAGCACCGGGGCGTCGGTCAGGGCCGCGCCGGCGGCCAGCAGCGGCGCGCGGATGGCGTCGAGCGCCTCCGCCGGAATGGAACGCTCGAGCCTCATGACCTAGCCCTCGATGATCTTCTGAACCGCCGCGACCAGCTGGTCGCGCGGGATGGTCTGCTGGCCCGGACGCTCGGCCTTCCAGGCGGCGTTGTCGGCCAGGCCCTGGGCGGCCAGGCGGCCGGCGTCGAGGTCCTTGATCGTCACCGTGCCGGCGGCGATCTCGTCCCCGCCCAGCATGACCACGGCCGGCGCGCCCCGGCGGTCGGCGTATTTCATCTGCGGCTTCATGCCCGAGGTCCCCAGATAGACCTCGGCGGCGACGCCCGCCGCGCGCAATTGTCCGACCACGGAGAAGTACTCACCCATGTGCGCCTGGTCGAACGCGATCACCACCACCGGGCCGCGCGCCGCGCCGCCCGGCTCGCGTCCGGCCGCCCGCAGCGCCGCCGCCAGGCGGGTGACGCCGAACGAGAAGCCCGTCGCCGGGGTCACGGCGCCGGTGAACCGCGCCACCAGGTCGTCATAGCGCCCGCCGCCGCCGATCGAGCCGAACGAGACCTTGTTGCCCTTCTCGTCCGTGGTCTGCAGCAAGAGCTCGGCCTCGAACACCGCGCCGGTGTAGTATTCCAGCCCCCGGACGATCGACGGATCGATGAAGGCCTGGTCGTCGGCGATGCCGAGGCTGGTCAGGGCCGCGTCGATCCGCGACAGCTCCAAGAGGCCCTCGTCGCCCTCGGCCGAGCCGCCGATCACCTTGGCGATATTGTCCAGGGTCGCCGAACGGCCCCCAGTGGCTCCAGAGACCCCGGCCGACACGAAGTCCAGCACCGAGTCGATCGCCTTGCCCTTCAGCCCCGCGCCCTTGGTGAAGTCGCCGCTCTCGTCCAGGCGGCCCTCGCCCAGCAGCAGCCGGACCCCGTCCACGCCCAGGCGGTCCAGCTTGTCAACCGCGCGCAGCACGGCCAGCTTCTGGCCGGCGCTTTCCGCCCCCGCCGAGGTCAGCAGACCGTTCAGCAGCTTGCGATTATTGATCTTCAGCACCGCCGCCCCGCGCGGCAGTCCGGCCGCCTCCAGCCCCTCGACCGCCATGGCGATGATCTCGGCGTCGGCCTCCGGACGGGCCGAGCCCACCGTGTCGGCGTCGCACTGGATGAACTGGCGGAAGCGCCCCGGCCCCGGCTTCTCGTTGCGCCACACCGGCCCGAAGGCGTAGCGGCGGAACGGCTTGGGCAGGGTCTCCCAGTTCTGGGCCGCGAACCTCGCCAACGGCGCGGTCAGGTCGTAGCGCAGCGCCATCCACTGGTCGTCGTCGTCCTGCAGCGCGAACACGCCCTCGTTGGGCCGGTCGCTGTCGGGCAGGAACTTGCCCAGGGCGTCGGCATATTCGAACGCCCCGGTGTCTAGGGCCTCGAAGCCGTAGCGCTCATAGACCGCCGACACCGCCTCCAGGATCGCCCGCTCGGCCCGCAGGTCGCGGGCGCGCTTGTCGGCGAAGCCGCGCGGCGCGCGCGCCTCGGGGCGGAAGTCTTGCGGGGTGTTCACAGAGTCGTCGGTCATCGTCGGTCCTTAGTCTTCAAGGCTTCGACGGATGGCGCTTATGCCAAGCCCCATCCGCTAGGCGGGGCTCTGGCTGGGTCGCTCGGCTTAGAGCGCGCGGACCCGGCCGATCCCGCGAGGCGAGGTCGGATGGTGGTGGCAGCCGTGGTGGTGCGGCAGGCGGGTCATCGGGCGGGGGTGTAGCGGATAGGCGAAGGGAGGGGAAGGGGGTCAAGGCGTAAGGCGATAGCGGACCATCTCTCTCAGCGCTCACGCCGCTACTAGTGCTGCGGCACCCTTCACCCAAAGAGTAGAGCCGCAGCCAGCGCAATGAATGGCGACATAATCATGCACCACATTGCCCCAGTGGTCCAACGACCATTAAGCTTCATACGACTTTCATTGTCCAATAAATGCTCATCAAGCAGAACTGCATAACCCGCAAGGCTCTCCACGAGCTTTTCATTATCTCTCACGACTTCTAGCCAGCCATTTGGTAGAGTACCGATACATCCAAATGCAATTGGTCGAGCTGCCCAGATTGAGCAAAAGGCCGCTAGACCAAATGTTATGCCCGCAGCGAGGGCCCCGAATTTTGCGCCCCCACTAAGGCTGCCCATCGCAGCAATCACAAAGGCACCGGCTGTGGCGCTAGTCCAAGTAGCCATGGCCCCGGCCCTGGCGTCGCTTGCAAGAGCAAACTGCACTTGCATCTTGAAGCGCTCTTCAGCCTGCCTCACAATCTCTACAATCATCGCAGGATCGCTCGGGATCAGATCGCGATGGTCGATTTGGGACGCGGACATCAATGGCTCCACCGAAAAATCCTGGGACGACGTCAAAGGGCGACGAACGCGGCGCTTTCAACGATCGAAACGCTCCTAGCCCGAAGCCCTCGCCTCAACCGGCGCCCAATCAAGCTCCGAAGCCCACCCCGAAGAAGTGATCGCGCCTTCCTAGAGGAAGGCCCCCTCCTTACATCTCACGGCGAGACGATCGCAGGGCTGATCAGGTCACTCAAGGACGACGCTCCGCGTCGCCGCAACGCGGCCGCCGGAGGCGGTCCTTGACTGACCTGATCAGCCCTGCACGCTGCAGCCTCCAAGAGATTTAAGGATCGCACCGACCTAACCGAGGTCGGGCAAGCACTGGTCCTTAAAGATAGTCAGCACGGAGGCTCTGCCACTCGCGCAGCAGGGCCTCATAGCACTCTCGAAAAATGCGCCCTTCATTGCCAGTCAATGGCGTGTCCAAGACTGAAAACGTGCGCCCTCGAATAACATCAAGGATACGCATCCCCTCGACATTATGTGCTGTAAGGGCCTGAGACATCACCCAAAGGCCTAATCTAGCCGCTTCCTCAGATAGCCCTGGCTGCTCAGGGAAATAGGGGTAGACGATCCGACGCCCATCGTCCCCCACGGTGATCGAGAGGGTGTTTTCGACTTTTACGACGCCAAGCCCTTCACAGTTGAATCGAGCACGAACGACATCCGCGCCGATCGTGAAAGGTTCATTGCGAAGACGCCGCCTCTCTTCCCACCAAGACAGAAAGCCATCAGTCAGCAACTCGTATAGCCGCCCGCGCCCGCGGTTCGATTCTATACGCGCCTCTGTGCTCTGCCGAAGATACGCCTCTCCCCTGACGTGCCGCTTAGCGTCAGCCCAGAACGGCACGTAGAAGTCACCGCCATCCCCTTGCGGCTCCCCGCGCTCTTGCTTGATGGTGTTGCGGATATCCTCTCGCAGGATGCGGATCCTGTCGGAGCGGTCTGCGTAGATCGCTCTTAGCAATTTGCCGAGACCAATGAGCTCAAGCGACATCGCGCTACCTCGATCTATTGAGACCAGCTTCCGCAAGGAAGCGCCGATACTGGAGCGAGTCGCAAAATATCAACAACTATTGCGAGTCTGACTCTACTCGTTTTAGGGCCTGACGTCGTAACGTCGGACGGCGGAGGAGTTGGAACGGCCTGGGTTGATGCCTGGCGCTGCCCCCTCCACCGGCGTTCGCCGGTCCCTCTCCCCCAAGAGGGGAGGAGAGCGGAGACTTCCAACGGCCTGCCCCAGGGGTCGCCAGCCGACCTTGGTCGGGGCGAGCCTTAAATCTCTTGGAGGCTGCAGCGTGCAGGGCTGATCAGGTCAGTCAAGGACCGCCTCCGGCGGCCGCGCGCGGCGACGCGGAGCGTCGTCCTTGAGCAACCCCTACAGCCCTGCGATCGTCTCGCCGTGAGATGTAAGGGGGGCTCCGACCTCGGGGGTCGGATGGCGGCGAGGGGCGCCTGACGGAAACCCTCTCTCCCTCTTTACTCAACAATTCTTGTCATCCCGGCCGCAGCGAAGCGGAGGGCCGGGACCCAGGGGCAACCGCATCGCGCCGGCCCCTGGGTCCCGGACAGCCTCTACGAGGCTTCCGGGATGACAAGGGGTGGGGATTGAGGGCGCTCTATCCCCGGCGTTCGCGATATGGAAATCTACGAAATCAAGGGCTTGTCGATTTTTCGCGC